>NZ_JAVSKH010000002.1:0-1615753 GCF_032025805.1 Stenotrophomonas maltophilia group sp. msm1
TCCTACCATGGTACCCGACCGTTGGTCGGGTTCTACATCACGGTAGGGCCCGACCGTTGGTCGGGCCGCCTTGCAGCATTACAGGGTGCGCGGCACTTCGATACGCTCGAAGCACTCGATCTGGTCACCCGGCTTGACGTCGTTGTAGGCCTTCACCGCGATACCGCATTCGGTACCGTTGCGGACTTCCTCGACGTTCTCCTTGAAGCGACGCAGCGATTCCAGCTCGCCCTCGAAGATCACCACGCTGTCGCGCAGCACGCGGATCGGCTTGTTGCGCTTGACCACGCCCTCGATGACCATCGAGCCGGCAACAGCGCCCAGCTTGGAGCTGCGGAAGACGTCGCGGACCTCGGCGATACCGATGATCTCTTCGCGGATCTCCACGCCCAGCAGGCCGGAGGCCACCTGCTTCACCTGATCGATCACGTCATAGATGATCGAGAAGTAACGCAGGTCCACGCCGTTGGATTCGATGATGCGACGGGCCGAAGCATCCGCACGCACGTTGAAGCCGATGACGGTGGCCTTCGAAGCGGCCGCCGAGTTGGCGTCCGACTCGGTGATGCCGCCCACGCCGGAGTGGATCACGTTGATGCGGATGTCGTCGTTGGACAGCGCGACCAGTGCCTGGCTCAGGGCCTGCACCGAACCCTGCACGTCGGCCTTGATGACCAGGTTGAGGACCTGCTGGCCCTCGCCCTTGCCCAGGGTCGCCATGATGTCTTCCATGCGGCTGCCCGCAGTGGCGACCAGGCGCGATTCACGGCGCTTGGTCTCACGCTGCTGGGCAACGTCCTTGGCCAGGCGCTCGTCCTCGACGACCACGAAGTCGTCACCGGCTTCCGGCACGCCGGACAGGCCCAGGACCTGCACCGGGATGGACGGGCCGGCGAACTCCGGCTGCTTGCCGGTTTCGTCGAACAGCGCACGCACACGGCCGTACTGGATGCCGCACACCAGGTAGTCGCCCTTCTTCAGGCGACCCTGCTGCACCAGCACGGTGGCGACCGGGCCACGGCCCTTGTCCAGCGACGATTCGATCACCACGCCCGAGGCCCGGCCTTCGTCGACCGCCTTCAGTTCCAGCAGTTCGGCCTGGATCGAGATGGCGTCCAGCAGGTCGTCGATGCCCAGGCCGGTCTTGGCCGAGATCTCCACCATCTGGGTGTCACCACCGAAGTCCTCGGCCACGACCTGCTCGGACAGCAGTTCGTTCTTGACCCGCATCGGGTCGGCGTCGGACTTGTCGATCTTGTTGATCGCCACGATCAGCGGCACACCCGCCGAACGGGCGTGCTGGATCGCTTCCTTGGTCTGCGGCATGACGCCGTCATCGGCAGCAACGACCAGCACCACGATGTCGGTCAGCTTGGCGCCGCGCGCACGCATCGAGGTGAACGCCGCGTGGCCCGGGGTATCCAGGAAGCTGATCACGCCCTTGGGCGTATCCACGTGGTAGGCACCGATGTGCTGGGTGATGCCGCCGGCTTCGCCGGTGGCAACCTTGGTGCGGCGGATGTAATCCAGCAGCGAGGTCTTGCCGTGGTCGACGTGGCCCATGATGGTGACCACCGGCGGACGCTGGGTGGCTTCGCCCTGGTTTTCACCGGCCGAGGCCAGCAGCGCGTCTTCGGCGTCGTTGTCGTTGGCACGGATCGCCTTGTGGCCGAGTTCTTCGGTCACCAGCGCGGCGGTGTCATGGTCGATGGACTGGGTGATGGTGGCCATCACGCCCATCTTGAACAGCGCCTTCACCACCTCGCCACCCTTCAGCGCAAGCTTCTGCGCCAGGTCGGCCACGGTAATGGTGTCGCCGATCGCCACTTCACGCACCACCGGTGCGGTCGGACGTTCGAACGCGTGCGGGCCGGCGTTGTTGCCACCACGCGACATGTCGCGACGGCCACCGGCCTGGTTGCGGCCGCCCGGACGACCACGGGTGTTGCTGTTGTTGCTGTTGCCACGACGCGCACGATCGGCCGCGGACAGGTGCATCTGGCCGGCGAAACGATCACCCGGGCCACGCTCGTTGCGCGGCGCGCTGCGGTTGTTGCGGTCGTCGTTGCGCGGCGGCGGCGCACTGCGCGGCGCAGCCGGGGCTGTCGCCGGGGCGCGCGGCGGGCGCGGCGCGGTTTCGTCGATCGGAGCACGCTTGGGCTTGCTGGCAGCCAGCGTCTCGGCCGCCTTGGCGGCAGCCGCAGCTTCCTCGGCGGCCTTCTTCTCGGCCTCGGCGCGTTCCTTGGCGGCGGCCTCTTCCTCGCGGGCACGGACGATGGCTTCGTCGCGCAGACGATCCTTTTCGGCCAGCGCCTGCTGTTCGGCGAGGTTGCGCGCACGCGACTCTTCCAGCTTGCGCAGGATGTCGGCGCGCTCTTCGTCCGGCGTCATGGCGCGAGCACCATCCTTGACGTAGGTACGCTTCTGGCGCACCTCGACATTCACGGTCGTCTTGCTGCGACCGGAACTGACCGTCACTTCCTGCTGTTTCCGGCGATTGAGCGTGATCTTCTTTGCAGACTGATCCGTCTCTTCCGGGGCCTGCTCGGGCTTGCCGTGCGAACGACGAAGGAAGCCCAGGAGCTTCACCTTCTCGGTACTGGTCACGACCTGGTCGGGACCGCTGAACTTCATGCCGGCACCGGCCAGCTGTTCCAGCAGTTTTTCGACCGGCGTGTTGACCAGTTCGGCAAGCTTGCGGATGGTGGTTTGCTGCGACATTCGGATCCTATGATCTTGTGGGCGCCCCCCCGCATCTGGAGGTGGCGCGGATTCTACGCCCTGAGCGGCTCAGGGCCCTGTTCATTGCCGGCTCATTCGCCGCGTTCCAGTCGGGCGATCTCCTCGGCACGCGCGGCCAGGATCAGCGCCGCAGCGCGCTCCTGGTCCAGCCCTTCAATGCCGAAGTCCATGACCTCGTCGGCGGCCAGGTCGGACAGGTCCTCGCTGGTACGCACGCCGTGGCCGGCCAGCGCATACGCGGTGGCTTCGTCCATGCCCTTCAGGGACAGCAGGTCCTGCGCCGGCTGGCCGTCTTCAAGGCCTTCCTCGACTGCCAGGGCCTCATTGAGCAGCGCATCGCGGGCACGAGCGCGCAGCTCTTCGACGATGTCTTCGTCGAAACCTTCCACGGCCAGCAGTTCGCCGACCGGGACATATGCGATTTCCTCGACGGTGCCGAAGCCTTCGCTGACCAGGATGCCGGCGATCTCTTCGTCCACTTCCAGCTTGTCCATGAACAGCTGGCGTGCGGCGGCCTGCTCGGCCTCCGACTTGGCGGTGACCTGGTCCTGGGTCATCACGTTGAGCTGCCAGCCGGTCAGGCGGCTGGCCAGGCGCACGTTCTGGCCGCCCTTGCCGATCGCCTGGGCGAGACGGTCTTCGGCAACGGCCAGGTCCATCGAGTGCTTGTCTTCATCGACGATGATCGACTGGACTTCGGCCGGCGCCATCGCATTGATGACGAAGTTGGCCGGATTGTCGTTCCACAGCACGATGTCCACGCGCTCGCCGTTGAGCTCGTTGGACACGGCCTGCACGCGCGAACCGCGCATGCCGATGCAGGCACCGATCGGATCGGTGCGCTGGTCGTGGGCCAGCACGGCGATCTTGGCGCGATCGCCCGGATCGCGCGCACAGGCCTTGATTTCCACCAGGCCCTGGCCGACTTCCGGCACTTCCAGCTTGAACAGCTCGATCATGAATTCCGGGGCGGCGCGGCTGATGAACAGCTGCGGACCACGCGGTTCCGAACGGACCTCGGCCAGGTAGCCGCGCACGCGGTCACCGGCGCGCAGCACGTCGCGCGGGATGCCCTTGTCCTTCGGAATGAAGCCTTCGGCGTTGCCACCGAGGTCGACATAGATGTTGCCACGCTCGGCGCGCTTGACCACGCCGGTGATCAACTCACCGACACGATCCTTCCACGCGTCCACGACCTGCTGGCGCTCGGCTTCGCGCACGCGCTGGACGATGACCTGCTTGGCGGCCTGGGCAGCAATGCGGCCGAAGTCCGGGTTCTCGATCTGTTCTTCGATGTAGTCGCCGACCTCGACGCCTTCGGCTTCGTCGACGGCATCCATCAGGCGGATCTGGCGGTCGGGCGACTCCATGACCACATCATCGGCCACCACTTCCCAGCGGCGGAAGGTTTCGTAGCTGCCATCCTTGTGGTCGATGACCACGCGGGTCAGCACTTCCTCGTCGGGATAGCGCTTCTTCGCTGCCGAGGCCAGAGCGGCCTCGATGGCATCGAAGATCACTTCACGCGGCACGCCCTTCTCGTTGGCGACTGCGTCGACTACCAGCAACAGTTCCTTGCTCATTGGCTCACTCCGCGCGCGGCTTCTTTGCCGCCGGCTCGTTGGAAGAAGAATTCGTGTTCGGCTTCGGACGCTTCGGTGCCGGACCGGTCGGCTTGCTCGGGGCCAGCCCCAGCGCCACCCAGTCGGGCATGATCCGTGCCTTGTCGATGTTGTCGGCCGACACCACCACTTCGGCCTTGTCGACGATGAAGGTGATGGTGCCCGCAGCCTCGTCGGTCGCCTCGATACGCCCCTGCAGGCGACGACGGTTGTCCTGCGGCAGCTTCAGCGTGACCTTGGCCGATTCACCCTGGTGGCGAGCGAACTGCTCCAGGTTGAACAACGGGCGATCCACGCCCGGCGAGGACACTTCCAGCGTGTAATTGCCGCTGATCGGGTCTTCGACGTCCAGCTGCGCCGACACTTCGCGGCTGACCCGCTCACAGTCGTCGACATTGATGATGCGCTCGGGCTGTTCAGCCAGTGGCACGTCGATGTAAAGGCGCAGGGTCGCACCGCCGGGGGCCGGCAGATACTCAACGCCCAGCAGCTCCAGGCCCAGCGACACAACGGTCGGGGCGAGCAGATTCGCGATGTCGGTTGCCTTGTCGCTCACAGCCTGCCTTGATCTCTTGGTTGGGTGCCGGCCTTGGCCAGCGTGAAAACATGACGCCCCGGAAACGACAAAGGGCCCGCTGGGCCCCTTTTCCGGAAAGACTCCGGTGACTGGATTCCGGTTGCAACCTGCATTGCCTGCCGGTCGCGGCCCTCCTTCCGGATCCGGACTCCCGCTGGGAGGCCGCCTTCAGGGGTACTGCTAGGCCGCTGATGATAGCGGCTGCACCGCGCTGGTGCAAGGTGCGGGCCTGGGGGCAGCCCCTTTTCCGAACCGGCAGTTCGGGAATGGCTCGACTCTACAGAAACGGGCCAGCCCAAAGAAAAACGCCTTCGAAGGAGGACTTCGAAGGCGATCTCTTTACTTGGTAGCGGGGGCAGGATTTGAACCTGCGACCTTCGGGTTATGAGCCCGACGAGCTGCCAGACTGCTCCACCCCGCATCAGAAGCGGAATTATGAGCGATTGCTTCGAAACATGCAAGCATTCCCTCATTCATCAAATCGGTTGGCGCCGATCCGACGTTGGTAGCGGGGGCAGGATTTGAACCTGCGACCTTCGGGTTATGAGCCCGACGAGCTGCCAGACTGCTCCACCCCGCACCGGAAGTGTTTGAACTGCTGCCGCGCTCTTTCGATGACGGCTACCGCAACGATGTTCTGGCTGAACCGCTGCAGTGACAACTCAGGCTGCGCATATTACACGAATCGCGCAGCTTTGTGTCAATTTTTATGCAAGATGCGCAAATGCCTGCTGGCACCAGACCATGATCGGGTTCCAGGCAAGGCCCAGCGCCAGCAGTGCCAGCGCGTTCACGCCCAGCACCAGGCCCAGCACGCGGTCGTTGCTGCGCGGCATGGCCTCGCCCACCGGCTCATCGAAGTACATGACCTTGATGACGCGCAGGTAGTAGAAGCAGCCCACCACGGCGCACAGCACGCCAAGGATGGCCAGCCACAGCAGGCCGCCGTTGACGGCCGCGCCCAGCACCGCCAGCTTGGTCCAGAACCCCAGGAACGGCGGGATGCCGGCCAGCGACGCCATGATGCACAGCACCAGGCCGGCCATCCACGGATTGCGGGCGTTGAGCCCCTTGAAGTCCTCGATGTTCTCGGCTTCGAAACCGGCGCGCGACAGGGCGATGATCGCACCGAAGGCAGCGGTCGACATGATGGCGTAGGCCAGTGCGTAGAACAGCGCGGCGGCATAGCCCTCCGCGCCGCCACCGGCGATGCCCATCAGCAGGAAGCCGATGTGCGAGACGGTGGAGAACGCCAGCATTCGCTTGAGGTTGCTCTGCGCGATGGCCATCAGGTTGCCGATGACCAGCGAGACTGCGGCCAGGCCGGCAATGAGCAGCTGCAGCTCGGTCGACAGCGGCCCCACGCCCATTTCCAGCAGGCGGTAGGCCATGCCGAAGGCCGCCAGCTTCGGCGCCGAGCTGATGAACAGCGCGATCGGTGCCGGGGCACCCTGGTAGACGTCCGGCAGCCACATGTGGAACGGCGCGGCGCCCAGCTTGAAGGCGACGCCGGCGATCATGAACACCGCACCGGTGATCAGCAGCACGCGCTCTTCCGAGTGCGGGATGGCATCGCGGATGACGTCCAGGTGCAGGCTGCCGGTGGCGCCGTAGATCAGCGACATGCCGTACAGCAGCAGGCCCGAGGCCAGCGAGCCCAGCACGATGTACTTCATCGCCGCTTCCGAGGCCAGGCCGTTTTCACGGTTGCTGGCGACCAGGGCGTAGGAGCACAGCGCCAGCAGCTCCAGGCCCAGGTAGACCATCAGCAGGCTGCCGGCCGAGACCAGGATCATCATGCCGGCGGTACCGAACAGGATCAGCACCGGGATCTCGCCCTGGAACAGGTTGCGGTCACGCAGGTAGCGCCAGCCGTAGATCAGGGTCAGGCCGCTGAGCAGCACGATCCCGGTCTTCATCACGTCCGCGGCGGTATCGCGCACGAACATGCCATGGAAGACCTCGCCCTGCCCGCCCACGCCGGTGGCCAGCATGAACAGCACCACGGCCAGCGCAGCGAGCGCGAACAGGTGGGTGACGATCTTGTTCCGGTTGCTGACGAACAGGTCGAGGATCATCAGGGCGAAGGCGCTGCCGATCAGCACCAGCTCGGGAGCGAGCGGTGGCAGGTCAGCGGCGGTCAATGGCAGCAGCGGCGAGGTGGTCATCATCAAATCCTGGAATTACAGCAGCTTGCTGGATGCGATCTGCATCGCCAGCTTCGCGATCGAGGGCTCCATCAGGTCGGTCAGCGGCTTGGGGTAGATGCCCAGGGCCAGCACGCCGATGGCGAACACGCCCAGCACCAGCCATTCGCGGCCGTTGATGTCCTTCAGTTCGGCCACATGGCTGTTGGCCACTTCGCCGAAGAAGATGCGCTTGTACAGCCACAGGGTGTAGGCGGCGCCGATGATCAGGGTGGTGGCCGCGCCCAGGGCGATCCACGGATTACGCTGGAAGGCCGAGAGGATGACCATGAACTCGCCGACGAAACCGCTGGTACCCGGCAGGCCAGCATTGGCCATGAAGAACAGCATGGCGAAGGTGGCGAACCACGGCATCACGTTGACCACGCCGCCGTAATCGGCGATGCGGCGGCTGTGCATGCGGTCGTACAGCACGCCGACGCAGGAGAACATGGCGCCGGACACGAAGCCGTGCGAGATCATCTGCACCATGGCGCCCTGCAGGCCCAGGCGGGCGGCATCGGCGTTGCCGGCTTCACGCACCAGCCACAGGGCGATGAAGGTGCCGAGGGTGACAAAGCCCATGTGCGCGATCGACGAGTAGGCGATCAGCTTCTTCATGTCGTCCTGCACCAGGGCGACCAGGCCGACATAGATCACTGCGATCAGCGACAACGCGATCACCAGCCAGGCCCATTCCTGCGACGCGTCCGGAACGATCGGCAGGTTGAAGCGCAGGAAGCCGTAGCCACCGATCTTCAGGGCGATCGCGGCCAGGATCACCGAGCCGGCGGTCGGCGCTTCCACGTGGGCATCCGGCAGCCAGGTGTGGACCGGGAACATCGGCACCTTGACCGCGAAGGCGATCAGGAAGGCGAAGAAGATCCAGGTCTGTTCCTTGGCCGACAGCGGCAGTGCGTACAGGTCGGCCAGCTGGAAGCTTCCGCCCTTCATGTACAGGTAGATCAGCGCCACCAGCATCAGCACGGAGCCGAGGAAGGTGTACAGGAAGAACTTCAGCGCGGCGTAGATGCGGCGCGGGCCGCCCCAGACACCGATGATCAGGAACATCGGGATCAGCATCGCTTCGAAGAACACGTAGAACAGCATCGCGTCCGTCGCAGCAAAGATGCCCACGGTGACGCCTTCCAGGATAAGGAAGGCCGCCACGTACTGGTTCACGCGCTTGTCGATGGCGCTCCAGGCGCCGATCAGGGCAAGCACGCTGACCAGGGTGGTCAGCAGGATCAGCGCCACGGCAATGCCGTCCACGCCCAGGTTGTAGCCGATCTTGTACGCCGGGATCCAGGCGTGGGTCTCGACGAACTGCAGACCGTCGACGCCCGCGTTGTAGCCGCTCAGCAGCGAGAGGCTCGCCACGAACGTCAGCACCGCTACGCCCAGCGACGCCCAGCGGGCGGTCTGTGCATCACGGATCGCAAGAATCAGGGCACCACCGATGATCGGCAGCCAGATGAGGACACTGAGTAGAGGCCAGTTCGACACGTCTTCTTATTCCGTACAGGTCATCAACGCAGGTAATGCATCAGCACGCCCAGCAGGGCAATCAGGCCGATGATCATCGCGAAGGCGTAGTGATAGAGGAAACCGGATTGGGTACGACGCAGCACGCCGGCTGCGACGTCCACAACACGTGCCGAGAGATTGACCACGCCGTCGACGATGTTGCTGTCGATCCAGCGCGAGACCTTGCCCAGCTTGACGCTGCCACCGGCAAAGCCATCGATCCACAGCTTGTCGAAGCCGTACTTGTTTTCCAGCACCGAAACCAGCGGAGCGAAGGTCTTGCGGGCCTTGCCCGACAGGTCCGGCTTCCACAGGTAGAACAGTGCGGCCAGCAGGAAGCCCGCAACGGTCAGCACGAACGCCGGCGCCATCATGCCGTGCAGCGCGAACGCGACCGGGCCATGGAACTCCTCGCCCAGGAAGCCGATGGTGTTCTTGGCCGGATCGTAGAAGTCGACGATGCCGGTGAAGAACGTATGCGCCTGTCCCTTGATGGCGTCGTGCGCGTGGTGGCCGGCCCAGTCGGTGCCATACAGCATCGGACCGATGCTGAAGAAGCCGATGGCGATCGAAGGGATGGCCAGCAGGATCAGCGGCAGGGTCACCACCCACGGGGTTTCGTGCGGCTCATGAGGACCATGGCCATGGCCGTGGTCGTCGTGATGCGCATCGCCGTGGTGGGCGTCGGCGGCGTGGTGAGCGTCATGGCCGTGACCATGATCGTCATGATGCACGTCGCGGAAACGCTCCTTGCCGTGGAAGGTCAGGAACAGCAGGCGGAAGCTGTAGAAGCTGGTGACGATCACGCCACCCAGCACTGCCCAGTAGCCGTAGGTGGCCACCCAGTTGTCGGACAGGTGCGCGTGCAGCTCGGCGGCCTCGATGATGGTGTCCTTCGAGTAGAAGCCGGAGAAGAACGGCGTACCCACCAGTGCCAGCGTACCGATCCACATGGTGATGAAGGTGATCGGCATGTACTTGCGCAGGCCACCCATCTTGCGCATGTCCTGCTCGTGGTGCATGGCAATGATGACCGAGCCGGCACCCAGGAACAGCAGCGCCTTGAAGAAGGCGTGGGTCATCAGGTGGAACACGGCTGCCGAGTAGGCCGACACGCCCAGTGCAACCGTCATGTAGCCCAGCTGCGACAGCGTGGAGTACGCGACGACGCGCTTGATGTCGTTCTGCACGATACCGATCAGGCCGGTGAAGAACGCGGTGGTGGCACCGATGAACAGCACGAAGTTCAGCGCGGTCTGCGACAGCTCGAACAGCGGCGACATGCGGGTGACCATGAAGATACCGGCGGTCACCATCGTCGCGGCGTGGATCAGTGCCGAGATCGGGGTCGGGCCTTCCATCGAGTCCGGCAGCCACACATGCAGCGGGACCTGGGCCGACTTGCCCATGGCACCAATGAACAGGCAGATGCAGATGACGGTGGCGATCGACCAGATCACCGGCTCGTTCAGCAGCTGCATGCCCAGGATGGTGCCGTCCCAGATCTGCAGCTGGGCGCGCGGGTCAGCCAGCATGCCGGCCTGCGAGAACACCTGCGAGTAGTCCAGGGTGCCGAACACCCACAGCACGCCGGCGATGCCCAGCAGGAAGCCGAAGTCACCGACGCGGTTGACCAGGAACGCCTTCATGTTGGCGAAGATCGCGGTCGGGCGCTTGAACCAGAAGCCGATCAGCAGGTACGACACCAGGCCCACCGCTTCCCAGCCGAAGAACAGCTGCAGGAAATTGTTGCTCATCACCAGGGTGAGCATCGAGAAGGTGAACAGCGAGATGTAGCTGAAGAACCGCTGGTAGCCCGGGTCGTCCTGCATGTAGCCGATCGTGTAGATGTGGACCAGCAGCGACACGAAGGTCACCACTACCATCATCATCGCGGTCAGCTTGTCGACCATGAAGCCGACGTGCGCCGAATACTGGCCGACTTCAAAGAACGTGTAGATGTTCTGGTTGAACGGCTGCGCGCCGCCCCACATCAACTGGTAGAACGTGTACATCGACAGGCCGCAGGCCACCGCGACGCCGAGGATGGTGATGGTCTGCGCGCCGAAGCGCTTGACCTGGCGACCGAACAGGCCGGCGATGATGCTGCCGAACAGCGGTGCGAGCACCACTGCGATCAACAGACTCTTGGAGAGAGTGATTTCCATCTGTGGATCAGCCCTTCAACGAATCGACTTCGCCGACATTGATCGTGCGGCGGGTACGGAACAGGGTCACCAGGATCGCCAGGCCGATGGCGGCTTCCGCGGCGGCGACGGTCAGGATGAAGAACACGAACAGCTGGCCGGACGGATCGCCCAGCTGGCGCGAGAAGCCGACGAAGTTGATGTTCACCGACAGCAGCATCAGTTCGATCGACATCAGCAGGACGATGACGTTCTTCCGGTTGAGGAAGATGCCGGCCAGGCTGATGGCGAACAGCACCGCGCCAAGCGCAAGGATGTGGCCAAGGGTAATCACGGCTGGGTCTCCTCGCCGGTGGCCGGCTTGCTGTTGCTGTGCACGACCGGGGCCTCGGCACCCATCTTGACCATGCGCAGACGCTGGCCGGCCTTGACCATGGTCTGCTCACCCGGGTTCTGGCTCTTGACGCCGGTGCGGCGACGCAGGGTCAGCATCACGGCAGCAACCACGGCCACGGTCAGGATGACGGCGGCGAACTCGAACGGAAGCAGGTACTCGGTGAACAACGTGCGCGCCAGCCAGGTGATGTTGGACGTGTCGGCGGCGACCGCAGCGGCGTTGTCGGCCGGGAACGGCGTGGCCGAACGCGCCTTGACGCCGATCAGGATCAGCATCTGCACCAGCATCGCGACGGCGACGATGAGGCCGACCGGCAGGTAGCGCACCCAGCCCTCACGCAGCTTGGTGGGGTCGATGTCCAGCATCATCACCACGAACAGGAACAGCACCATCACCGCGCCGACGTAGACCAGCACCAGCGCCACACCGAGGAACTCGGCGCCCACCAGCAGCCACACGCAGGCAATGGAGAAGAAGGTCAGCACCAGGCAGAGCACGGCGTGAACCGGGTTGCGCACGCTGATCACCGCACCGGCCGAAACCGTTGCCGCGATGGCGAACACCCAGAAAGCGATATTTACCCAATCCATCTCTCGACCTCAGCGGTAAGCGGCATCGGCGGCACGACGCTCGGCGATCTCGTTTTCGAGACGGTCGCCCAGGGCCAGCAGCTGCGGCTTGGTAACGATGTTTTCGCCACGATTCTCGAAGTGGTACTCGAGGATGTGGGTTTCGACGATCGAGTCCACCGGGCAGCTTTCCTCGCAGAAGCCGCAGAAGATGCACTTGAACAGGTCGATGTCGTAGCGCGTGGTGCGGCGGGTTCCGTCCTCGCGCTTGGCCGAGTCGATGGTGATGGCCAGCGCCGGGCACACCGCTTCGCACAGCTTGCAGGCAATGCAGCGCTCTTCGCCGTTGGGGTAACGGCGCAGCGCGTGCAGGCCACGGAAGCGCGGCGACTGCGGGAACTTCTCCATCGGGTACATCATCGTGTACTTCGGCTTGAAGCTGTACTTCAGCGTCAGCCAGAGGCCCGCCAGCAGTTCGAGCAGCAGCAGGCTCTTGAAGTAATGGGTAATCCTGTTCATCACTTTAGACGCCCTTTTGAATCACGCCGAAGAACACCATGACGGCGGTAACCGCGATCCACAGAATGGCCAGCGGGATGAAGACCTTCCAGCCCAGGCGCATGATCTGGTCGTAGCGGAAGCGCGGGAAGCTGGCACGGAACCAGATGTAGGCACTGGCGAAGAAGAACACCTTGACGAACAACCACGGTGCACCGCCCTTCCAGATCCAGTCGACCAGCGGCGAGACATTGCCGAAATCGACCCAGCCCTGGACCGGGCTCAGCCAGCCGCCGAGGAAGAAGATCGAGATCAGGAAGCTGATCAGGATCATGTTCGCGTATTCGGCCAGGAAGAACAGGGCGAACGCGCCGCCGGAGTACTCGACCATGTGGCCGGCGACGATTTCCGATTCGCCTTCCACCACGTCGAACGGCGCGCGGTTGGTTTCAGCCACGCCCGACACCCAGTAGATGACGAACAGCGGGAACAAAGGCAGCAGGAACCAGTCGAAGAAGCCGGAACTGCCGGCCTGCGCCATCACGATGTTGCTCAGGTTCAGGCTGCCCGAGGCGATCATCACGCCGACCAGGGCAAAGCCCATGGCGATTTCGTAGCTGATCATCTGTGCCGAGGCGCGCATCGCACCCAGGAACGCGTACTTCGAGTTGGACGCCCAGCCGGCCAGGATGATGCCGTAGATGCCCAGCGAGGTCATCGCCAGCAGGTACAGCAGGCCGGCGTTGGCGTTGGACAGCACGATCTGCGAATCGAAGGGGACCACCGACCAGGCCGCGAAGGCCGGGGCCAGGGTGATCAGCGGGGCCAGCAGGTAGATCGCCTTGTTGGCGCTGCTCGGCTGGACCACTTCCTTGAACAGCAGCTTGAAGACGTCGGCGAAGGCCTGGAAGATGCCCATGCCCACATACATCGGGCCGTGGCGGACGTGCATCCAGCCGATCAGCTTGCGTTCCCAGACCACGTAGAAGGCCACCGAGATGATCACCGGAACGGCGATCACCAGGATCTTCAGGATGATCCAGATCAGCGCGCCGATGTCACCGAGGCCCAGCAGCCACTGGTGCAGCGGGTCGACCGCGTTCAACAGCAATTCGTTCATGCAGCCACCACCGATACGCGAGCGGCACCCAGCGGCGCGGTCGCGCCGTGGCCCGATTCAATCCAGACCGAACCCGCTGCGACGCGGGCGTCGACCACCACCGGCAGGGTGGCCTTGCCGGCATCGGTGCCGACCTTGGCCATCTGCCCTTCCTGCAGCTGCAGGCGAGCGGCATCTTCAGCGTTCAGCACGATGCGCGGGGCGTTGCTGAGCGGATGCGACTGCAGCGCCGGCGCGCGACGGACCACCGCATCGGTGCGGTAGATCGCGGCGGTCGAAGCCACTTCCAGGCCTTCACCGGCAACCGCCGGCTGTGCCGAAGCGGCAATACTGACCGACACAGGGGCCAGGCTGGCACGCAGTCCGGCCAGGTCGGTGAAGTCGAAACCGGCCAGCGCCATGTCGCCGCCCAGGGCGCGCAGCACGCGCCAGCCTTCACGGGCCTCGCCCGGCAGCTTGCCGCCGGCACGGGCCGACTGCTCGCGACCGTCGAGGTTGGTAAGGGTGGCATCGATTTCCGGCAGCGCACCGATCGGCAGGATCACGTCTGCAACGTCGCGGGTCGAGGCGCAGGCGAAGTGGCTGAACGCCACCACCTGGGCACCCACCAGCGCCTTGCGCGCGGCCGGTGCATCGGCGAAGTCCAGGCCCGGCTCCAGCCCGTACACCACGTAGGCCTGGCGCGGCTGCGCCAGCATCGCGGCGACGTCCTTGCCGGCCGGCAGCACGCCGGCGCGGGTCAGGCCCACGGCGTTGGCGCCCTGCGGGATGCGGCACAGCTTGGCACCGGTCGCTGCGGCGAAGTCACGCGCCGCGGCGCGGATCGCGGCAGCCTGCGGGTGATTCTCGGCGATGCCACCGACGATCAGCACGGTGTTGTTGCCGCCCTGCACTGCCGAACGCAGCTCGCTGCTGGCCAGCGCATCGACGAACTTGGACGGTGCGACGATCTGCTTGCCGGCAATGCTGAAGGCAAAGTCGAAGTCCACCGGATTGATGACGTGGATCTTCGCGCCCTTGGTGGTCTGCGCCTTGCGCAGGCGGGCGTGCAGCAGCGGCAGTTCGTGGCGGATGTTGCTGCCCAGGACGACGATGCGGTCGGCGCCTTCGATCTCGGCCAGCGGCAGGCCGAACACTTCGGCGGTTGCGGCGTCGGAGAAATCGCGGTTGTTGATGCGGTGGTCGATGTTGCCCGAGCCCAGGCCCTTGGCCAGGCGGGCCAGCAGCGCACCCTCCTCGTTCGAGGTCGACGGATGCACCAGCACGCCCAGGTTGTCGCCCTGGTTCGCCTTGAGGATCTCGGCGGCTGCGGCCAGGCCTTCGGCCCAGCTCACTTCCTTCCACTCGCCATTGACCTTGCGCAGCGGCTTGACCGCGCGGTCTTCGCTGTACAGGCCCTGGTGCGAGTAGCGGTCGCGGTCGGACAGCCAGCACTCGTTCACCGCTTCGTTGTCGCGCGGCACGGTGCGCAGCACTTCGCCGCGACGCACGTGCAGGAACAGGTTCGAACCCATCGCGTCGTGGTAGCCCAGCGACTCGCGCGCGGTCAGCTCCCACGGGCGGGCGCGGAACTGGAACACCTTGTTGGTCAGCGCGCCGACCGGGCAGACGTCGACGACGTTGCCCGACAGCTCGGTGGTCAGCGGCTTGCCGTCGAAGGTGCCGATCTGCAGGTTCTCACCGCGGTACATGCCACCCAGTTCGTAGGTACCGGCAACGTCGGCGGTGAAGCGGACGCAGCGGGTGCACTGGATGCAACGGGTCATCTCGGTGGCCACCAGCGGCCCCATGTCCTCGTCCGGCACCACGCGCTTGCGCTCGTTGAAACGGCTGACCGAACGGCCATAGCCCAGCGATACGTCCTGCAGCTCGCACTCGCCGCCCTGATCGCAGATCGGGCAGTCCAGCGGATGGTTGATGAGCAGGAACTCCATCACCGAGCGCTGGAACTTCAGTGCCTTCTCACTGCGGGTGGCGACCTTCATGCCGTCCATCACCGGGGTAGCGCAGGCCGGCGCCGGCTTCGGCGACTTCTCCACGTCCACCAGGCACATGCGGCAGTTGGCGGCGATCGGCAGCTTCTCGTGGTAGCAGAAACGCGGAATCGGAATGCCGGCCTTGTCGGCCGCCTGGATGATCATCGAACCCTTGGGCACGACCAGCGACTTGCCATCGATCTCGATGGTCACGTGGTCTGGTGGCACGTTCGGGTTTACGGGTTGCGCGCTCATGCGGCGGCTGCCTCCACCTTCTTGCCGTCAACCATCGAATGACCGTTGACGATGTAGTACTCGAATTCGTCCCAGAACTGGCGCAGGAAGCCCTGGATGGGCCATGCAGCCGCTTCACCGAACGCACAGATGGTGTGGCCTTCGATCTGGCCGGCCACCGCCTTCAGCTGGTGCAGGTCTTCCATCGTGGCCTTGCCGGCGACGATGCGCTCCAGCACGCGGTGCATCCAGCCGGTACCTTCACGGCACGGCGTGCACTGGCCGCACGATTCCTTGTGGAAGAACTGGCTGATGCGGCAGGCGAACTTGACGCAGCAGACGCTGTCGTCGAGCACCACGATGGCCCCCGAACCCAGGCCGGAGCCCAGCGCACGGATGGTGTCGTAGTCCATCGGCAGGCCCTTCAGCTCGGCCGCGGTCAGCACCGGCATCGACACGCCGCCCGGAATCGCGCCCTTGAGCTTGCGGCCCGGACGCAGGCCACCGGCCATTTCCAGCAGGTCGTCGAAGGTGGTGCCCAGCGGTACTTCAAAGTTGCCGCCGTTCTGCACGCAGCCGGACACCGAGAAGCACTTCGGGCCGCCGTTGGCGGTCAGGCTCAGGCCCTTGAACCACTCCGGGCCGTTGCGGATGATCGCCGGCACCGAACCGTAGGTTTCGGTGTTGTTGATCGTCGACGGCTTGCCGTAGAGGCCGAAGTTTGCCGGGAACGGCGGCTTGTAGCGCGGCTGGCCCTTCTTGCCTTCCAGCGATTCCATCAGCGCGGTTTCTTCACCGCAGATGTAGGCGCCGGCGCCCAGCGCACCGTAGATGTCGATGTCCACGCCGCTGCCGAGGATATTCTTGCCCAGCCAGCCGTTCGCATAGGCGTCGGCCAGGGCCTGCTCGAAGTGCTCGAACGGCTCGTGGTGGAATTCACCGCGCAGGTAGTTGTAGCCCACGGTCGAACCAGTGGCGTAGCAGGCGATCGCCATGCCCTCCACCACCGAGTGCGGGTTGTAGCGCAGGATGTCGCGGTCCTTGCAGGTGCCCGGCTCGGATTCGTCCGAGTTGCAGAGGATGTACTTCTGCATGTTGCCCTTGGGCATGAAGGACCACTTCAGGCCGGTCGGGAAGCCTGCGCCACCGCGGCCGCGCAGGCCCGAGGCCTTGACCATCTCGATGACCTGCTCCGGCGGGATCTTCTCTTCGAGGATCTTGCGCAGGGCGGCGTAACCACCGGTCTTCAGGTAGCTTTCGTACGACCACGGGGTGTCGTAATGCAGGGTGGTGTAGACCACCTGGTGCGGCAGCGGCGCGGGGCCGACCGGACCCTTGGATTCGTGGTGATGTGCCATGCCCTTACTCCAGCCCGTCCAGCAGCTCGTCGACCTTTTCCAGGGTCAGACGCTCATGGTAGTGACCGTTGATGACCATCATCGGTGCGCCGCCGCAGCCGGCCAGGCACTCTTCCTCGCGCTTGAGGTAGACGCGGCCATCCGGGGTCGATTCACCGTGCTTGATGCCCAGTTTCTTCTCGCAGTGGCGCACGATGTCTTCGGCGCCATTGAGCCAGCAGCTGATGTTGGTGCAGATGGCCACGTTGTTGCGGCCCACCTTCTCGGTCTCGAACATCGAGTAGAAGCTGGCGACCTCGTAGGCCCAGACCGGCGGCAGGTCCAGGTACTTGGCCACGGCGGCGATCAGCTCGTCGGTCAGCCAGCCCTGGTTCTGCTCCTGGGCCGCATGCAGGCCCTGCAGCACGGCAGAGCGCTTGCGATCCGGCGGGAACTTGGACAGCCAGTGATCGATGTGAGCGCGGGTCTTGTCGCTCAGCACCACCATCGGGTCGACGTCGCGCGCCGCCTCGAAATTACCTGTCGCCTTCATCGGCCGACCTCAGCGAAATGCATAACGTGAAATTCCAGAAACTGCGGCGCCGGCTTGCGCCGGCTGCCTGCAGCGGGCGTTGGCGTAGCGGACGGCATTACCGGTCAACCTCGCCGAACACCAGGTCGTAGGTACCGATCATCGCCACCACGTCGGCCAGCATGTGGCCGCGCACGACCGAATCGATCGAGGACAGGTGGGCGAAGCCCGGCGCGCGCAGGTGCACGCGGAACGGCTTGTTGGCGCCATCGGAGACCAGGTAGCAGCCGAACTCGCCCTTCGGGGCCTCCACCGCCGAGTAGGTCTCGCCGGCCGGTACGCAGTAGCCTTCGCTGAACAGCTTGAAGTGGTGGATCAGCGCTTCCATGTCGTCCTTCATGTCCTCGCGCCTGGGCGGAGCGACCTTGAAGTTCTTCACCATCACCGGGCCCGGGTTGGCCTTCAGCCACGCCACGCACTGCTTGATGATGCGGTTGGATTCGCGCATTTCGGCAACGCGGACCAGGTAGCGGTCGTAGCAGTCACCTTCCTTGCCCAGCGGGATGTCGAAATCGACGGCATCGTACTTGGCGTACGGACGCTTCTTGCGCAGGTCCCAGGCAATGCCCGAGCCGCGCAGCATCACGCCGGTCATGCCCCACTGATGGGCCAGCTCGGGAGTGACCACGCCGATGCCGACGGTACGCTGCTTCCAGATACGGTTGTCGGTCAGCAGGGTTTCGTATTCGTCGATGCGCTTGGGGAACTCGACGGTGAAGTTCTCCAGGAAGTCCAGCAGCGAGCCTTCGCGCGAAGCATTGAGCTGCTTCAGCGCCTTGCCCTTGTGCCAGCGCGATTCCTTGTACTTCGGCATGTGGTCCGGCAGGTCGCGGTAGACACCGCCCGGACGGTAGTACGCCGCGTGCATGCGCGCGCCGGAAACCGCTTCGTAGCAGTCCATCAGCTCTTCGCGTTCGCGGAAGGCGTACAGCATCACCGCCATCGCGCCCAGGTCGAGCGCGTTGGAGCCCAGCCACATCAGGTGGTTGAGGATGCGGGTGATTTCATCGTACATGGTGCGGATGTACTGGGCACGCTCCGGCGCCTCGATGCCCATCAGGGTCTCGATCGCGCGCACGTAGGCGTGCTCGTTGCACATCATCGACACGTAATCCAGGCGATCCATGTAGCCGATCGACTGGTTGAACGGCTTGGACTCGGCCAGCTTTTCGGTACCACGGTGCAGCAGACCCACGTGCGGGTCGGCGCGCATGATGGTTTCACCGTCCATTTCCAGGATCAGGCGCAGCACACCGTGAGCGGCCGGATGCTGCGGGCCGAAGTTCATGGTGTAGTTGCGGATTTCCTGCCGGCTTTCGGCGGCGTTGCTGGCGAACGCTTCGCCAGCCTGGTGTACGTGGCTCACTTCACTGCCTCCTGCGCGCGCTCACCTTCTGCGGTCTGCAGACGGGCGTCGTCGCGGATCACGCGCGGCACGCCGACACGCGGCTCCACCGAGGTGACCGGTTCGTAGATCACGCGCTTCTTTTCTTCGTCGTAGCGGACTTCGACATTGCCGATCAGCGGGAAATCCTTGCGGAACGGATGGCCGACGAAACCGTAGTCGGTCAGGATCCGGCGCAGGTCCGGGTGGCCTTCGAAGATCACGCCGTACAGATCGAACGCTTCGCGCTCGAACCAGTTCAGGCCCGGCCAGATGCCGGTCAGCGAGGACACCACCGGCAGCGCTTCGTCAGGGGCGAAGCAGCGCAGGTGCATCATCAGGTTGTGCTGGTACGAACGCAGCTGGGCGACCACGGCGAAGCGCTGGGTCGGCATGTGCTGCGGGCGGGCACCGTCGGCACCGTTTTCCTCGGTGGGGAACTCGCCCCACGCGAAGCGGCCCTGGGCCTTGCCTTCGACGCCACGGCTGAAGCCCTGCGAGGACACATCGGCGGTGTCCCACTCGTCGGAGCCGTAGCCGAGGTAGTCGACGCCGCACAGATCCACGGCCTGCTCGAAACCAAACTCGTCACGCAGCGCCAGGGCGGTGGCGTGCCACTCGGCGGCAGGCACTTCCAGCGTCACTTCGCCGCGGGGTTCGACCACGATGACCTTCGCACCAGCGAAACGTGCGGACAGTCGGTCGATGAAGGATGCTTGCTCTGCCATGGGGGCTTGGCGCGCTCTTGTCAGGTGAAGGGGTCAGCGGGCGATGGTCTGTGTACGCCAGATCTTCTTCTGCAGCTGCAGGATCCCGTACACCAGCGCCTCGGCGGTCGGCGGGCAGCCCGGGACGTAGACGTCCACCGGCACCACGCGATCACAGCCGCGCACCACAGAATAGGAGTAGTGGTAGTAGCCGCCACCGTTGGCGCAGCTACCCATCGAGATGACCCACTTCGGGTCCGGCATCTGGTCGTAGACCTTGCGCAGCGCCGGGGCCATCTTGTTGACCAGGGTGCCGGCCACGATCATCACGTCGGACTGACGCGGCGACGGGCGGAACACCACGCCGTAGCGGTCGAGGTCCAGGCGCGCGGCACCGGCGTGCATCATCTCGACGGCGCAGCAGGCCAGGCCGAAGGTCATCGGCCACATCGAGCCGGTGCGCGCCCAGTTCAGCAGTGCATCGACGCTGGTAGTGACGAAGCCCTTCTCCAGCAGCGGGTTGTCGCCTTCCGGCCGCAGGATGTCATCAACCCGGCCTTCCGGCGTGGGGTTGTTCATGAGGCCATCGAGAGTCTGAATCACTCCCATTCCAGCGCTCCCTTCTTCCAGACGTAAATGAAACCGAGGAACAGCATGCCGACGAACAGGCCCATGGTGATGAGCGAGCGGGCGCCCAGTTCCATGAAGACCTGGGTCCACGGCACGATGAAGATGATTTCCAGGTCGAAGACGATGAACTGGATCGCGATCAGGTAGTAGCGCACATCGAACTTCATGCGCGCGTCTTCGAAGGCCTCGAAGCCGCACTCGTACGGCGAGAGCTTTTCCAGATCGGGGCGGCGGGGACCGAGGAATCGACCAACCAGCATCAGCGTAACGCCGATACCGGTGGCAACGATCAGAAACAGCAGAGACGGCAAATATTCGGCCAGCACAGCGATTCTCTCTTGCCTCTGCCGCCGCGCCTGCAGGCGCTTTGGCATGGGGGAGTGGACGGGAATCTGCCTGGCGCCTTGCGCGCCAGACGAACCCGCTTTACTTACAAATGGTGCCCAAGAGGGGACTCGAACCCCTACGACTTGCGTCGCTACCACCTCAAGGTAGTGCGTCTACCAATTCCGCCACCTGGGCAAACGATCACATCAGACTATCTTCCCGATGCGCCGCGTATTGTAACCGGCTTCAGTGTTTCTGGGAGCCTTCCGAAGGCTTTTCTTCACCAGAAACCGAAGATTCCGCCTGAGCCGGCACATTCGCCGCCGGAACCGGGGCGGCCGGGACCGCATCGGCCTTCGGAACGGCCGGCAGTTCGCCCGCCGGAGCCGCCGGCGCGCTGGCCGCCGGGGCGGACATCAGACCCAGATCCTGGTCGGCCGCCGGGCGGCTGCCGTGTCCGGCATACCAGGCCATGAAGAGACTGATGCCGAAGAACACCACGGCCAGCCACTTGGTCGACTTGGACAGGAAGTTCGAGGCGCCGCGCGCACCGAACACCGTGCCCGAGGCACCAGCACCAAAGCCCGAACCTGCCGCCGCACCCGAGCCACGCTGCATCAGGATCAGCGCGATCATGGCCACAGCGACCAGCACGTAGACGACATTGAGGATCAACATCAGCATTGGAAACCGCCCTCGGACAATACTTCTAGGATTAGTTCGCGGCCGCCGCCCGTGCGATGGCCAGGAAGTCCGCGGCCACCAGGGAGGCGCCGCCGACCAGCCCACCATCGACATCCGGCTGCGCGAACAGTTCCCCGGCATTGTCGGGCTTCACGCTACCGCCGTAAACAATGGGCAGTGAATCAGCGATTCTAGCATCGATGCGCGCGACTTCGCCACGGATGAACGCGTGCACCTGCTGTGCCTGTTCCTTGCTGGCGGTACGGCCGGTACCGATGGCCCAGACCGGCTCGTAGGCGACCACAGCATTGGCGAAACCTGCCGCGCCGACCAGCTCCAGCACCGGTGCCAGCTGGCTGGCGATGACCGCTTCGGTCTGCCCGGCCTCGCGCTGTTCCAGGGTCTCGCCCACGCACAGCACCGGCACCAGGCCGGCGTGCTGGGCGGCGGCGAACTTGCGCGCGACCAGCTCGCTGCTCTCATGGTGATACTGGCGGCGCTCGGAATGGCCGACCAGGCCATAGCGGGCCCCAACCTCGACCAGCATGGCCGCGCAGACCTCGCCGGTGTAGGCGCCCTTCTCGTTGCTGCTCACGTCCTGCGCGCCGAAGGCCAGGCCGGTCTCGCCGAAGTCCTCGACCAGCTCCCCCAGGTAGGGCAGCGGCGGCAGGATCACCACGTCCACCCCCTCCAGCGGCAGCCCGGCAGCCACCTGCCCCAGCAGTTCATTGGCGAATTGACGGCTGCCATGCAGCTTCCAGTTTCCGGCGACGATCTTGCGGCGCATGAGCGGGTGGCTCCTGTGTGAAGTCAGCCGAGCATGATACCCGCTGCGGCAAAAATCCGTTTCCTTGTAAGCGGTTACATGGATTTTCAGCCAACGGCGCAGCCCCTCGTGGCGGAGGGGGGGGGCGGGGTTTGGTTGGTCGCGGAGAGCCCGGCTAGATCTGGGGCTTGGCCGGGCGGGTGGGACTGCGCAGGGGGCGCTGCAAGTACGTCCATGTAAGCTCGATCGCCGCATCCATGCGGCTCACGCCCCTGCGCAGCCCCACCCGCCCGGCCTTTGACACATTCCGGCGGTTCCGCCCGCCACGGAAAGAAAAAAAGAAGAGCAAGAGCAAAGGCAAAAGCTGCATCCCGGGTTGATGCTGGCTGGACCAACCCCTACCCCACTTCGATCCGACAGATTTCATCCACGCAAGGCGTGGATCTACCGCGTCGACCAAGGTCGACACCCACCGGGAATCGCGATTTACCCACCGTCACCGGGAAACTGTCGAAGGCGGGGAGGTGTCGGATGGCGGGGTGTCCGCGGCATGGATGCCGCGGCCAAGCCCCCAGGGATGGGTCCACGGCGTCCCCGCCATCCGACACCTCCCCGCCTCCCCACGGAACACCCCAGAGCCGCTTTGGCTTTGACTTTGGCTTTGGCCTCTGCGGGTGCAGGGTGCAGCCCTGCCGAACACCCTCCGCTGCGCTCGCCGGGCATGGCCCGGCGCTACCCGTAATGAAAAAGCCGCCTTTCGGCGGCTTCTTCATTACTTCAGCTTGATCTCGCGCAGGCGCTCCTCGAGGAAGCCGTGGGCGGTGATCGGCTCCGGGTACCGGCTCGGGTTCTCCGGGGTGATGCACGAGGGCAGCACGTCGATCAGGAAGTCCGGGTTCGGGTGCAGGAAGAACGGCACCGAGTAGCGCGGCTGGCGCGCCAGCTCGCCCGGGGGATTGACCACGCGGTGGATGGTCGACGGATACACGTGGTTGGTCAGGCGCTGCAGCATGTCGCCGATGTTGACCACAATGGTGTCCGCGTCTGACGTGAACGGCACCCACTCGCCATCATGCGACTGCACTTCCAGGCCTGCGGCACTGGCACCGACCAGCAGGGTGATGAAGTTGATGTCGCCATGGGCACCAGCACGCACGTTCGGGATGTCGTCGGTGGTGATCGGCGGGTAATGGATCGGGCGTAGGATCGAGTTGCCGAAGTTGGTCTTGTCGGCGAAGAAGTCTGCAGGCAGGCCGATATGCAGGGCCAGCGCCGACAGGACGCGCGACCCCAGGTTGTCCAGTGCCTGGTACAGGCCGTAGCCGCGCTCACGGAAGCCCTCGACCTCGGTCGGCCACAGGTTCGGCGCCATCACATCGTGGTACTTGGAGTCGTCGGCGATCTCGCGGCCGATGTGCCAGAACTCCTTCAGGTCGAAGTGCTTGGAGCCCTTGGCGGTCTCCACCCCAAACGGGGTGTAGCCGCGGGCGCCGCCGCTGCCGGCCACGTGGTACTTGCGCTTGACCTCTTCGGGCAGGGCGAAGAAGGCCTTGAAGGCATCGTAGGCCGCATCGATGTCGGCCTGCGGAATGCCGTGGTTGCGGATGCCCGCGAATCCCCATTGGCGGTAGGCCGCGCCCAGCTCGGCCACGAAGGCCTCGCGGTCGCTGTCGAAACGGGTGATGTCGAGGGTGGGGATCTGGCTCACAGCGGTTCCTGGCTTGTCATTGGGTCTGGGGGGCCAGCGCATTCATGGCCCACCTGAACATTGTGACAGATCGCCCGGGGGACGCCACCCGATACGAAGAAACAAACAGATACAATGCGCGACCCGCGCGCGGCCCCACGATTCCGTCACCCCGGGGATCCCGCCGCCTGCATCACCCGCCGCCCCAGTCCCTCATGCGCCCTGCTGCTCCCTCTGCCGACACCGCCCTGCCCTCCGGCCCCGCACGCCACTGGCGCCGCCTGGCGT
This sequence comes from Stenotrophomonas maltophilia group sp. msm1, assembly GCF_032025805.1. Taxonomy (NCBI): domain Bacteria; kingdom Pseudomonadati; phylum Pseudomonadota; class Gammaproteobacteria; order Lysobacterales; family Lysobacteraceae; genus Stenotrophomonas; species Stenotrophomonas maltophilia group sp. msm1. Next base: position 23,998 of record NZ_JAVSKH010000002.1, read on the forward strand.
GGTGGTCGCTGTTCGTGGCCGGCAACGCGCTGCTGGCCATGGCGATCACGCTCGGCAACGTACCGCTGGCAGACAACCCGGGGGGCAGCGTGGGCCTGGCCTATCTGGCCGTTGCCCTGCCCGGTCACCTGCTGGCATTCGGCGCCCTCGCCGGCCTGCTGCCGCTGCTGATGGGCCTTTGGCCGCGCAGCGCACGCCCCCTGAGCCTCAGCGCCGTGCTGCTGCAGGGCCTGTGGCTGTGCCTGTTGCTGGTTGATGCAAAGGTTTTCACTCTGTATCGGTTTCACCTCAATGCCATGGTGGTGAACATGGTGTTCGGCGGTGCGCTGCAGGACCAGGTCGCGTTGTCGTGGAAGACCTGGCTGCAGGCCGGACTGCTGGTGGCCGCCATCTTCACGGCTGAAGGACTGTTGGCCTGGGCATGCTGGAAGCTGCTGCCCGCCCGGCCGCGCCGCCGCCGGGTCCTGCAGGGGTGGGCCATCGTTGCGCTGCTGATGGCCGGCGGCCAAGCCGCCACGGCCTATTACGATGCCCGCGGCGACCGTGCCGTCATCGCGCAGTGGAACTTCCTGCCCTGGGCACAGCCGATCACCGCCAAGAGCTTCATGCGCAGGCTCGGGGTCATAAGCGAACAGCAGGCGGGCCTGCCCGACCCGCGCCATGCGCAGCTGCTGTATCCGCTCCAGCCCCTGCGTTGCCAGAACCCACACCGCCCCAATGTGCTGATGGTGGTGCTGGAATCGCTGCGCCAGGACGTGCTGACGCCGCAGCTGATGCCCAACACGTCGGCGCTGGCGCAGGACGCGCGCGTGTTCGATCGCCATTTCAGCACCGGCAATGCCACCCGCTACGGCCTGTTCGGCCTGCTCTACGGCCTGCCCGGCGGCTACTGGCAGAGCATGCTGGACGAACAGCGCGGCTCGCAGCTGTTCCAGGTGCTGGGCCAGCAGGGCTACGACCTGCACCTGTACGGCAGCGCGCCGTTGTACAGCCCGGAATTCGATCGCACGGCATTTGCCGATGTGCGCGACCGGCTGCACCAGGGCCCTTCCGCCCTGACCCCCGACAAGCGCGACGCAGCCATCGTCGCCGCGCTGCGGAATGACATCCGCAGCAGCCAGGCGGCGCAGCACCCATGGTTCGGCTTCGTGTTCCTCGACTCCACCCACGCCGGCTACCACCTGCCCGCCAGCTACCCACCGGTAGCCACGCCGATGGCCAAGGAGATCGACTTCCTGTCCTTCGGCCCGGACCACGACCCGACGCCGGAACTCAACCGCTACCGCACTGCCGTGCACTATGCCGACAGCCTGATCGGTTCGCTGCTGGACGACCTGCGCGCGCAGGGCCTGGCCGAGGACACCATCGTGCTGGTCACCGGTGACCATGCCGAAGAGTTCAACGACCTCAAGCTGAACTACTGGGGCCACAACGGCAACTTCTCCGATTACCAGCTGCAGGTCCCGTTCGTGCTGCATTGGCCAGGCAGGGCCGCTGGCCGCGACGTCCGCACCAGCTCGCACGAAGACTGGGTACCGACGCTGATGCGCCATGCGCTGGGCTGCGAGAACGCATTGACGGACTTCAGTACCGGCCAGGACCTGCTGGCCACGCCCGCCGCCAGCGAACGTGCACTGGTGGTGGAGAGCTGGTCGCAACGCGCTGTACGCCATGGCGATGCCATCTACGTATTCGACAAGTTCGGCAACGCCACCGCGCTCGACCGGCACTACCGCCCGCTGCCGCAGCAGGCTCCGGACGCCGCAGCCATCCGCTCTGCATGGGAAGCGCTGACCCGCTTCCGCAACCGCTGATCTTCAAGGACCGATCCTGCATGAACCGTCCTCTGCGCATCCTGCATACCGAAGCCGCCAAGGGAATGGGCGGGCAGGAGATCTACATCTTCCGGCACATGCAGGTGATGCGCGCGCGTGGCCATGAGGTGTCATTGCTGTGCCAGCCCGATGCACGCCTGGCCACACTGGCACGCGAGGACGGATTCACCGTGCATACGCTGCGCATGGGCGGCCTGGCACGCCTGCTGCGCGGCATGTGGTCGGTATCGCGGCTGGTGCGCCGCGAACGCTTCGACGTGGTCAATACCACCAGCCGCCGCGATGCGCTGATCGCCGCCGCCGGTGCACGCCTGGGCGGCACGCCGCTGGTGGTGCGCTCGCGCCATCTGATGAGCCCGGTCAACTCGTTGCTGACCTATACCGGGCTTCCACACCGGGTGCTGACCGTCAGCAGCTTCGTCAAGCAACTGCTGGTCGACCGCGGCATTCCAGCCGAGCGCATTGGTATCGTGCCGCCAATCGCGGTGCCTCCACGCTGGAGTGATATCCGCAAGGCCGATCCTTGGCAGTGCCTGCAGGACGTACGCGCGGAAGTGCGTGCCGAGCTTGGCTTCGGCGAGCAGGACATCGTGGTCGGCTGCGTGGCCGTGCTGCGTGAGCCCAAAGGCCATGCCGACCTGCTGCAGGCGATGGTGCCGCTGTGCAAAGCCAACCCGGACCTGCACCTGGTGATTGTCGGTGATGGCCAGGCCGTGACGGAACGACTGCAGGCGATGTGCGCCGAGCACGGGCTGCAGCGCCAGGTCCACCTGCTCGGCTACCGCGATGGAGCCTGCAGGCTGATGGCCGGCTTCGACATCTTCGCACTGGCTTCGCACAAGGAAGCGGCCGGCACCGTATTCCTGGAAGCGGCCTACGTGGGCGTACCGATCGTCGCCACGCGGGTGGGCGGCGTGCCGGAAATGGTGATCGATGGCAGCAATGCGATTCTCACCCGTTTGGGTGACAATGCCGCCCTGACAGGTGCATTGCGCCTGCTGGTGGACGACCCGGAACGGCGACGGCAGATGGGGCGCGCTGGCTGGGAGTGGATGCACGGCGCACATCGCTTCACGCCGGACGGCCACGGTGAAGCGACCGAACACTACTACCACCAGTGGCTGAAGGAGCTGGGACATGGCTGATGCACGAACCGTTCCGGTGCTGATGCACCACCACGTCAGCCCTTCGCCGGGCATGATCACCGTGTCGCCGGAGAACTTCGAAAGCCAGATTGCGTGGCTGGCAGCCAATGGCTGGACCTCACTGACGCTGGAACAGTACGCCGGCTTCCTGGCCGGCAAGCCGGTGCCGCGCAAGTCGATCGTCATCACCTTCGACGATGGCTATCTCGACAACTGGGTGTATGCGCACCCGATCCTGCAGAAGTACGGCATGCACGCGGTGGTGTTCGTGGTCACCGGCTGGATGGGCGAAGGCCCGGAACGTCCGCACGCCGGCATTGCCGGCGCGGCACTGCCGTCGACGCCGGACCATCGTGGCTGCGAAGCGGCGATCTACGAGCAGGACCGCAGCGACGACGTGATGATGCGCTGGAGCGAAGCACGCGCAGCCATTGCCGCCGGCACCTTCGAAGTGCATTGCCATACCCACACCCACACCCGCTGGCTGCGCCGCGACGATCTGGACCGTGCGCAGCGCCGTGCGGGCCTCAGCCGGGATCTGGCGATCTCGCGCGACGTCCTGCAGGACAAGCTCGGCGAGGTGTCCGATACGCTGTGCTGGCCCTACGGCGATTTCGACCAGGACCACATCGAGGTGGCACGCGAGCAGGGCTTCCGCTACCTGCACACCACGCACCCGTTCGGCCGCAACGTGGTCGGCGGTGATCCGGAGCGGATCTACCGCTTCGCGATCCGCAACCGCCCGGCCAGCTGGCTGCGCAAGCGCATCGCGCAGAGCTACAACCCGCTGATCGCGCCGCTGTTCAATGGCTTCAAAGCGCGCCAGAAGAAGATGGTGCCGGGGCCTTAAGCACCACGCCCCTGCCGGTTGAATGAAAAACGCCCCGGCTTTGCGGGGCGATTTTCGTTGGTGCGAATGTGCACGCGCTTCAGGCAGCGGCTTCACGCACCGCTGCGGACAGGCGGTCCAGCGTGTCCTGCATCAGCGTGGCGTCATCGGCCTCGACCGTGACCCGCACCACCGGCTCGGTACCGGACGGGCGCAGGAACGCGCGGCCACGGCCGGCGACAGCCTGCTGCGCCACAGCCAGCGCGGACTGCACGCTTTCAGACTGCACCGCAGTCTTGGCCGGGACATTGCCCAGACGCACGTTCACGGTCTTCTGCGGTACCCGCACAAGGCCCTTCAGCGCCTGGCGCAGGGTCTGCCCACTGTTGCGCAGCGCGACCAGCACCTGCAGGGCGCTGACGATGCCGTCCCCCGTGGTGGCGCGGTCCAGGCACAGCAGGTGGCCGGAGGCTTCACCGCCGAGCACACCACCGCCTTCGATCAGCGCCTGGTGCACGTAGCGATCGCCGACATTGCTGCGCACGAATGGAATCTGCAGGTCGGCGAGGGCCTTCTCGATGCCATAGTTGCTCATCAGCGTGCCGACCACCGGGCCGCGCAGGCGGCCTTCGGCCTTCCAGGCACGGGCCAGGATGTACAGCAGGTCATCGCCATCGACCGGGTTGCCCTGGTCGTCGGCCATCAGCACGCGGTCGCCATCACCATCGAAGGCGATACCGAGATCGGCGCCGGTCTCGCGGACCTTGGCCGCAAGGTTGTCGATATGGGTGGAGCCCACGCCGGCGTTGATGTTGATGCCATTGGGCTCGGCGCCGATGCCGATCACCTCGGCACCCAGTTCGCGGAACAGCAGCGGCGCGATCTGGTAGGTGGCACCATGCGCGCAATCCAGCACCAGGCGCAGGCCACGCAGATCGAATGTGCGCGGCACGCTGGCCTTGCAGAATTCGATGTAGCGGCCGACCGCTTCGCGTGCACGGAATGCCTTGCCCAGCTTTTCCGATTCGGCGGTGGTGAACGGAACGTCCAGCGCCGCCTCCAGGGCCAGCTCGGTGGCATCGTCGAGCTTCTCGCCCTGGGCCGAGAAGAACTTGATGCCGTTGTCGTAATGCGGGTTGTGCGAGGCGCTGATGACGATGCCGGCGTCCACGCCCAGCGTGCGGGTCAGGAACGCCACCGCCGGGGTCGGCATCGGACCCAGCAGCTGCACGTCGGCACCGGCGGCGACCAGGCCGGCCTCCAGCGCCGCCTCGAACATGTAGCCGGAAATGCGGGTGTCCTTGCCGATCACCACGATCGGCCGGCGTCCGTCCTGGCCACGCTGGGCGAGCAGGACACGGCCCAGCGCATTGCCCAAGCGCAGCACGAAGTCGGCCGAGATCACGCCCTGCCCGACCCGGCCACGGATGCCGTCCGTGCCGAAGTACTTGCGGGCACCCATCAGGCTACCTGCGGCGCGGGCTGCCGACCCAGCATGGCGAGCAGATCGGACAGGCGGTCGCGCAGTTCGCGGCGATCGCAGATCTGGTCGATGGCACCGTGCTCCAGCAGGAACTCCGAACGCTGGAAACCTTCCGGCAGCTTCTCGCGCACGGTCTGCTCGATCACGCGCGGGCCGGCGAAGCCGATCAGTGCCTGCGGTTCGGCGATGTTGATGTCGCCCAGCATCGCGAACGACGCCGAAACGCCGCCGGTGGTCGGATGAGTCAGCACCGAGATGTACGGCAGCCCGGCTTCACGCAGCTTGCCCAGCGCAGCGGAGGTCTTGGCCATCTGCATCAGCGAGAACAGGCCTTCCTGCATGCGCGCGCCGCCACTCTGCGAGAAGCACACGTAAGGCGCACCGATCTCGACCGCGGTTTCTGCGGCCAGCGCGAAACGCTCGCCCACCACCGAGCCCATCGAGCCCCCCATGAAGGCGAAGTCGAACGACGAGGCGACCAGCGCACGGCCCTTGAGCAGGCCGCGCATGGCGATCAGCGCGTCGTATTCGCCGGTGTTCTTCTGCGCGATCTTGATGCGCTCGCTGTACTTCTTCTGATCCTTGAACTTGAGCAGGTCGGTCGGTCCCAGGCGCGCACCGATCTCGGTGGTGCTGTCGGCGTCGAACAGGGCCGCCAGGCGCGCACGCGCGCGGATCGCCATGTGGTGGCCGCACTTCGGGCAGACCTCCAGGTTCTCTTCCAGTTCCGGACGGTACAACGCGCTGCCGCAGTTGCTGCACTTTTCCCACAGGCCCTCGGGGACACTGCGCTTCTTGCTGGGGGTGTTGTCGGTGCGGATGCCGGACGGCATCAACTTGCTGAGCCAACTCATGCGGGAGGACACTTCCGTTCAGGGCGGCCCATGGGCCGCAAAGGCGGACAGTCTAGCTCCGCTTTCCCCGGCCGTGCACCCCCTTGCCAGCTACGGGGCAGCCGGAAAAACCATGCTGGGACGTACGTTTAGGTGCTGCGCGGTGCCGGCCGCTGGCCGGCGGCCCTGCACGCGGGTGGGTACGGACGATGCCGGCCAGCGGCCAGCATTACCGCTACGCGTCCAGCGCCTGCCGCAGCGGGGCGAGGAACGCCCGCGCACGCTGGGCCGCGTCTTCAGCCGAGCCCGCTTCGGCCAGCGCCGCCACCAGCGCACTTCCGACCACCACGCCATCCGCCTGGCGGGCCATGGCTGCGGCACTGCCGGCGTCCTTGATGCCGAAGCCCGCCACCACCGGCACCGAGGCGCGCGCGCGCAACGCCTGCAGGCGGGCGCTGGCGGCGTCGCTGTCCAGACGCTCGGAGGCGCCGGTCACGCCGGCAAAGCTGACGTAATAAAGGTAGCCACGGGCCAGGGCCAGCAGCTTGTCGGCACGCGCCTGGCTGGTGGTCGGCGACGCCAGCAGGACCAGCGCCAGGCCCGCTGCATCGAAGGCCTGCTGCGCTTCAACGGCTTCTTCCGGCGGAAGGTCGACCAGCAGCACCCCGTCCACGCCGGCCTGCACGGCCGCCCCGGCGAAGGCAGCGTAGCCGTGGATCTCCACCGGGTTCAGGTAGCCCATCAGCACAACCGGGGTGTGCGCATCACGCTCCCGGAACTGCGCCACCGCCTGCAGCACATAGCGGCTGCCGGCTCCCCGCGCCAGCGCGCGTTCGGAACTACGCTGGATGGTCGGGCCATCGGCCATCGGATCGGAGAACGGCACGCCCAGTTCAATCACGTCGGCACCAGCATCGACCAGCGCGTGCATGACCGGCACGGTGGCTTCCAGCGAGGGATCACCTGCGGTGATGAAGGGAATCAGCGCCTTGCGCTGCTGTTCGCGCAGGCGCTGGAAGCAGGCATCGAGTCGGGATACGGACATGTCAGGTACATCCTTCGATCAGGTCAACGGCGCCGCTGGCGCCCCAGTACATTCGGGAGATGGTGCCGTCGACGATCTCCACACGGATCGCCAGGTCGGAACCGGGGTCCTGCCAGAGCAGGCTCTCGCCGGCCTCCGCATCATCACCATAGGGTTGCGTGGAAACGCCCTTGGGCAACTGCTGGAGTGCCTGCGCGCGTGGCATGCCCAGATGAAGGCCGAACGGCCCCGGCTGCAGCACCACCTGGCCGGAATCGTCGATGGGGGCCAGGTCGAAGCGCACCACGTCGCCGTCCTGCACCATCATCGCCACGCCCTCGGGCAGCGTGCCGCGCTCGTAGTACTCGCAACGCCCAGCGGTCGACTCGCCCAGCCCGGCCGAGTGCCACTGCGCCTCGCCCTGCAGTTCGCTGAAGGGCTGGCCGATCAGCACCTCACCGGCATGGTCCAGGGCCACCGACACCACCGCCCGGGCCGCCTGGTCCTCGCCGCCGTCGCCTGCCGTGGACATCGCCGCGCCCTCGATCGGGCGATGTGCGGCCTCATCGTCGTTGCTGGCCGGTTCGCGTGCCGGGGCGATCGCCGCGGGGGCGGCCGGCGCCGGGGCAAGCACCGGTGGATCGGGCGGCGTGCAGCCGCCCATGCCGATCACCAGCACCAGCGCCCCGCCGTGGCGCAGCACGTGATTCACAGCACAAGCCCTTCGCGCGCGGCGATGGTGTGCACGTCCTTGTCGCCGCGGCCGGACAGGTTGCACAGCACGATCTGGTCACGCGGACGCTCACGCGCCAGCTTGATTGCCTGTGCCAGCGCATGGCTGGATTCCAGCGCGGGCAGGATGCCCTCGGTATGCGCCAGCAGATGGAAGGCCTGCAGCGCTTCCTCGTCGGTGATGCCGAGGTAGCGCGCGCGGCCGGTATCGGCCAGGAACGCGTGCTCCGGGCCGACGCCCGGATAGTCCAGGCCGGCCGACACCGAATGGGTCTCGATGATCTGGCCGTCATCGTCGCACAGCACGTACGTGCGGTTGCCGTGCAGCACGCCGGGGCGGCCTGCCGCGATGGAGGCGGCATGGCGACCGGTACTGATGCCATCACCGGCGGCTTCGGCGCCGACGATCTCGACCTGGCGATCGTTGAGGAAGGCGTGGAACAGGCCGATGGCATTGCTGCCGCCGCCGACGCAGGCGGTGATCGCATCGGGCAGGCGGCCGTACTCGGCCAGCATCTGCTCACGCGCTTCGCGGCCGACGATGGCATTGAAGTCGCGCACCATGCGCGGGTACGGGTCCGGTCCAGCCACGGTGCCGATGATGTAGAAGGTGTCCTGCACGTTGGTCACCCAGTCGCGCATCGCTTCGTTGAGCGCGTCCTTCAGGGTGGCCGAGCCGGAGGTGACCGGCACCACCGTCGCACCGAGCAGCTTCATGCGGTAGACGTTGATCTTCTGCCGCTCGATGTCGGTGGCGCCCATGTAGACCACGCATTCCAGGCCCAGACGCGCGGCAACGGTGGCACTGGCCACGCCATGCTGGCCGGCACCGGTCTCAGCGATGATGCGCTTCTTGCCCATGCGTGCGGCCAGCAGTGCCTGGCCGATGGTGTTGTTGATCTTGTGCGCACCGGTGTGGTTCAGGTCCTCGCGCTTGAGCAGGATCTGCGCGCCGCCGACGTGATCGCTCAGGCGCTGGGCGTGATAGATCGGGCTCGGCCGGCCCACGTAGTGCGCCAGGTCGCGGTCATAGGCCGCCTGGAACGCGGGGTCCTGGCGGGCCTGGTCATAGGCCTGGGCCAGTTCCTGCAGCGGGCCGACCAGGGTTTCGGCGACGAAGCTGCCGCCGTAGCGGCCGAAGTGGCCCTGGGCATCCGGGAAGGCGTGGTAGTCGGCAATGGGGGAGGCAGACATGGATACGACCGGTGGTTCAGACAGGTGGATACTCTAGCGCACGGGTCATGACCGGAAAATGGATATTATCTGGCACATATCGTCAGGAAATCTCACGTGAGCCGCTCCCTGCTGCCTCCCCTCAATGCGCTGCGCGCGTTCGAAGCCACTGCCCGCCTTGGCGGCGTCGGGCGCGCCGCACAGGACCTGCACGTCACCCACGGCGCGGTCAGCCGGCAACTGAAGCTGCTGGAGGATCACCTCGGCCTGGCGCTGTTCCAGCGTGCCGGTCGCGGCCTGCGCCTGACCGCTGCGGGCACGCGCCTGCAGGCAGCGTGCAGCGAGGCCTTCGCCGGGATCGAAGGCTGCGTGCGCGAGCTGCGGCGGCCCGCGGCCTCCCCAGCACTGGTACTGGGCTGCAGCGGCAGCGTACTGGCACGCTGGATGATTCCGCGCCTGCCCGTGCTGCAGGCTGCCCTGCCCGGCGTGCGCCTGCAGTGGTCGGCGCTGGACGGCAGTTTCACCGAAGCGCAGGCGGCGCTGGACGCCGTGCTGTTGCTGGCGCAGGGACCGTGGCCACGCGGCTGGCAGGTCCGCGAGCTGGCACCGGAACGGGTCGGTGTGGTGGTGGCCCCGTCACATCCGGCGGCGCAGCGCCTGCGGCAGGCACCGCCCTCGGCACTGCTCCAGGAAACCGTGCTGCACACCACGTCACGTCCACAGGCTTGGCCCGCCTGGGCGCAGGCACACCGCCTGGACCCGTCAAAGCTGCAGCTGGGCACCGCTTTCGAACATCTCTATTACCTGCTGGAAGCAGCCGTGGCCGGGCTGGGCCCGGCAATCGCGCCCGAGCCGCTGGTGGCCGAAGATCTGGCAGCAGGCCGGCTGGTCGCACCGTGGGGGTTTGCGGCCACCGGCGGCTTCTGGGTGCTGGCGCGGCCGGATGGCCCGGCCGATGCACGGGTAGACGCCCTGGCCGACTGGGCAGCAGCGCAACTGCGATGAGACGAGGCCCCGGGCGGCATTCACCTCCCGGAGCCGGCAACGCAGGCCTCAGCGACCGCCCATCGCGACCCGCTGCTGCTCCTCATGCACCTGCTGCTGGTGCGACGGATCTGCCAGCAGCTTGGCACTGGTCTGCTCCAGCGACGGCAGCGCCTGGGCCAGATCGACAGCGGTGCGGAAGCCCGGCGTCGTGCCCATCACGAACGGCTTGCCATCCTGCACCGTGATGCTCTGCAGCTTGTGGGCCGCGTCGATACCGTTCTGCTTTGCATGCAGGGTGATATTGGCCGCAGCCTCTTCGGAAAACACGCTGGGAAGCTTGCTGCGGCCAGCGTTGTGCAGTGCGTGGTCCGGATGCGATGCATCGTTGAGCGACGGCCCTTTGGGCACAGCCGCTGCGGGTTCATGACCCTGCACACGCCCCGCCGCCAGGGCGGCAGCGGTGTGGCGACCGACGATGCCGTCGGCGGACAGTCCCTGGTTGAGGGGGTCTGCTGCAAGGCTCACCGTCGACGATGACATCCCGGCGCCCCTCAGGTGACGCGGATCACTCCAGGACGGTGCAATCGGCGCGCCGCACTTCCTCGACGAAGGTGCGCATCTTGTAACCGTCCTTGATGCCCGGCTCCAGTTCGATACCGCTGGAGACGTCCACGCCCCACGGCAGCGTCGCCAGCACGGCGTCGTAGACGTTTTCCGGGTTCAGGCCACCGGCCAGCAGGAACGGCCGATGCAATCCGGTCGGGACGCGGCCCCAGTCGAACGCCACGCCGGTGCCGCCACCGCCACCCGGCGCGTGGCTGTCGAACAGGAAGCCGGCAGCGCTGGGATAGCGCAGTTGCAGGGTGCGGGCATTGACCTCTTCGCGCCCCCCCATGGCGATCGCCTTCAGGTACGGCATGTTGAAGCTGCGGCAGAAGCTCTCGTCCTCCTCGCCATGGAACTGCAGCAGCGTCGGTCGTACCGTGCGCAGCACCTCGCGCACTTCTTCCTTGCTGTTGTTGCGGAACAGCGCAACCACGTCGACCATCGGCGCGATTGCCTGGCGCATCGCGCGCGCCTCGGCAGGCGCGACCCGGCGGCTGCTCTCGCGGGCAAAGATGAAACCCACCGCGTCCACGCCCAGCTCACCGGCCAGGCGGACATCGCCGGCGCGGGTCATTCCACAGAACTTGATGCGTGTACGGTAGTAGGAACGGCTCATAGCGTGACCTCGGCGGGCAGATGCCAGTTGTCGGGGTACAGGGGCCCAAGAAACACCAGGCCCTGCGGCGGTGCGGTGGGACCAGCTACGGTGCGGTCGCGCCCAGCCAGCAGTTCGGCGATCCATTCCACCGGTTTTTCGCCGCTGCCCACCAGGATCAACGATCCGACGATATTGCGGACCATGTGATGAAGAAATGCATTGCCACGCACTGCGACTTCGATCACTTCGCCCTGGCGGCTGACCTGCAATGACTGCAGCTCACGCCGGGCATGCAGCGCCTGGCACTGCACCGAACGGAACGCGCTGAAATCGTTCTCGCCGAGCAGGGCCTGGCCGGCGGCGTGCATCAGGGTCTCATCCAGCGCGCGGCGCTCCCAGCTCAGGGTCTGCCGATCCAGCGCGGGCCGCACCTCGCGGTTGAGCAGCCGATAGCGGTAGCGGCGCGCACGTGCCGAGAAGCGCGCATGAAAATCATCGGCCACCGGCACGCACCAGCGCACCGCGATCGAACGCGGCAGGCGGGTGGTGGTGCCGAGCATCCAGGCGCGCGGGTCACGCACCACGTCAGTGTCGAAATGCACGACCTGACACTGGCCGTGCACACCGGCATCGGTGCGGCCGGCGCAGACCACCTGCAGCGGCGCATCCGCCACCGATGACAAGGCCTGCTCGAGGCTGGCCTGCACGCTGGGACCACCCTCGCCCAGGTTCTGCCAGCCCCTGAAATCGCTGCCGTCGTACTCGACGCCAAGCGCATAACGCATGTGCTACCTCGATGTTGCGGGTGGGGCGGCGCTCAGGCCGGATCGCGTTCGGACCAGACCGCCAGTTCGTTGCCACCGGGCTCGACGAACTGGAAGCGGCTGCCACCGGGGAAGGAAAACACCGGGCGTACGATCTGGCCGCCGGCGTCGCGCACGGCGGCCTCGACCGGAGCCAGATCGTCGGCATACAGCACCAGCAGCGGTGCACCGCTGTCGTCGGCCCGCTGCGGCTGGCCACGGAAGAAGCCGCCCTGCAGGCGGCCATCGTCGAAAGCCGTGTAGTCGCTGCCGTAGTCGACGAATGACCAGCCGAACGCCGTTTCGAAAAAGGCACGGCTGGCGGCCGGGTCGCTGGAGGCGAATTCAACGTAGTCGATACGGCGCTCGCGGCTCATGGCAGGGTCCTTGTCGGCGGGTTCGGTCACGGCAGGCGGGCAAGCAGTTCGCGGGCCTGCGTCTGGCTGTGCAGGTCACCGCCCTCGGCCACTTCCAGCAACAAGGTGCGCGCCGTCTGCGCGTCACCCAGATCGAGGTAGGCAATGGCCAGTTCCAGGCGCTCCTGGCCGGCACGTGGCGACCAGCCCGCGTCATCGGCAGGCGCGGGTGCGCTCGACGCGGTGTCGTCGGAATGAGCAGCCTCGATGCTGACACGGTCGATGCCGTCGATGGCTTCGGGACCTGCGGCATCCGCCGGAGACGGGTTCTCATGCGCGTCGGCCGGCAGATCGAACACCCCGCGGAACTGCGGCTGCCGTTCGGCATGCAGTGCGTAGTCGGGCACCACCACTTCGGCCGGCACCTGCGGTACAACGCGATCGTCCTGCAGCGGCTCGGCCGGGACCACCTCGTCGCCGGTGGTTGCGGGATCGTCCCAGCGCGGCAGATCGGTCACCGCTTCGGGCAATGCCACCGCGTCCTGGTCGCGCAGCGTGTCGGACTCCTGGTCGGCCCGCACCGCGTGCTCAGCGGTGGGTTCGGCGACCACCACGTCGTGCACTTCGGTTCCGGTCGCCCACGCAGGCATCGCCGGTTCCTGGCGGCCGTTGCCGGCATCAGGCGACGACCACGAGGACTGCTCGGCCAGCGCATCCAGCGCGGCACCTGCCGGCACCGCTGCGGCCAGGCCGGCGGCATCGTCTTCCTCACGCAGCGGAGGCAACGGCGACGGCTTGCGACGACGCAGCAGCCAGGCCGCCCCCGCCACCAGCAGCAGTACCGGCAGCCCCAGCCAGTACCACGGTGTCGCCGCATCACGAACACCCGGCGCCTGCGCCAGGCGCTGCTGCGCAGCGGCCAGGTCGTTGTCCTTCATCGCGATCAGCGACTGCTGCTGTTCCCTGAGTTTCTCCAGGTCGGCCACGCGCTGCTTCAGTTCACCGATCTCGGCATCGCGGGTGGCGATGTCCTCACGCGCCTGGCGCAGTTGTTCATTGCCCAGCATGTCACCCTCGCTGCCGGCAGCGGTGCCGGTGGTTGTGCCCGCGTGCGCGGCGTCGGACGCCAGCGCCGGAGCGATCTCAAGTCGTGGCCCGTTGGCCGCAGCCGGGGAAGAAGCGTTCGTGGCTGCCGCCCTGGCAACCGGTGCGAGCATGCCCGCCGGTTGCGGCACGGTACGCGCCTGACGCCATTGCGCGGCGTGCTCGCGCACCAGCGCCGCCGCTTCGGCGGCGTCGACCGCCGCAAGCGCATCGCTGCCCGGCATGCGCAGCACCGCGCCCTGCTTGAGCAGGTTGACGTTGCCACGGATGAAGGCTTCGGGATTGGCACGCAGCAGGGCGATCATCGCGCGGTCGCGACTGACCTGGTTGCCACGCGCCACCACCCTGGCGATCTGCGACAGGGTCTGACCGCGCTGTACGGTGACGCTGCCATCGGCCGCCGGTGCAGCGACCGGCGCGGAGGCCGCACGCGGGCGTGCTGCTGCAGCCGCCACCGCAGATGGCGGCGCAGCGGGCGCCTCTGCGGCTGGCACCGTTGCCAAAGCCGGTGCAGGTTCGCGCACGATCGTATTGGAGAGCGTGCCTGCCGGCGCGACGATTTCGGGCTCGGCCACGGCCAGCGCACTGGGCGGCGCATCGACCAGCGCCGAGTACTCGCGCACCAGGCGGCCCTGGCCCCAGTCGGCTTCGATCAGGAAGCTCAGCGACGGCGTCTCCACCGGTGCCTGCGAGGTCACCCGCACCACCGCTCTGCCCTGCGTGTCGCGGGTCAGCTCGAACTGCAGTTCGCTGACCAGTCCGGTCGGCCGCTGCAGGCCGACACGCTCGAAAGTGACCGGCGAGGCCAAGGCCACCCGCAGGTTTTCCAGTTCGGACGGATCGGCCGAAACGACCGGGATTTCTGCCAGCAGGGGCTGGCCCGGCCTGGACAGGACGCGGATGTCGCCCAACCCCAGGGCGAGCGCCGAACTGCTGGCCAAGGCGAGCAGCGCTGCGGAAAGATAGGTGAGCGGGCGCTTTGCGCCCCTGGCCCGTTTATTCATGGGCGACACTATAAAGCGTGCGGACCAAGGTCCGCACCCATGTAGAGCCGAGCCCATGCTCGGCTGCATGGCCTGAGCCGAGCGTAGGCTCGGCTCTACAGAAAAGGCCGGGCATTGCCCGGCCTCTCCATCAACGCTGCTCGGCGGCAACCAGCTCGGCCAGCTGTACGGCATTCAGGGCTGCGCCCTTGCGCACGTTGTCCGACACGATCCACAGGTTCAGGCCACGCGGGTGCGAGAGGTCCTCGCGGATGCGGCCGACGTACACCGCGTCGGTGCCTGAGGCGTGGGTGACCGGGGTCGGGTAACCACCGGCCTCGTGGCGATCCACCACTTCGATGCCCGGCGACTGCTCCAGCAGCGCGCGCGCTTCGGCGACCGTGACCTTGTCTCGGGTCTCGATCGCCACCGACTCGGAGTGGCCGTAGAACACCGGCACGCGCACCGCGGTCGGGTTCACCAGGATGCCGTCATCGCCGAGGATCTTGCGGGTCTCCCAGATCAGCTTCATTTCTTCCTTGGTGAAGCCGTTGTCCTGGAAGTCATCGATGTGCGGGATCAGGTTGAAGGCGATCTGCACCGGGAAACGCTTCGGATCGATCTCCTGGAAGCTGAGCAGCTGGCCGGTCTGCTTGCCCAGTTCCTCCATCGCCGAGCGGCCGCCTCCGGACACCGACTGGTAGGTGGACACATTGATGCGCTCGATGCCGTACTTGCGGTGCAGCGGTGCCAGCGCCACCAGCATCTGCATGGTCGAGCAGTTCGGGTTGGCGATGATGCCGCGCGGACGGTTGGTGACCTGTTCCGGGTTGACCTCGGACACCACCAGCGGCACGTCATCGTCGTAACGGAAGGCCGAGGAGTTGTCGATCACCACCGCGCCTGCTGCGGCGAACTTCGGTGCGTATTCCTTGGACACGCTGCCACCGGCCGAGAACAGGGCGATCTCGACGCCGGTGGGATCGAAGGTGGCCAGGTCCTGGACCTTGACCTTCTGGCCGTTGAACTCGATCTCGCCGCCGGCCGAACGCTCGGAGGCGAGAACGCTCAGGGTGCCGACCGGGAAATCACGCTCGGCCAGGATCGACAACATGGTCTCGCCGACGGCGCCGGTGGCACCGACGACGGCGACGTGGAAACTGCGCTGTGCATTGCTCATGGGGGAACTCTCACGAAAACGGGAATGGGGAAAAACACGCACGACAGCTGGGTTCGGGGAACCTCCTCAAGCGGGGCGCGCGGAGGTTCCCTATCGTTTCCCGGTTTTTTTGCCCAGCGTCACGCGCGCGGCCATCGCCGCATCAGCGTTGATCGCGCTCGGCATGCGCGACGGGCCGCCGTCCAGGCCGAGCCCAGCAACCAGGTTATCCACGGCCAGCTGTACCATCGCCGTGCGCGTGGCCAGCGAGGCGCTGCCGATATGCGGAGTGAGCACGACGTTGCGCAGCGCCAGCAGTTCCGGGCGTACCGTTGGCTCGCCTTCGTACACATCCAGGCCCGCCGCAGCCAGGCGACCGTTGGCCAGCGCGTCGGCCAGCGCGATCTCATCGACCAGGCCACCGCGGGCGATATTCACCAGCGTCGCCGACGGCTTCATCTTCGCCAGTGCGGCGGCATCGATCAGATGATGCGAGGCCGGCGTGTACGGCAGCACCAGCAGCAGGTGGTCGGACTGTGCCAGCAGCGTATCCAGATCCACATAGGTCGCGCCCAATTCCGCCTCGGTCGCCGCCGGCAGCTGCGAACGGTTGTGGTACAGCACCTTCATGCCGAAACCGTGCGCGCCGCGACGAGCGATGCCCTGGCCGATGCGGCCCATGCCAAGGATGCCCAACGTGCTGCCGTGGATATCGGCACCGAGCATGGTCTGGAACGACCACTGCTGCCACTGCCCTTCGCGCAGCCAGCGCTCGGACTCGGTAATGCGGCGCGCGGTGGCCATCAGCAGGGCGAAACCGAGATCGGCGGTGGTTTCGGTCAGGACGTCCGGCGTGTTGCTGGCCAGGATGCCGGCCGCGCTGAGCGCGTCCACATCCAGGTTGTTGTAGCCCACCCCGACATTGGCGATCACCTGCAGCTGCGCGGCGCCGGCCACCTGGGCCGCGCCGATGCGCTCGTTGAGCGTGATGATCGCGCCGTCGGCGCTGGCCAGTTGTTCGGCGATCTGGTCCGGCGCCCAGGCGGTGACGGTGTCGGTGCTGCGCAGCTGCACGCGATCGCGCAGCGGCGCGATGGCCGCATCGATCAGCGGCTGGCTCACCCACACGGTCGGCCGCGTATCAGCCATCGATCTGCCCGGGAATGCGCGGGGTGACCGTGCCGACATCGCCACACTGCGCGCGATGGCGCAGCGCCTGGTCCATCAGCACCATCGCCATCATCGCCTCGGCGATCGGGGTGGCACGGATGCCGACGCAGGGGTCGTGGCGGCCCGTGGTGACCACTTCGACCACATTGCCGGCCGTATCCAGCGACGGGCCCGGCAGGCGCAGGCTGGAGGTCGGCTTCAACGCGATCGACGCGACCACCGGCTGGCCGGTGGAAATGCCACCAAGGATGCCGCCGGCGTGGTTGCTGACGAAGCCCTGCGGGGTCAGCAGGTCACGGTGTTCGGTGCCCTTCTGTGCAGCGCTGGCAAAACCGTCACCGATCTCCACGCCCTTCACCGCGTTGATGCTCATCAGCGCGGCAGCCAGTTCGCCATCGAGCTTGCCGTAGATCGGCTCGCCCCAGCCCGGCGGCACGTTGTCGGCCACCACGTCCACGCGCGCACCGACCGAATCTCCGGACTTGCGCAGCGCGTCCATGTACGCCTCCAGTTCGGGCACCTGTGCAGCGTGCGGCCAGAAGAACGGGTTGTCTTCCACCGCCGACCAGTCGAAACCGGCCGGGGTGATGTCGCCCAGCTGCGACAGGTAGCCGCGCACGGTCACGCCGAAGCGCTCGGCCAGCCACTTCTTGGCGACCACCCCGGCGGCTACGCGCATGGTGGTTTCGCGCGCCGAGGAACGGCCGCCACCGCGCGGGTCACGGATGCCGTACTTGTGCCAGTAGCTGTAGTCGGCATGGCCCGGCCGGAACTGCTGGCCGATGTTGGCGTAGTCCTTGCTGCGCTGGTCGGTGTTGCGGATCAGCAGCGCGATCGGGGTGCCGGTGGTCAGGCCCTCGTACACGCCAGAGAGGATCTCGACCTCGTCGGCCTCGCGCCGCGCGGAAGTGTGCCGGCTCTTGCCGGTGGCACGGCGCTGCAGGTCGTGGGCGAATTCGGCCGCGTCCAGTGCCAGCCCCGGAGGGCAGCCATCGATCACGCAGCCGATGGCCGGCCCGTGCGACTCGCCGAACGTGGTGACGGTGAACAGCTTGCCGAACGAATTGGAGCTCACGGGCGCTGCGCCGCCAGTTCGGTGATGCGTGCGCTGTGGGCGATCAGCTCGCGGCATTCGACCGCGAAGATACCCATCTGGCCGACCTTGAACTCGATCCAGGAAAAATCGACTTCCGGCAGCAGCTTGATCAGGTGCTGCTCGGATTCGCCCACTTCGCAGATCAGCAGGCCGTCCTCGCTCAGGTGCAGCGGCGCGTCACGCAGGATCTTCAGCACCAGGTCCAGGCCGTCGTCGCCGGCACGCAGGCCCATCTCCGGCTCGTAGGAGTATTCCTGCGGCAGGGCGTCGGTCTCGTCGTTGGTGACGTACGGGGGGTTGGTGACGATCAGGTCGTAGTGGCGGCCGGTCAGGCCGTTGAACAGGTCCGACTTGATCAGGGTGACGTTGTGCGCCTGCAGGCGTTCCTTGTTTTCCTCGGCCAGCGACAGTGCTTCGTCACTGAGGTCGACGCCATCCACTTCCCAGTTCGGGTAGTAGTGGCCCATGGCGATGGCGATGCAGCCCGAACCGGTGCACAGGTCCAGCGCACGGCTGACATCGCGGCCGGCGAGCCACGGCTCGAAGCCGCATTCGATCAGTTCGGCGATCGGCGAACGCGGCACCAGCGCGCGCTTGTCGCTCTTGAAGCTCAGGCCGGCGAACCAGGCCTCACCGGTCAGGTAGGCGGCCGGGATGCGTTCATCGATTCGACGCTGGAACAGTTCCAGCACGCGCAGCTTTTCGGCCTGCAGCAGGCGCGCCTGGCCATAGGCCGGGCCCAGATCGTGCGGCAGGTGCAGGCTGTGCAGCACCAGCTGGGTGGCCTCGTCCAGCGCATTGTCGTAGCTGTGACCGAAGGTCAGCCCGGCTTCGTTGAAACGGCTGGTGCCGTAGCGGATCAGATCGATGATCGTGTGGAGTTCGGCGGCCGTTTCAGCGGTCATGGCGGTACTGCGGGCAAAGTGGGCCCCGATTATAGGGGCTGGCGCCCGCGGCAGCATCCGTTGCGGCGGAAACGATCCGGCCTCACCCGGTATGATGGAGCCCACTTCGCGCGGGGGCACCCATGTTCAATCGCAATGCCGGCATCATCCTGCTGATCGCCCTGGCGGCGGGCCTGGGCCTGCTGGCCGCCCAGCAGGTGTTTGCGCCGAAGCCGCCAGCCAATGCCCCGGCCACCGAAGCGATCACGCTGTACCCGCAGCCGCGCGAACTGCCCGACTTCAACCTGGCCCAGTCCGACGGCACCCGCCTGATACCGGGCGAGCTGAAGGGCCACTGGACGCTGGTGTTCCTGGGCTTCACCTTCTGCCCGGACGTCTGCCCGACCACCCTGGCCGAGCTGGCTGGCGCGCAGAACCAGTGGGAGGCCCTGCCCGACAGCCTGCGCCCGCGCGTGCTGTTCATCTCGGTCGACCCGGATCGTGACAGCGCCACCCGGCTCGGCGAATACTCGCACGGCTTCCACAAGGACACCCTGGCCGCCACCGCCGATATCCCGTCGCTGGAGCGCTTCTCCACCTCGCTCGGTTTCGTGTTCCAGAAGGTGCCGGGCAAGCACTTCGACGAGAACCCCGAGGATTACACCGTCGAGCATTCGGCCAGCCTGGCCGTGCTCGACCCGCAGGGCCGCCTTGCGGGCCTGGTACGCCCCCCGTTCAACGCGCCGGCGATCGCCCGCGACCTGCAGAAGCTGACCGAGAAAACCGCCCCATGAGCCTCACCACCGCCCTGACGTACGCCCTGCCCCACCGCCTGCTGTCTTCGATGGCGCGTTCGCTGGCGTACTCGGACGATCCGCGCGTGTCGCGCTGGCTGATCGACACGGTCACCCGCAAGTTCAACGTGAACCTGGACGAAGCGGCCAACCCGGACCCGCGCAGCTATGCGACCTTCAACCAGTTCTTCACCCGCGCGCTGAAGCCGGGCGCGCGCGTGGCCGACGCCGATCCGCGCAGCTTGGTGATGCCGGCCGACGGCCGCATCAGCCAGCTCGGCAGGATCGAGGCCGGCCGCATCTTCCAGGCCAAGGGCCAATCGTTCACCGCCGCCGAACTGCTGGGCAGTGACGAGGATGCCAAACCGTACAACGACGGCCTGTACGCGACCGTGTACCTGTCGCCGCGCGACTACCACCGCGTGCACATGCCGTGGACCGGCACCCTGCGCGAGACCGTGCACGTGCCGGGCCGCCTGTTCAGCGTCGGCCCGGCCGCAGTGAACGGCGTGCCGCGCCTGTTCGCCCGCAACGAGCGCCTGGTCTGCCACTTCGACACCAGCTTCGGCCCGATGGTCAGCGTGATGGTGGGTGCGTTGCTGGTATCGGGCGTCGAAACCGTGTGGAGCGGCGAGGAAATTCCGCATTATGGCGACCGCATCACGCGCAAGGACTACCGCGGCCGGGGCATCAGGCTGGAGCGCTTTGCCGAGATGGCGCGCTTCAACTACGGTTCGACCGTGATCGTGCTGCTGCCGCCGGGCGTGGCTGAGTTCGCCCCGCAGCTGGCCGCTGAAAGCCCGGTGCAGCTGGGCCAGGCGCTGGCGAAGCTGCGCTGAGGTACATGTAGAGCCGAGCCCATGCTCGGCTACTGGCTGCAACCGGCCATGCATTTCTGTGGGCAAAGGAAGCCGAGCATGGGCTCGGCTCTACAGCCAGAAGCGCGTTACTGCAGGACCGGGGCCGGACCGACGTCCATGCCGTCGTAGTCTTCCACGCCCTTCTCCGCGGCCAGCGCTGCGAATTCCTGGTTGCGGCGGTCCAGCGAGGCTTCGTCGTGGATCTCCACGCGCTCTACATGCAGCACGTGGAACGGCGCGTCGCCCTCTTCCGGCTCCTGCTCGAACAATTCCACGAAGGTATAGCCCTCCGCCTGCAGGTGCTCTGCCAGCGCCTGCAGCGGCTCAGCGGTGGAGTGCACGAAGAAGTACCCCCACAGCAACGGGCCCTTGATGTCCCAGTCGGTGTTTTCGCGGAGGTTGGCGAACAGGTTGCGGGTGTCTTCGAGGTCCATTGCAGATTCCAGCGGTCGTGGGAATTACTTGTCGCAGCCCTGCAGCTTCAGCGTCTGGCCCTGGCGCAGGCTGTAGGCCGGGGCCTTCAGGCCGTTGGCGCGGGCCAGGGTCGGCACATCGCACTGGAACTTCGCGGCAATGGCGCCCAGGGTTTCACCCCGGCCCACCTTGTGGCTGCGCGGCGGCTTTGGCCGTGCGGCCGGGCGCGGCGCGGCCACCGGAGCGACCGGGGTGGTCGGCACGCTGGTGGAGGCTGCGGCGTCGGCCACCGGCACCACGCCGCCCACGGCCACGCTGCCGGTGTAGCCGGCGGCGGCCGGGCGCTTGATCGCCGCGTTCAGGTCGGCGGTGATCAGGGTACGGGCCAGGTCGGCACGCGGGCCGCTGACGCAGTTGCGCTGGTACAGGCCGGCGATGCGGGTGGTGGCGTTGATCAGCGTGCCGGCCGGAATCCAGC
This sequence comes from Stenotrophomonas maltophilia group sp. msm1, assembly GCF_032025805.1. Classification (NCBI taxonomy): domain Bacteria; kingdom Pseudomonadati; phylum Pseudomonadota; class Gammaproteobacteria; order Lysobacterales; family Lysobacteraceae; genus Stenotrophomonas; species Stenotrophomonas maltophilia group sp. msm1. The sequence goes on from NZ_JAVSKH010000002.1 coordinate 45,344, forward strand.
CGTCGGCTTCATAGCGCGGGTTGAGGTTGCGCAGCGCGCGCATGTAGCCATCGCGGGTGCCGTGGCTGCCCAGGCAGATGGTCAGTTCGTAGATGGTGGTGGACTTGGCCAGGCGCAGCGTGGCCGGCTGCGCACTGATCTTCGGGAATTCCACGCCGTACTGCTGCGGGTGCAGGAAGATCCAGGCCGCGGCGATCACCATCGGCACGTAGTCCTTGGTCTCGCCGGGGAACTGGTTGTAGACGCTGTCGGTCCAGAAGCTCTGCCCGGCGCTCTGCTTGAACACGCGCGCGGCGCGGCCTTCGCCACCATTGTAGGCGGCCACCGACATTTCCACGTTGTTGTTCAGTTCGCGCAGGCGCTCGTTGAGGTAACTGGCGCTGGCTTCGGCGGCGCTGCGCGCGTCAAAGCGGGTGTCGAAGCCGGTGCCATCCGGGCCAAGGCCGAAGCGGCGGCCGGTAGCCGGCATGAACTGCATCAGGCCGGCGGCGCCGGCGCGCGAGGAGGCATGCACGCGGCCGTTGGACTCCTTGGCCATGATGCCGAACAGCAGCGCCTCGGGCAGGCCGCGCTTTTCCCACTCCGGCCACATCACCGCACGCAGGTTCTGGTAGTTCTCGTAGCTGGTCAGCAGCGCCGGGCGCATGTCGGTCAGCCAGCGGCGGATGCCCGCCTGCACGGCCGGGTTGTATTCGACCATGCTGTCGAAGGCGTGCCGCTTGTCGTTGAGCAGCGCAGCGGCGCGGGCCGCCTCCGGCACGTCGGCGGTAAGCGGGCCGATATGGTCGGGGTCGGCTTCCAGCCGGTCACCGCCCTCGTCGGCCACCTCATCGCTGCCCGCCGCATCGGCGTCGTGCTTGAGCAGGCGCTTGTAGCTGGCCAGCAGCGTGCCCATCTGGCAGCCCTTCTGCTTCACGCAGTCGTTGAGAACGTCTTCCATGTCCTCCAGCGCGGCGTCGGCCTCGTTGCTGCCCTTGGGGTCGGCATTGGCGACCAGCAGCAGCGCATCGCTGTAGCGCTTCTCGGCGACGGTCATGCGCTGCTGCAGCGCATCCACCTTCGCCTTGTCCCGGGCCGAGACCCGCTGCGCATGGGCGTCGGGCGCCAGGGAAACCAGGCCGGCCAGGGCCAGCAGCGGCCAACCGCGGGAAATCAGGACAGAAACGGGCATTGATGGCACTGTGTGCGAAACAGGCAGGCAGAGTAGCGGCGCCGCCAAGGTCGGGGCAAGCCGACCTTCGGACTGCCACCGCCGGCGGTTAACATTGGGCTATTCACCACAAGGGCTGGACCATGGATCCGATTCTGCTCGGCAAAGGCATCACCGACGATGTGGCCGTCACCCTGCTGCCGAAACTCGGCAACCGCCACGGCCTGGTGGCCGGCGCCACCGGCACCGGCAAGACCGTGACCCTGATGACCCTGGCCGAAGGCTTTTCGCAACTGGGCGTACCCGTATTCCTCGCCGACGTGAAGGGCGACGTGTCCGGCCTGGCCGTGCCGGGCACCGGCGCGGAGAACCTGCTCAAGCGCGCCGCCGAGATCGGCGTGGCCGACTACGCACCGGCCGCCAGCCCGACCATTTTCTGGGACCTGTACGGCAAGCTGGGTCACCCGGTGCGCACCACGGTCAGCGAGATGGGCCCGACCCTGCTGGCGCGCATCCTCGAGTTGAACGACACCCAGTCCGGCGTGCTCGACATCGTGTTCAAGCTGGCCGACGACCGTGGCCTGCTGCTGCTGGACATGGACGACCTGCGCGCCCTGCTTGGCCTGGTGGCCGAGGAGCGCAAGGACATTTCCACCGAATACGGCCTGGTCAGCGCGCAGTCGATCGCTGCGATCCAGCGGTCGGTGCTGCGCCTGGCGCAGGATGGCGGCGAGAACTTCTTCGGTGAGCCGGCCCTGGAACTGGCCGACGTCATGCGGGTCAATCACGACGGCCGCGGCATGATCGGCATCCTTGCCGCCGACCAGCTTGTGCTCAAGCCCAAGCTCTATTCCACCTTCCTGCTGTGGCTGCTGTCGGAGCTGTTCGAACAACTGCCGGAGGTGGGCGACCTGGACAAGCCGAAGCTGGTCTTCATCTTCGACGAGGCCCACCTGCTGTTCGACGACGCACCGCCGTCGCTGGTGCAGCGCATCGAGCAGGTGGTGCGCCTGATCCGCTCCAAGGGCGTGGGCGTGTACTTCTGCTCGCAGTTCCCCGACGACGTGCCGGGCAACATCCTCGGCCAGCTCGGCAACCGCGTGCAGCACGCGCTGCGGGCGTTCACCCCGCGCGACCAGAAAGCGGTGAAGACCGCGGCCGAGACGTTCGTGCCGAACCCGAAGCTGGACGTGGCCAAGGTACTGAGCCAGCTCGGCACCGGTGAGGCCCTGGTTTCCACGCTGCAGGACAAGGGCGTGCCGATGCCGGTGCAGCAGACGATGATCGCGCCGCCACGCTGCCGGATGGGGCCGATCACCGAAGCCGAGCGCGCCCAGGTGCGTGCCGGCAGCCCGGTCGGCAGTCGCTACGACACCGCGATCAACCGCGAATCGGCTGCCGAACTGCTGGCCCAGCGCGCACAGAAGAGCGTCGAGCAGGCGCAGGCGCCAGCCGCGCGCAGCCGCGAACAGGACGATGCGCAGGAAGGCGGTTTCGGCCAGGCGATCAAGGATGCGATTTTCGGCACCAAGCGCCGCCAGGGCATGATCGAGACCATGGCCAAGCAGACCACGCGCACGGTCGGCACCAAGCTGGGCAACCAGATCGTGCGCGGCCTGCTGGGCGGCATCTTCGGCGGCAAGCGCTGATCTGATCCGCCGCTGCTGGGGTCAGAGCCCTTCCCGCGGAAGCGGAGTCTGACCCCACCCTCCGTTCGTCCTCCGGAAAAGAAGTCGTATTGCATGTCGCGCTGGCGTCCCCCTGCAGAAAAGAGCACCGCCCTGATCACCGCCTCCGGCCACGCTCGGCTGAAGGCCGAACTGGATGACCTGTGGCGGGTACGGCGACCCGAAGTGGTGAAAGCACTGGCCGCAGCCGCCGCAGAAGGCGACCGTTCGGAAAATGCCGAGTACACCTACCGCAAGAAGCAGCTGGGCGAGATCGACCGCCGCGTGCGCTACCTGACCAAGCGGCTGGAATCACTGCGCGTGGTCGACACTACGCCAACCGATCCGCGGGCGGTGTTCTTCGGCGCGTGGGTGGAGCTGGAGAACGTGGACAGTGGCGACACCAGCCGCTACCGCATTGTCGGCCCGGACGAGACCGACGCAGGCCTGGGCTGGATCAGCATCGATTCGCCGCTGGCGCGTGCGCTGCTGAAGAAGCGGCTGGATGACGAGTTTTCGGTGGAGCTGCCCGGCGGGCGGTTCACCTTTGCGGTGATCGGCGTGGAATACGAGCCGTTGTAGAGCCGAGCCCATGCTCGGCTGATGGGCAAACGCAGCCGAGCATGGGCTCGGCTCTACAACGGCGGCGGGTATGTGCGTCCCGCACGCAGCGGGCGGAAGTAGTCGGCATTGCGATAGAAGGCGGCATCCTGTCCCTCGTGCCACCCCGGGATTCCAGCCAACGGCAGCGGACGCAGCTGCAAGGGATCGGTCACCGCCCTGCCCTCGGCGATGGCCACGGCCACCGCGTCAACGCAGGCCGCATCGGCATCGCTGTACACCACCACGCACTTGCCCACCAGCAATCGCCCCGGCAGCAGTGCCTGTTCCATCAGCGCATGCCCGAATACCGCGGTGATGGCGATGTCATCGCTCTGCCAGTTCACCGGGTCAAACAACGCGGGCCAGTCGTGTGCATCCCAGGCAGCCCGCAGTGAGTCATCGCGCACGCGCACGATCACACCGGTTTCGTCGAACTGGGTCAACGCGGCCTGCGCGCGGTTGCGCTGGCCAGGAAGCATGGCCTCGATATGCCCGCACTGCTGCACATTGAGCGCACGCTTCAGCTGTGGGCATGAGGCCCAGACCAGCGCATTGAACAGGTCGTGCCAGTTGTCTGCGCGGGTGGCGATGCGCCCCTGCGCGATGCGGGCTTCGTAGTGCAGGCCATCGGCCAGCAGCGCGGCGTCCTGTTCAACCAGGCGCTTCCCGGGCAATGGCAGGCGCGCATCAAGTGCAGCGATGGACGGCCAGCGAGGGCCGAGCAGCAGATCCCGGAAATCCTGCAATCCGGCAAACAACGGATGCGCGAACACCTGCGGATCGACCGCCGCACGCGGCGGCGGCACGAAGCGCCGGACACCGCTGCCGTCACCGGCGGCGGCCGTTGCGATCACAGTACCTTGAGGTCGAACGCCGGGCGGGCATTGGCCGGCAGCGCATCGCCGTACAGGTCGTGCTCGTCGCTCTCGGTGATTTCCACGTCGACGAAATCGCCCACCCGCAGCGGCACCTGATCGGCGTTCTGGATATGCACCAGGCCGTCGATCTCCGGCGCATCGGCCCTGGAGCGGGCCACGGCGATATCGCCTTCGATGGCATCGACCAGGCACTGCTGCACGGTCCCGATCTTGGCTTCCAGGCGCGCGGCGGAAATCTGCGCCTGCTTCCCCATGAAACGGGCCAGGCGTTCCTGCTTCACCTCTTCCGGCACGGCGTCAGGCAGGTCGTTGGCGGTGGCACCCTCGACCGGCGAGTAGGCGAACGCACCGACGCGATCCAGCTGCGCTTCGTCAAGGAACGACAGCAGTTCCTCGAACTCGGCTTCGGTTTCGCCCGGGAAGCCGACGATGAAGGTCGAACGCACAGTGATGTCCGGCGCGATACGGCGCCAGTTCTGCACGCGCTCCAGGGTCTTCTCCACCGCGCCGGGGCGCTTCATCAGGCGCAGGATGCGCGGGCTGGCGTGCTGGAACGGGATATCCAGGTACGGGAGGATGCGGTTCTCGGCCATCAGCGGCACCACTTCATCCACGTGCGGATACGGGTAGACGTAGTGCATGCGCACCCACGCATCCAGCTCCGACAGGCCTTCGCACAGCGCCTTCAAACGGGTCTGGTAGGCCTTGTCGCGCCACATCTTTTCGGCGTACTTCACGTCCACGCCGTAGGCCGAGGTGTCCTGCGAAACCACCAGCAGCTCGCGCACGCCGCCACGCACCAGGCGCTCGGCTTCACGCAGCACCTCGTCGACCGGGCGCGAAACCAGCTTGCCGCGCATCGACGGAATGATGCAGAAGCTGCATTTGTGGTTGCAGCCCTCGGAAATCTTCAGGTACGCGTAGTGCCGCGGGGTCAGCTTGATACCGTAGTCGGGCACCAGGTCCACGAACGGATCGTGCTTGGGCGGCAGTGCTTCATGCACCGCTTCCATCACGCTCTGGTAATCCTGCGGGCCGGACACCGCCAGCACGTTGGGGTACGCCTCGCGGATCTGCTCCGGGCGCTTGCCCAGGCAACCGGTGACGATCACCTTGCCGTTCTGGTTCATCGCCTCGCCGATCGCGTCCAGCGACTCGGTCACCGCAGAATCGATGAAGCCACAGGTGTTGACCACCACCACGTCGGCCGAATCGTAGGACGGGACGATGTCGTAGCCTTCCGAGCGGAGCTGGGTGAGGATGCGCTCGGAATCGACAAGGGCCTTCGGGCAGCCAAGGCTGACGAAGCCGACTTTGGGGTTCAGCTGGGACATGGAATCGCGGGACTCTGGGGGCCTGGGCCCCTGCCGGCATGGCAGGGGTTCCTGGGGGCCGGGGCCTGAAAGGGCGCCAGTATACCGGGGTTGGCGACCTCGCTCTGAACGGCCAGCCGCCCGATCGCGCACAGCCGCTGACACCGCGCTAACCGGCGCAGCACCGACAATGCGGTCCTGTCCCTGCAACGAGAGTAGATGACGATGGCCGAGTGGATCACCCTGGATACGCACCACGGCACGGTACGGGCCTGGCAGGCACTCCCCGAGGGCACCGCGCGAGGCGGGCTGGTGGTGGTGCAGGAAATTTTTGGCGCCAACCCGCACATCCGCGGCGTGGCCGAGCGCTTCGCCGCCGAGGGCTATGCGGTGCTGGCTCCTTCGTTCTTCGACCTGGTCGATGGACCCGATGCCGACCCGGATGCCCTGCCCTACGACGCCGACGGCGTGAAGCAGGGCCTGGAAAGGGTCAGCGCGCTGGGCATGGAGAAGGCGCTGGAAGTGGTCCGCGCGGCGGCCACCCGGCTGGCCCCCTACGGCAAGGTCGGCACCGTCGGCTACTGCTGGGGCGGCACGGTGGCGATGCTGTCGGCGCTGCGGCTCGGGCTGCCGTCGGTCAGCTACTACGGCGCACGCAACGTCCAGTTCCTCGATGAGACACCCAAGGCGCCGGTGATCTTCCACTTCGGCACCCAGGACAGGAGCATCCCGCCGGAGGCCGTCCAGGCCCACCGCGACAAGCTGCCGCAGATGGCCACTTTCGTCTATCCGGCCGACCACGCCTTCAACCGCGAGGTCGGACATGCGTATGATCCAGACAGCGCCGCCCTGGCGCTGCAACGCACCCTGGACTTCTTCTCGGAGCATCTTGGATGAGCGAATTCGAACTCGATTCACGCCTGGCCACCGATAGCGTGCTGGTGGCGGAAGGACCGTTGTCGCAAGTGCGGCTGATGAACGACGAACGATTCCCCTGGCTGGTGCTGGTACCACGCCTGGCCGGGGTGACCGAGTGGATCGAGCTGGACGGCGAGCAGCAGGACAAGCTGCGCACCGAGCTCAACCGCGCCTGCAAGGCCCTGAAGGGCCACGACGGCGTGGAGAAGATCAATATCGGCGCGCTGGGCAACATCGTGCGCCAGCTGCACTTCCATGTGATCGGCCGTCATGACGGCGATCCGGCCTGGCCCGGCCCGGTCTGGGGCAGCGGCCCGGCGCACCGCTACGAGCCTGCGGCGCTGGACCAGCATGTCGCCTACTGGAAGGAACGGCTAGGATATCCAGCCCGTTCCTGAGCCTTGCCCGACCCGATGCGATTCAACCTCGTTGCCGCCATCCTGCTGATCCTGATCGGCCTGTTCATGCTCGCCAGCAACCTCGGCTGGACGCACCTGAACCTGTCCAAGCTGCTGCTGACCTGGTGGCCGGTGGCACTGGTGGGCGTGGGCATTGCGATGCTGTTCGGTCGCGGCAAATGACGTAGCGCCGGGTCGTGCCCGGCGAACGCACCGCGTGGACCATGCGAAAACGCCGGGCACGGCCCGGCGCTTTCGTCATGCAATGACGCGGGCGATCAGGTCCGCGGCAGGGTCACGCCGGTCTGGCCCTGGTACTTGCCGCCACGATCGCGGTACGACGTCTCGCAGATGTCATCGGCCGCGGCCTGGAAGAACAGCATCTGCGCCACGCCTTCGTTGGCATAGATGCGGGCCGGCAGCGGCGTGGTGTTGCTGAATTCCAGGGTGACGTGGCCTTCCCACTCCGGTTCCAACGGGGTCACGTTGACGATGATGCCGCAGCGCGCGTAGGTGCTCTTGCCCAGGCACACCACCAGGGTGTCGCGCGGGATGCGGAAGTACTCCACGGTACGCGCCAGGGCGAAGCTGTTCGGCGGGATGATGCACTCATCGGCCGTGATGTCGACGAAGCTGCCCGAATCGAAATGCTTGGGATCGACAATCGTCGAGTTGATGTTGGTGAACACCTTGAACTCGCGCGAGCAACGGACGTCGTACCCGTAGCTGGAGGTGCCGTAGCTGACGATGCGCTCGCCATTGGCCTGCTTGACCTGCCCGGCCTCGAACGGCTCGATCATGCCGTGCTGCTCGGACATGCGGCGGATCCAACGGTCACTCTTGATGCTCATGCTTTGTCCTGTTGAACGAGGGGGAATGGGACTGGGTCCGGGCCGGCGATTCTACAGCCGGGCCAACTGTGCCAGCCACGGTGTGGATGTTGACCAGTCGCCAGTGACGTGGGACCTCGAGCGATGCACGCGCCCGCAAGGCGGATAACAAATGAGACCACCCCGACCAAAGGAAATCAGTTACCACACATTTATGTCAGTTCCAATCGAAGCGCAGGCAATGACACATATCGACATAAAAAAATTTTCTCTTCAAATTCAACAGGATGAGGCGCCGGACAGCACTTTTTATAAAATGAGCGCCAGATGAACGTTGCATGACGGGAGCCCGATGATTACGGTTTCATTCATCCTGAACAATTCGTTCAGGCCACTTGAACTGAACCGATTTCCGTCTGCAACCGCAAAGGAACACGATGAATCTCAACTTCAATGGCCGCACACTGAAGCGCACTGCCCTTGCGCTGGTTCTCGGTGCCCTGGCAGGCACCAGCTACGCCCAGAGCACCACCGGCGATATCGTCGGCAGCGTGACTTCGGCAGATAAGATTCAGGTCAAGAGCCTGTCATCGGGCACAACGCGCGAGGTGAACGTCAGTAGCGACGGACGTTTCCGCGTATCGCAGCTGCCAACCGGAACCTACGAGGTCAGTACGGTCAGCAATGGCAGCCCAACCGCGACCACCCGGGTAACCGTGGTCGCCGGCCAGTCCTCGATGGCCACTTTCGCGTCGGCATCCTCCGGCAGCGCGACATCCCTGGAGACCGTGAACGTACGCGCACTGGGCGCGGCAAACGCCATTGATCTGGGCAGTGTCGAATCCCGGACCACATTCACCGCCGACAAGCTCAACTCCCTGCCGGTCGCCCGCGATGTCACGAGCGTCTCGCTGCTGACTCCCGGCACCGTATCATCCAGCGGGTACTTCGGCCCAGCGTCGTTCGGCGGCGCGTCGGCGGCCGAGAACAGCTACTACGTCAATGGCTTCAACGTCACCAATCTGTATGACAGTCTCTCGTTCTCGGAGATTCCGTACCAGGCCATCGACCAGTTGGACATTCAGACCGGTGGTTATGGCGCCAAGTACGGCTTTTCGACCGGTGGCGTGACCAGCGTCAACGTCAAGCGCGGCACCAACGAGTGGAAGGGCGGGTTCAGCTGGACAGGCGCTCCTGACTCGCTGCGTGAGAACGAACCGGACACCTACTACAACGATGGCTCGATTTTCCGTTCCTACGACAAGAACAGCAGCAGTTCGAACGTCTACAGTGTCTGGGCTGGTGGCCCGCTGATCGAGGACAAGCTTTTCGTGTTCGCGATGGGGCAGTTCAGCAACTCCAAGACCGGCAGCTACAGCAACCGCGGATCGCAGTACACCACCAACGGTCGCCCGCCGAGTGCTGCTGCGCTTTCAACGACCGGCTACGACTATGAGTCCAAGACGCCCTACTGGCTGCTGAAGGTCGATTGGTACCTCAATGAGAACAATCACCTGGAATACACCGGCTTCGACAACAGCCGTCGCTACAGCTACAACTATTTCAATGCACTCTATGACAAGCCCGACGCTGGTGGCGAACCCGCACGCACCAATGATCTCGGCGAATTGATCGGCAAGACCGGCGGTCAGACCGACATCTTCAAGTGGACCAGCTACCTGACCGAGAATCTGACGGGCTCGATCCAGTACGGCCAGATGCGCAACCGCAGCTCGGAACACACGATCAGCCCCGACGGTGTGACCAGCTTCTATGACGGCAACATCAACAGCCCTGAAGGCGCATGCCCGTACGTGCTGGATTACCGTTCGGAAACTGGCGGCACCGGCCGTCGCATCGGTTGCGCCGTCGCCAGCACAGTAGGCATGTTCGGCGGCCGCAACGAGCGCAAAGGCGCACGTGCCGACTTCGATTGGCAGCTGGGTGACCACAAGATCGGCTTTGGCTACAGCGATGAGAAGTGGACTTCAGTACAGGGCACCTCCTATTCCGCAGGCGCGCTCTGGTATCTGGAAGATGATTACGCCAACCGCGTGAACTTCCGCAATGGTGGCTCGATCGAAATCAAGCAGAAGTCCTGGTATGTACAGGACAACTGGCAGATCACCAACAACTTCATGCTGTACGCCGGCATCCGCAATGACTCGTTCGACAACAAGAACTCCGACGGCATCAGCTTCGTGAAGCAGGATGATATCTGGCAGCCACGCTTCGGATTCTCGTGGGACATTCTGGGTGACGGCCGCAGCAAGCTGTTCGCATCGGCCGGTCGCTACTCTCTGCCCATCGCTGCCAACGTGGCGCTTCGCGCCGCGAGCGCATCGTATTACCTGGACGAGTACTTCACCTACGATGGCATCAATCCGAACGGCTCGCCAATCATCACTGGCAGCTACGAAGATGGTGCCTATGACAACATCGTCAACGGTGAGAGCGGTGTCACCCCGGATCCTCGCGCGGTAGCGTCCAAGGGTTTGAAGCCCTACACCCAGGATGAAGTGATCCTTGGCTACCAGCAACAGATCAACTCCTCGATCGACTTCTTCAATGATTGGACCGTTGGCATCAAGGCGACCTATCGCCGTGCGAACAAGGTGATCGACGACACCTGCGATTCGCGTTCGCTCTACAACGCGGCGGTAGCCGCCGGCTATGACCTTTCCAACTGGGCCGATCCCTGGACCGTGCCGGAAGGGTTGCCGGGTTGCTGGATCTACAACCCGGGTAGCGACCTGCAGGTAACCCTGGACGTGGACGGCGATGGCAAGGTTGACGACATCACCGTGCCGGGAGCAAGCCTGGGCCCGAAGGCCAAGCGCGTGTACAAGGCCGTGACCCTCAGTGCTGACAAGCAGACCGAGCGCTGGTATGCCAGCTTCTCGTATACCTGGTCCAAGCTGGAAGGCAATTACGAAGGCCTGGTCAAGAGCACCAACGGCCAGGATGACACCGGCACCACGTCCGACTTCGATTTCGCCGAGATCATGTATGGTTCGGACGGCTATCTGTTCAATGACCATCGCCACAGCATCAAGCTTTATGGCGGCTTCAGGTTCACTGATGAGTGGTCGGTGGGTGTGAACATGCTGGCGCAGTCCGGTGCACCGAAGAGTTGCCTTGGCGGCGGCTGGGGCAGCTTCGACAGCGAGTATGGCTACTCCGGTGTGTTCCACAGCTGCGAACTCAACGGCAACCAGCCTGCTGACGATATTTCCAAGGTCGGCAGCGCGGGCCGAACCCCGTGGCAGTTCACGGTCAGCCCGAACATCACTTATACCCCGAACTGGCTGAAGGGCCTGAGCGTTCAGATGTCGGTGATCAACGCATTCAACAACATCAAGCCGGTGCAGGTGTACGAAACAAAGTACGGTCGCCCGAGCTCGGCGCCGACCATCCGGACTTATTACAACTACAACACGCCGAAGTATTTCAACGATCCGCGCTACGTCCGCTTCCAGGTTCAATACGACTGGTAAACGGACAACTCTCCAGGAAAGCGCCACTTGCCGCCGGCCTCGCGCCGGCGGCTTTTTCTTTGTAGCTGTGCTCAGAGCAGCGACGACAGAATCGGAATAGAAGCGCGCGGGCGCTTGCCCACTTCCTCGATCAGGCGCTGGGCGGCATGGCGGTAGGCCTGGGCTGGCACCGAATCGGGCTGCGCCACGGTGATCGGAGTGCCAGCATCCCCCTGCTCGCGGATGCCGATCTGCAGCGGCAGCGAACCCAGCAACGGCACACCATACTGCGCGGCCATGCGCTCGCCGCCGCCCTCGCCGAACAGGTGCTCGACATGCCCGCAGCTGCTGCAGGTATGTACCGCCATATTCTCGACGATGCCCAGCACCGGCACCTCCACCTTCTCGAACATCTTCAGCGCCTTCTTCGCATCCAGCGTGGCGATGTCCTGCGGCGTGGTAACGATCACCGCACCGGCCAGCGGAATCTTCTGGGTCAGGGTCAGCTGGATGTCACCGGTGCCCGGCGGCAGGTCGATCAGCAGGAAATCCAGGTCATCCCACAGCGTGTCATTGAACAGCTGGGTCATCGCCGAGGTGGCCATCGGCCCACGCCAGATCATCGGCGTATCCTCTTCGATCAGGTAGCCGATCGACATGGTGTCCACACCGAACGCGCGCAGCGGCTCGATGCTCTTGTTATCGGGGCTTTCCGGACGACCGGACAGGCCCAGCATGGCCGGTACGCTCGGCCCATAGATGTCCGCGTCAAGCACGCCCACGCGTGCGCCGAGCTGCTGCAGCGCCACGGCCAGATTGACTGCGGTGGTCGACTTGCCGACGCCGCCCTTGCCCGAACCAACCGCGATCACGTTGCGGATGCGGGCATGCGGCGTGAGTCCCTTCTGGACCTGGCTTGCATGGGGACGGCGGGGAGAACTGTTCACAACGAGCACCGGCGGGTCAGGGGAATAACCCAACATCATACAAGCTGGACACAAGCTGACTGAAATTCAGGATTGCTACAGATTCGTGCACAGATTGTTAAGTTCATGTTACGTTCGCTAAGCACTGGTTTTGGGCTGCGTCGCTGTTTCATTGCACGCACGATGGCGCATGCGCAGTGCCGTATTCGTATTTGCTCTTTGAACGGAACCACATGAAAGACCTTCGCAATTCCGCACGTCGCAACACCCTCGCTGTCGCCTTGATTTCCGCCCTGGTCGCCGCCTCGCCGGCAATGGCCCAGGACAAGGCCACCAACCTGGACAAGATCACCGTCACCGGTTCGCTGATCCCGCAGACCCAGGTTGAGACCCAGACCCCGGTCATGACCATCAGCGCTGAAGCCATCCAGTCGCGCGGCTTCAACAGCGTCGCCGAAGTGCTGCAGCAGTCTTCGCTGACCACCGGCGGCATCCAGGGTGGCCAGACCTCCGCCTCGTTCACCCAGGGCGCTGAAGCCGCTGGCATGTTCGGCCTGAATCCGGGGTACACCAAGTACCTGATCAACGGCCGCCCGATGATGTCCTACCCGGCGCTGTACAACGGCGGCGACGCGTTCAACAACATCAGCGGCATTCCGATCGACATCGTCGAGCGCATCGAAGTCCTGCCGGGCGGCCAGTCCTCCCTGTATGGTTCGGACGCGATCGCCGGCGTGGTCAACATCATTCTGAAGGACCACATGGAAGGCGGCAGCCTGTCCGTGCGTGGCGGCACCTCCACCGAAGGCGGTGGCAGCAGCTTCCGCATCAGTGGCGCGCACGGCTTCTCGGCGCTGGACGACCGCTTCAATGCGCTGGTCAACGTGCAGATCGAAAGCAGCAACCCGATCTGGGGCTACCAGCGTGACCTGACCAAGCAGAACAACACCCACGGCTATACCGCACAGCTGCCGTCGAACGACTTCGCCGTCATCGACGCCAAGACCAATGCGCTGTACATGATGGACCCGGGCAACTGCGCCAATGTCGCCGGCCAGTTTGGCGGCACCACCGTGCTGGCCAACCGCCCGACCGGCCAGTCCTGCGGCTCGGTGTTCGGCGCCGGTTACAAGACCCTGAAGAACGGCAAGGACAGCGGCCAGTTCTATTCGTCGATGACCTTCGACGTGAACGACAACTTCCAGCTGTTCGCCGACGTGCTGTACAGCAAGGAAAAGACCGAGTACACCTCGGGCTCGAACTACCTGTGGTGGGGCACCAAGAGCACCATGGGCGGCTTCTACGACCAGGCGTCAGGCAAGCTGGTCAACCTGCAGCGCGCCTTTGCTCCGGAAGACATCGGCGGCGAAGGCTACAAGAGCATCCTGAACAACGACAAGAGCCGTGCCTACCAGGTCACCCTGGGCGGCAAGGGCGCAGTGGGCAACTGGGACTACAGCCTGAGCTTCACCCGCGGCGAATATCGCCTGGATGAAAGCAAGTTCCAGCGCTTCGGCAATGCCATCAACAGCTACTTCGCCGACAAGGTGCTCGGCCCGCAGCTGGGCACCAAGGATGGCTTCGGCATCTACAACACCAACTGGGGCGCGTTCTACTCGCCGATCTCGCCGGAAGATTTCGCTGGCTTCACCGGTTACACCACCAACCACAGCCGCACCTGGCAGAACCTGGCTCGCGCGCAGGTCACCAACGGTTCGCTGTTCTCGCTGCCGGGTGGCGATGCGGGCCTGGCCGTGGTCGTCGAAGGCGGCAGCGAAGGCTGGGACTACAGCCCCGACCAGCGGCTGCTGGACGGCGACGTGTGGGGCTCGTCGGCTGTTGCCGGCAACGGCCATCGCAGCAACTATGCGGTGACCAGCGAACTGCGCATGCCGCTGCTGGAGTCGCTGACGGTGACCGCTTCCGGTCGCTATGACGCCTTCAAGATCGCCGACAACACCGTCGACAAGGCCACCTACAGCGTGGGCGTGGAGTTCCGTCCGATCGAAAGCCTGCTGTTCCGCGGCAAGTACGGCACCGCCTTCCGCGCGCCGACCCTGCCCGACGCCTTCCAGGGTCGCAGCGGCTACTATGCTGCCAACTCGACCGACTACTACCGTTGCGGCGAGCTGGGCTACACCCCGGGCAACACCGACGCCTGCCGCTACGCCGACAGCGTCTCGGTCTATTCCGAGCGTGCCGGCAACCCGGACCTGGAGCCGATCACCGCCGACGTCTGGAACGCGGGTATCGTCTGGGCACCGATGGCAAACCTGTCGATCTCGGCCGACTACTACAACTGGAAGATCGAGAACGAAGTCGATACGGCCAGCACCGACCAGCTGCTGCTGGCCGAGTACTACTGCCGCAACGGCCTGCCGAATGGCTCCTCGGCCACCTGCCAGAACGTGGCCGACTGGGTCGTGCGCGATTCGGCCGGCAACCTGAGCTCGCTGTACACCCCGAAGATGAACGTGGCCCGCCAGAACCTGCAGGCCGTGACCGTCGGCTTCAAGTACCTGCAGGACATCGGCCGCTTCGGTTCGCTGCAGTTCTCGGGCAACTACACCAACATGCTGAAGCGTGAAGTGCAGGCGCAGCCGGGTGAGGACTTCCAGGACCTGCTGGGCAACCCGAAGTCGATGTGGAACTACGACAGCTACGCCAAGGTCCGTTCCGACGCGTCGGTGGCCTGGTCGCTGGACAAGTGGACCACCACGCTGTACGCGAACTACATCGGCCACACCCCGAACTACCTGGCAGGCCTGAACGGCTACGAGTACACCCACGCCGCATCGGGCTACAAGGCAGGCAAGTGGGGTTCGTACACCACCTACAACCTGAGCGTGAACTACCGTGCGCAGGATGACCTGACCCTGTCGCTGATGGTCAACAACGTGTTCAACAAGATGCCCGAACAGCAGGCCCACAGCTACCAGGGCACCTCCGGCACGCCGTTCAACAACTACCTGTACAACGTCTACGGTCGCACCGTGTACGTGCAGGCCAAGTACGACTTCGGCAAGTAATCCCGTCGTTTTCCGGGTTTGATTCCGGACCAGGCCCCGCTTCGGCGGGGCCTTTTTTTTGGTCGCTCTCCCACCGCGGAGTTGGAGACACCCGATTCGTGGTTCCTGGCAGGCGCTTTGCCAGCGCCCTGCGCCAGGAGCAACCGGCATCTGCAGGTGGCGCCTCAAGCAGGGGCCAACGGCCCACCACGCGCTTGCGCCGCCGCGATCGGTGCCCGAGGAATCGGCTGAATGAACCGTTATGCCAGCCCTTCCGCCCCCGCTGGAAAGCAACTGTTGCGGACTACTGAAAGGCCTGTTTGCGCAAAGGGACCCGACTCCCCACATTCAGCTACGCGTCATCCAGCCTTTACCTGCAAATCACAACTGATACTAAGTGACTGTAATTATTGCACTTTCATGTACTTTTGGAGTGACTTCAGAGACATTGCGTGACATTGGCATGCATTTCTCGTTAAGACCGTGTTAGGTTCCATGAACAACGCCCGTTATCTGAACTCAGATGTAACGAACGGACGGAACGGCACGCTTCACTTCAATAGGGGATCCATCACGATGACGTACAACCGCTCACCTGGCCGCCACCCGCTGACCAGCGCCCTGCTCGTCGGCCTGCTGGCCGCGACTTCGGCGCCCGCCTTCGCGCAGGAAGCCTCCTCCAACCCGGTCGATCTGGACCGCGTCAGCGTGACCGGCTCGCGCATTGCGCGTACGGGCTTCGTGACCTCTTCGCCGGTTACCGCCATCACCGCAGAAGAAATCCGCCAGACCGGCGCGCTGACCATCAGCGACCTGATGAACAAGATGCCGCAGCTGGCACCGTCGTTCACGCTGGGCAACTCCACCCGCTACATCGGTACCGCTGGCCTGGGCCTGATGGACCTGCGTGGCATGGGCTACGACCGCACCCTGGTGCTGGTCAATGGCCGCCGCCATGTCGGCGCCAACCCGGGCAGCACCTCTGTTGACGTCAACACCATTCCGGTGGAGTGGATCGAACGCGTTGAAGTGATCACCGGTGGTGCCTCGGCCATCTACGGCGCGGACGCCGTGGCCGGTGTGGTCAACTTCATCATGAAGAAGAACTACGAAGGTTTTGAAGCCCGCGCCCAGAAGGGCATCGCGGGTGAAGGCGGCTTCAACCGCGGCTTCGTGTCGGCCACGGCGGGCACCAACTTCGCCGACGGCCGTGGCAATGTCGCCGTCGCCGTCGAGTACAGCGAGCAGGGTCGTTTCGGCCGTGGCGACCGTTCGATCGGTCAGCGCTATGACGTGACTGTGCCCAATCCGAACTTCGACAGGACCAAGCCGCCGAGCGAGAGCAACCCGCAGACCGTCTTGGCGCGTCCGGGTGGCAACTACTCCACCTCCTACGGCGGCACCTTCGACCTGGGCGGCAAGTTTGATTTCACCAAGCCGGGCACCTACAAATACCGCTACCACTTCAATCCGGACGGCAGTTTCAGCCGCAACCGCTTCGATGGCCCGGTGGTCAGCCCGAGCACCTGCGTCAACTGTGATTTCGCCGATCTGAACGCCGTTGCCGACCTGCAGCCGAAGTTCGACCGCGTCAGCGTCAACACCGTCGCCCACTTCGACCTGACCGACAAGCACCGCCTGTTCTTCGAAGGCAAGTACACCAAGACCGAATCCACCTTCTTCGGCCAGCCCGCTTTCGACAGCACCCTGCGCATCCGTCGTGACAACGCCTTCATCAGCCCGGAACTGGGCGCGCTGATGGACGCCAACGGTGTCAACCAGTTGCAGATGGCCCGCTTCAACGTCGATGCCGGCCGCCGTGGTGAAGAGGTCAAGCGTGAGACCAAGCGCTTCGTCCTGGGCATCGAAGGCATGTTCGGCGACAACTGGAGCTATGAGGCTTCGGGCAACTATGGCGAGACCGAGATCAACCGCGTCAACGTCAACAACCGCATCAACGAACGCTGGCAGGCCGGCCTGGATGCCGTCCGCGATCCGAGCGGCAAGATCGTCTGTCGTGTCGACCTCGACCCGAATGCCACCAACATCAATGCAGGTGGCCGCAAGTACAACCGCGACCTGATCGGCTCGGGCTGCATTCCGTTCAGTGTTCTGGGCAACGGTGCGGTGTCGCAGGAAGCGGCCGACTGGTTCAACACCCGTTCGCACTACTTCGGCAAGCTTCAGCAGACCGTGTTCAGCGCATCGGTCAACAACAACGCGCTGTTCTCGCTGCCGGCCGGTGACGTCGGTATCGCGGCCGGCGTGGAATACCGCAAGGAAAAGAGCCTGGAGCGCACCGATCCGCTGGCGGCCTCCGGCGCGACCTTCCTCAATGCCATCAACGGTGGCGGCGGCTCGTACAACGTCAAGGAAGTGTTCGCCGAAACCAACATCCCGCTGCTGGCTGACATTCCGGGCATCCGCCGCCTGTCGCTGGACCTGGCCGGCCGCTATTCGGACTACAACACCATCGGTTCAACCAAGACCTGGAACGTCGGCCTGGATTGGGAAGTGATCCCGTCCTTGCGCGTCCGCGGTACCCTGGCCAAGGCCATCCGCGCTCCCAACATCGGTGAACTGTACGACGAGCAGTCGCAGAACTTCGCCACCATCAACGATCCCTGCAACACCAACGCCACCAACTCCAACCGTCCGGCCACCGCTGGCGATCCGGCACTGCGCGCTGCCAATTGCGCTGCGCTGGGTATTCCGGCCAACTGGGTTGACTCCTACAGCGCCAACCGTCCTGGCCTGAGCGGCGGTAACCCGGACCTGAAGCCGGAACGCGCCGAGTCCACCTCGATCGGCTTCGTCTGGCAGCCGGAGTTCTTCGAAGGCTTCGGCATGTCGGTCGACTACTGGCGCATCACCCTGAAGGATGCGATCGGCTCGGTCACCGCGCAGACGCTGGCCACGCGCTGCGTCGACTCGCCGGGGGGCATCAACAACGCCTTCTGCGACAAGATCAAGCGCGCCCCGATCGGCGGCGCAACCGGGGCCAACGGCGCCGAGTTCCCGGCGTACAGCATCTACGACTGGACCGCACTGGCCGAGAACCTGGCCAAGAGCCGTCGTACCGGTATCGACCTGGAAATGAACTATGACTTCGGCATGTTCGGTGGCCACACCAACCTGCGCCTGGTCGGTACCCGCCTGCTGGAATCGCGTGAATGGGAGTTCCAGGACTTCCCGAGCGACTACAAGGAACGCTCGAACTACGTGACCAATCCGCGCTGGCGCGGTCAGTTCACTGCCAAGTACACGCTGGGCAACTTCCGCGCCAGCTGGGACATGGTGTACATCCATCGCAACCTGCGCGTGTTCCCGGAGAGCTACAACAGCAACCCGGGTTCGCAGAGCCCGATCTGGAACCCGTCGTACACCTACCACAACATGCAGATCGGCTACAAAATGGCTGATTCCGGTGTCGAGGTGTACCTGGGCGTGGACAACGTGTTCGACAAGGATCCGCCGGTCAACTACTTCGGTGCGGACCTCGGCTCGGCCTACTACGACAACGTTGGTCGCTTCATGTATATGGGCGTCAACTACAAGTTCTGATCCGTCCGGACTTGATGCAATCCGCAGACCCGGCTTTTGCCGGGTCTGCTTTTTTGTACCCGCAATGCCCCCCTTGCACCCGGCCATGACCTTCGACACCCTTGCAGGTCTGGCCGGCGGCGTATCGTTCGGCCCACGGCCGTCCCACGGCCTTTCCCTGACTCACTCGGCCTGGAGGCCATCAAAGTGACCCGTACTCCCAAGATCGTGCTGCTGACCCTGGCCGTTTCGGCCGCGCTGGTCGGCTGCGGCAAGACTGAAACCCCGGCCAAGGACGCCACCGCCTCCACGCCGGCCGCGGCCGAAGCCACCAACTACACGCTGGACGAAAGCAAGCTGCCGGCCTACAACGCTTTCCAGCCCAGCGATCTGGATACCACCAAGGACGCCTGCGGCGCCTTCGGCGACTATGTGAACAGCAAGTGGCTGGCCGCCAATGAAATTCCGGGCGACCGCACCAGCTGGGGTGCGTTCACCATCCTCGACGAGCGCTCGGTGGCCGTGCAGCACCAGCTGGCCGAACAGGTGGCGCAGGTCAAGAATCCGAACCACATCGAGAAAATCGTCGGCGACCTGTGGGCCACCGGCATGGACGAGGCCAAGATCAATGCCCAGGGCATCGAGCCGCTGAAGGCCGACTTGGCCGCCATCGACGGCCTGCAGGACAAGGCGGCCATCGCCGATTACCTGCGCACCAGCGCGGCCAGGGGCGACAACGTCCTGTTCGGCTTCGGTGCCGAAGCGGACTTCAAGAACTCGGCCGTGAACATGGCCTACGCCAGCCAGGGCGGCCTGGGCCTGCCGGACAGCACCTATTACACCGACGCCAAGAATGCCGACAAGCTGAAGGCCTACCAGGCGCACGTCGCCAAGGTGCTGGAGCTGTCCGGTGTCGCCGCTGCCGACGCCGCCAAGCAGGCCGAGGACGTGGTCAAGTTCGAGACCCGCCTGGCCAAGGCCTCCAAGTCGCGCGTGGAGCTGTCGCGCAACGTCGAGCTGTACTACAACCCGGTCACCCTGGCCGATGCCGACAAGCTGACCCCGAACTTCAGCTGGACCGAGTTCTTCAAATCGCAGGGCGTGGCCGCGCCGGAGAAGTTCTCGCTGGCCATGCCGGCCTTCCATGAGGAAGTGAGCAAGGCGCTGGGCGATACCGACCCGTCGGTGTGGCGCGCCTACCTGCGCTTCCACACCGTGGACAGCGCCTCGCCGTACCTGGCCGATGCCTTCGTGCAGGAAAACTACGAGTTCTACGGCAAGACCCTCAACGGCCAGAAGGAACAGAAGCCGCGCTGGAAGCGCGTGCTGGGCACCATCGAAAACGATGCGGGTGAAGCCTTCGGCCAGCTGTACGTGAAGGTTGCCTTCTCGCCGGAAGCCAAGGCGAAGATGGAAGAACTGGTGAAGAACCTGGCCGCCGCGCTGAAGGAGCGCATCCAGGGCTTGAGCTGGATGAGCGAGGAGACCAAGGCCAAGGCCATCGCCAAGTGGGAAACCTTCACCCCGAAGATCGGCTACCCGGACAAGTGGCGTGACTGGTCGGGCCTGCAGACCCAGCGCGACAGCTTCCTGGGCAACGTGCGCGCGGCCAACGAGTTCAACTACAAGTTCAACCTGTCCAAGATCGGCAAGCCGGTGGACAAGACCGAGTGGGGCATGACCCCGCAGACGGTCAATGCCTACTACAACCCGCTGCAGAACGAGATCGTGTTCCCGGCCGCCATCCTGCAGCCGCCGTTCTTCGACCCGAAGGCCGACGACGCATTGAACTACGGCGGCATCGGCGCGGTGATCGGCCACGAAATGACCCATGGTTACGACGACCAGGGCGCGCGCTTCGGGCCGACCGGCAACATGGAAGACTGGTGGACCGCCGCTGACAAGAAGAACTTCGAAGGCCTGACCGGCAAGCTGGTCAAGCAGTTCGACCAGTACAAGGTCGACGGCCAGGCGGTGAACGGCCACCTGACCCTGGGTGAGAACATCGCCGACCTGGGCGGCCTGGCTACCGCCTACGATGCCCTGCAGAAGGCCAGCGCCGGCAAGGAAGACCCGAAGGTGGACGGCTTCACCCGCGACCAGCGCTTCTTCTTCAACTGGGCCACCGTGTGGCGTACCAAGTACACCCCGGAGAACGCCAAGGTCCGCCTGGCGACCGACCCGCACGCCCCGGCACAGTTCCGCGCCATGGGTGCACCGTCG
Organism: Stenotrophomonas maltophilia group sp. msm1; assembly: GCF_032025805.1. Classification (NCBI taxonomy): domain Bacteria; kingdom Pseudomonadati; phylum Pseudomonadota; class Gammaproteobacteria; order Lysobacterales; family Lysobacteraceae; genus Stenotrophomonas; species Stenotrophomonas maltophilia group sp. msm1. Next base: position 66,277 of record NZ_JAVSKH010000002.1, read on the forward strand.
AACCTGCCGACCTTCGCGGCCGCGTTCCAGTGCAAGGCCGGTTCGCCGATGGCCCGCACCGGCGAGCAGCAGGTGGTGATCTGGTAAGTCCTGGCTGACGCTGTTGCAGACCTGCAAAGGCCCGGGAATTCCCGGGCCTTTGTTTTTCCGGGGTGTCTACGCATGGCGTGGATCTACTGATCCCGGCGCTCCCGGTAGCTGCCGACCTTGGTCGGCGAATGCACCGCGACGCGTGCATCCCGCGCCCATGCCTGGCTTGCTATAGTGCGCGCGCCCTCAATCCATCACGGATTCGTTCCACATGCCCAACTTCCGTCCGCTTGCCATCGCCCTGGGCATCAGCCTGGCGACCCTGGTCCCGACTCACGATGCGTTCGCCGCCAAGAAGAAGGCCGCACGCGCTCCGGCCGTCAGCGCCCAGTGCAGCGACTTCTACGACGCCACCAATGCAGGCTGGCTGAAGGCCAACCCGGTGCCGCAGACCGGCGCCGTCACCGCGCTGGGACAGCTGGTTGACCGCAGCCGCCAGCAGCAGCGTGAACTGCTCGACGCCGCGATGAAGTCGCCGCAGGGCAATGTGCAGAAGCTGCTGGGCGACTTCTGGGCCAGTGGCCTGGACGAAGCCGCCGTGGAAGCAGACGGCTCCAATCCGATTGCGCCGCTGCTGACCCGCATCAACGCCATCAAGAAGGCCAAGGATGTGCCGGCCTCGATCGCCGCGCTGCACCAGGTCGGCATCCCGGTGGCCTTCAACTTCGGCCCGGACGTCGACCTGAAGGCGCTGGATCGTCACATCGGCTACTTCATGCAGGGCGGCATGGGCCTGCCGGATCCGGCGTTCTATACCCGCACCGACGCCGACACCGTGGCGCTGATGGGCCGCTACCGCAACTACGTCAAGCAGATCCTGGCGCTGACCGGTACCCCGGCCGCCAAGCTGGATGCCGAGTCGCAGGCGGTGATCGCGCTGGAAACCGAACTGGCACGCAATGCGCAGTCGCTGGCCGGCATCAACAACCCGTTCAACAACTACGCGCCCATCTCCACCAAGGAGCTCAACAGCCGCTACCGCAACCTGCAGCTGGATGCCTTCCTGAAGGCACAGGGCGTGGACGATGACCTGGTCTCGCTGGCCGACCCGGGCCTGTTCAAGCAGCTCGATGGCATGGTCACCAAGCTCAAGCCGGAGCAGTGGAAGGCGTACCTGCGCTGGCGCGTGGGCGACTCGATGGCGCCGTACCTGTCCAAGGCCTACCGCGACGCCGAATTCGAATTCCGTGGCCGTGTGCTGCGTGGCCAGACCCTGCCGCCGCAGCGCTGGGAATCCGTGCTGGATGCAATCAATGTGGCCGCCGGCCCGATGGTCGGCCGCGAGTACGCCGCCCGCTACCTGTCGGCCGAAGATCGTCGCCAGGCCGCATGGATCGTCGACAAGGTGCGCGAAGTACAGATCGAGGCGGTAAAGAACAGCAGCTGGATGAGTGCCGAAGCCAAGACCGAAGCGCAGGCCAAGCTGGCTGCGCTGAAGATCGAGATCGGCACTCCACTGCGCGACCTGGACTACAGCGTGCAGCCGATGGGCCGCGGCTCGTTCGGTGGCAATATGCTGATCGCGTCGACCTGGCGCCACCGCGAGGAAATGAAGCGCATCGGCAAGGGCAACGCCGACCGTCGCTGGGACGTGCTGCCGCAGCAGCCGTCGCTGGCCTATGACCTGGCGCAGAACCGCCTGATCGTCACCGCCGCGATCCTGCAGGGCCCGGTGTTCAACGCCAAGGCCGACGCCGCCGACAAGTTCGGCAGCTTCGGTGGTCTGGTCGGCCATGAACTGACCCGTGCGATCGATGCCAAGGGCGCGCTGGTCGATGCCAAGGGTGAGCTGCGCAGCTGGTGGACTCCGGCCGACAAGACCGCCTGGACCCTGCTCGGCAATCGCGTGGCCGCGCAGTACAGCGCCTACGACTTCCCGGGCGTGAAGGGTGCCAAGGTCAACGGCACGCTCACCCAGGAAGAGAACCTGGCCGACATTGCCGGCCTGGAACTGGCCTGGGCCGCATACACCGCGCAGGAGCCGAAGGCCAAGCCGGCACAGCAGCAGGGCTTCTTCCGCGCCTGGTCGACGTTGTGGGCGCAGCAGCTGTCGCCGAACGAGGCCGCGCGCCGCCTGACCGCCGACATCCGCGCGCCGGGCCTGTGGCGCAGCAATGGCACGCTGGCCAACCTGCCGGCGTTCGGTGCCACCTTCAGCTGCAAGGCCGGCCAGCCGATGCAGCGCAGCGAATCCGAGCAGATCAAGGTCTGGCGCTGAGCCAGCCGTCACGCTGGGGATGCAGAGGGCGCCTTCGGGCGCCCTTTTTTTTGCGGATGCAGCACGATCCCGGGTTAACACCGCCCGTGCTATCGCTGCGCCTTCGTCCGCTGCGGAGCCCGACCATGGCACACAAGAACACGATCTGTATCTGGTACGACAACGGCGCGCTCGAGGCCGCCACCTTCTATGCCAACACCTTTCCCGACAGCGCGGTGAGCGCTGTCCACCACGCCCCGGGCGACTACCCGGACGGCAAGGAAGGCAACGTACTGACGGTCGAATTCACGGTCTGCGGCATCCCCTGCGTCGGCCTCAACGGCGGCACCGCGTTCAAGCACAGCGAAGCATTTTCTTTCCAGATCCAGACCGAGGACCAAGCCGAGACCGACCGCCTGTGGAACGCGATCGTCGGCAACGGTGGCCAGGAGAGCCAGTGCGGTTGGTGCAGGGACCGATGGGGCGTTTCCTGGCAGATCAGCCCACGCATGCTGATCGAAGCGGTGACCAGCCAGGACAAGGCACTGGCCAAGCGCGCCTTCAACGCGATGATGCCGATGAAGAAGATCGACATCGCCACCATCGAAGCGGCAATCAAAAAAGGGGACGGAGGGGATTAAGTCGTTATTCCCCATTGTCTGTGACCCAATGCGAATTGCGACTTAATTCTCTCCGTCCCCTTTTTCCGAGGTGCTGATGTCCTGGGATGCGATCATCATCGGTGGCGGCCACAACGGCCTGGTCTGCGCTGCCTATCTCGCACGCGCTGGCAAGAAGGTGCTGGTGCTGGAACGTCGTGGCGTTCTCGGCGGCGCGGCGGTCACCGAGGAATTCCACCCCGGGTTCCGCAACTCGGTGGCGTCCTACACGGTGTCATTGCTGCTGCCGAAGGTGATCGACGACCTGCAGCTGCATGCGCATGGGCTGCGCATCATCAATCGCCCGGCCAACAACTTCCTGCCATTGCCGGACGGCCGCTACCTGCTGTCCGCACCGGGCCGCACCCAGGTCGAGGTCGCGAAGTTCTCCGAGCGGGATGCACAGCGGCTACCCGAATACGAAGCGCGCCTGGAGATCTTCGCCGACGTGCTGCGCGCCTGGGCCCTGCGCGCGCCACCGGACCTGGGTGTAGTAGGCGGTTGGCGTGCGCTGCCCGCGCTCTGGCAGATGGGCCGCCTCGGCCGCGAACTGGCAACGCTGGATGCTTCGCTACGCCAGGAACTGCTGGACCTTTTCACGCTGTCGGCCGCCGAGTACCTGGACCGCTGGTTCGAAAGCGAGCCGATCAAGGCCCTGTTCGGCTTCGACGGCATCGTCGGCAACTACGCAAGCCCGTATACACCGGGCAGTGCCTACGTGCTGCTGCACCACGTATTCGGCCAGTGCAATGGCATGAAAGGTGCGTGGGGCCATGCGATCGGTGGCATGGGCGCGATCAGCCAGGCCATCGCCGCCGCTGCACGCGCGGCTGGCGCGGAACTGCACGTGGACGCCGGCGTGCGACGCGTACTGGTTGAACACGGCAGTGCCGTGGGAGTGGAACTGACCAACGGTCAAATCCTGCGTGCACGCGCGGTGATCGCCAACGTCAATCCGAAGCTGTTGTACGAGCAGATGCTGGCCCCGGCACAGGTACCGGACGCGACCCGCGAACGCATGGCGAACTGGCGCTGCGGTTCCGGCACGTTCCGGATGAACGTGGCGCTGTCGCGGCTGCCGGACTTCCGCGCCCTGCCCGGGCCCGGCGATCACCTCAGCGCCGGCATCATCATGGCGCCCAGCCTGGAGTACATGGACCGCGCCTGGCTGGATGCGCGACGCGACGGCTGGTCACGCGAACCGATTGTGGAGATGCTGATTCCCAGCACGCTGGACGCTTCGCTGGCGCCGCCCGGCCGGCATGTGGCCAGTCTGTTCTGCCAGCACGTGGCACCGGTGCTGTCCGATGGACGTCACTGGGATGATCACCGTGACACGGTGGCCGATCTGATGATCGCGACCGTCGACCGGTATGCACCGGGCTTCGCCGACAGCGTGCTTGGCCGACAGGTGCTGTCACCGCTGGACCTGGAACGCACCTTTGGCCTGGTCGGCGGTGACATCTTCCACGGCGCACTGAGCGCCAACCAGCTGTTCTCGGCACGGCCGATGGTCGGCCAGGCCGGCTATCGCGGCGCCCTGCCCGGGCTGTACCTGTGCGGTTCGGGCACACACCCCGGCGGTGGCGTCACCGGTGCGCCGGGGCACAACGCGGCACAGGTAGTGCTGCAGGATCTCTAGAGGCGTACCGACCAACGGTCGGCACCTACCGCGTCAAATGATCCTGGCGAGGTGTGCCAACCAAGGTTGGCACCTGCAGCGTCAAATGATCCTTCGGATCATTTGACGCTGCGCAGATGGTTCGGGCGCTTCGGTGGACCCGGCGGGCGGCGCTTGTTGAACGGCGGTTGCCCGCGCCAGTAGCGGATCAGCAACCAGCCGAACAGCATGCCCCCGAGGTGCGCGAAGTGGGCCACGCCCGGCTGCCAGCCGGTCATGCCCAGCACCAGTTCGCCCACGCCGAACAGGATCACGAACGTGCGCGCCTTCATCGGGATTGGTGGGAACAGCAGCATCACCCGCTGGTTCGGGAACAGCATGCCGTAGGCCAGCAGCAGGCCGAACACGCCGCCAGAGGCACCCAGCACCGTGGCCGGGTTCTCCAGCAGCGTACCCACCAGCAGCTGGCAGACACCGGCACCGGCCACGCAGACCAGGTAATACAGCAGGAAGCGCTTCTCGCCCCAGGTCTGCTCCAGCGGCGCACCGAACATGAAGACCGCCAGCATGTTGAAAAACAGGTGGCCGAAGCTGCCATGCAGGAAGCCATAGGTCAGCAGCTGCCACGGCTGGAAGTTGCCGCCCGGCGAGAACGCATCGAAGCCCTGCTGCAGCGGTTGCAGCATGAACGGCTCGAAGGTCTGCATGCCGAGCAGGAACGGCTGCTGCAGCAGGAACAGGATCGCGTTGGCGATCAGCAGGGCCTTGGTGACGGTTGGCAGTCGCGGGAACATGGGAGCACCGGCATGGAACGACCTCCATCATAGCCGCAGCACCGCGCCTTGTTGGCGACCCGCAGGTCCGGCCTGTTCAGTCGCCAGCGGCGCTCAGCCCGGCCCCCATACGGCAGCATCCAGCGCTACCGTCGGATCGGTCGTGGGCATCCGCACCCGGCCGTTCTCAACCACCACGCCCTCGGCACGCAGCCGCTGCGATTGCTCACGCCAGCCCGCCGACCCTTCTTCCATGGCAATGCGCCCATCCGAGCGCAGCACGCGGTGCCAGGGCAGGTCCGGGTCGTCGTTCTGGCCCAGGATGCGCGCGGTCAGGCGTGCTCGCCCGGGCAGGCCCGCGCGCATCGCCACCTGTCCGTAGCCCATCACCTGCCCGGCCGGGATCGCGCGGATCACCGCCAGGATGCGCGCACGCGCCTGCTCCGGCGTCAGCGCCGCAGGCGGGTCACCAGCAGAACGCCGATCAGCACCAGCACGGTACCGGCGATCTGTGCCGGCCCCATCGGTTCGTCGAGCAGCCATAGGCTCATCACGATGGTGGAAACAGGGCCCAGCATACCGACCTGCGCGGCAAGCGACGAACCCACGCGCTGCACCGCCAACATGATCGCCAGCACCGGCAGCACCGTACAGACAGTGGCATTGACCAGCGACAGCCACTGTACCGGCGCCGGTGCCTGCCACAGCAGTGGCAGCGGATGGGTCACCGCGAAATGCAGCAGCACCAGCACGCTGGCCACGCAGCTGGCATAGGCGGTCAGCCGCACTGCACCGATGCGCGCGACCACCTGCCCGCTGCCGAACAGGTACAGCGCATAGCTGAGCGCACTGCCCAGCACCAGCAGGCTGCCGACGATGATCTGGCCGCCCTCGCGCTGCAGGTCGTGCCCGAAGGCCAGCAGCACGCCGAGGTAACTCAGCACCAGCGCACCGATCTGCCAGCGGCCCGGCCGCTGGCGCGCCAGCAGCACGTTGATCAGCAGTACCAGGGTCGGGTTCAAGTACAGGATCAGCCGCTCCAGGGTCACGCTGATGTACTGCAGGCCCTGGAAGTCGAGCAGGCTGGACAGGTAGTAGCCGGTGAAGCCCAGCCACAGCACGCGGGCGCGATCAGCCCAGGACAGCGGCTCGGCCCGGCGTGCGGCCCACAGGGCCATCAGTACGAACAGCGGCAGCGCCATCAGCATGCGCAGCGCGAGCAGCGTGGTGGCATCGACGCCATGGCGCAGGCCGAGCTTGACGATGATCGCCTTGCCCGACGCGGCAATGGCACCGATCGCGGCGAGGCCGATGCCGCCCAGCGCAATGCGTGGGGAAGCCGTAGCGATGCGGGAAGCGGGAGTGGACATCAGGACGACGGCGGGCCGCGCAGGTCGGCCCGGTAAGACGTGGGGACGCCCATTGTCGCACGGGGGCGCCCGCTGCCCTGTAGAGCCAAGCCCGCGCTCGGCTTCGCCAGGCCGGGGCGAAAGGCAGCCGAGCAGGGCTCGGCGCCACAACGGCCCGGCTCAGCGCATCAGCACCACTTCTTCGGCCGAGGTCGGGTGGATCGCCACGGTGTCGTCGAACTGGGCCTTGGTCGCGCCCATCTTCACCGCCACGGCAAAGCCCTGCAGGATCTCGTCGGCCGCTTCGCCCAGCAGGTGGATGCCCACCACGCGTTCTTCCGGGCCGGTACAGACCATCTTGAACAGGCTGCGCTGGGGGCCGTTGGCCAGCGCCTGCAGCATCGGGCGAAAGCGGCTGTGGTAGACGCTCACCTGGTCGAAACGCCGGCGCGCTTCCTCCTCGCTCATGCCCACCGCGCCCAGCGGCGGATGCGAGAACACCACGCTGGCCACGTTCTCGTAATCCATCTTCGACTGCGGGCGGCCCCCGAACAGCCGGTCCATCAGCCGCCGCGACGCGGCCACCGCCACCGGGGTCAGGCCGACCTTGCCGGCGATGTCGCCGACCGCATGCACGCTCGGCACACGGGTGGTCTGCCACTCGTCCACCTGCACCTGCTCGTGCTCGCCGATGTCGATGCCGAGCGCTTCCAGACCCAGGCCACGGCTGTTGCCGCGGCGGCCGGCAGCGAAGAACACCGCATCGAACACGCTGTCGAGCGGGCCATCATGGCCGAATGCACGTACGCGCTCACCATCGCGCTGCAGTTCGCGCAGGCGATAGCTGAAATGGATGCGCACGCCCTGCTGCTTCAGGTTCTCGGCCAGCTGATCGGTCAGCTCGTAGTCGAAGCGATCCAGCAGCCGCTGACCGCGCACCAGCAGGCTCACCCTGCTGCCCAGTGCCTGCAGCAGGCCAGCCAGCTCCACCGCGATGTAACCGCCACCGATGATCGCCACCTCGGCCGGTGCCGCGCGCAGATCGAAGAAATCATCGGAAACCAGGCCCAGTTCCGCGCCGGGAATGTCCGGGCGCAGCGGGTGCGCGCCGGTGGCGATCAGGATGTGTTCAGCGCTGTAGCGCACGCCATCGCTGCAGGCCACGGTGTGCGCATCGAGCAGATGGCCGCGCGCCGGAATGCGCACCACGCCGGTTTCGTCCAGGCGCTTGTGGTAGCTGGTATGGATATTGCTGATGTAGGCCTGGCGATGTATCACCAGTTCCTTCCACGACAGCGCCGGGCGCGCTTGGACATCGAAGCCCATCGCACTGGCCAGGCCGATGCGCTCATGCAGGTCAGCTGCCAGCCACATGGCCTTCTTCGGCACGCAACCGACGTTGACGCAGGTCCCACCCAGTTCGCCCGGCTCCAGCAGCGCCACGCGCTTGCCGTGCTGCGCGGCGCGGATCGCACCGGCCAGGCCGGCGGAGCCGCCGCCGAGGACGATCAGGTCGTAGTCATAGGGTGCAGTGCTCATCGGAATCGCTCGGGTCGGTAGGGGGCAGGGTCGATCACCGGCGTACGGACGCAGACGAGATCGGCGATCAGCTGGCCGTTGCCGGCGCTCATGCTGATGCCGAGCATGCCATGCCCAGATGCAAGCCAGACGTGAGGATGCGCGCCCTGCATCGATCAGCCCTGCCCGGCTCCACGCCGCATCGGTGGCCACTGGCGATAGGTCATTGCACGCCATAGCCATTCCACCGGACCAAAGCGGAAGCGCGCCAGCCACGCGTGCGAAACAGCCACCTGCGCTGCGAATACCAGCAGCGCGAACAGCAACTGCACGCTGCGCGGCATCCGCTCGAACCCGCCCAGGCCATAGTGGTAGAACAGCCAGGTACACAGCAACGACTGGGCCAGGTAGTGGGTCAATGCCATGCGCCCCACCGGCGCCAGCCATCCCAGCCGCGCGCGCCAACGCACGATCCACGCCAGGTAACCCAGGCACATCGGCAGCCCGCCGATCGTCACCAGTGCCATCGCTGCGGTCACCGGCAGGTCGTAGGCGCCCGGTGCCAGATACGGCTTCCAGGCAACGCCGAGCAGCGTGACCGCCACGCCCAGCGGCAGCGCCACCCAACGCAACAGCACGTACAGCCGTGGGAAGCGCTCGGGTGATACCAGTGCACCGCTGCTGGCGAACCAGCTGCCGATCAGGAACATGCCCAGCACTTCCGGACCGGTAATCAGCAGCGCGCCCATCGACGATCCGAACTCGTGCAGGCGCTGCGCGGTGGCCTGCATCCAGCTGCCGTGCCCGTACACCAGGCGCTGCTGCGCGATGGCCTGCTGTGCTTCGGCAAGCATCTTCTGCATGTCTTCGGCCGAAGCCATCGACACCATCGCACCCACCAGCAACATCATCGCTACACCGCCGAGGTAGACGATCACGCCCATCCACGGCAGCCAGCTGCGCGGCGCCTCGCGGCAGGCCAGCAACGGCAACGAGACCAGTGCATACATCACCAGGATGTCGCCGGACCAGACCAGCAGTGCATGGCACAGGCCGATCAGCAGCAGGCCGGCGCTGCGGCGCAGGTAGAACGGGGTGAAGTCGCGCCCGGCCACCTCGGCGCGTTGCGCCATCACCGCAAAGCCGGCACCGAACAGCAGCGAGAACAGGGTGAAGAACTTGCCCTGCACGAACACATAGACGAAGGCGTCGGCCCAGTGATCGATGCCCCGCCAGTGCACGTCAATGCCGGTGAAGGCCAGGTCCAGCGGACCGCTGAAGGCCTCGATGTTCATCAGCAGGATGCCCAGCAGCGCGGCACCACGCAGCACGTCCAGCACGGCGATGCGTTCGCCGGAAGCCACCGGCTGCAGGGAAGGAGAGACAGCGTTCACGGGGCGTCCGTCAGGCAGGTCCGCCATTATGCCGCCGGCCCGCGCGCCATGGATGGCCGCGCCATGTTCCAGAAACGCGCCGGCCCGCCGAAGCGGGCCTCGCATCCATCACGATCGCGCTGCGATCAGTGCTGGTGACCACCGTCGCCGTGGACGTGGCCGTGGTCGAGCTCTTCCTTGCCGGCTTCGCGCACATCGACGATTTCCACGTCGAAGTGCAGGTCCTTGCCGGCCATCGGGTGGTTCAGGTCGACGTCCACGACGCTCATGCCGACCTTCTGCACGGTCACCGCACGCGGGCCGAAGTTGGTCTGCAGCACCACCTGCTGGCCCGGGGCCAGCTTGGTGTTGCCGAAGTGCTTTTTCGGCACGCGCTGGGACAGGCCCTCGCGGCGCTCGCCGTAGGCATCGGCCGCCTTGACGTCGACGCTGAAGGTCGCGCCGGCTTCCTTGTCCATCATGGCGTTTTCCAGGCCCGGGATGATGTTGCCATGGCCGATCAGGATCGCCAGCGGCTCGCCGCGGTCCTTGGACGATTCAATCGGCTCCTGGCCGACTTCGGAAACGGTGTAGTGGAAGCGGACAACGCGGTCTTTTTCGATCTTCATGCGCAACTCTGTCTGGATCTGCCGGAGGCAGGCGGGTTGGGGCGGGTTGTCGCCCGACGGGGACGCCGCCATCATGACGGCCATTCCAAGGTGGCGCATTATCCGGAGATCATGCACATCACGCCAGTTTCGTCCGGCCCGCGCCGGTTTCTCGCCCCGGCCCTGCTGCTGGCCCTGCCCGTGTTGATGACCGCCTGTGGCGGCGGCAAGGCCACCCGCCCGGCGCCGCCCCCGCCGACGGCGAACTGGCCGAAGACCGTGCCGGACAACCCCGAGGCCGCCAACTCGGTGCTGATGCGGGCCATCAGCCTGGTCGGCACGCCCTACCGCTATGGCGGCAACACCCCGGACTCGGGCTTCGACTGCAGCGGGCTGGTCGCCTATGTCTATCGCGAGATGCTGGACCTGCGGCTGCCGCGCACCTCGCGCGACCTGGCGGCGGTACAGGGCCCCAGGATCGATCCGCAACGCCTGGCCACCGGCGACCTGGTGTTCTTCGGCAGCCGCGGCAGCGTCACCCACGTGGGCATCTATGTAGGTGAAGGGCGTTTTGTGCACGCGCCGAGTACCGGCGGTACGGTTCGCCTGGACTCGCTCAGTGGCCCCTACTGGAAAGACCACTACACGGGCGCGAAACGTGTCCTTCGCTAAGCTGAACAGGCGATATGTCTAAAACTGTGACATACGTCACTATATAAATAACGATTTTATAACGGAATTTTTAACTTATCCGCGCTTTTACAGGGCATGATGCCCCATCGTTTTTTTCCTGTGACCGACGCGTGACGACTGACGACCTGAAAAGCGAAGGCCAGACTTCCGTATCTTCACGTAGTGCCCGCCCGCTGTTGCTTGGCCTGGCACTGTGCCTGACCAGCCTTCCGGCCTGGTCGCAGACTGCTCCAAACCGTTCCGATGTGACCCCGGCCCCGGTGGCCGAGAGCACCGCCCGACCGGCCGCCAAGGCCGAGGCTGCCGTTCCGCAGCGCAGCCGCGTCGATGCCGCCGCCAGTGCCACGCTGGCCGCCCTGCTGCCGCACCTGGCCGCCAACGACACCATTCCGCTGATGGATCGCTCGGCCGTGGTGGCCGGTGACCTCAGCCGCCTGCTCGCCAACTACGACACCAGCAGCGCCGCCAATGGCAGCGTCGTCGGCACCGCCGCCGACAACGGCAAGGTGCAGTCGCTGCTACGCCGCGCGATGACCCTGCTGGGCACCCCGTACCGTTGGGGTGGCAGCAACCCGGACAGCGGTTTCGACTGCAGCGGCCTGGTCGGCTATGTGTTCCGTTCGGCGCTGGGCATCGAGTTGCCGCGCGTCTCGCGCGAGATGGCGCACGATGACAACGCCGAACTGATCAACGACCGCACCGCGCTGGCGGCGGGCGACCTGGTCTTCTTCGGCCGCAAGGGCCGCGTCGACCACGTCGGCATCTATGTCGGCGACGGCCGCTTCCTGCACGCCCCCAGCTCGGGCAAGGATGTGCGCGTGGACACCCTGCTCAGTGGCTACTGGGGCAACAAGTTCATGCAGGCCCGCCGGGTGGATCTCTGACCCCTGGCGCTATAGCGCCGCCTGATGCAAGAAGCCGCTGCCCTGCAGCGGCTTTTTTGTTGGGCCCGTAATGGTGGGTGGCTGCCGACCTTGGTCGCCACCGGCTCCATCCATGCATGGTGTGGATCAACCGGAGGCCGCCTTGGCCGACACCGCCTCGGCCATCCCCCAAACAAAAGGCCCGCCGGTCAGGGCGGGCCTTTCAATTCAGCACACCACCTCAGGCGCGTGGTGGTGTCGGGTCGGGATCATCCACGCCCACGTTGCTGGACGGGTTGTCGTACACCGCCTGGTCAAGCAGCCCGGTCTCCTTGGCCACGATCACCGGTACCAGCATCTGGCCCGTCACGTTCGTCATCGTGCGCATCATGTCCAGGATGCGATCAATGGCATACAGGTAGCCGATGGTCTCCAGCGGCAGGTTGGCCGCGCTCAGCACCACCGTGGCCATGATCACCGCAGTACCCGGCACGCCGGCGGTACCGAAGCTGCCCAGCACCGAGGCGATCAGCACCACCACGTACTGCTCCGGAGTCAGCGGCACACCGCTGTACTGCGCGATGAACACCGCGCACAGCGCCGGGTAGATCGCGCCGCAGCCGTCCATCTTGATGCTGGCGCCCAGTGGCACCGCGAACGAACCGTAGTCCTTGTTCACGCCCAGGTTGTGGGTGATCGAGCGCAGCGCCACCGGCATCGCGGCGAAGCTGGACGAGCTGACAAACGCGACCTGCATGCCCGGCGCCGCACCGCGGAAGAACTTCAGCGGATTCAGGCCATGCGCCAGCAGCAGTGCGCTGTAGACCACCACGATGTGCAGGGCGCAGGCCACGTACAGCGCCAGCACGAAATGCCCCAGCGGCAGCAGCTTCTCGAACCCGTAGCTGCCGACCAGACCGGCGATCAGGCCAAAGGTGCCGATCGGGGTGACTTCCAGCACGAAGCGGGTCACCTGGATCATGATGTCGCTCATCTGGCCGACCAGCTTGCGCGCCTCGGTCACCTTCTCGCCGAGCTTGACGATGGCGAAGCCGACCAGGCCAGCGAAGAAGATGACCGGCAGGATCGAGCCACGGCCGGCGGCCAGCACGGTTTCGCCGGCCGCGTTGACCTTGGTGCCGATACCGGACAGCGCATAGAAGACATTGGCCGGTACCACGTCCAGCAGCACCTGCACCACGCTGGGCACTTCGCGCGGCACGTAATTGCTGGCCATCGTCAGCTGCAGGCCACCGGCGCCGGGCTGCAGCACGGTGCCCACGCCCAGGCCGACGCACACCGCCAAAGCAGCAGTGATCACGAACCACAGGAAGGTGCGGCCACTGAGCGCGGCAACCGACTTCTGGCCGTGCAGCGACGAGATCGCATTGATCACCGCGAAGAACACCAGCGGCACGGCGATCATCTTGATCAGGGTGACGTACAGCTCGCCAAGCGGGCCGAACCACGTTTCCGCGGCCGGGCCGAGCGCCCAGCCGGCCAGCGCGCCGAGCACGAAGCCACCGACCACGCGCTGCCAGAATGGAATCCGCAGCCAGGCAGAGACCAGCTTCATAGGCAATCCAGAGGGAAGGAAGGGATGCTGGCACGATAGCCCATCAACGGCTGGGGAACGACCGCCCGACCGGCAAATCAGTGTGTCATCGGCGTGCCTTGCGAGGGCGGGCATAATGAACGTCCCGTTACAGTTTGTGAGATCCCAGCGTCCATGCGCCGTTCCGTCTCCCTGTTGGCCGCCTGCGCCACCACCCTGCTGCTGGGCGCCTGCGCCAGCACCACCCCCGCCTCTGCCCCGGCCGGCCTGAAGGTCGCCGTCGATCCCGTCGCCCACCCGGCCGGCGAAACCCCTCAGTGGTGGTACCGCAGCGGCGCTGCCCAGGCCGCCGCCAACGGCGCGATGTCCGGCAAGGCCAAGAACGTCATCCTGTTCCTCGGCGACGGCATGAGCCTGACCACCGTGGCCGCCTCGCGCATCTACGAGGGCCAGCGCAAGGGGGGCTCCGGTGAAGAGAACCTGCTGTCCTGGGAACGCTTCCCGGCCACGGCGTTCAGCAAGACCTACAACACCGATTCGCAGACCCCGGATTCGGCCGGCACCATGACCGCCATCACCACCGGTGTGAAGACCCACATGGGTGCGATCGGCGTCAGCGCCGGCAGCCGCACCGACTGTGCCGACAGCCTGTCGAAGGGCCTGCTGACCTGGCTTCAGCTGGCCGACAGCGCCGGCCTGGCCACCGGCGTGGTGTCCACCGCGCGCCTGACCCATGCCACCCCGGCCGCGACCTACGCGCACTCGCCCGAGCGCAACTGGGAAAACGATACCGACCTGACTGAAGCGGCGAAGGCGGCCGGCTGCAAGGACATCGCCCAGCAGCTGCTGTCGACTTCGCGCTACGGGCGCGGCCCGCTGGTCGCCCTCGGCGGCGGGCGCGGGGAATTCACCACCGTGGAAGAGCGCGACCCGGAGTACGACGACAAGGTCGGCCAGCGACTGGATGGGCGCAGCCTGGTGCAGGAATGGCAGCAGGCCCATCCGCACGGCGCCTACGTGTGGAACAGCAAGCAGCTGGCCGCCGCCGCCAACGCACCGGCGATCCTCGGCCTGTTTGAACCGGACCACATGCGCTACGAGTACGAGCGCCCGCAGGATCCGGGCGGTGAGCCGAGCCTGGCCGAACTGACCGCAGCGGCGATCAAGAATCTGTCGAGGCACCCGGAAGGCTACGTGCTGATGATCGAAGGCGCACGCATCGACCACGCCAACCACAGCGGCAACGCCTACCGTGCACTGACCGAAACCGTGGCGCTGTCCGATGCGGTGCGCGTGGCCAGCGAGCTGACCTCGGCCGACGACACCCTGATCATCGTTACCGCCGACCACTCGCACACGCTGAACTTCGTCGGCTACCCGGCGCGCGGCAACCCGATCCTGGGCAAGGTGAAGGACAAGGGCGGCGAAGATGGCGCCGGCAAGCTGGACTACGCACTGGACGGCACCGGCCAGCCGTACACCACGCTGAGCTACGCCAATGGCCCGGGCCACACCGGCAGCAGCAACCAGCAGCCGGCCGGCCCGAAGCGCTATCCGCACAACCCGAGCAGCTTCGAACCGGCCAACGGCCGCCCGAACCTGCGCGAGGTCGACACCGAGCATCCGGACTACATGCAGGAAGCGCTGGTGCCGATGAAGTCCGAATCGCACGGTGGCGAGGACGTCGGCATCTGGGCACGCGGCCCGGGCAGCAAGGCGATCCGCGGCACGCTGGAACAGAACGCGATCTATCACATGATCGTGCAGGCCACCCCGGCCCTGCGCGAGCGCCTGTGCCAGGCCGGCACCTGCGATGACAAGGGCGTGCCGGTGCAGCTGCCGGCACCGACCGCGTTCGAGCGCAAGGCCGAGGCCAAGTGATCGCACGGCAGGCCCGCCCTGACGCTGCCAGCGGCTGCTTCGCGCGGTCGCTGGCCCTGCTTGGCATGCTGGTCAGCGCCACTGCAGCGGCACAGGCACCGGCATGCAAGCTGCTGACCGACGAACACGGGTTGTGGCCGCTGCCCAACTGCGAGGTGATCGATCACCGGCCGAAGATAAGTACCGAGACGTTGAAGGGCCTGAACTACGACGACCACGGTCTGGCGGTGGTGTACGCCGACCAGGGTTTCCACTACGTCGACCGCAAGGGCCGCAGCCTGCCGGTGCTGACCTGGGACAACGGCCCGGAGACGCCGCAGGAAGGCCTGTTGCGCGGCCGCGTAGGCAACCGCGTGGGTTACTTCGACCTGACGTTCCGCCAGGTGGTACCCGGCACGTTCGATTTCGCATGGCCGTTCCAGGACGGCGTCGCCGAGGTCTGCAATGGTTGCCGTCGTGGTACGCCGGATGCCGATGGCCACACGCCGATGGAAGGCGGAGAGTGGTTCCGCATCGACCGTTCGGGCCGTCGGGTGAAGTAGGTTTTCGGCAGGGCTGCGCCCTGCACCTGCAGACGCAACGGCAACGGCAACGGCCGGAAGCAACAGCAACAGCGTGCATTCCGTGGGATGGCGGGGCACTGTGGGTGTGCGGGGACGGCGCGAGTACGTCCATGTAGCCTTGGTCGCCGCATCCATGCGGCTCACACCCCGCAAACCCACAGTGCCCAGCCTTCGACAGTTTTCCGGCGGCTGTTGGTAGGTGTCGACCTTGGTCGACACATCTGTCAGATATCGAATGAGTCATCCACGCATGGCGTGGATCTACTGTGTCCACCAAGGTCGACACCTACCAAAGCGGTGCAAGACGCCGTTCCGACAGATCGCGGCAATCTGTCGAAGGCGGGGTGGGTCCGGTTGCGGGGGCGTGAGCCGCATGGGCCCGAGGCATGCCTCGGGCGGGTTGGGCAGGACGCCCAACCCCGGTCTTGCCGTGTGCGCAGGACTGCGCACACGTGCAAGCGGCGACCGAGCTTACATGGGTGAGGGCGCTTTGCTTGCGAAGCACTGCTTCGCAAGCGCCCGAACGCACAGCCGCCAGCGGCTGGGCCGGGCCCCGGAGGGGGACTTGCAGCGTCCCCCGCAACCGGACCCACCCCGCCATCCCTCAGCAGACCAGCTGTTGCTGTTGCTCTGGCTCGTAGCAGGTGCAGGGCGCAGCCCTGCCAAGCAAACCCCACCCTATACTTGCCGCCGTGACTGCCTTCCCTGCCCTCGTTCCGCTGGATGCGCCGCTGCTGGTGGGTTACAGCGGCGGTGTCGACTCGACCGTGCTGCTGCACTGGCTGTGGCGCTGCGCCCAGCCCACCGGCACGGCGCTGCGTGCGGTGCACGTACACCATGGCCTGCAGGCCGATGCGGACGCCTGGGTGCTGCATTGCCAGCAGCAATGCGCGGCACTGGGCATTGAACTGGCCGTGCATCACGTGCAGGTCGACAAGCGCGCGGGCCTCGGCCTTGAAGGCGCGGCGCGGCAGGCACGACGTGCAGCGTTCGCCGCCGAACTGCGCGACGGCGAAACGCTGGCACTGGCGCAGCACCAGGACGATCAGGCCGAGACCTTCCTGCTGCGCGCGCTGCGCGGTTCAGGCGTCGACGGCCTTGCAGCGATGTCTGCACACAGCCATCTTGGCGAACATCCACTGTGGCGACCACTGCTGTCGACGTCACGCGACGCGCTGCTCCACTACGCCCGGCAGCACGCGCTTCAATGGATTGAAGACCCCAGCAACGCGGAAGACCACGCCGATCGCAACTTCCTGCGCCTGCAGGTGTTGCCGTTGCTGCGCCAGCGCTGGCCGCACGCGGCGTCGGCATTGGCCGGCAGCGCGACGCATTGCCGGCAGACCCGCGAACTGCTGGACGAGGAAGACGCCGAGCTGATCGCGCATCTGGAAGTGGCACCGCGCGTGCTGTCATTGGAACTTCTGCGCCAAGTGTCGCCGGGCCGCGCCGCACGCGTGCTGCGCGCCTGGGTGCTGGGCCATGCTGCAGCACCGTTGCCGGCCACGGTGCTGAAACAGGCGCTGGACGAACTGCTGCCGGCCGGCAACGATCGCCAGGCCCGTGTGTGCTGGCACGATCACGCGATCCAGCAATGGCGCGACCACGCCTACCTGCTGCCAGCCCGGCTACCTGCGCTCCCCCCCGCGTGGCAGGCCGAATGGGACGGACGCGCGCCATTGGCGCTGCCCGATGGCGGACAACTGCGCCTGCAGGGCGCCCCGGCCTTCGAACGCCCATTGCAGGTACGTGCGCGCGCGGGCGGTGAGCGCATCCTGCTACCCGGTCGCCAGCATTCGCACGCGCTGAAGGACTGCCTGCAACGTGAGCGTCTTGCCCCGTGGCGCCGCGCGCAGCTGCCGTTGATCTTCGATGGCCCGCAGTTGCTGGCCGCCGCCGACGTGGTCATCGCCGCGCCCCTGCAGGCCTGGTTGCAGGCGAACGGGGCACAGCTGCGTTGGCGTCCCGGCGGCTGGTGAATTGACCCCCGCGCGCAGCCCGTCCACACTTGCCGCATGGCCAAGAAGTCCCCCGAAAACGCCTCCCCGGTCGCCCAGTTCGAGCAGTCGCTTGAATCGCTGGAACAGCTGGTGGAGCAGATGGAAACCGGCGAGCTGAGCCTGGAAGCCTCGCTCAGTGCTTACGAACGTGGCGTCGGTCTGTATCGCCAGTGCCAGCAAGCGCTGGAACAGGCCGAACTGCGCGTGCGCCTGCTCAGCGATCCGGCGCAGCCGGAAGCATCCGAGCCGTTCGATCCGCCCAGCCATGACGGCTGAAGCCCTGTTCGCGCGCTGGCGCGACCGCATCGAGAGCCAGCTCGACGCCGCCCTGCCCTCGCCCGCCGAGGCCCCGCAACGCCTGCACCAGGCCATGCGCTACTCGGTGCTGGGTGGCGGCAAGCGCATGCGGCCGCTGCTGGTGTACGCCAGTGGCCACCTGTTCGGCGCGCAGCCGGAACAGCTGGACGCGGCGGCGATGTCCGTCGAGCTCATCCACGCCTATTCGCTGGTGCATGACGACCTGCCGGCGATGGACGACGATGCCCTGCGCCGCGGCAAGCCGACCACCCACATCGCCTTCGACGAAGCTACCGCCATCCTCGCCGGTGACGCCCTGCAGACCCGTGCCTTTGGCCTGCTGGCCGATGCGCCGCTGACGGCCACGCTGCGCGTGGCCTGCCTGCAGACCCTGGCCCACGCGTCCGGTGCCTCCGGCATGTGCGGCGGCCAGGCGCTGGACATCGATGCCACCGGCCAGCAACAGACCCTGGCGGCACTGACCCGCATGCATGCACTGAAGACCGGCGCACTGATCCGCGCGGCGGTGCGCATGGGTGCGCTGTGCGGCCAGGCCCACGAACCGCAGCTGGCCCAGCTCGACAGTTTCGCCGATGCACTCGGCCTGGCCTTCCAGGTCCGCGATGACATCCTGGATGTGGAAGCCAGTTCTGAACAACTGGGCAAGACCGCCGGCAAGGACCAGGCACAGGAAAAGAGCACCTTCCCGGCGCTGCTGGGCATGGACGGCGCCAAAGCACAGCTGCGCGAACTGGCAGCGCGCATGCAGGCAACCCTGGCCGGCCATGGCGAGGAAGCCGATCCGCTGCGCGCGCTGGCAACGCTGGCGGTGGAGCGCAATCACTGATTGCTGGCGGCGACGCTGCCGCACTGCGCTCACCGCGCTTGGCCCGGCACGAGCGCCAAACAACAACGCCCGGCAATGCCGGGCGTTGCATGTATCCGCGTGCGGACGAACTTACTTGATCAAGCGCAGCGCGAACGGGTAGCGGTACGCCTCGCCGTTGTTGGCCTTGACGGCGGCAATGATGCAGAACACCAGGCTGACCAGACCAACGATCGGCATCAGGATCGCGCCGATGACGACGATGGTCAGGATCATGCAGATGACCATGGCGATGGCCACGGTGATCTGGAAGTTCAGCGCTTCCTTGGCCTGGTCGGTCACAAAGGCCTTGCCCGCATCATCCTTGTTGATCAGCCAGATGATCAGCGCGCCGATGAAGCCGGTGAAGATGCCCAGCAGGTGCGCAGCCAGCGCCATCGTGCGCTGGTCGGCCGGGGCCTCGGTGGTCGCCGGCGGCGGCGGGACGTTATCGAATTCGCTCACGACAAAACTCCTTTTCATTGGGTGGTCTTGACCCACCAGCACCAAGCTGGCTGCGTCAGGCGGGCATAGCTTACGCCATCGACGCCATCAATCATTACCGGCAATGGTCATCCGCCCCACCAGGATCGAGCCGGTGCGGATGTGCGAGCGCGGGTCAACATCACTGCCCACCGCTTCGATGCTGCTGAACATCTCGCGCAGGTTGCCGGCGATGGTGATGCCATCCACCGGATACTGGATCTCGCCATTCTCGACCCGGAAGCCACCGGCGCCCCGCGAATAGTCGCCGGTCACCCCGTTGACGCCCTGCCCCATCAGCTCGGTCACCAGCAGGCCATTGCCCATCTGCCGGGCGATGTCCTGCAGCGCGCCAGCATTGGCGGCCAACTGCAGGTTGTGCACGCCACCGGCATTGGCGGTGGTCTGCAGGCCCAGCTTGCGTGCCGAATAGCTGCCCAGCACGTAGCGCTGCAGGACGCCGTCACGGACCAGCGCCGAAGCTCGGGTGGCCACGCCATCGCCATCGAAGGCGGCCGAACGCAGGCCACGGCGCAGGTGAGGCAGTTCCTCGATCTGCATCCAGCCGGGGAACAACTGCAGGCCGGCGCTGTCCAGCAGGAAGCTGGCCTGGCGGTACAGGGCACCGCCGGACACCGCCGACAACAGGTGGCCGACCAGGCTGCGCGCCACTTCCGGGGCGAACAACACCGGCATGCTGCCGGTGGCCATCGAGCGAGGCTGCAGGCGGGCGACGGTGCGCTCGGCAGCACGACGACCGACCAGGCCCACCTCCTCCAGATCCTCGCGGGCCAGCGCACTGGTGTACCAGCCATCGCGCTGCATGCCATCGCCCTGGCCGGCAATCAGCGCACAGCCCACCGAATGATGGGTGCCGCGCTCACGGCCGATGAAACCATGCGAATTGGCATAGACCGACAGGCTCTGCATGCTTGACACCGAAGCGCCGTCGGAATTGCGGATCTGCGCATCGGCCTCGCGGCCTGCGTTCTCACAGGCCAGGGCCAGGTCCACCGCCTCGTCGGCCTGCAGCGCCCACGGGTGCCAGGCATCCAGATCCGGGAAGTCGGTGGCCATCAACGCGGCCTCGGCCAAGCCGGCAGCCGGGTCATCTTCGGTATGCCGGGCGATCGCACAGGCCTGTTCGACCGTGGCGGCAAGGCTGGCCTCGTTCAGGTCGCCAGTGCTGGCACTGCCCTTGCGTTGCCCGAAATAGACGGTGACGGCGATACCGCGGTCACGGGTGGACTGCACGGTCTCAACCTCGCCAAGGCGGACATTGACCTCCAGGCCACGATCCTCGCTGCAGCTGACCTCGGCCTGGCTGGCGCCCAGCGCGCGGGCACGGTCGAGCAGCTGCTGGGAGAGGTCGGCCAGCCGTTCCAGCCGGGCCGCGCTGTCGTCGCCGACGGCCACTTCAGGGGCGATCACGTTCAATGCTTTATCCTGTACGGGTTGGGCCCGGCATCACGCCGGGCGACTTTTTTGAAATCAGGTATGGACGATGCGCGGACGCGACGAAGAAACCGGTGAATTCCACGACAAGAGCCGCAGCCAGAACCGGCGCGACGCGCTCGACGTCCTGGCCCTGGGCGAGAAGCTGGTGTCGTTGACCCCGGCCCAGCTGGCGCGCCTGCCGATCCCGGAAGACCTGCTGCCGCATATCGCCGAGTGCAAGCGCATCACCGCCCACATCGCCCACAAGCGCCAGCTGGCGTTCCTGGCCAAGCACATGCGGCGCGAAGAAGAGGCCACGCTGGATGCGATCCGCGACGCGCTGGACGCCAACAGCGAGACCGGCCGCCGCGAAGTGGCAATGATGCATCGCGTTGAGGACTGGCGCGACCGCCTGCTGGCCGAGGGTGACAAGGCACTGGCGGCCCTTCTCGACGATTATCCGCAGGCCGATCGCCAGCAGCTGCGCACGCTGGTGCGCAACGCGCAGGCCGAAAAGGCCAGGAACAAGCCGCCGCGCGCCTACCGTGAGATTTTCCAGGTGCTGCGCGGCCTGATGCTGCCGGCCGCGCTGGGCCTGAAGACGGCGGGCGACGAAGACGCCGGCCACGTCGAGACCGACGAAGCCGACGAGGACTGAGTCCGCGCCGGTCGGGGCGGTGGCGCTGGCCATCGCCCGGCTCAGGCCTGGGTACCGCCGACGGTGATGCCCTCGATCAGCAGCGAGGGCTGGCCGACACCCACGGGCACGCTCTGCCCGTCCTTGCCGCAGACGCCCACGCCCTCGTCCAAGGCCAGGTCATTGCCGACCATGCGCACCTTCTGCATGGTTTCCGGACCGTTCCCGATCAGGGTCGCGCCCTTCACCGGCGTGGTGACGCGGCCATCCTCGATCAGGTAGGCCTCGGTCGCCGAGAACACGTACTTGCCGCTGGTGATGTCGACCTGGCCGCCGCCGAAGTTGACCGCGTACAGGCCCTTCTTCACCGAACGGATCATCTCCTGCGGGTCGTGCTGGCCGGCACGCATGTAGGTGTTGGTCATGCGCGGCATGGTCATGTGCGCGAATGATTCGCGGCGGCCATTGCCGGTAGGCGCCACGCCCATCAGGCGCGCATTGAGGCTGTCCTGCATGTAGCCGACCAGGATGCCGTCCTCGATCAGCGTGGTGCACTGGCTGGGATGGCCCTCGTCGTCGATGTTCAACGAACCGCGACGTCCGTCCAGCGTGCCGTCATCGACGATGGTCACGCCCGGGGCGGCAACGCGCTCACCGATGCGGCCCGCGTAGACGCTGGTGCCCTTGCGGTTGAAGTCGCCTTCCAACCCGTGGCCAACCGCTTCATGCAGCAGCACGCCCGGCCAGCCCGGACCGAGCACCACCGGCATCACCCCGGCCGGAGCCGGAACGGCGTCCAGGTTCACCAGCGCCTGGCGCAGCGCCTCGCGGGCGAAGGCCTCGGGGCGCCCGTCCGCAAACAGTTCTTCATACCCGTAGCGGCCACCGCCGCCTGCATAGCCGGACTCGCGGCGACCGTGGTGCTCGACGATCACCTGTACGTTCAGGCGCACCAGCGGCCGCACATCAGCACCCAGCACACCGTCGCTGCGTGCGATCAGCACCGTGTCGACGCCGCCGGACAGGCTCACCATCACCTGCTTCACGCGCGGGTCGGCGGCACGCAGGTAGCCATCCAGGCGCTTGAGCACCTCGACCTTGGCCTCGTTGCCGATACCATCGATCGGGTCCAGCGCCGGGTACAGCGCGCGCGCGTTGCCACGCAGTAGCGATCGCCCGGATTGGGCACCGCCTTCGCGTGAGATCGCACGTGCCGACTGCGCCGCCGCCAGCAGCGCGTCGGCGTGGATGTCATCGGAATAGGCGAAGCCGGTCTTTTCGCCGGAAATTGCCCGCACGCCCACGCCCTGTTCGATGGAATGGGCGCCATCCTTGACGATGCCGTCTTCCACGCTCCAGCTCTCGCGGCGGGCATGCTGGAAGTAAAGATCACCGAAGTCCACACCGGGGCCAAGCAACTGGCCGAAGGTGCGCTCCAGGCCAGCGGTATCCAGGCCGCCGGGGCGCAGCAGGCGGTCTTGGGCAAGCGTCAGGGCGATGTCAGTCATGGTTCTCGATCTGGGGATGCGGGGGCGCTCAGGCAAGCCCCGTGAACAGGAAGGCCGCGCTCACCGCGGGCGCGGCAGGCCGGTGACGGTCGGTGGAATGGCCGGCGCCGGTGCCGGCGCGGGTGGTGGAGCCTTGTCGCGGCTGCGTTCGATCACTTCCACCTTGGGCTCCTTCCATGGACCGGTCACCTTGTAGGTACGGGCGCCAATCTCGCCCAACGGCTTGGACAATACCGCATTGGTGGCCGCGCCCAACGCCGCTCCCACCGGGCCACCGGCCACTGCCCCCACCACGGTCAGCAGATTGCCGGCACGCGGGTTGACGTCGATGGTCTGGTCGAACTGCTGGTTGCGCAGGTCGGCCTGGCCGCGGATGGTGATGTTGGCTGCAGGGCCTTCGATCAGCACCTTGTCGGTGCGCGCCATGCCCTGGCCGAACTGCATGCTGCCGTCGATCTGGTTGAACGCGAAGCCCTTGGAGAAGAAGTCGCGGAAGTCGAACATCAGGCGCCGCGGCAGCTGGGTCACGCTGAGCAGGCCCAGCACGCGGCCAGCACCCGGCTCCAGCTCCAGCAGCTGGCCGTTGCGTGCGTGCAGGTCCAGGCGGCCCTGCAGGTTGCCCAGCTGGAAGTCCGACGGCCCCCCGCTCCAAGTGGCCTGCAGCTGGGCCTGGCCGGAGCCACCACGCAGCTGGCCGCCGTAGTCCAGGTTCTGCATCAGTCCGCCCAGATCCTCGCTGCGCACCTGGGCGGTCAGCTCGGTGCGGGCTCCGCCGGCACGGCCCAGCCAGCGACCGCTGATGTCGATCTCCTGGTCCGGCGCGCGGAAGCGCAGCTCGTCCACGTTCAGGCCATTGGCCAACGGTCGTGTGCGCAGCACCGCCTGGCCCAGCACCACCTTGCCGAACTTGAGGTCGGCGATGTCCAGCGCGAACGGCGGCAGCTTGGCCGGGTCCATATCGTTGGCGCCGGCCTGGACCCGGGCCGGTGCGGCCGGTGCATCCGGAGCTGCCGGCAGCGATTGCCAGTGCACACGGTCGAGCTGGCCGCTGATGGTGCCGCCGTCAGCATTGGGGACAGTCAGGCGCCCGGCCAGCGACGGGCCCGCCAGGCGCACGTCCAGCGCCTGCGCGCCGGGATGCAGCTGCAACCGGGTCTGCTCGAAAACGCCACCGATCAGCTTCAATTGACCGACCTGCACGTCCACCGCACGCAGCGGCATCGTGTTGTCATCGCTGCCGCCCCGCGCCAGGCCGATCCACTCCAATGCGTCCAAGGTCGGGCTGCGGCCGTTGACGGTCAATCCGCTGGGCGGCGGCTCGCGATCGACATGGTCGCTGCCCAGCGTCACCTGCACGCCGGTCTGGTTGTTGTGGCTGCGCGCGGCCAGCGCCAGGCGCTGGCCGAACGCCACATCGATGCGGCCGGCACCCATCGGCAGCTGTGCGGCCACGGTGGTCGCCAGCGGCTCGGCAGCCGGTTTGTCCAGCGGCGCCGGCAGATCCAGCCGGGTGCCGACCAGATCGGAGCTCAAGCGCAGCTCGCTGGGCGGCGCAGGAGCACCTGGCGCCACCTTGGGCAGGTTGACCGCGATGGTCCACGGCGAGGTCCCGGTGATGTAGGGCTTGAGCCAGGCCATCTCCGGTGCGCGGTCGATCAGCACGCCGGAGTCAAGCGTGGCCGACAGCTTCGATTCGAAGGCCAGTCTGCTGTCGTGCACGTAGCCACCAGCACGCAGGCTCAGGCGGCCGTCCTGGCCGAGGTGGCGCACCGACAGTTCCTCGGCATCGAAACCGCCATTGCTGTAGCGCGCCTGCCCGTGCATGTTGTCGAAGGCGAGCTGGAAACGCTTGTCGACCAGCTTCACGCCGGCCAGGTCAACCGTCCCCTGCAGATGGCCACCGCCTTCATCGTGGTGCAGCGGTTGCAGCAGATCGAAGGTCACATGCGCCGGGCCCGCTGCGGTGAGGTTGTCCAGGGTATCGCCATAGTCCTTGTGCAGCGGGCTCTGCCGCAGCATGGCCAGCAGTCTGCCGGCCTCGCTCTGTGCATCGGCGCGCACGTACAGCGGCTGCTGCCCGAAATCCTGGATGCCCGCCTCGAACTTCTGCACCGCCACGCCGGCCAGGTCGCCGCGCCCATGCATGTCGAAGCCGGGGCCGATGAAGGCGATATCGGCATCGACCTGGCTCATCAGCGGCCAATCATGCTGGAAGCGGATGTCGCCATTGGTGATGTGGCCGGTGGCCTCGAAGCGGCCATCGTTGTTGTCGAACGGCCAGTCGTCCAGGTCACCGGTGACCAGGCCGACGCCGCCACGTACCTGGCCGCCGGCCAGTGCCATGTCCAGCCAGTCGGTGGCGCCCTTGCTCATCTTGGAGTGGATCCAGAAGCGCTTGGCCGCCGTCATCGGCACGTCGTCCAGCTTGGCGGCCAGCTGCAGCCACGGCCGCGTACCGTCGCCCTGGAACCACACACAGCCGCGCACGTCGGCCGCATAGTCGGTACCTTCCACACGCATCGCCGGCGTCCCGATCCGCCAACCACCGCCCTCGTCGCGCCAGCCCACGATCTGCCCGGCCAGCTGCAGGTCGTGGCGCACGCCGAAGCCGGTGGGCCAATCGAACTGCAGCTGCCGTTGCGGCTGCAGCTGCAGGCTGAAGCCGTTGGCATCGCCTTCGAAACGCCCGCCAAGGCCGCGCAGCCCCGGTGAATTGCCGACGCTTGCAAAGCCCAGCGACTGCAGTTCACCCTGCGCCCACAATGGGCCATCGCGTTCGCCGGCCAGCTGCAACGCGCGCACGTCCAGCTGCGGCCTGGACAGGAACAGCCAGCGACGCAGGCCCGGCTCAAGGCGATCGCTCAGAGCCAGCGCACGCAGCACGATGCCGGCCTGCACTTCACCGGAACGCACCCGCAGCTGTTTGCCGACCTGCAGCTGCAGGCCATCGAGGCGCTGCTCGCCGTCTTCATTCTTCAGCCGCAGCCGCGGTACCTGCAGCGCCCAGCCCTCGGCCTGGCGCTGCCAGCGCAGGCGGGCCTGCAGTCGCTGCAGCTGCAGCTGCGGCGCCGCCATGCCGGGTATCGGTGCGCCATCGATGCGCACGTCGCGCAGGTCCGAATCCGTGGTCACCGCCACCGGCACGAAATCGCGCAGGGTCAACCACAGGTTGAGTTCGCCCTTGCCCTCGCGCAGGCGCACACCGCCGGCCGCCAACAGCGGAGACCAGGCATGGAAATCGACCGGATCGGCGCCCAGCCAGGCCTCGCCGTTGCCACGCGTGCGGTCCACATCCAGCACCGCAGTCAATGGCAGCGCTTCGGCCTGGGCCCAGGCGCGCACGCCCACGCGCAGGCGATCGCCATTGACCCGCAGGCGCAGGTCGATGCGCGGCAGCGTGGTGTCGATGTCCAACGTCGGCGAGTGCACGCCCAGGCGCCCCTCGATCACCTGCAGCTCGCCCAGCCGGCGCAACGCATCCAGCGGATCTCCACCGTCGGCGGACTGTGGCAGCCCACGCACCGACCAGCGACCGCTTGCATCCTGCTGCAGATCCAGCGCCAGCCCACGCAGGCGCAACTCGGTCAGCGAACGGCCAGGCAACAGGCCGCTGTACATCGATACCAGCACCTCGGCCTCGCCAATGGCCAGGCCGCGGCCCGCGCCGATATGCAGGCCTTTGAGCTGCAGCAACGGGCCACGACGGGTCCAGGCCGTCTGCAGCTGGTCGAAACGCACCGGCTGGCCGGCACGTTCGCTCAGCCAGGCCGCAATCCTGTCGGGGTGGCGCTCGGCCAGCGGCAGCAGCTGGCTGAGGGTGCCCACCAGCAGTGCCAGCCCGACCAGGCCCACCGCGCAGGCGGCAATGAGATGACGGCGGATCCTTCGCAGTCGCAGGCGCGGCGGCGCGCTCATCGGCCACCGCCGGCCTGCAGCCGGCGAGGATCAGAGCAGAACGACATCGAACTGCTCCTGCAGGTATTGCTCGTCCGCCTGGAAGCGGATGCTCTTGCCGAGGAATTCCTCCAGCTCGGCCACCGCCGCCGATTCCTCGTCGGTGATGCGCGCGACCACCTTGGTCGAGGCGATCACCAGCAGGCGCGCGGCGTCGAACTGGCGCACCGCGCGGGTGATCTCGCGGAAGATCTCGTAGGTCACCGTCTCGGTGGTCTTGATGCTGCCGCGGCCGCTGCACTGCGGGCAGGTTTCCGACAGCTGGCGCTCCAGGCTTTCCACCGTGCGCTTGCGGGTCATCTCCACCAGGCCCAGCGGCGAGAAGTCATAGACTGTTGTCTTGGCATGGTCGCGCGCAAGCGCCTTTTCCAGCGTGCGCAGCACCTGGCGGCGGTGCTCGGCATCATCCATGTCGATGAAGTCGATGATGATGATGCCGCCCAGGTTGCGCAGCCGCAGCTGCCGCGCCACCGCCTGCGCAGCCTCCAGGTTGGTGCGGAACACCGTTTCTTCCAGGTTGCGCTGGCCGAGGAACGAACCGGTATTGACGTCGATGGTGGTCATCGCCTCGGTCTGGTCGATCACCAGGTAGCCACCGGATTTCAACGGCACCTGCTTGTCCAGCGCGCGGCCGATCTCGTCCTCCACCCCGAACATGTCGAAGATCGGGCGATCGCCGGAATACAGCTCCAGCTTCTCGGCCAGCACCGGCATGTACTTGGCGACGAAGGCCTGCAGCTGGCCGAAGGTTTCCTTCGAGTCCACCTTCACCTTGTCCACATCCTTGCGGATCAGGTCGCGCACCGAACGCAGCGGCAGGCTCAGGTCTTCATAGATGATGCTGCACGAGGGCGCTTCGCGGCCACGGCGCTCGACCACGTTCCACACGCGCGACAGGTAGGCGATGTCCTCGGCGATGGCCTCGGCCGGCTGGCCTTCGGCGTTGGTGCGCACGATGTAGCCGTAGCCGCCGTGCTGCGCCGACAGCTCGGTCACCAGCGCCTTCAGGCGGGCGCGCTCGGCTTCGTCCTCGATGCGCGCCGACACGCCCACCACCTTGGACTGCGGCAGCAGCACCATGTAGCGCGAGGGAATGCTGATCTGCGTGGTCAGGCGCGCGCCCTTGGTGCCGATCGGGTCCTTCACCACCTGCACGACGATGTCCTGGCCGTCACGCAGCAGCTCGACAATCGGCACGCTGGCCGGCGGCGGCAGGGTGGTGTTCTCGGTATCGGCACTGGCCACCGGCGCCGGCCGCACCACGTCATTGGCGTGCAGGA
The DNA here is from genome assembly GCF_032025805.1 of Stenotrophomonas maltophilia group sp. msm1. NCBI lineage: Bacteria > Pseudomonadati > Pseudomonadota > Gammaproteobacteria > Lysobacterales > Lysobacteraceae > Stenotrophomonas > Stenotrophomonas maltophilia group sp. msm1. Next base: position 94,481 of record NZ_JAVSKH010000002.1, read on the forward strand.
ACGCGGCGCGCTCCAGCCCGACTTCGACGAAGGCGGCCTGCATGCCGGGCATGACCCGCTGCACCTTGCCCTTGTAGATGTTGCCGACCACACCCCGGCGCCAGCCACGCTCGATGTGCAGTTCCTGCAGCATGCCATTTTCGATCACCGCGACCCGGGTCTCGCGCGGGGTCACGTTGACCAGGATTTCCTCAGACATCTGCAGCCTCCCTGGCGGCATCGGCGGTGGGGGCCGGCACGCCGCAGCGCGCCAGCAAACGATCGGTGTGCAGCAACGGCAGCCCCATGACGCCGGAGTAGCTGCCGGACAGGTGCTCGATCCAGCGCTCGGCCCCGCCCTGGATGGCGTAGGCACCGGCTTTGTCCAGCGGTTCGCCGGTGGCGACATAGGCGGCGATGTCGGCAGCGTCGATCGGGGCGAAGGTCACTTCGGAAATGACCAGTTCGCTGTCCAGCCCGTCCGCGCCGACCACCACTACGGCTGTCATCACCTGGTGGGTACGCCCGGCAAGACGCGCCAGCATCCCCCGGGCATCGGCAGCGTCGGCGGGCTTTCCAAACACCTCGCCATGCAGCACCACCTCGGTGTCCGAACCAAGCACCCGCGCCTGCGGGTCATTGGCCAGCACCCGGGCCAGGCCGGCGCGCGCCTTGTCGGCGGCGACCCGGCAGACGTACTGTTCGGCGCTTTCAGCGGGCGCACGCTGCTCGACGACCTCCAGATCCAATGCCTGGAAGGGGCGTCCGAGTCGGGCCAGCAGCTGGTTGCGTCGGGGGGAGCGGGAAGCTAGGTAGAGCATCGGCACAGCATAACCTGAGGCCGCCACCTGAATCGTCGGCAACCCGTCCCGGAACGCGTTCAACCCCGAACGGACTCACAACGCGTTCATCGCTACGGCACCACCCTCAACGGCACAACAAGGAGATCCCATGCGCCTGACTGCCACCCCGCTGCTGCTCGCCCTGTCCCTCGCCCTTGGAACCTCGATGACCGCCCATGCCGCTCCGTCCTCGCCATCGATCGCCGCACCGGCCGAGGGCACGCTGCTGAACATCTCGGCCAATGCCGAGGCCACCCGCGTGCCTGACGTGGCCACGCTGTCGGCCGGCGTGGTGAGCCAGGCTGCCGATGGCAACAGCGCCATGCGCCAGAACGCCCAGCAGATGGACAAGGTGCTGGCCGCGATCAAGGCCGCCGGCATCGCCGAGCGCGACGTGCAGACCAGCGGCGTCAGCCTCAACCCGCAGTACCGCTACGCCGACAACGAAGCGCCGAAGATCACCGGTTACCAGGCCAGCAACACGGTCAGCCTCAAGGTGCGCGACATCGCCAAGCTCGGCAAGGTGCTGGACGCGCTGGCCGCGCAGGGCGCCAACCAGATCAACGGCCCGAGCTTCGAGATCGACCAGCCGGAACCAGTGTATGACGAAGCCCGCCTGGCTGCGCTGAAGAAGGCCCAGGCCCGCGCCCAGACCTATGCCAAGTCACTGGGCCTGCAGGTGCGCCGCATCGTCAGCATCTCCGAGAACAGCAATGGCGGTTTCCGCCCGATGCCGATGATGCGCACCATGGCGGCCGGTGCGGCGATGGACAAGGCCACCCCGGTCGCGCCGGGTGAATCCACCGTCTCGGTCAACCTGGACGTGGTGTTCGAACTGGGTCGCTGAGCCGTTGGTCATTGCCGACAGAGGCGGGTTCCCCAGGGGACCCGCCTTTTTTCGTGCATTCCGACGGCAGTGGCTGAAGGCCAGCCCAACACGGGTGCCCCTGCCTCTATGCAGTGGCCGCCCGGGCGCGCTACTGATGCACTGCCAGCCGCGTGCGGCAACCCCGCCACGGGCCCTGGTGCGTTGAGGACTTCGTCACTGGCATGGAGGTGGACCATGGTTCGTACGTATCCCGTTGCATCCCTGCACTTCGACCCCGCCCGCGTTGCCGCCTGGAGCGCGGCGATCGCCCTGCACCTGCTGGCCTTCCTGTTGTTGCTCATCCCTGCGACCTACCAGGCCGTGCAGGCCCCGCGTGAAAAGACCACGGTCAGGCTGATCGAGAAGATCCCGCCAACGCCGCCGCCCCCGGTGCTGGAACAGCCCAGGGAGGTCGCCCGGGTCGTACCGAAGCCACAGACGCAGCCGGCCGCGCCGCCGCTTCCAGCTCCTACCGCAACCGTGGAAGAAGCCCAGGGCATCGCGCTGCCGGCCGCCGAACCGGCCCCGCCCCAGCTTGCACCGAGCATCGATACCTCCGCACCACTGGCCGGTGCCCAGCTGCAGTACCGCAGCGCCCCGCCGCCGGCCTATCCGCTGGCGGCATTGCGCAACCGCGAACAGGGCACTGTGCTGTTGCGGGTAGAGGTGGACACCCGCGGGCAGCCGACGGGGGTCAGCATCGAGCGCAGCAGCGGTTCGCGCAGCCTGGACCAGGCCGCGCGCCTGCAGGTGCTCCGGCACTGGCGCTTCGAGCCGGCCCAGCGTGATGGCGTGGCGGTACCGGCCATCGGCATGGTGCCGGTGCAGTTCTCGCTGCCGGAGTGAAGTGATCGCCGGCCCGGCCCCCTGCCGGGCCGGCGCTTCCCTGCACGTGCCAACGGACGGAACCGGATCAACCGTTACCGATTAAGCAAAAATTCACGGCTTCGTCACCTATCGGAAACCTAGATTGATCCGTCCCGGAATCTTCCGGAGACAGCCCTCAACGCTACGGTTTTCCAGTTAGGAGAGAAGCTGTGAAACACCTGATCCAACGGCCCGCCAGCCGCCGCCGCAGCACTCTGGCATCGTCCATCACCCATATCCTTACCGGCAGCACCCTGTTGCTGGTTGGCGCCGCGGCTTCCACCTCCGCCTTCGCGCAGGACAAGGCCACCAACCTGGACCGCATCACGGTCACCGGTTCGAACATTCCGCGCACCAACACTGAAACGCCGTCGCCGGTGCAGGTAGTAACCCGCCAGGAAATCGACCGCACCGGCAAGACCACGGTTGCCGAATACCTGCAGACCCTGACCGCTGATGGCTCCGGCTCCATCCCCAAGACCTTCGGCAACGGCTTTGCCGGTGGTGGCGCCGGCATTTCGCTGCGCGGCCTGGGCGCGGGCTCGACCCTGGTCCTGTTGAACGGCCGCCGCATGGCCACCTACGGCCTGGCCGACGACGGCCAGAAGGTCTTCACCGACCTGAGCACCATTCCGCTCGATGCCGTCGAGCGCGTGGAAGTGCTCAAGGACGGCGCCTCGGCAATCTATGGCTCCGATGCCATCGCCGGCGTGGTCAACATCATCCTGCGCAGCGACTTCCAGGGCGCCATCCTGCGTGGCTCCTATGGCCTGTCCGGTGACAGCGATGGCGACGCGAAGAAGGCGACCCTGACCGCCGGCACCGGCGACCTGGCCACTGACGGCTGGAATGCCTTCTTCAGCCTGGACGTCGGCAAGACCGACGCGATCAAGATCAGCGATCGCAAGAACCGCAAGTGGATCGGCACCGGCGACATCCGTCCTTGGGGCTATGGCAACAATGCCCAGTTCCTCGGCGGCGCCTACCTCAATGGCCGCACCAGCGGAGGCGTCGGTCCGAATGGCTCGGTGTATGACGACCGCAATGTCACAGCGACCAATCCGGCAAGGCTCGTGCCACTGCCCGGCTGCCAAGGCCTGACCACCATCCCGGGCCAGACCGACGCGTCAGTGGCGGCCCAGGGCTGCCTGTGGGATCCGGCGCAGCAGTTCCGTGATCTCACGCCTGAAGAGAAGTACGTCAACGTGTTCGGCCGCGCCAGCTTCGCCTTCGGCGAAGGCGGCGAGGTCTACACCGAGATCGGCTACTCGAAGAAGGAAACGATCTTCAGCAACACACCGTCCGGCGTCTCCGGCAGCTGGGGCTATCCCCTTGGCCCGCGCAATGCCAGCAGCGGCCCGGGCGCCGTGGTGCTGTCGCCGACCCATCCCGACAATCCGATCCAGGGCCAGGCCTCGCGCCTGCGCTACTCGGCCTGGGATGTCGGCCCGCGCGTGACCAACAACACCAATGAGTTCAACCGCTTCCTGGTCGGCGTCAAGGGCAACTGGGGTGACTGGAGCTACGACACCGCCTACCTGCACTCCGGTACCGATCTGGTGAACAAGCGCACCGGATTCCTGCGCTACAGCGCTGTACAGTGCGCGCTGGGCAACCCGAACTGTGCCGGCGGCGTGTGGCGTATTGGCGACAATGCCAACCTCAACTCGCAGGCGCTGTACGACTACATCTCGCCGACCATCAGCGCACGCGCCAAGTCCAGCCTGGACATGTTCGACTTCACCGTGTCGCGCAGCCTGATGGACCTGAAAGGTGGTCCGCTGGGCCTGGCAATCGGTACCGAGTGGCGTAAGACCAGCAACAGCCTGACCCCGCAGACTTACACCGACCAGGGTGACATCATCGGCCTGGGCTATTCGGCCTATGACGGTACGCAGAATGTCTACGCCGGCTACGTCGAACTGTCGGCACCGGTGCTGGAGCAACTGGAACTTTCCGGCGCGCTGCGTTACGACAAGTACGAAAGCGGCGAAGGCAAGGCCACGCCGAAGCTGGGCATCAAGTGGACCCCAGCCGACTGGATCGCTCTGCGTGCCAGCTACGCCGAAGGCTTCCGCGCCCCCAACCCGGCCGAGAACGGCGATGGTGGCCTGGCCGCCTTCTCCAACGCCCGCGATCCGGTGCGCTGCGCCGTCAGCCCGCCGGCCGATGTCGGCACCAACTGCAGCTCGCGCCCGGTCGCGATCATCACCCGCCCCAACAAGGACCTGAAGCCGGAAGAGTCCAAGAGCTACTCGGTGGGCATCGTGCTGCAGCCGACCTCCACCACTTCGATGACCGTGGATGCCTGGCAGATCAAGCGCACCAACGAAATCGCCCAAGGCTCCACGGCCGATGCCATCGCCGCCGGCAACGTGCTGCGTGACATCGACCTCATCAACGGCATCGTTGGCACCGGCAGCATCCTGGCGGTCAACACCGCGTACATCAATGCGGCATCCACGCGCGTGCGCGGTATCGATACCGATATCCGCCAGACCTTCGATATCGGCCCGGGCCAGCTGGAAATGGACCTGCAGTGGAGCCATGTGCTGAAGTACGAGCGCACCGACTCCGACGAGACCTTCGACTATGCAGGCACCCACGGCAACTGCGACGTGACCAACTGCATCGGTACGCCAAAGGATCGGATCAACTTCGGTACCACCTGGCGTCAGGGGCCGTGGAGCGTGAGCGGCGTCGCCAACTACATCTCCAAGATGGACAACAAGGATTTCCGTGGTCCGGAGGGTTCGTACCAGTTCTCCTACGCCGACGGTACCGACGTCACCAAGATCTCCTCGTTCACCACCTTCGATCTGTCCGGCCGCTGGAACATCACCGAAGCCTTCGAACTGAACGCCTCGGTGCAGAACGTGTTCGATCGCATTGCGCCGCTCGATCCGACCACCTACGGTGGCGTGAACTACAACCCGCTGCACTTCAGCGGCGCCATCGGTCGCTACTTCACCGTCGGCGCCAAGTACACCTTCAAGTAATACCGTTCAACGCATCAACTTCGGAGGCCCGGGCAGCAGCCCGGGTCTTCGTCGTTGCACGCCTTGCATGCACGTTCACAGGCACGTGGCTACCGTGTGCAAGCGGCACTACCGCCGCAGGGGATCACCATGGCCACGACATCGCAACGCCTGGGCCTGCCCGCGTTGACTGCACTGGTAGTTGGCTCGATGGTAGGCGCCGGCATCTTCTCATTGCCGCAGAACGTGGCGCGCAGCGCCGGGCCGGCCGCCGCGCTGATCGGCTGGGCGGTCAGTGGCGCCGGCATGCTGACGCTGGCCTTCGTGTTCCAGGCCCTGGCCAACCGCCGGCCGGATCTTGATACCGGCATCTACGCATACGCGCGTGAGGGCTTCGGCAACTACATCGGGTTCTCTGCGGCCTGGGGCTACTGGGTCGCCTCGGTGCTTGGCAATGCCAGCTTCTTCGTGCTGATCTTCAGCGGCCTCGGCCATTTCCTGCCAGTGTTCGGCGAAGGCAACACGTCTGCCGCCGTGGCGGCGTCGTCAGTGCTGCTGTGGACCGTGCACATGCTGGTGCTGCGTGGCCTGCGTACGGCGGCCATTGTCAATGGCCTGGTGACGGTGGCCAAGCTGCTGCCGATCACGCTGTTCCTGATCCTGGCAGCAGGTGCGTTCCGCATGGAGGTGTTCCGTGCCGATTTCCTTGGCACGCCCGCGCTCGGCGATCTCGGCCAGCAGCTGCGCGGCATGATGCTGGTGACCGTGTGGGTATTCATCGGCATCGAGGGCGCCAGCATCTATTCACGGCGTGCGGCGCGCCGCGCCGACGTTGGCCGCGCCACGGTGATCGGTTTCCTGGGGGTCTGGCTGCTGCTGGTGCTGGTCAGCCTGCTGTCGATGGGCGTGCTGTCGCAGGCCGAACTGGCCGGGCTGCCCAATCCGTCGATGGCCTATGTGCTGCGCGCCATCGTCGGCGAATGGGGCGCGACGGTAATCATCATCGGTTCGATCATCTCCGTCCTCGGTGCATTGCTGGCCTGGGTGCTGCTGTGCGCCGAAGTGCTCTATGCCGCCGCGGGCGACGGCACCATGCCCGCCTTCCTCGGCCGCGAGAACGCGTGTGGTGTGCCGGCCAATGCACTGTGGTTGAGCAATGGCCTGATCCAGTTGTTCCTGCTGCTGGTGCTGGTCAGTTCGGGCAGCTACACCGGGCTGGTGCTGCTCGCTGCGTCGATGAGCCTGGTGCCCTACTTCCTGTCCACCGCGTTCGGCGTGCAACTGGCCTGGCGCGGACAGTCCTACGCGGGTGAGCCACGCGTGCGCTGGCGCGATTTCGTGGTCGCGCTGCTGGCCAGCGCCTACGCGCTGTGGCTGGTGTATGCCGGCGGCCTGAACAACCTGCTGCTGTCGGTGCTGCTGTACGTGCCCGGCGTTGTTCTGTTTGCGCAGACCCGGCGCCAGCGCGGCGAGCCGGTTTTCACGCGCTGGGAGTGGGCGCTGTTCGGCGCGATCCTGGCAGTAGCAATCGCCACGCTGGTAGCGTTCTGGAAGGGCCGGATCACGCTGTAGCGCCGAGCGCGTGCCCGGCTTGGAGGATGCAGCCGAGCATGGGCTCGCCGCCACAACACGGCAAAAAAAAACCTGCATCTCGCGATGCAGGTTTCTCAAGGTGGCGCCCGAAGTTGGACTCGAACCAACGACCCCCTGATTAACAGTCAAGTGCTCTAACCGGCTGAGCTATTCGGGCAGACGACTAGTATAACCATTCTTCACGCGCGATGGTAGGGGTGATTGGCGATCATTGCGGCAGCCCGATACAGCTGCTCGGCCACCACCAGCCGCACCAGCATGTGCGGCAGCGTCAATGGTCCAATCGACCACTTCTCATCGGCCAACGCGGATACTTCCGGCGAATGCCCTTCCGGGCCACCGATCAGGAACGCCAGGTCCCTGCCCTGCCCGCGCCAATGCTCCAGGCGTTGTGCCAGCTGTTCGGAGCTGAGCTGGCGGCCCGGCACATCCAGCGCCACCACATAAGCGTTCTTCGGCAGCGCAGCGATTACCCGCCTGCCTTCATCCTCCGTGGCGCGGCGCGGATCGCGGCCCTTGCCGCGCAGGCCAGGCTCGATTTCGACCAGCTCGAACGGCAGCCAGTGCGACAGCCGCTTCTGGTACTCGGCGAAGCCCTGCGCGACCCAGCTGGGGGCGCGTTCACCGGTGGCGATCAGGCGGGCTTTCATCAGCGGTCCTCCAAAACGTCGACGGCGCCCCCGGCGCCGTCGAAGGGATGCATCATCGTGTGGCTCAGGCCACTTCGTCGTCGCTGGACGGCGGCTGGTCGCCGACGGTCCACAGGCGCTCGAGGGCGTAGAACTCACGCACGCGCGGCAGCATCACGTGGACGATAACGTCGCCCAGGTCGACCAGCACCCACTCGGCCTCGCGCTCGCCTTCCACGCCCAGTGGCATCACGTCCAGGTTCTTGGCGAAGCGCACGACTTCATCGGCAATCGACTTGACGTGGCGGGTCGAGGTGCCCGAAACGACGATCATGTAATCGGCAACGCTGGACCGGCCGCGCACGTCGATCTCGACCAGGTCCTTGGCCTTCAGGTCTTCGGTGGCTTGGCGGACGCTGGCCAGCAGTTCCGGCACGGACGGCGGCGGGCTGGGAAGATCGACCTTGATGGTCTGGGGCTGGGTCTGGTTGCTCAAAGTGGATCGACTCGATAAACGTGGGGGCGATTATACGGGGATGGCGCGGCCGCGCCATTCACGCCGTGGCCGGGCGGTACAGCCCGTGTGCAGCGACATAGTCGGCCACGGCCGGTGGCAGCAGTGCGCGCCAGGGCCGCCAGCGGCAATCTGCGAGCGCACGGCGCTGGCTGATTCCTCGCGCAGCGGGTGGTGCAGGCGCAGGACGCGCCCGGCCGGGCTGGCGAACAGGGCCTGCTCATTGTCGGCCCAGCGCCCTTGCAGGGCACGCCCCAGCTCGCCATCGATCGACGCCTGCAACGGACTGCCCGGCCGTTCGGCCACCACGAAGTGGGCCAGGTCGAACAGGGCCTCCCATTCGTGCCAGCCGGACAGGCCCAGCAGGCTGTCGGCGCCCACCAGCCAGGCCAGCGGCCGGCTCGGGCCCAGCTCGCCACGCAGCTCGCGCAGGGTGTCGACGGTGTACGACGGACGACCGGGGCAGCGGGCGGCACGATCCAGTTCGCGGCGGTCCAACAACAGCCCCGGCTCGTCGCCGATGGCCAGCGACAACATCGTGCAGCGCTGCTCAGCGGTGGCACCGGGCACCGCGCGGTGCGGCGGATCGGCGGCCGGCAGCAGGCGCACGGCGACCTGCAGTTCATCACGGGCCGCACGCGCGATCGCCAGGTGCCCAGTGTGCACCGGATCGAAGGTGCCCCCGTAATAGATCCGCAGGCTCATTGCTCAGGCCCGCGCCAACAGGCGCACGGCACGCGGTTCGGCCACCACCACCAGCAGGCGCTCCAGCGCCAGCCAGGCATCACCCTCGGCGCGGCCCTTGGCGATGCGGTCAACCAGCCCGGCTTCGGCCACGAAGCGTTCCCAACGCTTGCTTTCCGGATGCCGCTGCAGCGCGCGCTTGTACGGGGCCTGCCGCGATTCCCAGATACCGCGCGATTTCATTTCAGCCGCCAGGTTGCCGCCACGGGCCTGCACCCGGGCCAGGCCAGCGCCCGCCAGCAGCTCGCGGATCACCATCGGCATCAGCGCAGCCACCGCCTCGCCCTCGCCGCGCAGTCCGGCCAGCATGCGCAGCACCGCCGGCGGTTGGCCGGAAAAGGCCGCTTCCACCAGCCGGAACACGTCATAGCGGGCGGCATCGGCCACCAGCGACTCCATGCGCTCCACGTCCAGCGGCTGGCCATCGGCCAGCAACGCCAGCTTATCGATTTCCTGGGCAGCAGCCAGCAGATTGCCTTCCACCCGCTCGGCCAGGCGCTGCACGGCGGCAGGATCGGCACGCAGTCCCTTGCCACGCAGGCGGCGCTCGATCCAGTCCGGCAATTCATGCGGCTTGACCGCCCAGGCCACCGACAGCACGCCGATGCGGTTGATCGCTTCGGCCCACTTGCCCTGGTGGGCCTTGCTCCATTCACTTGCGGTGATCATCAGCACCACGTCCGGCGCCGGGTTGGCACAGAACTGGCTGATCACTTCGGCCCCGTCCCTGCCAGGCTTGCCGCTGGGCAGGCGCACCTCAACCAGGCGGCGGGCACTGAACAGGCTGGGCGCGTTGAAGCTGGCGTCGAGCTGGTTCCAGTCGAAATCACGGCCATCGGCGTCGAACACTTCACGTTCGCCGATGCCGGCGGCGCGTGCGCGTGCGCGGATGGCGTCAGCTGCCTCCAGCACACGCAGGGTTTCCGGGCCGGCAATCAGGTAGACCGGCGCCAGCGCGGTATCAGCGCCCTGGCTGGCCAGCTGCTCCGGACGCAGTTCCATGGCCGCGGCTCAGTGCTTGGCTGCGGGGACCGGCTCGGCCGGTACCGCGCCTTCAATCGGCTTGGCTTTCGGCGCCGACAGGCTGCCGCCCTTCTCGAGCTCGGCACGCACCACGCTGTCGATGCGGCGGATGATCGAGGCGGACATTTCCCGGCGCAGCTCGTTGGCCAGGATCTCGCGTTCGGTGGTGGTACCGGTGGCGTCGGTCGGTGGCGACACGTAGTCACGCGAGAGCTCGATCACCTGCTGCGGCACCAGTTCGCTGCCATCCTCGCGACGGAAGATGAAGATCACCGCATAGCGCAGGCTGTACTCCTGGGCGCGGCCCTGCGAGTCGATGGCGATCGGCAGGTCGCCCCAGCGCTCGGACAGCACCTGCAACTGGGTACTGGGTTCGTTGCTGTCCTCATCAGCCAGCCTGGCACCGGAAGCCAGCAGGCTGCGGTTGAGCAGCTTGACCAGTTCACTGTACGGGGCGGTGGATACCACCTTCACCGGGGCGGTGTCGGTGGGCAGCATCAGCTTGTTGCGCAGATGGAAGCCGCAGCCGGCAAGGCCGAGGACAAGAACGAGGGCAAGCAGGATTCGGGTCATGGAGACAGTCTGGCGGAGCCGGGCGATCACGGCAACACACAGCCTGCCCGAAGCCGCGTGAATGCAGGGCCATCAGACGCCTGGCCCTGCACCGGAATGGCACCGGCCACCTCGCGGGCGCCGGTGCGGATACATCAGGCGGCGACGATGTCACGATCTTGCCCGGCACGATGATGATCTTGCGCACCGTCAGGCCTTCCAGGAACTTGGCCGCGTTGGGCTCGGCCAGCGCCAGTGCCTCCACCTGCTCGCGCGCGGCGTCGGCCGCCACGTCGATGGTGCCACGCAGCTTGCCGTTGACCTGCACCGCCAGGGTCAGCGCGTCGCGCACCAGCGCACTGGCATCGGCCTGCGGGAACGGCTGGTCTTCCAGCAGCGTCTCCGCGTGACCCAGCACCTGCCACAGGGCGTGGCTGGCATGCGGGGTGATCGGGTTCAGCAGCAGCACGATGGCCTGCAGCGCTTCCTGGCGCACCGCACGGCCCTGCTCACTGCCGTCCTCGAACTTGGCCAGTGCGTTCATCAACTCCATCACCGCAGCGATCGCGGTGTTGAAGCTGTGGCGGCGGCCGTAGTCGTCACCGACCTTGCCGATGGTTTCGTGGGTCTTGCGGCGCAGCGCCTTCTGGTTGGCGTCCAGTGCTGCAACATCCAGCGCCGGGGCGGCGCCGTCGGCGGCATGCTTCTGCACCTGGGCCCAGAGGCGGCGCAGGAAGCGGGCCATCCGTCCACGCCGGCCTCGTTCCACTCCAGCGACTGCTCCGGCGGCGCGGCGAACATCGAGAACAGGCGCACGGTGTCGGCGCCGTACTTGCCGACCATCGCCTGCGGGTCCACGCCGTTGTTCTTCGACTTGGACATCTTCTCGGTGCCACCGACCACCACCGGCTGGCCGTCGGCGATCAGGGTGGCGCCGGTGATGCGGCCGCGCTCGTCGCGCTGCACTTCCACATCGGCCGGATTGATCCAGTCCTTCGAGCCGTCCGGGTTCGGGCGGTAATAGGTTTCGGCGATCACCATGCCCTGGCACAGCAGGTTGCGCGCCGGTTCGTTGCTGTCCACCATCCGCGCGTCGCGCAGCAGCTTGTGGTAGAAGCGGAAATACATCAGGTGCAGGATCGCGTGCTCGATGCCACCGATGTACTGGTCCACCGGCAGCCAGTAGTTGCCGCGCTTGTCGACAGCGTCACGGGCACCCGGCGAGGTGTAGCGGGCGTAATACCAGCTCGACTCCATGAAGGTGTCGAAGGTATCGGTCTCGCGCTCGGCCGCACCGCCGCAGTCCGGGCAGGTGGTCTTGCGCCATTCCGGGTCGATCTTGATCGGCGAACCGGTACCCGAGAACGCCACGTCCTCCGGCAGCACCACCGGCAGTTGTTCTTCCGGCACCGGCACCGCGCCGCACTTGGCGCAGTAGATCACCGGAATCGGGCAGCCCCAGTAGCGCTGGCGGCTCACGCCCCAGTCGCGCAGGCGGTAGTTGACGCGGCGCTGGCCCTGGGCCTTGCGCTCGAAGCGTTCGGCCAGCGCTTCGAACGCGCCCTGGAAGTCCAGGCCGTCGAATTCGGCCGAGTTGACCAGCTCGAAGGCACGGCTCTTGTCGTACCAGTCAGTCCCCAGCGGCTGCCGTCCCAGGTGCGCTCTTCGTCGGTGCGCGGATCCTTCAGCGCGATGACCTGCTTGATCGGCAGCCCGTACTTGTTGGCCACTTCATTGTCGCGCTGGTCATGGCCCGGCACCGCCATCACCGCGCCGGTGCCGTAGCCCATCAGCACGAAGTTGGCGACCCACACCGGGACCGGCTCGCCGGTCACCGGGTGCAGCGCGCGCAGGCCGGTATCCATGCCGCGCTTTTCCTGGGTTTCCAGCTCGGCTTCGGACACCCCCTGCTTCAGGTCGACCAGCAGCGCGGCCAGTTCCGGATTGTTCTTCGCCGCGTGCAGCGCCAGCGGTTCGGCGGCAATCGACACGAAGGTCACGCCCATCACCGTGTCCGGGCGGGTGGTGAACACACGCAGCGGGTCCAGCGCGCTGCCGTCGACATCGCGCACGTCGAACTGGATCTCCAGGCCTTCGGAACGGCCGATCCAGTTACGCTGCATGGTCTTTACCGATTCCGGCCAGCCGTCCAGCTCGTCCAGGCCATCCAGCAGCTCCTGGGCATAGTCGGTGATGATGCGGAACCACTGCGGGATCTCGCGCTTCTCGACCAGGGCACCCGAGCGCCAGCCGCGGCCGTCGATGACCTGCTCGTTGGCCAGCACGGTCTGGTCGACCGGGTCCCAGTTCACCACCGCATTGCGGCGATAGGCCAGGCCCTTGCGCATCAGGCGGGTGAACATGCGCTGCTCGTGGACGTAATAATCCGGGCGGCAGGTGGCGAACTCGCGCGACCAGTCGATGGCGTAGCCCAGCGACTTCAGCTGGCTGCGCATGTGGTCGATGTTCTTGTAGGTCCACGCCGCTGGCGCGGTCTTGTTCTTGATCGCGGCGTTTTCCGCCGGCAGGCCGAACGCGTCCCAGCCCATCGGCTGCAGCACGTTGTGGCCGGTCATGCGCTTGTAGCGGCTGATCACGTCGCCAATCGTGTAATTGCGCACGTGGCCCATGTGCAGCGCACCGGACGGGTACGGAAGCATCGACAGGCAGTAGTACTTCGGCTTGTCCGAAGTCTCGTCGACCTCGAAGGCACGGGTAGCGTCCCAGTATTGCTGGGCGGCGGATTCAACCTGCTGCGGGTCGTAGGCGTTGGTTTCAGCGCTGGTCATGGAACACGCGGATGCGGCGGCAAAGCGGTACAGCGTACCGCAGTGCGGCAAACGTCTCCAATCCTGCCCGCCGGAGGCAGGCGCCGCGACGCCCCGGGAGGCGTCTCAGCGTGGGCGCGACAGCGGCAGGGCCGCCCCCAGCCAGACTGCCCAGCACGCAAACGCCAGCCGTTGTGCCAGCGGCGCCGGCAGTACGCCCTGCGGGGCAAACGCGGCCAGCGCGGCCAGCATGCCGCAGCCCAGCGCCAGTACGCCCAGCGCGCGGCCATGCACCTGGCGCAGACCGGATACGGCCAGCAGCAGGGTTCCGGCGACAAAACCCAGCACCCAGATCATCCAGGCGCTGGCATGCAGTTGGCTGGCCGGCCCGTGCAGGTCATCCACATCCAGCGGCAGCAACCCCATCGCGGCGAAGCCAACCCGGCCAGCCAGCAGCATCTGGCTGCCCACCCGTGGCGCCCAGCCGGCGGTTGCCGGCAGCCCGCGGCGCAGGCACTCGGCCACGATCGCCGCCAGCAGGCCCGGCAGCACGAAGCCCAGCAGATTGAAGGCCAGCGCATGCGGCACCCCCTGCGCGCCCAGCAGTGCCACCGGATGACGGGCTTGTGCGTAGCCGTCCAGGCCGGCGCCGAAACCGATCACTGCCAGTACAAACAGCAGCGCGGCGACCAGGCCAGGCAGGCGCAGCAACGGGGACAGGGACGACATGCAGACTCCGGAAAGTACGGCGAGAGGAAGACTGCATTGTCAGGCATTTACCACAACCCGGGTTGAGACCGGCATCGATCGTCACCATAGAATCGGACTCCAGACGCCAAACGATGCCTCCCCCATGACCGAGACGACCTACGTATTCGACGCCACCACTGCGACCTTCGAGGCCGAAGTCCTGCAGAAGTCGCTGCAGACGCCGGTGCTGGTCGACTTCTGGGCCACCTGGTGCGGGCCGTGCAAGACCCTGGGCCCAATGCTGGAAAAACTGGCCGCCGAGTACAACGGCGCCTTCGAACTGGCCAAGGTCGATGTCGACAAGGAACAGCAGATCGCAGCGGCCTTCCAGATCCGCTCGGTGCCGACCGTGTTCCTGGTCAAGGGCGGCCAGCTGGTGGATGGCTTCCCGGGCGCGATTCCGGAAGGCCAGCTGCGTGAGTTCCTGGCCCAGCACGGCATCGTGCCGGCCGATGTCGGCGACGCCGCGCCCGAAGATGACGCCCCGCTGGACCCGCAGGCGCAGGTCGATGTGCTGCGTGCCCAGATCGCCGCCGAGCCGGACAAGGACGAGCTGAAGCTCGACCTGGCCCTGGCCCTGCTGCAGATCGGTGGCGTGGACGAAGCCGGCACCCTGATCGACGGCCTGCCCGCCAATCTGGCCACCGACGACCGCGCCGTGCGTGCCCGCGCCCGCCTGGCCTTCGCCTTCGCCGCCGCGCTGAAGGATGCCCCGGCCGCTGAAGTGCTGGACGCCCGCATCGCCGCCGATGGCAAGGACCTCAAGGCCCGCCATCTGCGCGGCGTGCAACTGTTGCTCGGGGGCCATGACGAAGCTGCGTTGGCCCAGTTCCTGGAAATGCTGCGGATCGACCGCACGTTCGAGGAAGGGCTGCCGCGCAAGGCCCTGATCGACGCCTTCAATGTGATCTCCGACGAGGACCTGGTCGGCCAGTACCGTCGCCGGATGGCCTCGCTGCTGTTCTGAACGGGAGCCGTCCTCGTTCAGAATCCCTGCACTGAACGCGGGCAATAATGCACTGGATGGCGGCCGTGCGGCCGCCACGATCCGTTCGGGGGATGAGGTCGGGGCCATGGGGTCTTGCAGCTGCGCCCCCGCATTGCCGGGATTGCAAACTGTGACCTTCGTCCGCTCGCTGTCGTTCGCCATGCGCTTCCAGGGCGCTGCTGCTCTGCGCTCTTCTCTTCCTGCCGGCCATTGCCGCGGCCGACTGGAACTACCGGGTCCGTCCCGGCGATACCCTGTGGGACCTGGGTGGCCTGTATCTCAAGCCCTCGGTACGCTGGCAGCAGCTGCAACAGCACAACCGCATCGACAACCCCTACCAGCTGCCGCCGGGGCAGCTGCTGCGCTTCCCGATCAGCTGGCTGCGCATCGAACCAGCCCCCGCCCGCGTGCTGTCGGTAAGGGGCAAGGTCGAACTGTCCGGCGCCGATGGCAGCGCCACGCGCGCGCTACTGGCCGGGGAACAGCTTCGCATCGGTGACACGGTGCAGACCGAGGGCGACTCCAGCGTCACGCTTGAATTCGCCGACGCTTCCCGCCTGCAGCTGCGCGAGCATTCCCGGCTGCGCCTGGACCAGCTCAGCCGTTACGGCCACACCGGCATGGTCGATACCCGCGTGCGCCTCCAGCAGGGCCGCGCCAGCAACCGGGTGACGCCTGCCCGTGGCCCCGCCTCGCGCTACATCATCGATGCACCTACGGCGACCAGCAGCGTACGCGGTACCGTATTCCGGGTCAGCGCCGGTGACGCCGGCCATGTGGCTGCCACCGAAGTGCTGCAGGGCAAGGTGCAGGTCGGCAACATCCACGGCAAGCGCCTGGTCCAGCCTGGACAGGCCAGCCTCAGCAGCAGCGCCGATACGGCGCCGGATGCTGTCTCCGCCCTTCTTCCAGCACCGCAGCTGCGCAGCGACGGCATGCGCCTGGCGCCCTTGCCGGCCCTCCTCGCCTGGGACCCCGTCGACGGCGCCGCCCGCTACCGCGTTGAAGTGGTGCTGTCGGCAACGCCGGAAATCCTGCTGTTTGCCGCCACCACCACCGATACCCGGCTGGCGATCGGCGACCTGCCCCCGGCCAGTTGCGCATCCTGTTGCGCGCCGTGGATGCGCAGGGTGTGGAAGGCCTCGACGCCAGCGCCGATTTCGAACTCGGCGACCAGCCCCGCCGCCACTGACGGTGGCCCCGCTGCACGGGCAGACCATCAACAGCGACCGACCGCGCTTCCGTTGGAGCCAGGCGCCCGGTGCGCGCAGCAGCGTGCTGCAGATTGCCGCCGAGCCGAACTTCGAGCAACCGCTGCAGGAACAAAGCACCCCGGGCACCGACCTGCGCCTGGCGCAGCCGCTGCCGCCCGGCCAGTACTTCTGGCGGGTGGCCTCGCGCGATGGCAACGGCCACCAGGGCCGCTATGGCCAGGCCCTGCCCTTGCAACTGAGCAATGAACCGGTCGACCCGGCCCTGCAGCCGCCGCCTGAGGCCACGCGTGGCGAACTGACCCTCCGCTGGCAGGCCGGCAGCGAAGGCCAGCGGTACCGGGTGCAGGTGGACCGTCGAGGCGACTTCCGGGCCCCCTGGTCGACCAGACCGTAAGCGAGCCGCAGGTCAGCTTCAAGCAGCCGTGGAGCGGCACCCTGCATGTGCGCGTGCAGTACATCGACGACGACGGGCATGCGGGCGAGTACTCGCCGGCCCAGCAGATCAAGCTGCCTTGCCGTCTGTGCTACGGCGCTGGTGGCGGCGCCCTGCTGCTGTTGCTGTTGTTATGAGGCGCTCGCCGCTGCCGTGGTCGAAGCGGATTCTGCTGGCACTGCTGGCCGGCGTGCTGACGGTGATCGCCAGCCACGGCCAGTGGCTGTGGCGCCGGACGAAGCCGCCTATGACGCCATGGTTGGAAATTGGGAGTACCGCCCCGACCCCAGCGTGCTGATCGTGGCCATCGACGAGGGCAGCCTGCAGCGCATCGGCCAATGGCCCTGGCCCCGTTCGGTCCATGCGCGCCTGCTGGACCGGCTGACCGACGCCGGTGCCGAGCGCATCGCACTGGACCTGATGCTGTCTGAGCCGGATCGACGCGACAGCCAGCAGGACGATGAACTGGCCACAGCGATCCGCCGCAGTGGCCGGGTGGTGCTGCCAGTGCTGGCGGCGCCGGCCGCCGGCGACCGCATGGCCGAGGAAATGCTGCCGATTCCGCAGATCGCGAGCAGTGCTGCGGCAATCGGCCATACCGATGTGGAAGTGGACGGCGATGGCGTCGCGCGCGGTGTGTATCTGCATGCGGGCATCGGCAAGGCCCATTGGCCGGCATTGGGCCTGGCGCTGGCCGACCTGCCGCCGGGCACGGTGCACGGCCTGCCCGATCCCGATCCGCAGATCGGTTCGCCCTATCAGTGGCGACGCGACGACTACGTGCGCGTGCGCTATGCGGGGCCGCCCGAGCGCCTGCCGCAGGTGTCCTATGCCGACGTACTTGATGGTCACGTGGACACGGCGATGCTGCATGGCCGCCGCATCGTGGTGGGCATGACGGCCAGCGGCATCGCACCGCGGCTGTTGACCCCGACCACCCGCGAGTACTGGATGAGCGGCAGCGAATACCAGGCCAACATCGCGTCGATGCTGCTGCAGCACAAGCAGATCGATCTGCTGCCACGCCTCTGGCAGCACGCCATCAGCGGCGTGCTGGCCGCGTTGTGCGTGCTCCTGCTCGGCCTCGCCTGCCATGGCTTGCCGCACTGTGCTCGCTGCCGCTTCCACCGCTGCTGAGCTGGTTGCTGTTGCGTGCCGGTGACCTGTGGTGGGCACCGGCAAGCGCAATGCTGGGCATCCTGCTGGTGTTGCTGTCCTGGGCGATCTGGCGGATCTCGGCCTGGCACCGCCAGGCCAACCGTGATGCGCTGACCGGCCTCGGCAATCGCCTGCGTTTCGAGCAGTCACTGCAGCAGGAATGCGATGCCGCGCGCCGCAGTGGCAGGTCCTTGAGCCTGGCACTGATCGACGTCGACCATTTCAAGCGCCACAACGACCGCCACGGGCATCAGGTCGGCGACCGCGTGCTGCGCGATGTTGCACGGCTGATCGGTGCGCATGCACGGCGCCCACGCGACATGGCCGCGCGCTACGGTGGCGATGAGTTCGCACTGGTGCTTCCGGATACCCCGGCCGAAGGCGCACGCCAGGTCGTCGAGGACCTGATCGCCTGCGTGCGTGTACTGCCGGCCCCCGGTGATGGCAGCGACGGTGCCGTCACCCTCACCATCGGCGTGTTCACCCGCGTGCCTGACGGCACGCTGCAACCGCATCATTTCGTCGAAGGCGCCGACGCCGCGTTGTACCAGGCCAAGGCCAACGGCCGCGACGGGTATGTGATCGACGACAAGGCGTGACCCTCGCCGCCGCCGGGGTGCAACATACGCATGCGAATGGCTAGACTGGGCGCCTCGCCCTGCGTCCCCGCACCCGCACCCGCATGAACGCTCACCTGTTCCGCTTCGGTATCAATCTCTGGCCACCGTTCCTGTTCACCGGCATCCATGTCACCCGCATCACGCCGGACTACCGGCAGATAGATGTCGAGCTGCGCCTGCGGCCATGGAACCGCAACTACGTCGGCACGCACTTTGGCGGCAGCCTGTTCGCGATGACCGATCCATTCTGGATGCTGGGCCTGCTGCACATCCTCGGGCGCGACTACTACGTGTGGGACCGAGCAGGCGCCATCGACTTCCCCGGCCCGCCGCGGCACCGTACGCACGTCATTCCGCATCGACGACGCGCTGCTGGATGAACTGCGCACGGAAGCAGCCAGTGGTGAGAAGGTGCTGCGCTGGTTCAGCAACGACGTGGTCGATGAGAGCGGCGAAGTGGTCGCCCAGGTGCGCAAGCAGGTCTACCTGCGGTTGAAGCCACACGCTGAGCGAGCGCGCCTCAATCGCGCGCCAAGGCAGCCGAAGCTGGCTCCGCCTGCAGCGGTACCGTCAGCCACGGGTTCTCATCAGCGCTGCGCGCTGGAGAGCGCCGCGGCACCTGCAGATGGTGGCCATCTGCGGACAGCTGCGGCGACCGCACCGGCGAGCGGAACTGCGCAGGCAACCGCTGCAGCGCCTCAGCCGGGTCTTGCGCCTGCTGCCGCAACCAGCGCTGGGCGCCAAGCAGGCGCAGCATCGCCGCCGCGTCCTGGGACCGTGACGAATACGCAGGATAGACGGGCGCGGCAATCTCGGTCAGCACGCACCCCATCACATTGGACAGGCAACCGAAATCCCGCTGCGGCGGCGCTTGTAACGGCAGCGGCCGATCGGCCTCCAGCGCGGCCGTGGCGGCTGCGCCACAGGCCCAGCCAAGATTGCCGGCCACGCGCGCCAACGTGCTGCTCCGATCCAGCACCAGGACGCCACCAAATTCCCGGGCCGAGGACTCGATCGCCGCCCGGCTCATCGCGTACTCGCCCTGCATCGCACGGCACAGGCTCTGTTCCTCGGCCCGCAACGGCTGCATGGCCTGTTCGCACTCGGCCGGCAGGGGGTGGTCGGCAGGCAGTTCAACCAGCATGTCGGCCAGCAGCTGGGCATTGGCCTGCACCAGGCTGGCACCGATGATGCTCTCGACCAGATAACTGCTGCCGGGCACCAGCCGCCGGCCCAGCTGCAGGCCACGGCAGGCACCACGCAGGGCACCGTCAATGTCACCCTGCACATAGGCCAGCGCGCGTGCACTGGTGGCGTCCATCATCACGCCATAGGCCGGCAACGGGACCAGAATGCCCTCGCCCTTCGGCGGGAACGGCGACGCGAAGTAGTCGGCGTCGGCCAGCTGATCCAGCCGCGCATGCAACTGCTGGTGCCCGGCGTGGGCCTCCACGAAGCGTTGCGGGTCCGCGCGGACCTGGGCGAGACAGCTGGCGCTGGCGGCCGGCCCGCAACTGGCCCCGGGCCGCGAGTGCAGCTCGGCATGGTTGGCTACCAGGTGTGTCCGGCCGCTGCTTCCGCCATGTGCATCGGCTTCCCAGCGCCGTACATCCTCGGCCAGCGCCTGCTCGCGCTGCTGGGCATCCAGATCGTCGAACGGCAGCGTCCACAACAGTGCATATCCATTGCGGCCGCTCACCGGCAGGCGTGCTTCCAGTCGCTGCTGCGCCTGCAGGCGCGATTCGGGCACCGGCCACATGCGCGAGGCGCACCACACCACGATGGCCAGCACCAGCAGGCCTGCCAGGGTCCAGCCCAGTCCGCGCAGAATCTTCAACACAGCTTCCCTTCCATGTGCCGTTGCCGCAGTCGATTCCCCAGCGTAATCGACCGGCCGTGACCGCTACAATGCGCGCATGTCGCTCGAAGCCCCCGCCCTGGTCCCCCGCCCCTCCCTGCAGCGCCTGTTCCTGACCGGCCTGCTGACCCTGCTGCCGATCTGGCTGACCTGGGTCGTGGTCAAGTTCGTGTTCGTGCTGCTGTCGGGTATTTCCAGCCCGCTGGTGGTGCCGCTGTCCGAACAGATCGCAACCAGCTTCCCGCACTATCTGGGCTGGGTCCGCGCCGAGTGGATCCAGGACACCATCGCCCTGCTGGCGACCCTGCTGGTGATCCTGGCGGTGGGCGTGGCCAGCCGCCGCGTGCTTGGCCAGCGCCTGCTGCGCTGGGTCGGCGCGGTCATCAAGCGCATCCCCTTGGCCAGCATCATCTACGACAGTGCCAAGAAGCTGCTGGACATGCTGCAGACCGAGCCGGGCAGCACCCAGCGCGTGGTGCTGATCGACTTCCCGCACCGCGACATGAAATCGGTCGGCCTGGTCACCCGCGTGATCAAGGAACACGGCACCGACCGTGAGCTGGCCGCGGTGTACGTGCCCACCACGCCGAACCCGACCTCGGGCTACCTGGAAATCGTGCCGGTGGAACTGCTGACCCCGACCGACTGGACCGTCGACCAGGCCATGAGCTTCATCATTTCCGGCGGAGCCGTGGCGCCGTCCAGCGTGCCGTTCACCCGCGCCGGCGAACGCACCGGCGAACGCACCGGCGAACGCACCGAATGACCCCGGCGCCGATCGAGCGCCCGCTGCAGGACCGCGCGGTCCTGTTGTTCATCGTGCTGGCCGCGTTCTTCTGCGGCAATGCGGTGCTGGCCGAGCTGATCGGGGTGAAGATCTTCGCGCTGGAAGACACCCTCGGCATCGCTCCACTGAACTGGAACCTGTTCGGCCAGACCGGCTCGCTCAGCTTCACCGCCGGCACCCTGCTGTGGCCGGTGGTGTTCATCATGACCGACACCATCAACGAGTTCTTCGGCAAGCGCGGCGTGCGCTTCATCTCGTGGCTGGCGGTGGTGCTGATCGGCTACGGCTTCCTGTTCGCCTTCGCCGCCATTTCACTGGCGCCGGCCAGTTGGTGGGTCACGTCGATGGATGGCCACGGCGTGCCCGATTACCAGGCCGCGTTCGCAGCGGTGTTCGGCCAGGGCATGTGGACCATCGCCGGTTCGCTGGTGGCCTTCCTGCTGGGCCAGCTGATCGACGTGGCCGTGTTCCATCGCATCCGCCAGGCGACCGGTGAGCGCCACGTGTGGCTGCGTGCGACTGGATCGACCGCGATCTCGCAGGTGGTGGACAGCTTCGTGGTGATCTGGATCGCCTTCGTGCTGGGCCCGCAACACTGGCCGACCTCGCTGTTCCTGGCGGTCAGCAGCGTCAACTACATCTACAAGATGGGTTTTGCGATCGCACTGATTCCGTTGCTGTACCTGATGCGGCGTGCCATCACCGCTATCTGGGGGCCGAGCGGGCCGCATCGTTGCGGGCTGCCGCTGCGGCTGACTGAAGCCCCAGCAGCGGAAAGCTGACTGCGCCCTCACGCTGGCCGTACGCGGCCGGATCGTGCAAGCTCCACGGTCTGTGTTCCACGGAAGCTCCTGATGCCGCATCCCACCCGCGTCCTGGCCGTCGCCATCGCCGCGTTGTTCCTGTTCAGCGCCGTGCCGTCGGCCGAAGCAGCGAAGAAGAAGGCCAGCCGCCCTGCCGCCGCGCAGACCCGCCAGGCTGCCAAGCCCAAGGCCAGGCCCGCCCGCGCCACCGCGCCGGCGCGTGGCAGCTCGGCGCGCCGCGCCGCGCCCCGCCCGGTCGCCCCGGCCCGGGCCGTACCCAAGCAGGTGCAGCTGGAGCGCCTGTACGATGAATACTGGGATGCCTCGATGCGGTTGAACCCGCTGCAGGCCACGTTCCAGGGGGAATCGCGCTACAACGACCAGCTGCCCAACATCCTGTCTGTCCGCCGCCTGGCGCCAGCAGTCGCACGACTTCACCACGCAGTGGCTGGGCAAGGTCGAAAAACTCGGCAGTGACGGCCTGCAGGGCCAGGACCTGCTCAGCTACGAGATCTTCGTGCGCGACGCGCGCCTCACTGGTCGCCGAACGCTACCCGAGCTGGATGATGCCGATCAGCCAGTACTACAACATCGGCAGCATCATGGCGATCCTCGGCTCCGGTGCGGGCGCGCAGCCATTCAACACCGTGCAGGACTACGACACCTGGTCACGCCGTTCGCTGGGCATTCCCGAGCTGTTCGACCAGGCCATCGACAACATGCGCCAGGGCATGAAGGCCGGCGTGGTGCAACCACGCGACCTGATGGAAAAAGTGCTGCCGCAGCTGGATGCGGTGATCAAGCCGACCGCCGAGGAGAGCATTTTCTGGTCGCCGATCCGCACCATGCCCAACACCATCGGGGCGGAGGACAAGGCGCGCATCAGCGCCGAGTACAAGCGCATGATCGAGCTGCGCATCATGCCGGCCTACCGCGCCCTGCGCGGCTTCATCGCCACCGAATACCTGCCGGCCACGCGCACCAGCAGCGGCCTGGGCGCGCTGCCCGATGGCCAGGCCTGGTACGCCAGCCTGATCGTGCAGACCACCGCCAGCGACCAGAACGCCGCGCAACTGCACGCGCTGGGCGAGCAACGCGTGCAGGAGCTGCAGGCGCAGATTGCCACCGTGATGAAGGATGCCAAGCTGCGCGGCACGCCGACCAAGCTGCTGCGCAGCATGCGCAACGACCGCCAGTTCCAGTACGGTGACGCCAACGCATTGATCAACCGCTACCGCCAGGTGCAGCAGCAGGTCAACGCACGCCTGCCGCAGGTGCTCGATACGCTGCCGAAGTCCGCACTGGACGTCCGTGCGGTGGAACCGGAGCGTGCGCTCACCGCCGCGGCAGCGGCCTATCAGCCGTCCGCAGCCGGACAACCGGCCGTGTTGTACGTGAACACCCGCGACCTGCCCAGCCGCAAGCGCTGGAACCCGGTGCAGTACCTGCATGAAGCGATTCCCGGCCCACGTGCAGCTGGGCCTGCAGCAGGAACTGGCCAAGCTGCCACGCTTCCGCCGCCTCGGTGGCGATCTCGCCTTCGTCGAAGGCTGGGGCCTGTATGCCGAAACGCTGGGTGAGAACCTGGGCATCTACACCGATCCCTACGACCGCATCGGCTACCTGTATTCGCGCCTGCTGCGCGCCGCCCGCGTAGTGGCCGACACCGGCGTGAACGCACAGGGTTGGAGCAAGCAGCAGGCCGTCACCTACCTGCAGAAGACCGTGGACATGAGCAGCGACGACGCCAACGCCGAAGTCGAGCGGATCATGGCCCAGCCCGGCCAGGCGCTGTCCAACGTGGCGGGCCTGACCACCATCGTCGCTCTGCGCGACAAGGCCAAGGAACGCCAGGGCGCCGCCTTTGACCTGCGCCGTTTCCACGCCGAACTGCTGAAGGACGGCTCCATGCCGCTGGACGTGCTGGGCCGCAAGATGGAACGCTGGATGGCGCAGCCCGCCAGCGCCACACCAGCCCTTCACCCTGACCCCTCCGGAGCCGCCATGCGCCCTGCCGTCGCCCTGTTCGCCGTCGTGCTGGGCCTGCTGCCAGTGGCGGGCTCCGCCGCGCCGGTGCTGACCCCACCGGATGCGGGCATCGACGGCCTGATGCAGGCCTACGATGGCCGGGTGCCCGGCGCCGCCGTGCTGGTGCTGCATGACGGGCAGCCGGTGTTCCGCCGTGGCTACGGCCTGGCAGTGGTGGAGGACGGTACTGCGGTCACTGCCGCCAGCAACTTCCGGCTGGCCTCGGTCAGCAAGCAGTTCACCGCTGCGGCGGTGCTGCTGCTGGTGGAGGATGGACGGCTGCGGTTGAATCAGCCTGCACGACAGTGGCTGCCCGAACTGCCGCCGGCTGCAGCGGCCATCACGATCCGCCAACTGCTCTCGCACACCAGCGGCCTGCTCGATTACGAAGACCTGATGGACCCGGCTGACACGCGGCAGGTGCATGACGCCGACGTGCTGACCCTGCTGTCGCGCGAGGACCGCCTGAATTTCGCACCCGGCACGCAGTACCGCTACAGCAACAGCGGCTACGCGCTGCTGGCCCTGATCGTCGGCCGCGCGTCCGGCCAGGATTTCGCCGCCTTCCTGCAGCAGCGCATCTTCCGCCCACTGGGCATGGCGCATACCGTGGCCCACCAGGACGGCGTGGACACGGTCGCCGCGCGCGCCTATGGCTACAGCCGGATCGACGGCCGCTGGCAGCGCACCGACCAGAGCACCACCAGCGCCGTGCTCGGCGATGGCGGCATCTATTCCTCGCTGGACGATCTCGCCCGCTGGGACGCCGCGCTGCATGACGACCGGCTGCTGTCGAAGGCTTCGCGCCGCGCGATGTTCAGCCCGGCCACGGCCACATCGGAACCGGACGTGCCGCATTACGGTTTCGGCTGGCGCCTGAACGGCCCGGTGCAATGGCACAGCGGCGAGAGCATCGGCTTCCGCAACGTGATCGTGCGCCACCCGGAAAAGCACCTGACCGTGATCGTGCTGACCAACCGCAACGATCCCGAACCGTACCCGCTGGCGCAGAAGATCGCCCAGCGCTGGCTGGACACTCTGCAATGAACACCGGTTCCGACGCCCTGCTGGGCATCCACCACGCCGCACTGATCTGCAGCGACTACGCACGCTCGAAGGACTTCTACGTGCGCATCCTCGGCCTGCGCGTGCTGGCCGAGAACCACCGCCGCGCGCGCGCTCTCCTGGAAGCTGGACCTGGCCCTGCCCGACGGCGGCCAGCTGGAGCTGTTCTCCTTCCCCTCACCACCACCGCGCCCCAGCCGCCCCGAAGCCCAGGGCCTGCGCCACCTCGCGTTCCGGGTGGCTGCACTGGAACCCTTCATCCAGCGCCTGGCCGCGCATGGCGTCGCCTGCGAACCGATCCGCATGGACGAATACACCGGCCGCCGCTTCACCTTCTTCGCCGATCCGGATGGCCTGCCGCTGGAGCTGTACGAAGTCGGTTGAGCGTTTTTCAATCGTGATTCATCCATGCATGGCATGGATCTACGTGTCGACCAAGGTCGACGCCCACCAAGAGCAGGTCGTTCCATTCCGGCAGATCGCAGGAATCTGTCAGAGGTGGGGCGGTGTGGATGGGCAGGACCGTTGGCGCCATGGATGGCGCCATCGAGCCCCCATGGATGGGTTTACGGCGTGTCCTGCCCACCCACACCGCCCCGCCATCCCACGGATAGCTCGCTGTTGCGCTTGCTTCGGCTGTTGCCGTTGCCTCTGCGGGTGCAGGGCGCAGCCCTGCAAAGCCCCCCTTCCCCATACCCCGCCGAATGGGTATACAGTCGACCCATGCCGGCACCGTGCCGGAATGAACCCTGGGAGGGGACCATGCGCAACACCTTCAAGACCCTGCTGCTGGCATTGCCGCTGTGCCTGGCCGCGCTCTCGGCGCAGGCCGCCGATGGCGCCGCCGGCCGCTGGAAGACCATCGACGACAAGACCGGCAAGGTGAAGTCGATCGTCGAGATCACCCAGGCCCCCAACGGCACGCTGACCGGCAAGGTGGTCGACATCCTGCACTCGGACAAGGGCCCGAACCCGGTCTGTGACGGCTGTGAAGGCGCCAACAGGAACAAGCCGGTGAAGGGCATGACCATCCTCTGGAACCTGAAGGCCGACGGCGCCAACAAGTGGTCCGGCGGCACCATCCTCGATCCGGCCAATGGCAAGACCTACAAGTCGAAGATGGAATTGCAGCCCGGCGGCACCCGGCTGGACGTGTCCGGCTGCATCGCCTTCATCTGCCGCGCGCAGACCTGGCAGCGCGAATAAGCGCCTTGGCCCCCGCTTAAACCCCGTGACCCGGCCCCGGCCGGGTCACCTCGTTGCGGGCATGCGATACTCTGCGGTTCCCCTCGGCTTCACCCCGCGACCATGACCCGTACCGCGCTCGTCACCACCGCCCTGCCCTACGCCAACGGCCCGCTGCACCTGGGCCACCTGGTCGGCTACATCCAGGCCGACATCTGGGTGCGTGCGCGGCGAATGAGCGGCGGCAAGGCCTGGTTCGTCTGCGCCGACGACACCCACGGCACGCCGATCATGCTGGCCGCGGAAAAGGCCGGGGTCACCCCGGAAACTTTCATCGCCAACATCCAGGCCAGCCACGAACGTGACTTCGCCGCCTTCGGCGTGGCCTTCGACCACTACGACTCAACCAATTCGGCGGCCAACAAGGCGCTGACCGAGCAGTTCTACCTGAAGCTGGAAGCGGCCGGTCACATCAGCCGCCGTTCGGTGGCGCAGTTCTACGACCCGGCCAAAGGCATGTTCCTGCCCGACCGCTACGTCAAGGGCATCTGCCCGAACTGCGGCAGCCCCGACCAGTACGGCGACAACTGCGAAGTGTGCGGCGCCACCTATGCGCCGACCGACCTGAAGGAACCGCGTTCGGTGATCTCCGGTGCCACGCCGGAAATGCGCGATTCGGAGCACTTCTTCTTCGAGGTGGGCCACTTCGACGCGTTCCTGCGCGAATGGTTGGCCGGCGACGTCGCCCTGCCAGGCGTGAAGGCCAAGCTCGGTGAGTGGCTCAATGCCGAAGGTGGCCTGCGCGCGTGGGACATCTCGCGCGATGCACCGTACTTCGGTTTCCAGATTCCCGGCCAGCCGGGCAAGTACTTCTACGTCTGGCTGGACGCGCCGATCGGCTACCTGTCCAGCTTCCAGACCCTGTGCGGCAGGATCGGCGAGGACTTCGAAGCGCATCTGCGCGCCGGTACCGCCACCGAGCTGCACCACTTCATCGGCAAGGACATCGTCAACTTCCACGGCCTGTTCTGGCCGGCGGTGCTGCACGGTACCGGCCACCGCGCGCCGACCCGCCTGCACGTCAACGGCTACCTGACCGTGGACGGCGCCAAGATGAGCAAGTCGCGCGGCACCTTCGTGATGGCCCGTACCTTCCTCGATGCCGGCCTGGAGCCGGAAGCGCTGCGCTACTACTACGCCGCCAAGTCCGGCGGTGGCGTCGACGATCTCGACCTGAACCTGGGCGACTTCATCGCCCGCGTCAACGCCGACCTGGTCGGCAAGTTCGTCAACCTGGCCAGCCGCTGCGCCGGCTTCATCAGCAAGCGCTTCGACGGCCAGCTGGCCGCGCAGCTGCCCGACGCGGCGCAGTACCAGCGCTTCGTCGATGGGCTGGCGCCGATCCGTGAAGCCTACGAGCGCAACGACCCGGCTGCGGCGATCCGCTTGACCATGACCCTGGCCGACGAAGCCAACCGCTACATCGACGACGTCAAGCCATGGGTCATCGCCAAGCAGGAAGGCGCCGACGCGCAGCTGCAGGCCGTGTGCAGCCAGGGCCTGAACCTGTTCCGCGTGCTCGTCACCGCACTGAAGCCGGTGCTGCCGGCCACCGCCGCGCAGGCCGAGGCCTTCCTGGCCGCGCCGGTGAACGACTGGACCGAGCTGGCGCAGCCGCTGCTGGATCACCGCATCGCCGACTACACCCCGCTGTTCACCCGTATCGACCCGAAGAAGATTGACGCCATGATCGACGCCTCCAAGGACACCCTGCAGCCGGCCGCTGCCGCCGCCCCCGCCGCCAGGACCGAAGCGGTCAAGCCGGCCGCCCCGGCCAAGGACGAAGCAAAGAGCGCCGATGCTCCGGCCTACATCGGCATCGACGATTTCGCCAAGCTCGACCTGCGCATCGGCAAGGTGCTGGTGTGCGAGTTCGTGGAAGGCTCGGACAAGCTGCTGCGCTTCGAACTGGACGCAGGTGAACTGGGCAAGCGCCAGATCTTCTCCGGCATTCGTGGCAGCTACGGCGAGCCGGAGCAGCTGGTGGGCCGCAACGTGGTGTTCATCGCCAACCTGGCCCCGCGCAAGATGCGCTTCGGCCTGAGCGAAGGCATGATCCTGTCGGCCGGTTTCGACGGTGGCGCGCTGGCGCTGCTGGACGCCGACAGCGGCGCGCAGCCGGGCATGCCGGTGCGCTGATGCCTGCAGCGGGCGCGGCCACCGCCGCGCCCGCCGGCAGCACCGGCCACGGGGCACGCGATGGGAGGCAACGGAATGGAACTGGCGCTGTTCGACTTCGACCACACCGTGACCACCTGCGATACCTATGGCCGCTTCCTGCGCCGCGTGGCCACCGCCGAACAGCTGGCGCAGGCGTGGTGGAAGGTCGGCCCGTGGCTGGCCGCGTACAGGCTGAAACTGATCTCGGCCGAACGCATCCGCGCACGCGTCACCCGTTTGACCTTCAGTGACCGCCACAGCGATGACATCGCCACGCTGGCGGCCGGCTTCTCGCGTGAGTTCCTGCCCGACGTGGTACGCCCGGAAATGCTGGAGCAGATCCGCTGGCACAAGGAACAGCAGCACACCGTGGTGATCGTGTCCGGTTCGCTGGACCTGTACCTGCGGCCATGGTGCGAGCAGCTGGGCCTGCAGTTGATCTGCAACCGGCTGGAGAGCCAGGACGGCCGCCTCACAGGCCGTTATGCCGGTGGCGACTGTGGCCCGCGCAAGGTTGAGCACATCCGTCGCCAGTTCGACCTGTCGCGCTACGTGCGCATCCATGCCTACGGTGACAGTTCCGAAGACAAGCCGATGCTGGCCCTGGCCCACGAGCGCTGGTTCCGTGGCAAACCCCTGAAATGACCCCAACGCGCAGCCTTCGCCACGCATGAGCCTGATCCCGCCCCTGACCGAACGCCTCGACCGCCTGCTGCCGCAGACCCAATGCGGGCAATGCGGCTACGACGGTTGCCGCCCGTATGCGCAGGCGATGGCGCGCGGCGAGGCAGGCGTGGACCGCTGCCCGCCGGGCGGAGATACCGGCGCGCGCGCACTGGCGCAGGTGCTCGGAGTACCTGCCATTCCCTTCGATCGATCGCGCGGCGAGCACAAGGCGCCGCAGGTGGCGCTGATCGTGGAAGCCGACTGCATCGGCTGCACCAAGTGCATCCAGGCCTGCCCGGTGGACGCCATCGTCGGCGGCGCCAAGTACATGCACACGGTCATCGCCGACCTGTGCACCGGCTGCGAGCTGTGCATCCCGCCATGCCCGGTGGACTGCATCGAGCTGGTGCCAGCGTAGCC
Organism: Stenotrophomonas maltophilia group sp. msm1; assembly: GCF_032025805.1. Lineage (NCBI taxonomy): Bacteria > Pseudomonadati > Pseudomonadota > Gammaproteobacteria > Lysobacterales > Lysobacteraceae > Stenotrophomonas > Stenotrophomonas maltophilia group sp. msm1. Next base: position 124,033 of record NZ_JAVSKH010000002.1, read on the forward strand.
AACGGACCAACCGGCAGTGAAGCGGCGGGGTAGAGTCGACTGTTAGTCGACTGCTCTTCGTTCCGGCGGCGCAAAACCGCGCGCTGCGCGCGATAGTCGGCCAACAGTCGACTCTACCCCCTCCCTGGTGGGAGGTGACCTTGCCTGCCGTTACGGTACTGCCGCCGTCACCACGATCTCGACCTTCCAGTCGGCGTGGGCCAGCTTGGCCTCGACCGTGGCACGTGCCGGGGTCGCGCCTTCAACCACCCATTCGTCCCATGCCTTGTTCATGCCGTCGAAGTCGGCCATGTCGGCCAGGAAGATCTCCGCACGCAGCACGTGCTGGCGGTCACTGGCGACCAGCGCCAGCAGCTTGTCGATCTCCGCCAGCACCTGCCGGGTCTGGCCGGTGATGTCCTGGCTGGTGTCCTCCGGAATCTGGCCGGAGAGGTAGGCGACCTTGTTGTATACGGTCATTTCGGACATGCGCGGTCCGACGTCGTAACGCTCCATCATGGGCATGGCTCCTGCGGTTGATCAGGCCTGCATTGTCCTCCAAACCGGTCGACGGTGGGTGCACGGGTGCCCTCCGCGATACGTCATTACCGGGCTCCGACGGTCCCACTGGTCAAATGACGATGACAGGCGCACGATGCGCCACGCCCGCGTTGACACCGCCCTCGCCCCTACTGCCGCACCCTTGCGCCGATGACCGCCCCCGTCGATTCCACCACTGCCCCTTCCACGCCAACCTGGAAGCGGGTTGCCACCATCGTCATCCCGCTGCTGATCCTCGCCCTGGCCCTGCACGGCCTGGCCAATGAGTTCGACGAGCACGGCTATCGTGCGATCCGCCAGGCGTTCCGGCAGCTCAGCGGCACGCAGATCGCGCTCACCGTGGTACTCGGCCTGGCCAGTTACGCCTGCCTGATCGGCTTCGATGCCATCGGCCTGCGTCGCAGCGGCATCCGCGTGCACCCCGCGCGCGTCGGCATCACCGCGTTCCTTGCGCACACGTTGGGCCAGACCGTGGGCTTTGCCGCGTTGACCGGTGGCGCGGTGCGCCTGCGCGGCTACCGCGGCGCCGGCCTGGATCTGGCGCAGATCGGCCAGGTGGTGCTGATGAGCACGCTCGGTTTCGTATTCGGTGCATGGCTGTTGATCAGCGTGGCCCTATGCATGGAACCCGCCGCGGCAGCGTTGGCATTGCCATTGAATCCCGATGCCGTGCGCATCGTCGGCATCATTGCCCTGCTCGCCTATCTCGGCACCGTGCTGCTGGTCGGCCGCGACGGACGGCAGTTCAGTGTGCTCGGTCACGCCTTGTGGCTGCCCGATCGCCGCACCATGATCGGTGTCACCGTACTCAGCGTCATCGAGCTGGTGCTGGCCAGTGCCGCGTTCTACGTGCTGCTGCCGGACTCCACGCCAACCGGCCTGCCGGGCTTCGTCGGCCTCTACCTGGTGGCAGTGCTGGCCGGCCTGGTCTCCACCGTGCCCGCAGGCCTGGGTGTGTTCGAGTGGAGCCTGCTGAAGCTGTTGCCGCAGGTGGCACCGGCAGCGGTGCTGGCGGCAGCACTGATCTACCGCGTCACCTACTACGTGCTGCCGCTGGTGCTGGCCACCCTGCTCGCCCTTGCGCCGGCCCTGCGTCAGCCGCTGCAGGCCAGCGCAGGGGCAACCCGTGCCGGCTGGAACGCGCTGCGCCCGTGGCTGCCGCAGATCATCGCACTGGCGGTGTTCAGCATCGGCGCCGCGCTGGTCATCGACGGCACGCTGCCGACGCCACGCCGTCACCTGGTGAACGCCTCGCTGCCGATCCTGGAAACCTCACACCTGATCGGCAGCCTCAGTGGCGTCGCGCTGCTGCTGATCGGCCAGGGCCTGGCCCGGCGCAGCCACGCCGCGTGGGTGCTGGCGATGGCGGTGTGCGTTGTCACCCCGTTGCCGCTGTGGCTGCGCGGCGGGCAACCATTGATCGCCGTCTCGGCGGTGCTGGTGGCGATGGCCTTGTGGGCTGCACGCCGCGAGTTCTACCGCCAGGGCGCGCTGCTGGATGAAGCCTGGTCGTGGCCGTGGCTGCGCAATCTGGGTCTGGTGCTGGTCGCGGTCACCTGGCTGCTGTTCTTCACCTACAGCCATGTCGAATACCAGAACGAGCTGTGGTGGCAGTTCGCGTTGTCCGGCAACGCACCGCGCGCACTGCGTGCGTTGCTGGTGGTGGCGATCGCGCTGGTGATGTTCGGCCTGGCCCGCCTGCTGCACAGTACGCGCAGCCCGCTGCCGGCCGCTGACGAGGCCACGTTGCAGTCGCTGGCACCGGTGCTGGCCGGGGCCACCGATACCCAGGCCTGCCTGGTACTGACCGCCGACAAGGCGGTGCTGCGCGATGATGCGAAACAGGGCTTCGTGATGATGCAGCGCTATGGCGGTTCGCTGATCGCGATGGGTGATCCGGTCGGCCCGCCGGACGTGGCCCGTGCACTCATCTGGCGCTTCCGCGAAGAAGCCGACCGGCTCGGCCTGCGCCCGGTGTTCTACCAGGTGGGCGAGACCTACTGGCAGACCTATCTCGACCTCGGCCTGGGCCTGGTCAAGTTGGGCGAGGAAGCGATCGTGCCGCTGCACGATTTTGGGCTGGAAGGCCGCGAACGCGCCGATCTGCGCCAGGCCTGGAACCGCGGCAGGCGCGGCGGCCTGTCGTTCCGCGTGGCACCGGAGGAGGAGGTTCCCGGCCTGCTGCCACGTCTGCATGCGATCTCCAACGCATGGCTGGAGGACAAGGCCGGCGATGAGAAGGGCTTTTCGCTGGGCAGCTACGACCCGGATTACCTGGTGCGCTTCCCGGTGGCACTGGTCGAAGCCGAGGGCCAGATCGTGGCATTCGCCAACCTGTGGCAGGCACCGGCCGGTGCCGAGCTGTCGGTGGACCTGATGCGCCACGTCAACGAAGCGCCGAAGGGGACGATGGACTTTCTCTTCATCGAATTGTTCCTGTGGGGCCGCGCGCAGGGCTATGCGCGGTTCTCGCTGGGCATGGCGCCGTTGTCCGGGCTGGCCCAGCATCGGCTGGCCGGTCGCTGGAACCGCCTGGCCGGCCTGCTGGCGCGGCATGGCGAACGCTTCTATGGCTTCAGTGGCCTGCGCCGCTTCAAGTCGAAGTTCGATCCGCAGTGGCGGCCACGCTATCTCGCGGCGCCCGGCGGCATGCATCTGCCGGCCGCGCTGCTGGATGCCACGCGCCTGATCTCGCTGGATCCGCGGCGGAACTGAAGCCGCGATGCGTCGGGCATGGCTCGACGCTACCCGCTGCTCGGTAGGTGTCGACCTTGGTCGACATGCAACCCCAGCGCCGACCAAGGTCGGCGCCTGCCAAGCGCTACATACCGCCCTTGAGGATCACTTCGGCCAAGCGATCGTAGTCCCCCCCGAAATGGTGATCACCCGGCAGCTTCACCTTCCTCACCCCGTCATTGGCCGGCAGGTCCGGGCACAATGCGTCCTCATCCTTGTCGCCGAACACGCACAGCGTTTTTTCTGCCGGCAGCCTGGCCACTTCCGGGGCGATCGGCAAGCCATCGCCGCCACCGCCCAGCCAGTTGCTGACATGGAATTCGAAGTCGGCCTTCCTGCCCACGGATAGCAGCACGATGCGCTCCAGCCCCTCACGGGTACCGGCATCGAGCTGGTTGATGGTGGCAGGCAACACATCGGCACCCTGCGAGAAACCAATCAGCATCACCTTGTCTCGGTGCCACTGCTGGCGGTAGTGGTCGATGATCTTCTGCAGGTCGCCGGCAAAGCCCTTCGGTGTGCGCTGGCTCCAGAAGTAGCGCAGCGAGTCGATGCCCACCACCGCCACGCCATGCGCGTTGAGTGACGACGCCACGTTCTTGTCCAGGCCCGCCCAGCCACCGTCACCGGAGACGAACACCGCCAGCGTATCGCCGCTGGTGGCCGCCGGCATTTCCACCACCGGCAGGCCCTTCAGTGCAGCAGGCGGCGGTGCCAGGCTGACGCCAGCCTGCGCGCCAATCACCCGCGCCGCCGCCACCAGGCCCGGTGATGCATCACCGCGCGCAGTGCGCTTGAACTCACGCGCCATGGCCACCTGCTGTACGAACCGGCTGGCCTGGCCCGCCCTGCAGCCGTTGTCACCTGCCGCACTCAACCACGGAAAATTCAGTTCGGCCGGCTGCAGCCTGTCGCGCTTCACGCCATCGCCGCAGACCATGCGCTGGTGGCTGTGGTCCGGGCAGAAGCCGGTGGTCAGCACACCGGCGAAAACCTGGGTGTCGGCCTGCGCTGCCAGCGCGTAGGCCATTTCGGCACCTTCGCCATCACCGCCGACGAGCGGCAGGTGGTAGCCGGGCAGATGCAGCGAGGCCTGCAGCCAGCGCGAGAAATTCTCGACGTCACCGGAACCGAACGAACAGGTCGGGTCACCCTCGCGCTTGAGCACACCGCGCAGATGCGCAATGTCCACTGCCGCCACCAGCGCGCCGTCGGCACGCAGGGCCTCGATCGGCAGGCGGCTGGTGTCACCGCCGGCAGTGGGTTCGTGGAACCAGATCACCACCCGTTGCGGCGTGCCGGCCGGCATGTGCACCGGAATCTGCTCGAACCGCCCATGGCTGAACTGCTGCGGGGTCACCGCCGCCGTTGCCGGCAGCGTGGCCAGCGCCAATACCACACCCATTGCCCTGCCCAGCCCTGCACGCTTCATGTCGCATCCCCGATGGAATGCGCACACGATACGCCGCCGCCGCGTGCACGGCACGTACCGGCGCAGGCCGTTGGGGATTCAGTCGGCCGCGGCCTGGCGGCTGCGACGATACAGGGCCGTCGCCAGGTACAGAAGCCAGCCGACGATCACTGCGATCACCACTTTCTGTCCGAGCCCGCGCGGTGGCCCAGCGCGCCAGAGCACGTGCAGCCACAGCAGCACGAAGGCCAGCCATGCCCAGCCCCAGAGCAGGTCAGCGGCGGGCTGCCAACCCGGTTCCCGGCGCAGGTACCACGCCTGCAGCAGCATGCCGACGCTGGCACACAGGAACGCCGTGTTGGCTGCCAGCCCGTGGATGAACGGCGCCAGCAACGGGGTCGCTTCAGGCAGCCAACTGTCGCCGATCGCCACCGTCGCCAGGCCCAGGGCGGAAACCGTGAACAACAGCGGGGCGGCCGCACTGCGCCGTGGGCCGATGCTGCCGCGATACAGCGCAACGCCGAGTGCCGCAATGGCCAGCGCCAGCACGCAGTAGGCAGCGCGCAACGCCAGCCCCCACGGCCCGTGCAGATACAGGCTCAACGTCGCCCGCACCCAGTCCAGATCACTGCGCGCAACCTGGGTCCACAGCGCGGTTGCCACGAACAGCAGCAGCGCCACCAGTGCCAGCACCGCCACCGGACGCGCACGGCTCATGCTGCGTCCTCAGGATGCCGCGTCTTCCATTCGGCCAACGCCTTGCGGTAACGCTGCAGCTCCTCGGAGTACAGGTCCAGCACGCACAGCGGGCAGCCGCTGCCGCAGCATTCGTTGGGACCGGGTTCTTCCGGTGGTAGCGGGCGTGGATCGGGATCAGGGACGGACACGGTCGGAAGCGACGATCAGTGGAAGCAGGCCCCAGTGTACCGGGCTGGCTCAGCGGGCCAGCTGTCGGCGCAGGTTCTCCCGAGCGGCCGCATCCAGCCGTTGGTGGAAGAAGTCACTGAGGAAAATCCGCGGCGCCCGCAGCAGGCCCTGCAGGAACCGACGGCGGCCGGCGCGGTACAGGAAGCCCGGCACCACGCCCTTGTATTCGTCGGCCACGCCACGGTCATAGGCGGCAAACACCGGCTCCGGCGCGGCCAGGATCGCCATGTCGCAGTCCAGGAACAGCGCCGCCTCGGCATCCACATCCTGCGGACCCAGCTCACCATGGCGGGCGGTCAGCAGGATCAACTGCCCGACGCGTGCGGCATCCACTGCGGCCAGCTCCGGTGCCTGTGCGATCGCCTGCAGGGCCAGCTGCGCCGAACGGGCCTCGTTGTCCTTGCGCCCCGCGTGGTAGATCGCATCGTGGTAGAGCACGGCCAGATAGATCTCGGCCGGCTGGGTCCAGCCAGGGCCGTCGGCCACCTCCTGGCAGTGCTGCAGCACGGCGCGTACATGGCCGAAGTGGTGGTAGGCCCGTGGCGGCGTTGCATAGCTGTCCTGCAGCGCCTGCCACTGCGCCGGGGCAAGCGTCAGCGGTGAGAAGTCCATGCCCGGATCATCCCGCCTGTGCCGGCGCCGGGCAAGCTGGCGGTTTTTTCACCACGCACTCACAACGCTTGCCGGGCGGGGCCCGGAGCCAGTTGTCCACAGCTTTGTCGAGCGCTGGTCCACATCGGTTGTGGATGACCGCGGCGCCGACCAACGGTCGCTGCAGCCTGACATCCATGGGAATACACTCGCCACAGGCGGGAGCGCCCGCCGCTGCCGGGAACCGTCATGTACCGTTCTGCCGCCCATTGCCTCACCCTTTCGCTGCTGGCCTTCTGTGCTCCTGCCTTCGGCGCAGGCCAGGCACCGCCCGCCGATGTGGTGACGACCCCGACCATCACCGTGTCAGCCGTACGCGTGCCGACCCCGGAAGAAGTGTTCGCCATTCCCGCAGACCTGCGTGCGATGCTCCAGAAGCAGGTGATCCAGCGCAGCTACTCCCGCGACCAGCGGTTGCAGGCGCTCGTGGAGATGATCTTCGGCCAGCACGGGCTGGACCTGCAGTACGACGCCAATGCGACCTACACCGTCAGCGATATCTGGCAGCACCGCCGCGCCAACTGCCTGGCCTTCACCCTGTTGTTCGTGACGCTTGCGCGGGAGGCGGGCATCCAGGCGCGCGTGCAGGAAGTGGGGCAGGTAGTGTCCTGGTACCAGGACCAGGACGCGGGCGTGGTCTACAGCGTCGGCCACGTCAACGCCGGTGTCGACGTCGGCGGGCGTTTCGGTACCGTCGATCTGGATCGCAACGTGCTCTATGACCGCCGTGGGCCGGTTCCGGTCAGCCGTGCGCGGGCATTGGCGCATTTCTACAACAACCGGGGTGCGGAGCGCCTCGCCGACGGTGACTTCGGCGGCGCGCGTGCGTTCTTCGACGCTTCCCTGGGCCAGGACAGCGGCTTCGCTCCGGTGTGGAACAACCTCGGCGTACTCGCCCACCGCGAAGGCAACACCGAGGCGGCGCGGCAGGCGCTGGACCGATCGCTGCAGCTGGATGGCCGCCAGGATGCCGCACTGACCAATGCCTCTGCGCTGTTCCGCAGCCTGGGCTTGACCGCACAGGCGCAGTCACTTGAGCGCCGGCTGAAGTCGGTGCAGCGCGAAGACCCGTTCGCGCAGTACATGTTCGGCGCCAAGGCCGAACGCGCCGGCCAACTGGACGAGGCGATCCGCCATTACCGGCAGGCCGTGCGCCTGTACGACACCGCGCATCAGTTCCACTTCGGGCTGGCACGCGCCTATTTCCTGGCTGGCCAGCTCAAGCGCGCCGATCATGAACTGCTGCGTGCACGGGAACTGGGGGGCGCGCCGGAGCAGGCGCGCTACCAGGCCAAGCTGGACAGCCTGGCCCGCTGGCGCGCGCAGCAGCAGGCCAGGCGCTGAAGGCGATCAGGCCTTCTTGAGGAAGCAGGTCTTCAGGACCAGGCCCTTGATCTTGTCCGAGTTGCCTTCGATGTGCTCGGCATCATCTTCGACCAGGCGGATGTTGCGGATCACGGTGCCCTGCTTGAGCGGGATCGAGGAGCCCTTCACTTTCAGGTCCTTGATTACGGTGACGGTGTCGCCGGCCTGCAGGGTATTGCCGTTGCTGTCACGCACGACCAGGGTGGAGCCCGCGCTTTCTTCGGGGGTCCATTCGAAGCCGCAGTCGGCGCAGATCCAGAGCGCACCATCGGCGTAGGTGTTTTCCAGGGTGCACTGCGGGCAGGCGGGGGCAGAAGACATCAGCAAGTACCTCAAAGTGAATCAACAGCCGCCATTGTAACCGCCTGGCTTCCCTGCCCCTTTTCCAGGCAGGCCCCGGGCTGCGCACCTGGCCCGACACACAACGGCACGCCCCCGGAACTTGCAGTCGGCGGCGAACTGCAGCAGAGTGCGCGGCCCCTGATCGACCCCGGAACCTCCCATGCGCCTCGGCATCGACTTCGGTACCAGCAACTCCGCCGCCGCCATCGTGCATGAGGGAAAGCTGCTGCCGATCCGCTTCGGCGACGCCGAACAGTTCCGCACCAGCGTGTACTTCCCCGGCGTGGTGCCCGACCCGGATGACTTCCAGCTCGATGATGGGCAGGAACACCAGCTGCAGCAGATGATCGACAGCGCTGCGCGCGCGGCCCGCGCCGCCGGCCAGGAACGCACGCCACAGGCACTGCGCCGCGAAGCCCTGCGCGCACTGCGACGGGAGTGGATGGAAGCGCGCGCCGGCAAGGAACGCAGCGCCAGCGACCTGCTGCAGAACGCGGTCTATGGCGATGACGCGCTGGAAGCCTATTTCGAGGAACACGAAGGCAACCTGGTGCAGAGCCCGAAGTCGATGCTCGGCTACAACCTGCACCCGCGCGCCAAGCAGACCATCACCGGCATCGCCGCGCACATCCTCGAGCACATCCGCCTGACTGCCAGCGCCCAGCTCGGCCAGCCGCTGCGTGCCGCCCTGCTCGGCCGCCCGGTGCAGTTCCGCAGCTCGATCGGCGCGGCCGGCAACGACCAGGCGCTGGACATCCTGCGCGAGGCCGCCACCCAGGCCGGCTTCGACCAGATCGATTTCCTCGAGGAACCGGCCGCGGCGGCCATGCATTACCACGCCGAAAGCCGCGAGCGGCACCGGGCGGTGATCGTCGACATCGGTGGCGGTACCACTGACATCGCGCATGCCGAAGTCGGCGGCGATGCTGCGCCACGCATCCACCGCGCGTGGGGTATTGCCCGCGGCGGTACCGACATCGACCTGGCGCTGAGCCTGTCCAGCTACATGCCGCTGTTCGGCCGCGGCATCACCCGCGTGCCCGCCCACCACTACGTGGAAGCGGCCACGGTGCAGGACATGACCCGCCAGCGTGACTTCCGCCAGCACAAATACGATCACGTCGACGATCCGTGGCGCGCGCGCCTGCAGGCCCTGCAGGACACCGGCAATACCGCCCGCCTGTACCGCGATGTGGAACGCGCGAAGATCACCCTCAGTGCCGCCAGCGAGCACCGCAGCACGCTTGACTACATTGCCCGCGACCTGCATGCCGACAGCAGCGCCGCCGGCCTGGCCGCTGCCGCTCACGGCTACCTGGAACAGATCCGGGAACTGCTGGCCCAGGTCCGCAGCGACATTGGCGGCGACCCGGATGCGGTGTTCCTGACCGGCGGCATGTCCCGCGCCGGCTACCTGCGCCAGGCCGTGGCCGAGGCCTTCCCGGGCGCCCGCATGGTCCACGGCGAGCCCTCGCTGGGCGTGGTCCAGGGCCTGGCACTGGCGGCAGCCAGCCCGGATTAACAAAACGTTACGCGGTCTAAGTTACTCTTGGTCGGCTAGAACCCCGCTGCACCTTCCACTGGCCACGCCGGTGTGTGTCCACGGTGCAGCCTGGCCCGCCTGCGGGCCTAGCGGCCATGCCTTCCTGGCTCGTTCATGGTCCGCGCAGCACCTGAGCCGCCATCGAGACCCGCTTTGGGCACCCGCCAGGCCCCTGTGGCCTTACAACCTGACGCAGCACCTGCACCCATCGACTGCCGCCGTTGTGACGCGGTCTGTTGTCGGCTGCCCGTGCTGCTGCAGCCCGGCGACCACGTGCCTGGCCAGTTCCTGTCACGCGACTCCCACGGCCGTGCCGTGATGGCGCGCAACGAGGAAGGCTGGTGCGCGGCGATCGATCCCTATCACCTGCGCTGCACGATCTATTCGCAGCGCCCGGCGATCTGCCGCCAGTTTTCGATGGGCGGCGATGACTGCCGCCGCGAGCGGCAGGACTACCTGCGCCAGGCTGATGCCTGGTCGCTTTCCTCCCCTTCCACCTGACAGGAGCAACCATGCCCCGCAAGGCAAAGACCCCCGCGAAGGCCAGCAACAGCATCCGCAGCGAACGCAAGGGCGCGGCCGCCAGCACCGTGGTCAGCAGCGATTCGATCGCTTCGGACCTGGCAGCGTTCCGCAAGGCCGGTGGCAAGATCGAAGTCCTCGGCACCACCTGGGCGCTGAAGAAAGCCAGCTGACCCAGCACCGACCGCGGCGGCGCTGCCGCCGCGGCCTGCCGGACCGCGCTCAGCGATCCAGGCGTACCCTCACACTGCCCGAGTGCGACTGGATGCGGATGTCTCCATCACCGCCGCCCAGACGCGTGTCGAGATGGCTGCCCGGCCCATAGCGCGGCCGCTCCACCTGCCCGGCATCGCTGTTGATCGAGCCGCTGAAGCTGTTCACCGACAGCTGTGCCGACACCGTGCGCGGCAGGCTCAGCGTGACCGGGGCACTGACCGATTCGACGTTGATGCGGCCACCGGGCGTCAACCCGGCTGCTGCCAGATCGATGCTGCCCGAGACGGTCTCCACCGCCAACCGCTGCACGCGTCCGGCCTCCACCGCAACCCGGCCGGATACTGTCTGCGCACCTATATCACCTGACACGCCGCCGCCGGCCTCGATCCGGCCACTGACCGTATTTACGTCCAGCTTCGCCGTCTGCAGGCGTGCACTGACGCTGCCACTGACCGTGTTGAGTTTGCTGTCGCCGCTGCGGCCAGCCGCGCTGAGGCTGCCGCTGACGGTGTCGGCCTGCAGCCGTCGCACATCGATGCCACTGATGTCCTGGCTGGCGCTGACCGTGCTCAACAGCAGTTCCACCGAGCGCGGCACGTTCAGCACCAGCGTCGCGCCACCATTGTTGCTGCGGCGCGGGTATTCAATCTCCCAGCGCACCCGGTTGGCGCTCTTTTCCTGGCGCAGCTGCAGGCCATCGCTGAGCGTGCCGGTGAGTTGCACATCATTGCGGTCCCAGCCACGCACGGTCACCTTGCCGGCCACGTTGCTCAGTTCGATGCGACCGCCCGCAGCCAAGGTGTGGCGCTCGTCGATGCGGGTGTCGGCCAGCGCCACGGCAGGGGACAGCAGCAGTGCGACACAGCAGGAAATCAGGGTTCGGGTCATGGGGGTCTCCTCAGGTCGTCAGGCCGGACTCGGCGGCATAGGCCGCCTGCCGGGTCAGTTCCAGCCGCAGCGCATAGGTGCGCTTGAGCTGGCCAAGCAGGTGCGGCGCGCGCGGGTCCTGCGCCAGTGCGGCACGGATCTGCGCCGCGCTTTCATCCAGTTCGTGCAGGGCCGGCTGCCATTCCGGCGCGCGCCCATCGGGCAGCGAGGCCACGGCCTGCTGGTACTGCTCGGTCATCGCAGCCGCCTGCAACTGCAGCGTGGACGGCACCGGTGTATCCGGCTGCGCATGCCACCAAGGGGCCACCGCGTAGATCGCCAGGCTGGCAGCCAGGGCAGCGCCGGCCGGCCACCACCAGCGGCGCCGCGAACGCGTTGCCAAGGCCACCACGTTGCCCGTTGGCGCAGGTGCTGCCTGTGGTTCACGCGGCGGCAGCCGGGCAGACAGGCGTGCCCAACCATCAGTGGGCACTTCGCGCTCATTCGGCAGCGCACGCAGCCGGGCCAGCAGGTCGTGATCGAAATCGTGTTCGTGCGTACTCATGTCATGTCTCCCAGCCGTGCGCGCAACAGGCCGCGCGCACGATGCAGCTGTGCCTTGGAACTGCCGACGGCCATCTGCAGCTGCTCGGCGATTTCCTGGTGTTTCCAGCCTTCGATGTCGTGCAGCACCAGTACCGCACGCGCCCGTGGTGGCAGTGTCGACAGCGCGCGCTCCAGGTCGCGCTCGGTGCCGGCGCAGCGGTCACGCACCGCCAGTTCCTGCAGGCCCCCGTCGACGTCGTCCAGACTGTCGTGATCCTGCCCGCCCGCCCGGCCACGCAGCTCCATGAGCGCGGCGTTGACGCCCAGCCGATGCAGCCAGGTCGACAGGCTGCTCTCGAAGCGGAACCCCGGCAGCGCTTTCCAGGCCTGCAGGAAGGCCTCCTGCAGCGCATCCTCGGCACGTGCCTGCTGGCCGCCACACAACCGCCACAGCACAGCGAATACACGCGGCGCGTGACGCCGGTACAGCAGTTCGTAGGCAGCAGTGTCTCCCGCAGCGGCCGCCCGCACCAGGGCGGGTTCGTCGACGGGGTCGTTGGCGGCAGGCAGCGCTGGCATGGTGGTGTCGAGCATATCGCTTGGATGCGGCGGCCCGGAAAAAGGTTTAGAGGTGATCGGCGATCACGGACATGCAACCTTTTCGACGATGGCTGCATCCATGAAAGGTCTTCGAGAAAACACCTCCGGGAGTCCAGTCATGTCCAGCCCCGCCTGCGCCGCCGTGCTGGTGATCGCCGCCTGCGTCGTGCTGCAGGCATTGGGCCTGTCCCTGCAGCTGCGCACGGACAGTGGCCGCGCCTGCCTGCAGCAGCATCGCCAGGAACTGGTGTGCCTGGCCTGGGCACCGGCAGTCGAATCCACGGCAGGCGCCGGGTAACATCAAGGGCCGTTATTGCCACCTGTTGTCGCGCCATGATGTTGTCGCTGAAGGATCATCTCCCCGCCTGGACCCACCCCTGGCTGCATGACGTGGGTATCGCCGTGAAGATCCTGCTGACCCTGCTGGCCGCGTGGCTGCTAAGGGTCCTTGCACGGCGCCTCATCCGGCGTTTCGCCGAGCACTACACACTGCCACCGGAGATGGCGATGGGCGCCCGGCGGATCACCAGTTTCGTGGTCTATTTCAGCGCCCTGCTGTACATCCTCAGCCTGCTGGGCGCGTCGCCTTCGGTACTGTGGACGGCGTTCACCGGCTTTGCCGCCGTGGGTGCGGTGGCCTTTTTCGCGGCGTGGAGCGTGCTCTCCAACATCTTCTGCACGCTGCTGATCTTCACCACGCGCCCGTTCCGCCTGCATGACTACATCGAGGTGCTGGAGAACGGCGAGAAGCCGGGCCTGAAGGGCCGGGTGATCGATGTGAACCTGATCTACACCACGCTGCAGGAAACCGGCGACGGCCACGAGGGCACGGTGCTGCAGTTGCCGAACAACCTGTTCTTCCAGCGCACCGTGCGCCGCTGGCGCGACCCGGCACAGGCGCCTGGCGGCATCCAGGGCGACGGCTGAGGCGCGGTGTTCGGCAGGGCTTGCAGCCCTGCACCTGCCGAATCAACGTCAACGTCAACGGCAGAAGCTGGCTATCCGTGGGTAGGCGGGGTGGGTCCGGTTGAGGGGGACGCTGCAAGTACGTCCATGTAAGCTCGGTCGCCGCATCCATGCGGCTCACGCCCCCTCAACCGGACCCACCCCGCCTTCGACAGTTTTCCGCGAGCTGTCGGAACGACGCATTGCTCTGGTGGGTGTCGACCTTGGTCGACACGGTGGATCCACGCCATCCGTGGATGACTCATTCGATATCTGACAGATGTGTCGACCAAGGTCGACACCTACCAACAGCCGCGGAAATCTGTCAGAGGTGGGGCGGTGTCGGAGTGCGGGGTGTCAGCCGCATGGATGCGGCTGCCAAGCCTACAAGGACGTACTTGCGGCGTCCCCGCACTCCGACACCGCCCCGCCACCCCACGGAATGCCAGCTTTTGCTGTTGCTGCTGCCTTGGCTTGAAGGCTTCGGCGGGTGCAGGGTGCAGCCCTGCCCAACAACCTTTACCTCAACTGGCTGTCCTTGCTGCCACGCCGGTTGTAGCCGGCATGCGCCTGTTCTTCGTCGTCATGCGCCTGCTGGCACGCCACGCACAGCCGCACACCAGGCACGGCCTGGCGCCGCGCCAACGGAATCGGCGCGTCGCATTCCTCACAGTGTTCCAGACCGGGTCCCTCGCGCAGCTGGCGCCGCGCGCGGGCGATCGCATCATCAACGGTGGCGTCGATCTGGTCCTGGACCGCGCCGTCTCCCGCCCAACCGGTGGCCATGGCCGTCCTCCGCAGGTGTGTCGCCTGATATGGGGACGATACACCCCGGTAAAAGGAATGCCTTCCTGTAGCGCCGAGCCATGCTCGGCGGGGCTTCAGCAAGCTGAGTGGAACGCGCACGGGTTCGATCAATCCGATTGCGACCTAATCCCCTCCGTCCCCTTTTTTTTACCAGACCAGGTCGTCCGGCACCTGGAACTGCGCATAGTAGGCGTCGTCCTCGGCGTTGCCGGTGGAGATCTCGGCGGTCGAGCCCGGCTGGCCGTGGTCGACGATGATCGCTTCGGGCGCGCGTTCACGCACCTTTTCGGTGGCAGCACGCGGCAACACGGCGTAACCGTCACCATGGGCAACGATGACCAGAACGCCCACCGACAGCGCCTTGCGCAGCTTGGGGTCGATCAGCAGGGTGCGGATCGCCGTGCCATCGCTGAAGCGGTACTCGTCATCGCCCTTGTGGGGCACGGCATGGGCCGCGATGATCTGCTTCGCCTGCGCCTTCTGTTCAGCTTGCCTGGCCTGGGCATTGCGCTCGGCGGCCAGCGCGCGGTCGCGCTCGACCTTCTCGGCGCGGGCACGCTCAGCCTCGCGCTGGACCTCGGCCGACGTCGATTCGGCCTTGCCTTGCCGCGCCTTGGCCTGCTCGCGCGCGGCGGCGCTGGCCTGCGACTTCTTGGCCAGGCCGGCCTTGAGCAATTGTTCCTGCAGCGCGTTGGGCTTTGCCATGGTCGATGCGTACCGCGTGTAATCTTGGATGTCCCCATTCTACCGACGCCCCGCCACCCCTGCATGGCAGTCCTGAAGTACCTCACCGGCTATCCCGAACCCCTGGTCGCCCAGGTCAGCGACCTGCTGGCACAGGGCAAGCTCGGCCCATGGCTGCAGCAGCGCTACCCCGACCCGCACACCGTGCGCAGCGACCGCCAGCTGTACGACTACACGCAGGAGCTGAAGGACCGCTACCTGCGCAAGTCGGTGCCGCTCAACAAGGTCTGCTACGACAACACGCTGGAAGTGATCAAGCACGCGCTGGGTACCCATACCGCCATCTCGCGCGTTCACGGCGGCCGCCTCAAGGCCAGCCGCGAAATCCGCATCGCCACCGTGTTCCGCCAGGCACCGGCAGCGTTCCTGCGCATGATCGTGGTGCATGAGCTGGCCCACCTGAAGGAAGCCGACCACAACAAGGCCTTCTATCAGCTGTGCCAGCACATGGAGCCGGATTACCTGCAGCTGGAATTCGATACCCGCCTGTACCTGACCGAGCTGGCCAACCGCGGCCAGCGCTGACCGGCCGCAGCAGCTACACTGCGCGCCCACTGCCCGACCTGCCTGCCATGGAACCGATCCGTCTCGACAAACGCCTGTCCGCCCTGCTCGGCATCCCGCGCGGCGAAGCGCGGCGCTACATCGAAGGCGGCTGGGTCACGGTCAATGGCGAGGTGGTGGAACAGCCGCAGCGTCCGGTCGATGACAGCGCGGTGATCGTGGTGGCCGAGCAGGCCAGCGATGAAAAGGCCGAGCGGGTCAGCATGCTGCTGCACAAACCGGCTGGCGTTGCCGCCGAAACCCTGTGCGCGCTGGTCAGCAGTGACAGCCGCAGCGAGCTGGACGCCAGCGACATCCGTCCGCTGCAGCGCCACTTCCACGGACTGCAGCTGGCGGCCGCCCTTCCGGCCAGCGACAGCGGCCTGGTGGTGGTCAGCCAGGACCCGGCCACGCTGGCCCATCTTCAGCGCAACCTGGGACGCACCGAGCAGGAATACCTGATCGAGGTCGCCGAAGGCGGCCCCGAGCGTGGCCCATGGCTGCTGGCGCGCCTGCAGCAGGAATCCGGCGGTGCCAAGGTCAGCTGGCAGAGCGAGCAGCGCCTGCGCTTCGCGGGCAAGGGCCTGACCGCCAAGGGCCTGCGCGTGGCGGTCACCGCGGCCGGCCTGCAGGTGACGGCCGTGCGTCGGCTGCGTATTGGCCGCGTGGCACTGGGACCGCTGCCTGCGGGGCAGTGGCGTTACCTGGGCAGCGACGAGCGGTTCTGACAGGGAAGTCCCTGTCATCCACGCATGGCGTGGATCTTCTGCGATGCACCGTCTGCCTTTGATCCACGCGTGGCGTGGATCTACCATCGGCGCATGAGCCTGCCCAAGCCCCTGTGGCGACGTCTGCTTCGCGTTGCTGCAATCATCCTCGCCACATTGGTGCTGCTGGTCCTGTCCGGGCTGCTGCTGGCCGACCATCTCACCCCGCAGGCACGGGGCACGCCCTCGCACGTGCTGCCGCTGCAGCCGGTACAGACGCGGATCGACCGGCAGATCGTTCCGTTGCAGGAGGCCCATCCCGGCCAGTCCGGCGTGGCCTTCCTCAGCGATGGCATGGATGCCTTCGCCGCGCGCGCGATGATCACCACCCACGCCGGGCGCAGCCTGGACCTGCAGTACTACATCTGGCACGACGACCTGATCGGCCACCTGATGGCCAAGGCGTTGTACGACGCCGCCGAACGCGGCGTGCGCGTGCGCATCCTGCTCGACGACATGAACGCCAAGGACAAGGACGCCCTGATGATGGCGCTGGACCGGCACCCCAACATTGAAATCCGCCTCTACAACCCGTTCCGCAACCGGACCGGCCTGCTGCGCATGGTGGAGATGGTGCAACGGTTCTTCAGCGTGAACCACCGCATGCACAACAAGAGCTGGATTGCCGACGGCCGCGTCGCGATCGTCGGCGGCCGCAACATCGGCGAGGAATACTTCAGCGCGCGCACCGATGTGAACTTCCAGGACCTGGACCTGCTGGTCGCCGGCCCTGCCGTGGAGCAGGCCAGCCGGATCTTCGACGACTACTGGAACAGCGAGGCCGCCATTCCGGTATCGGCGCTTGCCTTCCATACCGATGCCCAGCTGCGCCTGCTGATACGCGAATCGGACCATGAGGCCCAGCGTGACGTGGCCCAGCCCTACCTTGCGCGCGTGGCCGAATCGCGCAGGCGGCAGCGCCCGAGTCCCGAGCCATTGCGCTGGAGCCGTGCAGTGCGCATCGTCTCGGACCCGCCGATGAAGCACCGCGACGATGATCGCGGCGCGTGGCTGGTTTCGACGCTGACCAGCGAGCTGCAGGCCGCCCGGCACAAGGCCCTGTTGATCTCGCCCTACTTCGTGCCCGGCAACGAGGGCCTGGATGGCTTTTCGGCCATGGCCCGGCGGGGCGTGCAGGTCGGCGTGGTCACCAACTCACTGGCTGCCAATGACGTCGCCGCGGTGCACGGCGGCTACATGGGCTACCGCGTGCCGTTGCTCGAAGCCGGCGTCCACCTGTATGAGCTGAAGGCACAAGGGCAGTCCGGCGATGCGGGCGTGTTCGGCAGCAGCGGCGCCAGCCTGCACACCAAGGCGTTCCTGGTCGATGACCGCCGCGGCTTCGTCGGCTCATTCAACCTCGATCCGCGCTCGGCCTACCTGAACACTGAAATGGGTGTGCTGTTCGACGATCCGTTGCTGGGTGCACAGCTGCGCGGCGAGTACCTGCGCCTGGCGGATCCCAGGCACAGCTGGTGGCTGGCGCTGGACGACCGTCGCCGGTTGCGCTGGCTGGAGCGCGAACCACCACCGCACTGGGCGGAGGAAGAGCCAGGGGCAACGGCGCGCAAACGC
The DNA here is from genome assembly GCF_032025805.1 of Stenotrophomonas maltophilia group sp. msm1. Classification (NCBI taxonomy): domain Bacteria; kingdom Pseudomonadati; phylum Pseudomonadota; class Gammaproteobacteria; order Lysobacterales; family Lysobacteraceae; genus Stenotrophomonas; species Stenotrophomonas maltophilia group sp. msm1. Next base: position 141,680 of record NZ_JAVSKH010000002.1, read on the forward strand.
TGGTTGTCGCGGGTGATCAGCTGGCTACCGCTGGAATCGCAGCTGTAACGCTCAGCGCCCCGGATCGGTGGCTTCCTGCCCGGCATCATCCAGCGTTTCCACGCTGCGCCCATGCAGTCGCCGCCAGATCCAGCGCAATGCATGCGGCGGTGCCGAAGGCAGCTGTTCCAGCAGGGCCAGCATGCGGCTCTGGCTGGCATGCCCATGGCGGCACAGCAGGCTGGCCGCCGCAGCGGCGCTGGCCAGGCGCAGGCTGTCGGCCAGCGGGCCCTCGGCCTCCGGCAACAGCGCCTGATGCACCGGCTCGGGCAGCTCCCAGGCAGCCGCCACCCGTTGTGCCAGCGGTAACGACCACTGCTGAAGCAGCTGCAGTGCCAGCGCCGGCTCCACGGTTTCACCACGTGCCTGGGCTTCCTGCAGCAGCTGGCGCATCACCAGCGCCGCGCCCAGGCCCTGCACCAGGCCCAGCCACTGCGCGGCGAAAGCATCACCGAAGGTAACCGTGCGTGCGTGGTCTGCAGCCGCGCGCGAGGCCAGCAGTGCGTGCTCCCAGATGATCGTGCTGAACTGCGGGAACGCATCGCACTGCATCTGCATCACCGGCTGTACCAGTACCGCGCTGATGATCTGCCGAACGCCTTCGGTACCGACCAGGGTCACTGCCCGCTGCAGGCTTTCCACGGGTCGCTCGTGCACCTTGTAGGCGGGGCTGTTGGCGATGCGCAGCAGGTTGCCGGTCAGCACCGGGTCCTGGCCGATGATCGCGGCCATCACCCGCGCGGAGGCGGCATCGTCGTTGACGGTCTGGATCAGCTGCGGCAGCAGCTGCGGACGGCGCGGCAACTGCCGGGTAGCCCAGTCGCGGTCCTGCAGCGCGCGTGCCACCGCTTCCCCCAACGCCGGATCCTGTACAGGCGCCGGCTCACCGGCCAGTCGTGGGTACAACGCCAACGCGTGCAGGCCGCGCTGCAGATGTGCGGCGATCTCCGCAGACGGCAGGGCCTCACCCTGCAGGCTCGCAGCCGCTGCCGCCACTGCCTGTCGCGATACCGCCGCCAAGCGGGACGGCGCAGCCCCGGTCGAGCGCGCCAGCCAACCGCGCAGTGATCGCCACCAGGCCGCTGTCATCGCCGCCTGCCCTGTCGTTGTGGTGCCCTTGCCGTCACTGACCGCCTGCCTCTTCACGCGAATCCGGCCACCCGCCGTCGTCGCAGCATCGGCCGCACTTTCATCTTCTTTAACCGGAAGGCATGCGATGTCGACGGCACCGGCCGGGGGAATGGACTAGAATGGCGCCGCGCGACCCGTCCCCCTGCACCGACGACGTCGCTTTTTTTGTTTTGGGACCCTACCGTTCACTGGCCGTTCGCTGCAGTTCGCCGCTGATCGCGCCATCGGAGACGCCATGCTATTCGAAACCCTCGCCACCACCGGCCACGAACAGGTGGTGTTCTGCCACAACCACGACGCCGGCCTGAAGGCGATCATCGCCATCCACAACACCACCCTTGGCCCGGCCCTGGGCGGCGTGCGCATGCGTCCTTACGCCAGCACCGACGAGGCGCTGGCCGATGCGCTGCGCCTGAGCCGGACGATGACCTACAAGAATGCACTGGCCGGCCTCAACGTCGGTGGCGGCAAGGCGGTGATCATCGGCGACCCCAAAGCGGACAAGACCGAAGTGCTGTTCCGTGCCTTCGGCCGCTATGTCGATTCGCTGGGCGGACGCTACATCACCGCCGAGGACGTCGGCACCGATGTCAACGACATGGAGAACATCTACCTGGAGAGCCAGTTCGTGACCGGCGTGCACCAGGTCCATGGCGGCTCCGGCGATCCGGCCCCGTTCACCGCCTACGGCGCGCTTCAGGCGTTGATGGCGTCGATGCGCTTCAAGTTCGGCCATGAGGAAGTGGGCAAGACCAGCATCGCGGTGCAGGGCCTGGGTCACATCGGGATGGAACTGGTGAAGCTGCTGCGTGACCGCGGTGCCAAGCTGTATGTCACCGACCTGGACAGCGCGCTGGTTGACCGCGCGGTCAGCGACTTCGGCGCTGAAGCGGTCAAGCCGGACGAGATCCATGAAGTGAATGCCGATGTGTTCGCACCGTGTGCGCTGGAAGGCGCGATCAACGCCGACACGCTGCCGCGGATCAAGGCAAAGATCATCTGCGGCACCGCCAACAACCAGTTGTCGAGCCTGGAAATCGGCGACGAACTGCATGCGCGCGGCATCCTGTATGCGCCGGACTATGCGGTCAATGCTGGTGGCGTGATGAACGTGTCGCTGGAGATCGACGGCTACAACCGCGAACGCGCGATGCGCCTGATCCGCAGCATCTATCACAACCTCACCCGCATCTTCGAACTGTCGCAGCGCGAGAACATCGCGCCGCAGCGAGCGGCCGACCGCATCGCCGAAAGCCGCATCCTGTCGATCGGCAAATTGAAGATGCCGCTGGGCCGCAGCACCCCGCGCCTGGGCAACCTGCGCGGCGGCTGAGCGCGTCGATGTCGCGCCGGGGCTGGCGTCCCGGCGCGACCGTCACTCAGAACCCGGTGCTGTAGCGCAACGCCGCCTGGCGCGCGCCCTCGCCCCCGACGCGCTGGTCGAAGCCCAGGCTCAGGCGGCCACTGCGACCCCACCATGATTCCAGCGCCATGCCGATCAGCGCACTGCCGCGCGGCGCATTCCAGCCCGCCAGTGGTGCCCAGGCATCGACGCCGACGAAACTGGCCTGCCACGCCGCATCGGCACCCTCGAGCCGCTGCTGCCACTCGGCATGCCCGCGCAGGGTCCAGCGCCCCCAGCCATGCTCGCCGCGGATGCCGGCCAGCATCTGGCTGCGCTGCACGCGGTTGGCATCGCCACGCAGGCCGAAGCCGAACCCGCCCAGTTCGTTGAACGCATCGGTATCCACGCGCGTAGTGCTGGCGCCCAGATACGGTGTCAACGAGGCACCCGCGCGGCCGAAGCGATAGCCGCCTTCGACACTGGCACTGCTGAAGCGCCCGCCATAGCGGGCCGAAACACCGTAACTACCCGCGCCCAGCAGCAGTTGGCGATCCAGCGCCCGGGTGAACTGCCCGCTGCCGATCTGGGCCAGCGCATAGCCCCGGCCCAGATTCCAGCCCGCGTAAAGCTGTGCCTGCGCCTGGCGATCACGCCCGCGATCGCCGCCGAAGCTGCTGCCACCGTTGCTGCGGGTCTCGCCGAAGGCCACACCCATCAGCCCGGTGCTGCCCAGCGGCAGGTCCTGGCCGGCCATCCAACCGCGGCTGTCGGCGGCGTTGCCGGCAAAGCTGCCCTGCCCGGCCTGGCCGAGCGCACTCTGCCAGGCCCCGCGCAGGCGCGGCGCCGCCTGCACGCGATCAAAGCGCTCTGCGATGGCACGGCGTGACATGTCGATGCTGTCGAAGGTGACCGCTTCGGCCCGCGCGTGCGCCTGCCCGGACAGGCTCTGCAGACTAGCCTCGAGGCCGTTGCTGCCACCGCCGGTCCACTGCAGCGCCCCGGCGGCCGTACCGAAGGCCGATCCCTGCAGTCCTGCATTCTTGTCGAGCGCGGCAAATGCACCCTCCAGCCGCTGTGCTGCCGCCTGGGCGGAAGCCCCCAGGCCGCTGGCTGCCCCGGTGACACTGACCTGGGTCAGGTTCAACCAGGCGTTGTTGCTGTCGTAGCCATAGCTGCTCTGCAACAGCGACAGTCCCTGCAGGCCGCTGGAGGTGGCCGGCGTACTGAAGGCACCACTGAGTCCGCCGTCCGCATGGATCAGGTCCTGCCGGGTGCCGCTCTGTGGCACGTAGCCGGAGACGAAGCCATGCACGCGCACGCCACCGTCGAGGGTGGCCTTGCCGGTGACCTGCAGCGCATTGGCGCCGAGTGCGATCATCAACTGTGCGCCCGCCTGCTGGGCGTAGTCGCCCTCGATGGTGCCGGTGGTGTTGCCGGTGGTGAGGAATACGCTGCTGCCGTTGACCACGTTGCCGATCACGCGCGGCGCGCCGCCATTGAACTGCAGGCCGGTCGAATCCGGATCGGACTGGCCGAGGATGGTCACGTTGGAACGGATCACGCCACCGTCCTGCAGTGCCAGGATGCCGCGTTCGATGCGGGTGGAACCGGTATAGCTGTTGTTGCCGGCCAGCACCAGAGTGCCCCCGCCCTGCTTGACCAGGCCGCCGCTGCCGACGATGTTGTTGCGCCACGCCGAACCGCTGGAGGCCACATCCACGTTGGCAACCACATCCCCCCAGTCGAAGCGACCCGGACCGTTGATCGCACGACCGATGTCGAGCAGGCCGTAGCCGAACACCGGATCCACGCCCGGGGCGCCGATGTCCTTGGCAGTGCCCAGCAGGGTCTGCCGCACCAGGTCGTTGCTGAAATACGGATAGCGCTGCCAGACCAGCGCAGCGGCGCCGGACACCAGCGGCGCCGCGAATGACGTGCCGTAGTTCCAGTAGTAGCTGCCCCCGTTTGCATCGGGATAGACCGCGCTGCCCGGCGCTGCCAGGCAGTAGCGCGCGGCCTGGCCGCAGCCATTGGCGTAGCTGGCCAACGTGCCCGGTGCATAGGGATCCACCGCGGTCGCCACCAGCCAGCCGCGCTCCAGATCTGCCGCCGGCAGCGAGCCGGCAACGCCCAGCTGGCTGGGCAGCGCGGCCAGGCTGCTCGGTTCACTGCGGCCGTCATTGCCCGCTGCGAACACCACCAGCCCGCCGTGGTTGACCACGAAGGGGCGATACTCGGCGGCCACCTGCGCGGTGGTCGGCAGGTCGGTCCAGTACAGGCCGCCCCACGAGTTGTTCATCACCTTTACGTTGTAGCTGATCAGGTCCTGGTGCACCTGGGCCACGCCCAGCGGTCCGCTGAAGGAATTGCCCTTGCCGCTGCCATCGTCGGCGGGCGGCTTGTCGGCGATGATCCGCGCCGAAACGATCTGCGCACCAGGAGCGATGCCGCCTGGCCAGGACCCAACCGGCGCGCCGGCAGCCAGGCTGGCTACCGCCGTGCCGTGGCCCACCACGTCGTCCACCTGCAGGTTGTTGCGCGACGGATCGATGTAGTTGAGGTTGGCCACCACCCGCCCGTTCAGTGCCACCGCGTCGCGCTGCACGCCCGAATCGACGATACCGATGCGCACGTTCTGGCCGCTCAGGCCGGCGGCCTGTGCGGCACGCGCATTGGTGACCGACAGATGCGCGTCGAAGGCCGGCTCCTGCGGTTTTGCCGGCGGCGGCGGCGTCGGTGGCGGGGTCGTGGGTGGCGGCGGTGGTGGCGGTGTGTCAATGCGCACGTTGCCGCCCCCGCCACCTCCGCCACAGGCTGTCAGCGCCAGTGCCAGCGCGGTTGCCAGGGCAGATTTCACCGTCGTCGTGCGTTCCATCGATTCCTTCCCATGAACATTGGCCCGTCGTTGTCCCGGCAGGCATGCGGCGCCGTCCAGCGGCGGCCCTCCCCGACCCTCTATACTTGGGCCGACCCCCACGCAGTCTGCCGGGAAACCGGGGCGCTTCCAACGGCCCACGGTCTCCTTTCCGAACATTGCTTACGCATCAACGAGATTGCCATGTCCAACATCGTCATCGCCGCCGCCAAGCGCACCGCCATCGGCTCCTTCCTCGGCCAGTTCAACGGCGTGCCAACCCCGACCCTGGGCGCGGCCGCCATCGCCGCCGCACTGGAGCAGTCGGGCATCCCGGCCAGCGACGTTTCCGAAGTCCTCATGGGCTGCGTGCTGCCGGCCAACCTCGGCCAGGCGCCCGCCCGCCAGGCGGCGATCGCTGCCGGCATTCCGCTGTCGACCGGTGCCACCACGCTGAACAAGGTCTGCGGCTCCGGCATGAAGACCATCATGCTCGGTCATGACCTGATCAAGGCCGGTTCGGCCAGCATCGTTGTCGCCGGCGGCATGGAATCGATGTCCAACGCGCCGCACATGCTGCCCAACTCGCGCACCGGCAACCGCTTCGGCAACTTCCAGGCGGTCGATCACATGGCCCACGACGGCCTGGTCAACGCTTATGACGGCAAGGCGATGGGTGAATTCGCCGAATGCGCCGTGGACAAGTACCAGTTCAGCCGCGAAGAGCAGGACGCCTACGCCATCGAATCGGTCAAGCGCGCGCAGGCAGCCCAGGCCAACGGCGCGTTCGCCGATGAAATCGTCGCGGTGAAGGTCGCCACCCGCAAGGGCGAGGTCGAGATCACCACCGACGAGCAGCCCGGCCGTTCGGACATCGCCAAGATCCCGACCCTGCGCCCGGCCTTCAAGAAGGACGGCAGTGTGACCGCCGCCAGCTCTTCCAGCATTTCCGACGGCGCTGCCGCAGTGGTCCTGCTGACCGAGGAAGATGCGGCTGCGCGCGGCATCAAGCCGTTGGCCCGAATCGTCGGCCACGCCACCCATTCGCAGGAACCGGAGTGGTTCACCACTGCTCCGATCGGCGCGCTGCGCAAGCTGCTGGACAAGACCGGCTGGTCGCTGGACCAGGTCGATCTGTTCGAAATCAATGAAGCCTTCGCTGTGGTGGCGATGGCGCCGATGCGCGAACTGGGCATTCCGCACGACAAGCTCAACGTGAATGGCGGCGCCTGTGCACTGGGCCATCCGATCGGTGCCTCCGGCGCACGCCTGGTGGTGACCCTGGTCAATGCCCTGCGCACGCGCGGTGGCAAGCGCGGCATTGCCACCCTGTGCATCGGCGGTGGCGAAGCGACCGCGATCGCCATCGAATTGATTTAAATGGATTTAACGATGATTTCGCAAAAATGAATGCGGGATCGCTTGACACCCAATCTTGGCTTGTCATCATGTTGTCGGCGCGCAGCATGCGCGTTGCCTAATTCTAACGACGAGGATTTACACAATGAGCATCAACAAGCTGCTGGTCGCGATGTCCCTGGCTCTGGCCCTGGCCGCCTGCTCGAAGCAGGAAGCTGCCCAGGACGCCGCTGCTTCGGCCAACGAAGCCGCCACCGAAGCCCAGGCTGCTGCCGACCAGGCCGCCGCTGCTGGCGCCCAGACCGCCGACGCTGCCCAGCAGGCCGCTGACACCGCCGCCACCGCTGCCGACGCTGCGACCGACGCTGCTGCCAACACCGCCGCTGCTGCCACCGACGCCGCTGCTGGCGAAGCCAAGGACGCCGCCAAGGCTGCCGAAGCTACCGCTGAGCAGGCCAAGGACGCTGCTGAAGAAGCCAAGAAGTAATCACTTCTTTCTTCACGCTGTTCCGGAAAAGCCGCTGGTTCGCCAGCGGCTTTTTCTTTGCGCCCGTGGATCGCGACTGAGCGCGCTCCGCGACCCCGTCTTCACAACGGCATGAATAGGCTGGCGTCCCCATCCATTGCAGTACCGGAGACCGCCATGAAGATTCGTCCGATCACCACCACCCTGCTGGCCGGCTCCCTGCTGCTGGCCCTGGCCGCCTGCAAGGGCCCGGAGGCCGAACAGGCCAAGCAGGACGCGCAGCAGGCCGCCGACAGCGCTGGCGTCGCTGCCCGCGATGCCGTCGACCGGGCCGCTGCCGCAACCCGCGACGCCGCCGACAAGACCGCTGCTGCTTCCGAGCAGGCCGCCGCCGATACCCAGCAGGCGCTGGACAAGGCCGCCGACGCCACCGCCAATGCCGCTGACCAGGCCAAGGTCGCCGCCACCGACGCGGCCGCGCACGCCAGCGACGCCACTGCCGACGCCGCGCAGAAGGTCGCCGACAAGGCGCGCGATGTCGCCAATGACGCCAAGGCCAACGCCGCCAAGGAAGAAGCCAAGCACTGAGCCTTGCCAGCAGCCGAGCACCGGCTCGGCGCTACAGGAAAAGCCGCGGCATGGCCGCGGCTTTACTGTTTTTCGCTCCCTGCCTTTGCTGTTGATTCCGTAGTGTGCGGCCACGGAAATTGTCCGCGGCCGCGCGGGTGGGTTGCGCAGGGGCGTGAGCCGCATGGGCCCGAGGCATGCCTCGGGCGGGTTGGGCAGGACGCCCAACCCCGGTCTTGCCGTGTGCGCAGGACTGCGCACACGAGAAAGCGGCGACCAAGCTTACATGGGTAAGGGCGCCTTGCTTGCGAAACACTGCTTCGCAAGCGACCGAACGCCCAGCCGCCTGCGGCTGGGCCAGGCCCCGGAGGAGGACTTGCAGCGCCCGCTGCGCAACCCACCCGCGCGGCCCGCTCACGATGCAGGCTCCGCGCCGCCCACCACGAGGGGCACCGCCGTTGGCCATTGCCTACGGCAGCGCGCGCGCCAGCATCGCGGTCAGCTCCAGGCCCGCCGGCAGCGTCCCGAATGCCAGCCCGTGCTCTCCTTCCAGCCGGCTGCGCACGAACGCCTCGGCGATCGGGCTGCGCGCACGCAGCAGCAGCGCTGCCTGCAACAACAGCGCAGTGCGCTCGCAGAACAGTCGCGCCTGTGATTCCTCCGGTGCCGGTGCCGCTGCCCAGCGCGGCAATGCCGCTGCGTAGCGCGCATCACGGTCGGCCACCGCCGCCAGCTCGCCGCGCAATGCCGCCATCGCCTCCGGTTCACGGGCCAATGCACGCAGCACATCCAGACACTGGATGTTGCCGCTGCCTTCCCAGATCGAATTCAACGGTGCCTGCCGGTACAGGCGCGGCAGCATCGACTCCTCCACATAGCCCGCGCCGCCCAGGCATTCCTGCGCTTCATTGACGAAGGCCGGCGCACGCTTGCACAGCCAGTACTTGCCCAGTGCCGTCCCCAACCGAGCCATCGCGGCTTCATTGGCATCCACACCGGCACGATCCACCGCGCGTGCGATGCGGATCGCCAACACCGTGGCCGCTTCCGACTCCATCGCCAGATCAGCCAGCACGTTGGTCATCAACGGGTGCTCGACCAGCAGCTTGCCAAAGGTGCGGCGATGCCGTGCGTGATGCAGCGCCTGCGCCAGCGCCATGCGCATCTCCGCTGCGGCGCCAAGCATGCAGTCCAGGCGGGTCATCATCACCATGCCGATGATGGTGGCGACGCCGCGGCCCTCTTCACCCACCCGCCACGCCTGCGCGCCGCAGAACTCGACTTCGCTGGAGGCATTGGCCCAATCCCCAAGCTTGTCCTTCAACCGCATCAGGCGGAACGCATTGCGGTCACCGTCTGCCAGGCGGCGCGGCAACAGCAGGCAGGTCAGTCCTCCCGGCGCCTGCGCCAGCACCAGGAAGCCGTCGCACATCGGCGCGGAAAAGAACCACTTGTGGCCGACCAGGCGATAGCGCTCGCCATCGATCGGTTCGGCGCGGGTACTGTTGGCACGTACATCCGAGCCGCCCTGCTTCTCGGTCATGCCCATGCCCAGGGTGATGCCGGCCTTGTCCGCCACCGGCACGTCGCGCGGGTCATAGACCGGCGCTGCGGCCTTGCGTGCCCACTCGGCCAGGTGCGGCTGCGTGCGCAGCACCGCTACTGCTGCATGGGTCATCGTCAATGGGCAACTGGTGCCCGCCTCGGCCTGGTGATGCAGGTAGCTCAACACCGCACGTGCCACGTGCGCGCCGGGCTGCGGCTCATGCCAGGACAAGCCTGCGACCCCGTGCGATTTGGCCGTGTCCATCAACTGGTGATAGGCCGGATGGAACTCCACCGTGTCGATGCGATGGCCCTGCGCATCATGCGTGCGCAGGCGTGGCCGATCGCGGTTGGCATCGAAGCCGACCCGGTACAGCTCATCACCCGCCAGCGCGCCATACACCGCCAATCGTGGCGCGAAGCTGCCAGCGCCTTCGCGCTGAACGGCTTCCATCAGCGCCGCGTCGTCGGTCCACAACTGCCGCCCCGCGAACGGCGGCGGCTGGTTCAGTACCACATGGGTTTCGTAGGGCGCGTTGCTGCTGAAGCTCGGTCCACTCATCCGGTCCATCCTGGCGGCAAGAAGTGTGCGGCCCGATTGTGCCGCATGACCTGCCAAGCCCGTGTTCAGGCCGGTTCTCACCCCGTGCACGAGCCGCAGGCCACAGTGATGGCATGGCAGGCAATGACGATCTGGTGGTGTTGCGCCCCGAGGGGCTGTACTGCGCTGCGGGCGACTTCCACATCGATCCCTGGCGGCCGGTGCCGCGCGCGGTCATCACCCATGGCCACGGTGACCATGCTCGCCCGGGCATGGGCGAATACCACTGCAGCGACGGCAGCCTGCCGATCCTGCGTTGGCGCCTGGGCGACGTGCCGGTGCAGGCGCATGCCGAGGGCACCCCGTTCCGCCTGGGCCGGGTGCAGGTATCACTGCATCCAGCCGGCCACGTGCTGGGGTCCTCGCAGGTGCGCATCGACGACGGGCGGCAGGTCTGGGTGGCCTCCGGCGACTACAAGCGCCAGCCAGACCCGACCTGCGCGCCGTTCGAAGTGGTGCCCTGCGATACGTTCATCACCGAGGCAACCTTCGCCCTGCCGATCTACCGCTGGCCGGACACGCCGGCAGTCGCTGCGGAGATCGTGGCGTGGCGCCGCGAATGCGAACAGCGCGGCGAGGCGGCGATCCTGCTGTGCTATGCACTGGGCAAGGCACAACGGGTGCTGGCCGAGCTGCGGCCGCTGGATGATCGCCCGGCCTGGCTGCATGGCGCCATCGCCAATGGCGTAGCGGTGTACCGGCAGGCCGGCGTACCGATGCTGGAGACGCTCACCGTGGCCGAACAGGGCCGTCAACCCGATGCCGCCGGCCAGTTGATCCTCGCCCCGCCCTCGGCTGCGGGCACGCCCTGGATGCGCCGCTTCGGGCGCCACCAGCTGGGCTTCGCCTCGGGCTGGATGCAATTGCGCGGCAACCGGCGCCGACGCAACGTCGATCGTGGCTTCGTCATTTCCGATCACGCCGATTGGCCAGCACTGCTGACGACGATCGAACAGACCGGCGCGCAGCGGGTGATCGCCACCCATGGCAATACCGATGCGCTGATTCCCTACCTGCGTGAGCGCGGCGTGGCTGCCGAAGCCTTCCGTACCGATTTCGGGAGCGAGGAATGAAAGCCTTCGCAGCGCTCTACCAACGCCTGGACCGCAGCACTGCCACGCTGGACAAGCGAGCGGCACTGGTCGATTACTTCGGCCAGGCAGGCGCGCACGATGCGGCGTGGGCGCTGTACCTCCTCAGTGGTGGCAAGGTGGGCGGCGCACGCCGGAAGATCGCCACCAGTGGCGAACTGCGCGCCTGGATCGCCGAGGAATCAGGGTTGCCACCGTGGCTGGTGGACGACAGCTATGCGCAGGTCGGTGACCTGGCCGAAACGCTGACCCTGCTGCTGGACGACCCACCAAACCCCTCGCCTGACCGTCCCCTGGCCGAATGGATCGAACAGCACCTGCTGGCGGTGGCCAACCAACCCGAGGCGGTGCGCCGTGCGGCGGTCGTCGCCGGCTGGCGGCAGCTGTGCAGCAGCGAACGCCTGGTGTTCAACAAGCTGCTGACCGGAGCCCTGCGCGTTGGCGTCTCGCAACGGCTGGTGCAGCAGGCGCTGGCCGAGTGGTCCGGCCTGGATATTGCCCGCATCGCCCAGCGCATGCTGGGCGAGTGGGTGCCCTCGCCCGGGCTGCTGGCCCAGCTGCTGTCGCCGGATGAGCTGCCGCTGGACCGGCAGCAGCCCTACCCCTTTTTCCTCGCCTCGCCACTGGAGGGCAGCCCTGCCGAACGACTCGGTGCGATCGACGACTGGCTGCTGGAATGGAAGTGGGATGGCATCCGCGTGCAGCTGCTGCGCCGGCGCGGCGAGGTCGCCTTGTGGTCACGTGGCGAAGAGCGGCTGGATGGTCGCTTCCCCGAAATCGAACAGGCGGCGATGGCGCTTCCCGATGGCTGCGTGCTGGATGGCGAGCTGCTGGCCTGGGACGAAGCCGCGGACCTGCCACGTGCCTTCACCGCGCTGCAGACCCGCATCCAGCGCCGCAAACCCGGCGCGGCCACCCTGCGCAACACGCCGGTGCGCGTGCTCGCCTACGACCTGCTGGAACTCGATGGCGCGGACCTGCGCGAAGTTCCATTGCAGCAACGGCGCGCGCGGCTCACCGAGGTCGTCGGTGCACTGGGCGATGCGCGCATCCAGCTGTCGCCCGACGTTGCCGCCGGCGACTGGCCGCAGGCCGCGGCGATGCGCGATGTGGCGCGCGAACGCGGTGTGGAGGGGTTGATGCTGAAGCGGCGCACGTCCTCCTACCAGGCGGGGCGACGACGCGGCGACTGGTGGAAATGGAAGGTCGATCCACTCACGATAGACGCGGTGCTGCTGTACGCACAGGCCGGGCACGGCCGACGCAGCACGCTGTACACCGACTACACCTTTGGCGTGTGGGACGGCGACACGCTGGTGCCGGTGGCCAAGGCGTATTCCGGCCTGGACGACAAGGAGATCCTCGCGCTCGACCGCTGGATCCGCGCCAACACCCGCGAGCGCTTCGGGCCGGTGCGCAGCGTACGCGCCGAACAGGTGTTCGAGCTGGGCTTTGAAGCAGTCAACCGCAGCAGCCGGCACAAGTCCGGCATCGCCGTGCGCTTCCCGCGCATCCTGCGCTGGCGCCACGACAAGCCCGCCAGCGAGGCCGATCAGCTGGCCAGCCTGAAGGCGCTGGCGCGATGACCCGCAGCCAGGCGCTGCGCCGGCTGGAAGACTGGTTTGCGTCCAGAGGCTGGCGCTCACTGCCGTTCCAGCGCGCAATGTGGCGCCACTACCTGGCGGGCGAATCCGGGTTGCTGCATACGCCCACGGGCAGCGGCAAGACACTGGCGATGTTCGGCGGGCCCCTGCTGCAGGCCATGATCGATCCGCCGCCCTTGCCCCGTCGGGCCAGCGCGGTGCGCCCACTGCAGGTGCTATGGGTGACGCCCTTGCGCGCGTTGGCCAGTGATACCGCACGCGCACTGCAGGACGTGGTCGATGGGCTGGGGCTGGGATGGCGTGTCGGCCTGCGTAGTGGCGACGCCAGCAACCGCGAACGACGACAGGCGCGCGAGGGCCGCGTCGACGTACTGGTGACCACGCCCGAATCGCTGGCGCTGTTGTTGAGCTATCCCGACACGCTGCCGCGCATGCGCCAGCTGCGCTGCGTGGTGGTGGATGAATGGCACGAACTGCTGGGCAACAAGCGCGGCGTCCTGCTGCAGTTGAACCTGGCGGTGTTGCGCGATGCCAGGCCGGCATTGCAGCTGTGGGGTCTGTCGGCCACGCTGGGCAATCTGCAGGAGGCGCGCGACGTGCTGCTGCCCGGTCAACCGGAAGCACCGATCGTGCAGGGCGTACGGCCGCGCACACTCAGCGTGCGCAGCCTGCTGCCAGACCCCGGCGAACGCTTCCCATGGGCGGGGCATCTGGGCCTGGCACAGCTGCCACGCGTGCTGGAGGCGCTGATGCAGGCACGCAGCAGCCTGCTGTTCACCAACACCCGTGCACAGGCAGAACTGTGGCATCAGGCGCTGGCCGCGGTGTGGCCGGAGGAACTGGACACGCTTGCGCTGCACCACGGCTCGCTGGATCCGGCCCTGCGCCAGCAGGTGGAAGACGGACTGCGCGCGGGCGCGCTGCGCTGCGTGGTTGCCACTTCCAGCCTTGACCTCGGCGTGGACTTCCCCGAAGTAGAACAGGTCCTGCAGCTGGGCAGCCCGAAGGGCGTGGCGCGCCTGCGCCAGCGCGCCGGACGCGCACGCCACCGCCCGGGTGCCAGCGGCGCCATCCTGTGCGTGCCCAGCCATGCGCTGGAACTGGCCGAGTACGCTGCGGTGCGCCGTGCATTGGCTGAAGGCGTGGTCGAAGCGCGCAGGCCGCCGACGCTGTCGCTGGATGTGCTGGCCCAGCACGCGGTCAGCCGTGCGCTGGCGGGCGGCTTCGACAGCACTGCGCTGCTGGAACAGGTCCGGCGTACCCATGCCTTCGCGTCGCTCGGCAACGACCAATGGCAGGCCGTGCTCACGTTCATCGTGCAGGGCGGGCAGGCCTTGGCCCAGTACCCCGATTTCCACAAGGTCGTGCGTGATGCCGATGGGTGGTACCGCATGCATGACCGCCGCCAGGCGCTGCGTCATCGGCTTTCGATCGGCACCATCAGCAGCGATGGCAGCGTGCGCGTGCAGTTCCTGCGCGGCGGCAGCCTGGGCGCCGTGGAGGAGCAGTTCGCCAGCCGGCTGCGACGTGGCGATCGTTTCCAGTTCGCCGGGCGCCTGCTGGAGCTGGTGCAGCTGCGCGACATGACCGCCTTCGTGCGGTTGGCACGAGGGCGCGGAGACGGCGTCGTGCCACGCTGGCAGGGAGGCCAGTTGCCGCTGTCGATGCCACTCGGTCGCGAGCTGGAGTGGGTACTGTCCGGCGCCGACAACAGTGCCGAATCACGCTGGCTGTCGCCCTTGCTGGCACTGCAGCAACAGTTGTCGGCGCTTCCCGGCGCGGACCACCTGCTGGTGGAACAGGTGCGGCGTCGCGAAGGCCAGTTCCTGTTCGTCTATCCCTTTGCCGGCCGCCACGTGCATGAGGCGCTGGCCGCCCTGCTGGCCTTGCGCTGTACCCGCCTGCAGCGCAACAGCATCGGCTACGCGGTGAACGACCATGGCCTGGTGCTGGCACCGGCCCAGGCGATCGATCTGGACGCAGCGCAATGGCGAGCATTGTTCACCCCCGATCAGCTGCTGGATGATCTGCGTGCCGCAGTGAACCTGGGCGAGCTGGCGCGGCGCCAGTTCCGCGGCATCGCACGTGTGGCCGGCCTGCTGGTGCCCAGCCTGCCCGGTGGCATGCCGCGATCGCTGCGGCAGTTGCAGGCGTCGGCGGGCCTGCTCTTCGATGTACTGCGCGAGCACGATCCGGGCCATCTGCTGCTGGCGTTGGCCGAACGCGAAGTGCTGCACGACAGCCTTGACCTGCCGGGCTTGCGGCAGGTACTGGCAAGGATCGGCACGCAGGCGCTGTCGGTGCAATGCCCGGCGTCGCTGACGCCCTTGGGCTTCCCGCTGTGGGCCGAACGCCTGCGTGGGCAGTTCAGCAACGAGGACTGGCGTACCCGCGTGCAACGCGCGGCCAAGCAGCTGGAGCGCCGCCATGGCCGATGAACTGCTGCTGCTGCGCGCGGGCGAATCGCTTGTGCTGCTTGGCGAGCGCGCGCTGTACTGGCCCACACGGCAGGCGCTGTTGATCGCCGACCTGCACTTGGGCAAGGCCGACGTATTCCGCCGTGCCGGCATCGCGCTCCCCAGTGGTGGCACCGGGGAAGACCTCAATCGCCTGCAGGCGCTGCTGGACAGGTATGCATGCCGCGAGCTGTGGATCCTGGGCGACATCCTGCATGGACCGGCGCATCGCGCCGCGTGGTACCAGCAATGGTTGGCATGGCGCGAACGCAACGCGGCGCTGGACGTGCATGTCCTGCGCGGAAATCACGACCGCCACCTGCCGCACGCCCAGCTGCTGGTACAGATCCACGATGAAGCACACCTGCATCCGTTCATGCTTCGCCATGAGCCAGTGGCCGATGCAGGACGGCATGTGATCGCTGGGCATCTGCATCCGCAGGTCGCCCTGCCGCCGTTGCGTCGGCGCTTCCCCGTATTCTGGCTGCGTGACGGGATGACGGTCCTGCCGGCCTTCTCTGCGTTCACCGCGGGAATCGTGCCTGTTCCCGCTCCCGGCGAGCAGAGGGTCGCCTGCGTCGAGGGCAGCCTGGTCGAACTGCCCGTGACGTGAATCAGGCGGGGCGGATCTCCAGCTGCGGCATCAACTGGAACTCGGGCGTGTCCCCTTCACGCCGCCGCGGCAAGGCCTGGATGCTCGCCAGCATTTCCTGCGCGCAGGCGCGGATGCGTGCATGGTGTTCCGGCGACGCGTGGCTGATCAGGCTGCCCACATGGAATTCAAACACGTCCTCCAGTACGTCGGGCTGGTCCTCGTGCAGCATCTGCAGCAGACCACGCAGCTTGCAGATTTCCGATTCCAGCTCCTCGACCGCGAACAACATGGCGTCCTCCTCTTCAACAACAGGCGGCGCGTCCGGGCCGCAACAGGCCGCGACGGCAGCGCCGCCCGGGCCACGCGCGATGTCGATCACGGAAAGGAAAACGGGCGACGCGCAATCGCGTGCAACCCACTTCTCGCATATCTGTAGTGACGCAGCCGTTAATTCACGTGACGACGCGCCTCACGCACTGGCCGTGATCGCGTTGCTGGGAGGCATTGCCATCGACGTGCCCAGTTCGTTGACGAATGCCGGGTCCAGTTGGAGCGAGCCAAGCCAGCCATGCTGCGTGCCACTGAGTATGCGCAGCATATGCCCACGGCCACCGGGCAGGCGCCCCATCGGGCCAAGCAGCACATCACGCGCTTTCGCCCAAGCGTCGCGGTCGGACTGGAACAGTGGCGTCAGCCAGCGGCTCCAGCGCTGGTACACGGCCACATGCGCGCGCCGCTGCGCTTGGTAGGCCTGCAATGCCGCCGCACTGCCGCCATGGCTGCGCACGGCATCGCGCAGTGCCAGCGCATCGAGCAACGCCATGTTCACACCCTGCCCCAGCTGGGGGCTCATCGCATGCGCCGCATCACCGGCCAGCACCATGCGGCCTTGGTGCCAACGTGTCATCACCGCATCACGGTAAACGGCGCGCGCCATCTGGCCGGCATCGCGCAGATGGGCGAAGCGCGCACTGGCCTGCGGCCACAGCGCATGCAGTTCATCCAGCCAGGGCGCCATACCTTCGGCCTGCCACCGATCGAAATCGGCGCGTGGCAGGCTCCAGAAGAAGCTCAGGCGCGGCGTGTCATCACCGGGGCGGGTACCGACCGGCAGCAGCCCGATCATCTTGCGCGCGGCCACGTAGCGCTGGCGCAGCTCGCTCATGTGCGGCCAGTCCTCGGCCGGCAGCAGGCACCACAGCGCGCCCCACGGGTAAACCCTGTCCAGCGCGATGCCCCGCTCGACGCCGCCGCGCAGCGTTGAAGCTGCACCATCGGCAGCCACCACAAGGTCGAACGGTCCGTGCTGGCGCCCCTCGCTGTCGCGCAAACGCCCGTGTGCGGCGTCGACGGAAACGATGGTGGTGCCGACATGCAGCTGGCCGGCGCCATCGCGGGCCTGGTCCAGCAGCGAAAACAGCGCCCCGCGCTGCATGCCCAGCCCATGCAGGCGTGCATCCAGCCCGGCGTAGGCCATGTCCATCACCGCGCGCTCGCACGGCGTGTCGCCATACAGGCGGTGCACCGGCGCGGCATGTGCACGCACGGAATCAAGCAGGCCCATCTGCCACAGTACCTGCAGGCCGCTGGGCTGCAGCAGGAAGCCGGCGCCAACCGGTCCCGGCGTGGGCACGCGTTCGAAGATCTCCACCTCGTGGCCGTCACGGGTGAGCAGGATGGACACTGCCTGTCCAGCGGTGCCGTAGCCGATCACGGCGATGCGCAGTCGTTCCTTCATGGGCGCATTGTGCCCGAGGTGGGTGGATCGCGAACGGGCCGCGAGCATGCCGCGCAAAAAAAACCCCGCCGGAGCGGGGTTTTCAACGCACTGTCGAGTGGATCACTCGGCCGGCGTGATGTTCGAAGCCTGGGCACCCTTCGGGCCCTGGGTCACGTCATAGGTGACACGCTGGCCTTCCTGCAGGCTGCGGAAGCCCTTGGAGTTGATGGCGGAGAAGTGCGCGAACACGTCGGCGCTGCCATCCTCCGGCGAGATGAAGCCAAATCCCTTGGCGTCGTTGAACCACTTGACGGTACCGTTCGGCATGGTGATGCGAGACCTTATGCAATGAATGGGTGGTGTACGCTGAACCCGCGCACAAGCTGAGTATGCAAAGCTTGCTCGGCGAAGACAATCACCCCCGTGCCAATTCACCTACCAGTTCCGGAAGTCCGTTGCTGGCGACCTGCACGTTGGCAAGTACTTCAGCCATCGTGATCTCTTCACCATCGCCACAGCCGGCAGCCCAGTTGGCGATGATCGCCAGGCAGGCGTAATCCAGCCCCAGCTCCCGTGCCAGTGCGGCTTCCGGCATCCCGGTCATGCCCACCAGATCGCAGCCGTCGCGGCGCATGCGGGCGATCTCGGCGATGGTTTCCAGGCGCGGGCCCTGCGTTGCGCCGTAGCAGCCGCCGTCATGGACCGTGACACCGGTCACTTTCGCAGCGGCCAGGATCTTGCTGCGCAGCATCGGCGTATAGGGGTGGCCGAAATCGACGTGGACCACGTCGGTGCCTTCTTCTTCACAGATCGTGCTGATGCGGCCCCAGGTGTAGTCGATGATCTGATCCGGGCAGGCCAGCACGCGCGGACCAAAGTGTTCGGTGATGCCTCCCACCGTGTTCAACGCCAGCACGCGCTGCGCGCCCAGTTGCTGCAGTGCGGCCAGGTTGGCGCGGTAGTTGATCTTGTGCGGCGGCAGCGAATGGCCCTCGCCATGCCGCGCCAGGAACGCCACGCGGTGTCCAAGCAGCGTACCGACGCGTACCGGGCCGGACGGGCGGCCGAAGCGGGTGTCGACCTCGTGGGTCTGCACGTCGTCAAGCTTGGCCAGGTTGTAGACACCGGTACCGCCGATCACGGCCAGGGCGATCTGTTGCATTCAAAGCACTCCATGAAAAGACCAACGCCGGCACCCGAGGATGCCGGCGGCAGAAGAAGACGCGCCGCGGGCGGCTGCGCCGTTATTCCTTCATCGCGTAGATGGCCGGCACGCAGCGCAGGGTTTCATTGACGTCCATGCCGAAGCCGAACACGTAGCGGTCCGGCAGTTCGATGCCGGCGTAGTCGGCGGTCACGTCCGGCAGCGCGCGGTCGTGCTTCTTCACCGTCATCGCGGCGATGCGCACGTCGGTCGCGCCCTGTTCCAGGCACCAGGTGCGCACGCCCTGCAGGGTGTAGCCCTCGTCCAGGATATCGTCGACCAGCAACACGCGGCGGCCGAACAGCGAGGTCGCCGGCTTGTGCTTCCAGACCAGGTCGCCGCCGGTGGTTTCGCCGCGGTAACGGGTGGCGTGCAGGTAATCGAACTGCACGTCCTGGCCGCGCGCGCCCAGCTCCAGCGCCAGCTGGCCGGCGAACGGCAGCGCGCCGTGCATGATGGACAGGAACAGCGGCACCTCGCCCTTGTAATCGCGCGCGATGGCGTCGGCGATACCAGCGATGGCCTTGTCGATGGTGGGGCGGTCGACCAGCAGGTCAGCCTGGGCCAGGGCCTGGGAAATGGTGAGGTTGGGCATCAGACGATTCTTCCAAGGGTTTCAATCAGACGGGATTGGGTGTGGCCATGGCGGGCATCGGCCAGCAGGCCATCCCAGCCAAGCGCGCCGCGGCCGAGCAGGCCCAGCAGCGCAGCAGTATTGAGGGAGCGCCCCTGCACCGCGTGCAGGGCTTCATCAACCAGCTCCGGGTGGCAGACCAGCACCACGTCGCAGCCGGCGTCCAGGTGTGCGTGCACGCGCGCGGGCACGCCACCGGCACTGTGCGAGGCGGCCATGCCGATGTCATCGGAGAACACCACGCCGCGGAAGCCGAGCTCGCCACGCAGGATGTCCTGGATCCAGCGCGGCGAATAGCCAGCCGGTTCAGGCGCAATCTGCGGGTAGATCACGTGCGCCATCATCACCGCGTCGGCACCGGCGGCGATGCCGGCCTGGAATGGCACCAGGTCCTGCGCGCGCAGCTCGTCCAGCGCGCGCGGATCGATCGCGGTATCCACGTGGGTGTCTTCCAGCACGGTGCCGTGGCCGGGGAAATGCTTGAGCGTGGCGGCCATGCCGACCGCATGCATGCCACGCACATAGGCTGCGGTGAACGCCGCAACCACCTGCGGGTCTTCGCTGAAGGCGCGGTTGCCGATGGCGCGGTTGCCGCGGCCAAGATCGACCACCGGCGCGAAGCTGAGGTCCAGCCCGCTGGCGCGGACTTCACTGGCCATCAGCCAGGCGTGCTGCTCGGCCAGCGACAGGGCCTGCTGCGGGTCGGTGGCGTACAGGGCACCGATGTCCTGCAGTGGCGGCAGATCACTGTAACCTTCGCGGAAGCGCTGTACGCGGCCGCCTTCCTGGTCCACGCAGATCAGCTGCGGGCGCGGCGCAGCGGCGCGGATCGCCGCGCTCAGATCGGTTACCTGCTGGCGCGAGGCGAAGTTGCGCTTGAACAGCACCACCCCGGCCACGGCATCGTGCTGCAGCCAGTCACGTTCCTGGGTGGTCAGTTCGGTGCCGGCAACGCCGATCAGCAGCATGGTTGATCTCCACAACGCGCGCCCGCATGGCGCAGTGCCGCATTGTCGCAGAACCGGCCGACAGGCGCAGTGGTCAAGGGGAAAAGGGAAACGCGGGGCTCTGCCCCGGTCTGCTCAGACCCTGCAGCCGTCCGGGCCGCAGGCCTCGTCGTCGCCAGCCGGGGCGGCCGGGGGCCCCTGTTCGGCCGCGATCTGGCGCAGCGCGTTGGCAAAGCCTTCTGGCGGCTGCGCCCCGGAGATCGCCCACTTCCCGTCGATGACAAAGGTCGGCACGGAGGAAATGCCCAGCGCATGGGCCTGGCCGAGCTTGGCCTCGACCTCGGCCAAGCCACGGTCCGAGGCCAGCATCTGCGCGATTTCGCCACCGTCCAGGCCGCCAGCCACGCCGGCCTTCACCAGTACAGCGTTGTCGGCCAGGTTCTGGCCATGTTCGAAGTGGGCGCGGAACAGCGCCTCGCTGACCGCATCCTGCACGCCGTGCTCGCCGGCCAGCCACAGCACTCGGTGCGCCGGCAGCGTGGTCACCCGCACCTGGCGCTGGTTGAAATCCATCGGCAGCCCCTCCGCGCGTGCGGTGGTCTGGGTCTGGCCGAGGATCTGCTCGGTGCGCTCGACGCCCCCGAACTTGCGCGCATAGGCATCGCGCAGCGGCACCGGGGTGTCGTCCGCATCCGGGTCCAGCTGGAACGGCTGCCAGTGGATATCGAGGTCAGGCGCGTGCTCGCCCAGCAACTGCACACCCTGCTGGAAACGATGCTTGCCGATCCAGCACCAGGGGCAGACCACGTCGGAATAGATGTCGATTCTCATCCCCACCACATGGGGACCGCCTTCCTCGATAAAAGGGGACGGAGGGGATCAAGTCGCTTTCCGCACAGGCGGGGTAAAGACGACTTAATCCCCTCCGTCCCCTTTTTGGGGGTTCACCACTGTGAATACGGGCGGCTGGCCAGGGCAACGTTGTAGTAGCGGGCGTCATCGGTCACTTCGGCACCGACCCAGTCCGGCAGGTCGATGGCTTGGTCGGCGCTTTCCAGCTCGACTTCAGCCACCACCAGGCCGGCGTTGTCACCGAGGAACTCATCCACTTCCCAGGTCAGGCCGGCGTGTTCGACCAGATGGCGGCGCTTGTCGATCAGGCCGCCGACACACAGCGCCAGCAATGCGCGCGCGTCCTCCACCGGGATCGGGTAGTCGAACTCCTGGCGGGTATGGCCGAGGGTGCGCGACTTCAGGTTCAGCGCGGCGTGGTCGCCTTCGATGCGCACGCGCACCGAGGCGTTCTGGGTGCCGCGGTCGAGCGCGCCCATGTCGTTGATGTAGCCCTGCGCCATCGGGATCACCCGATGCGCGGCGGTGCGCCAGCCATCGCTGCTGACCAAGAATTTGCGTTCGATTTCGATGCCCATGGCGCAATTATGCGCCACGGGTGATGACCGCTGCTCAGCGCTTTTCGAATACCGCGATGCTTTCCACGTGCGCGGTGTGCGGGAACATGTCCATGGCGCCGGCGCTGACCAGGGTGAAGCCCTGTTCGTTGACCAGATAGCCGGCATCGCGTGCCAGCGAGCCCGGGTGGCAGCTCACGTAGACAATGCGCTTGAACTGCTTCAGCGGCAGCTGCTGCAGCACTTCGATCGCGCCCGAGCGCGGCGGATCCAACAGCAGCTTGTCGAAGCCCTGGCGCATCCACGCCGTGCTGCGCTGGTCCTGGGTCAGGTCGGCGCTGAAGAACTGGGCGTTGGCCAGGCCATTGCGCTCAGCATTCTCACGGGCGCGCGCGACGAGGCCGGCATCGCCTTCCACGCCAACGACCTCGCGCACGCGGCGGGCCAGCGGCAGAGTGAAATTGCCCAGGCCGCAGAACAGGTCCAGCACGCGCTCGTCCTCACCCGGCTCCAGCAGATCCAGGGCATGGGCGATCATCTTTTCGTTGAGCTTGGCGTTGACCTGGATGAAGTCCAGCGGGCGGAATGCCAGTTCCACATCCCAGGGCGCCAGCCGGAACGACAGGGGCACACCCTGCCCGTCCAGCGGCTGCACGGTGTCCACGCCACCGGACTGCAGGTAGATCACGAAGCCATGCTGCTGGCCGAAGGCAGCCCAGGCCGCACGGTCCGCATCGCTGAGTGGCTGCAGGTGGCGCACGGTCAGGACCACGGCCTGGTCGCCGGCGATGAACTCAATCTGCGGGATATCGCGCTTGCCATCGAGCGATTCGATGAAGGTGGACAGCGCCTCGACCTTGGTGCCGATCTCCGGGATCACGGTCAGGCACTGGCTGAGGTCGGCGACGAAACGCGGATCCTGTTCACGGAAGCCGACCAGGGTCTTGTCCTTCTTCTCGACCCGGCGCACGGAGAAGCGGCCCTTGCGACGGTAACCCCAGCTGTCGCCGACCAGCGGCGCAAGCACGGTGCCCGGCTTCACATGGCCGATCCGCTCCAGGTTGTCCATCAGCACGCGCTGCTTGGCGACGATCTGCTGGTCTTCGTCCAGGTGCTGCAGCACGCAGCCGGCGCAGGTGCCGAAATGCGGGCACTTCGGGGTCACGCGCTGCGGCGAGGCCTGCAGAACTTCCAGAGTGCGCGCTTCGTCGAAATGGCGGCTGCGGGCCGTCTGTTCGGCCGTCACCACCTCACCCGGCAGGGCACCGCAGACGAAGGTGACCTTGCCGCCCTCGCCTTCACGGCGGGCGACGCCGCGACCATCATGGCTGAGGTCGAGGATTTCGGTCTGGAACGGGGTACGGTCGATGCGGGAGCGGGATCGGGCCACGTGGCAACAGGCTGCGGGCAAAAATGGGGGCGTATTGTCGCAGATCCTGACCGGCAGGGTCCGGACCCGCTTGCGCCCGCCGCCGCCGTGCTTGATGATTGCAGCAGCTGACATGGAGGCAGCCCTGATGCAGATGACCCCGCGGGCCAGCCGGCCCCGCTTCCTGCTTGTCGAGGACGACATCATCAGCCGCGGTTTTTTCAAGGCGGCGTTGGAAACGTTACCGGCGTGATGTGGACACCGCAGATTCGCTGGCCAGCGCTTTGGCCAGCGCCGAACCCGGCGCGCACGACCTGTGGCTGATCGACGTCAACCTGCCTGACGGCAATGGCGCGCAGCTGCTGCGCGAACTGCGCCGTTCACATCCCGACACCCCGGCGTTGGCACATACCGCTGACGGTGACACGTCCATCCATGCCCGCCTGCGCGAAGCTGGCTTCAGCGACACCCTGGTCAAGCCGCTGGGCCGCGACCAGTTGCTGAAGGCGGTGCGCCGCGCACTGGTGAACAGCCCGGCGGGGATCTCCGTTGCCCCGGCCCCGGCAGCGGTCGAGCTGCAGGTGCAGGACTGGGACGAGACAGCGGCACTGGCCGCGCTCAATGGCCAGCGCAACCACTTGATCGCCCTGCGCGAACTGTTCCTGGCCGAGCTGCCGGGGGTGCGTGACGCGGTCGAGCAGGCGGTGGACCAGCATGATGAGCGTCAGCTGCGCAGCCAGTTGCACCGGTTGCAGGCGAGCTGTGGGTTCGTGGGCGCGGCACGCTTGGCCCGGGCGGTGCGCCAGCTGCATCATGCGCCGGAGTCCGGGCAGGCCCAGGATGGGTTCCGCGCGGCGGTGGCGGCCCTGCTGCATTGAGGGTTGTTCGGCAGGGCTGCGCCCTGCACCTGCAGAGGCTTCAAGCCAAGGCAACAGCAACAGCAACAGCTGGCATTCCGTGGGGTGGCGGGGCGGTGTCGGAGCGCGGGGACGCCGTGAACCCGTCCATGGGGGCTTGGCAGCCGCATCCATGCGGCTGACACCCCGCACTCCGACACCGTCCCGCCTCTGACAGATTTCTGCGATCTGGTAGATCCACGCCATGCGTGGATGAATCTCTGTCAGATATCGAAATTCAAACTGGAGGTCAGATCCGTTTTCCGAAGGAAAACGGATCTGACCCCATTGCCATTCCGACAGCTCGCGGAAAACTGTCGAAGGCGGGGTGGGTCCGGTTGCGGGAGTGTCCGCGGCATGGATGCCGCGGCCAAGCCCCCATGGATGGGTTTACGGCGTCTCCCGCAACCGGACCCACCCCGCCTACCCACGAGTAGCCAGCTTTTGCCGTTGCCGTTGATTCGGCAGGTGCAGGGCTGCAAGCCCTGCCGAACACCCCCTACCTGCGGGGTGCGAGCTGCTCGAGCATTTCCCAGGACTTCAGGCCGCGCGGCCCGAGGTGATGGGCCAGCACCCGCCGCATCGGCAGGCGCAGGCTGGCCAGGTCGGCGGCAGCGGGCTCTTCGTCGGCCGCCAACGCCAGCAGCGCCGAGCCAGTGGCCGCCGCCCGGCGCTCCCCGCCGCGCTCGCTCAGCAGTCGCTGCGCGCCTTCCTGAGGATCCAGTTCGTAGCGCGCCGCCGGGTCGATCGGCTGGCCATCGCTGGCGCTGTCCAGATCGAAACCCAGGCCCAGCGCGGACAGCAGCTCGCGTTCGAAGCGACGCAGGGTCCAGGCCAGGCCGGCGCCCACGGCCAGCCGCGCACGTGCCTCGCCGTAGGCCAGGTACAACCCGGGCAGCGGGTCCTGGCGCGGGGCCAGGCGCAGGGTCAGTTCACTCAGGTAGAAGCCGGCCAACATCGCCTGGCCGACCAGGCGTGGCGCGGCATCCAGCGCCTCGGCACCGCGCAGCTGGGCCAGTTCACCGCGCTGCTGGGCACTGAAGCGGATCCATTGCAATGGCTGCAGGGCAGCGCGCAGCACCTGGCCCTTGGCGGTTGACACACCACGCGCGAGCAGGCCGATACGGCCATGCTGCGCGCTCAGCACTTCGACCAGCAGGCTGGTCTCGCGGTAGGCCCGTGCATGCAGCACGAAGCCGGTGTCGTCCTCGATCAGCATCGAAGCGACCGCAACGACTTACTCGTAACCGAAGGCCTTCAGTGCGGCCTCGTCGTCGGACCAGCCTTCACGCACGCGCACCCAGGTCTCCAGGAACACCTTGGCCCCGAACAGACGTTCCATCTGCAGGCGGGACTTGGCGCCGATCTCCTTCAGCCGGGTGCCACCCTTGCCGATCACGATCGCCTTCTGGCCTTCACGTTCGACCCAGATAACCGCACCGATGCGCAGCAGGTTGCCATCTTCGGTGAAACGCTCGATTTCCACCGTGGTGGCATACGGCAGTTCCTCGCCGAGCTGGCGCATCAGCTGCTCGCGCACCAGTTCACCGGCCAGGAAACGCTGGCTGCGGTCGGTGATCTCGTCCTCGCCGAACATTGGCGGGGCTTCCGGCAGCAGCTTCAGCACATCGCGCACCAGCGCTTCCAGGCCGTTGCGCTTCTGCGCGGAGATCGGATGCACGGCGGCGAAGTCGCGACCTTCGGTCACCTGCTGCAGGAACGGCAGCAGCGCGCCCTTCTCCTTCAGGCGATCGATCTTGTTGACCACCAGCACCACCGGAATGCCAGCGTCGCGCAGCACATTGAAAGCCAGGCTGTCCTCTTCATCCCAGCGGCCGGCTTCGATCACCAGCAGGCCGGCGTCGACGCCTTCCAGCGAGCCGCGCGCAGCGCGGTTCATCACCCGGTTCATCGCCCGCTTCTGCACCTTGTGCAGGCCGGGGGTGTCGACCAGCACCAGCTGTCCTTCCGGATAGGTGGCGATGCCCAGCAGGCGATGGCGCGTGGTCTGCGGGCGGTTGGAAACGATGCTGACCTTGGCGCCGACCAGGGCATTGGTCAGGGTCGATTTGCCCACGTTCGGGCGGCCGATGACGGCCACGCTGCCGCAATGATGGGAAGTTTGTTCGCTCACTTGGAATCCAGTTGTTCTAGGACGGCCGCAGCCGCCTGTTGTTCGGCAAGCCGCCGCGAGGCGCCTTCGCCCTCGGTGCTGGCGGCCGGGTCGGCTACGTTGCAGCGTACCCGGAAGTGCTTGGCGTGGTCGTCACCGGATTCTGACACCAGCTCGTACTGCGGCAACGCCTTCTGTCGGGCCTGCAGCCATTCCTGCAGGCGGGTCTTGGGATCCTTCTCAGGCCGGCCCGAGGCCGGCAGCGCCTCGATCGAAGCACTGAACCAGGGCAGCACCACTGCCCGGCAGGCCTCGAAGCCGGCATCCAGGTAGATCGCAGCCACCACGGCTTCCACCGCATCGGCCAGGATCGAGTCGCGGCGATGACCACCGGACTTCATTTCGCCCGGGCCCAAGGTCAGCCGCTCGCCCAGTTCCAGGCTGCGCCCGATCACCGCAAGCGCGCCTTCACGCACCAGCTCTGCGCGGGCACGGGTCATCGCCCCTTCGTCGGCCTTGGGCCAGCGCCGGTACAACGCCTCGGCCGCCATCATGTTGACGATGCTGTCGCCAAGGAACTCCAGCCGCTCATTGTGCGGCGCACCGGCACTGCGATGCGTCAGCGCCTGCTTGAGCAGCGCCGGGTCGCTGAAGGCATGACCGATCAGGTCGCCACGTTGGATGAATTTACTGGGCACCGCTTCGTGTCAGGTCCTGGGAAGAATCGAATTTGCCAACCACATCGAGGTTGCCGATCAGCTGACGGCGCACTTCGTAGTTGACCTTGAGGGTCCAGCCATTGTCGCGACGGTCGAACTTCACGTTGGCCGGCTTCACGTTGTCCGAGTAGTTGATGTACAGGCGCTTGAAGAACAGGTCCTGGATGCGCGCCGGCTCCATGCTGCCCACGCCCGGCTCGTTGGCCAGGCTCTTCATCGCCGAGCGCACAGCGTAGTACTCCTGATACATCGGGAACAGCTTCATGCCGATGTAGAGGAAGAAGCCCACCACGATCAGGACCGTCAGGAACGAGGTCAAGGTCATGCCACGCTGCGTGTTCATCGTCTTCATTGCGTTCTCCCCAGATACGCGTTGGATGTGAAGGTACTCAGTTGATGCTCGAGCCGATCCGCGACGGCTCGAAGCCATCCTTGCACAACCAGCCCTGGCAGTTCAGCCAGATCAGGAACGCCTTGCCGCGCAGGTTTTCTTCCGGCAGCAGGCCCCAGAACCGGCCATCATCGCTGTTGTCGCGGTTGTCGCCCATCACCAGGTACTTGCCGGCCGGCACCGTCCACTGGCCCTGGCCGCGCGGATAGTCGGTCTCCAGCACCGTGTGGGTGCGGCCCGGCAGGTGCTCGAGCAGCAGGTTGGCGCCCTCGCCCTGGCCCTTGTGGCCGGCGTAGATACCCTTGTTGTCATACTTCAGCGGCTCGCCGTTGAGGATCACGCCGTCGCCTTCAAAGACCACGGTGTCACCCGGCACGCCGATCACGCGCTTGATGAAGTTCTCGCCCTTGGCCGGATCGTTCTCGCCATGGCCGGGGAAGTGGAACACCACCACGTCACCACGCGACGGCTCGCCAAACGGCACGATCTTGGTGTTGCTGATCGGCAGGCGCAGGCCATAGGAGAACTTGTTGACCAGGATGAAATCGCCAATCAGCAGGTTCGGCATCATCGAACTGGATGGAATCTTGTACGGCTCCGCAATGAAGCTGCGCACGACCAGCACGATCGCCAGCACCGGGAAGAACGCACGCGAGTAATCCACCAGCACCGGCTCGGAATCGAGCAGGCCCGCGCGCTGGGCGCGACGCTTGGCGAGGTACAGCTTGTCCGCAAGCAGGATCAGGCCCGAGGCCAGGGTCAGCACGACCAGGAGGATCTCAAACAGTTTCATTCAGGGTCCTTTGCAACGTCACCAGACGACCGGCCCCGCAGGGCCGGTGCGGGCTTACTTGTTGTCCATCTGCAGCACGGCCAGGAACGCTTCCTGCGGGATCTCCACGCGGCCGACCTGCTTCATGCGCTTCTTGCCTTCCTTCTGCTTTTCCAGAAGCTTCTTCTTGCGCGAAACGTCGCCACCATAGCACTTGGCCAGCACGTTCTTGCGCATGGCCTTGACCGTGGTGCGGGCGATGATCTGCGAGCCAACGGCGGCCTGGATGGCCACGTCGAACATCTGGCGCGGGATCAGGTCCTTCATCTTTTCGCACAGCTCGCGGCCGCGGCGGTCGGCATGGCTGCGGTGCACGATCAGCGACAGGGCATCGACCTTGTCGCCGTTGATCAGCACGTCCACGCGCACGAACGGGCCGGCGTCGAAGCGCACGAAGTGGTAGTCCAGCGAGGCATAGCCACGGCTGACCGACTTCAGCTTGTCGAAAAAGTCCAGCACCACCTCGGCCATCGGCAATTCATAGCTGATCTGCACCTGGCTGCCCAGGTAATTGATGCCGATCTGGCTGCCGCGCTTTTCTTCGCACAGCTTGATGATGTTGCCGATGTACTCCTCGGGAGTGAGCACGTTGGCACGGATGATCGGCTCGCGGATCTCCTCGACCTGGTTCACCGGCGGCAGCTTGGCCGGATTGTCCATGTTGATGATCGAGCCATCGGTCTTCAGGACCTCGTACACCACCGTCGGCGCGGTGCTGATCAGGTCCAGGTTGTATTCGCGCTCCAGGCGCTCCTGCACGATCTCCATGTGCAGCATGCCCAGGAAGCCGCAGCGGAAGCCGAAGCCCATCGCCTCGGAGCTTTCCGGCTCGAAACGCAGCGCGGCGTCGTTCAGGCGCAGCTTGTCCAGCGCTTCGCGCAGGTCCGGGTAGTCCTCGGCGTCGACCGGGAACAGGCCGGCGAACACGCGCGGCTGCATTTCCTGGAAGCCCGGCAGCGGCTTCGGGGCCGGGTCGCCGGCCAGGGTCAGCGTGTCGCCGACCGGCGCACCGTGCACGTCCTTGATGCTGGCGGTGACCCAACCCACTTCACCGGCCTTCAGCGCCGGCAGCACCTTGCGCTTCGGGGTGAACACGCCAACGTTGTCGACCTGGTGGTTGCGGCCGGTGGACATCACCTGCAGCTTGTCACCGGCCTTGATCTCG
Source organism: Stenotrophomonas maltophilia group sp. msm1 (assembly GCF_032025805.1). Classification (NCBI taxonomy): domain Bacteria; kingdom Pseudomonadati; phylum Pseudomonadota; class Gammaproteobacteria; order Lysobacterales; family Lysobacteraceae; genus Stenotrophomonas; species Stenotrophomonas maltophilia group sp. msm1. The sequence continues at coordinate 170,732 of NZ_JAVSKH010000002.1, forward strand.
CCCTGCATCACGCGCACCAGCGACACCACGCCCAGGTAATTGTCGAACCACGAATCGATGATCAGCGCCTGCAGCTTGTCGGTGTCGCGCGGCGCCGGCGGCGGGATGCGGTGCACGATCGCTTCCAGCACATCCTGCACGTTCAGGCCGGTCTTGGCGCTGACCGGCACCGCGTCGGAGGCGTCGATGCCGATCACGGCCTCGATCTCGGCCTTGGCGCGCTCGATGTCGGCGGTGGGCAGGTCGATCTTGTTGATCACCGGCACCACTTCCAGGCCCTGCTCCACCGCGGTGTAGCAGTTGGCCACCGACTGCGCTTCCACGCCCTGGGCGGCATCGACCACCAGCAGCGCGCCTTCGCAGGCGGCCAGCGAGCGGCTGACTTCATAGGAGAAGTCGACGTGGCCGGGGGTGTCGATGAAGTTCAAGTGGTAGGTCTGCCCGTCCTTGGCCAGGTACGGCAGCGACACCGACTGCGCCTTGATCGTGATGCCACGCTCGCGCTCGATCGGGTTGGAGTCGAGCACCTGCGCTTCCATCTCGCGGGCCTGCAGGCCACCACAGAGCTGGATGATGCGGTCGGCCAGCGTGGACTTGCCGTGGTCGACATGGGCGATGATGGAGAAGTTGCGGATGTTCCGCATCGAATCAGAAGACATAGGTGGCGGCGGCGCGCGGCGTCGTCAGGGTAACGGTCGATTATCGCATGCCCGGCGCCCGCCCGCGAAAACGGCCTCATCGAGCCGGGCCCGGAATGGCCGAAGCCCCGCCGGGGCGGGGCTTCGGGGGAACCACGTGGCCGCCGGGGCGGCCCTGCACCGGCCTTATTGGCCAGCCTTGACCGCTACGAACGCGCTGTTGCCGCTGCCGGTGCGCACCAGCAGCATCACCACGTCGCCCTTCTTGTAGCTGGACAGCGCACGGTTCAGCGCGTCCACGCTGCCGACCTGGGTGCTGGCTACCTGCAGGATCACCATGCCCGGAGACAGGCCCGCATCGCGCGCGCCCTGGCCCTTGACCCCGGTGATGCGCACGCCCTCGCCCGATTCCAGGCCCAGCTGCTTGCGCTGCGGCGCGGTCAGGTCACTGACGTCCAGCCCCAGCAGGGCGTTGGCGCCGGCCTGTGGAGCCGCATCGCTGTTGACGGCAGCCGGGCCACGCGAACTGGCCTGGGCATCTTCGGTCAGTGCGGTCAGGGTGGCGCTGAGGTCGCGCGGCTTGCCATCGCGGATCACGCCCAGGGTGACCCGGCTGCCCGGTGCCATCGCGCCGATCAGCGGGGGCAGGTCGGACCAGCTGTTGACCGGCGCGCCGTTCACCGAACGGATCACATCGCCGATCTTCACCCCGGCCCGGGCTGCAGCCGAGTCCGGCACGATCTGGTTGACCAGGGCGCCGCGGCTGTCCGGCAGGCCCATCGCCTGCGCTTTCAGGCCGTCGATTTCCTGCACCACCGCGCCGAGCTGGCCACGGGTGACTTTGCCGGTCTTCTTGATCTGCTCGACCGCGCTCATCGCCAGGTCGATCGGGATCGCGAAGCTGATGCCCATGTAGCCGCCCGAAGCAGAGAAGATCTGCGAGTTGATGCCGACCACTTCGCCACGCGTGTTCAGCAGCGGGCCACCGGAGTTGCCCTGGTTGATCGCCACGTCGGTCTGGATGAAGGGCACGTAGCGCTGGTCCGGCCCGCCGGTGCTGCGGCCAAGGGCACTGACCACGCCGGCAGTGACCGAGTGATCGAGGCCGAACGGCGAGCCGATCGCGACCACCCATTGGCCCGGCTTGAGGGAGTTGGAGTCGCCAACGCGCACGGTCGGCAGGTTCTTGCCGTCGATCTTCAACAGCGCGACGTCGTACTGCTGGTCGCTGCCCACCACTTTCGCGGTGAACTCACGGCGGTCGCCCAGCTTGACCTTCACCTCGCTGGCATCGGCCACCACGTGGTAGTTGGTCAGTACATAGCCATCGGGCGAGATGATGAAGCCCGAGCCCATGCCACGGCCCTTGATGCTGGGGCCGCCATCCGGCCCACCCGGCCCCTGCCCGGGCATCGGGAAGTCCGGGCCGAAGAAGCGGCGGAAGAACTCCGGCATGTCATCGTCGCCCATCGGGCCGCGGGCGACCTGGCGGTTGTTGCGGACGATGGTGGTGTCGACGTTGACCACGCCCGGGCCGACCTGTTCGACCAGATTGGTGAAGTCGGGCAGGCCGCTGACCAGCGGCTGCGCCGGTGCCCGCGCTGCTGCAGCTGGCGCAGGCTGGGTCTGCGCGGCAGGCGCGGGGGCCTGTGCGCAGGCCACCAGGGGAAGGGTCAGGGCCAGCAGACCCATGGCCTGCGTGCGGAGTCGGGGAGTCATCGGACGGCAACCTCCGGATCGGATGGAAAGAGGAATACGGACCCCGCCGGCGGCGGGGCGTGAAAGCGCCCGGCTCAGTCGCGCGGGCGCGGCGGCACCGGCAGGTCGTCCTGCAGGCGCGGCTCGAACGGATAGAACGCCGCGCCGCCGGCATGGGCCGGGAAGCTGGCATTGAGTGCGCCACCGGCAGCGGGCGCCAGGCTGGAGCGCGGCCACGGCCGGGCCTGCAGTCCGCCCACCTCGCCGAACGGCAGGTTGCGGCTGGCGTTGGCCGGCACGGTCGGGGTCAACGGCGCCGGCGCTGCGGCGACGGCCCGTTGCGGGGCCTCGTCGCGCTGGGCGGCACGCGCAGCCTGCTGGGTACGCGTGGCGCTGGCACGGCGGGCGTCCTGACGACGGCTGGAAGCGGCCATCGCCACAGCCGGCGCAGCAGCCACGGCCATCGCGGCCGTCTCCACCGAAGCCTCGGTCACCGGGGCCGGCGTGGTGGGCGCCGGCGCCAGCTCCGCCTGGCTGGCGATCACCTGCGGCGCCAGCGGTTCACCCGGCGTGGCCTCCTTCAGCTTCTCGCCGCCGATGAACAGCGCGACGGCGGCCACCGACGCGGCCAGGGCGGCGCCGCCGCCCCAGGCCCGCCAGCCACTGCGGCGTACCTGGCGACGCGGCTCGACCTGCGGCGCCGGTTCGGCCGCGATGGCGGCGGCCACGGCCGCGCTGAAGCCGGCCGGCGCCAGCGCCGACGCGTGCCCGCGCATCACGTCGCCCAGCAGCTGCCAGCGTTCCTGGCATCCGGCCAGCTCGGGGTCGTGCTCCATCCGGCGCAGCAGGAAGCGCGCTTCGTCGGCGCCCAGCTCACCATCGACCAGGGCCGACAGCTGCTCGCGATGGCGCTGGTCCAGGCGCTGTCCGGCGGGCGATTGGTGGTTCTGCGATTCGTTGAACGGTTTACTGGTCATACGCGGCTCTTCTCACGGGTGGCGCTGCCGATGTCCAGCAGCGGCCGGAGTTCGGTGTCGATCGCCTCGCGCGCCCGGAAGATCCGTGAACGCACCGTGCCGATCGGGCACCCCATCTTCTGCGCGATATCCTCATAGCTCAGGCCTTCCACCTCGCGCAGGGTGATTGCCGACCGGAGTTCTTCCGGCAGCGCGTTGACGGCCTTCATTACCGTCTGTTCCAGCTCCTGGCGCATCAACTCGCGTTCGGGCGTGTCGGTGTCGCGCAGGCGGGTACCGGTGTCGAACTGTTCGGCGTCGCCGATGTCGATGTCATCGGTCGGCGGCCGTCGATTGTGAGAAGCCAGGTAGTTTTTGGCGGTATTCACGGCGATTCGATGCAACCAGGTTGAGAACTGGGCGTCGCCACGGAAACTCCCGATCGCGCGGTAGGCGCGGATGAAAGTGTCCTGGGCGACGTCCTGACATTCGCTCCAGTCGGCGATGTAGCGACCGACCAGGGCCACCACCCGATGCTGGTACTTGCGCACCAGGACATCGAAGGCGGCACTCTCGCCGTGCTGCACGCGCCGGACCAGTTCCAGATCCAGCTCCTGTGGTGTATCAACCTCGGCCATGAGGGGCCGCACTCCTGTCAGCCCAACCGACGTCGGGCAATGAGACTGCCAATCCCGGGAAAAGTTCAGTCGCCGATCACCTGGCGCCGCACCAGCTTTTAACCACCGTTCCGTTAGCGTCCCGGTCCACGGCCATGGATCCGGGGGCGCCACTCCCCTGCTATTGGGATTTGACGCGGGGGAAACAACCTCTGGATCATAGCCGCTTCTCCATACACAACCGGATGGAACGTCCATGCTCTCAGGCTTCGATGGTCTCCGCTTCAGCCACTGGCACCCCGAGATCCGCGACGACGGCGTGGTGGTTCTCTCCCTGGATCGTCAGGACAGCAGCGTCAACGCCATGTCGCAGGACGTGCTGCTGGAGCTGGGCGACCTGCTTGAGCGCATCGCGCTGGATCCGCCCAAGGGCGTGGTGATCCAGTCGCTGAAGAAGGCCGGCTTCATTGCCGGTGCCGACCTGAAGGAGTTCCAGGAGTTCGACCGTCGCGGCACTGTCAACGACGCGATCCGGCGTGGCCAGGCCACCTACCAGAAGCTGGCCGAACTACCCTGCCCGACCGTGGCGGCGATCCATGGCCACTGCCTGGGAGGCGGCATCGAACTGGCGCTGGCCTGCCGCTACCGCGTGGCCTCCAACGACAGCAGCACCCGCATCGGCCTGCCGGAAACCCAGCTGGGCATCTTCCCGGGCTGGGGCGGCAGCGCCCGCCTGCCGCAACTGGTGGGTGCACCGGCGGCGATGGACATGATGCTGACCGGCCGCACCCTGTCGGCGTCGGCCGCGCGGGGGATCGGCCTGGTCGACAAGGTGGTGGCGCCGGCGGTGGTGCTCGACACCGCCGTCGCGCTGGCGCTGTCCGGCACCGCCCGCCCGTTCAAGCAGCGCGCGACGGCCTGGGCCACCAACACCTGGCTGGCGCGCACGCTGCTGGCCCCGCAGATGGTCAAGCAGGTGGCGCGCAAGGCGAAGAAGGACCAGTACCCGGCGCCGTATGCGCTGATCAGCACCTGGCAACGCAGTGGCGGCAAGCCGATCCAGGCGCGTTTGGACGCCGAGCGGCGCGCCGTGGTGAAGCTGGCCAGTACACCGACCGCGCGCAACCTGATCCGTATCTTCTTCCTGACCGAGCGACTGAAGGGCCTGGGCGGTGGTGATTCCGGCATCCGTCACGTGCACGTGGTCGGCGCCGGCGTGATGGGCGGCGACATCGCCGCGTGGGCCGCCTACAAGGGCTTCGACGTGACCCTGCAGGACCGTGAGCAGCGCTTCATCGACCCGGCCATGGAACGCGCGCAGGCGCTGTTCGCCAAGAAGGTGCGTGACGAGAGCAAGCGCCCTGCCGTGGCCGCGCGCCTGCGTGCCGATCTGGAAGGCAACGGCGTGGCCGAAGCCGATCTGGTGATCGAGGCCATCATCGAGAACCCCGAGGCCAAGCGTGCGCTGTACCAGACGCTGGAACCGAAGATGAAGCAGGACGCGCTGCTGACCACCAACACTTCGTCGATCCCTCTGGTGGAACTGCGCGATCACATCCAGCGCCCGGCGCAGTTCGCCGGCCTGCACTATTTCAACCCGGTCGCGCAGATGCCGTTGGTGGAGATCATCCATCACGACGGCATGGCGCCGGAAACCGAACGCCGCCTGGCCGCGTTCTGCAAGGCACTGGGCAAGTTCCCGGTGCCGGTGGCCGGCAGCCCGGGCTTCCTGGTCAACCGCGTGCTGTTCCCTTACATGCTGGAAGCGGCCACCGCGTATGCCGAAGGCATTCCGGGTCCGGTGATCGACAAGGCCGCCGTGAAGTTCGGCATGCCGATGGGACCGATCGAACTGATCGACACCGTGGGGCTGGACGTGGCTGCGGGCGTGGGCCGCGAACTGGCGCCGTTCCTCGGCCTGCAGATTCCGGCGGCCCTGCAGACGGTGGAACAGGACAAGCGCGGCAAGAAGGATGGCCAGGGCATCTACACCTGGGAGAACGGCAAGCCGAAGAAGCCGGACGTGGCCAGCGATTACCAGGCCCCGGCCGATCTGGAGGACCGCCTGATCCTGCCGCTGTTGAACGAGGCGGTGGCGTGCCTGCACGAAGGTGTAGTGGCCGATGCGGACCTGTTGGATGCGGGCGTGATCTTCGGTACCGGTTTCGCGCCGTTCCGTGGCGGCCCGATCCAGCACATCCGTGCGGTGGGTGCCGATGCGATCGTCGAGCGGTTGAAGGCGCTGCAGCAGCGCCACGGCGACCGTTTCGCCCCGCGCCCGGGCTGGGACAACCCCGCCCTGCGCGAACCGGTGGTCTGAGTTTATCGGCCGGGCCTGCGGCCCGGCACCCGCCGAGGCAACGTCAAATGCCACAGCAGAAGCCAGAGCCAAAGCGGCTCTGGCTTTTCTGTTTGTTGGGCGGGGCGGTGTCGGGTTGCGGGGACGCCGTAAACCCGTCCTTGGGGGCTTGGCCGCGGCATCCATGCCGCGGACACCCCGCAACCCGACACCGCCCCGCCCCTGACAGTTCCCCGATGACGGTGGGTCAGCTGCGGTTGCTGTAGGTGTCGACCTTGGTCGACACGCTTGATCCACGCCATGCGTGGATGCGAGCGAAGCGACCGGCGTTTGCTTTTGATTTTCTTTTTCTTCTCCGTGGCTGGACAGCACACGGAAACTGTCAGAGGCCGGGCGGGTGGGTTGCGCAGGGGCGTGAGCCGCATGGATGCGGCGATCGAGCTTACATGGGTGAGGGCGCTTTGCTTGCGAAGCACTGCTTCGCGAGCGACCGAACGCACAGCCGCCAGCGGCTGGGCTGGGCCCCGGAGGGGGACTTGCAGCGTCCCCTGCGCCACCCACCCGCCCGGCCACGCGCGGCTTCTGCTTTTGCTTCTGCCTTCAGCGACCAACCCCATAGCCACGAGGGGCTGCGCCGTTGGCTGGAACAACCTGTTACCCATACGGGGCATGTACCCGTCACAGCTGCATGCGATGCTCACCACCTGATCCCTGCCAGCGAGAACGCCCGCATGACCACCATCATCGCCCCGCGCGTGCACGACATCGGCGGCCTCGAAGTCCGTCGCGCCGTCCCCACCCTGCAGGCGCGCAGCATCGGCTCGTTCGTGTTCGTCGACCAGATGGGCCCGGCACTCATGCACCCCGGCACCGCCATCGACGTGCGCCCGCATCCACATATCGGCCTGGCCACCGTGACCTACCTGTGGTCGGGCGCGATCGGCCACCGCGACACGCTGGGGTCGGACCAGGTGATCCGTCCCGGCGACGTCAACTGGATGACCGCTGGTCGCGGCATTGCCCATTCCGAGCGGACACCGCAACCGGACCGCGCCCACGACAACCCGATCCACGGCATGCAGACCTGGGTGGCGCTGCCGAAATCGCACGAGGAAATAGAACCGGCCTTCTACCACCATGCCGCGGCTACGCTGCCCGAGCAGCGCCGCAACGGTGCCTGGCTGCGGGTGATCGCCGGCCGCGCCTATGGCGAGGAATCGCCGGTGAAGGTGTTCGCCGATACCCTCAACGTGGCGATCGATCTCGACCCGGATGCGGAGATCGATATCGATGACGGCCACCGCGAACGCGCGCTGTACATCCTCGAAGGCGACGCACAGCTGGATGGCGTGGACATCCCTGCACAGCATCTGGTGATTCCCGAGGCCGGCGCACGCGGCCGCCTGCGCGCGAAGACGCCGGTGAAGGCGATGCTGTTCGGTGGCGAGCCGCTGGATGGCCCGCGCCACCTGTGGTGGAACTTCGTATCCAGCTCGAAGGAGCGCATCGAGCAGGCCAAGCACGATTGGGAGGCCGGCCGATTCGGCACCATTCCGGGCGACGACAAGGAGTTCATTCCGCTGCCGCAGTATTGAACATCGCGTGTTGCACACATCCGACGGTGTATCCCTGCACCCGGCGTTGACGCTACAGTCACCCGCTGATCACTGAAATGTGACATAAATCACACTTTCGCCCTCAAAGGAGTGCAACACATGAGCATGGGTAAACGCTTGTCCGCCGAATTCCTCGGCACGTTCTGGCTGGTGTTGGGCGGCTGTGGCAGCGCGGTGCTGGCCGCCAAGTTCGGTGGCGACGGCAATCCGCTGGGTATCGGGTTCCTCGGCGTCGCCCTGGCCTTTGGCCTGACCGTGGTGACCGGCGCCTATGCGTTCGGCCATATCTCCGGCGCGCACTTCAATCCGGCAGTCAGCGTCGGCCTGTGGGCCGGCGGCCGCTTCCCGACCAAGGACCTCGTGCCGTACATCATCGCCCAGGTGGCTGGCGGCCTGCTGGCCGGCTTCATCCTGCTGCAGATCGCGTCGGGGGCCAGCGGCTTCGCCATCGATGGCAGCCAGGCCGGTGCGTTCGCCAGCAATGGGTATGGCGCGCTGTCGCCTGGCGGTTACAGCGTGGCAGCGGCCTTCCTGTGCGAAGTGGTGCTGACCGCCGTGTTCCTGATCGTGATCATGGGCGCCACCCATGGCAAGGCGCCGGCTGGCTTTGCGCCACTGGCGATCGGCCTGTCGCTGACCCTGATCCACCTGATCAGCATCCCGGTCACCAACACCTCGGTGAACCCGGCCCGTTCCACCGCCGTGGCCTTCTTCGCCGGCAGCGGCGCAGTAAGCCAGTTGTGGCTGTTCTGGGTCGCCCCGCTGCTGGGCGGCGCGATCGGCGGCATCATCTACAAGTGGATCGGCAACGACCGCTGAGGCCTGTGCGCACCATTGCGGCCGACCATCGGCCGCAATGGTTACGTCTGCAACTTCGATTTGTGCGATCGCTCACGTTCCGTTAAGGTTGAGTTGACCGTCCGTGCACACGCCGGGCGGGGCGGCATCCGGGGATGGGATGCCACAGCCGCCAGTCCATCTGGTGGAGCCACACGACCGACCACCTTGGGGGATGCATGAAGTTCGCGCCTGTAGTGTTGTCGAGCCTGCTGTTCGCCGCGGCCCAGGCTGCCGCGCAGGCTCCCGCGGAATGTCCTTCGTTGCCGGCCAGCAGTGGCCTGCAGTGGCAGCAGCAGGTGTTGGCCGACCTTCTGGTCTGCCGCGCCAGCACCGGGGATGGACGCGAGGTACTGAGCCTGATGCTCAGCGCGCGTGACCCTGATATTCCGTTGAACCGGGCACTGCGCCAGGAAAAAGGCAGCTTCGGCGGTGAACCGCTTTACTGGTACCAGCCCGATCTCGGTGGCCAGCAGCCGCCCGGCTATGCCGAGCGCCGCATCAGCGTGGTCAAGCTGGACAAGAAGCGCTACGCGCAGATTTCGCTGTACCCGGACAGCGCCCAGGAGCTGGGCTCGCTGCAGCAGTTGGCGCAGGGCATGAGCCTGACCCCGTCAGCCGTGGCCGCGGGGCGCTGAAGGTGACGGGGATGACTGCCTGGCAGCATCCCCGCAGGATCCGACTCGCGGGACGTCCGCCGGGCGTGGCCCGGCGGCGTTGCCGGCTTCTTTCGACGGGCCATGCCCGGCGCAATCCATCAGAACTTGCCTTCCTGGAAATCGACGAAGGCCTGCATCAGTTCCTGCCGCGTGTTCATCACGAAGGGGCCATGGCGCATCACCGGTTCGCGCAGCGGACGGCCGGCAACCAGGATCAACCGCGCGCCTTCACTGCCCGCCGAGAGGTGCAGTTGCTCGCCTCCGCCCAACACCGCCAGTTCCTGGCGTGCAACGTCGCGCGCAGCGTCCTGCTCGCCCACCGTCAGCCCGCCCTCGAACACGTAGGCAAAGGCGTTGTGCCCTTCCGGCAGCGTGTAGGTCCAAGCCCGATCAGGCGCCAAGGTGATGTCGAGGTAGAGCGGATCGGTGGCCGGTTGCACGATCGGACCCCGGGTGCCGTCCACGCTGCCGGCAATCACCTTCACTGTCACACCCGGCTCCGGCTGCACCACCGGAATCCGCTCGGGCGCGAATTCCTGGTACTTCGGGTCAGTCATCTTCTCCTTTGCCGGCAGGTTCACCCACAGCTGGAAGCCGCGCATCTGCCCGCTTTCCTGCTCGGGCATCTCCGAATGCACCAGGCCACGCCCAGCGGTCATCCACTGCACGCTGCCCGGGGTCAGCAGGCCTTCGTTGCCGTGGTTGTCGCGATGCCGCATGCGCCCGTCGAGCATGTAGGTGACGGTCTCGAAACCGCGGTGCGGATGTTCCGGGAAGCCGGCGATGTAATCCTCGGCGCGGTCGGTTCCGAATTCATCGAGCAGCAGGAACGGATCCAGATCGGGCAGCGTGGGGCCGCCGATGACGCGGGTCAGGCGCACGCCAGCACCGTCGGAGGTGGGCAGGCCACGGATGGTGCGCAGCACGCGGGCCGGTTCGGGAAGGCTCATGGCGACTCCTGTTGGATGGATGCCAGTGAAGATGGACGCCATACGGCCGTACGCCAATGGATGGCGCCGCAACCGATTGTTCCATCCCTGATGTTCGCTGCACGTCAGCACAACGAACGTACGACCAAAGTACTACCGCCGATTCGTCCTGCGCCAATTGACCCTGTCGAAGGCAAGCGGGACTCTTTGACTGTCTTTCCGGGAGAGAGCACCTCATGAAAGGGTTTTCAAAACTGGGCTGGGCGGTACTCGCCCTGCTCGGCGCATTCTGTCTGGGCACCGTGGCACTGCGCCGCGGCGAGCACATCAATGCGCTGTGGATCGTCGTCGCCGCGGTTTCGCTGTACCTGGTCGCCTACCGCTTCTACAGCCTGTTCATCGCCAACAAGGTGATGCAGCTGGATCCGACCCGGGCCACCCCGGCGGTGATCAACAACGATGGCCTGGACTACGTGCCGACCAACAAGCACGTGCTGTTCGGCCATCATTTCGCCGCCATCGCCGGCGCCGGTCCGCTGGTCGGCCCCGTCCTGGCCGCACAGATGGGCTACCTGCCCGGCCTGCTGTGGCTGGTGGTGGGCGTGGTGCTGGCCGGCGCGGTGCAGGACTTCATGGTCCTGTTCCTGTCCAGCCGTCGCAACGGCCGCTCGCTGGGTGACCTGGTGCGCGAGGAGATGGGCCAGGTACCCGGCACCATCGCCCTGTTCGGTGCGTTCCTGATCATGATCATCATCCTGGCGGTGCTGGCGATGGTGGTGGTCAAGGCGCTGGCCGAAAGCCCGTGGGGCATGTTCACGGTGATCGCGACGATGCCTATCGCCATCCTGATGGGCGTGTACATGCGCTATATCCGCCCCGGCAGGATCGGCGAGATCTCGGTGGTCGGCCTGATCCTGCTGCTGGCCGCGATCTGGTACGGCGGCAAGGTCGCCGCCGACCCGGTGTGGGGCCCGGCGTTCACTTTCACCGGCACCCAGATCACCTGGATGCTGATCGGCTACGGCTTCGTCGCATCGGTGCTGCCGGTTTGGCTGTTGCTGGCCCCGCGCGACTACCTGTCGACCTTCCTCAAGATCGGCACGATCATCGCGCTGGCCGTCGGCATCCTGATCGTGATGCCGGATCTGAAGATGCCGGCGCTGACCCAGTTCGCCGCCAGTGGCGACGGCCCGGTGTGGAAGGGCGGCATGTTCCCGTTCCTGTTCATCACCATCGCCTGCGGTGCGGTCTCTGGTTTCCATGCGCTGATTTCCTCCGGCACCACGCCGAAGCTGCTGGCCAATGAAGCGCACATGCGCTACATCGGCTACGGCGGCATGCTGATGGAATCGTTCGTGGCGGTGATGGCGCTGGTCGCGGCCTCGATCATCGACCCGGGCATCTACTTCGCGATGAACAGCCCGGCGGCGGTGATCGGCGCCGATGCGGCGTCGGCGGCGCACTACATCACCAACACCTGGGGCTTCACCATCACGCCGGAGCAGCTGACCGCGACCGCGGCGGCGATCGGCGAGCCGACCATCCTGCATCGTGCAGGTGGTGCACCGACACTGGCGGTGGGCATCGCGCAGATCCTGCACGAAGCGATCCCCAGTGGCAGCGACGCAATGATGGCGTTCTGGTACCACTTCGCGATCCTGTTCGAAGCATTGTTCATCCTGACCGCGGTGGACGCTGGCACCCGTGCCGGACGCTTCATGCTGCAGGACCTGCTGGGCAACTTCGTCCCGGCGCTGAAGAAGACCGAGTCGTGGACCGCCAACATCATCGGTACCGCCGGCTGCGTGGCGCTGTGGGGCTACCTGCTCTACACCGGTGTGGTCGATCCGTTCGGCGGCATCCAGACCTTGTGGCCGTTGTTCGGCATCTCCAACCAGATGCTGGCCGGTATCGCGCTGATGCTGGGCACGGTAGTGCTGTTCAAGATGAAGCGCGACCGCTATGCGTGGGTCACTGCGGTACCGGCGGTGTGGCTGCTGATCTGCACCACCTATGCCGGCTTCATCAAGATCTTCGACAGCAACCCAGCACAGGGGTTCCTGGCCCAGGCACACAAGTTCCAGGCTGCCATTGCCAGCGACACCATCACCGCACCGGCCAAATCGGTGGCGCAGATGAAGCAGATCGTGGTCAACGCCTACGTCAACACCGGCCTGACCGCGCTGTTCCTGCTGGTGGTGGGCGCTGTGCTGGTGTATTCGATCAAGACCATCCTGGCGGCACGCCGCAATCCGCAGCGCAGCGACCGCGAGACCCCTTACGTGGCACTGAAGCCGCACGAAATGGTGGATCTGTGATGAGCACGCAACTGGTTCCCGCCGGCCAGTACCAGGCGCACCGCCGCATCTGGCGGCGCCTGGTGCAGACCGCACGTCTGTGCTGTGGCATTCCCGATTACGACAACTATGTCCGGCACATGCTGGAAAAGCACCCGGACCAGGAGCCAATGGACTACAAGACGTTCTTCCGCGAACGCCAGGAAGCGCGCTACGGTGGGCGCAATGGTGGCCGCTGCTGTTGAGGGTTGGGTGCCGGGCTTGCAGCCCGGCACCCGCAGAGGCAACTGCAACTGCAACGGCGAAAGCGTCGGCTCTGGTTTTCCGTGAATTTGGCGGGGTGGTGTCGGATGGCGGGGACGCCGTAAACCCGTCCTTGGGGGCTTGGCCGCGGCATCCATGCCGCGGATACCCCGCCATCCGACACCACCCCACCTTCGACAGATTTCCGTTGACGGCAAGAAGCATCAGGAGGCAGATCCGTTTCCGCGGGGAAACGGATCTGTCCTTTCTTTGTTCATGGATACCCATGAAGTGCATCCACGCATGATGTGGATCTATCCGGTGGCACGCAAAAAGAAAGCCGAGCGTGGGCTCGGCTCTGCACGGGGAAAGCGTGTCCACGGCAATTGCCGTGAACACGCAACATGATCGTCAGCTCAGGACTCAGGCCCCGGCCATCCACTTCAGGATCAGGCCGGTGACATACGCCAGCCCGGTGCCGGTGGCATAGCCCACCGTACCCAGCAGCACGCCCACCGGCGCCAGCGTCGGGTGGAACGCTGCTGCCACCACGGGAGCCGAAGCGGCTGCGCCGATGTTGCCCTGCGAACCAATGGCGAAAAAGAACAGCGGCGCGCGCAGCAGCTTGGCCACCACCCACAGCACCAGCACGTGGGTGGCCATCCAGATCGCGCCGAGCAGGAACAGCCACGGCCTGTCCAGCAGCGACAGCAGGTTCATCTGCATGCCGATGCAGGCAATCAGGAAGTAAAGGAACACCGTGCCCAGCCGCGAAGCGCCTGCCGCTTCCAGCCGGCGCGCACGGGTGAAGCTCAGGCCCAGGCCCATCGCCGTGGACAGCAGGATCACCCACACGAACTGGCTGTCCAGGCTGAACTGGCTGGCCCAGCTGATATTGGCCTTGAACCAGCCCGACAGCGGCGCGGCGATGGCGTGGGCCAGGCCGACGCCACCCAGTGCCACGCCGACGATCACCATCAGGTCGGTCATGCTGGGGATGCGCGCGTTCTGTGCCTCGTAGGCGCTGATCCGTGCCTTCATCTCGTCGATGGCGCGGGTGTCGGCCCCGTTGCGGGTATCGATCTGCTGCGCGCGGTTGGCCAGGAACAGCAGGATCGCCATCCACAGGCTGGCACAGGCCACGTCGACCACGGCGAACTGGCCGAAGGTGGTGGCGTCGGTGCCGAACACCTCGCGCATGGCCACCATGTTGGCGCCGCCACCGATCCAGCTGCCGGCCAGCGCGGCCATGCCGGCCCAGGTATCACCGGCCACGGTTTCCGGGTGGATCAGCTTCATCAGCTGGAACGAGACGATTGCGCCGAGCATGATGCCAGCGGTACCGGCACAGAACACGAGCAACAGCTTCGGGCCGAGCTTGATGACGCCCTTCAGATCGATCGACAGGGTCAGCAGGACCAGTGCAGCCGGCAGCAGCACGTCACGCGCGACCGGGTTGTACAGCGAGGTGTTGTGGCCATCGATGACACCGGCGGTGTTGTAGATGGCGGGAATGAAGTAGCACAGCAGCAGCGCCGGCACCCAGGCGAAGATCTTCTTCAACAAGGGGGTCGGACCACTGGCAGCCCAGAAGATCAGGGCCAGGGTGGCGGCGATCAGGCCCAGTCCAACGATATCGTTGCTGATCAGGGCGGTAGCGGGTTCGGTCGGCATGGTATCCTCTGTCGATCGAAAGAGCGGAAAAAAAAGCGCCGCATAAAGCGGCGCAGTTCCAGATTAACACTGTCTTCACGCCGGGTCATGCCGCAGCGCGGAGCAGGTCGGCCGCTTGATCAGGCCGGGCGCGAAGCGCCAAAGTCCAGGGTGACGCGTGTCCCGCGCGGCTCGCAGGGCTGCAACTGCAGTGTCCAGCCCAGGTGTTCACACAGCCGCGCGATCAGGTCCAGGCCGATGCCGCTGCCACGGTCGGCACGCCCGCCGCGGGCCATGCGTGCATGGATCGCCGCGATCTCCTCCGGGCTCATGCCGTGCCCGGGGTCCTGCAGGGTCAGCACCGCCGACGGACTCAGCTGCAGTTCGATATGGCCGCGACCGCTGTTCTCGATGGCATTGCGCAGCAGGTTGCCGATCGCCGCCTGCACCACCGCCATCGGCGCGACGATATCCACCGGCGCGGCCTGGATACCGATGCTCAGGTCCTTGTCGCCGAGGAGGTAGCGATGGTCGTCGACGATCTCCGGCAGCAGCTGGTCCAGCGCGATGCGCTCGGCACGCACCGCCAGGCGCGCCGGATCGCGCGCCAGCACCAGCAGCAGCTCGATCAACTGCTCCACGCTCTGCGCCGTGCGCAACACCCGCTGCATCTGCTGGCGGGCGCGCTCGGGCAGGCCCGGTTGCTCCAGTGCCAGTTCGGCGGCACCGGTCATCACGGCGATCGGCGTGCGCAGTTCGTGGCTGGCGGTGCTGATGAAGACCCGCTCACGCTCGACGAACTGCTCATTGCGGTCAAGGTAATCGTTCAGTGCATCGGCGATGGTATGCAGTTCGGAACTGCCGCGTGGATCGACCTCGATGCGCTGGCCCTGCACGCCCGGCCGCAACGCGGCGATGTGCTGTGCCAGCAGGCTCAGCGGGCGCACCATGCGTTCCATGCCGAACGACGCCATCAGTACGGTGACGAAGATCATGATCACCCCGGCCAGCATCACCCAGCGCGTGGCGAACTGTTCCAGGTCATGAAAATCGGAAATGTCCAGAACCAGCGCGACCCGGCCCATCGACTCGGTTTCGCGCACCATCACCGCCGTCTCACGGCCCTTGATCATTACGCCGTCATGCAGCCCCGGATGCAACGTACGCAGAGCGTCGGGCAGGTTGACCGCATCGAAGCGATACAGGCTGAGCGTGTCCGAATCCTGCCAGCGGTAATGCGGCTCATGCTCGACGTGCTCGACGATGCTGTCCAGTTCGGAGTTGAGCAGTGCGCGCCAGGCGGCGTGCTCGGCATGCTCGTGCACATAGTTGCCAACGCTGAACACCGCCAGTGAAAGCAGCGCCAGATAGCCCAGCAACCACCACACGACCCGACGGTACAACGGGCCCGGCTTACGCGCCTTCATCGTCATCCTTGCCGGCATCGCTGGTGGAACTCACCGCCAACCGGTAGCCCACCCGCGGCAGCGTGTGGATCAGTTTCTTGGCGAACGGGCCGTCGACGCTGCGACGCAACTCGTAGACGTGCGAGCGCAGCAGGTCACCATCCGGCGGCTCATCGCCCCACAGGGCGAACTCCAGCTGCTGTCGTGTCACCGCCCCCGGGCTGGCCCGCATCAGCACTTCCAGCAATTTGCGGCAGGCCGGGTACAGGTGCAGCAGCTGGCCCCCACGCTGGGCCTCCAGCGTTGCCAGATCCAGTACCAGGTCGCCCACCTGCAGGCGCTTGCGCGGGTTGCGGCCCTGCGCACGCAGCAACAGCGCCTCCAGCCGCACCTCCAGTTCTGGCAGCGCGAACGGCTTGGTCAGGTAGTCGTCGGCACCGGCGCGGAAGCCGGCAATCTTGTCCGGCAGCTCGTCACGCGCGGTCAGCATGATCACCGGCACTTCCGATGCTTGCTCGGCGCGCAGCCGGCGCAGCACCTCCGGGCCCTCCATGCGCGGCAGCATCCAGTCCAGGATCACGGCGTCGTAAGGGTGGCTGCCGACCAGGTGCAGGCCGGTGATGCCATCCGGGGCCACGTCAAGCACATGCCCGCGCGACTCGAAATAGTCGAACAGGTTGGCTACCAGCTGGCGGTTGTCCTCGATCACCAACAGACGCATGCACGAAACACCCACGGAAGTTCGTACCATGGTAGCGCCGCGCATGTCGGAATGCGGTCGCCCCGGCCCCGCTCTGACGCTTTTCCCACCCCTGCCACCTCAGAATGGCCGTTTTGCTCCCGGAGCCTGCCGTGCCCGTAGCCCTGCCCCGCCGTTGGCGCCTGCCCCTGTTGTGGCTGTTGATCGTTGCTGCGCTGGCAGCGGGGATCGGCCTTCGGCAGCCGCAGCCGCCGGACGAGCCGCGCTTCGTGCTGGCGGCCCGGACCATGGTCGAAAGCGGGCAATGGCTGCTGCCGCACCGGGGCGTGGAGCTGTATGCGGAGAAGCCGCCGGTCTTCATGTGGCTGCAGGCGGCGGCCTACGAGATCGTCGGCAGCTGGCAGTGGTCGTTCCTGCTGCCGTCGCTGCTGGGCGCCCTGCTCAGCCTGTGGCTGGTGTCGGATCTGGCACGCCGGCTGTGGTCACCGCGGCATTCCCTGTATGCCTTGGCGGCGCTGTTCTGCACCCTGCAGTTCGGGCTGATGGCCAAGCGCGCGCAGATCGACATGGTGCTGGTGGGCATGACCACGGTGGCCCTGTGGGGCCTGATGCGCCATCTCTGCGAGCGCCGCAACCTGCCCGCACTGTGGCTGGCGGGTTTCGCGGCCGGCCTGGGGACAGTGACCAAGGGTGTGGGTTTCCTGCCGCTGTTGATGGTGCTGCCATGGTTCGGCTGGTGGCTGTACCAGCGTTGCCGCGGCCTCAGGGGGGATGGTCCGCACCCGGCAACGCTGCTGTGGCTGATCCCGGCCTTCCTGCTGGGCGTGTCGGTGTGGCTTGCGCCGCTGGGCTGGGCCCTGCTGCACACGCCCAGCGCCGAACTGCAGGCCTACGCGCATGAGCTGTTGTTCAAGCAGACCGGTACTCGCTATGCCAACGCCTGGCACCACCGCCAACCGGTCTGGTACTACCTGCAGGTGATCCTGACCCTGTGGCTGCCCGGCAGCCTGTTGCTGCCGATGCTGTTCAGACCCTGGTGGCGCCGCCTCCGCCGAGGCGACCGCCGGCAGTGGCTGCTGCTCGGCTGGGCCGTTCTGGTGCTGGTGTTCTTCAGCGCCAGCCCGGGCAAGCGTGAGGTGTATGTGCTGCCGATGCTGCCGGCAATGGCACTGGCGGCGGCGCCACTGCTGCCGGGCCTGCTGCGCCGGCTGTGCGTGCGCCGCTACCTGTTCGGCTACAGCGTGGTGCTGATGCTGGCCACCGGCGTGCTCGGCGTCATGCTGTTGACCGAACACCCTTGGGCCCTTGCGCAGCTTGAGCGCCGGGCAATGCCCGATACGCTGCTGCCGGTGCTGGGCGATGGCCTGCTGACCTTCGCCATCGCCCTGGCCACGCTGATCGTGTGGCTGCGGGTGCGCCGCGCCGCAACGCTGGTGCTGCTGACCCACGGCATGCTGTGGATGCTCTACGGCCTGGTGTTGATTCCGGCGCTGGATCCCTACGCTTCGGCGTCGGCGCTGATGCGCCGGGTCGGCGCACGGATCGGGCCGGACGCCGAACTGGCGCTGGTCGCCTGGCGCGAGCAGAACCTGCTGCAGGCCGACCGCGCGGTGCGCGAGTTCGGCTTCAAGCGGCCTTGGGCCGAGCAATGGCACGATGCCGGCCCCTGGCTCGCCGAAGCGCCGGACAAGCGCTGGCTGCTGGTGCTGGACGATGCAATGAGTCCCTGCGTGGACCCGGCCAAAGTGATCGACATCGGCATGGCCAACAGGAATCGTTGGCAACTGCTTCCCGGTACGGCCTGGGACCCGCAATGCCACGCCGAACGGGCCGGCTCGACCGCCGAAGAAGACTGAACGTTGACTCGTGCCGGGGAATCATTAACCCAGTGCGAACGGGCGTCCGACCCTTCTCCGACATGCGGGTGACGAGCATGACTGCGGATTCCCAAACCGCCCTTCCCCAGCATGCCCGTCCGTCCCCTTGATGCGGTAGCGCCGCTTGCGACACCACTGGCGTCTCGATTTGCCGTAACTCACCTCTGGCTGCCTGTCGCAATCGGTCTGCCATTGTTTACGCTGCTGATGGACTTCGGCGGTGATCAATGGGTGGCCGATCACCTGTTCCGTCTTGAAGGCAGCCACTGGGCGCTGCAGGACGCCTGGATCACCCGCAGCGTCGTGCACAAGGCCGGCAAATGGTTGAGCACGGCGGCGGCGCTGGTCGTGATCCTGCTGTGCTTCCACCACTGGCGTAAGGGTCGCGATCGCACCCTGCAATGGGCGCTGCTTTATGTCGTGATTGCCATGGCACTGGGCACCGGCGCGATCTCCCTGCTGAAGTCGCTGGTGCCGATGGAATGCCCGTGGGACCTGCTGCGCTACGGTGGCCACCAGCCTTTCATCGGGCTTTTCACGGCGCGCCCCGCTGGCATGGCCGCGCAGGCCTGCTTCCCGGCCGGTCACGCCAGTGCTGGCTACGCCTGGCTGTGTCTGTACTATTTCGCCCTGCTATGGCGCCCGTCGTGGCGCTGGACCGGGTTGTGGATCGGCCTCGGCGCCGGCCTGGTGTTCGGCATCAGCCAGCAGCTGCGCGGTGCACATTTCCTTTCGCATGACGTTGCCACTGCATTGATCTGCTGGTTGCTTTCGCTGGGCCTGTATCTCATCGTCAAGCGCGTCCTGACACACCGTCAACCGAACCATGCCAACCGCCAGGAGGCAAACGCATGAGCGCATCGGTCCAACGGCCCGCCCGCCTCCCCGCCCTTGCGGGTCTACGCCACTGGCGGCCGCAGCTGTCCACCGAAGCGCTGATCGCGCTGACCAGCCTGTTCTTCGCGGTGGCCGGCAATGGCCTGTTCTGGCACAGCGCGATGGCCAGCCATCCAGGCAGCCTGCGCTACGCGCTTTCACTGCTGCTGTTGCTGCTGGGCGCTCACGGCGTGCTGCTGGGCATCCTGGTCTGGCGCTGGAACGCCAAGGTGGTGATCAGCCTGTTGCTGCTGGTGACCGCATTCGCCGCGCACTACATGAGCCGCTACCACATCTACCTGGATGCGGACATGCTGCGCAACGTGCTGGCAACCGACCCCAAGGAAAGCCGCGAGCTGATGACCGTGTCGCTGCTGTGGCCGGTGCTGTTGCTTGCGGTGCTGCCGATGATCGTGCTGTGGCGCGTGCAGCTGCGCCGCCGCAGCTGGGGCCGCAGCCTGATGTCGCGGCTGGGCTTCCTGGCGGTGGCCGCAGTGACCGCCATCGGCGGTGCCCTGATCTCGTTCCAGGATGTCTCGGCACTGATGCGCAACCAGCGTGAAGTGCGCTATCTCGCGACACCGGCCAATGTCCTGTTGGGCATGCCGCGTGCATTGCGTGGCGACAATCCGGTGCAGCGCGCGCCGAAGCTGCCGATCGGTACCGATGCCAAGGCCACCCCGCGCGCGCCGGCCAGCAAGCCGCGCCTGCTGGTGATCGTCATGGGCGAGACCGTGCGTGCGCAGAACTGGGGGCTCAACGGTGGCCGCAACACCACCCCGGAACTGGCGCAGGCCAGCGTGATCAATTTCCCGGACATGCACTCGTGCGGCACCAGCACCGAGGTTTCGCTACCGTGCCTGTTCTCGCCATGGGGTCGTCACGACTACGACGAAAAGAAGATCCGTGCGCACCAGTCGCTGCTGCACGTCCTGGACCGCGCCGGCATCGTGCCGTTGTGGCGTGACAACCAGTCCGGCTGCAAGGGCGTGTGCGAAGGCCTGGACTTCCAGTCGCTGTCCGATGCCACCACGCCGGGCCTGTGCGCCGATGGCCGCTGCATGGATGAGATCCTGCTGCAGGACCTGGCCACCCAGGTGCGGGCCAGGCCCGGCGACCGGGTGGTGGTGCTGCACCAGCTGGGCAACCATGGCCCTGCGTACTTCGAGCGTTATCCGGCCGCCTTTGCCCGCTTCAAGCCAACCTGCGACACCCGTGACATCGGCCGCTGCTCGCGCGAAGAGATCACCAACAGCTACGACAATGCCGTGCTGTACACCGATCACTTCCTGAGCAAGACCATCGGCACGCTGCAGGGCATGCAGGACTACGACACGGCGATGATCTACCTGTCCGACCACGGCGAGTCGCTGGGCGAAAAAGGCCTGTTCCTGCACGGCGTGCCCTACGCCATCGCCCCGGCCGAGCAGACCCGGGTACCGATGACGATGTGGTTCTCGCCGGGCTTCGCGAGCAGCCGCGGGTTGGACCTGCAATGCGTGCGCAAGCGCTCGACGGCATATACCGACCATGACAACCTGTTCCCGTCGGTGCTGGGCCTGATGCAGGTGAAGACCTCGCTATACGAGCGCGACCGCGACGTGTTCGCCAACTGCGAGAGTTGAGGGTTTGTCGGCAGGGCTGCGCCCTGCACCCGCCGAGGCCACTGCACAAGCAACGGCAACAGCAGAAGCAGGCGATTCGTGGCTTGGCGGGGCGGTGTCGGAATGCGGGGACGCCGCAAGTACGTCCATGTAGGCTTGGCAGCCGCATCCATGCGGCTGACACCCCGCACTCCGACACCGCTCCACCTCTGACAGATTGTCCCGATCTGGTAGATCCACGCCATGCGTGGATGAATTTCCATCGGAATCGAATAGTCGAATTGAATTCGAAAAGCATCCACGCATGGCGTGGATCAATGACACGTCGCGGAAATCTGTCGAAGGCGGGGTGGGTCCGGTTGCGGGGGCGTGAGCGCCATGGATGGCGCGACCGAGCCTCCATGGACGGATTTACGGCGCCCCCCGCAACCGGACGCGCCCCGCCAAACCACGGATAGTCCGCTGTTGCTGTTGCTTCGGCCTTTGCCCTTGCTTGAAAGCCTCTGCGGGTGCCGGGCGCGGCCCGGCCGACTTCCGCCACTTGCGGTGGCAGCGACGGCCCACTAGCCTTCGGCCGTCGTTCACCACCCAAGGACCGCCCGTGAAACACCGTCATCTCCTGCTGGCCTCGGCAATCGCCGCCGCCACGCTGGCCCTGGCCGCCTGCAAGAAGGAAGCTGCGCCAGGTACCGATACCGCCAGCAGCAGCGCCCCGGCCGGCGAAACCGCCGACCAGTTCGTGGCCCGCATCAATGCCGAGTTCAAGGCCGCCTACCCGGAGATGACCTCGGCGCAATGGCTGTCCTCCACCTATATCAACAGTGATTCCGAACGCATCGCAGCCAAAGCCAACGAACGCTCGTTGACCCAGCTCAACAGCTGGATCGAACAGGCCGCCAAGTTCGACGGCAAGCCGATGAGCGAGGACAGCAAGCGCGCGATCCACCTGCTGAAGCTGATGTCGTCGATGCCGGCGCCGCGCGACCCGGCCAAACTGGCCGAGCTGACCCAGATCGCCACGCGCATGGAAGGCAGCTATGGCGCCGGCAAGTACTGCACCGATGCCAACGACCCGAACTCCTGCCGGCAGCTGGGCGAGCTGGAGCAGGTGCTGGCACGCAGCCGCGACTACGACAAGCAGCTCGACGCCTGGCAGGGCTGGCACAGCACCACCAAGAACATGCGCGGCGACTATCAGAAGTTCGTCGGCCTGGTGAACGAAGGCGCCAAGGGCATGGGCTTCACCGATGCCGGCCAGATGTGGCGCAGCGGCTATGACATGCCGCCGGAGCAGATCGGCCCGGAAACCGATCGCCTGTGGGAACAGGTCAAGCCGATGTACGAACAGCTGCACTGCTATGCGCGCGCCAAGCTGGACAAGACCTACGGCAAGGACAAGGCCGAAGTGGGCAATGGCCTGATCGCCGCGCACCTGCTGGGCAACATGTGGCAGCAGGACTGGTCCAACCTGTGGGACCAGCTGGAACCATATCCGGGTGCCGGCAGCTTGGACATCACCGCTGCACTGGAAAAGCAGTACCAGACCAACCTGAGCGCGGCGCTGGCCAAGGCCGGCAAGGACGCCAGTGTGGCGGCCCAGTACAAGGCGCAGCGCGAAGCCGAACTGCGCACCGCCAAGCAGATGACCGAGCGCGCGCAGGACTTCTACGTGTCGCTGGGCATGCCGTCACTGCCGCAGTCGTATTGGGAAAAAACCCAGTTCATCAAGCCTGACGACCGCGACGTGGTCTGCCACGCCAGCGCCTGGGACATGAACATGGAAGGCGACGTGCGCACAAAGATGTGCATCAAGCCAAACGAAGAGAATTTCACCACCATCTACCACGAGCTGGGCCACATCTATTACGACCTGGCCTACAACCCGCTGCCGCCGCTGTTCCAGGGCGGTGCCAACGACGGCTTCCATGAAGCGATCGGCGACACCATCGTGCTGGCGATGACGCCCAAGTACCTCAGCTCGATCGGCCTGGTCGACGCGCCGACCGAAAGCCGCGAGGCGGTCATCAACAACCAGATGCGCATGGCGCTGTCGGGCGTGTCGTTCCTGCCATTCGGGCTGATGATCGACCGCTGGCGCTGGGGCGTGTTCGATGGCTCGATCACCGCCGACAACTACAACAAGGCATGGTGGGACCTGAAGGCCAAGTACCAGGGCGTGGCCCCGGCCAGCAGCCGTGGCGAAGAATTCTTCGATCCGGGCGCGAAGTATCACGTGCCGGGCAACACCCCGTACACCCGTTACTTCCTGGCGCGCATCCTGCAGTTCCAGTTCTACAAGGGCCTGTGCGACGCCTCGGGGTACAAGGGCCCGCTGCATGAGTGCACCTTCTACGGCAACAAGGAAGCCGGTCAGAAGTACTGGGCGATGCTGAGCAAAGGTGCCAGCCAGCCGTGGCAGGCCACGCTGAAGGAGCTGACCGGCACCGACAAGCTCGATGCCGGCCCGATGATCGAGTACTTCACACCGGTCAACGAGTGGCTGAAGCAGCAGAACGAAGGCCAGATGTGCGGCTGGCAGGCCAACGCGGCCCCGGCGGCGAAATGAGAAAAGGGGCGGGTCCGCGAGGATCCGCCCCTTTCTGGTAGTGCCGGCCGCGGCCGGCAACTGCACGGTGGAAATCCGTCTGGCAGCCGGCCAGCGGCCGGCTCTACCGCAACAGCGATCAGCTGTTCTTCTTCGCTGCCATCGCCGCGGCCAGCTCGGCCTTGAACTCCTCGAAGGTCTGGCCCTTCTCCTTTGCTTCGGCCTGTGCGGCATCACGAAGTGCATCGGAGTACATCAGGCGCACCGGCGTGCCATTGCGTTCGTGCAGCTCACCGGCCTGCATGATCAGCGCCAGCACCTGCGCAGCGCTCTCGCTGTGGCCGGCGATGCGGCCATCCATGCCCAGCACCCATTCGCCATCGCGGCGAACGACACCGGCCAGCAGGGTGCGCTGCGCGTCGCGCAGTTCGGCATGCGGCTCCACCGGCGACGCCTGCGCGGCTGCCTTGTTGGCGGCCTGCTTTTCCTGGCGACGGCGCTGGTCGCGGCGGGTCTTGGAGCTGGTGGACATGGTGCGGTACCGCTGCGAAGGGGGCGCAAGGATAACGCACCCCGCCCGCAGCGCTGCTTCACGCGTGCTCGATCCAGCACGGTCAGTCCAGCACCTTGCCGTGCCGCCAGTAGCCCATGAAGGTGATCGCGCGGCGGTCCAGCCCGCAGTCGCGGACCAGGTGGCGACGGATCGCCATTACCGCCGCCGCCTCGC
The DNA here is from genome assembly GCF_032025805.1 of Stenotrophomonas maltophilia group sp. msm1. Taxonomy (NCBI): domain Bacteria; kingdom Pseudomonadati; phylum Pseudomonadota; class Gammaproteobacteria; order Lysobacterales; family Lysobacteraceae; genus Stenotrophomonas; species Stenotrophomonas maltophilia group sp. msm1. The sequence goes on from NZ_JAVSKH010000002.1 coordinate 194,909, forward strand.
CTGCCACCCAGGCATACAGCGGCCCGGCCACGCGGGTATCGGCCTGCTCCCAGAGGATCTGCGTATCGACGTCGATCTCATCCGGCGCATCGCCGGCCGCCGCGCCCGGGGCCGCTGCCAACCGCGCCTGGACCGCCTGCAGCAACGGCTGTCCGTAGGCGGCCCGCCCGCGCGGCAGCCAGACCAGCTCGGCGCTGGAGGGCGCCTTCAGGTGCACGGCATCACCGGCCTGCGCCACCTCCAGCAGCGCCAGCGTGCGCGGCGGATCGACCATGGCCGCCAGTTCCTCGAGGATGCCGGCCACCGCCGGCAGCGCGGTTTCATCCGCCACCAGCAGCACCTGGCCGACTCCCATCGGCGGTTTCCATTCCCAGCCTTCGCTGCTGTCGGCACAGTCGGCATCGGGGGCCAGCAGCACTACGCGGTCGCCCGGGCGAGCGTGGACGGCCCAGCGCGAGGCCGGCCCGGTTTCGCCATGCAGCACGAAATCAACGTCGACCTCGCCCTGCTCGGCACGCAACTGCCGGATCGTGTAGGTGCGCATGGGCGGGCGCTGGTCGTCCGGAAGTGCCCGGTAGCGCGGATACCAGTCCTCGCCGCTGGGCACCGGCGGCACGTCCTGGCCGGGCAAGGGGAAGAACACCTTGATGCGCTGGTCCGGGCCTTCGGTCTTCATCCGCGCCACGTCGGCACCGGTGAATACCATGCGGTCCAGGGAAGGAGAAAGAACGCGGCGCTCCTTCAGCGCCACCTCGAACAGGCGATAGGTCTGCTGCGCAGCCATGGGGGAACCTCATGCAACGACATCGGATCGGCTGGCTGTCGTGCATCCACGCACCGGCTGGCTGGAGTGCCCAGCCTAGTCCGGTCGTTCCTCGCCGCAAGCGTTGCGGGCATCGCGGCCTGCCCTACCCCTGCGCGCTGCTCAATGGCCCGTGCAGGCTGCCTGCGCCGCGCGTTCACGCTGGTGTTCCCAGTACCAGAACACGAAGCCGGCGCCGAAGAACGCGGCCTGGCCCAGCGCCAGGTGCAGCGGGCTGGCACTGAGCAACGGCGACACCACGCCGGCCACCACGGTGCTGATCATCAGCTGCACGAAGGCCTGCAGCGACGAGGCCAGGCCGCGCTGGTGCGGATACATGTCCAGCACCGCCAGCGCCAGGATGGGGAAGATCAGCGCCATGCCCATGCCGCCCAGGAAGATCGGCAGCACTGCCCACGGCAACACGAACTGCGGCGACAGCGCCACGTAGCCGACATTCAGCAGCGCCGACAGCGCGCACAGGCTGAAACCGATGGCGACCTGGCGGGTGGGCGTGGTGTGCCCGGCCATGCGCCCGGACAGGAACGAGCCGGTGGTCATGCCGCCGATGGTGGGGATGAACAACCAGGCGAAACCGCCCTCGCCCAGGTGCAGGTGCTGCATCACGAACACCGGCGCCGACGAGATGTACAGGAAGATGCCACCGAAGCCGATGCTGCCGGCCAGCGCCAGGCGCAGGAAGCGCGGGTTGAAACCGATGCGCACGTAATCGCGCATCAACGCGTGCGGCGACAACGGCACGCGCGCTTCGACCGGATGGGTCTCCGGCAGGTAGCGTGCAGTGGCTGCCAGCAGGACCAGCGCGAACACCACCAGGAACCAGAAAATCAGCGGCCAGCCGGCGCCACTGAGCAGGATCCAGCCACCGATGATCGGCGCGATGGCCGGGGCGATGCCGAACAGCATCGACACCTGGCTCATCAGGCGCTGCGCGTCGTGGCCATGGTAGAGATCGCGGATCACCGCGCGGCCGACGATCATGCCGACACCCGCCGACAGGCCCTGCAGCGCGCGGAACGCCAGCAGCGTGGCCAGATCGGTGGACAGCGCACAGCCGACCGAGGCGCCGACGAACACCACCAGGCCACCGAGGATCACCCGCTTGCGCCCCCACGCATCGGACAGCGGGCCATGCGCCAGGCTCATCAGGCCATAGAACAGCAGGTACACGCTGATGGTCTGCTGCACCGCCACCTCGTCCACCGACAGGCGCTGCGCCAGCTGCGGGAACGCGGGGAAGATGGTATCGATCGAGAACGGGCCGAACATGGCCAGGCCGGCAAGCAGCAGGGCCATGCGGCGGGTGGAGGGAGCAACGGCGGCGGTCATGAAGGAAGCGTCCGGCAGGGCCATGCGCGGCACGCACGGCGGGCGCCGGTCCCGCTGCAACGGGGACGGCGCCAGATGAATTCGGGTATCCGCCCATCATAGGTGGGGATTGCGCCCGATGCCATGCAGCGGTGCACAAAACGCACGGCCGGGCCATCGGCCATTCAGCCGCGGGCCCGCGCCGGGGCGCGGCCAGCGGGCCCGCAACGGGCTATAATCGGCGGGCAACACGGTGGGAGAAGCGGAACACCGCTGCCGAAGGCGCAACGCCCGTAATCGCTCAGGCCCGATACCACCCGTAACAGAACTCTGGAGAGACCGGTTCGATCCGGCGCCGAAGGGGCACGAAGCCGCGGTTTTCCGCGCTTCCAAACTCTCAGGCAAAAGGACAGAGGGGCGCCCCGCAGACCGCCGACCGGCGGCTTGTGCCCGTGCGTGTGCCCTTTCCTGACGGATCCTTCGCCATGTCCCAGAACACCCCTTCCCTGCGTGAGCTCGAGCACCACAATGCGTTCGTCGAGCGCCACATCGGCCCCAACGATGCCGAGATCGCGCAGATGCTCGACGTCGTCGGCCACGCGTCGCTGGATGCGATGACCGATGCCATCGTGCCGGCCAAGATCAAGTCGCCGGCGCCGCTGGCGCTGCCGGAGTCGATGACCGAAGTGCAGGCACTGGCGAAGATCCGTGCGATCGCCGACAAGAACACCGTGCTGCGCAGCTTCATCGGCCAGGGCTACTACGGTACCCACACGCCGAACGTGATCCTGCGCAACATCCTGGAAAACCCGGCCTGGTACACCGCCTACACCCCGTACCAGGCGGAAATCTCGCAGGGCCGCATGGAAGCGCTGATCAACTTCCAGACCCTGTGCGCCGACCTGACCGGCATGGAAATCGCCAACGCCTCGCTGCTGGACGAAGCCACCGCCGCCGCCGAAGCGATGACCCTGGCCAAGCGTTCGGCCAAGTCGAAGTCGGACACCTTCTTCGTGCACGATGCCGTGCACCCGCAGACCCTGGAACTGCTGCGCACCCGCGCCGAGCCCATGGGCATCGTGCTGCGCGTCGGCACCCCGGCCGAGGCACTGGAAGCAGAAGCCTTCGGCCTGCTGCTGCAGTACCCGGACACCTTCGGCCAGGTCGGTGACTACAAGGCGCTGGTCGATGCCGTGCACGCACGCGGCGGCCTGGTGGCCGTGGCCACCGACCTGCTGGCCCTGACCCTGCTGGCTGCCCCGGGCGAATGGGGCGCGGACATCGTGGTCGGCAACAGCCAGCGTTTCGGCGTGCCGTTCGGCTTCGGTGGCCCGCACGCCGCCTTCATGGCCTGCCGTGACGCCTACAAGCGCTCGATGCCGGGCCGCCTGATCGGCGTTTCGGTCGATGCCCAGGGCAACCCGGCATACCGACTGACCCTGCAGACCCGTGAGCAGCACATCCGCCGCGAGAAGGCCACCTCCAACATCTGTACCGCACAGGTGCTGCTGGCAGTGATGGCCTCGATGTATGCGGTCTACCATGGCCCGGAAGGCCTGACCCGCATCGCCCGCCGCACCCACCGCCTGGCCGCCATCCTGGCTGCGGCACTGCGCAACGCCGGCGTGCAGGTCGGTGGCGACTTCTTCGACACCCTGCACGTCACCGGCGTGCACGCCGATGAGATCCATGCCAAGGCACGCGCCGCCGGTTACAACCTGCGCGCGATCGACAGCGACTCGGTCGGCATCAGCCTGGACGAGACCGCCACCCGCGCCGACGTGGTCGCGCTGGCCGCCGTGTTCGGCGCGCAGGCCGACATCGATGCGCTGGACGCAAGCACCGCCGACGCGCTGCCGGCCGGCCTGCTGCGCCAGTCTGCGTTCCTGACCCATCCGGTGTTCAACACCCACCACAGCGAGCACGAACTGCTGCGCTACCTGCGTTCGCTGGCCGACAAGGACCTGGCGATGGACCGCACGATGATCCCGCTGGGTTCGTGCACCATGAAGCTCAACGCCACCGCCGAGATGATTCCGGTGACCTGGCCGGAGTTCTCGCAGATCCACCCGCTGGTACCGGCCGACCAGGCGCTGGGCTACAAGGAACTGATCGACACGCTGGAAGCGATGCTGGTCGAATGCACCGGCTACGACGCGGTCAGCCTGCAGCCGAACTCCGGCGCACAGGGCGAGTACGCCGGCCTGCTGGCGATCCGCGCCTACCACCGCTCGCGCGGCGAAGGCCACCGCGACATCTGCCTGATCCCGGATTCGGCGCACGGCACCAACCCGGCCTCGGCGCAGATGTGCGGCATGAAGGTGGTGGTTACCAAGACCGATGCCAACGGCAATGTCGATGTGGAAGACATCCGCCTCAACGCCGAGAAGTACAGCGACCGCCTGGCCGCGATCATGATGACCTACCCGTCCACGCACGGCGTGTTCGAGGAAGAGGTGGTCGAGATCTGCGAGATCATCCACAAGCACGGCGGCCAGGTGTACACCGACGGCGCCAACATGAACGCCCTGGTCGGCGTGGCCAAGCCCGGCAAGTGGGGTTCGGACGTTTCGCACCTGAACCTGCACAAGACCTTCTGCATTCCGCACGGCGGTGGCGGCCCGGGCGTTGGCCCGTGCGCGGTCAAGGAACACCTGGCCCCGTTCCTGCCGGGCAAGCTGGGTGACAACGGCCCGGTCGGCATGGTCAGCGCCGCCAGCTTCGGCAGCGCCTCGATCCTGCCGATCAGCTGGATGTACATCGCGATGATGGGCCGCGAAGGCCTGCGCAAGGCCACCCAGGTCGCGCAGCTCAACGCCAACTACATCGCCAAGCGCCTGGCGCCGCACTTCAAGACGCTGTACACCGGCCGCAACGGCCTGGTGGCGCACGAGTGCATCCTCGACGTGCGCCCGCTGGAGAAGACCAGCGGCATCGGTGCCGAGGATGTGGCCAAGCGCCTGATCGACTTCGGCTTCCACGCCCCGACCCTGAGCTTCCCGGTGGCCGGCACGCTGATGGTCGAGCCGACCGAGAGTGAGTCGCTGCACGAGCTGGACCGCTTCATCAACGCCATGATCCAGATCCGAGAGGAAATCAGCGCGATCGAAGACGGCCGCCTGGACCGCGAGGACAACCCGCTGAAGAACGCGCCGCACACTGCCACCGCAGTGACCGCCAGCGAGTGGACCCACGCCTACCCGCGCGAACTGGCTGCCTTCCCGCTGGCCAGCCTGAAGCAGAGCAAGTACTGGCCGCCGGTGGCACGCGTCGACAACGTGTACGGCGACAAGAACGTGATGTGCGCCTGCATCCCGGTCGACGCCTACAAGGATGATGAAGTCGAAGCGTGATTGACGGAACGGCCCGCGCAAGCGGGCCGTTTTCGTTTACGGTAGCGCCGGGCCATGCCCGGCGAGCGCAGCGGCTGAACCGATCACGGGTCCGGCATCTGCCCCAGGCTCAACTGCCACGACACCCCGAAGCGGTCCTGCACCCAGCCGTAGCGGTTGCTGAAATCGTACTCGCCCACCGGCATCAGCCAGTGGCCGCCCTCGCCCAGCACGCGTGCCGCGCGCTCGAACTGCTCTGCGCCGGAGCACTCGACGAACAGCGAGATCGACGGCGAGAAAGTGAAGTCGTGCACGTCCAGGCTGTCAAAGCACAGGTAGTGGGTGCCACCGAGCAGGAAGATGGCCTGTCGGACCTGCCCGGGCACGCCGGCACCGGCGCCGTCCGGATGGCGCTGCATTGCCAGCAGGCGGAAATCGGCGAAGGCCTAGGAGTACAGGGCCAGGGCGGCCTCGGCCTGGCCGGTGAACATCAGGAAGGGGCGACTGCGCAGCATGCGGTACTCCCGGTCGACGGGCCGCTGGCGGCCCACCTGCGCACAGTGCCACGCGGAGTGTGTGCCTGTTGTAGAGCCGAGCCCATGCTCGGCTGGCGATCGCGCAAACAGCAGCCTCGACCGTAGGGTCGGCTCTACAGAATCACGCCTCGCGCATGCGCCGCGCGATGGCGCTGCCGGCGGCGATCGTGGCGGTCAGCGCAACCATCGACAGGAACTGCAGACGGGTGTGCGCCTCGCTCAGCAGCAGGCCGAAGATCAGCGCCAGGATGCCCAGCGCGCACACGGTCAGCCACGGGAAGCCCGCCATGCGGAACGGCAGCCGGGTACCCAGGCGATCCGCGCGGCGGCGCAACACCAGTTGTGAGACCAGCGACAGCGTCCACACCAGCAGGCAGGTCGAACCGACGATGTTCAGCAGCACCGGCAGCACCCGGTCCGGGAACAGCAGCTCCATCACCGTGGCGGCGAAACCGAACAGGACGCTGGCCAGCACGGCGATGACCGGCACCTGGCGCGGATCGGTCCAGCCCAGCACGGCCGGGGCTTCACGTCGCTGCGCCAGCGAATACATCATGCGCGAGGCGCCGTAGAGGTTGGCATTGAGCGCCGACAGCAGCGCGATCACAGCGATCAGGGTGATGGCGGTGCCTGCGCCCGGAATACGGGCAATGTCCAGCACCGCGGCGAAGGGCGACTTCAGCGCCTCGCTGGTCCACGGCACCACGGCGATGATCACGCTCAGCGAGCCGATGTAGAACACCAGGATGCGCCACGCCACGGTGCGGATGGCACGGGCGATGCTGCGCTCCGGATCTTCGGTCTCCGCCGCCGCAACGGCCACGATCTCGGTGCCGCCGAAGGCAAACACCACCACCAGCAACGCCGCGCCGATCCCGGCCAGGCCCTTCGGCGCAAAACCACCATGCTCGGTGAAGTTGCTCAGCCCAGGCGAGGTCACCTGCGGGAGCCAACCCATCAGCAGCGCCACACCGATGGCAATGAACGCCAGGATCGCCGCCACTTTCAGGATGGCGAACCAGAATTCGAACTCGCCGAAGTTCTTTACCCCGAGCAGGTTGATGGCGGTGAAGAACAGCATGAAGGCCAGCGCCGCCATCGGTACAGGTACTGCTGGCCAGACCGTGGCCAGCAGACCGGCCGCTCCCACCGCCTCGGCGGCGATCACGATCACCAGCTGCACCCACCACAACCAGCCGACGGTGGCACCGGCGGTGGCGCCCATGGCATCGGCGGCATAGACCGAGAACGCGCCGCTGGTCGGTTTGGCCGCCGCCATTTCGCCCAGAGCGTTCATCACGATGATCACCAGCGCGCCGGCGACCAGATACGACACCAGGACCGCCGGACCGGCCGCCTGCACACCCACGCCCGAGCCGAGGAACAGCCCGGCGCCGATGGCGCTGCCCAGGCCCATCATGATCAGCTGGCGGGGCTTGAGCGAATGTCCGAGGCGGGACGGCGAAGCGGTCGGAATCGAGTTGGGCATCGGCAGGGCTGGCGGCGGGCTACAGGGGCGACACCTTACCCTGTCCCATGCCCGCGGGGATAGGCACAGCGCAGCAGGCGGCTCAGGCCAGTGCCGGCTCTCCGACACTGCCACCAATACGGGCGCGGTAGGCACGCGGCGAGAAACCGGTTTCAGCCTTGAACTTGCGGGTAAAGGCGCTCTGGTCGCTGAAACCGCAGGCCTGGCCGATGCTGGCGATGCTCTCGTCACCGTGCAGCAGGTGCATGGCCATCTGGATCCGCAGCCGGGTCAGCACCTGCTGCGGGGTCATCTGGAACACCTTGCGGAAGCTGCGCTCCAGTTTGGACAGCGAGAAGCCGGTGATGTCCAGCAGGGTCTGCATGCGCACGTTCTCGGCGTAGTGCGCGTTGAGGTGGGCCAGCGCCAGCCGCAGCTGCTCGTACTGGGTGCCGAGGCTGTCCTTCTGGCCCAGGTCGCGGGAAATGCCGATCAGGCCCTCGATGGCGCCATCGACCAGCAGCGGGCGCTTGCAGGTCAGGCACCAGCCCGGTTCGCGGTTGGCGAACAGGTGCAGCTCCATCAGGTTCTCGATCACCTCGCCGGACAGCACGCGGGCATCCTGGTCGACATAGTCCGCGCTGAGGCCGGTCGGGTAGATCTCGGCCGCGGTCCGCCCGATGACGTCCTTGCGCGCGCGCAGGCCCAGCCGTCGCAGCATGGTCTGGTTGACGTGGGTGTACCGCCCCTGGCGGTCCTTGATGAAGAACAGCACGTCCGGGATGGCGTCGAACAAGGCTTCGATGTCGGCGGGCTCGACTCGCATGCGGCAAGCATACCCGAGCCCGCTTTTGCCCGTACGTTCACCTTTGCCGGACCGGGGTTTAACGGGCTCGGTTCCAGTGTCGTGGTTCCCTTTGACGATCCGGAGCCACCCTCCATGGCCGCCAGCAAGCCGACCGGCAAGCGCGCAACCACCCCGCCCGAAAGCCACCCACGGGGCAATGGCGATGAGCTCCACCAGCAGGCCGGGGGCAGCCATCCGGTGATGACCACCGATCAGGGCATCCCGGTGGCAGACAACCAGAACTCCCTGCGACAGGGGCCTCGGGGGCCCACGCTGCTGGAAGACTTCATCCTCCGCGAGAAGATCACCCACTTCGATCACGAACGCATTCCCGAGCGCATCGTGCACGCACGTGGCAGCGCGGCACATGGCTACTTCGAGTTGACCCGGTCACTGGCCTCCCATACCCGCGCGCGCATCCTGACCGAGGTGGGGGTGAAGACACCCGTATTCACCCGTTTCTCGACCGTGGCCGGTGGCGCAGGCTCGGTGGATACCCCGCGCGACGTGCGCGGCTTCGCGGTCAAGTTCTATACCAGGGAGGGCAACTGGGACCTGGTCGGCAACAACATTCCGGTGTTCTTCATCCAGGACGCCATGAAATTCCCGGACCTGGTGCACGCAGTGAAGATGGAACCGGACCGTGCCTTCCCGCAGGCCGCCTCGGCCCACGACACCTTCTGGGACTTCATTTCGCTGATGCCTGAGTCGATGCACATGATCATGTGGGCAATGAGCGACCGTGCCATTCCGCGCTCGCTGCGCATGATCGAAGGCTTCGGCGTGCACAGTTTCCGCCTGCTGAACGAGGCAGGCGAGTCGACCTTCGTCAAATTCCATTGGCGGCCAAAGCTGGGCATCCAGTCAACGGTCTGGGACGAAGCGCTGAAGCTGCAGTCAGCCGACAATGACTTCCATCGCCGCGACCTGTTCGAGGCCATCCAGCGCGGCGACTTTCCCGAATGGGAGCTGGCGGTGCAGTTGTTCACCGAAGAAGAAGCCGACGCGTTCCCGTTCGATCACCTGGACCCGACCAAGATCATTCCCGAATCGCTGGTGCCGTTGCAGGTGATCGGGCGCATGGTGCTGGACCGCTGGCCCGACAACTTCTTCGCCGAGACCGAACAGGTGGCGTTCTGCCCGGCCAACGTGCCGCCGGGCATCGACTTCAGCAACGACCCACTGCTGCAGGGCCGCCTGTTCTCCTACCTGGACACCCAACTGCTGCGCCTTGGCGGCCCGAATTTCCACCAGATCCCGGTGAATGCCCCGAAGTGCCCATTCGCCAATCATCAGCGCGATGGCCACATGCAGATGCAGGTGCCCAAGGGCCGGGTGGCCTACGATCCCAGTTCGCTGCAGGAGGACTCACCGCGTGAGACGCCTGCGGGTTTCCGCAGCCACGCCAGCGCCGACGATGGCCGCAAGGGCCGTACCCGCGCGGAGAGTTTCGCCGACCACTACAGCCAGGCCCGCATGTTCTTCCGCAGCCTTGAAACGCCGGAGCAGGCGCACCTGGCATCGGCGCTGGTGTTCGAGTTGTCCAAGGTGGAAACGCTGAAGGTGCGGGTACGTACCGTCAGCCACCTGCGCAACATCGATGACTCACTGGCGCGGCGCGTGGCCGATGGTCTGGCCTTGCCCGCCCTGCCCGACCCGGCACCCACCGCCACCCCGGCGCGGGACATGCCTCCCGCTCCCGAGGTGCGTGTGATCGGACGCAACAAGCCTACCCTGCAGGGTCGCTGCATCGGCATTCTGTTCGACGAAGGCTCCGACGCCCGCATTATTGCCAGCCTGAGCAAGGCAGCCAGGAAAGCAGGTGCAGACGTGAAGCTGGTCGCGCCCAAAGTCGGTGGCGCCACGCTGAGCGATGGCGCGATGCAGGCGGCGGATGGGCAACTGGCAGGCACGCCATCGGCTGTGTTCGATGCGGTAGCCGTGGTGCTGAGCGTAGAGGCATCAAAGGCGTTGTCGAAAGAGAGCGCCGCGCTGGAGTTCGTCAGCCAGGCGTGGGCACACCTGAAGGCCATCGCCAGCGACGCGGGAGGCCAAGCGCTGCTGAAGGCGGCGCGGGTCGGCAACGATGCCGGCATCGTCGAAGCGGAAGACGCCAAGGCATTCCTGGCGGCGGCCGCCATCCGCCAGTGGGCGCGTGAGCCCAAGCTGCGCCTGCTGGCCTGACCACAACGACAGGAGAATAGTCATGCCCCGTGGTGACAAATCCGCATACACCGAAAAGCAGAAGCGCCAGGCCGAGCACATCGAGGAAAGCGAACGTGATCGCGGCGCGAGTGAAGGCACCGCCGAGCGCATTGCCTGGGCCACCGTGAACAAGCAGGACGGCGGCGGCAAGCGTAGCGGCAGTGCACGCAAAACTACAAAGAAGGCGACCCGCAAGAAGACCGCCAAGACGTCGACAACCAGGAAGACGGCAGCGAAGAAGGCGCCGGCGAAGAAAGCGGTGGCAAAGAAGGCGGTGGCAAAGAAGGCACCGGCTCGCACGACCGCGACAAAGAAGGCCGCAAAGAAGACAGCGAAGAAGGCTGCGGCAAAGAAGGGGAGTACGGCCGCCTCGCGGAGCGCCGCCGCGAAGAAGGCGGCGGCTACCCGTGCCCGAAAGGCAGCGACACGCAAGACCGCAGCGAAAAAGGCTGCCCGAACGCGGAGCAGAGATTGATCGTCCCCGAAAACGGGGAACAGCCCGCGCCCGCATCGCAGGCGCGGGATGTGTGGCGCAGCGCCTACTCTCGCTGGGTCGGTCCCAAGCGACCCGCGCACCTTACCTCAGCGGGACGGCCCCGCCGTCACTGCGGCTGAGGGCACCGGCACGGCAGCCGCCTGCAGCGTGCGCAACGCCGCGATCGGAATGGCCTCGGCACGCCGCTGCTGCGGCCACCAGACGAACAGGAACGCGCTGCTGGAACCGAGCAGGCGCGCAGTGCCCGGCAAAGGCGCGCGGTCGCCGTTCAACTGCAGGCAGATCACTTCGCCGCTGCCAGCGTTGTGGATCTGCCCCCCGCGCACCGTCACGTAGTTCGCCGCGCCCAGCGCCATGAAGGCGGCCACGCCAGGGTCATCGTGATCAGCGGGCGCCGGCCTACGTCCTCTCATATGGAGGAGTGAAGACCGAGCGATAACGGCCGTACGGCATCGGTGACAGCGCGACTCACCTGCTCTGCCATCCAGAGACACTCGTGGCTCAGGCACACCGATGAAGGCAGTGCATGTCGCGCAGTTTGTCGTAAACGGCTATATCCCGTGCAGAGCAATCCGGAAGTCACCTGGCGCTGCTGATCGCCGTCAGGGCCACCTCGCTGGGCTCCCTCAAGGAGAGATCATCGACATCCACCACCCTGTAGCTTCGCTCAGTGGTAGCGGCTACGTTGATTGACCCACTGACAGGGATAGTTGAGATGAAGAATGTGAACCGAGTTCTGGCGGCCAGCGCGCTGATGCTTGTACTGGCGGCATGCAGCAGTTCCCAGACCGCCAACAAGGGCAATTTCGGCAAGGCTATTCAGAAATATCTTGATACCAAGAACGGACTCTGCGCTGCTTTGCCCGCGCGGGAACTCCCCTTCAGACTGGCCAACGATGGCAGCTTGGGAGAGCGCGCGCGCCTGCAGGCCAACGCCTTGGTCGAGGCCGGGTTGCTGAGCCGCCAAGCATCTGAAATGAAATCGATGTTTGGCACATCGACCGTACCGGCTGGCGAGTACGCGCTTACTTCCAAAGGAAAGAAGTTCCTCGTAGAAGGCGGCGCAGAAACAATTGCAGGTCAAGCAGCGTTCTGCACCGGCAAGTTCAGGGTGACAGAGGTGGACACCTTTACCGAGCCCAGCGAGATGATGGGCGTGAAATTGTCTCAGGTGAACTTCCGCTACAAGGTCGAAGATGCGGACAGCTGGGCCAGATCGAAAGAGGTCCAGGCCAGCTACCGTAACCTAGCGGATCAAGCCAAGGACGAAATCGATGGCAAAGCGACGCTCGTGCTGACCAACGACGGCTGGATGCACGAGCGCTTGTTCAAGCGCTGAGGGCTTCTCGGTCGGCACGGCACTTTGCCGTGCCGACCGGTGACGGTCAGGCCGCGCGCGCCACCACGGCGCGGGCTGCACCGTCCTGCTCGATCTGGAACACCGCCACCGACGTGGTCAGTGCATGCGCCTGTTCCTCCAGCGCGCGGCTGGCGGCAGTGGCTTCTTCCACCAGCGCAGCGTTCTGCTGGGTCACCTGGTCCATCTGCACCACCACCTGGTTGACCTGCTCGATGCCGGCGGCCTGTTCCTTGCTGGCCGCTGCGATGTCGCTCATCAGCTGCGTGGTGCGCGAGCTGGCCTGGGCCACGCGTGCGATCGCGGCTTCCGATTCAACGGTCACCGCCAGGCCACTCTTCACCTTGGCAGCGGCGTCTTCGATCAGCTCCTTGATTTCCTTGGCGGCGACACCGGCACGCTGCGCGAGCGTACGCACCTCGCTGGCGACCACCGCAAAGCCACGCCCCTGCTCGCCCGCGCGCGCGGCTTCCACTGCAGCATTCAGCGCCAGGATGTTGGTCTGGAACGCGATGCCGTCGATCACCGTGGAGATTTCCGAGATGCGTGCCGAGGACTGATCAATCTCGCCCATCACCGATGCCATCTGTGCCATCGCCTGCTCGGTCTCGCGCACGGCGGCGCCGGCAGCGTGCGCTTCGCTGTCGGCCTGACGCGCCAGTTCGGCGTTCTGGCGTACGGTGGAGGTCAGCTCCTCCATCGACGCGGCCGCTTCTTCCAGATTGGCCGCCTGCTGCTCGGTTCGGCGCGACAGGTCGTTGTTGCCAGCGGCCAGTTCCTGCGCCGCGTTGTTGATGCTGTCGGCAGCCACCTGGATGCCGCGGACGATGCCGGTCAGCTGCGCGGTGGTGGTGTTGGCATCGTCGCGCATGCGCGCGAACACGCCTTCGTACTCGCCCTCCATGCGTGCGGTCAGGTCGCCATGCGAGATCGCGCGCAGCACGTCGGAAACATCGGCGATGCTGGCCTGCGAACTGGCCATCATGCCGTTAAGGTGCTCGACCATCGTCTTGAACTGGTACTGGAAGGCCCCGGCATCGCCACGCATGCTGAAATCGCCGGCGCGTGCGGCACGGGCCAGTTCATCGATCTGCGCGTTGATCGCCATCAGGCTCTGCTTCACCGCGGCCAGGGTGCGGGTCAACGTGCCCTTTTCGCCCGGATAGTCCGGCAGGTCGCGGCTGAGGTCACCGATGGCGTAACGCTGCATTACTTCAGCCATCAGCAGTTCCACCTGCACGTGCGATTCGACCAGGCTGTTGGTGGCCTGCACCATGCGGCCGAAATCGCCGGGGAACGCACTGGCGTCCATGCGATAGCGGATTGCGCCGGCCTCGTGCTGTTCCGCCATCTGCAACTGCGCGCCGATCGCCGCCTGCACACTCTGGCGCACGCTGGCCATCGCCTCACCCAGCTGGGTCAGCTCGTCGCGGCCACCGAGGCGGAACTCCTGGTCCAGCTGCCCCTTGGACAGGCGCTCGGCTAGGTTCACCGCGCGCGCCAGCGGACCGGTCAGGCTGCGGCCGATCATCACCGAGGCGCCGATGCCAGCAAGCAGCGCAACGCCGCCCAGCACCAGCAACTGCAGCAGGCTGCGCTCGCCCAGGCGGATCGCCTCGGCGGCAGCCTCACGGCTTTCCTTCTCCTCGAAGTCCACGCCATCGGACAGCGCCTTGTTCCAGCCGTTGGCGGCGTCCTGCACCGGGCCCAGGGTCAGCGCCACGGCACCGGGATAATCGCCCTGCTCCATCAGTTCGCTGGTCTGCTTGTTGAGCGGGCGAGCAACGGCTCGCTTGGCGGCGATGGTTTCCGCAATGGCTTTGCCTTCGGCGTCACTGGGCAGCGCCTGGTAGGCGCTCCAGCTGGCCTCGTAGCGCTTGACGAGATCAGCAATGCGCTTCTCGTCGCTGGTGCGGTGATCACCCTGGCGGATCAGCATCTCGCGGCGCACCACCATCATCTGGTTGTTGGCATCAAGCATCTGCGACAACAGGCGCACCTTGGCCACGCTGACGTCGACCACCTGCTGCATCGCGCGCTTCTGCACGACACTGGCAGTGGCGCCGGTGGCCACCACGGCGGCAACCAGCAACAGCAACAGGCCAAAGCCCAGCCCAAGACGCCAGGCAACCCTGACGTTCCTCAAGTAGTTCATGGGGGTATCCAAAACGGGGGGATGCGCCCTTATCGGCGGCACGGCAGGCAATCTTGATCGCCATCCACCAATGGCGTCGGCCACTGTTCACCTTGGTGAGTCGCCGTCCCAGTGGCACCTGCCGGTGCAAACCGGCCGCAATGACATGCCTGCTCATGCGGGCATCAGATCCCTTTCACGGTGGCTCGGCGCCGTCTGCGGGCAAGGTGGTGGCGTTCCCTGCTGGAGTCCCCGATGCCGTTACCCATGCCCCGATCCGCCCTGCTCGCTCTCTCGCTGCTGGCATCACCTGCCTTCGCGCAGGCGCCGCCGCCTGGCCTGCCTGCCCCCATTGCCGAGAAGGCAAGACCGGACACCGCACCGCGCTCTGTCCTGCACGCCCAGGTGCTGCTGGATCGCGCGAATTTTTCCCCCGGCCAGATCGATGGCGAAGTGGGCAGCAACCAGCGGCGCGCGGTGTCGGGCTTCCAGGCGGCGCATGGGCTGAGCGTAACGGGTGAACTGGATGACGCTACCTGGAAGGCCCTGCAGGCCGATACGATCACGCCGCTGGCAAGCTATACGCTCACGGCTGAAGATGTTGCCGGCCCGTTCCAGGCCATACCGAAAGGGCCCGCCGCACAGGCCAAGCTGAAGTCGCTGGGCTTCAGCAGCGTGGAAGAAGGCCTGGGCGAGCGCTTCCACGCCTCCCCTGAGCTGCTGAAGGCACTCAATCCCGGCGTCGATCTGGCCAAGGCCGGCAGCCGCATCCAGGTGCCCAATATCGGAACGGGGGACTTGCCGAAGGCGGCGAAGATCGTGGTCGACAAGTCCGACTCCACACTTCAATTGCTGGATGCGCAGGGCAAAGTGATCGCACAGGTGCCTGTCTCATCCGGCAGCCAGCACGATCCGCTGCCGATCGGCGAATGGAAGATTCTCGGCGTGTATCGCGACCCGCCGTTCCACTACAACCCGAAGCTGTTCTGGGATGCGCGCAAGGGCGAAAAGAAGGCGACGCTGCCGCCGGGCCCGAACAATCCGGTCGGGCGGGTCTGGATCGACCTGTCCAAGCCGCACTACGGCCTGCATGGCACACCCGAACCCGGCCACGTCGGCAAGACAGAATCGCATGGCTGCGTGCGCATGACCAACTGGGATGCGCTGCGCGTGGCCGATGCGGTGGATACTTCGGTGCCCGTGGTGATGCAGGAGTGAGCCGATGCGCCTTTCGCAGCTGATCGTGCTGGGCGTGCTGCTGGGCGTGGGAGCGGGCTGGTGGCTGCACCGCGATGCAGGTGAGCCGGTGGCGGTTGCCCCGCCCGCAGTGCAACCTGCGGTGGCTGCGGCTGCAACGCCGGGCGTGGACGCCCCGGCTCCCACGGCCGTGCCGCCGTCCAACGCCACCGATGCGCCAGCCGGTCTGCTGCTGCCGGTGCAGGGCATCCAGGCGTCCCAGCTGCGCGACACGTTCACCGATGCACGCAGCGAGGGCCGCGTGCACGATGCCATCGACATCATGGCCGATGCGGGTACTCCGGTACTCGCGGTGGCCGACGGCACGGTAGAAAAGCTGTTCGACAGCAAGCGCGGTGGCCTGACGATTTATCAGTTCGAGCCCAGTGGACGCTGGTGCTACTACTACGCGCACCTGCAGCGCTATGCCGATGGCCTGGCCGAGAAGCAGGTGATCAGGCGCGGGGAGGTGATCGGCTATGTCGGCAACACCGGTAACGCCAGCGCCGAGGCGCCGCACCTGCACTTCGAGGTGCACGTGCTGGGACCGGAAAAACAGTGGTGGAAGGGCAAATCCATCAACCCGTACCCGTTGCTGAAGCCGCCTGCTTCGACGGCCGGCGCTGCCAGCGCCGCAAGGTGAAGGTGAACACCGCCAAGGCAGCCCTTGGGACCAGCACGAACAGAACCGTCTCGCCTTTCACGCTGGCATGCTGGTCATCGCGTCGCTTCCCCGCTGGCCTGCCCACACGGTAATGAAGAAGCCCCGCTTTCGCGGGGCTTTTTCTTCCAGCGGTGCCAGGCATGGCCCAGCGCTACCGGTCTCTCACTCAGGCGAACGGATCCTGCAGCACCATGGTGTGGTCGCGGTCCGGACCGGTGGAGACGATGCTGATCGGGCAGCCGGCCAGCTCTTCCAGCGAACGCAGGTAGGCGCGTGCGGCCGGCGGCAGGTCGTCCCACTGGGTGATACCGTGGGTGTTCTCGCTCCAGCCCGGGAACTCCAGGTACACCGGGGTGCATTCTTCCCAGCCCTGCGCGTCCAGCGGCGCGTACTCGGTGCGCTTGCCGTTGTATTCGTAGGCGATGCAGACCTTCAGCTTTTCCATGCCGTCCAGCACGTCCAGCTTGGTGATGCACAGGCCGCTGATGCCGTTGATGGCCACAGCGCGCTTCAGCGCGACGATGTCCATCCAGCCGCAGCGACGCGGGCGGCCGGTCGAAGCGCCGTACTCGGCGCCGCGGTCACGGATGCCCTGGCCGACTTCGTCGTCCAGTTCGGTCGGGAACGGGCCGCCGCCGACGCGGGTGGCGTACGCCTTGGCAATGCCCAGCACGTAGTCGATCGAATCGGCGCCGACGCCGGAACCGGCCAGCGCACCACCGACGGTGGTGTTGGAGCTGGTGACGTACGGGTAGGTGCCGTGATCGATGTCCAGCAGCGCACCCTGCGCGCCTTCGAACAGCACGCGCTTACCCTGCTTGCGCAGGTCGTGCAGGATGCCGGCCACGTCGGACTTCATCGGCTGCACGTATTCGCCGAAGGCCAGCGCCTCGTCGAAGGTCTTCTGGAAGTCGACCGCATCGGTGTTCAGATACTTGGTCAGCACGAAGTTGTGGTAGTCCAGCGCAGTGCGCAGCAGTTCTTCCAGCTGCTTCGGGTAGTGCAGGTCGGCGATGCGGATGCCGCGGCGCGCCACCTTGTCTTCGTAGGCCGGGCCGATGCCACGGCCGGTGGTGCCGATTGCCTTGCCACCGGCAGCGCGCTCGCGCGCCTGGTCCAGGGCGATGTGGTACGGCATGATCAGCGGCGCGGCCGGGGAGATCTTCAGGCGCGAACGCACTTCCACGCCGGAGCCTTCCAGCTCGGCGATTTCCTTCTGCAGCGCGGCCGGCGAGATCACCACGCCATTGCCGATCAGGCACAGCGCGTCGTCACGCAGGATGCCCGACGGGATCAGGTGCAGGACGGTCTTCTTGCCGTTGATGACCAGGGTGTGGCCTGCATTGTGGCCGCCCTGGAAGCGCACGACGGCGCCGATTTCCTCAGTGAGCAGATCGACGATCTTGCCCTTGCCTTCATCGCCCCACTGGGCACCCAACACTACGACAGACTGACCCATGACGGGCTCCTCGATTTGTAGCGGCCATCGGGGCCGCGGACGGGTAAACCGTGGCGGGGCTGGCCAGCACCTGGAGGGCGGCTCCAAACGGGGAGCGGCCGGCGATGGAAGGCCCAGACACGGAAAAAGCCGGACGGGGAGGCCCGTCCGGCTTTTGTGCATTATCCGGGTTTCCGGGGTCGGGTGCCACCTTTCCGACGGACGGCTTCACCGGCCGGTCAGCCGCCCCGCCCGGTGGGGGGGGGGGGGGGGGGGGCGCCGGCGGGGGGGCCCCCCCCCCCCGCCCCCCCCCGCCCCCCCCCGCCCCCCCCCCCCCCCCACCCCCCCCCGCCCCCCCCCCCCCCCCCCCCCCGCCGGCCCCCGCCCCCCCCCCCGCCGGCGCCCCCCCCCCCCCCCCGCCCCCCCCCCCCCGCCCCCCGCCCCCCCCCCCCCCCCCCGCGCCCGCCGCCCCCCCCCCCCCCCCCCCCCCCCCCCCCCCCCCCACGACCCTCTCAATGCCGCGCCCACCACAGCAGGCTCAGGCCGGCCAGCAGCACCAGCCCCCCGAAGCTGCGCAGGGCCGGGCTGGGCAGGTCCAGCAGGCGTTCGGCCATGCGCTTCCAGGCGAACGGCGCCACGAACAGGAACAGGCCTTCCAGCACCGCGACCAGGCAGACGGCGGCGAACAGATCTTTCATGGGGGACTCCGGAAAAAGCACGGGGCCCGGCGTCTGGCCGGGCCCCGTGGGGTAGTGCCCTGCGACCTCAGCGGTCGTTCTTCAGGTACTGCAGGAACGGGTCGTTCTTGTCGAGCACGATCACGCCATTGCCGTCGGTCATGGAGCCACGGTAGGCCTCCAGGCTGCGGTAGAACGCATAGAACGACGGATCGGCCGAGCCGGCCTTGCCATAGATGCGGGCCGCCTCGGCATCGCCTTCACCGCGCAGGCGCTGCGCATCACGCTCGGCCTCGGCGATCAGCACAGTGCTGTCGCGGTCGGCCTGGGCACGGATGGTCAGCGACTGCTCCTCGCCCTCCGCACGCAGCTTGGCCGCTTCCTGCTTGCGCTGGGCGCGCATGCGCTCGTACACGTCGTTGATCACCTGGCTGTCGGTCGGCAGGTCCACCTGCTTGATGCGCAGGTCGATCATCTGCATGCCCAGGCCAGCCACCGCTTCGTTGATGCCCTTCAGCTGCTCGGCGATCAGCTCGCTGCGGTCGCCGGACACCAGCTGCTGCAGGGTGCGCGAGTTGATCTGGTTGCGCAGCGAGTCGGTGATGATCGGCGCCAGGCGGGCGTTGGCCACACGCGGGTCGCCGCCGGTGGCACGGAAGTAGTCACCCACGTTGGAGATGTAGCCGATGGCGAAGAAGTCGACGCTGACGTCCTTCTGCTCGGCGGTGAAGTAGCGCGCCGGCGCAGTGTCGAGCACCTGGAAGCGGCGGTCGAAGACCTTCACCGTTTCCACCACCGGCACCTTGAAGTGCAGGCCCGGCTTGATGTCCGAACGCACCACCTTGCCAAGGTTCAGCACCATGGCGGTCTGGTCCTCACGGACCACGTACACCGAGCCGAGCAGGCCCAGCACCACCGCCACGATCACGGCGATCCAGATAGGACTCTTCATCGGCTGCCCTCCTCACGGCCGCTCGGTCGCCCGGTCGGGCGGCCCACCGGCCGGCCCGGATCACGGGAAGCTTCCGCCGCTGCACCCGGCAGCGACGGCATCACCACGTCCGGGTTGGCCACTGCGGCCGGAGCCGACGTGCTGGGACGGGTATCGCCGGTCATCGGCACGTAGATCAGCTGGCGGCCATCGCCACCGATCACCTTGCGGTTCTCGCTCAGCACCTGCTGCACGGTCTCCAGCCACAGGCGCTTGCGGGTCACTTCCGGGGCGTCCTTGTACTGGGCCTGCAACAGGCTGAAGCGCTGCGCGTCACCCTCGGCCTTGGACACCACGGCCTGCTTGTAGCCTTC
The DNA here is from genome assembly GCF_032025805.1 of Stenotrophomonas maltophilia group sp. msm1. Classification (NCBI taxonomy): domain Bacteria; kingdom Pseudomonadati; phylum Pseudomonadota; class Gammaproteobacteria; order Lysobacterales; family Lysobacteraceae; genus Stenotrophomonas; species Stenotrophomonas maltophilia group sp. msm1. The sequence continues at coordinate 214,735 of NZ_JAVSKH010000002.1, forward strand.
GGCAGTGGTACGGGCGCGCGAGGCTTGGCCCCGGGCTTCCGGCACGACCTTGGCGGCATAGGCCTGGGCCTCGTTGATCAGGCGTTCCTTGACCTGCTGGGCACCGTTGACCTCGTCGAAGGCCGGCTTCACTTCCTCCGGCGGACGGGCGTCCTGCAGGGTCAGGCCGGTCACGGTCAGGCCGGTCTTGAACGCCTTCAGCAGCGCCTGCAGGCGCTCCTCGGCGGCGACGGCCAGCGGACCACGGTTGTTCAGCACGGCGTTGAGGTCGGCGCGGCCAACTTCCTCGCGCACGGCGCTCTGCGCCGACTGCTCCAGCACCTGGTTGGCATCCACGGTGCCGAACAGGTATTGCTGCGGGTCGTCGATGCGGTACTGGACGTTCAGCGAGACGTTGACGATGTTCTCGTCGCGGGTCAGCACCGGCACCTGGATCGAGAACGTCTTGATCTCGGTGGCATTGACCTTGGTGACCGATTCGATCGGCCAGGGCAGCTTGAAGTTCGGGCCGGGCTGCAGAATGCGCGAGAACTGGCCGAAGCGCAGCACCACACCGCGCTGCTGTTCGCCGATCAGCTGGAAGCTGGAGAACAGCACCAGCAGCACCACGGCTGCCACCACCCAACGCACGATGCCGCCGTCGAACAGGTCCTTCAGCGGCCCGGGCAAACCGCCCCAGCCACCACCATTGCCACCGCCGCGTGACCCGAACGGCCCGCGTCGATTGTCCTCGGGGCCTTGTCCGCCCTTGTTGCCGCCGGGTGTATTCCAGGCCATGCACGCTCCATCAAGATTTGGGCTGCGGCGCGGGCCCTTCCCGCACCGCCAGCCGTGAAACCATCACCGATCATACAAGATGGGGCGGATCGGCAGGATCGAAAGGGGGGCAACGGGGTAAGGTGGCGTTTTCCTCGAAGTCAGGCAACGCCGATGGCCCCCACCACCCCGTTCACCGCCTTCCGCATCGAAAACGACGACGCCGGCTATCGCAGCGGCCTGGTCCGGCTCGGGGTCGACGACCTCAACCCCGGCCAGGTGCTGATCCGCGCCCACTGGTCCTCGGTCAACTACAAGGACGCGCTGGCCGGTACTGGAAAAGGGAAGATCCTGCGCCGCTTCCCGCTGGTGGGCGGCATCGATGTGGCCGGCACCGTGGTCGCCAGCACCGACCCGGACTGGCGTGAAGGCGACGCGGTGCTGGCCACCGGCTGCGGCCTCAGCGAGACCCGCGACGGCGGCTACAGCCAGTACGTGCGGCTGGAATCGCGCGCGGTGATCGCCCAGCCGGCCGGGCTGACCCCACGCGAGGCGATGGTGCTGGGCACCGCCGGCTTCACTGCGGCGCTGGCCCTGCTGCGCATGCAGGACAACCGGCAGACCCCGGAACTCGGCCCGCTGGCGGTCACTGGTGCCAGCGGCGGTGTCGGTGCGCTGGCGCTGTCCATCTTCAGCCGTGCCGGCTACCGCGTGCACGCGGTCAGCGGCAAGCCGGACCAGGCAGGATTCCTGCGCAGCATCGGCGCCACCGAGGTACTGCCGCGCGACGCGCTGGCCGACACCGGCGCGCTGCAGTCGGCCCGCTTCGGGGGTGGCCTCGATAATGCCGGAGGCGACATGCTGGCCAGCCTGCTGGCGCAGACCGTGCCCTACGGCAGCGTCGTCAGTGCCGGCCTGGCAGCCAGTCCGACGCTGGACATGACGGTGATGCCGTTCATCCTGCGCGGTGTCTCGCTGCTGGGCGTGTCCTCGGCCAATGCGCCACGCGGACTGCGTGAGGAAGTGTGGTCGCGGCTGGGTAGTGACTGGAAGCCGCAGCACCTGGACCGCATCTGCACCGCCGAAGTCGGCCTCGATGGCCTTCCTGCCGTATTCGAACGGATGCTGGCGGGCGGTTCGCTGGGTCGCACCGTGGTACGGATCGACTGAACGTCGCAGGCAGGCGACGGACGGCAGACGCGGCCCTCCCGCCGGTAATGGGCCCGCACTACACTGCGGGCATTACATGGGGAACAACATGGCACGCATTCTGATCGTCGACGACTCACCGTCGCAGCTGTTGGGGATACAGCGCATCGTCGAGAAGCTCGGGCACCAGATCCTGACCGCCACCGATGGCGCCGCCGGGGTCGAAACCGCCAAGGCCGAGCTGCCCGACCTGGTCCTGATGGACGTGGTGATGCCCAACCTCAACGGCTTCCAGGCCACCCGTACCCTCGCCCGCGACGAGGCGACCCGGCATATCCCGGTGATCCTGGTGACCACCAAGGACCAGGACACCGACCGCATGTGGGGCATGCGCCAGGGCGCCAAGGCCTACATCACCAAGCCGTTCTCGGAGGACGAGCTGTCCGAGGTGCTGGAGCGCGTGTTCGCGGGCCAGGGCTGAGACGCGCGCGGTGTTGCCGGCCGCTGCCCGGCAACCACGCATCACCGTCCAGGGCAATGAAGTTGCCGGCCAGCGGCCGGCACCACCTTCAAATGGTCTCGCCGAACGCCTTGGCCAGATTGCGGTACGCCTTCTTCTGCGCCTCATCGGTCGCAGCCGGGGCCACGATCTCGATTTCGACGATCTGGTCGCCGTCCGGGCTGCCCGGCAGGCCACGGCCACGCAGGCGCAGCTTGCGGCCGGCATCGGAATCGGCCGGAATCTTGAGTTCCACCGCACCACCCAGGGTCGGCACGCTGATGCTGGTGCCCAGCGCGGCCTGCCACGGCGTGAGCGGCAGCGTATAGAGGATGTTGCGACCATCGACCTCGAACTGCGGGTGGGCGGCGTATTCCACCTCCAGCAGCAGATTGCCGCCATGGTTGCCCTGCCCTGCCAAGCGGATCACCTGGCCCGGGCGGATGCCCTTGGGCACGCGCACGTCCAGCTGCTTGCCGTTGACGGTGATGCGCAGGCTGTCGCCGCTGTAGGCCGCTTCCAGTGGCACCGACAGCTTGGCGCGGGTATCGCGGTTGGGCGCATGGCCCTGGCTGCTGAAGCCCGGACCGGCCCCCGCGCCCGCTCCACCGCGCTGGCGCGCGAACAGGCTTTCGAAGAAGTCGCTGAAGCCGCCGTTGGGGCCGCCGCCACCGAACACTTCCTCGAAATTGAAACCACCGGCGCCGCCGTAGTTCGGCGGCACGTTGAACTCCTCGCCCGGGCGATAGCCCTGCGCGCGCAGCTGGTCATAGGCCGCACGCTTTTCCGGATCGCGCAGCGCCTCGTACGCCTCGTTGACCGCCTTGAACTTGTCTTCGGCCCCGGCCTCCTTGCTGACGTCCGGGTGGTACTTGCGTGCCAGCCGGCGGTAGGCGGTCTTGATCTCCGCCTCGCCCGCGCTCGGTTCCACCCCCAGGGTGGCGTAGTAATCCTTGAATTCCATCCAGCTACCTCGATTCGCTTCGGCCGCGCCGGTGGCGCCGCCCCGGGTTCATTCTACGCGCCTGCGAGGCTACGCCGCCCCTCGTGCGGCCCCGGTGAGGCCGACTGATCCTGCGCAATGCGGCTGCCATCCCCGTGCGCCACGCTGTGGCTGGAAGCCCCTGCCACAAAGCCGGAAGATGGAGCCTGCACACCGGGTTTCCAATGTCTTGACGCCCCTCTCCCATCCGGCCCACTAGCCTGCCCCAGCAAGGAGTTCCCATGACCATCCATGTCGGCGACCGCATTCCGGAAGTGACCCTCAAGCGCATCCGCGAGGGCATTGAAACGCTTGATACGCATTCGTTGTTCGATGCGCGCAAGGTGGTTCTGTTCGCCGTGCCCGGCGCGTTCACCCCGACGTGCTCGGCACGTCACCTTCCCGGCTACGTCGAAAAGTTCGAGGCCTTCCGCCAGCGCGGCATCGACGTCTACTGCATGGCCGTCAACGACCCGTTCGTGATGAAGGCCTGGGCCGCCGACCAGAGCGTGCCCGACGGCCTTCTGATGCTGTCCGACGGCAATGCCGAGCTGACCCGCGCCTTGGGTCTGGAGCTTGATGCGAGCGCGTCGGGCATGGGAATCCGCTCGCGTCGTTTTGCCCTGTACCTCGACGACGGCGTAGTTCGAGAGGCCTGGGTTGAACAGCCCGGCCAGTTCGAAGTGTCTTCGGCCGAGTACGTGCTGGAGCATCTCCCCACCTGATTCCCCACCGCAGAAGGAAACGGCCAGCCATGTCCACGCAGCCAGCCAAAGCCAGCAAGCCCGCCGCGGAAATTGCCGGCATCAGCGACCGCAAGACCCTGCGCGAACGCGCCCGGCGCAACATCGAAGATGGTGCGATCACCGACAGCTACAGCGCTGACCGCGAGGTGGTGATCAAGCTGCTCAACGACGCACTGGCCACCGAGTACGTCTGCGTTCTGCGCTACTACCGGCACTACTTCATGGCCAAGGGCATGCTGGCCGACGCGGTGAAAGCCGAGTTCCTCGAGCATGCACAGCAGGAGCAGGCGCATGCCGGCAAGCTGGCCGAGCGCATCGTCCAGCTGGGCGGCGAGCCGGATCTCAACCCGGATACGCTGACCGCGCGTTCGCACGCCGAATACAAGGAAGGCAGCGACCTGCGCGACATGGTGCGCGAGAACCTGGTGGCCGAGCGCATCGCCATCGACAGCTATCGCGAGATGATCAACTTCATCGGTGACCGCGATACCACCACCAAGCGCATCCTTGAAGAAATCCTGGCGCAGGAGGAAGAACACGCCGACGAGTTCGCCGACCTGCTGGACGGGTGGATCGGGGAGTAATCGCTACGCCACGCGATCGCTGCCATCTGCGGCGTTGTAGAACCGAGCCCATGCTCGGCTGACCGCTGCCGCACGTCGCAGGAGCAGCCGAGCATGGGCTCGGCTCTACAGCAGCGTGACGACATGCGGGAAGTGCCATCCAAGGTCGGCATCTAGCGCAGGACGTTGAACCGCACCTGCGTCCAGGCGCCGTCGGCTGCCAACGCGGTCAGGGTGTGCGTGCCGGGTTCGGCGAACTCTCGCTGCATCAGCTGCGCGCCGTGGGTCTGTGCAATCCAGCGTCCATCCAGCAGCCACTCCACCGCCTGCTCGCTGCCCAGCGCGCGCAGCTGCAGGCGTACGCCATGTTCCGAATTCGGCGCGCGCGCCAGCGTGGCGCCATCGTTGAGCCCATCGATGTGCAGCGCAACGCTGGCCTCGCGGCCATCATCACGGCAGTCCGGCGACAGCGCCGGCAGCTGCGAGGCTTCGCGCGTGGCCTTGGACAGCCATGGCGACAGCAACGCTGGCCAGCGCGCGATCTCGCGCGCGACTTCTTCGTGCGGCAAGCGGCAATCGGCCGAGACGCGCAGCCCGGTACGCGCGTCGGCAAGGTAGCGCTGCCGACCTGGTTGCCAGCGCCGTGCCTCGCGTTCGGGGAAGGTCGGTGGTGCCGCGCCTTCCAGCAGATAGGCTGGCATCAGCCGCTGGCAGAGCGCAGCAGGCAGGCCTTCGGCACGCTCACCAGTCGGCCAGCAGATGTCTTCTTGGCTGACGCTGGCCGGCATCGGCGCAGCGGCCGAGTCACCGCGCTGGCGCGGCAGGCTGTCCACCACCTCGAACATCAGCGGCAGCGCGGTCACCGCGCCGTACTGGCCCGGTAGCGGTGTGCCGTCCGGCCGGCCCACCCACACGCCCACGGTGTAGTGGCGGGTGCTGCCAATCGCCCACGCATCGCGGTACCCGTAGCTGGTGCCGGTCTTCCACGCCACGCGCGGGCGGCCACCGACATCGAACGTCCCGACGCTGTACCCCGGCCGCGGATTCGATTCCAGCATCTCGCGCACGATCCAGCTGGCGCCGGGCGAAGCGAGGCGCCGCTCGATCATCGGTTCGTCATCGGTGTAGCGCACGCGCCCGGCGATGCCGTTGCGGTTGAGCGCGGCGAACGCGCCGACCAGGTCTTCCAACCGCGCGCCGGTGCCGCCCAGGATCAGCGACAGATTGGGCGTACTGCCTGGCGGGAAGCGCAGCTGGATGCCCGCGTGCGACAGACGTGCAGCGAAGCGCGCGGCGCCGACCCGCTGCAGCAGGTCCACCGAGGGCACGTTCAGTGACAACCGCAAAGCGCTGGACGCGCCGATCGGCCCGTTGAAGGCCATGTCGAAGTTGCCGGGGCGGTAGCTGCCGAAACTCTGCGGCGCATCCACCAGCAGGCTTTCCGAATGGATCAGGCCATCATCCAGCGCCATCGCATACAGGAACGGCTTGAGCGTGGAGCCCGGCGAGCGCCAGGCCTGCACCATGTCCACGTGGCCGAGCCGCTGGCGGTCGCCGAAGGACAGGGTGCCGACATAGGCACGCGCCTGCAGCGTCTGGTTGTCGACCACCAGCAGCGCGGCCGAGGTGCGCTCGGGCAGCGTCGAGAAATAGCTGGCCACGCGTTCCTCCAGCGTGCGCTGCAGGCCGATATCAATGCTGCTCTGGATGCGCGCTTTGCCCGGCTGCGCTGAATGCAGCCTCTGCGCCAGCAACGCGGCGTGCAGCGGCGGCCGCAGCGAGCGCGCCACCACGTTCTCGATGCGCGCATCATCCACCTCTTCGGCTGTCCACGCGCCCAGCTCGGCCATGCGAGACAACACCTTGTCGCGTGCCTTCTGTGCCGCTTCCGGGTGGCGGTCCGGGCGCAGCCGGCTCGGCGCCTGCGGCAGCACCGCCAGCAACGCGGCCTCGGCATGTGACAGCTGCGCCGCTGGCTTGCCCAGATAGGCCCAGCTGGCCGCTTCCACGCCTTCGATGGTGCCGCCGTAGGGCGCGCGCTCCAGATACAGGGCCAGGATCTGCTGCTTGCTCAGGTGCACTTCCAGCTGCACCGCGCGCAGCATCTGCTTGAGTTTGCCCCAAGGCGTGCGCGAGTGCGGGTCGAGAATGCGCGCCACCTGCATGGTCAGGGTCGAACCGCCGGACACGATGCGGCCGCCGCGCAGCAGCTGGCCGCTGGCACGCAGCATCGCCACCGGGTTGATCCCCGGATGGCGCCAGAACCAGCGGTCTTCGTAGGTCAGCAACGCCTGCAGGTACAGCGGCGAGACGCTGTCGATCGAGGCAGGATAACGCCACACGCCCTCGGCATCGGCGAACGCACGCAGTGGCGTGCCGTCGGCGGCCACCACCAGAGTGCTGGTTTCGCGCTGCTTCGGCAGCGGGGGTGGGAAGGCGAAATCCAGCACCAGCAGCAGCGCCAGCGTGGCGGCCATGCCCCAGCGCAGCCACGGCCACAGAGGCTGCAGCCGGCGGCGCAGGGCTACCAGCCGGGTCGTCATCGTGTTCTTCATTGCAGGTTGCCAGCAGGACGGGCCGCGCCGTCGCGGCCCGTCCGCGCGGTCACGGCTGTACCACCGTGATCGTGGTCGGGTTGCTGCGGCCAACGCCACGCAGCTGCGGCCGGTACATGTCCTCCACCAGCGGTGGCGGCACCGAGTAGGTACCCGGGGTCACCGCGCGCACCAGGTAGAACACGTTGGCCTTGCTGCCACGCGAGAGCTTCAGCGCAGCCACGTAGCGGTCGTCGCGGAACTCCTCGTGCTTGGTATCGGCCGCTTCACCGCGGTCGCTGATGGTGATGCCATCGACCACCACATCGGCCCACTGCTTGGCGTCGCCCAGGTTGAAGTTCTCGATCTCCAGGCCCGCCGGCAGCAGGTCGGTCAGCAGCGCATCGGGCATTGTGGTGTCGGCGGTGACGGTGACGCGCACGATCAGTGCTTCGCCTTCCTTCAGAGGTCGCGGCGACCACGGTTTGCCATCGGTACCGAAGTAGCTCCGTTCAATACCCAGCACGCTGTTGTCCGGCGCCGGTGCGCTGCGCGGGATGCCGGCCACGTCGATGCTGGCGAACATCGGCGGCTGCCCCTGCGGAGTGAAGCGCACACCGCTGGCCAGCTCACTGGCGCTGAAGTTGCGGCCGAACAGCTTGCGCTCGCCGATGGCTTCGGTGTTGCCACCGATCACCAGCTCTCCGGCCACCAGCGCCTTCTGGTTGGCGGCGAGCGCCTTGCCAAGACGTGCAATCGCCACCTGTTCCTGCGTGCTCAGCCACATCCAGCCGGCATTGCGACGGGCATCCAGGCCACGGCCGAGATCGACCGCACGTGCGTCCCAGGCGGGCTTGGCCAGCTTGTTCTCGTGGGTCAGCGCGATCATCAGCGCGTCATCGCGGATCGCACTGCCGTAGTCGCCGAAGTACGACGGGCGCTCGCTGCTGGACTTGGCGAAGGCCGCCGCCAGCGCGGCCTGGCCACGCTTGGCATCGCCCTGCAGCGACAACGCCACGCCCAGATGGACCAGCGACAGGCCGCCCACCGCCTTGCTGCGCTCGTTGTCGTACAGCGTGCGTAGGGTACCGAGCGGTGCACGGTTGACCCGGGCCAGCACGTAGCCCGAATAGGCCTGGTTGGCGAACTTCAGCTTCTCGCGGTCGTCTTGGCCGTAGAACTGGTTGCCGCCGGACAGCAGATCCTCGCTAAGCCGGTTGAGCGCCTTCTGCAGCACGTTGTCGGGCACCGCGAAACCGGCATCCTTGGCGTCGAGCAGGAACTCGGTGATGTACGGGGTCAGCCACGGGTTCACGTAGCCGTCGTCACCCCACATCGAGAAGTTGCCGTTGGCCACCTGCATCGACGCCAGGCGACCGAACGCACCTTCCATGCGCTCGCGACGGGTCTTGGCATCCAGGCCGTCGGCACCGAGCATCGACGACGTCGCCTGGTCCAGGATCAGCGCCGCGTAACCCTTGCTGGTGGTCTGCTCGGCACAGCCATATGGATAATTCAGCGCGCCCTGCAGTGCACTGGCGAACGGGATTGGCGGCAGCGGGCTGACCAGCAGGCGCGCGTTCACCGACTCGGCCATCAGGCCGTCGGTCAGGCTGTTGTCGAGGCTGACCGCGGCCAGTGGATCCAGCGTGCGTACCTGCGAGCGCAGCACCTGCGGCCACGCCGCACGCACCGGCAGCTCGTAGCGGCGGTCGGCCTTGAATCCGTTGCCGTCCACCCGCACCCGCACCTTGGCTACGCTGTGGCCCTCACGCGCGGACAGCGGGAAACTCAGCGTGGTCTTGGCATCGGCATTCAACTGCACGCTGCGGCTGCCCTCACCCAAGTTCAACGGGCCCTCGCTTTCCACCTTCACGTTGAACTGCCCCGGCTTGCCGGTGAAGTTCTGCACATCCAGGGTGACAGTGCTGCGGTCACCCGGGGCCAGCACGCGCGGCATGCTGGCTTCGGCCAGGATCGGGGCGCGCACAATGGTTTCCACGTCGCGCTTGCCGTACTGGTCGTCGCTGTAGACCAGCGCCGACACGCGCAGGGTGCCGTTGAAATCCGGCACCTTCAGGCGGATGCGGGCATTGCCCTTGGCATCGAGCTGCACCGGGCCGGAGAACAGGTCCACGGTCTGCACGCGCGCGGTCGGGCGCTTGGCCTGCGGCAATGCCTGCAGTGCCATGTCGCCACCGAACTTCAGCTTGCCGCTGCCACCATCGAAGCTCTCGATCACCCGGCTGTAGATGTCATAGGCATCGATGCCGAGGCGACGCTGGGCGAAGAAGTGCGCGCCGGCGTCGGGCACCGGGAAACGGGTGATGTTGAGGATGCCCACGTCCACCGCCGAGACGGTGACGTGCGCCATCTTGCCGGCCAACTGTGGTGCGCTGACCGTCACCGGCAGGTCCTGCTCCGGGCGCATCTGCTTGGGCGCGGCCAGGCCGACGGCCACGGTGCGGCCCTTGCGGTCCATCGGCACATGCACCGCACCCACGGCACGGGCCGGAGTGATCTTGCTCGGCGCACTGCCGCCACGGAACACCAGCGCGGTGATGTAGACGTCGTGGCGTTCCCAGTCAGCGGTGACCGGAATCTTGAAGGTCGAACCCGGCTTGGCCTCGATGTCCTGCACGTACAGCATGCGGTCGGTCTCGACCATCAGGATGCCCTTGCCGGCATGCGGCGGGGTCACCGTCACTTCCAGGGTGTCGCCGGCCTTGTAGCCGGTCTTGTCCAGGCCCAGCTTGACCTTGTCCGGGCGCGCGTCCAGGCCGCGGTTGTCATCGCCCCAGCTCCAGCCGGCGCGGAACGGGTAGCGGCTGGTCAGGCCGGTGGACGGATCGAACACGTCCACGCGGTACTCGCCCCACTCCACCGGGAAATCGAAGGCGACCGCGCTGCCGCCGGCATCGACGGTGCGCGTTTCCTTGTTCTCGAAACGGCGGGTGAAATCGTAGTCCCAACGGTTGTCGTTGAAGGTCCAGTGGTAGTCGCGCAGTTCCCGCACCAGGGTGATCTTCAGGCCCTTGGCCGGCTGCGGCGCGCCGGTGGCATCCACGCGCATCAGCTCGAAGCGCGCGTTGCCGTTGGAGTCGGCACCGTCCTCGGGGTTGAACAGCGGGCGCACGCCGACCAGCGCATTGGCCGGCCACATCACCCGCTTCAGGGTACGGGTGACCGTGCGGCCACCGGTTTCATACAGGCTGCCGGACAGCACCACGGCAATCGGTGCCTTGGCCTTGGCCGCCTCTTCCGGCAATGCCACGTCCTCGCGCAGCTGGCCGTTGGCCGGCAGCGTGGTGTCGATCACGTCCTTGGCTTCGCGCGGCAGCTGCAGGGTCGGGTCACCGAAGAAGTAGCCCGGCAGGCCTTCCACCGGCTGCTGCTCGGCGGCCACCGCCATGCGCGCGGTGAAGCGGTTGCCATCGGCCGGTGCCCCGTACAGATAGGCACCATTGGCCTGCAGGCGCAGGTCCTCACCCGGCTTCAGCGTCTTCTGCGCGCTGTCCAGGTCCAGTTTCATGCGCTCGGGCAGGAACTCCTCGATGCGCAGGGTCATGCCCTGGATCGCTTCCTTGCTGGCCGGGTCGGTGCGGAACTCGACCTGCCAGCGCCCGGTCGGCGCCTCGGCGGGGATCACCTGCTCGAAATTGATGTAGCCCTGGTAACCCGGCTGCAGGCGGGTCTCGCGGAACGTCTTGCCGTCGGGCTGCTTCAGGCGCAGGAACACCGGTTGCGCCTTGACCGGCTTGCCATCGTTGTCACGCAGCAGCGCGGACAGGCGCACGGTCTCGCCCGGGCGGTACAGGTCGCGGCCGGACCAGGCATAGACATCGAACCATGCGTTGTCGCGGCCGGCCACGGCGAATTCGCTCAGGTCCAGCGCTGGCTGGTTGAACGGCAGGAAGCTGGTGTCCTTGCCGCTGCTGGCGACCAGCACGTGGGTGGCATCCAGGGTGTAGTTCAGCAGCGCATTGCCGTTGCCGTCGGTGCTGCCCTTCAGCACCACCTCGCCCTTGGCGTCGAGCACGCGCAGGTCGATGCCCTTCAGCGGCGCGCCGTCCTTGAGACCGGCGGTATGCACGAACAGCTTGTCCTTGTAGGCGCGGGTGTGCAGGCCGATGTCACTGACCGAGAAGAACGCGGTATCGAATTCGCCCTCATAGTCGCCGGTGCGCTTGAGCAGGGCGAAGTACAGGCCCGGCTCCTGCAGTTCCTTGATGTCCTGGGTCGGCAGGTAGGTCAGCACCCGCTCGTTCTGCTTGCCGCCAAGGATGAAGCGGTTGACGTAGACCGGCTCGGCCAGCTTGTTGATCGGGCTGCGCTCGTAGTCGCTGCTGAGCTCCCAGCTGCCACGGCGGCCACCGCGCTGGTACTGGCTGAAGAAGGTCGGCAGGTCCTTCTCGCGCACGCGCAGGAACTCGACGTCCACTTCCGGCACGTTCACCGAGACCACCGGCAGGCCACGGCTGTCCTTGGCCGGCAGCACGCTGCCCTGCGAGGCGAACCCAACCACCGGCTTCAGCTCGCCACTGAACACCTTCTGCTTCAGTTCCTTGCCCAGCCTGCTGCCATCGGCGGCCAGCAGGTCCGGCGAGACCACCAGGCTGAATTCCTTGCCGGCCTCGACGAACGGGTAGCGCAGGGTCAGGCCGTCATCGGACAGCGTCCAGCTGCTGTCGTCGGTGCCGACCTTCTCCTCGAAGCGCACCAGCGTGTCAAAATCCTGGGTGCCGACCAGCGGGCGCGAGAACTCCAGCGCCAGCGACAGGCCGTCATTCTTCTGGTCCGGGTAGGCGCGCAGAAGGGTGAATTCCTTCACCTGCTCGGCCTTGGTGGTGATCGCCTCGCCACTGGCCTTGGGCAACTGCCCGCTGTCGTTGCGGCAGCCGGCCAGGCCCAGCAACAGGCCTCCTGCCAGTACCGCCGCCGCCCATCCCCACCGCTTCCGCCGTGCCGGACCGCTCATGTCGTCACTCCTTGATCGAGGTGGCCATTATAGGCAGGCCGCGTCAAGGTGTTGACGCGATTTCGGCAATTGCCGCGGGTGCGGGTGGTGCCGGCCGCTGGCCGGCAACCGGCATGGCAGGTTGGATGGGATTGCCGGCCAGCGGCCGGCACTACCGATCAAACTACCCCGGCAGGTACAGGTCCACGTAGTCGGTCACCGGCATTGCCGCCAGGGCCACCGGGTCCAGCGATGCGGCCAGGATGCGCTGCTGCTGGCTGGTCGGGAAGCGGTGGGCCAGGTGCCGGCGGAACTTGTCCATCAGCAGCGGAATGCCTTCCTCGCGACGGCGCGCGTGGCCCAGCGGGTACTCCACCAGCACCTCCGGCAGCGCGGTGCCATCGGTGAAGCGCACGCTCAGGCCATTGGCGATGCTGCGCTTCTCAGGGTCCAGGTAATCGGCGCTGAGCTGCGGATCCTCATGACAGGCCATCTTCGCGCGCAGTGCGTCGATGCGCGGGTCGGCGGCAATGTCGTCCTCGTAATCCTCGGCCGTCAACCGCCCGTGCAGCAGCGCGATGGCGACCATGTACTGCACGCAGTGGTCGCGGTCGGCCGGGTTATGCAGTGGGCCCTGCTTGTCGATGATGCGGATGCAGGCTTCCTGGGTCCGGATCGCGATGTGCGCGATGTCCTCGACCCGCCGCCCCATCGCACGGAACTGCTGGTGCAGCATGACCGCGGCCTCCACTGCGGTCTGGCCGTGGAACTCGGCCGGGTAGCTGATCTTGAACAGCACGTTCTCCATCACGTAGCTGCCCAGCGGTCGCGCCAGCGTCAGCGCCTGACCGTGCATGGATACGGCCTCGAAACCCCATGTCGGTGCACTCAATACGCTGGGATAGCCCATCTCGCCGCTGGCTGCCATCAGCGCCAGACGCACGCCACGACTGGTCGCATCGCCAGCGGCCCAGCTCTTGCGCGAGCCGGTATTGGGCGCGTGACGGTAGGTGCGCAGCGCCTGGCCATCTATCCAGGCCAGCGACACTGCATTGAGCATGCGTTCGCGATCCAGCCCGAGCAGCTGCGAGACCACCGCGGTGGTGGCCACCTTGACGAGCACCACATGGTCCAGCCCGACGCGGTTGAAGGAGTTCTGCAGCGCCAGCACGCCCTGGATCTCGTGCGCCTTGATCATCGCCAGCAGCACGTCGTGCACGGTCGGCGGCGGACGACGCAGGGCCTGCGCGTTGCGCCCCAGCCAGTCGCAAACAGCCAGGATGCCGCCGAGATTGTCGGAAGGATGGCCCCACTCGGCAGCCAGCCAGGTGTCGTTGAAATCCAGCCAGCGCACCATTGCGCCGAGGTTGAAGGCGGCCTGCACCGGGTCCAGCACGTAGTGCGTACCCGGCACGCGCGCGCCGTTGACCACGCTGATGCCCGGCACCAGTGGACCGAGCAGCTTGCTGCAGGCCGGGAAGGACAGCGCTTCCAGGCCGCAGCCCAGCGTATCAAGCAGGCAGTGATGCGCGGTCTGGAACGCCAGCGGTGAGTCGATGCGTACGTCGCGCACGTAATCGACGATGTCCACCAGAAGCGCATCCCACGCTGCACGCTCGTTGGATGGGGTGTGGCTGTCGGACATCGTCGATCTCCTCGTTGCGGTGCACGGTTGCCCGTGCACCATGCCAACCAAGGTTGGCATCTACCAGAGCACTATTCGGCCGGCACCCGCACTTTGCCTTCCATCAGCACGCGGGCGCTGCGGCTCATGATGGCCTTGGTCACTGTCCACTGGCCGTCAACGAGACCTGCCTGCGCACCCACGCGCAACGTGCCCGAGGGATGACCGAACGTAACCGCTTCGCGTTCGCCGCCACCGGCGGCGCGATTGACCAGCGTGCCCGGAATCGCCGCGGCGGTACCGATCGCTACGGCGGCGGTACCCATCATCGCGTGATGCAGCTTGCCCATCGACAACGCGCGCGCATGCAGGTCGATGGCCGACGCCGGAATCGCCTTGCCACTGGACGACACGTAGTCCTGAGCCGGTGCAACGAACGCCACCTTCGGCGTGTGCTGGCGGGTCGCGGCGTCTTCCAGTTTCGGGATCAGGCCCATGCGCAGCGCGCCGTAAGCACGAATGGCCTCGAATTTCTGCAGCGCCGCCTTGTCTTCGTTGATTGCAGGCTGCAGCTCGGTGCCGGCGTAGCCCAGGTCGGCCGCATTGAGGAAGATGGTCGGAATGCCGGCCGTGATCATCGTCACCTCGAAGCTGCCCACGCCGGGCACATCCAAGGTGTCCACCAGATTGCCGGTCGGGAACATCGCGCCCGCATCGCCATCATCGGACGGATCGATGAACTCCAGCTGGATCTCGGCCGCCGGGAAGGTCACGCCATCCAGCTCGAAATCACCGGTCTCCTGCACTTCGCCATCGCGCATCGGCACGTGCGCGATGATGGTCTTGCCGATGTTGGCCTGCCAGATGCGCACGGTGCACAGGCCATCGCGCGGCACCCGGGCCGGATCGATCAGCCCATTGGCGATCGCGAACGGACCCACTGCAGTGCTGAGGTTGCCGCAGTTGCCGCTCCAATCGACGAAGGCGGTGTCGATCGAGACCTGGCCGTACAGGTAGTCCACATCGTGGTCCGGCACCGAGGCGGTGGAGATGATCACGCACTTGCTGGTGCTGGAGGTGGCACCGCCCATGCCGTCGGTCTGCTTGCCATACGGATCGGGCGAGCCGATCACGCGCATCAGCAGCGCATCGCGCGCGGCGCCCGGCACCTGAGCGGCTTCGGGCAGGTCCTGCAGGCGGAAGAACACGCCCTTGCTGGTGCCGCCACGCATGTAGGTGGCGGGAATACGGAGTTGCGGGAGGAAGGTCATGGATCGGGTTCCTGTGTGCAGTGAAACAATTCTCTGGGAGGCGTGCACCGCCCTAAGGTGGGCCATATGTACTGGCTTCATCTTCGATTCGATGCGCGCTCGAGCAGTTTCTGGAAGTGCCCCAGAGGCAGGGGGGCCGGAGGCCCCGAAGCAAGACCTTCAGCGATCAACTGGCGAAGCAGGTCTTCAGCCTTGCTTCGCCGACGCTGACGGATAAGGTCGCGAACGTACTCGGAAGCGCTGGCGTGGTCGCCTTCACGAACTTCCTGGTCCACGAACTGTTTAAGCTCATCAGTCAGCACCACGTTGACATTGACCATATAGACCTCCACTGCGGAACTGTCACGCGACAGTCTGCGAGGCACCAAAGGCAACGACAAGGGCAGAAAGCGCCGGCCGTTGCTTAAAGAGGCCTTCGCCATCACGCAGGCGCTCCAGTATGACTTCGCCGCGCCCGCGCGGACGTTCCCTGCTGCCATCGGAACAGGTACAAGATGACCAGCTTGGTACTGCCACTCACCACTGCCAGCAGCAGCAACGGCCATCCCATCCGTAGGCCCATGGCGAAGGCAAATACGATCGTGGACAGGTCCATGAGCAGGATCAACTGGCTCATCCGCAGCGACACTGCACCGGTATGGCCATTGCGAAGGATCAACAGGATCTGATGCGTGTAGCCCAGCCCCAGCAAGGCAGTGATGGCCACGATCATCGCACTGGCCACCACCCTGCCCTCGTCCGCGTGACGATCACCCCAGGCCAAGCCGGTCAGCGCGCAGATCAGCAGCAGCGCGGCTGCCAACACGCTGGTCGTCGCGGAGCGATTCCGTCGGTCGCGCCAGAGCTCCACCAGGATGGCCATGACCAGCACCGACGCGAGCAAGCGTGGCCAGACAATGAAGTGATTGAACGGCGTGACGCTGTAGCCATAGACGAAGAAGGACAGGTACGCCAGGAAGCTGACCGTGAATTGATTCAGCGACAATACTGCAGTGGCGCTGTCAGTCGCGTCCGCACGCTCCCGACGGTTGCGCACCAGGCGCAACTGCGCGCCCACACCCAATAGGCTCAGCAGGATGAAGGCGGTGTTGACCGTGCCTGCGATGTTGTAGAACGCCGTTCCCATGCAGTTGGGGCAACACCCCTCTCCTCCGCGACCACCGCCATGCGGGCCGAAGCCAGCATGGCGGCAACTCGATACAAGTCAGCTATCTGCTGCCTTACGCCACCTTGGCGCCTTCCAGGAAATCCTGGGCGAAGCGCTGCAGCACGCCACCGGCTTCGTAGATCGCCACTTCCTCGTCGCTGTCCAGGCGGCAGGTCACTGGCACGATCACGTCCTGGCCGTCGCGGCGGTGGATGACCAGCGTCAGGTCGGCGCGCGGGGTGCGCTCGCCGATCACGTCGAAGGTCTCGGTGCCGTCGATGCCCAGGGTCAGGCGGGTGGTGCCCGGCTTGAACTCCAGCGGCAGCACACCCATGCCGATCAGGTTGGTGCGGTGGATGCGTTCAAAGCCTTCGGCCACGATCGCTTCCACACCTGCCAGGCGCACGCCCTTGGCGGCCCAGTCACGCGAGCTGCCTTGGCCGTAGTCGGCACCGGCGATGATGATCAGCGGCTGCTTGCGCTCCATGTAGGTCTCGATCGCTTCCCACATGCGCATCACCTTGCCTTCCGGCTCCACGCGCGCCAGCGAACCCTGCTTCACGCTGCCATCGTCGTTGCGCACCATTTCGTTGAACAGCTTCGGGTTGGCGAAGGTGGCGCGCTGTGCGGTCAGGTGGTCACCGCGGTGGGTAGCGTAGGAATTGAAGTCCTCTTCCGGCAGGCCCATCTTCGCCAGGTATTCGCCGGCGGCACTGGACGCCAGGATCGCGTTGGACGGCGACAGGTGATCGGTGGTGATGTTGTCCGGCAGCACCGCCAGCGCCCGCATGCCTGCCAGCGTGCGCTCACCGGCCAGTGCACCCTCCCAGTAGGGCGGGCGGCGGATGTAGGTGCTCTGCGGGCGCCAGTCGTACAGCGGGCTGACTGCGGCACCGTTCTCCACGCGCACGTTGAACATCGGGTTGTAGACCCTGCGGAACTGCTCGGGCTTCACCGAGGCCTTCACCACCGCGTCGATCTCGGCATCGCTCGGCCAGATATCCTTCAGGCGCACCTCGTTGCCATCGGCGTCCACGCCCAGCACGTCCTTCTCGATATCAAAGCGAACGGTGCCGGCGATGGCATAGGCGATCACCAGCGGCGGCGAGGCCAGGAAGGCCTGCTTGGCGTACGGGTGGATGCGGCCATCGAAATTGCGGTTGCCCGACAGCACGGCCGTGGCGTACAGGTCACGGTCGATGATTTCCTGCTGGATCTTCGGTTCCAGCGCACCGCTCATGCCGTTGCAGGTCGTGCAGGCGAAGGCGACGATGCCGAAGCCGAGCTGCTCCAGGTCAGGCAGCAGGCCGGACTCTTCCAGGTACAGCTGCACCGCCTTCGAGCCGGGCGCCAACGAGGACTTCACCCACGGCTTGCGCAGCAGGCCACGTTCGTTGGCCTTGCGCGCCAACAGTGCTGCGGCGATCACGTTGCGCGGGTTGGAGGTGTTGGTGCAGCTGGTGATGGCGGCGATGATCACCGCGCCATCGGGCATCAGGCCCTGCGCCTGCTCGGCCTTGCCCGCTGCCAGCTTGGCCTCGTCGGCGATGCCGCGCTCGGCCAGCTCGGCGGTCGCCACGCGCTTGTGCGGGTTGGACGGGCCGGCCATGTTGCGCACTACGCTGGACAGGTCGAAGCGCCGCACGCGCTCGTACTGCGCGGTGGCCAGGTCGTCAGCCCACAGGCCAGTGGTGCGGGCGTAGTTCTCCACCAGCGCCACCTGCGATTCCTCGCGGCCGGTCAGGCGCAGGTAATCGATGGTCTGCCCGTCGATGTAGAACATCGCGGCGGTCGCGCCGTATTCGGGGCACATGTTGGAGATGGTGGCGCGGTCACCGATGGTCAGTGCCGCCGCCCCCTCGCCGAAGAATTCAAGGTACGCGCCGACCACGCGCTCCCTGCGCAGGAATTCGGTCAGCGCCAGCACCACGTCGGTGGCGGTGATGCCCGGCTGCGGCCTGCCGGTCAGCTCGACGCCGATGATGTCCGGCAGCCGCATCCACGAGGCACGACCGAGCATCACGTTCTCCGCTTCCAGGCCGCCCACACCAATGGCGATCACACCCAGCGCATCCACATGCGGGGTGTGGCTGTCGGTGCCCACGCAGGTGTCGGGGAAGGCCACGCCGTCCTGCACGTAGATCACCGGCGACATCTTCTCCAGGTTGATCTGGTGCATGATGCCGTTGCCCGGCGGAATCACGTCCACGTTCTGGAACGCCTGCTTGGTCCAGTCGATGAAGTGGAAACGGTCTTCGTTGCGGCGATCCTCGATGGCGCGGTTCTTCTCGAAGGCCTGCGGATCGTAGCCACCGCATTCCACCGCCAGCGAGTGATCGACGATCAACTGCACCGGCACCACCGGATTGACCTTGGCCGGGTCACCGCCCTTGTCGGCAATCGCATCGCGCAGGCCGGCCAGGTCAACCAGTGCGGTCTGGCCGAGGATGTCGTGGCACACCACGCGTGCCGGGAACCACGGGAAGTCGAGGTCGCGACGGCGCTCGATCAGCTGCTTCAGCGAATCGCCGAGCGTGGCCGGATCGCAGCGGCGCACCAGGTTCTCGGCCAGCACGCGCGAGGTGTACGGCAGAGTGGCATAGGCGCCGGGCTGGATCGCATCGACGGCGGCGCGCGCGTCGAAATAGTCCAGCGCGCTGCCGGGGAGGTTCTTGCGGTAATCGGTATTCATGGGCTGGCGGAATGCTTGGGGCGGGCCGGGTGCCGGCGGTGCGGCGGCGAAAGCATCCGGCCGGCACGCGGCCGGCCGGATGAGTACAGCAGGTGGATCAGACGCGCTTGTCGATGGCGACGAAGTCGCGGTCTTCCGGACCGATGTAATTGGCGCTCGGGCGGATGATCTTGCCGTCGATGCGCTGCTCGATGATGTGCGCGCTCCAGCCGGCGGTGCGGGCGATCACGAACAGCGGAGTGAACATCGCGGTCGGCACGCCCATCATGTGGTAGCTGACCGCACTGAACCAGTCCAGGTTCGGGAACATCTTCTTGATGTCCCACATCACCGATTCCAGGCGCTCGGCGATGTCGTACATCTTCATGCTCGACTGCTCTTCGGACAGCTCGCGGGCCACGTCCTTGATCACCTTGTTGCGCGGATCGGACACGGTATAGACCGGGTGGCCGAAGCCGATCACCACTTCCTTGCGCTCGACGCGGGCCTTGATGTCTTCCTCGGCTTCATCCGGGTTGTCGTAGCGCTTCTGCACTTCGAACGCCACTTCGTTGGCACCGCCATGCTTGGGACCGCGCAGCGCGCCGATGCCACCGCAGATCGCGCTGTACATGTCGCTGCCGGTGCCGGCGATGACGCGGCAGGTGAACGTCGAGGCGTTGAACTCGTGCTCGGCGTACAGGATCAGCGAGGTGTGCATCGCCTTCACCCACGAGTCCTGCGGCTTCTCGCCGTGCAGCAGGTGCAGGAAGTGGCCACCGATCGAGTCATCGTCGGTCTCCACGTCGATGGCACGGCCGTTGTGGCTCCAGTGGTACCAGTACAGCAGCATCGAGCCGAGGCAGGCCATCAGCTTGTCGGCAATGTCGCGCGCGCCCGGGTGGTTGTGGTCGTCCTTCTCCGGCGCCACGCAGCCGAGCACGGAGACACCAGTGCGCATCACGTCCATCGGGTGTGCCGACGGCGGCAGTTCTTCCAGCGCGGCCTTCACCGCGGCCGGAATGCCACGCAGCGACTTCAGCTTGGCCTTGTACGAAACCAGCTCGGCGCGGGTCGGCAGCTTGCCGTGCACCAGCAGGTAGGCGATTTCCTCGAATTCGCTGGTGTTGGCCAGGTCCAGGATGTCATAGCCACGGTAGTGCAGGTCGTTGCCGCTGCGGCCCACGCTGCACAGCGCGGTGTTGCCGGCAGCGGTGCCGGACAGGGCGACGGACTTCTTCGGCTTGAAGGTGGGGGTTGCGGTCGTATCGTTCATGTTTCCCTCCGAAACTTGATGGTGCAGGGTACTGCTTATTTCTTGGCGGCGAACAGCGCATCGAGCTGCTGCTCGAAGGCGTGATAGCCGATGCGGTCGTACAGCTCTTCGCGGGTCTGCATGGTCTCCACCACGTTGCGCTGATGGCCATCGCGGCGCACCGCCTGGTACACGTTCTCGGCCGCCTTGTTGGCCGCGCGGAACGCCGACAGCGGGAACAGCTGGATGGCGACGCCGGCCGAGGCCAGTTCATCGCGACTGAACAGCGGGGTGGCACCGAATTCGGTGATGTTGGCCAGCACCGGCACCTTCACCGCGTCCACGAAGCGGCGGTAGGTGTCCAGATCGTAGGCGGCCTCGGCGAAGATGCCGTCGGCACCGGCCTCGACGCAGGCGATGGCGCGCTCGATCGCCTTGTCCACGCCGTCCACCTGGATGGCATCGGTACGCGCGATCAGGAAGAAGTCCGGGTCGGTCTTGGCATCGGCAGCGGCCTTCACACGGTCCACCATTTCGCCCTGCGAGACGATTTCCTTGCCCGGACGGTGACCGCAGCGCTTGGCGCCAACCTGGTCTTCGATGTGGCAGGCGGCCGCGCCTGCCTTGATCAGCGACTTCACGGTGCGCGCGATGTTGAACGCACTCGGGCCGAAGCCGGTGTCGATGTCGACCATCAGCGGCAGGTCGCAGACATCGGTGATGCGGCGCACGTCCACCAGCACGTCTTCCAGGGTGTTGATGCCCAGATCCGGCAGGCCCAGCGAGCCGGCGGCAACACCGCCACCAGACAGATAGATGGCGCGGAAGCCGGCGCGCTTGGCCAGCAGGGCGTGGTTGGCGTTGATCGCGCCGATCACCTGCAACGGCGATTCGGCAGCCAGCGCCTCACGGAAGCGGGCACCGGCGGAGAAAGGGGCGGAAGCGGTCATGCGGCGATCCAGGTTGAAGTACGGGACAGAGGGCGCAAGCCCCGTGCCAAGCTGCAAGCCTTTGATTTCACAGACATGACCACCCCGCAACAATGAAACATATGAAACATTGAAACGGATGTATCATGAAACATTCCGACCAATTGCTGCCGTCATGTACCTGCCCCGCACCCCGCTGCGCCACGCCGATGCCGACCCCGGCCGTCCGGTGATCTGGACCGTCAGCGTTTCGCGCCTGACCGGCCTGCTCGGCGACGTCATCCCCGAGTTCGACCGCCGTGCGCGCATCGAGCAGATCAACCTCGGCTTCGAGGAAGCCGTGGACGTGATCGGCAAACGCCTGCGCCGTGAGCATTGCGACGTAGTGATCGCCGGCGGCTCCAATGCCGCCTGGCTACGCGGGCGGCTGGAGCTGCCACTGGTGCCGATCCAGGCCAACGGCTTCGACCTGATGGAAGCGCTGGCCCGTGCCCGCCGCATAGCCAGCCGAATCGGCCTGGTCACCCACGCCAGCGACGTGCCGGTGTTCAGCAACTTCCAGCAGAGTTTCGGCCTGGATATCGAGCATCGCCGCTTCGTCACCCGCGAGGACGCGCGCGACTGCATCGCCGACCTGCGCGCCAACGGCATCGAGGTGATCGTCGGTACCGGCATGGCCATCGACCACGCCGAACAGGCCGGCCTGCCGGGGGTACTGCTCTATTCGGCCGACTCGGTGCGGCAGGCGTTCGAACATGCACTGGAGCTGACCCAGGCCTTGGCCCGCTCCGGTGGCAACCACGCCGCCCCGCGCCGACGCCCTGCAGCGCGTGCAGACGCGCCTGAACTGCTCGGCGACAGCGAAGCCATGGCACAGGTGCGCGCGCAGATCGCGCTGTATGCCCCACATGACAGCACCGTGCTGGTCAGCGGCGAAACCGGCACCGGCAAGGAACTGGTCGCGCGCCAACTGCACGCCGCCAGCGGCCGTCGCGGGCGCTTCGTGGCGCTGAACTGCGGCGCGATCAGCGAATCGCTGCTGGAAGCGGAGCTGTTCGGCTACAGCGATGGCGCCTTCACCGGCGCACGTCGTGGCGGCCGCGTTGGCCTGGTCGAGGCCGCAGACGGCGGCACGCTGTTCCTGGATGAAATTGGTGAACTACCCCTGCCGCTGCAGACCCGCCTGCTGCGCGTGCTGGAAGAACGCGAGGTGCTGCGTGTCGGTGCCACCGAACCGACGCCGGTCGATCTGCGCGTGGTGGCCGCCACCCTGCAGTCGCTGGAGCAGCGTGCGGCGACCGGTAGTTTCCGTCGCGACCTCTACTACCGCCTGGCCGCGCTGCGGATTGCCCTGCCCTCGCTGCGGGCGAGGCGTTCGGACATCCCGCTGCTGGCACAGCACTTCTTCCGCC
The DNA here is from genome assembly GCF_032025805.1 of Stenotrophomonas maltophilia group sp. msm1. Taxonomy (NCBI): domain Bacteria; kingdom Pseudomonadati; phylum Pseudomonadota; class Gammaproteobacteria; order Lysobacterales; family Lysobacteraceae; genus Stenotrophomonas; species Stenotrophomonas maltophilia group sp. msm1. The sequence continues at coordinate 237,230 of NZ_JAVSKH010000002.1, forward strand.
AGCTGCGTGGCATCGACGCGCCATTGGATGAGGATGCACTGGCGGTGCTGAGCGCAGCCCAGTGGCCCGGAAACGTGCGCGAACTGCGCAATGTGGTCGATCGCCTGCGCATCCACTGGCAGCCGGCTGAAGGGCCTATTGATGCTTCGCGACTGCTGCAGCTTGCGCCCGAGCTGGCAAGCGAAGGCGCGACGGCACTGCCGCTGGAAAGTAACGGCAAACGCCCGCCGCGTGCGCAGCTGGAAGCATTGCTGCAGGAACATCGCAATGACCGCGAGGGCATGGCACAGGCGCTGGGCGTATCACGCACCACGCTATGGCGCTGGCTGCGCGCGGAGGGTCTGTAGAGCCGAGCCCATGCTCGGCTGCTTCTGCAGGGACAACAGCCGAGCATGGGCTCGGCTCTACCGCAGCCCCGGCACCGCCCCGACTTACGGATACAGCAGGCGCTTGCTCCAGCGCCCTTCGGCGCCGGCTTCATAGCACCAGCGTTCGTGCAGGCGGAACTGCGCGCCGTACCAGAACTCGATGCGGTCAGGCACCACGCGCAGGCCGCTCCAGCCGTCGGGGCGCGGCACGTCCTTGCCTTCGAAGCGCGCTTCGACCTCGGCCACGCGCGCATCGAATTCCTCGCGCGTTGCCAGCGTCTTCGACTGCTGCGAGGCCCACGCGCCGATCTGGCTCATGCGCGGGCGGCTGGCGAAATAGGCGTCGGCCTCAGCATCGGCGACCTGCTCGACACGGCCCTCGATGCGTACCTGGATGCCGGCCTCGCGCAGGCTGCGCCACAGGAACAACAGCGCGGCCTGCGGATTGGCCTGCAGCTCACGGCCCTTGTGGCTGTCCAGGTGGGTATAGAAGACGAAGCCGCGCTCGTCGAAGGCCTTCAGCAGCACGGTGCGCGCCGAGGGACGGCCCTGCGTATCGGCGGTGGCCACCGTCATCGCGTTCGGCTCGACCTCGCGGCTCTGCCTGGCCTCTTCGAACAGGGCGGCAAACGTGGACAGGGCTTCTGCGTACAGGTCGCTCATGATTGCGTTCTTCTCACACGGATTGGGCTATTGTGGCTGCATGGCCGCTGCTGCGTATATGCCCCAGGTGAAAGGATTCCCCGAAACATTGGCCGAACAGGCGCTGGACGATGCACTGGGCAGCGGCGCAGCAGTTCCAGTATTGGCGATCAGCGGCCTGCAGGGGAGCGGCAAATCGACGCTGGCCGCGCAGGTGGTGGCCCGCGCCCAGGCACGCGGCCTGAACGCCGCCACGCTGTCCATCGATGATGTCTACCTGACCCGCGCACAGCGGCAGCGGCTGGCCCGCCAGGTGCATCCGCTGCTGATCACGCGCGGCCCGCCGGGCACCCACGACCTGACGCTGGCCCACGCGGTGCTCGACGCCGTAACCGCACGCCAGCCTTTGGCGATGCCCCGCTTCGACAAGCTGGCCGACGAACGCGTGCACGAAGCGCAATGGCCGCGTATCGAGCAGCCCCTCGACCTGCTGGTGTTCGAAGGCTGGTTCCTGGGCACGCCGGCGCAGGATGACGCCGCGCTGGACAGCCCGTTGAACGCACTGGAGCGCGAAGCCGACGCCGATGGTCGCTGGCGGCGCTGGTGCAACCAGGTGCTGGCCCGCCACTACCCGGCGCTGTGGCAGCGCTGCGACCGCCTGTGGTTCCTGCAGCCGCCGGATTTCTCGGTGGTACCGCGCTGGCGCTGGCAGCAGGAGCAGAACCTGCAGGCCGCGCAGCCGGGCCGGCACGGCATGAGCCGGCCACAGCTGGAGCGCTTCGTGCAGTACTACGAGCGGGTCAGCCGCCAGGCGCTGCATGCCCTGCCCGCCCTGGCCGACCACGTGGTGGTGCTGGACGGCCAGCGACAGGTGCAGGACGTGCGCTGAGCGCGCCTATTCCACCAGGAAGGTCACCCGCAGGTTGACCCGCCATTCGGTGATTTCGCCGCTGCCATTGGTCACCACCTTGGTCTCGTTCACCCAGGCGCCCTGGATGCCCTTGACCGTCTCGGAGACCTTCTTCAGACCGCTGCGCACGGCGTCCTCCACGCTCTTCGGCGAGGAGGCGGTGATTTCGATGACCTTGGCGACCGTCATGGCCTGTACTCCGGTTGGCGCGGGAAACCCCGCAGGAACGCCTACCCTGACGTGAAGGACGTAAAGGCCGGGGCACGGAGGTGTTAGCATCAGAGGGCATGAATCCTGCTCCGAACCTGATCCTGATCGGCCCGATGGGCGCCGGCAAAACCTGCATCGGCCGCCGCCTGGCCGAGCGCTTCACGCTGGACTTCATCGATGTCGACCAGGCCATCGTCGACGCCGCCGGCGCCAGCATCCCGACCATTTTCGAGCACGCCGGCGAAGCCGGCTTCCGCAGCCATGAGCGGCAGGCCTTGGCCCGCGTGCTCGAAGGCCGAGGCCAACTGGTCTCCACCGGCGGCGGAGCGGTGCTGGATCCGGACAACCGCGCATTGATTGCCCGGCGCGGCTTCGTGGTCTACCTGCGGGTCGGCGTGGCCGCGCAGCTGGAACGCCTGGCCCGCGACAAGGGCCGGCCGCTGCTGCAGCGCCCGGACCGCGAGCAGGTGCTGCATGATCTGGCCGCACAGCGCGACCCGCTGTACCGAGAACTGGCCGACCTCACGCTCGATACCGACCCGTATACCGCTGCCGACGCGACTGCCCAACTGGTAGTCAAGCTGGCCACGCAATGGCAGCGCCAGGACATGACCACATGACTTCCCCCGCCTTGCTGCAGGTCGCCGTTGGCGGCGATCGCCCCTACTCCATCACCATCGGCGCCGGTGCCCTGACCGATGGCGCTGCACTGGTTTCACACGTGCGCGGCCGCCATGTGCTGCTGCTCAGCGACAGCGAAGTGGCTCCGCGCTATCTGGCGTCGGCCAAGCAGACGCTGTTGGCCGCACGCCCCGACCTGATCGTCGGCGAGCACGTGCTGGCCGCCGGCGAAGCCTCCAAGACGCTGGCCGAATTCGGCCGTGCGATCGAAGCGCTGGCTGCGCTCGGCGCCACCCGCGATGCCTGCGTGTTCGCGCTGGGCGGCGGCGTGGTCGGTGATCTCGCCGGCTTCGCCGCGGCCTGCTGGATGCGGGGCGTGGACTGCGTGCAGCTGCCCACCACCCTGCTGGCGATGGTCGATTCGTCAGTCGGTGGCAAGACCGCGGTCGACATTCCCGCCGGCAAGAACCTGGTCGGCGCCTTCCATCCACCGCGCGCGGTCATCGCCGATACCCGCGTGCTGGCCAGCCTGCCAGCGCGCGAGCTGCGTGCCGGCCTGGCCGAAGTGGTGAAGTACGGCGCGCTGGGCGATGCCGTGTTCTTCGAATGGCTGCAGCAGCATGCCGATGCGCTGCTGGCCGGCGAGGATGCCACGCTGGCCGAAGCCATCGCGCGCAGCTGCCGGCACAAGGCCGCCATCGTCGAGCGCGATCCGTTCGAGAAGGGCGAGCGTGCCCTGCTCAATCTCGGCCACACCTTCGGCCATGCCATCGAGACCGAGCAGGGCTACTCGGCTCCGGGCCGCGATGCGCTGAACCATGGCGAAGCCGTGGCGGTCGGTATGGTGCTGGCGGCAAAGCTGTCCACCGACCTGGGCCTGGCCGACGACGCCGACCGCGCGCGCCTGCAGGCACTGTTGGAACGCCTCGGCCTGCCGGTGGCAATTCCGGCCGGGCTCGACCCGCAGGCCCTGCTCGGCCGCATGCGCCTGGACAAGAAGAATGTGGCCGGCCGCCTGCGCCTGGTGCTGTGGCGCGGCATGGGGCGTGCCGAAGTGGTGCCGGACGTGGATGAGGCGGCGGTGCTGAAGGTGCTGTCGGGCCGGTAGAGCCGGCCGCTGGCCGGCTTGTCCGCTCATGAGGTTGCCGGCCAGCGGCCGGCTCTGCCGGGATGCGCGGGAGGATTGCCAGCCAACAGCCGGCACGACCGGGCTGCGCGACAGGATTGCCGGCCAGCGGCCGGCACGGCCGCGTTGCGGCCGGGGTCACTCTGGCCCCGCTACAATCGTCGGCATGCACGTCTACCTGCAACATCCCGACGCCGGCGCGCAGGCACCGCGCTTCCTGCGCCTGAGCCTGCAGCCGGACCTGTTCGGCGGCTGGGAACTGTTGCGCGAGAGCGGTCGCGTCGGTGGCCGCTCGCAGCTGCGGCGCGAGCTGTTCCTGCAGGCCGACGAAGCCCGCCATGCCTTCGAGAAGGCCCGCGATGCCGAACTGCATCGCGGTTTCCAGATCCTCTCGCACGGCGACTGACGCCGCTGCCAACTTTCGTCCAAGGAATGCCCATCGTGACCAGCCCTCTCCGCAACGATCGCCTGCTGCGCGCCCTGCGCCGCGAACCGGTGGACTGCACCCCTGTCTGGCTGATGCGCCAGGCCGGCCGCTACCTGCCGGAGTACCGCGCGACCCGGGCCAAGGCCGGCAGCTTCCTGGCCATGGCCAAGACCCCGGAGATTGCCTGCGAAGTCACCCTGCAGCCGCTGCGCCGCTTCCCGCTGGATGCGGCCATCCTGTTCTCGGACATCCTCACCATTCCCGATGCGATGGGCCTGGAGCTGTACTTCGTCGAAGGCGAAGGCCCGAAGTTCCGGCACCCGGTGCGTGACGAAGCCGCCATCGCCCGGCTGGCGGTGCCGGACATGGAACAGGACCTGGGCTACGTGATGGATGCGGTACGGCTGATCCGCCGCGAACTGGACGGCCAGGTGCCGCTGATCGGCTTCTCCGGCAGCCCGTGGACACTGGCCTGCTACATGGTGGAAGGCGGTGGCAGCAAGGACTTTGCGCGCATCAAGGCCATGGCACTGAACCACCCGCAGGCCCTGCACCGCCTGCTGGAGGTCACCACCGACGCCGTGATCGCCTACCTTGGCGCGCAGCGCGCGGCCGGTGCGCAGGCGCTGCAGGTGTTCGACACCTGGGGTGGCGTGCTGTCGCCGTCGATGTACCGCGAGTTCTCGCTGCGCTACCTGCAGCGCATCGCCGAAGGCCTGGACCGTGGCCAAGGCAGCGAACGCACGCCGCTGATCCTGTTCGGCAAGGGCACCGGCCTGCACCTGGAAGCACTGTCGCAGACTGGCGCCGACGCGCTGGGCCTGGACTGGACCCTGGACCTGGATGAGGCCATGCGCCGCACCGGCGGCCGCGTCGCCCTGCAGGGCAACCTCGACCCGACTACGCTGTACGCCTCGCCGGATGCGATCGCCGCCGCTACCGCGCGCGTGCTCGACACCTATGCCGCTGGCAATGGTGGTTCGCGCGAGGGCCATGTGTTCAACCTCGGCCATGGCATGTCGCCGGACATGGACCCGGCGCATGTACAGGTGCTGGTCGACGCAGTGCACGCGCACAGCCAACGCTGAGCATTCCGCATGCAGGTACGGCGCGACCTTGATCGCGCCGTGACCCGCAGTGCGCGATCATGGCGGCCCCCACGCTGCACCGGCCGCACCCCATGTCCACATCGCCATCGACCTACAACCGCCAGCGTCCCCTGCTGTGGCTGGTGTCTTTGGCGATCTTCATGCAGATGCTGGACTCGACCATCGTCAACACGGCGTTGCCGGCGATGGCGGCCAGCCTGGGCGAGAGCCCGCTGCAGATGCAGTCGGTGGTGTTCAGCTATGCGCTGGCGGTGGCCACCTTCATTCCCGCCTCGGGCTGGATCGCCGACCGCTATGGCACCCGGCGCACCTTCCTGGTGGCGATCATCCTGTTCACCCTCGGCTCGCTGGCCTGCGCGTTGGCCCAGCACCTGCACCAGCTGGTCGGTGCGCGCGTGCTGCAGGGCATCGGCGGTGCGATGCTGCTGCCGGTCGGCCGGCTGGCGGTGATGCGCTCGGTGCCACGCGAGGATTTCCTGCGCGCGATGAGCTTCATCGCCATCCCCGCGCTGGTCGGCCCGCTGATCGGCCCCACGCTGGGCGGCTGGCTGGTCGAGATCGCCTCATGGCACTGGGTGTTCCTGATCAACCTGCCGATCGGCGTGATCGGTTTCATCGCCGCGATGAAGATCATGCCCGACCATTACGCCAGCCATCGCACCCGCTTCGACCTGCGCGGCTACGTCATGCTGGCCTTTGCGATGGTGGTGCTGTCGCTGGCACTGGACGGCATCTCCGGGCTCGGCACGCCACACGCACTGGTGATGCTGATGACCGTGGCCGGCCTGGCGGCGCTGGTGGGCTACTGGCTGCACGCCGCCAACTCCACCGCGCCGTTGTTCTCGCTGGCGCTGTTCCGCGTGCCCAGCTACCGCATCGGCATCCTCGGCAACCTGTTCTCGCGCATCGGCAGCAGCGCCATGCCGATGCTGATCCCGTTGCTGTTGCAGGTCGGCCTGGGCCTGGGCCCGATGAACGCCGGCCTGATGATGGTGCCGGTGGCGGCGGCCGGCATGGTGTCGAAGAAGCTGGCGGTAAAGCTGGTCGAGCGCTACGGCTACCGCCGCGTACTGATGGTCAACACCGTGCTGGTGGGCCTGGCGATGGCCAGCTTCATCCTGATGACACCGGGCCAGCACCTGGCCTGGCGCCTGCTGCAGCTGGCGTTCTTCGGTGCGGTCAATTCGCTGCAGTTCACCGTGATGAACACCGTAACCCTGCGCGACCTGGACCGCGAATTCGCCAGTTCCGGCAACAGCCTGCTGTCGATGGTGATGATGCTCGCCGCTGGTTTCGGTGCCGCCGCTGCGGGCAGCCTGCTGGCCGCGTTCGGCAACCACTTGGACAGCAACAGCGCGACCGCCGCGCTGCATGCCACGTTCCTGTGCGTAGGCGCGATCACGCTGACTTCGACGATGATCTTCTGGCAGCTACCCGATACCAAGCCGGAGCCACGGCAGGTCGAGCACGTGGCGGAGTGAGGGTGGTTCGGCAGGGCCTGCGGCCCTGCACCTGCAGAGGCTTCAAGCCAAGGCAACAGCAACAGCAAAAGCAGGCATTCCGTGGGATGGCGGGGCGGTGTCGCAGCGCGGGGACGCCGTGAACCCGTCCATGGGGGCTTGGCAGCCGCATCCATGCGGCTGACACCCCGCACTGCGACACCGCCCCACCTCTGACAGATTTTCGCGATCGGGTAGATCCACGCCGTGCGTGGATGAGCGTCCATTGAAATCGAACATTTCGATATCTGTGAGATTTGAGCCGAGCATGGCTCGGCTCTACACAGGGCGCCGGCAGCTCGCGAGAATCTGTCAAAGGCGGGGTGGGTCCGGTTGCGGGGGCGTGAGCCGCATGGGCCCGAGGCATGCCTCGGGCGGGTTGGGCAGGACGCCCAACCCCGGTCTTGCCGTGTGCGCAGGATTGCGCACACGAGCAAGCGGCGACCGAGCTTACATGGACGTACTTGCAGCGTCCCCCGTAACCGGACCCACCCCGCCATCCCACAGGAAGCCAGCTTTTGCTTCGGCTGTTGCTGTTGCTCCGGCTTGCAGCAGGTGCAGGGCCGCAGGCCCTGTCGCCGCACCCTACCGCCCCATGACCCTGGCGATCGCTTCCAGCAGCAGTTCACCGGTCACCGGCTTGCGCAGGAAACCGCCGATGCCGGCCGCTTCCACCTGCTGCTGCAGGTCCGGATCGGTCCGCGCGGTCACGGCAAGCAGCGGCAGCATGTAGCCCTGGTTGCGCAGGTGCTGGGCCAGTTCGAAACCGCTCAGGCCCGGCAGGTCCAGGTCCAGCAGGCCGACGTCGAAATCGCCGGCACTGATCTCGCGCAGCGCCGCCAGCGCATGGCCTGCATGCACCACCTCATGCCCACGCGCACTCAGCAGCCCGCGTATCACATCGGCCACGGTCGCGTCGTCTTCCACCAGCAGTACCCGCAATGGCGGCATGTTGGCCGCTTCCTGGCGGTGCGTATCACCCTCTGCCTCGGCATGGGCATCGACCACCATCGGCAACGGCAACGTCACGCCGAAGCAGGTGCCACGACCGAGCTGGCTCTCCACCTGGATCCGCCCTTGCATGGCATGCGCCAGTTCGCGGCAGATTGCCAGGCCCAGGCCACTGCCACCGTACTGTGCAGCGGTGCGTGCGCCATCGGCCTGCTCGAAGCGGCGGAAAAGGCGCTGCTGTTGTTCCTGGCTGATGCCCGGGCCGGTGTCGCGCACTTCGAAATGCAGCGATCGCAGTTCGGCGTCGCTGCGGGCGTGCAGGGTGATGGTGCCGCGGCTGGTGAACTTGACCGCATTCGAGAGCAGGTTCAACAGGATCTGCCGTACCCGCATTGCATCGCCGTTGGCCTGCAGGCCGGCGGGCAGCTGGTTGTCGAGCGTGAAACGCAGGCCCTTCTGCGCCGCCAACGGCCCCATCAGCGCGGCCAGGTCCTGCAGCAGGCTGCCCAGTGCGAACGGCTTGTGCTGCAGCTCCAGGCGGCCCGATTCGATCCGCGCCAGGTCCAGCGCATCGTTGACCAGATGCAGCAGGTGCTCGCCGGCATGGCGGATCGATTGTGTATAGCCACGCTGCTGCGGATCCAGCGGCGAGGCCAGCAGCAGCTCGCTCATACCCAGCACACCGGTCATCGGTGTACGTATCTCGTGGCCAAGATTGGCCAGGAAGCGGGTCTTGGCCGCCGACGCCTGTTCGGCCAGTTCCTGCTTGTGCAGCGCAAGCTGGTAGGCGTGGCGACGTTGCAGGCGCCGACGGTAAAGCCAGGCGAACCAGCTGGTCAGCAGCAGCGCGAACGAGGCAAGCATCAACAGGCCGGACAAGCTGCGCCACCACGGTGGCTGCACGCGGAATTCCAGGCTCTGCACACGTGACCAGACATGGTCAGCCGACCGCGCCTGCACTTCCAGCCGATAGCTGCCCGGTGCCAGCCGCGAGAACAAGCGCTCACCGGCCGGCCCCACTTCCACCCAGTCCGGGTCATAGCCGGCCAAGCGGTAACGATAGGTGTTGGACGCCGAATCGGCGAACGACAACAGGCGCGCGACGATGCGCAGATCGCGGTCGCCGTCGGCGATCTGCAACGGCGCGTCGTGGGTGAGGTCCAGCACCTGCTCGTTGCGGCGCACCTCCACCCGCTCGATCACCAGCGGCGCACGCCGCATCGACGGACGTACCTGCTTCGGGTCGAACACCACCACACCGGCCGGTGTACCTGCCACCAGATGACCGTCTGCCGACATCACCAGCGTGTGTTCGCGGAATTCCTGGCTCGGCAGGCCATCGTGCACGCCATACAGGCGCACACTCTGGCCGTCGGCCCCGATGCGCACCAGGCCACGCGCACTGGTTGCCCACGCAACCCCCTGCGCATCGACCACCAGCCCCGAGGCGGAGATCGCCGGGTAGCCCTGCTCTGCACCGATCACGGCCTGCCGCTCCAGCCGGCCCTGGCTCCAGCGATAGCGCGACAGGCGGCCATCTTCGGACAGCCAGACCTGGCCATCGGTGCCCACGTGCAGTGCATGGATCGCGGTCGCCGGCGCACCCGGCACCGGCTGGAAACGCTCGCTTTCCGGCAGCCACTGCAGCAGGCCACGGCTGCTTGCCAGCCAGATATGGTCCTGTGGCCCGCATTCCACGTCCAGATTGAGCTGGCCCTGCTGCAATCCACGCTGGCCATTATCCAGTTGGCGCCGCAGGCGCCCATCCAGATCGCGTTGCTGAAGCCCCGACGGCAGCATCAGCCAGAGACTGTCACCATCACAGGTCATCATGGATTCGATGACTCCTTCCATGGTCGCGTCGGCGCCGGCATCCCGGCCCCAGCGGCGCAGATCACGCCGCTTCGGGTCATAGCGCAGCAGTGCGTCGTTGGAACCGATCCAGACCTGGCCGCGGCGATCCTCGCGCACCGAGGTCAGCCAGTGCATGCCGTTGACCCAGGTACGGTGCTGTTCGATGCTGCCGGTCTTCGGATCGAAGCGGTCCAGCGCGCCGTGGCTGCCGACCGTCCAGATGCCGCCATTGCTGGAGGGGCTGGTGCCCAGCACGAAGGCATTGCGCAGCGAGCGCGGGTCGTCCTCCAGCCGCGACAGCACCGAGAACTGCCACCAGCGCGGCAACAGGTGCCACAGGCCGGCATTCGTGCTGGCCAACCAGATGCCGCCCTCGCGATCCTCGTAGGCACCTGTCCAGTTCGGGCGCACCGGGCCACGTGCCACCGCGCTGTACAGGGGCACGGCCTGGTACTGGCCATCGACCGCCCGGCCGAGGCCGGTGCGGGTGTCCAGCCAGTGCCCGCCCTGCTCGTCGCGCAGCATCATGCCCAGCACCTGCTCGCCTTCGGGCAGCTTCCAGGACGGTGCCTCGAAACGACCATCGGGACGGCGCACCATGGCACCGGCCATCGTGCTGATCCAAAGGCTGCCATCGGATTCGGCCGTCAAGCCATTGATCAGCAGGCTGGGAATGATGCCGGCCCCGACCCGCTCAAAGTCCGTGCCGGTCCAGCGCGCGACGCCATGCTTGGTGCCGATCCACAGGCTGCCGTCAGCCAGGGTGGCCAGGTACGGCACCGATGCCGCCGGCAGGCTGCGCGGGTTGTTCGCTTCAGGCAGGAAGCGCTGCAACCGGTCCTGGTTGTCCAGGCGGTACAGACCACCTTCGTGGGTGCCGAACCAGACCGAACCATCCGGCGTGGTGGCCAGGCTCCAGACCGTGTTGGTGCCCATCAACGGCTGGCTGCTGCGGTCGTAGAAGTGCAGCTGGCGGCGATCGGCCGACATCCGTACAAGGCCGGCGTTCTCGGTGCCGATCCAGAGCTGGTTGCGGGCATCGACCAGCACCGTCCAGATGCGGTTGTCGCGCAGGCCGTCTTCCGAGCGCCAGATCCGGTAGTTGCGCCCGTCGTAGCGGGCCAGGCCGTCATTGGTAGCGATCCAGAGGTAACCGTAACGATCCTCGGCCATGCGGTTCACGGTGTTGGACGGCAAGCCGTCGAACACCGTCACCTGGCGCGGGTTCGGTGGCACCGGCTGCGCCGCAGCGGGTGACAGGCCGCACAGGAGGACCAGCAGCAGCATCGCCGCCCGCAGATACACCACCGATTGCCTCCTCACGCTGCTTCTGATGATTCCCGCACTACGGGCGTCGGCATGGTAAACCGAAAGTCGCGACGTTCACGCCCGGCGCTGGCGCATTCAAAGGGCGGTTTGTCGTTTTGCGCGCGCCTGAGCAATGGCAGTCACCAGCATGTCACCGGTCACCGGCTTGCGCAGGAAGCCATCGAACCCAGCCGCCAGGACCTGGGTCTCGGCGTAGGCGTCGGACCGTGCAGTGACCGCCACCAAGGGAAGTTCATAGCCCATGGTGCGCAGCTGCCGGGCGATGGCGGTGCCGTCCAGCGCCGGCAGATCCAGATCAAGCAGGCCCACGTCAAAGCCATCGGTGGCGATCTCCGATAGCGCGCCCAAACCATGCAGCACGTGCACCACGTCGTGGCCACGGCCACGCAGCAGGCCGGCGATGACCTCGGCCACGGTCGCGTCATCCTCCACCAGCAGGATGCGTAGTGGCGGCAGCATCGGCAGTACCGGCAATTCGCCCGGCGCATTGGCGGCCTGCCGGTTCCAGGGCAGCGGCAGCCATACCCGGAAGCGGGCGCCCTTGCCCGGCTGGCTGTCCACTTCAATCCGCCCGTTCATGGCCACGGCCAGCTCCTGGCAGATCGCCAGGCCCAACCCGCTGCCTCCATAGCGCGACGCGGTGCGCGGGCCATCGGCCTGTTCGAAGCGATGGAACAGGCGGTCCTGCTGCTCGGCGTTGATGCCCGGGCCGGTGTCATGCACTTCGAAGCAGAGTCCACCACCGTTGTCTTCCAGCCGCACAGCCAGGCCGACGTGCCCGCGCTCGGTGAACTTGATTGCATTGCCCAGCAGATTGAGCAGGATCTGCCGCACGCGCATCTCGTCGCCACTGACGCTGATCGGCCCAGGTGGATCGTCCCCACGGCGGAACTCCAGATTGCGCTGCGTTGCCATCGGCTGCATCAACGCCTGCACCTGGTCGAGCAGGATGGCCAGATCGAACGGGCGCAGGTCCAGCTCCAGCCGGCCGGCCTCGATGCGGGCCAGATCCAGCGCGTCATTGACCAGCCGCAGCAGGTGGCTGCCCGCCTGCTGGATCGAGCCTGCATAGCTGCGCTGCACTGGATCCAGCGGGGTGGCCAGCAGCAGTTCGCTCATGCCGAGCACGCCGGTCATCGGCGTGCGCACCTCATGACCCAGCGTGGCCAGGAACCGGCTCTTGGCCTGTGATGCCTGCTCCGCCAGCTGCTGCTTGTGCACGGTCAACTGCCATTGCTGGCGGCGGCGCAGCCGCGCACGGATCGACCACACCACGATGAGCAGCAGCAACGAGCCGATCAGCAGGTAGCCGAAGATCGCCATGCCGCTGCGCCACCAGGGTGGCAAAACCTTTACCTGCAGCCGCTGCGAAGGTGTCCAGGCGCCACTGGCCGTCGCCGCCTGGACTTCAATGACGTAGCTGCCGGTCGGCAGCCGCGACAGCGTGCGTTGGCCGTCACCGCCCTGCTCCACCCAGTTCTGGTCGTAGCCCTGAACCCGGAAGCGGTAGCGGTTGCCCTGCGGGTTGGCATAGGAAAGCAGCCGCGCATCAATCTGCAGGTCACGGTCATCCGGCCCCAGCAATAACGTGCCGCTGGTCGGCAGCGGTTGCCAGCCACGGGCATCATCGCGCCGCACGCGGACCTCGGCGATCACCAGTGACGAAGGCGGCAGCGTGGTATCGGCGGCATTCACATCGAACTCGACCAGGCCGGTCTGGGCCACCGCCAGCACGCGACCGTCGGCATTCACCGCCGGTGGCCGGCTGGTGAACTCGGCGTCGGGCAGGCCATCGCGTTCGTTGAACTGCTGCAGGCGGCGCGCTTTCGGATCCCATCGCAGCAGGCCACGTGGCGTGGTCGCCCACAGGCGGCCGTCTTCGGCCAACGCCAGCCCCCCCATGCTCACCGGCGGCACGCCCGCACTGCCATCAATGCGCTGGATCAGGCGCAGGCTCATGCCATCCCACTGATAGCGCTCGAGCGCACCTTGCCGGGCCAGCCACAGCTGCTGCGGATCGACCCACACCAGGTCATAGATCAGCCCGCGCGAAACGCCCGGCACCGCTTCGAAGCGCCCGGCCTGTTCACGCCAGATCCCCATGTCGCCCATCACCCAGGCCTTGCCCTGGGCATCGAAGCGGATCTGCTCAATCGGTGAATCGGCCGTCTTGCGGAAATCCTCCAGCGGGTAGCTGCGCAGTATGCGGCCGTCGGCACTGCGTTGCTGCAGGCCGAGGTTCATCACCGACAGCCAGACCGTGCCATCGGGGGCCTGCCGCATCAGATCGACGCGCTGGCGCAGGTCCGCGCCCCCGTCGATACGCCAATCGTGCAACGCGCCGGTGGCCGGGTCGTACACGCTGATGCGGCCGGCACGCCCCAGCCACAGGCGCCCGTCCGGCCGCGGCAGCACCGACCACACCGCCCCGCTGCCAATCTCGCGATCGCTGGCCAGCAACCGCAGGGTTCCCTGCGCATCCAGCTGGTACACGCCATGTGCCGAGCCAACATAGTAGTTCTGGCCATCGCTGGCTGCACTCAACAGGTACTGGCTGTCCAGCGGCTTGCCGTCAAGCTGGTTCCAGATCGAAAACCGGCGCCAGTCCGGGGGCAGGTAGGCCAGGCCCTGGGTCAGCAGCGCCACCCACAATCCGCCCTCGTGGTCCTGCAGCAGATCGAGCACACCACTCTGGGCAGTGAGGAAACCACTGCCGCGGTCGCCATCGAGCCGCCACAGCATGCTGGCATCTCCGCGCAACAGGCCATCGGAGGTGCCTGCCCAGTAACCGCCCTGGCGATCAGCCAGCACCAGCGCCGAACGCAGGCGCGCACTGTCGGCCCAGCGTGGACGGCTGACCCGGTCCTGCGGGTCGATACGGTAGAGGCCGTCATTCTGGCTGCCGGCCCAGATCGAGCCGTCGGGGTCGCGGCTCAGGCGCAACACGCTCAGCGCCCCCAGTTCGCGCGGTGCGACAGCCTCGAACCCAGTCCCGTTCCAGCGCGCAATGCCCGCCTCGGTGCCGATCCAAAGGCGTCCCTGCGCATCGACCAGGCTGCTGTAGATGGTATTGCTGGGCAATCCCTCGGGACGGGCCGGATCATGCTCGAAGAAGCGCAGGCTGCCATCTTCACCGAAACGGCAGACGCCATGGCCGCTGGTGCCGATCCACAGTGCATCCTCGGCGTAGGCCAGCGTCCAGAACTGGCTCATGCAGGGGCCGTTGACGGTATCAAAGGTCTTGAAGCGTTCGCGGTCGGCATCCAGCCGGGCCACGCCCTTGCCATTGATGCCGACCCAGACGCGGTCCAGGGGATCGACCAGCAGGGTCTCGATTTCGTTGCCGGGCAGCGAGCCCGGCTGCTCCGGATCATGTTCCCACACCCGCAGGTTGCCACCGTCATAGCGCACCAGGCCACCATCGGTGGCGGCCCAGACATGGCCCTGGCGATCCTCGGCCAGCGCCAGCACCATGCGCGAGGGCATGCCTTCGGCGGCACCGAAACGGCGCAGCCGCGGTGTCTCGGCCATGTCCGGGGCCGCAGCCGCCGTGGCAAATGCCATCAGCAGCAGCCCCATTCCCGCGATGCCCCGGCGCCACAGGCGCCAACCGCTCGTCATCCTGAACCCCCTGTCCTGCCCCGATTGTCACACAGCGCCGGGTTCATGGCTGCAACAGGCTGTTTCCACCGGTGGACCCACCACGAACTGTTGCAGCCATGCACGCAACGTTGGCGGGGGGCTGTGCGTATGATCGCAACGTCCCCTTCCGGAGCCCGCCATCGATGCGTCCCTGCCTGGCCCTGCTGCCGATGCTGCTCGCCACCGCTCCCGCCTTGGCCGATGCGGATACCTATCGCCTCGATCCGGTGCATACCCGTGTGCTGTTCACCATCGACCACGCCGGTTACTCGCAGGCGATGGGCACGGTCTCCGGCAGTGAAGGACGCCTGCAGTTCGATCCCGACAACTGGCGCGAAGCCACACTGGACGTCGAGGTTCCCGTGTCGCGATTGGACCTTGGTGATGCCAAATGGAACCAGGCCACGCTGGCGCGCAGCCTGCTGGATGGTGAGCGCTTCCCGAAGGCACACTTTGTCTCCAGTCGGGTCGAACCGATCGATGCAAGGCGCGCCCACGTGATCGGCACCCTGACCCTGCGCGGGGTCAGCCAGGAAATCACGCTGGACGTGACCCTCAACGCCATCAAGCGCTACCCCCTGCCCCCATTCCGACGCACCGCCGGTTTCTCGGCCAGCACCACGCTGAGCCGGCGCGCGTTCGGCATCACCGCCTGGCCGGGCGTCATCGGTGATGCAGTGCAGTTGAGGATCGAGGCTGAAGCCACCCTCGACCGCAGCGACGCCCCGGGAACTCCCGCTCCCGTTCCGCACTCCGACCCCAAGATGGCCCGCTAGAGGACCTTTCATGACCGCCAAGAACACCCCCGCCGCCTGGGGGAGTGTCAGCCAGATCCTGCATTGGTTGATCGCACTGCTGATCCTCGCCCTGGGCGTGGTCGGCCTGACCATGGGCGAGCTGCCCAAGACCCCCAAGTATTTCTGGGTCTATACCGCGCACAAGTCGATCGGCATCACGGTGCTGGCGCTGGTGCTGTTCCGCCTGGGCTGGCGCCTGTATGCCGGTGCGCCGAAGCCGGTGCCGGGCGTGCCCAGCTGGCAGGAACGCATCGCCAGCGCCACCCACGTGCTGCTGTACGTGCTGATGTTCGCCATCCCCCTGTCGGGCTGGCTGTACGACTCGGCCAGCGGCCTGCGCCCGTTCCGCTGGTTCGGCCTGGTGGATGTGCCCAAGCTGAGCGGACCCGACCCGCAGGTTGTCGCGGTGTCACATGCCATCCACGAATACGGCTTCTGGCTCTTGATCGCGGTGGTACTGGCCCATGCCGGTGCCGCCTTCTACCACCACCTGTTCCAGCGCGATGCGACCCTGTCCCGCATGTTGCCGCGCGGCTGGCTTGCCTCCCCTCAGAAGGACTGACCGATGAACCTGAAACTGACCACTCCGGCCGCCGTGGCCGCCGCCCTGGCCGGCATGCTGGCTACCGCCCCGGCGCTCGCTGCCGACTATGCGCAGGCCCCCGGCGCCGGCTCGATCCTGGTGTTCGCGACCAAGTACGACGGCGAGGTGTTCACCGGCAGCTTCCCGGGCTTCGCCACCAAGCTCAGCTTCGACCCGGCCAATCCGGCCGCCGGCTCGCTGGACGTGGTGATCCCGCTGGCCGGTGCCAAGAGTGGCAACAGCGACCGCGACTCGACCCTGCAGGGTGCCGACTTCTTCAACGTCGGCAAGTTCGCCACTGCGCGCTACACCGCCAAAGGCTTCCGCGCGGTCGGCAACGACCAGTTCGCCGCCGATGGCACCCTCGAGCTGCGTGGCGTCAGCAAGCCGGTCACCCTCACCTTCACCTGGAAGCCGGGCGCCCAGCCGGTGCTGACCGGCAAGGCCACGGTCAAGCGCCTGGACTTCGGCGTCGGCGGTGGTGACTGGGCCGATACCAAGACCATCCCGGATGAGACCGCGATCAGCACGATCGTGAAGTTCGACGCGAAATAACACGCCTCCGGTAGTGGGGGGGGGGGGGGGGGGGGGCCCGGGGCCGGGGGGGGGGGGGGGCGCCGGGGCCGGCCCCCCCCCCCCCCCCGCCCCCCCCGGCGGCCCCCCCCCCCCCCCCCCACCCACCCCCCCCCCCCCCCCCCCCCCCCCCCCCCCCCCCCCCCCCCCCCCCCCCCCCCCCCCCCCCCCCCCCCCCCCCCCCCCCCCCCCCCCCCCCCCCCCCCCCCCCCCGCCCTCCTCCAATGTCCGCGGGCCGCGCCCCCCCCCCCCCCCCCCCCGCCGCGGGGCGCCCCGGCCGCCCCCCCCCCCCCCCCCCCCCCCCCCCCCGGGGGCGCCCCCCCCCCCCCCCCCCCCACTACCGATCGACGGCCAGCCAGGCCTGCACCGTGGCCGCGTCGAACGGCCAGTCCAGCTCGCGGTCATCGCGCTCGTCGCGGAGCACCGGCACGCGCGCGCCGTAGCGCGATTCCAGCGCCGGCTGGTCATCCAGGAACACCGATTCGAACTCCGGCGCCCGCGCCTTGGCCAGTTCGGCCAGGGCCATGTCGCACAGGTGGCAATCGTCACGCTGGAACAGAGTCAACACCGGTTTTGCTCCCTCTGCCGAAATGCTGCGCCGCAGCCATGGAAGTGCGGCGTGAGCCGCTAGAATAGCGGTCTCTTCCGGTACCCGCAGTACGGCATCCATGGCTGTCAGCACGTTCGACGTTTTCAAGATCGGCATTGGCCCGAGTTCCTCGCACACCGTCGGGCCGATGAAGGCCGCCGAGCGATTCATCCATCGCTGGCTGCTCGATCCGGGCCGCCTGCCCGAGGTCGCGCGCATCCGCGCCGATGTCTATGGCTCGCTGGCGCTGACCGGCCGCGGCCACGGCACCGACAAGGCGATCCTGCTCGGCCTGGAAGGCCAGCGCCCGAACCTGATCGACCCGGACATCATTCCGGCTACGCTCGAGCGCATCCGCAGCAGCAAGCGCATCCAGCTGATGGGCCAGCACGAGATCGCTTTCGACGAGAAGCGCGACCTGGGCATGAACAAGCGCCAGAAGCTGCCGTACCACACCAACGGCATGCGCTTCACCGCCTACAACGCCGAGGACGAAGTAATCGCTACCCGCGATTACTACTCCGTCGGCGGCGGCTTCGTGGTCAACCAGGACGACGCGGCCGACGACCGGATCGTGCCCGATGAGACCCCGTTGCCCTACCCGTTCAAGAGCGGCGACGAGCTGCTGGCGCAGACCGCACGCAGCGGCCTGAGCATTGCCCAGCTGATGTTCGAGAACGAGAAGTGCTGGCGCAGCGAAGACGAGATTCGTGCCCAGCTGCGCGAGATCTGGAGCGCAATGCAGTCTTGCGTGGCGCGCGGTATCCGCGAGGAAGGCGTGCTGCCGGGTGGCCTGAAGGTGGGCCGTCGTGCGCCGGCGCTGTACCGCGAGCTGTCGTCGAAGCCGGAAGCGGCAATGCGCGACCCGCTGACCACGCTGGACTGGGTCAATCTGTACGCGCTGGCGGTGAACGAAGAAAATGCCGCCGGTGGCCGTGTGGTAACCGCGCCGACCAACGGTGCCGCCGGCGTGCTGCCGGCGGTGCTGCATTACTTCGACCGTTTCTGCCCCGGCGCCAATGAGCAGCGCGTATTCGACTTCCTGCTGACCTCGGCAGCGATCGGCATCCTGTACAAGGAAAACGCCTCGATCTCGGGCGCCGAAGTGGGTTGCCAGGGCGAAGTAGGCGTGGCCTGCTCGATGGCCGCCGGTGGCCTGGTCGCGGCACTGGGTGGCAATCCCAGCCAGATCGAGAATGCCGCGGAAATAGGCATGGAGCACAACCTCGGCCTGACCTGCGACCCGATTGGCGGCCTGGTGCAGATCCCCTGCATCGAACGCAACGCGATGGGTGCGGTGAAGGCGATCAATGCCTCGCGCATGGCGATGCGCGGCGACGGCAAGCACAAGGTGTCGCTGGACAAGGTGATCAAGACCATGCGCGATACCGGCCGCGACATGCAGGACAAGTACAAGGAAACCAGCCGCGGTGGCCTGGCGGTGAACGTCATCGAGTGTTGAGGTCGACCGGGCCCGGCGCGATGGCGCCGGGCCGCAGGTAGAGCCGACTGTCAGTCGACTATCGCGCGCAGCGCGGGATGTTCGCGGTCTGATCGAAGAGCAGTCGACTGACAGTCGACTCTACCCCGTTGTCCCTGGCCGGTCGGACGACACCATCACTGCGTTGCGGTTAGGCTCGGGGCTCCCTTGCCCAGGACTGCCCCATGCGCGTGATCGCTACCGCCCTGCTTGCCTGCCTTCCGCTGTCCGCCCTCGCCGCGCCCAGCTATGGGCCGCGCCTGGAGGGCTTCGACTACGGCTATCCAGTGAAGACCTTCGCGCTGGAATCGCAGCGACAGCCGCTGGAGATGGCCTACCTGGACATCGCGCCGAAGAAGGCGCCCATCGGCGTGGTGGTGCTGCTGCATGGCAAGAATTTCTGCGCGGCCACCTGGAAGGAATCGATCAAGCCCCTGGTTGCCGCCGGCTACCGGGTGATCGCCCCGGACCAGGTGGGTTTCTGCAAATCCAGCAAGCCCGAGCGCTACCAGTACAGCTTCGCGCAGCTGGCCGCCAACACCCATGCGTTGCTGCAGCAACTGCAGCTGGGTGATGTGCCGGTGCACCTGGTCGGTCATTCGATGGGTGGCATGCTGGCAGTGCGCTACGCGCTGATGTTCCCACAGGACCTGCGCAGCCTGGCACTGGTCAACCCGATCGGGCTGGAGGACTGGAAGGCGCTGGGCGTGCCGTGGCGCAGCGTGGACGCGTGGTACGCCGGCGAAATGAACATCAGCTATGACAGCATCCGCCGCTACCAGCTGGACGTGTACTATGACGGCAAATGGAAGCCGGCCTACGAGCCGTGGGCGCGGATGCAGTCAGGCATGTATGAAGGGCCGGGCAAGCAGGCCGTTGCATGGAGCCAGGCCCTGGCCTCGGACATGGTGTTCAACCAGCCGGTGGTGTACGAGCTGAAGAACCTGCAGGTACCCACCACGTTGTTCATCGGCCAGAAGGACCGTACCGCGATCGGCCGTGACCTGGCGCCGCCGACGGTGAAGGCGACGCTGGGCAACTATCCGGCACTCGGCAGAGCGGCAGCCGCGGCGATTCCGGGCGCGACGCTGATCGAGTTCGCCGAACTGGGCCATTCGCCACAGGTGCAGGACCCGAAGCAGTTCAACAGCGCGCTGTTGAAGGCGTTGAAGTCGCGCTGACCGGCAAGCGTGCCCCTGTAGAGCCGAGCCCACGCTCGGCTCATGCGGCAAGATGGGGATTCTGCCAGGAGCAGTGGGGCGTGGGCTCGGCTACAGGAGCGGTGCGATCAGCCGACGATCCGCAACACATCATCCAGCAGCGCGGCCGCAGTCACTTCCGCACCCGCGCCCGGCCCCTGGATCAACAGCGGCTGCAGGCGATAGCGATCACTATGGATGGCGACGCGGTTGTCGGTGCCCGCGCCCTGCGCCAAGGGATGGTCGGCCGGAAGCTCACGCAGGCCCACCTGTGCACCCTCGGCATCAACACGGCCAACGAAACGCAGCACACGACCATTGTCGCGCGCCTGCTGCCAGCGTGCCCGCAAAGGCGCATCCAGCTGCTCCAATGCCGCCACTGCATCCTCCAGCGGCAACGCCGCCAGCGCTTCAGGCACCAGTGAATCCACCTGCACCTGCGAGGCGTCCAGCGCCAGCCCGCCGCTGCGGGCAAGGATCAGCAGCTTGCGCCGCACGTCCTCGCCGGACAGGTCAAGTCGCGGATCCGGCTCGGTGTAGCCGGCCGCCAGCGCCTCGCGCACCGCCGCCGAGAACGGCGACTTGCCGTCATAGCGATGGAACAGCCACGCCAGCGAACCGGACAGCACGCCCTCGATGGCATGGATGTGATCACCACCGGCCAGCAGCGCACGCAGGCTGCTCAACAGCGGCAGGCCGGCGCCGACGGTAGCGCTGTCGCCGTAGCGCGCACCCGTGTCTGCGCAACGCTCGGCAATGGCCTGCGCGCGTGCCAGCTGCGCACCACGCCCCAGCTTGTTGGCGGTGACCACGTGCACGCCGCGCGCCAGCCACTGTACGTGGCGCGCGGCTACGTCTTCGCTGGCGGTGGCGTCGACCACCACGTCGCCACGCTCCAGTCCTTCGGCACTCGCCCACGGTGGCGAACTCTGGCCATCGCGCGGTGCACGCCGTGCCAGTTCCAGCGGCACCGCCAGGTCACGATCGATCTCCAACGCAGTGCGCGAATTGGCCAGCCACTGCACGCTGGGCAGTTCCAGCCCACGTGCCTGCAACGCCTGGTAGCGCTGTACGAAGGCCGAGCCGACCGTGCCGGTGCCAAGCAGCGCCAGTCGTCCCAAGCCCAGAGCAGGAATCTCTGCGGCGAGCGCGCTCATGCATCCACCGCCTGTTTGCGGCGCGCAGCCGCATCAATCACCGCTTCGGCGCGTTGCAGAGCGGCGCCGAGATCGGCCAACAGGTCACGCTCGGCCTCGATGCCGACCGACAGGCGCAGCAGGCCTTCGCTGATGCCGGCAGCGGCTCGCGCTTCGGCGCTCATCGCGGCGTGGGTCATGGTGGCCGGATGCGCGATCAGGCTTTCGACGCCGCCCAGTGATTCGGCCAGCGTGAAACAGCGCAGGCCATCGACGAATGCACGCACTGCGGCATGCGGATCGTCGCCTTCGCAGTCGGCCAGTTCGAACGAGAGCATCGCACCGAAACCACTCTGCTGGCGCGTGGCGATGCTGTGGCCTGGGTGATCGGCCAGCCCCGGGTAATAGACGCGGCCGACCGCCGGATGCTGGTCCAGCAGGGCAACGATCGACGCCGTGTTTTCCTGGTGCACGCGCAGGCGCGCATCCAGCGTGCGCAGGCCGCGCAGGGTCAGGAAGGCATCGAACGGTGAACCCGTCAGGCCGAGCGCGTTGCCCCACCACACCAGCTGCTCGTGCAGTGCCGGATCACGCGCGACCACTGCCCCGCCCACCACATCGCTGTGGCCGTTGATGTACTTGGTGGTGGAATGCAGCACCAGGTCTGCACCAAACGACAGCGGCTGCTGCAGCGCCGGCGACAGGAAGGTATTGTCGACCACCACGAGTGCGCCGGCCTTGTGCGCGGCATCGATGACGAAGCGCAGGTCGGTGATGCGCAGCAGCGGGTTGGACGGCGTTTCCACCAGCACCAGCTTCGGCTGGGTGGCCAACGCCTGCGCCAGTGCACGCGGATCGGTCAGGTCGGCGGTGACCAGTTCGAAGTGGCCCTTCCTGGCCAGCGCATTGAACAGGCGCCAGCTGCCGCCGTACGCATCGTGCGGCACGACCAGGGTATCGCCCGGCTGCAGCAGCGCATTCAGCACCAGGTTGATCGCCCCCATTCCGGTCGCCGTGATGACGCCACCGGCGCCGCCCTCCAGTTCGGCCAGCGCCTCGCCCAACAGGTCGCGGGTCGGGTTGCCACTGCGCGTGTAGTCGTACTGGCGCTTGTTGCCGAAACCTTCAAAGCTGAAGTTCGACGACAGCACGATCGGCGGCGTGACCGCGCCATGCGCAGTGTCCCGATCGATGCCGGCACGGACAGCGGCAGTGGTGCGGCTACAGGACGGCTCGTTGGCGTGCAGGGTCATGCGGACTCTCCAGAAGTACGGAAGGCGGTGACGAGGATCGCGTCAATGCGATCGGTTTCTTTGAGGAAGGCGTCGTGGCCATAGGGCGAGCGCAGAACGCGCAGGCTGCCGCGCGGACCCAGCCCTTCGACCAGGCCGACCAGGTCGGCCAGCGGCACCAGGCGGTCGCCCTCCACGGCCACCACCACCGTCGGCGGCAGGATCGCGGCCGGGTCGACGCGGTGCAGATCGATCGATTCGGACAGGCGCAGGTAAGCGGTCACCGGCGTGCGCGCGACGTACTGCGCGCCGGCCGCGTCGAGATAGTCTTCGGCAGCCACGCGCACGCGGCCATTGATCACTTCCGGTGCGGCATCGAAGCGCTCGCCGAATTCTTCCGGGGTACGGTAGCTGAGCATGGCAAACTGCCGCGCCAGGGCCAGGCCGTGGTCTTCGCCGCACTGCAGCTGGCCCAGCGCGACCGCGCGACGCTGCAATGCGCGCCAGGCGGCGGCATAAGGGTGCGGACGATGCGCACCGCTGGCCAGCACCAACTGGCGCACGCGGGCACGATGCCGGATCGCGAACTGCTGGCCGACCAGCGCGCCATACGAATAGCCGACGAAGGCTTTCAGCGCGCGAATGCCGAGATGATCCAGCACCAGCGCCAATGCGTCGGCCTGATCGGCGGTATCGATCGGCACGTCCAGCGCACCGTCGGCACCGACGAAATCGACGGCCAGCACGCGCAGCAGCTGCGGATCCAGCGCGCGCCCGCTGCCGACCAGGCCTTCGGCCCAGCCCTTCTCGCTGAACTGTGCATTGGACGCCACGTGGCGATGGGCGGAAATGCCACCGGCCAGTACCACCACCGGCGCATTGGCCGGGCCGACCCATTCATAGCGCAGGCGCACCGGACTGGGACCTGCGTGACGCATCGACAACACTGCGGCGAACTCGCCGCGCTCGGCATGCACGCGGTCTGCGACCGGCACGCTGACGGGGACAAAGGGTTCGGGGCGAATGGCGGTGCTGGCGGCGAAGCTCATGGCGGGATCCGGTTGGGGAATCGGCCATCGAGCCTTCGCGGGGCCCGCGTTCGAGATGCACGTGCGGTGCATGGTTCGAACCATCTTTCGGTGGACGCCACGGTCCCCGCAGGATTTGGCACCTACGCAGACGCTTGCGCGCCTGCGGGCTGCCCCGGCTTCAAAGGGCCTGTCCCTCTGCCGGTCTCGATGGTGGAGTCACGATGCCAGCCCTTTCCGGCACTGTCAATCCCTTCATGCGGATAAAGCGATAGATATTTTCAGGGTCACTCTGCGAGGGCCGTCCCGGTCGCCCCGTTCAGGATCGGGTACAGTCCCGGCGGTCCTCTCGCTGGAAACCCCGATGCCGCGCCTGCCCCTGTCCTGCCTGCTGTTGCCTCTGCTGGCGAGCGCGACCGTACACGCCGGCGACTGGCGCCAGGGCTGGGGACTGGCTCCCCCTTCCGCCCGTGCCACCCGCGCAGGCAGTGCCGAGGGCGCCGCCCCCATGGCCCAGTTGCGCCTGCAGCCGGTCGGTACGCAATGGCAGGCGCGGATCGACAACGGGCTGGCAGGGCCGCTGCAGATCCAGCTGCGCGCCGCCCCCGGACACCCGGTCGAAGGCCTCCCGGTCGAGTCGCTGATCCAGGGCGACAGCAGCTTGGTGGTCGGCCACCTGCCCGCCCCGATCGATGGCCGCATGCTGGATCTGCGACTGCAGTCGGTGCCGGGCAACCCGGCCGCGCAGGCCGAAGATGTCGCCTATCGCCTGCCGTTCGATGCGGCCCGCCTGCGTGTGGACCAGGCTCCGCAGGGGCGATTCAGCCATGACGACGAGGAGAACCGCGACGCGGTCGACTTCGCACTGCCGGAGGGCACCCTGGTACTGGCCGCGCGCGAGGGCACGGTGATGCAGATCCAGGATGGCTTCCGTGGCAACGGCCAGGACCGCGAGCGCGATGGTGCCCGTGCCAATTTCATCCGCGTGCTGCACAGCGACGGCAGCATGGCCCTGTACGGCCACCTCCAGGACGGCGGCATGCGCGTGCGCCGCGGCCAGGCGGTGGGAGCCGGGCAACCGATCGGCCTGTCCGGCAACAGCGGCTACAGCACTGCGCCGCACCTGCACTTCGTGGTGCAGGTCAACCGCGGCATGGGCCTGCGCTCGGTGCCGGTGCGCATCTTCGCCGAGCAGGGGCAGCTGCAGTTCGCCCGCCAGGGCGAAGCAGACGGCGGTACCGGGCGCTGACCGGCGCCGGCCGGTATAATCGGGCGCTTATCTCTTTGAATAGCGCCCCGGGCGGGCGCCACTGCCATGTCCGAAGTCGCCAACGAAGCGTCGCGTCGCCGCACCTTCGCCATCATTTCCCACCCTGACGCCGGCAAGACCACGCTGACCGAAAAGCTGCTGCTGTTCGGAGGCGCGATCCAGATGGCCGGTTCGGTCAAGGGCCGCAAGGCCGCCCGCCACGCCACCTCCGACTGGATGGCACTGGAAAAGGAGCGCGGCATCTCGGTCACCTCCTCGGTGATGCAGTTCCCGTACGAAGGCAAGATCGTCAACCTGCTCGACACCCCCGGCCACGCCGACTTCGGCGAGGACACCTACCGCGTGCTGACTGCGGTGGACTCGGCGCTGATGGTGATCGACGTGGCCAAGGGCGTGGAAGAGCGCACCATCAAGCTGATGGAAGTCTGCCGACTGCGCGACACCCCGATCATGACCTTCATCAACAAGCTCGACCGCGAGGGCAAGGACCCGATCGAGCTGCTGGATGAAGTGGAAACCGTGCTGGGCATCCAGTGCGCCCCGGTCACCTGGCCCATCGGCATGGGCCAGCGCCTGAAGGGCGTGGTGCACCTGCTGACCGGCGAAGTGCACCTGTATGAGCCGGGCCGCAACTTCACCCGCCAGGATTCCACCATCTTCCCGTCCATCGACGCCCCCGGCCTGGCCGAGAAGATCGGTGCACAGATGCTGGCCGACCTGCGCGACGAGCTGGAACTGGTGCAGGGCGCCAGCCACCCGTTCGACCTGGACGCCTACCGCGCCGGCAAGCAGACCCCGGTGTTCTTCGGCTCGGGCGTGAACAACTTCGGCGTGCAGCCACTGCTGGACTTCTTCGTCGAGCACGCGCCATCGCCGCAGGCGCGCTCCACCACCGGCCGCCAGATCGCACCGGAAGAGAACAAGCTGACCGGCTTTGTGTTCAAGATCCAGGCCAACATGGACCCGCAGCACCGTGACCGCGTGGCCTTCATGCGGGTCTGCTCGGGCCGTTTCAGCGCCGGCATGAAGACCTTCCACGTGCGCACCGGCAAGGAAATGAAGCTGGCCAACGCGTTGACCTTCATGGCCAGCGATCGCGAGATCGCGGCCGAGGCGTGGCCGGGCGATGTGATCGGCATCCACAACCACGGCACCATCTCCATCGGCGATACCTTCACCGAAGGCGAAGCGGTCACCTTCACCGGCATTCCCAACTTCGCCCCGGAACTGTTCCGTCGCGCACGCCTGCGCGATCCGCTCAAGCTCAAGCAGCTGCAGAAGGGCCTGGCCCAGCTGTCCGAGGAAGGCGCAACCCAGTTCTTCCGCCCCCTCACCAGCAACGACCTGATCCTGGGTGCGGTGGGTGTGCTGCAGTTCGACGTGGCGGCCTACCGCCTGAAGGACGAGTACGGCGTGGAAGCCACCTTCGAGCCGGTCAGTGTGACCACCGCGCGCTGGGTCCACTGCAGCAACGAGAAGAAGCTGGAAGAATTCCGCGAGAAGAACGCGCTGAACCTGGCCCTGGATGCGGCCGGGCACCTGGTCTACCTGGCGCCGACCCGGGTCAACCTGCAGCTGGCGCAGGAACGCTCGCCGGACGTGCGCTTCTCGGCCACCCGCGAAGCGGCGCATACGGTTTCGGTGGGCTGATGCCACGGAGGCGGATCCGCGCCTGGTAGATCCACGCCATGCGTGGATAGGCGCGGATTCATCCCCCATACGGTGACGGGCGTGCACATGGCGGCCATCGCGGCGATGATAGGGGGACGCGGGTCCCCCTCCCCGCGAACAACGCCCATGCCCATGTCCACGACGTCCATTGCTTCGATCCGTGAAGAAATCGCCAGCGCCCTGACCCATGGCCTGGGCGCGGTGTTCGCCCTGGCCGCCAGTGCGGTGTTGATCACCCTGGCTGCGATCTACGGCGACGGCTGGCAGCTGGCCAGCGCGATCGTATTCGGTATCGCGCTGCTGCTTCTGTACACCGCCTCCACCCTGTATCACGCCATCCAGCATCCGGTCGCCAAGGGCCGGCTGAAGGTGTTCGACCACTGCGCGATCTACGTGCTGATCGCGGGCACCTATACCCCGTTCACCCTGATCGGCCTGCGCGGTCCGTGGGGCTGGGGCCTGTTCACTGCGATCTGGGCGCTGGCGCTGGGCGGCGTGGTGTTCAAGCTGTTCTACACCGGCCGTTTCAAAGTGCTCTCAACGGTGATCTACATCGCCATGGGCTGGCTGGTGGTCGTGGCGATCAAGCCGATGTGGGCCTCGATCGATGGCGGCACCCTCACCTGGCTGTTCGCCGGCGGCCTGTCGTACACGCTGGGCACCTACTTCTACCACCGTGAATCGATCCCGTACTCGCATGCCATCTGGCACCTGTTCGTGATCGGCGGCAGCGTCTGCCACTTTGTCGCGGTCACCATGCAGGTGTTGTAAACGACCGCTCGAACGCAGCGCGTGCACGCCATGCACATGGACGCTTCGCGCCCTGTCCACGAAGAGGGGGCAACCATGGCAGCGTGAATGCTGCCGCCTCCCCTGCTGCAAAGCGCACGCACCGCTGGCGCCTCCGCCGTCCCGGCCCACGTGGCCGGCGCTGGCTGACGATCCTGGTCTTCCTGCTGGCGGCAATACTTGTGCTGTTCGCGTTGTGGGACTGGAACTGGTTCAAGGGGCCCGTGGAGCGTGCGGTGCAGGCACGCACCGGCCGCGCACTGCACATCGGGAACCTGGATGTCGACCTCGGCCGCACCAGCACGATCCGCGCCGATGCGATCACCTTCGCCAATGCCAGCTGGGCAAAACAGCCCGCCATGGCCACGGCGGACCGCGTCGAGATCGATGTGCGGGTGTGGCCCCTGCTGCGCGGCAGCGTGCAGCTGCCCGAAGTACGCCTGACCCGGCCGGATGTGCTGCTGGAAACCGCACCGCGCAAGGGAGACCCGGGCAACTGGGATTTCCTCGGCGGCAGCACCGGCGGGGCAAGCCCCCAACTCAAGCGGCTGCGCATCGACGACGGTCGCCTGCAGTTCCTCGACACGCTGGGCCGCACCGACATCCTCGTGGACGTGCGCAGCGGCCAACCGAAGCAGGCCGACACTGCGCCACCGCTGCTGGTGCAGGGTAAAGGCCGCTGGCAGGGCAATCCGTTCACGCTGCGCGGCGGCACTGAATCCCCCCTGGAACTGACCGACAGCGAGCACCCGTTCCGCATCCATCTCGATGGCCGGGCCGGCGCCACTCACGCAGTCGCCAGTGGCACGCTGACCAACCCCTTCCAGCTGCGCGTGTTCGACCTGCAGTTCGCGCTCAGCGGCCAGGACCTGGCCGATCTCTATCCTCTGCTCGGCATCGCCATCCCGCCCTCACCGCCCTATGCGTTGAACGGACGCCTCAAACGCGACCACGACGTCTGGCGTTACGACAGCTTCACTGGCAAGGTCGGCGACAGCGACCTGGGGGGGCAACCTGCAGTTCGAGGTGGGACGCGATCGTCCACGGCTGACCGCCACGCTGCAATCCAGGCGCCTGGACTTTGATGACCTTGCCGGCTTCGTCGGCGCCCCGCCAAAAACCGGCGGCGGCGAAACGGCCAACGCAGAGCAGAAGGCCGAGGCCGCACGGATTGCCGCCCGTGCACGGGTGCTGCCCGACACGCCCTACAACCTGGGCAAGCTGCGCGCCATGGATGCCGACGTGCGCTGGAAGGCCCACCGCATCAACGCCCCTTCGTTGCCGCTGGACGACATGGATGCGCACCTGTTGCTGGATGACGGCGTGCTGCGGTTGGACCCGCTGAACTTCGGCGTCGCCGGCGGCGACATCCGCAGCACGATCCGCATGGACGCGCGCCGTCCGCAGATCAGCACCGCGCTGAAGGCCAGCGTGCGCGGCGTGCAGCTGGGCCAGTTGTTCCCTGACGCCAAGCTGGCTGAACAGGCCAAGGGTGGCATCGGCGGCGAGGTGGACCTGAGCGGCCACGGCAACTCGGTCGCCGCAATGCTCGGCAGCAGCAGTGGCAAGGTCGGCCTGGCGATGGGCCGCGGCCATGTCGGCAACCTGGTAATGGAACTGGCGGGGCTGGACATCACCGAATCGCTGAAATTCCTGGTGACCGGCGACAAGCAGATCCCCCTGCGCTGCGCCTTCGCCGACTTCGGCGTGCGCGACGGCCTGATGACCAGCCAGGCGATGGCGGTGGACACCACCGACACGATCCTCATCGGCGAAGGCACGGTGAGCCTGCGCGACGAGACTCTGGACCTGCTGCTGAAGCCACGCCCCAAGGACAGGAGCATTCTGGTACTGCGTTCTCCGCTGCACATCAGTGGCACCTTCAAGGACCCGTCATTCCGGCCCGACTTCAAGGCGTTGGGTATTCGTGGCGCCGTGGCCCTGGCGCTGGGCAGCATCGCGCCGCCGGCGGCGTTGCTGGCGACGATCGAACTGGGGCCGGGGAAGGATGCCGACTGCGGCGGGCAGTATGCGAAGTAGGTTTACAGCGTTGTTCGCGGCGCCTCTTTTTCCCGCGCGTAGAGCCAGAGCAAGGCGACAGGCAGGACACGCCGTAAATACGTCCCTGTAGGCTCGGTCGGCGCATCCATGCGCCTCACTGTCCTGCCTGCCGCCTTGCTCCGGCTCCCGACAGTTTCCTGCGCGCGCGGAACGAGAGCGGAAATTCAAAGTCAATGAAAAAGCAAAGTCAAAAGCTGCTGCCAACCAAGGTTGGCAGCTACCAAAGGCGAGGCACCGCGCATGCAAACACCGCGCTCGCAGAAATGTATCCAGAGGCGAAGGGTGCGGCTGGGCAGGACCGTTGGCGCCATGGATGGCGCCACCGAGCCCCCATGGATGGGTTTACGGCGTGTCCTGCCCAGCCGCACCCTCCGCCTCCCAACGTATCAGGAAGGCGCTGCTTTGGCTTTGGCTTTGGCTTTGGCTTTGGCTTTGGCTTTGGCTTTGGCTTTGGCTTTGGCTTTGGCTGTGGCTTCAAAAAGCGGGCCGGCGGGCCGCAGGCCCGCCAGCGACACCCTCACCCGGCGACGATGTACTGCTGCAGCTGGTCCAGCTCGCGCCGCTGCGCATCGATCACCGACTTTACCAGGTCGCCGATCGAGATCACCCCCAGCACCTGCGCGCCTTCCACCACCGGCAGGTGGCGGATGCGGTAGTCGGTCACCAGCTGCAGGCAATGCTCCACCTGCTCGCCCGGCGAGACCGTCACTACCTGTGCGGTCATGATCTCGGCCACCGCCGTATCTCGTGAGGAACGATCACGCAGCACGATCTTGCGCGCGTAATCGCGCTCCGAAAGAATGCCGACCAGCCGCGGCCCCTCCATCACCAGCACCGCACCAATACCCTTTTCCGCCATCAGCCGGATCGCATCGATCACCGCCGCCTCCGGCGCGACCGCATGCACTTCAGGAGACTTGCCGTCCAACAGTTGCCGTACCATGGTCATCTGCCTGCCCTCCAAAGGTGGGTTGCAGGGCAGAGTCTGCCACGGCGGATGCTAGCCACGTGTCAACCAGGTACAACGGCCGCTGCTTGGACTCTTCGTACAGCCGCCCCAGGTACTCACCGATCAGGCCCAGCGCGATCAGCTGCACCCCGCCCAGGAAAAGGATCACCGCCATCATCGTCGGCCAGCCCGCCACCCGGTCGCCATACAGCGCCGCCTTGATGATCACCCACACACCGAATACGAAGGCCACCGCCGCCGTTACCAGCCCCAGGTAGGTCGCCGCCCGCAACGGCACGGTGGAGAAGCCGGTAATGCCCTCCAGCGCGAAGTTCCACAGCCGCCACAGGCTGAACTTGCTGGTGCCGGCCACGCGCGCATGGCGGTGATAGGGGACCGCGATCCGCTTGAAACCCACCCAACTGAAGAGCCCCTTCATGAAGCGGTGGCGCTCACGCATCTCGCGCAGCGCGCTCAGCGCACGCGGCGACAGCAGGCGGAAATCACCGGTATCGGCCGGGATCGGCGTGCGTGACAGACGACCGATCACCCGGTAGAACATCGCCGCCGTGGCGCGCTTGATCCAGGCCTCGCCGTCGCGGGCCATGCGCGTGCCATACACGTTGTCATGGCCCTCACGCCAGCGCGCGACGAACTGCGGCACCAGTTCCGGCGGATCCTGGCCGTCGGCGTCGAGGATCATCGCCGCGCCTTCGCGCACCAGGTCCAGCCCGGCGGTCAGCGCCGCTTCCTTGCCGAAATTGCGCGACAGCTTCAGTGCGGAAACCCGCGCATCGGACTGGGCCAGGCGGGCGATCACCTCCCACGTGCCGTCATGGCTGCCGTCGTCCACGTACAGGATGTGGCCGTCGATGTCGGGCAGCGCGTCGAGCACCGCGCACAACCGCGGATGCAGCAACGGCAATGCCAGGGCCTCGTTGTAGGCGGCGATGACGAAAGTAAGCCGTTCGCGGGTCATGCCCGGATTGTACGTTGCCGCCGCCCGCAGATCAGGCAGCGCGCGCTCACTCTTCCGAAAGGTACGCGGCCCCACCCAGCTGCCGTGCCTGGCGCTGGATCCAGGCCGCACGCCGCTGCACGTACGGCCCTGGCTTTGCCGCGTTGTAGCGCCGCGGCGCCGGCAACACCGCCGCCAGCCGCGCGCTCTCGGCCGGGCTCAACCTGGCCGCGTCCTTGCCCCAGAACTTCTGCGCCGCCGCCTGAGCTCCGTACACGCCATCACCGAACTCGGCGATGTTGGCGTACATCTCCAGGATGCGCTCCTTTGGCCACAACGCTTCGATCAGCACCGTGTACCAGACTTCCAGGCCCTTGCGGATCCAGCTGCGGCCCTGCCAGAGGAACAGGTTCTTGGCTACCTGCTGGCTGATCGTGCTGGCCCCCCGCAGGCGCCCGCCCTTGGCGTTGTGGTCGCGGGCCTTCTCGATGGCCTGCAGGTCGAAGCCATTGTGGACGGGGAAGCGCTGGTCTTCGGCCGCCACCAGCGAGATCGGCAGGCTCGGCGCCATCTGGTCCAGGTCGCGCCACTGGTAATGCAGTCGATACGACCAGTCAGCCTCGCCCAGCGCCTCGCCATAGCGCCACAGCATGACCGTGGATACCGGCGGGTCGATGAACCGCAGCACCAGCACCTGCAGGCAGCTGAAGGCCGCCAGCAACACCGGCAGCCACAGCAGCCGTTTCCAGCGCCAGCGCCTGCGGCGCGGGAGGTCCGCGGCCGCCTCCACCTTGTGCTGCTCTCCCCCTGCCCCCATTACTGGTGCATCCTTCTTCTATCTGGTTGTCGGCGCATTATCCGGCAACCGCCCCCGTTTACGCGCGATGTGAGCCGATGACCGCCAACCCCGATTCCCTGATCCGCTTCCTGCTGCCCGACGCTGGCGTCCGTGGCGTCCACGTGCGCCTGCAGGCCACCTGGCAGGAAATCCTGTCCCACGCCGCGTACCCGGACACCGCTGCCGAACTGCTCGGCGAGGCCTGTGTTGCCTCGGCGCTGTTCACTGGCCATACCAAGATCGATGGGCGCCTGTCGATCCAGCTGCGTAGCAGCACCGCCCTGCGCACCCTGTTCGCCGAATGCACCGCCGCCGGTACCCTGCGCGGCATCGCCCAGCTCAGCGAGGGGGCCGATGCGCCGCGCGACCTGTCCAGCCTGGGCGATGACGCCCTTCTCGCGATCACCATCGAAAACCCGGGCCTGGACCCGCGCGAGCCGCAGCGCTACCAGAGCCTGGTCGCACTGACCGCACCGGAGCTGGACGAGGCCTTCGAGGACTACTTCCGCCAGTCCGAGCAGCTGCCGACGCGCCTGCTGCTGGCCGCCGACCGCAATGGCGCCGCCGGCCTGCTGCTGCAGAAGCTGCCAGGCGATGAGGGTGACGAGGACGGCTGGGCGCGTGCCAGCGCCCTGTTCGAGACCCTGGGCAAGGCCGAACTGCTGGCCACCCCGGCCGAGCAGCTGCTGCACCGCCTGTTCCACGAGGAGAAGCCGGAACTGATGGGCGACAAGCCGCTGTCCTTCGCCTGCTCCTGTTCCCGCGAGCGGGTCGCATCGATGCTGCAGTCGCTGGGCGAGGACGAGGCACGTGCCGCGGCTGCGGACACCGGCGCCGTCGAGGTCCGTTGCGAATTCTGCGGGCGGGAGTATCACTTTCCTTTGACGGAGTTCGGCATACTGTTCCACGGTGCCGAGGGGACTGTACCGGCGCCCGAACGGCTTCAGTGAACAGCTTGTCTTGCATCTGGGGGGATCAAGGCTTGTTAAGAATTCATAAACACCCTACGATCAAGTTCCCGTCTCTACGGGAACTTCCGTTGTCCGCCCTTGTCTGAACTGGTCCGATGCGTACCTTCCTGCGTCTACCGCTGGCCCTGCTGATCGCCCTTGGCGCGATCACGGGCGCGCACGCGCAGAGCAAGGACACCCGGACCGTGCTGCCGGTATGGAACAAGGGCAGCGGCAAGGTCGAGGCATTGCTGTACCTGGAGCCCACCGGTGAACAGGCTGCCGGCGCCCGCTGGCACTTCGGCCGCAACTCGCTGGATGCGGCCTTCGGCCTGTCGTCCGGCGATTCGCTGGGCCTGCTCTGCAACAGCAGCAGCGGGACCAGCATGAGCGGCCTGGCCAGTCACTGCATGCTGGCCAGCCTGGGTGACGATGACGACCTCAACAGCCGCCGCTTCACCGGGACTGCCGCGCTGAACCGCGGCAGCGGCCGCCTCGGCATCACCGCGGGCGCGGGCCGTGAAACCCTGCCGGCGTGGCTGTCCGGCCCGAACAAGACACCCTCGCTGCGCGCCGAGCAGAACGATCTGACCGTGTTCGCGCAGAAGAACATCGGCCGCGAGGGTTTTGTCTCGATTGCCGGTACCTACGCCAAGGCGCGGCTGGTACCGTTGGCCGACGCAGCGCCGTCCATCGCCGACCGCTGGGACAGCAAAAGCCTGAGCATTGGCGCCGGGTACGGCAATTTCACCGGCAGCATCATCGGCCGCGTGATCGACGTGCCGGGCAAGCCTGGCAAGTGGGAAGGCCTGGGCATCGGCCTGACCTGGCGCACCCCGTGGTCCGGCCAGCTGACCGTTGGCGCCGAGAACGTGATCAGCCGGGGCAAGAATCCGTTCTCCCCGCGCAATGAAAGCAATGACGACGGCACCGTGCCGTACGTGCGTTACGAACAGGATCTCTGACCCGGCCCACGTGGGTCTTCACTGCAATGACTTCTTCCGGGCGCCGAAAGGCGCCCGTTGCATGTGCGCGCTCGTGATACACGCAGCGCGCTTTTCGGCGTACTGGATACCGCGCAACGCATGCCGACACACTGTGATACACATCAACGAGAACTTTTTTCGTCACTTTGCGCTAACAAACGAGACATTGTCAGCGCACGTGCACTTCAACCCTTTGATTTCCAGTGTGAAATTTCATTTTTACCAAAATCACAGGCTTGATTAACGCAGCTTTAATTCTTGGCCAACGCCCGCTACTATCGGTTCAGCCCTCGCGATTTGGGAGCGCTTTTCGCTCCCCCGCCGGGCATTAACCCAGCCAAGATTTCTTGGAGAGAGAGAGCCAATGAATTTCCAGTCCAACAAGCTGCGCGACGCCGTTCTGGTCGCGCTCGTTGCCGGTGTGGCGTCCACAGCCACCGCCCAGGCTCAGGAAGCGACCAACCTTGACCGCATCTCGGTCACCGGTTCGCGCATCAAGAGCACCGACATCGAAACCTCGCAGCCGGTCCTGAGCCTGACCCGCGCCGACATCGAAAAGCAGGGCGTGACCTCGGTCGCCGACATCCTGCAGCGCGTCGCCGCCAACGGCGCCGCGCTGAACCGTACGTTCAACAACGGCGGTGATGGCTCGGCCGGCATCAGCCTGCGCAACCTGGGTTCTGCGCGTACCCTGGTGCTGGTCAATGGCCGTCGCTGGACCACCGGTCTGGATGGCAGCGTCGACCTGAACACCATCCCGACCGCGATGATCGAGCGTATCGACGTCCTCAAGGACGGCGCGTCGACCATCTACGGTTCGGACGCGATCGCCGGCGTGGTGAACATCATCACCAAGCAGAACTTCGATGGCGCGGAAGCCAACTTCTACAAGGGCCAGTACAGCGCTGGTGACGGCGAACGCGAAGCAGCCGACTTCACCATCGGTACCACCACCGATCGCGCGTCGCTGATGCTGGGTGTCTCCTACGTGAAGGAAGACAAGGTCATGGCTGGTGATCGCAAGATCTCCGCCGGCGGCCCTCCGTTCTTCGACGGCCAGAGCAGCACCGGCATGCCGGGTTCCTACCTGCGCAATGACGAGCGCTATGTCCTGATCAACGGCGTGGAAACGCCGTTCAATGCCAACGTCCACGGCTACAACACCGCACCGGACAACTACCTGCTGACCCCGCAGGAGCGCACCTCGCTGTTCGCATCGGGCTCGTACAACATCACCGACAACGTCACCTTCCGCACCGAGGCGATGTACAACGAGCGCAAGTCCGAACAGCTGCTGGCCGCCATGCCCGTCACCGGCATGCGCCTGAGCAAGGACAGCATGTACAACCCGACCGGTGAGGACCTGACCGGCGTCAACCGTCGCTTCAACGAGAGTGGCGGCCGTTCGTTCAACCAGAACGTCAAGAACTGGCACTTCTACGGTGGCTTCGAAGGCTTCTTCGAGTTCGCCGATCGCAACTTTGACTGGGACGTCGGCTACCGCTACGACAAGACTGACCAGAACGACCTGACCTATGGCCTGTTCAACCTGGCCAACCTGCGCAACGCCTATGGTCCGTCCGAGCTTCGTGGTGGCGTGCCGGTGTGCGTTACCGCTCCGGGTGGCGACATCATCCAGGGTTGCGTGCCGGTCAATGCGCTGGGCCCGGAAGGCTCGATCAGCCAGGGTGCCATCGACTACACCTCGTTCACCGCCCACGACTCTTCCAACCTGGTGTCCAAGGGCTACTACGCCAACATCTCCGGTGAAATCGCCCAGCTGCCGGCAGGTGCCCTGGCGTTCGCCGCAGGCTACGAGTACCGCAAGGAATCCGGCCAGTTCGATCCGGACGCCTTCATTGCTGCGGGCCTGAGCACCGGCAACGGCGCCAAGCCGACCAAGGGCAGCTATGACCTGGACGAGTTCTTCCTGGAACTGTCGATCCCTGTCCTGGCCGATCTGCCGGGCGCCAAGCTGCTGGACTTCAGCGCGGCAACCCGCTACTCGAAGTACAGCAACTTCGGCAACACTACCAACAACAAGTTCGGCTTCCGCTGGAAGCCGATCGACGACCTGATGATCCGCGGCAACTACTCGGAAGGCTTCCGCGCGCCGAGCATCAGCAACCTGTTCGCAGGTGATGGCGATTCGTTCGAAACCTACGCCGATCCGTGCGCGGCCGCCAATGGCCCGACCGGTGCAGTGCTGGCGCAGTGTATTGCCCAGGGTGTTCCGGCTGGCTTCGTGCAGCCCAATACCCGCGACGATGACGGCGTGCCGCAGTCCGGTGCCGCCCAGACCGCCGAGCCGTTCACCTGGAAGTCCAACCCGAACCTGAAGCCGGAAACCTCGACCAGCAAGACGCTGGGCCTGGTGTGGAGCCCGAGCTTCGTGACCGGCCTGAACGTGACCCTGGACTGGTGGCAGATCAAGATCGATGATGCCATCACCCGTCCGGCAATCCAGGACATCATGAACTACTGCTACGGCGGCTCGCCGGCTGAGCAGGCAGCCTACTGCGGCCTGATCACCCGTGACCCGACCTACGGCACTGCCGCCGAGCGCTACACCATCACCAACGTCGACATGCCGCTGCAGAACCTGGCGTCGTACAAGGTGGAAGGCTGGGATCTGGGCATCCTGTATCGCCTGCCGGAAACCTCGATCGGCCAGTTCACCATTACCCTCGACAGCACCTACCTGAGCAAGTGGGAAACCAAGGCCACCGAAGACTCGCAGGTCGAAGGTCGCCAGGGACGTTACCTCGATCAGGATCCGTACTGGCGCATCCGTTCCAACCTGTACGTCGACTGGTCCTATGGTGATTTCGGCGTCAACTACGGCCTGCGTTACAAGTCGGGGATGACCGAGTCCTGCCTGCTGGGTGGTTCGCTGCGCAACTACTGCTCGGATCCCGAGAACCGCGAGAACCACATGGGCGCGACCACCTACCACGACGTCCAGTTCCGCTACAACACGCCGTGGAAGGGCACCATCATGGTCGGCCTGAACAACGTGTGGGACAAGAACCCGCCGGTCTCGTACTCGACCTCGTACAACATGTTCGACCCGCAGTACGACCTGCCGGGCCGCTACATGTACATGCAGTACAAGCAGAAGTTCTGATCGATCCACTGATCGGCTGATGCAGCAACGGCCCCACAAGGGGCCGTTGTTTTTTGTGCATTCCAAGCTGCGGCAGCACCCAACGAAAAAGGCCGCGGCAATTGCCGCGGCCTTCTGCACTCAACGAAGCAACAACGCTCAACCGTTGGGAATCAGCGTCTCGATCAGGTGCTCCACGTAGGCTTCGAAATCCTCGCGCGCCTGCTTCGGCTGCTGCAGCTGCAACGACAACTGCAGGAAGCCGACATAGGCGGCGTAGGCCAGGCGTGCGCGATGGCGTGCATCGGTCGAGCTGAGCCCTGCCTGGCGGAACGAGGCAACCAGATAGTCGAGGCGACGCTGCGAAACCCGGTCGATCACCGGCCGCACCATCGGATGGTCCAGCGCCTTCAGCAGCTCGCTGTAGATGATGTGCGGCTGCACTTCATGCGCCACCATCTGGAACAGCTGGCGCAGGCGCACACGCGGATCCGGTACGTCTTCCAGGCTGCCGAACACCTGTTCCTGTTCGAACAGTTCCCAGCGCTCCAGCGCCGCCTGCAGCAATGCATCGCGCGAAGGGAAATGCCAGTAGAAACTGCCCTTGGTCACGCCGAGTCGCCGCGCCAGCGGTTCCACCGCAACGGCGCCTACGCCTTGTTCAGCAATCAGGTCGAGGGCCGCCTGGGCCCAGTCTTCGGCACTCAGGCGGCTGTTGCGGCCGGCGCGCGGTTCGCCGGCGGAAGCGTCAGGTTGATTCATGGACTGATTTAACCATACGCCGGGGTTCGTTGCAGTACGCCGTTGCAGGCGAAACCGTCAAAGCCCCCCCTGGACCCTAACCTGCAACGCACCATACGATGCAGTATTGACTTCCCCCGCAAGCGATCCATACTAGCAAGTATGGTTATGTCCCCTACTCCCGCTGCGTTCCATGACCTGCGCCTGGAGGCCGCCCATGGCGCCCGCCTCGCGGCCACGGCCAGCGAGCACGGTCGTCGTGGTCGCGTGCTGTTCGCGCACGGCTTCGGCCAGACCCGCCACGCCTGGAACGCCACCGCACGCGCCCTGTCTGCGGCCGGCCTGCAGACACTCGCTTACGACGCGCGCGGCCATGGCGATTCAGACTGGAATGCCGCCGACCTGCCTTATCACGGCGAACAGTTCGCTGATGACCTGATCGTGCTGGCCGGTGAACAGCCGCGTGCGCCGGTGCTCGTTGCAGCGTCAATGGGCGGGCTGTTCGGCCTGCTGGCTGAGTCGCGCTGGCCCGGCCTGTTCTCGGCGATGGTACTGGTCGACATCACGCCGCGCTGGGATATCGCCGGCGTCGAACGCATCCTCGCCTTCATGACCGCCCATCCCGACGGCTTTGCCTCGCTGGCCCAGGCCGCCGATGTGATCTCGGCCTACATGCCTCACCGCCCGCGCAAATCCGAGCAGTCGCTGCGTGCCTTGCTACGCGAAGACGGACACGGCCGCTGGCGCTGGCATTGGGACCCGCGCCTGGTGGCCGAACTGGCCCGCGACAGCGAGCAGCACCAGGACGCACTGGCCGAGGCCGCGCGCCAGGTGAAGTGCCCGCTGCTGCTGGTCAGCGGCGGCCGCAGCGATCTGGTCACGCCGCAGACCGTGGCCGAATTCCTGGCGTTGGCGCCGCACGCGCGCCATGTACAACTGCCGCAGGCCACGCATATGGTCGCAGGCGATGACAACGACGCCTTTACCGCTACTGTGTTGGACTATCTGGACGTGTTGCCCGCAGCGGATGCTGCGGCTTCGTCCGCCACAAACGAGCACGTCACCGGAGCACGCTCATGAGCATCGTTCTTCCCTTCCTCGCCCTGCTGCTGGCAGGCGCGTTCGTCGCCTACCACCGCATGCGGCTGGTTACCTGGACGCTGATCAGCGTGGCCCTGCTGGTCGCCTGCTGGTTCATCCCCTACGTCAACCAGACCGCCACGATCGTGGCGGCCGCCGTGTTGGCCGTCATCGCCGTGCCGCTGCTGCTGCCGTTCATCCGCAAGCCGCTGCTGACCGGCCCGATGATGAAGGTGTTCCGCAAGGTGCTGCCGCCGCTGTCGCAAACCGAGCGCATCGCGCTGGAAACCGGTTCGGTCGGATTCGAGGGCGAACTGTTCACCGGTGATCCGGACTGGAACATCCTGCTCAACTACCCCAAGCCGCAGCTGACTGCCGAAGAACAGGCCTTCCTTGATGGCCCCGTCGAAGAGTTGTGCGCGATGGTCAACGACTGGGAAATCACCCACGTCCATGCCGACCTGCCGCCGGAGCTGTGGGCCTTCATCAAGAAGAACAAGTTCTTCGGCATGATCATCCCGAAGGAATATGGCGGCCTGGGCTTCTCCGCGCTGGCCCACCACAAGGTGATCCAGAAGCTGGCCTCGGTGTCCTCGGTGGTCAGCTCCACCGTCGGCGTACCCAACTCGCTGGGCCCGGGTGAACTGCTGGTGCATTACGGCACCCAGGAACAGAAGGACCAGTACCTGCCGCGCTTGGCCGATGGCCGTGAAGTGCCCTGCTTCGGCCTGACCGGTCCGTTCGCCGGTTCCGACGCCACCTCGATTCCCGATTACGGCATCGTCTGCAAGGGCGAGTGGAACGGCGAGCAGGTGCTCGGCGTCAAGCTGACCTTCGACAAGCGCTACATCACCCTGGCACCGGTCGCCTCGCTGATCGGCCTGGCCTTCCGCATGTACGATCCCGATGGCCTGATCGGCGATACCCGCGATATCGGCATCACCCTGGGCCTGCTGCCGCGCGACACAGCCGGCGTGGAGATCGGTCGTCGCCACTTCCCGCTGAACTCGACCTTCCAGAACGGTCCGATCCGGGGCAAGGATGTGTTCATCCCGCTGACCCAGCTGATCGGTGGCGCGGCCATGGCCGGCAAGGGCTGGAACATGCTCAACGAGTGCCTGGCCGTAGGCCGCTCGATCACCCTGCCGTCCACCGCCAGCGGTGGTGCCAAGGCCGGTGCGGCCGTCACCGGCGCCTATGCACGCATCCGCAAGCAGTTCGGCCTGTCGGTCGGCCGCTTCGAGGGCGTCGAGGAGGCGCTGGCCCGCATCGGTGGCAAGGCCTACAAGATCAGCGCACTGTCGCAGGCCACCGCCGCGGCGGTCGACCGCGGTGACGTGCCGTCGGTGCCGTCGGCCATCGCCAAGTATCACTGCACCACCATGAGCCGCGAAGTGATCTCGGACATGATGGACGTGATCGGCGGCAAGGGCATCATCCTGGGGCCGCGCAACTTCGCCGGCCGCAGCTGGCAGGCCGCGCCGATCGCGATCACCGTGGAAGGCGCCAACATCATGACCCGCAGCCTGCTGATCTTCGGCCAGGGTGCGATCCTCTGCCACCCATGGGTGCTGAAGGAGATGAAGGCGGCGCAGGATCCGGACACCCGTGCCGGCCTGCAGGAGTTCGACCGCAGCCTGTTCGGCCACATCCGCTACGGCATCTCCAACGCCGTGCGTTCGTTCTGGTTCGGCCTGACCGGCGCGCGCTTCGGCGCCGCTCCGGGTGACGCCTACACCCGCCGCTACTTCCGCAAGCTGGACCGTTACTCGGCCAACCTGGCCCTGATGGCCGACATCTCGATGATGACCCTCGGCGGCAAGCTGAAGTTCAAGGAATCGCTGTCCGGCCGCCTGGGCGACGTGCTGAGCCATGTCTACATGACCAGCGCCATGCTCAAGCGCTACCACGACGAAGGTGCACCGCAGGCCGACCAGCCGCTGCTGGCCTGGGCCTTCCATGACAGCGTGCACAAGATCGAAGAGTCGCTGTCGGCCGCGCTGCGCAACTTCCCGATCCGTCCGATCGGCTGGCTGATGTGGGCGCTCATCTTCCCGTTGGGCCGTCGTGCCGAGGCGCCGGGCGATCGCCTGAGCCGCCGTGTCGCCGCCCTGCTGATGGCGCCGAACGAAGCCCGCGACCGCCTGGCCAGTGGCGTGTTCCTGACCCCGTGCGAGAACAACCCGGGTGGCCGCATCAACAGCTACCTGAGCAAGGCGATCATGGCCGAGCCGGTGGAGCGCAAGTTCCTCAAGGCGCTGAAGAGCAAGGGCATCGAGGCGCTGGATTTCAAGAGCCAGCTGGACGAGGCCGTGGCCGAGGGCGTGATCACCCAGGACGAGCGCAGCCTGCTGGAAGAGCTGCGCACGCTCACCCTGGACACCATCACCGTGGACGACTTCGACACCCACGAACTGCGCGCGGCCAGCTACTACGACCGCCAGCACAAGGACCCGCATTCGCAGGCGGCCTGATCGCCCGCGACACGCGTTGCCTTCGACGGCGGGCCTGGGCCCGCCGTCGCTTTATCCGCCGAACGGGATTCCACCATGTCCACGCCCCTGCTCTCGCTCTACAATCGCCTGCAGCGCTGGCCTGCTGGCAACTGGCTTTTCTCGCGCGCGGTGTGTTTCAAGGCGCCCTACTTCGCCAGCATCGCGCCGTGCATCACCCGCCTGGAACACGGCCGCTGCGAAGGGACGCTGGCCGACCGCCGCAGGGTACGCAACCACATCGGCACGGTGCATGCGATCGCGATGTGCAACCTGGCCGAACTGACCGCCGGGTTGATGGTCGATGCATCGCTGCCGAAGGGCATGCGCTGGATCCCGAAGGGGATGCAGGTGCAGTACCTGGCCAAGGCACGAGGCACGCTGCAGGCGGTGGCGCTGCCGGCACAGCCGATTGTCGTCGCGGCCGAAGGCTATGCGCTGCCGGTGACGGTCAGCCTGCGCGACCGGGCGGGGACGGAAGTGTTCAGCGCGGTCATCGACATGTGGATGTCGCCGGCGAAGTAGGTTCCCGCGAACGACGCAGCCCCTCGTGGGTGGACGCGGGATGCGGTTTATCGGTTGGGCCGGAGGGGGTGGGGCCAGGCGGGGACGCCGTGAATCCGTCCTTGGAGGCTTAGCCGCGCCATCCATAGCGCGGATACCCCGCCCGGCCCCCCCCTCCGGCCTCGGACGGATCTCTGCGGCGTCCCCCACGGAAGAGAGAAAGAAGAGCAAAAGCAAAAGCGACCCATCGGCCGCTTTTTTCCATGCACGCAGAATCCACGAGCGCAGCGACCCGCTGTTGCTCTTGATCTTCTTTTTTCTTCTCCGTGGGCTGGCCGCGCACGGAACCTGTCTGAGGCCGGGCGGGTTGGGTTCGCGGGGGTGTCCGCGGCATGGATGCCGCGGCCAAGCCTACACGGACGTACTTGCGGCGTCCCCCGCGAACCCAACCCGCCCGGCCACCCCCATGACAAGCTCTACGCGACCACCCCACGAGGGGCTGCGCCGTTGGCTGGAAACTACGCTACCGCGCGAAACACCAACGCCAGGATCGCAGGCACCGCCTGGATCATGAAAATTCGGCGGCTCACGCTGTACGCCCCATAGCACCCCGCCACCACCACGCAGGCCAGCGAGAACGTCACCAGCACTGGCTGATCGATCACCAGCCCCACTA
Source organism: Stenotrophomonas maltophilia group sp. msm1 (assembly GCF_032025805.1). Taxonomy (NCBI): domain Bacteria; kingdom Pseudomonadati; phylum Pseudomonadota; class Gammaproteobacteria; order Lysobacterales; family Lysobacteraceae; genus Stenotrophomonas; species Stenotrophomonas maltophilia group sp. msm1. The sequence continues at coordinate 279,606 of NZ_JAVSKH010000002.1, forward strand.
CGATGCCCGCCGCCAGGAAGCCGTTGTACAGGCCCTGGTTGGCCGCCAGCACGCGCGTGATCTCTGCCTTCTCCGGCGTGTTGCGGAAGGTCTTCAGGCCCAGCGGGCGGGTCCACAGGAACATCTCCAGCACCAGGAAGTACAGGTGCAGCACCGCGACCAGCACGGTCAGCAGCAACGCGATCAGCGACATCGTTTCTCTCCTCGGGAAGATTGGGCCGCGTCAGCGGTCGCGCGGAAGTTTCTTTTCTTCGCGCAGCACGCCGAACGCGGCCAAGGTCATGAAGCCGGCCACCACCACGCCACCCATGAACACCACGTGCGAGCCGAACAGGGACAGCCCCTTGTGCAGCCACGCAAAGCTCAGGTCCGCGCCCCGGTAGACCACCGTGTCGATCGCTGCGCCGGCCTTATAGCGCCACTGGCGGTCCACGCGGGTGTAGATGGTTTCGCGCGCCGGCTTGGCCAGCGCGAATTCACTGGCGCGGGTCATCACCTGCACCACCGCGACCATCAGCGGCATCGGCGAGGCCGCCAGCACCGAGAAGCCGATCAGGATCGCGAAACCAGGAATCAGCAGCGCCGGCGCAATGCCATGCCGGGACAGCAGCCAGCGGGTCAGGGCGAGCTGCATCAGCAGCGCCAGTGCGTTCACCGCCAGGTCGATACGCGAGAAGAACGCGGTGGCGGCGCCTGCATCATTGAATGAGGCACGCACGATAGTGGCCTGCTGGTTGTACAAAAGGGTGCCAATGCCCACACCGAACAGCACCATGATCGCCAGCCAACGCAGCAGGGGTTCCCGAACGATCAGCTTGAGGCCGTCGAGCACACTACCGCCCATCGGTTTTTCTCCCGACACCAGCCGCTGCTCACGCTCGCGCAGCACCGCCCAGTGCCGCAAGCGCCAGATGCAGAACAGGCAGACCATCAGGAATCCGGTGGATACCAGCATCAGGTTGGCAATACCCACCCTCTGCACGAGCACACTGGTGATGAACGGCCCGAGGAAGGCACCGATGGTGCCGGCCGCGCCGATGTATCCGTAGAAGGCACGCGCCTGCGCGTTTGAAAAGACGTCGGCCATGAAGCTCCAGAACACCGCCACCGCGAACAGATTGAAGACGCTGATCCAGAAGAAGAAGGCCATGCCGCGCCCCGGCACGTTGCTATCGAACAACGCATAGAAAACCAGCAGAGTGACGATGAAGAACCCATACACCGCCGGCAGGAACACCCGCCGCGGGAAGCGGCTGACCAGCCAGCCGTACACCGGCTGCAGTACCAGCATGATCACGAACACGCAGGAGAACAGGAACTGCAGGACGAAGTCCTTCAGCGCGATGCCATGGCTGGCGAACCAGGCGATCAGCATCGGCGGAAACACGGTCTCCAGGTCAGCCGAGGCAGCCATCGCCTCACGCACCGGGCGCAGCACGTAGTAGCCGCTGAGCAGGCAGAAGAAGTACAGGAACGACCACCACAGCGCCGGCGACTCACGTAGTGCCGCCGTCAGCCCACGCAGCGGCCCCTTGCCCTTCACCGCGCTCACGCGGCGTCCCTCGCCAGAAGACGGCGGTTGGACAGCGGCATGGCAGGCTCCGGGGCGGTGAAGCGCGTACGTTAGCCAATGCACTGCAACATCGCCAGCGTGACGCGCGCACCGATGGCCGCAACGTAGTGGCATGAGAGGCAGGAACGACACGTTCGGACACACTTCCAGAGCGTCAAAATGCCAACTTTTTCAACGAGATGCGCATTCATCTTCGCTTTGTTTGTGCACAGGGGAAAAGCGGCGCTAGAATCGCCATCAGCAGTCGCGCACGGGTCCAACCGATGAAAAAGAACAGCCTGCGTCGTCCGATCCGATCGGCGGCCACCGGTTTGCTGGGCATGTTGATGCCCGTTGCCTTGTCCACCACCGCGCAGACCCCGCCGGCGTTGCCGCCGATGCCGACCAACATCGAAACTGCTGCGGGTCCCACCGTCGCCCACACCCAGCCAGCGGCCTACCGCACCGGCCTGGTGCCCCGCGTGCAGGCCCCGGCGCCCGGCTTCAACGTCGCCAACATCGAATCGATGGCGCAGCAGCTCACCTATGGCGAACGCGTGCCGGGCATGGCGGTGGCGATCGTGCAGGGCGGCCGTATCCTCAGCGCGCGCGGCTATGGCGTCACCGACGTCAACAATCCGCTGCCAGTTGATGCGCACACCGTGTTCCGCCTGGCCTCGCTGTCCAAGGCCTTCGCCGGCACCATGGCCGGCCTGCTGGTCAACGACGGCACGCTGCGCTGGGACAGCAAGGTCACCGACTACGTGCCGGGTTTCCGCCTGAACTCGCCGGAAGCCACTGATCGCCTGACCGTGGCCGACGTGCTCAGCCATCGCGTCGGCCTGCCGTACAACGCCTACGACCGCGACATCGAAGGCAACGCCGAGTACTACGCGTTGACCCAGAAACTGGCCAACACCAGCCTGAAGTGCCTGCCGGGCGAGTGCTATGCCTACCAGAACGTGGCCTTCAGCCTGATCGGCGATGTCGTCTACGCGGCCTCCGGCAGCTTCTACGAGCAGTCGGTCGAGCGCCGTATCTTCAAGCCGCTGGGCATGAACGATGCCAGCCTCGGCCTGGCCGGCATCCAGGCCAGCTCGCGCTGGGCGCGTCCGCACGTGCGCAGCCGCAACGGCTGGGTCTCGCTGACGCCGAAGCCGACCTACTACCGGGTCGCCCCGGCGGCCGGCGTCAATGCCAGTGCCAGCGACATGGCGCAGTGGCTGCTCGCCCACACCGGCCACCGCCCCGACGTGCTGCCGGCACCGCTGCTGGCCACGCTGCATTCGAGCCTGATCAGCACCCCCGGCGAGATGCGTTCAGGCTGGCGCCGTGAGCGCCTGCATTCGGCGGGCTATGCCCTGGGCTGGCGCACCTTCGACTACGCCGGCCACGACGTGGTGTTCCATGCCGGTGCCGTACAGGGTTACCGCGGCCTGGTCGCGCTGGTGCCGGAACGCGATCTGGGCATCGCCATCATGTGGAACGGCGAAAGCAGCCTGCCCAGCGGCCTGCTGCCGACCGTGCTCGACTCCGCGCTCGGCCTGCCGGCGCAGCGCTGGCTGGACGTGGACACCGACTTCGGCAGCGACAACCTGATGGCCGAGGGCAGCAGCCCTGCGCAGCAGCAGGACAAGCGCAAGGGCAAGGGCGCCTCGAGCAACCGCGCGGTGGCTTCCCCGCGCTGATCCGGCGGGCTCGACCGTGAGCATCAAGGGCGGCCTGGGGGCCGCCCTTTTTGTGTTTTGTAGGACCTGGCCATGCCCGGCCAGCTCGGAAGACAGGCCCCTGCTCCACAGATGCAGCGCGTCAAACGTCAGAAAGGCAGTCGGCCATGGCTCGGTGCTGGCAATGGCCCCATAAAAAAACCCCCTCCCCGCTGGGCAGCCAGGGAAGGGGTTTCAGGATGCGGCTATCGGGAAGTACTTAGATCAGCGGTGCCGGGGTTGCCGGCAGAGCGACCGGAGCGGCCTTCTTCTTGCGGGCGGCCGGCTTGCGCTTGGCAACCTTCTTGGCTGCCTTCTTCGGGGCAGCCTTCTTGGTGGCCTTCTTCGCGGTCTTCTTCACTGCCTTCTTGGCGGTCTTCTTGACGGCCTTCTTGGCAGTTGCCTTCTTCGCGACCTTCTTGGCCGGCTTGCGGGCCGTTGCCTTCTTGGCAGTCTTCTTGGTGGCCTTCTTGGCTACCTTCTTGGTGGCCTTCTTGGCAGTGGACTTCTTGGCGACCTTCTTCGCAGCCTTCTTCACCGCCTTCTTGGCAGTCGCCTTCTTCGCGACCTTCTTCACTGCCTTCTTGGCAGCGGCCTTCTTCGCGACCTTCTTCACCGCTTTCTTGGCGGCGGGCTTTTTCTTCGCAGCTTTCTTGGTTGCCATGGGATGGCTCCTCGTCAGTGATAGGGAGTTGAAACGCCCAGGTGGATCAAACCCGCGGATGCTGCGTGCGGGGACCGCCGGCGCGTCAGGCGCGCCGTTACGGATGCGGCAATGCCAGCCTCGATCGGCGGAGCGGGCATCGGAACGGGAGTTGCCTTGCATTTCTCCGGGGGAAGCGGGGCCATGTCCACCGTCATCAGGGTCGCGGTGGTCTTGAAGGGGCTGCTTCGCATCGGACGATTGATTCTGCGCACTCGGTTGGGCAGGCAAGGTCTGCTGAGGCGAAACCTAATCACGGTTTTTTTTACTGTCAACAACCCCCGCGAAAAATTTTCACATCCGCGCCATCCATGGTGGTGCCTGCACGGTCGCCACGCTCCGCGCTCGACGACCGCCGAAGCGCCACGCACGCATGCTGCCTGCAGCAACAACCATGCAAGCGTTGAACAAAAAGTACTTGAAATAAGCACTCTGCGCAGATGCATGCACGTCGGTGGCCACTGCGTGCACACATCGCCAGCACCGGCTGCCGCTGGCACCAACGCCAGCACAACGGCGCCGCAACGGGGGGCAAAAAGTTTTCACATCCGAGTACGTCGGCGCGGGGCGGAAACGCGGATTTGCGCAAAACTGCGCACGCCGATCGGCACCGATTGTCAGTCCGCTGATGCCACGCCGAGGGTGCCAAGCGAACCGGCCGTCATGAGTCCGACGCACTCGCCAAAACGAAAACGGCCACCCGAAGGTGGCCGTTTCAGAATCCGCAAGCGCGACTCAGTGGTCGTCGCTCTCCAGGACTTCGGCGTACGCGTCCGGATCCAGCAGATCGTTGACCTCTTCGGCGTTGGCCAGTTCGACCACGAACATCCAGCCTTCGCCGTAGGCATCTTCGTTGATGGTTTCCGGCTTGTCGGACAGGGCCGAGTTGACCTCGACGACCTTGCCGCTGATCGGGCTGTAGACGTCCGAGGCGGCCTTCACCGACTCGACAACGGCGATCTGTTCGCCGGCCTTGGCCTCGGCGCCGACTTCGGGCAGTTCGACGTAGACCAGGTCACCCAGCAGGCCCTGGGCGTGGTCGGAAATACCGACGGTGACGCGGCCATTGCCTTCGACACGGGCCCACTCATGGGACTTGAGGAACTTGAGGTCGCCGGGGATCTCGCTCATGGGACTGCTCCAGAGATATGCAGGGGGTGGAAAAAACGGGGCTAGTGTAACCAACCGGCCGCCACTGCTGTCAGTGACGACCGGCACGTTCGGATCAGGCGTCGGCGAGCACGCCGGGCTGGGCCTGGCCTTCGCGCACGAACGGGAACTTGACCACGCGTACCGGCACCTGCCGGCCGCGGATGTCGACGGTGACCTGGCCGAGTTCACCGGCCGGCACGCGGGCGAAGGCGATGCCCTTGGCCAGCGTCGGCGAGAAGGTGCCGGACAGGATCTCGCCCTCGCCGCTGGCCGTCGTCACTGCCTGGCCGTGGCGCAGCACGCCCTTTTCGTCCATCACCAGGCCGATCATCTGGCGCGCGGTGCCGGCAGCCTTCTGCGCTTCCAGCGCGCCGCGGCCGATGAAGTCGCGGCCTTCGTCCAGCGACACGGTCCAGGCCAATGCTGCCTCATATGGGCTGATCTCTTCGTCCATGTCCTGGCCGTACAGGTTCATGCCGGCTTCCAGGCGCAGCGTGTCGCGCGCGCCGAGGCCTGCCGGCTTCACGCCTGCCGCCAGCAGGCGGTTCCAGAACGCGACCACGGCATCCTGCGGCAGCAGGATTTCGAAGCCGTCTTCGCCGGTGTAGCCGGTGCGGGCGACAAACAGCTCGACGCCATCGTCGGACTGCACCTGCAGGGCGGCGAAGCGGCCCAGCTTGGTCAGCGCGGCGCGGTCGGCTTCGCGGGCCAGGCTGATGACGATGTTGCGCGCCTGCGGCCCCTGCACGGCCAGGATGGCCAGGTCCGGACGCTGCTCGACGGACACGCCGAACGGTGCGGCCTGCTCACGCAGCCAGGCCAGATCCTTTTCGCGGGTCGAGGCATTGACCACCATGCGGAAGAAGTCGTCGCCCAGGTAGTAGACGATCAGGTCGTCGATGACGCCGCCACGGGGATTCAGCATGCACGAGTACAGTGCCTTGCCGGTGACCTTCAGCTTGTCGATCGAGTTGGCCAGCAGGCGGCGCAGGAACGGCTTGACCTGCTCACCACGCAGATCGACCACGGTCATGTGGCTGACGTCGAACACACCGGACTCACGGCGCACCAGGTGGTGCTCGTCCAGCTGCGAGCCGTAGTGGATGGGCATGTCCCAACCCCCGAAATCGACCATCTTGGCGCCAAGGGCGCGGTGGGTATCGTTGAGCAGCGTCTTCTGGGTCATGACCGGGTCCGGCAGCAGAGGAAACAAGAACCCCCATTATCCCAGATCGGTCACCCACAGGTCGCGCCGCAGCGCAGCGCCGGAGCCGAGCCCACGCGACGCCCGCACGAAGAGGCCCGGCTCTACAAGGAGCGGCCCGCAGCCTCAACCTGCAGCGTGCTGCCCTTTACCGCCAGCACCCGTACCCACGTACCCGCCGGCAGCTCCGGGCCGCTCACCGGCCAGGACGCGTCATCGATGCTGACCCGGCCCTGCCCGCTGACGATGCCCTGCTGCAAGGGCACCACCCGACCGACCAGCTGCTCGGCACGGCGGTTGAGCAACGGCGCATCGCTGGGCCGCGCCCTTTTCCTGCCCCAGCGCCGGTAGCACTGGATCGAGACCACGCTCAGCACGACGAAGGCAACGACCTGCCACAGCAACGGAATGCCGCTGAACACCGCAACCAGAACGAACACGGCCGCTGCGCCAATGCCGATCCACAGCATGAACGCCCCGGGTGCCAACGCCTCTGCCGCGAACAGCAGCAGCGCCAACGCGCCCCAACCGACGACTTCCCAGCGCATGTCAGCCTCCGATCGGCGGTGGCCGCTTGCCTGCGGCCTTGGTGGTCTGGTCGCCCAGTGCCTGCTTGGCCAGTTCGGCCACGCCAGCGATCGAACCGATCACGCCGCTGGCCTCCATCGGCATCAGCACCAGCTTCTGGTTCGGCGAGCTGGCCAGTTCCTTGAACGCCTCGACGTACTTCTGGGCGACGAAGTAGTTGATCGCCTGCACGTCACCTTCGGCAATCGCCGCCGACACCATCTGGGTCGCCTTGGCTTCGGCCTCGGCCAGGCGCTCGCGGGCCTCCGCATCGCGGAACGCGGCTTCGCGACGGCCCTCAGCCTCCAGCACGGTAGCCTGCTTTTCGCCATCGGCACGCAGGATCTCCGACTGGCGCGAACCCTCTGCCTCGAGGATCTGCGCGCGCTTCTCGCGCTCGGCCTTCATCTGCCGCGCCATCGCATCCAGCAGGTCGCGCGGCGGCTGGATGTCGCGGATCTCGATGCGGTTGACCTTCACGCCCCAGGGATTGGTGGCATGGTCGACCACGCTCAGCAGCTGGGCATTGATCACCTCGCGCTGGCTGAGCGATTCATCCAGGTCCATCGAGCCGATCACGGTACGGATGTTGGTCTGCACCAGGGCGATCATCGCCACTTCCAGGTTGGCCACCTCATAGGCAGCCTTGGCGGCATCCAGGACCTGGAAGAACACCACGCCGTCCACGCGCACGGCGGCGTTGTCCTTGGTGATCACTTCCTGGCTGGGCACATCCAGCACCTGCTCCATCATGTTTCACCTTGCGCCCCACCCCGTACACGATCGGGATCAGGAAATGCAGGCCCGGCGTCATGGTGTGCGTGTAGCGCCCGAAGCGCTCGACGGTCCATTCGAAGCCCTGGGGCACCATCCGTACCGCTTTGAACAGGATGACCACGGCCACGAAGGCCAGTACCACGGTAAAGAACATGGTCGGGAACATCTCGCTTTCCTTATCTGTGACGTCCAGGCCCCAGCATAGCGCGTGAAGGCCACATTCACAGCGGAACTACCAAGGCACGCGCCCGCGCAGGATGTCGGCGAACATCACCCAGTCGCCCATGAACGAGTACAGCGGATGCTGGAAGGTGGCCGGACGGTTCTTCTCGAAGAAGAAATGGCCGACCCAGGCGAATCCATAGCCGCAGGCCAGCGCAGCGAGCAACAGCATCGGCTGCCCGCGCAGGCCCGCTGCCATGACCAGCACCAGCACGCCGCAGCTGCCGATGAAGTGCAGCCGCCGCGAAACCGGGTGGCGGTGCTCGCTGAGATAGAACGGATAGAACTCGCGGAAGCTGGCGAAGCGGGACATGCGCGTGCTCCGGGAACCAGGGCCGCCACCATCATGCACCATCGCTGCCCTTGCAGCATCGAGCCATGCTCGGCTTGCGCGCGCCGGCGCAGTGGGAAGGAAGAGCGGCCGAGCATGGCTCGGCCCTACACCGATGAGGTGCGCGGACCGAACATGATCACTGCCATGCCGGCCAGGCACAGGGCGGCACCGAACAGGTCCCACCGGCTGGGACGGATGCCGTCGACCAGCCACAACCAGAACAGCGCCGTGCCGATGTAGACCCCACCGTAGGCGGCATAGACCCGCCCACTGGCGGTCGGGTGCAGGGTCAGCAGCCAGGCGAACAGCGCCAGGCTGGCGGCCGCCGGCAGCAGCAGCCAGATGCTGCCGCCCTTGCGCAGCCACAGCCACGGCAGATAGCAGCCGACGATCTCGGCCAGCGCGGTCAGCAGGAACAGGCCGAGTGTCTTCACGCTTTCTCCGCTGCCTTGGCTTGCTGCCACAGCGCTTCCTGCGCCTCCAGGTCCATCGCGGCCAGCGCTTCCCCCTGCGCGTCGGCCTGCGCTTCCATCGCACGGAAGCGACGTTCGAACTTGTGGTTGGCCCCGCGCAGCGCCGCACCCAGGTCGATGTCGGCATGGCGGGCCAGGTTGGCGCAGACGAACAGCAGGTCACCCAGCTCTTCCTGCAGGCGCGCCTTGTTGCCGGCGATATCCCCGCGCTCGAACTCCTCGCGCAGCTCCTGCAGTTCCTCGGCCGCCTTGTCCAGCACCGGCAGCGGACCTGGCCAGTCGAAACCGACCTTGGCCGCGCGCGACTGCAGCTTCACCGCACGTTGCCACTCCGGCAAGCCGCGCGAGATGCCGGCCAGTGCGGAGGTGTCCTGCTCGCCCTTGGCCGCACGCTCGGCACGCTTGATCGCCTCCCAGTTGCGCGTCACGCCGTGGGCATCGTCGACGCTCACCTCGGCGAACACGTGCGGGTGGCGGCGCTGCATCTTGTCGCTGATCGCGCGGGCCACGTCTGCGAAGGCGAAGCTGCCCTGCTCTTCGGCCATGCGCGCATGGAACACCACCTGCAGCAGCAGATCGCCCAGTTCATCGCAAAGATCATCGAGATCGCCGCGATCGATCGCATCGGCCACTTCGTAGGCTTCCTCGATGGTGTATGGCGCGATGGTTGCGAAGTTCTGCTCCAGGTCCCAAGGGCAGCCGCCCTGCGGGTCGCGCAGGCGCGCCATGATCGCCAGCAGGCGCTCCAGCTCATGGGTGGCGGCGCTGCCGGTGGTGGGAGTGTCGTGCGCGCTCATGCGGCCTCCAGGGTCAATCGGACAACCAGTCGCGCCATGGCAGGCTGGTGTCACCAAGGGCAATGAAATCGCCGTTCAACAGGGTTTCGCGGCGGTTGTAACGGAACGGCTTGCCGGTCGCGGCCGACAGCACCGCGCCGCCGGCGGCGTGCAGCACGCACTGGCCGGCGGCGGTATCCCATTCGGAGGTCGGGCCCAGCCGCGGGTAGACATCCAGGCCACCTTCGGCGATCCGGCAGAACTTCAGCGACGAGCCCTGCGCGATGGTCTCGATGCGGCCCATCCTTGCAAGCAGGGCCTCGGTTTCCGGTGAGCGGTGCGAGCGGCTGGCAGCAACCCGCAGCGGTGCGGTGGCCGGCGTGCGGGTGCGCAGCACGGTGTCGTGCAGGCCCTGCCGGCGATAGGCCAGCTCGCCGCGCATGGCATGCCAGACGATGCCGGTCACCGGGGCCAGCACCACGCCGAAGGCCGGTGCGCCCTGGTAGATCAGCGCGATGTTGACACTGAACTCGCCGTTGCGCTTGACGAATTCACGGGTGCCGTCGAGCGGGTCGACCAGCCAGTACGCGCCCCAGTGGCGGCGCTGCTCCCAGGCCACCTGTGCCGATTCTTCGGACAGGATTGGCAGGTCCGGGGTCAGCTGCTGCAGGCCCTGTTCAATGACCTGGTTGGCCGCCAGGTCGGCACTGGTGACAGGGCTGCTGTCGTCCTTGATCTGTACATCGAAGCCATCGGCATAGACCTGCATGATGGCCCGTCCGGCGTCCTGGGCGATGGCGATGGCGGTCTCGCGCAGGTCCGTGGTCAGCTTGATCATCGCAGTCCCTGCAGCCACTGGCGGGCGATGAACAGTGCCGCCAGCGAGCGCCCCTCGGAAAAGTCCTCGCGCAGCATCAGCTGGTCCAGCTCGGCCAGCTTCCACGGGATGACTTCCAGTTCTTCCGGCTCGTCGCCGGCCAGCTTTTCCGGGTACAGGTCGCGTGCCACCACCAGCCACGACTGGTGGCTCATGTAGGTCGGGGCCAGGGTCATCGCGCGCAGCACATCGACCCGGCGCGCGCCGAAACCGGCCTCTTCCTTCAGCTCGCGGTCGGCGGCCTGCTCGGGGGTCTCGCCGGCATCGATCCGCCCCTTGACCAACCCCAGTTCATAGCGGTGCATGCCGGCAGCGTATTCACGTACCAGCAGTACGGTCTCGTCGTCGAGCATCGGCACCACCACCACTGCGCCATGACCTCGGCTGACCAGACGTTCGAACCGGCGGCGTTCGCCGTTGGAGAACTCCAGGTCCAGATGCTGCCGCTGGAAGGGGCCGTTCTCCTCATCGGTGATCCGATGGATGATCGGCAAGCGACGCCCGGCACGGTCATCGTTCATGTGGAATCTCCGCGGCGGCCGGCGCCTGCGCCGGTGCCGATAGAATGTGCAGGCAGCAACATGTTCATGAGCCCGAAATGCTAGCAGACCCAACCCCCTCCTCGCTGGCCCAGCACTGGCGGCAACGCGATCTGCAGGTGCTCTGGCACCCGTGCACGCAGATGCGCGAGCACCCGCATACCCTGCCGCTGGTGCCGATCGCCCGTGGTGAAGGCGCATGGTTGATCGACCACGACGGCAATCGCTACCTGGACGCCGTCAGCAGTTGGTGGACCAACCTGTTCGGCCATGCCGAACCGCGCATCGGTGGTGCCATTGCCGCCCAGGCCAGGCAACTGGAACAGGTGATGCTTGCCGGCTTCGGCCATGAGCCAGCCATCAGCCTGGCCGAACGCCTGCTCGCACTGGCCCCACGCCAGCCTGGCCGCGAACCACTGGCCAAGGTGTTCTACGCCGACAACGGGTCCGCCGGCGTGGAAGTGGCGCTGAAGATGGCCTTCCAGTATTTCCAGAACCGAGGGGAACCGCAGCGCACGCGTTTCATCGCATTGGAGAACGGCTACCACGGCGAGACCCTCGGCGCGCTGGCGCTGGGAGACATTCCGCTGTATCGCCGCGTTTATGCGCCGCTGCTGGCCGAAGCGCTGTTCGCGCCCTCGCCCGATGCTTTCCTGGCTGAGCCCGGTCAGAGCCCGGCTGAGCGTGCACGGCAGGCCGCCGATGGCCTTGCCACGCTGTTCGACCAGCACCCGGGCGAGATCTGTGCGGTGATCCTGGAACCGCGCCTGCAGTGCGCCGGCGGCATGCGCATGCATGACCCGGTCTACCTGCAGCGCGTGCGCGAACTATGCGACGCCCATGGCGCGTTCATGATCGCCGACGAGATCGCCACCGGCTTCGGCCGCACCGGCACCCTGTTCGCCTGCGAGCAGGCCGGGGTGATGCCGGACCTGATGTGCCTGTCCAAGGGCCTGACCGGCGGCTTCCTGCCGCTGGCCACCGTGCTGGCCACGCAGGCGCTGTACGACGCCTTCCTCGACGACTCACGCGAGCGCGCCTTCCTGCATTCGCACAGCTATACCGGCAACCCGCTGGCCTGCGCGGCGGCATTGGCCACGCTGGACATCTTCCGCGACGACGATGTGATCGCCCGCAACCGTGGCATCGCCTCGGTGATGGGCACGCTGGCCGCACCGTTCAGCGACCATCCGCACGTGGCCGACGTGCGCCAGGCCGGCATGGTGGTGGCCTTCGAGCTGTCGCGCGACGGCAACAAGCGCACGCCCTTCGACCCGGCCATGCGGCTGGGCCTGCATGCCTACAAGGCCGCGCTGAAACGTGGCGTGGTGCTGCGTCCGCTGGGCGACGTGCTGTACTGGATGCCACCCTACTGCGTGGACGACGAACAACTGGAGCTGCTGGCACATACCACGCTGGCGGCGATTGACGAGGCGATTGCATGCGCGTGACCCGCTGCCCCATCCACCTGGCGCTGCACAGCGGCCAGACCGTGACCCTGCCGGAAGAGACGGCCAACCATCTGGTGCGGGTGATGCGCCTGCGCGAGGGTGATACCTGCGTGCTGTTCAACGGCGATGGCCACGACTACAGCGCCACGCTGACTGCCGCCGGCAAGCGCGAGGTGCAGGTGCGCATCGATGCGGTGCAGGCGGTGGACAACGAATCGCCGCTGGCGATCACCCTGCTGCAGGGCCTTGCCCGAGGCGAAAAGATGGACCTGATCCTGCAGAAGGCCACCGAGCTGGGCGTGGCGGCGATCATTCCGGTGAATGCCGAGCGTACCGAGGTGAAGCTGGATGCGGCTCGGGCGGAGAAGCGCGTGTCGCACTGGAACAATGTGGTGACCTCGGCCTGCGGCCAGTCCGGGCGCGCGCGCATTCCGCAGGTGGGCCCGCCGCTGTCGCTGGCACAGGCCGCGGCGGCACTGCCGGCCGATACGCTGCGGCTGACCCTGGACCCGCTGGGTGCCCATCGCCTGTCGACGCTCGACGCGGCGCCGGCGGGCGGCATCGTGATCGCGATCGGTCCGGAAGGGGGCTGGTCGCCGCGCGACCGGGATCAGTTGGCAGCGGCAGGCTTCCAGGGCCTGCAGCTGGGGCCACGCATCCTGCGTACCGAGACCGCCGGGCTGGCCGCGATTGCCGCATTGCAGGCGCGGCTGGGCGATCTGGGGTGAGGCTGATTGGTGGTAGTGCCGGCCGCTGGCCGGCATCCAAGGGATCATGAGGTTGCCGGCCAGCGGCCGGCACTACCGGGAACCCGACCGGCGGATTGCCGATCAAGCCGCCAGCGAATCCAGGGCGGCTTCCAGTGCGTCCAGGTTCGGCAGCAGCGCGCTCTGCTCACCCAGCAGCACGCGCATGTGCACGATCTGCGGCAGGGTTTCCTCGGAAGCATCGGCCAGCAGGCCATCGCGCGGCACCGAGATCAGCTGCGGGAAATTCTGCGTCAGCAGCGCGTAGTACGGGCGCTGCGCGTTGCCGCTGAGGGCCTTCAGCACCACCACCTTGTTGTGGCCGCCCACGGCTTCCTCGCCCAGGCCGGAAAGGCGCGCGAACGACACCAGCGGCACCTGCCAGCCGTGCCAGCCGATTTCGCCGACCAGCCAGCGCGGGGCATCGGAAACCGGCTGCACCGGCACCCGCGACATCATTTCGGCCACGGTGGCATTGGGCAGCAGCACGCGTTCGTTGCCGGCCTGGATCAGGACGCCTCGGATTTCGTCATTGCTGGCATAGCTCATGGTGCGTCTCCGTTATCGTCTTCCACGCCCCAGCGCGAGGCGATGGCCTGCGCCAGTTCCTGTGGTTCACCGGCCACCATGCCAGCGGCGACCACCGCCGTGGCCGCGGCAGGGTCATAGCAGCCCTCGCCGACCTGCCCGGCCACCCACGCACCGGCGGCGGCCAGATCCAGTGCCGGCCCCACAAGCGCAAGGTCGGCGCCGCTGAGCAGGACCAGCGCGGTGTGCTCAGCCGGCAGCGCGGCAATCGAGATCCCTTGCGCGTCGCTGACGAAATGCAGGCCGTCGCTGGCTGCCTGCACGCCGATGTCATCGGCCAGCACGTGCACTTCACCGGGTGTTGCACGCTGGCCGACTTCGGCCAGCTGCACCGGCAGCGGCGACACGCGCGCCATCTGCTTGACCAGGTTTCCGTAGCGGCCACCGTCCAAGCGCATATGCACCAGTACCGGGACGCTCAGCGACGCAGGCAGCGCGCCCAGCAGGCGACGCAGTGCATCCGGGCCGCCGATGCCGGCCAGCACCAGCAACGATCCGGCGCGTGCGCCCACGGGCGCACCAGCATCCAGATCGACCAGGCTCAGATGGCCGGTATCGAAGGAAGGCAGCGGTGCCTCCGGCGCGGCGTGTTGCGAAGCGGCTGCCGGAACGTCGGCCACGTCATCGACCAGCGACCATGCGGTGTGGTCGAAGGAGATCGGCGGAATGGGCGGTGCTGCGGGCGCGATCTCCGCCAGCGATGGCGGTTCGGGGGCCTCCAGCGGCTCAGGCACGACCGGCTGCAGCGCCGCCAGCGCCTGTTCCAGCGCAATCGGTTCGTGCAGCTGCGCAGGCGGCGAGTACAGGCTGTCAGCGGGGACCTCGTCGGCCCAGCTCGATGCCTGGTCCAGGTGCGCCTGCAGCGCTTCTTCCTGCGGTGCCGGTGGCGGTGCCGGATGGCCCGGCGCCAGTTGCAGGCTGGGTTCTTCTTCGGCCCCCGGCGGCAACACCTGCTGATGGCCATGCAGCTTCGCGGCCAGATGACGGCCCCAGCGCTGGGCCTCCCAGCCATCACGACGTGCGGCCAGTTCGGCCTCGTCGAAGACCAGGGTCAGGCCCGGTGCGGACAACACCGTTTCCAGGCGCTCCAATGCGTCCTCAATGGCGGTCTCCAGCGCAATCACCACGACCTGAGGTCGGGCGTCGTGCAGCAGCTGCGGCTCAAGGCTGTTCGGGTCGTCTTCCAGCACCAGCTGCACATCCGCATGCGACAGTGCCTCGCGCAGGCGCTCGCGCGCCGCGCCGGGACGGGCCAGCAGGGCAACGGCCGGAGCCGCCTGGGTTTCACTCACGGACACGGGCGATCCCCAACAGGTCGTACACGTTACGCATCAGGTCCAGTTCCTGGTACGGCTTGCCCAGATAACGCTGGACACCGATCTCGAAGGCGCGCTGGCGGTGCTTGTCACCGCTGCGCGAAGTGATCATCACGATCGGCACGTCCCTGTAGCGCGGGTCGGCACGCATCGCGGTAGCCAGCTCGTAGCCATCCATGCGCGGCATCTCGATGTCCAGCAGCATCAGGTCCGGTACCCGCTCTTCCAGTCGCTCCAGTGCTTCCACGCCGTCGCGCGCAACGCTGACCTCGAAGTTGTGGCGTTCGAGGATGCGGCCGGTGACCTTGCGCATGGTCAGCGAGTCGTCGACCACCATCACCAGCGGCACCTGGCGCTCCTGGCGCGGCGCATTGGCCAGTACCGGCAGCGTCGGGTTGGCGAGGAAACGGCGCACCAGCGGCGCCACGTCCAGGATCACCACCACGCGGCCGTCGCCGGTGATGGTGGCGCCGTAGATCCCCGGCACCGACGCGATCTGCAGGCCGACCGGCTTGACCACGATTTCGCGGTTGCCCAGCACCTGGTCGATCGCGACGGCGGCGCGCAGATCACCGGCACGGACCAGCAGCAGTGGCACCTGCTCCTGGCCATCGGCACGCGCCGGGGCCTGGCCGACCAAGCTGCCAAGGTCGTACAGCGGATAGTCTTCGCCGCTGTAGCGGTAGCTGCTGTCGGCAGCCTCGAAGCGCTCGCGCGACAGGCGGCCGATACCACTGACCGAGGCCACCGGCACTGCGAAGGTGGTTTCGCCGATCTGCACGAACACCGCCTGGGTGACCGCCAGCGTCTGCGGCAGGCGCAGGGTGAAGCGCACGCCCTGCCCACGCACTGACTGGATATCGACCGAGCCACCCAGCTGGCGCACTTCGTTGCGCACCACGTCCATGCCCACGCCACGGCCGGCCAGCTGGCTGACCTGGTCGGCGGTGGTGAAGCCTGACGCGAAGATGAGGTTGTCCAGTTCCTGCTCGTTCGGCTGCGCATCGGCGGCCAGCAGGCCGCGGTCGATGGCGCGGCGGCGGATCGCTTCGCGGTCCAGGCCAGCGCCGTCATCGGCCACTTCCAGGACGATTTCCGAGCCTTCGCGGTGCAGGCGGATGGCGATCTCGCCCTCCTCCGGCTTGCCGGCGGCGCGGCGCTGTTCCGGCGCTTCCAGGCCATGGGCCACCGAGTTGCGCAGCATGTGTTCCAGCGGCGCGACCATGCGATCGAGGACGTTGCGGTCCAGTTCGCCGTGGGTGCCTTCCAGAGTCAGGTGGACCTGCTTGCCGGTATCCATGCCGGCTTGGCGGACCACGCGGCGCAGGCGCGGCACCAGGCCATCGAACGGCACCATGCGCGCGCGCATCAGGCCATCCTGCAGCTCGGAGCTGACGCGCGACTGCTGCTGCAGCAGCGAATCGTACTGGCGCGACAGATCGTCCAGCACGCCCTGCAGGCCGCCAAGGTCGGCGGCGGACTCGTTCAGCGCACGGCTGAGCTGCTGCAGGGTGGAGAAGCGATCCAGTTCCAGCGGATCGAACTTCTGGTCGGCCTGGTCCTGCTCGCGCTGGTAGCGGGCGACGATCTGCGCCTCGGTTTCCAGGTCGAGGCGGCGCAGCTGGTCGCGCAGTCGCGCATTGGTGCGCTCCAGTTCGCCCATCGCGCCGCGGAAGGCGCCGAGCTGCTGTTCCAGGCGCGAGCGGTAGATCGCCACTTCACCGGCATGGTTGACCAGGCGGTCGAGCAGGTCGGCGCGCACGCGCACCTGTTCCTGCTGCGGACGTGCCAGGGGGTCTTCATCGACCGTACCCTCGGCCGGCAGCGGTGCCGACAGCGGCGCGTCGACAATCGGCGTCAGCGTGGCCGCAGCCTGCGCCGCCACGGTCTCGGCCTCGCTGGCTGCACGCGCGGCCGTGGCGGCTGCAGCAATATCGGTGGTGGTGCGAACCTCGAAGGCCTCCACCAGATCCAGCGCCGGCTCCACCACGCGGTGGGTGCCGGTACGGGTGAGCAGCTGGTGCAGGCGGTCAAAGCCGCGTTCCAGCAGCTGCACGTCGCGGCGCTCGATTTCGGTACGGCCAGCGGCCACCGCTTCCAGCAGCGATTCGATGCTGTGGCCGAGGTCGCCAATGGCATTGATACCGGCCATGCGAGCGCCCCCTTTGAGGGTGTGCAGGTCACGCTGCAGGCCGGCCAGCACCTCGCGATCCTGCGGTGCATCACGCAGCTCGCTGATCAGGCCATCACAGTGGTCGAGCAGGTCCCTGCCTTCCTCGACAAAGATGTCGACCAGCTCGCGGTCGTACACGCTGAAGTCAAGCGCATCGGCATCGGCATCGGCACCGTCTTCGGCATCCGCCGCAACAGGCGCCTGCTCAACATCCGGCGCAGGGGGCTCGATGTCGGCCGCTGCGATCTCCGTGCCGTCACCGGTGTTGATCGTGCCCTGGCCCGGCGCCTCTTCCATTTCGAAGAACCGCACCGGAGCACCACTGCCAACGCGTGCCTCTGCGCTGAACGCCTCAATCACCGTCGCCGGGGACGGCTGATCGGCGCTCTCTCCTTCACCGACCGC
This sequence comes from Stenotrophomonas maltophilia group sp. msm1, assembly GCF_032025805.1. NCBI lineage: Bacteria > Pseudomonadati > Pseudomonadota > Gammaproteobacteria > Lysobacterales > Lysobacteraceae > Stenotrophomonas > Stenotrophomonas maltophilia group sp. msm1. Next base: position 297,167 of record NZ_JAVSKH010000002.1, read on the forward strand.
CGCCTCCCCGCCGACGTCCGCATCCTCGGCAAAGGCATCTGCCTCGCCCGGCGCGAGTTCGCTGGCCTGGAGGCCGATCACGGGCCATTGCCCGTCGTCGTCCAGGGTCCGCTCTTGCTCGATCACGTGCAGGCCGGCCTCGAGCGCGGCTGCCAGCGTGACCGGTTCTGCGAAACCCGGCACAGCCATTTCATCCTGCAGGCTCGACAGCTCGCTGTCGAGTGGCAATGCAGCAGCGTCGTCAATGACGCTGTCATCGCCGCTGCCCGAATCAAAGGACAAGGACGTATTCAGGTCGATCGCGTCAACTTCCGCAGACACCGGCAGCTCTTCCGCGTCGCGGTCGTCGACCGGCAGCGCACTGGCGTCGAGGTACGGCGACAGATCGTCGGCCATGGTCAGATCAGCGTCGTCGACGGTCTCGATCGTGGGCGCGGCAGCTGCGTCGGCCCCTTCGACAACAGGCGCACTCTCCACCGGCTGGATCGATTCAATCGCGCCGGTGTACGCCACTGCGGGTTCATCTTCTCCCTGCACCGACGGCCAGCCGGCATCGAAGTAACGCGAAAGATCGTCGCTGGCGGTCAACTCGCCGACTTCCAGGCCACTGTCGGCGGCGACGTCCGGCGTCCTGAGGTCGGGCGCAGATGGAACCGGTTCCAGCGCATCTTCGGCAAGCGGCTGCGGTTCGGCAATGAGATCGGGAGCCGCATCGGAAGCAACGCGCATGCTGGTTTCGCCCAGCGCGTCCAGGCCGGCCAGCGGCGCTTCGGCTTCGGATGCCTGCTCGACATCTGGCGCCGGTTCGGTGCCCTCTTCATCCTCGTCTTCCGACGCGAACAGCGGCCAGCGCGCTTCCGGCAGCTCGCCAGCCAATGCCTGCAGCCGCTGCACCAGCGCATCCTGCGGCGCAATGCGCGGGTGTTCGGCCTGCAGCGCCTGCATGGTCGCGGTGATCGCCTGCGCAGCTGCGTCCAGCGCGGCGACACCCTCGTCGCCAGGTACCACATCGGCGGCCAGAGCCCGCTTGATGTAGGACTCGGCGCCGCCGGTAACGGCGGTGATTTCCGGCACTTCGGTCATCGCGAAGGCGCCGTTCATGGTGTGAACCGCACGCAGCAGTGCGTCGCTGACCGGCTGCGGTGCCTGCTGTGCCGAGCGCAGCCACTCCTGCAGGGTCGCCTGGTGGACTTCGACCTCGGCCTCGAGGATCTCGCGCAGCACGCTGTCGATGTTGGCCGGGGTCCCGGCGTCTTCGGCCACCGCCGAGGCATCGGCCTGCGCCGACGCAGCGGCCTCGGCGTCCAGCAGGCGGCTGATTTCGTCTTCGCCTTCGGACTCGGCCAGTGTCGCTGCCGGTGCGGCCGCAGCCGGCAACGGCACGTAGAAGGTCTCCTCGCCGGCGCCGACCCGATCGGCGATGGCCTGCATTGCCTGCAGGTCCACGCTGATGCGCTGGCCATGGCGCAGCGCGGCATTCAACTGCGGCAGTGCGGCGTGCGCATTGTCGACCATTGCCAGCACGGCCGGCGTGGCCGGCCGGCTGCCATCGAGCACGCGGTTGAGCATGCCCTCGATCTTCCAGGCGAACTCCCCCAGGGTGCGCGCGCCGACCAGTCGGCCACTGCCCTTGAGGGTGTGGAAGATGCGGCGGATCGGCCGCAGCCGGTCCATGTTGTCCAGCTGCGTGCGCCATGCCGGCAGCAGCGTGCCAAGGTTGGCCAGTTCGTCGTCGAACTCTTCCAGGAACACCTCGCGGATGTCCTCGTCGATGTTCTCGGCATCGTCGTCGAAGCCGGCCTCGAAGCCGGCCTCGGTCCCAGCCACGACCGGGATGTCCGCAGCGGGCGGAGCCGCCATGGCCTGCGGATTGAAGTCGGCCGCCGCGGCGCTCAGCTCGGCAAAGAACTGTGCGTCGGCTTCGCTGAAATCGATCGGTGCGATGGTGTCGATATCAATCACCGACACCGCCGGTGCCGGTGCATCGGAGGCCGGCGTCAGCACCTCGGCCATCGGCGCGGCCGCGTGCTCCGGCACATCCGCCGCAACGGCGTCGACTTCGGCAACCACGGGGCTTTCGTCCAACGGCTGGGGCGTGGCGTCATCGACGGTCTCCAGCGACGGATGCAGTCCGGCGTCGTCGTCCAGCGACAGCGTCTCCATGGCGTGCAGCGACAGCACGTCGTCGGCGTTATCCAGCGCATCGGCGTCGAAACGGAACACCACGTCGTCACGGGCAGCAACCACATCGTGCTCGGCAGCCACCGGGTCGAACACCGGCGCTGCAAAGCCAGTGGTGTCAAAGGGTACCGACGCGTCGACGTCGTGCTCGACATCCGCCACTGCCACATCAGCCGATACCGGTGGTGTCGCCTCCGACAGCGTCCATTGCGGCACCGATTCCATTCCGGTTTCGGCGCGTTCGATGCTGACCGGATCGAAACTGGCGAAGGTCGGGCTGCGTTCGTCTTCGGCACTCGCGGCCGGATCGGCGTCCGGATGGAACGGCGCGAGATCCCACTGCGGCACCTCGGGCGCAGGCGCGCTGGAGGCGGCGAAGACCAGCGCCGCCTCGCGGTCGTCATGCAGCGACAGCGGTGTGGATGCAAGGTTCCCCAGCGCACCGAACATCAGGCGGTTGTCCAGCACCTCCGGTGCAGGCGTGGCCGGTGGTGGATCAAAGGTGAAGTCCGGCAAGGGCACCGGCACAGTGCCGGCGGCGGGCGCGGCTGGCTGAACCTGAATCTCGATGCGCTCCGGCTGCAAAGGCTCGGCCTGCAGCGCGACCGGCTCCCGGTCCACCAGCAGCGATGCGAACGGAACCGGCGCGGCGGCAACCGGTTCCACCGCGTTGCGGTCCGGCAACGGCCAATAGCGCAGCGCTTCAAGGCTGCTGCGGGTGATGTCGAGGATGTCCTCGCGGCCCGGACGGCGGTCGCGCAGGGCTTCCAGGTAGTACTCCAGGCTGGCCATGGCATCGGCCAGGGTGTCCAGCTGGCGGCCACTGGGCACGCGCTGGCGACCGATCAGCTCGGCCTCGATGTACTGCTGTACGCCACGCAGGTAGTCTGCGGCGGTGCCCAGATCGAGCATGCGCAGCGCACCGGATACATCACCCAGCAGGCGCGGCACATCCTGCAGCTCGGCATGGTTCCAGCTGGTTTCGATGAACGCGACGAAATGCTCGCGGGCGGCGGCGAAGTTGGCGATGGCTTCATGCGCCAGCACCTCCACCGTGCGGCGGTTCTCAACCGCGCTCGGATCGTCCTCGCCACTGCCGCCAGCGCCCAGATGGGCGACCTGGTCGTCCAGCGAGGCGTCCACGTAGAGCAGTGCCCCGGCGATATCCAGCAGCAGGTTCTCATCGATCTGCTGGCGCCCTTCCACCACCCCACGCAGTGCGTCACGCTGCTGCACGACCACGCTGCGGGCCACGCCCAGGCCCATCATGCCCAGCGTATCGGCCACCGCCCCGAGCTCGTTGGCCTGGGTCTGCAGCTGTTCCGGAGCACCGCCGGTGCGCAGGTGCAGGTCCAGCGCATCCTTGATGCGCAGCAGTTCCTCCTTCACCGCACTGCCGACCGTGTCCAGCAACTCGCGGTTGCGCCCGCTCAGGCTGCCGCGGGCATGGTCCAGCTCGGCCTCGGTGGCGGTGACGCTGTCCGGTGCGAATGCCAGCAGCACGCTGTCATGCACGCCTTCTTCGCCACGCGCGGCACGGATCTCGTTGAGCAGCGGCATCAGCACGATCGGGATGTCGCGGTGGCCGTTCTGCAGGCGCTCCAGGTAGTCGGGCAGCAGCACGCTGCCACGCATCAGGGTCGCGCAGGCTTCATCACGTTCGGCCACGCCGTCGGCCCCGATGGCATTGGCCAGTTGTTCCAGTTCCTCGGCCACCATCGCCGGTGCATACAGCTCGACCATGCGCAGGGTGCCCTGCACCTGGTGCAGGTAGCCGGCGCAGATGCGCATGCGGCTGGCATCGCTCGGGTCTTCGGCGTAGTACTCGACCTCGTTGCGCACCTGGCGCAGGGTCTCGTCCAGCTCGGGCTTGACCCAGCCCAGCGCTGCGTGGCTCATCGCATCGCGCAGACTGCTCATGGACGCGCTCCGTTCGCCGCCGCGCGGTGGCCGCGCGAGTTCTGGCGTGGGAAATGGAAATGCTTCATCGACTGGTTCCTTGCTCGCCGCCCTGCCCGCGTCACGCCGGCAGCTTGAAGTCGGCGACCGAACGACGCAGGTCGGCCGCCAGCTGCGCGAGGTGGCCGATCGATTCGGCGGTCTGCCCGGCGCCCTGCGAGGTCTGGCCGGTGATCTGCCGGATCACGCCCATGGTGCGGGTGATGTCCGAGGCCGCGGCCGACTGCTGCTGGGCGGCGATGGAGATGTTCTTGATGAGGGTGTTCAGTGCATTGGACACGCGCTCGATCTCGGTCAGCGCGGTGCCGGCATCCTCGGCCAGGCGTGCACCGGACACCACTTCGGCGGTGGTCTGTTCCATCGAGGTGACCGCTTCGTTGGTGTCGGCCTGAATGGCCTGCACCAGGTTCTCGATGCGTCGGGTCGCGCCGGAGGTACGTTCTGCCAGGCGCTGCACTTCGTCGGCCACGACCGCGAAACCGCGACCCGCTTCACCGGCCGAGGCCGCCTGGACCGCTGCGTTCAACGCCAGGATGTTGGTCTGTTCGGAAATGTCGTTGATCAGTTCCACGATCGAGCCGATTTCCTGCGACGACTCACCCAGGCGCTTGATGCGCTTGGAGGTTTCCTGGATCTGGTCACGGATCTGGTCCATGCCCTGGATGGTCTCGCGCACCACGCCGGCACCTTCGGCGGCAATCACCACCGAGCGCTGTGCCACGTCGGCCGACTCGGCCGAGTTGCGCGACACCTGTTCGATGCTTGCCGCGATTTCGCCGATGCGGTCCGACGCCGAGGTGATCTGGTTGGCCTGGTGGCCGGCCGCCTCTGCCAGCTGCATGGCGGTGGCCTGGGTCTCCTGGGTAGACAGCGCGACCTTGGCCGAGGTGTCATTGATGGTGGTCACCAGGTGGCGCAGCTCGTCGACGGCGTAGTTGATCGCGTCGGCGATGGCACCGGTCATGTCCTCGGTCACCGAGGCCTTCACCGTCAGGTCGCCCTCACCCAGCGAGGAGATTTCGTCCAGCAGCCGCATGATCGCCTGCTGGTTGCGGCTGTTGAACTCCACCTGGGTCTGGTAGCGCAGTTCCTGCTCGCGCGAGCGGCTGCGCACGTTGGTGGAAACGAAGCCGATGATCGCGATCAGCGACAGCGCACCGGAGACCACACCGATCCAGAAGTTCGGGAACAGGCGGGTGTCAGACACCGAGCCGAACGAGGAGAACGCGTCGAACAGCTTGCGGCTGTCATCCAGCATGTGGGCCGAACCCTGGCCCAGCGCGGTGGCGGCGGACTGCGCCGCGAACAGCTGGCGCGAGCTGGCCAGGATCGCGTCAGCGTCCTGCTTCATCGCTTCCCACTTCTGCTGCGACTGTTCCAGCGCGGCCACGGCAGCGGCACCGCGCACGGCGGTGATGCCCAGTTCCTCGTTGCCATTGCGCAGGCCGTCGAGCACCTGCGAGAACACGGTGATGTCACGCGCCAGCGCATCGCCGGCCGTAGCAGCGCCGCTGCCACCGGCGCGCATTTCGGTTACGCGGCGGGCCATGGAGCCGGCCACCACGACCTGCTGCAGTGCGCTGTACACCTGCGACGAGGGCGCGCCGGCAGCGGACATCGCACGCACCAGCTCGTTCAGCTGGGCCTGCAGCCCCGGCACGGCGCCGGTGAAGTTGTTGGCGTTGCCGGCCAGGGCCAGCACCGCCGGTTCACTGGCCACCAGCTGCCCGGCCTGCTTGCCCAGCGGCGCCCAGGTCTCGCCCAGCGTGGCGATCGCACCGGACACGCCCGGCTCCTTGCCATAGCGGCCCTGCAGGGTCGACACATTCTGTTCGATCGCGTTGCGGGTGGCCTTGAAGGCAGTGAACGCCTGCGCGTTGCCGCCCACCGCGTCACGGCCCTGGTTGGCCAGCTGCTGCGACAGCACCTGCAGGTCGGCCGCCTTGGAACCGGCATCGGCCAGGCGACTGCCCTGCCAGGTAGCGACGCCGGTGTTGACGCCGAACAGGATCATCGATGCCAGCAGCAGGAACAGCCAGAGGTTGCTGCCGCCCAGCCGCAGCTTGCCGGTCTTGGTGGCGTCCGAAGCAGTACTCATCGTTCAACCTCGATCTTCAATGCAGGGGGCGATGCCCGGCCTCAGGCCGCGGCTTGCCGGAATTCAGGGGTGCGCGACAGCAGCGAAAGCGAGAATACGCCCCAGTCGTGGCCGTCGGCATGGAAGGCGCGATCGACGAAATGGCCGTAGCGCCCTTCGGCCAGCATGCCGGCCTCGATCTGCTGGTCCAGTTCGAAGCTGCGCTGGCCGAACAGTTCATCGATGGTCAGTGCGACGTCGCCACCGGCCTGGCGCATGATCAGCACGCGCTGGCCTTCCTGCTGCACGGTACGCACGCCTTCCAGGAAGTACTTCAGGTCGACCACCGGGAACAGGTTGCCGCGCAGATTGCCCACGCCGAGCAGCCAGGGCTGCGCGCATGGCACCGGGGTCACCGGCGGCATCGGCACGATCTCCACCACTTCGCGGAAATCGGACACCAGCCGGCGCTGGCCGACGCGGTAGCCCACGCCACGCCAGAGGTCCTGGGCGAACTGCCGTTCGGGCAGCTGCACCGCGTGGGCCAGGCTGCGGCGTTCATAGGCTTCGAGGATGTCGAAAGGCGAGCGCATCAGGCCACCAGTTCGTTGATCCGCGCGATCAGTTCATCCTCGCGCGGCGGCTTGACGATGTAATCGGCCGCGCCCTGGCGCAGGCCCCAGGCCTTGTCGGTTTCCATCGCCTTGGTGCTGACGATGATCACCGGGATGTGCTTGATCGCCGCGTCACGGGCCATCGCGCGGGTGGCCTGGAAGCCGCTCATGCCGGGCAGGACCACGTCCATCAGCACCAGCTGCGGCACCTGGTCGCGGACCAGCTGCAGTCCATCCTCGGCGTTGTCCGCTTCCAGCACCTCGTGGCCGGCACGGCGCAGCCACTGGGTGAACACCGCGCGGTCGGTCGGTGAATCCTCGATCAGAACGATACGAGCCATTGTGCCTTTCCCCCCTGGTCAGGCGTTGACGTATGTGCGGATGGCACCCAGCAGTTCTTCACGCGTGAATGGCTTGGTCAGGTATTGCTCCGAGCCAACGATGCGTCCCCGCGCCTTGTCGAACAGGCCATCCTTGGACGAGAGCATGATGACCGGGGTCGCCTTGAACAGCTGGTTGCCCTTGATCAGCGCACAGGTCTGGTACCCGTCCAGGCGCGGCATCATGATGTCGACGAAGATGATCTGCGGTTGCTGGTCTGCGATCTTCGCAAGCGCTTCAAAGCCGTCGGTGGCGGTGACCACCTCGCAGCCTTCCCGCTTGAGCAGTGTTTCCGCAGTCCTGCGGATGGTCTTCGAATCATCGATGACCATCACCCGGAGTCCTGCGAGTTCCCCGCCCGCAGTCGTGTTTTCAGTCATTGCCTATCCCCAAGCGCACGGCCCGATCTCTGGCGGGGGCCGCTACGAAAGCGTATCTATATCGCACTTTCCGCGCCCGCTTCAAGGCCGCCCCATGGCGCGGGGCATGGCAGCCTCCTGAACGTGACGGGTTTCGCAATGAGTGCGCGAGCGCCGGGCGGACGCTGCGTTGCAGTATGGCAGGGAGGCGCGCGACCGGCGTTGCCGCTACCATCAACGCCTTGCCTGACAGGTGCGCCCATGCCGTTGAACGTCATCGTGGTGATGGACCCCATCGCCCACATCAAGATCGCCAAGGACACCACCTTCGCCATGCTGCTGGAAGCCCAGCGCCGCGGCCATGCCCTGCACTATGTGCGCCCGGGCGGCCTGGCCCTGGAGGGTGGCGTGGCAGTGGCCCAGACCGCGCCGCTGCAGGTGCGCGACGACCCGGCTGGCTGGTATGAGCTGGGCGCATTCAGCCGTACCGAATTCGGCCCCGGCCAGATCGTGCTGATGCGCAAGGATCCGCCGGTCGACGCCGAGTACATCTACGACACCCAGGTGCTGGACGTGGCTGCGGCCGCCGGTGCCTGCGTGGTCAACAATCCGCAGGGGCTGCGCGACTACAACGAGAAGCTGGCCGCGCTGCTGTTTCCGCAGTGCTGCCCGCCGACCCTGGTCAGCCGCGACGCCAAGGCCTTGAAGGCCTTCGCGCTGGAGCATGGCCAGGCCGTGCTGAAGCCGCTGGACGGCATGGGCGGCCGCTCGATCTTCCGCAGCGGCCAGGGCGATCCGAACCTGAACGTGATCCTGGAAACCCTGACCGACGGCGGCCGCAAACTGGCACTGGCCCAGAAGTTCATTCCCGACATCACGGCCGGCGACAAGCGCATCCTGCTGGTCGATGGCGAACCGGTCGACTACTGCCTGGCGCGCATCCCGCAGGGCGACGAGTTCCGGGGCAACCTGGCTGCCGGTGGCCGCGGCGAAGGCCGTCCGCTGAGCGAGCGCGACCGCTGGATCGCGGCCCAGGTCGGCCCGGAGATGAAGCGTCGCGGCATGCGCTTCGTCGGCCTGGACGTGATCGGCGATTACCTGACCGAGGTCAACGTGACCAGCCCGACCTGTGTACGCGAACTGGACGCACAGTTCGGCCTGAACATCGCCGGCACCCTGTTCGACGCGCTTGAGGCCGGCCTGCGCTGATGGCAACCGCACCTGCCGTCCTGCCCCCGCCACCACGCGAAGCGCAACGGCTGGGGGCGACCATCGCGCTGTCGGTGCTGGTTCACGCGCTGCTGATCCTGGGCGTGGGCTTCGCCGTGAAAGGCGATGCACCGCTGGTGCCCACGCTGGAAGTGATCTTCAGCCAGACCCGCACCGCGCTGACGCCGAAGCAGGCCGATTTTCTTGCCGCAGCCAACCAGGATGGCGGTGGCGAACACGACCGCGCACAGCGTCCGCGCGACAACCAGGCCGGCATCGTGCCGCAGGCACAGCCCGGTTTGAGCCCGGTCCCACAGCAGCAGCAATCGGCCGCGCCGGTCCCGCCGCCACAGGCACGGGTGGTCAGCAGCCGCAATGGCGAAGAGGCGGTCGCGCAGGCCCAGTCCCGCCCCACGCCGGATCAGCCCGAACCGGACGCCCCGCTGAGTGCGCGCGAACAGCGCGATGTGGAAATGGCCCGACTGGCCGCAGAAGTGCATCTGCGCTCGGCGCAGTACGCCAAGCGCCCGAACCGCAAGTTCGTGTCGGCCAGCACGCGCGAGTATGCCTATGCCAATTACCTGCGGGCCTGGGTTGACCGCGCCGAGCGCGTGGGCAACCTGAATTACCCGGACGAGGCCCGGCAGCGCCGGCTGGGCGGCCAGGTGGTGATCAGCGTGGGCGTGCGCCGCGATGGCAGCGTGGAGAGCAGCCGGATCCTGCGGTCGAGCGGAACGCCACTGCTGGATGAGGCGGCACTGCGGGTGGTGAAGCTGGCGCAGCCGTTCCCGCCGTTGCCGAGGACCGAGGATGAGATCGACATCCTGCAGGTCACCCGCACGTGGGTGTTCCTGCCCGGCGGCGAACTGCGCGACGACCGGTAGGGTTTGTTGCCCGGGCCTGCGGCCCGGGACCCGCTGAAAGGCTAGAGCAACGGCAACAGCAACAGCGGCGGTTGGTGTACTGAAGCGTGGCGACGCGGTGTCGGGCGGCGAGGACGCCGCAAGTACGTCCGTGTAGGCTTAGCCGCGGCATCCATGCCGCGGCTACCCCGCCGCCCGACACCGCCCCGCCTCTGATAGATCGCGGCGCACCACTGCTTTGGTAGGTGTCGACCTTGGTCGATACACATCCACGCCACGCGTGGATGCAAGCGAAGCGACCCGCTTTTGATTTTGACTTTTCTTTTTTTGATCTTCCGTGGCGGACGTGCACGGAAACTGTCAGAGGCCGGGCGGGTGGGCTGCGCAGGGGCGTGAGCCGCATGGATGCGGCGACCGAGCTTACATGGACGTACTTGCAGCGCCCCCTGCGCAGCCCACCCGCCCGGCCAAACCACGGCTTTTGATCTACGCGACCAACTCCGCCACGAGGGGCTCAGCCGTTGGCCTTCGCCTTCGCCTCGCGCGCGGCCTGCTGCTCGACCAGGGTCAGTGCCACGTTGTCGCGCAGGTAGGCCGGCTCGACCTTCTCCGGTGCAATGGCTTCGCCGCGGGCGAACGCCGGCACCGCCAGTGCGAGCACGTCCGACGCACGCGGCAATGCCGTGGCGTCGAATCCGCGCAAACCTGTACCGAGCTGCGCGACCAGCGCACCCTCGGCTGCGGCGAACCCGGTACCGACACCGTAGGCCGACAGCCCTTCCGGCAGCGCTACCGCAGCGGGTGCGCACACGCGTTCGGCATCGCGTGCCACCGGCAGGCCGTCCACACGCTCGAAGCGCGCAACGTACAACTCTCCCATCCGTGCGTCGATCGCCGACAGGATCTGCGTTTCTTCCGCCGGTGCCCGCAGCGCCAGCACCTGCAGCGTCGAGACCGGCAGCAACGGACGATCCAGCGCCAATGCGATGCCCTGCGCGATGGCGATCGCCAGGCGCACGCCGGTGAAAGCACCAGGACCGCGGCTGAGCGCGATACCGTCCAGCTGGCGGCGGCTGATGCCGGCTTCGGCCAGCAGCGCCTCGGCCCACGGTAGGCTCAGTTCGGCATGCCGGCGCGGGGCGATCTCGAAACGTTCCAGTACCTGTCCATCGACATGCAGGGCAACGGAACAGGCTTCGGTGGCGGTTTCAAAGGCGAGCAGTTTCATCGGATCAGGTCAGAACAGGGGGAACGTGACACCGGGCGCCGGCTCCGGGCCCGCCGCGGCGGCGGCGGTCGGAACGGCATCATCGGCCACGGGCGCCCATTGTGGCGTAAAGAAGGCCTGGACATCGGCCAGGCTGCGGGTACGGCGGAACGGTGGCAGTGAATCGAGAAACACCCGGCCGTAACCCCGGTTGAGCAGGCGCGGGTCGCACAGGACCAGCACGCCGCGGTCGCTCTCGCTGCGGATCAGGCGGCCGACGCCCTGCTTCAATGCGATCACCGCCTGCGGCAGCTGTTCATCGCGGAACGGGTTGCCGCCCTGGCTGCGGATCACCTCCAGGCGTGCCTCGTAGACCGGGTCATCCGGTGCTGCGAACGGCAGCTTGTCGATCATCACCACGCTCAACGCTTCGCCGACCACGTCCACGCCCTCGCGGAAACTGGCCGAGCCCAGCAGCACGCCATTGCCCGATTCGCGGAAGCGCTGCAGCAGCGTCGCACGCGGCGCCTCACCCTGCACGAACAACGGCCATGGCCCATCGCGCAGTGCCTCGGCGGCCTCACGCAGGGCGCGATGCGAAGCGAACAGCAGGAACGCCCTGCCCTGCGAGGCCTGCAGCACCGGCCGCAGGGTCTGGATCAGCGCGGTTCCGAAACCACGTGCGGCCGGATCGGGCAGGCCTTCAGGCAGGTAACACAGCGCCTGCTCGGGCCAATTGAACGGACTCGGCTGGACCAGCGTCTGCGGGTCGTCCAGCCCGAGGCGGGTGGCGATGTGATCGAAACCACCGCCCACGGTCAGCGTCGCCGAGGTGAAGATCCATGCCGCGCGACTGCGCTCACGGTGCTCGCGCAATGGACCGGACACGTCCATCGGCGTGCGCTGGCAGCGGAAACCACGCGGGGTGAGCTCATACCAGAGCACATCGGTGGCATTGCCGGTGTCCGCAGGATCAGTATCGAAGTCGAGGGCGGGTTCGTCATCGCCCAGCCAGCGACCGAGCCGCGAAACCGCCTCACGCGCCCGCGCATGGCAGGCATCCAGGCCCGCTGTGGCTTCGCGCAGCGGCTGCAAGGCCTGCTCCAGCGTCACCAGCCCTGCCATCACCGTGTCGAAGCCATCGCGCACCTGCGGCATCGTCAGCGCACGCCACTGCGTGCCGCGCGGCGGCAGCCCTTCCATTGCCGAGCGCAGCGCCAACAGCGCCTGCTGCAACTGGTCGACCGGTTCCTGCAGCGCCGACTGCGCGCCCCCGACGCCGCGCGCTTCGGCCAGGCAGTCGCGGCCCAGTTCCTGCCACGGACGCATGCCAAAACCTTCGCCGAAGAACTGCGCGGCCAGTTCGGGCAACTGATGCGCCTCGTCGATGACGAAGGCCTGCGCCCCAGGTAACAACTCGCCAAAGCCGTCCTGCTTTAATGCCAGGTCGGCCAGCAGCAGGTGATGGTTGACCACCACTACGTCTGCCGCCTGCGCACGTTGCCGCGCACGCACCACGAAGCAGTCTTCCCAGAACGGGCAGTCGGTGCCCAGACAGTTGTCGACGGTGGAGGTGACCATCGGCAGCAGCGGCGAATCATCGGCCAAACCGTCCAGTTCGGCGATGTCGCCGAACTCCGAGCGTCCGGACCAGGCCAGGATGCGCTGGAACTGGGCCGCCTGTTCTGGGCTTGAGAAGCGCGGCTCGCCCCGCGCCTGCTGCAGGCGGTAGCGGCACAGGTAATTCGAACGTCCCTTCAGCAGCGCACTGCGCAGGCCGACACCGAGTGCCTGGCGCACACGCGGCAGGTCGCGGTGGTAGAGCTGGTCCTGCAGCGCGCGGGTGCCGGTGGAGATGATGGTGCGCAACCCGGACAGCAGCACCGGCACCAGGTAGGCGAACGTCTTGCCGGTGCCGGTACCGGCCTCGGCCAGCAGCAGGTCACGCTGCTGCAGCGCATCGGCGATGGCTTCGGTCAGGCGCAGTTGGGCCGGGCGCGGGACGAAGGCGTCCAGATGCGAGGCGAGCGCGCCGCCGTCGCTGAGGGCTTCGCGGCTGGCATGGACAAGGTCGGACATCAGAGGGAAAGGATACCCGGCCGGGCGCTGCCCGGCACCCGTTTCAGGCCAGAGCGCAGGCAAAGGCAACAGCAACGGCGTGTTTCATGGCTCTGGGTTGCTGCGTGTTTGGCGGGGCGGGAGGGGCAGGCAGGACACGCCGTAAACCCATCCATGGGGGCTCGATGGCGCCATCCATGGCGCCAACGGTCCTGCAGACCCACACCACCCCGCCTCTGACAGTTTCCCAGTGACGGATGCACGCGCGGCGTCGCGTCGAGCTTGCTCGACTGCCCTTTCAGAAGCGGTGGGTGGAACGGAAACAAGAAGGGGTCGGATCCGTTTTCCTGCGGAAAACGGATCCGACCCCACAACGAGTGCGCGCAGCGCGCGACCCGCTTTTGATTTTCTTTTTCTTTTCCGTGGCTGGACGCACACGGAAACTGTCAGAGGTCGGGCGGGGTGGGTTCGCGGGGGTGTCCGCGGCATGGATGCCGCGGCCAAGCCCCCAGGGATGAAGTGACCCCCGAGACTTGGACAGGGGTCAGGCGGCCGATTGGGCCTGTTGGGCCTGCTCCCGGTACTGTACCGGGCTCAGGCCCTTCAATTTCAATTTGATTCGCTCTTGGTTGTAGTACTGGATGTATTCCACCAGCCCCGCCTCCAGACTCTCGATGCTGTCAAAGCTGTTCAGGTAAAAGAACTCCGACTTCAGCGTCCCAAAGAAGCTCTCCATCGCTGCATTGTCCAGGCAGTTGCCACGCCGGGACATGCTTTGTTTCAAAGAGTGCTTTTCCAGCATGTGCCGGTAGTTTTCATGCTGGTACTGCCAGCCCTGATCGGAGTGGATCATGGGGCGCTCATCCGGCGAAAGCTTCTTGATGGCCTCCTCCAGCATCTGACCTACCAGATCGAACACGGGCTGGCGCTTGATCTGATAAGCCACGATTTCGCCGTTGTAGAGGTCCATGATCGGCGACAGATACAGCTTCATGCCTTGTACCTTGAACTCGGTCACGTCGGTCACCCACTTCTGGTTGGGGCGCTCGGCGTGGAATTGGCGATTGAGGTCATTGCCAACCACAACATTGGCGGCCCCCTTGAAGGACCGGTAGCGCTTCACCCGTACCCGTGATTTCAGGCCCATCTCCCCCATCAGGCGCTGTACCCGCTTGTGATTGGTCCGATGACCCTGATTGGCCAATTCCAGCGTCACCGTGCGATAGCCATAGCGCCCTTGGCTTTGATCGTAGATTGCACGGATGCGCTCGCACAGGGCTGCCTCGTCTTGATCCGGATGGGCCAGGACATGGTTCTGGTAATAGAACGTACTGCGTGACAGCTCCGCCGCTTCGAGCAGAAGCGACAGCGTATGAACCTGCCTCAATCCTTGGATGGCTTGCGCTTTGCGTCTTGCGCCGCCTGCTCTTCCCGGATCAAGGCATCGAGTTTTTTTAGGTAGTCGGTCTCCGCACGCAGATAGGCGACTTCCTTGAGCAGCTCATCGCGGCTCATTTCCTCAGGTGGCTTGGACGAACGGGTCTTTTTCATCGGCTTTCGGGGCAGCGGCGGAGGCGGTGCCAACGCTTGGGCACCGCCTTGAGCATACAGGCGCCGCCATCGCCCCACCGCGCCGGCATCACCGATCTGGAAGTAGGTGGTGGCCTCCCGCCCGGACATACCGTCCTGGCTCATTTTTTCCAGGACAGCCAACTTGAACGGGAGGTCATAGAACCGGGCCTGGCGATGAAATCCGCGCCAACCATGCAGCCGATAGGTCGCCACCCAGCGCCTGACCGTGGAGGCCTCCAGGCTGTGGCGACGAGCAACGGCTTTGACTGATGTGGAGGTCTTGCAGGCCTCTTTGGCGACCTGCAGTTTGAAACGAGCGTCGTATCTGTTCATGTATCCCTCGGGGTTGGATCTGGCGTCCAACTCCCGGGGGTCACTTCAGGACGGGTTCACGGCGTCCCCCGCGAACCCACCCCGCCCGGCCAAGCGCGGCTTTTGCTTCTGGCTTCAGCGACCAACCCACAGCCACGAGGGGCTGTGCCGTTGGCTGAAAACTCAGTACCGCTTGATCCCCGGCACCGTGCAACCTTCAATCTGCGCATGCGCCGACACCGCATTTTCCTTCTCGCCCCGCGCCAGGCGCGACTGCTCGATCGTCGCCCAGTGCCGCCGGCACAGCGGCCCCGTCTTCGAACCCAGATCCACCGCCTTGCGCGCGAACGTCTCCGCCTGCGCCCACTGCCCCTGCAGCAGCGCCAGTTCGGCACGTTCCTGCAGTACCGCCGGGTCGCCGGCGACGATTTCCAGCGCGTGGTCCAGGCTGCTGGCGGCACCGGCCAGGTCGTTCGCCTGCCGCTGCGCCTGCGCGGTCACCCGCAGGTCTTCCACCTGCGAATCACGCAGCGGCTGCACCGACAGCTCCTTGTCGTCAGGACCTGCGGCCGCATCGACTGCCGCCAGGCGCTGTGCCGGCGTAGTGGTATCGACTGGCTTGACCACCGGCGGCGCGCTGGTCACACAGGCGGCCAGGGCCAGGCTGAGGCCGGTCAGGGCCAGGGGCTGCAGCAGGGATCGCATGTTCATCGGCTTCATCGGCTCGGGGGAGGAGTAGCGGCGGCGGGCGCTGCGGCAGGTTCGGCGGGCGCTTCCGGCTTGCGGTCCAGGCCGAACCAGCTACGCCAGCCACCGCCCTCCCCTTCAGCTTCGCCCGGCTCGCCCGGCGGCACTGCCGGCGCACACGGCGCATACGCCGGTGCATAGCCCACCACGAACGGGAAGCGGCGTGCGCCCGGGCAGCCTTCATCGGTTGTGTTCAGACCCGTGGCCGCGACCGACTGCCAGTCCAGGCCTTTGTTGCTGACCCGCAATGGCGCACTCGGCAGGCGCTGGAAGATGCCCGACCAGACCCGCATCGCGCCGGTAGCGCCATACAGGCCGGCCTGCTGGTTCTGGTCGTTGCCGATCCAGATCACCGCCAGATGATCGCCGGTGTAGCCGGCATACCAGCTGTCACGGCCATCGTTGGTGGTGCCGGTCTTGCCGGCCGGCTGCAGGCGGCCGAGGCCATCGGCATTGAGCCGCTGCGCGGTACCACTGGAGACCACCTGCTGCAGGCCGACGCTGATCAGGTTGGCGGCAATTGAATCGCCTTCCTGTGCCGGCGCCGGGGTCTTGTCGTAGCGCTTGAGCAGCTTGCCCTGCGGATCGAGCACGCCACGCACCGCGTGCAGCGGCTGGATCTCACCGCCCGAGGCGAGGAACTGGTACAGCTGTGCCATCGCGTACGGGCTCTGGTCGGTCGAGCCAAGGATCACCGCCGGATTGGCCTCGGCCTTGATGCCCGCCAGCACATGGATCAGCTGGGTCACGCGCTCGGGACCGACCTGCATGCCCACGCGCACCGTGGCTTGGTTGTAGGAGTGTGCCAGCGCGTCGATCAGGCGCACCGTGCCGTGGCTGCGGTTGTCCGCATTGCCCGGGCTCCAGTTGCGGCCGCGGCCGAGCTGCACCGTCACCGGTGAATCGTCGACCCAGCTGGCCAGCGAGTAGCGGTCCGGCTGCGCCAGGGCCAGCAGGTAGACGAACGGCTTGAGCAGCGAACCGACCGGACGCTGTGCTTCGATCGCGCGGTTGAAGCCGACCTCGGACACTTCACGGCTGCCGATCACCGCCAGCACGTCACCGTTGTGCACGTCGGTCAGCACCATGCCGGCCTGCAGTTCGGGCCGGCGCTTGCTTTCCAGCGACTTGATGGTGCGGGTCACCGCGCCTTCGGCATAGGCCTGCGCGGAGGGCGACATGCCGGTCATGACGCTCAGGCCAGCGCCCTGCAGGGCAGATTCCGGGTAGTCATGGCCGAGCTGGCGACGGACCAGGTCAACATAGGCGGGGAAGCGGTTGGCCGCCACCAGTCCCGGCGTCTTCGGCACGCCCAGCGGGGCCTTCAATGCGCGCTGGTACTCGGCGTCGTCGATCAGCGTGGCTTCGTGCAGTTTGCCCAGCACGAAGTTGCGACGGTCCAACGCACGTTCCGGATTACGCCGCGGGTCGTAGAAGGACGGGCCCTTGACCAGGCCGATCAGCAGCGCGATCTGCTCGGTCTCCAGCGACTGCAGGTCACGGCCGAACCAGAACTCGGCACCGGACGACATGCCATGGATCGCCTGGCTGCCGCGCTGGCCCAGGTACACCTGGTTGAGATAGGCCTCGAAGATGGTGCGCTTGTCATAGCGCGCTTCCATGATCAGGGCGTAGAGCACTTCGTTGAATTTGCGGGTGAGCGTCTGTTCCTTGCCGATGCCGAGCAGGCCGCTGCGGGCCAGCTGCTGGGTCAGCGTGGAAGCGCCCTGACGGCTCTGGCCACCGGAGCGGATGGTCACCCACACCGCGCGCGCGATACCGGACAGGTCGATGCCGTGGTGGCGGTTGAAGTCCTTGTCCTCCACTGCCTGCAGGCCGGTCACCAGCAGGTCCGGCGCCTCGTCCATGCGGATCAGGCGGCGTTCTTCCTGCTTCTGGCCGTACAGGGTGGCGATACGCGCCGGATCCAGCCGCGCCGCCTTCAGGGCCTTGCGGCTGTCGGCATCGCGCAGCGAGGCGACCGCACCATCGGCCAGCGACAACTCGAGCCGACGCGGGGCAACCCGGCCATCGACGTCGTTGTAGCCGCGGCTGGAGATGACAAAGCGCCCGCCATTCACCGCATAGGTGGCCGGCTCCTTGCCCTGGCCATCATCGCGGTAGGCGGAGGCGGCCAGCTCGGTCTTCAGCGTGGACGCATCCATCGCCTTGCCGGGAGTGAGCACCAGCGGCCGCGCATACACCCGCGTCGGGATCTGCCAGCGCAGTTCGCCGAAACGTTGGGTCACCTGCTGGTTCAGGTACAGCGTATAGGGAATGAGGAAACCCAATCCCAACGCGACCGCAGCCATGCTCCAGGTGATCAGCCGGCGCCGCCACAGCGGGCCGTTGTCCTGCTGGTCGTCGTCGTCGAAATCGTCGATGTCGTCGGAATCGTAGCGTCGGGGCACGGGAATGCGAGAATGTAGAGTCTGGCGAGTCTACCCCAGCCGCTGCGGCTGGCGAATTCTCCCGGGTTCCCCTGCTTAAGCTGGAGTTGCAACCGGATGGCGATGTCCCTGGCCGAGATCCGATACCTGATCAACCGCCTGTCGGGCCTGGCCCGCCGGAGCCTGGCCAGCCTGCGTACCCGTGGCTGGCGGGCGACCTGGCAGCGCATCCGCGTGCATGCCCAGCGCGCCGTGCCCGCGCCACGCACGCCGCTGTTCCTGCCGCCGGCACAGGAGTTCGCTCCCTTCACGGTGCCGTTCAGCGAAACACCGGAAGCGAGCATTGTCATCCCCGTCTACAACCACGTCGATCACACCCTGGCCTGCCTGCGCGCCTTGGCGGCGCATCCACCGGCCGCCGCGTGCGAGATCCTGGTAGTGGATGACGGCAGCACCGACGCCACCGTGCAGTGGATGCCGCAGGTTGCCGGACTGCGCTATGAAGTGCGCGAGTACAACGGCGGCTTCATCGAGGCCTGCAACGATGGCGTATCGCGCGCACGCGGTCGCTACGTGGTGCTGCTCAACAACGATACGGTGCCGCAGCCGGGCTGGCTCGACGCGCTGCTGGACACGTTCTCCAGCACGCCCGGCGCCGGCCTGGTCGGTAGTCAGCTGCTCTACCCGGACGGCCGGCTGCAGGAATCGGGCGGGGTGATTTTCGCTGATGGCAGTGGCTGGAGTTACGGCCGTTTCGAGGCAGCGGACGACCCGCGTTTTG
This sequence comes from Stenotrophomonas maltophilia group sp. msm1, assembly GCF_032025805.1. Classification (NCBI taxonomy): domain Bacteria; kingdom Pseudomonadati; phylum Pseudomonadota; class Gammaproteobacteria; order Lysobacterales; family Lysobacteraceae; genus Stenotrophomonas; species Stenotrophomonas maltophilia group sp. msm1. The sequence goes on from NZ_JAVSKH010000002.1 coordinate 315,877, forward strand.
CCAGCCTGCGCGACGTCGACTACTGCTCCGGCGCAGCGCTGATGCTGCCGCGCGACCTCTGGCGACAGCTGGGCGGCTTCGATACCCGCTACAAGCCGGCCTACTACGAGGACACCGACCTGGCCTTCCGCGTGCGTGCGCAGGGCCTGCGCGTCCTGGTTCAGCCGGCCAGCCGGGTGGTCCATGACGAAGGCACCAGCAACGGCACCGACACCGGCAGCGGCGTGAAGGCCTACCAGGTGCGCAACCAGGCCATCTTCGCCGACCGCTGGGCCACCGAGCTGGCCCGCCGCCCGGCGGTGGGCGAAGTGCCGTCACCGGCGCTGCTGCTGCGTGGCCGGCGCCAGGTGCTGATCCTGGACGAGGCAGTGCCGCAGCCGGATCGCGATTCCGCGTCGCTGCGCCAGGTGAACCTGATCCGCCTCCTGCTGCAGGGCGGGGCCCATGTGGTGTTCGTTCCCACCCGCCGCGAACACGGCGGCGCCGCCACCGACGCGCTGCAGCGGATGGGTGTGGAAGTCTGGTATGCACCGTTCCTCGATGGCGTCGCCAGCTGGCTGCGCACGCATGGTGGACGCTTCCACGTAGCGCTGCTGGTCCGCCACCATGTTGCCCACGAGTGCCTGCCGCTGCTGAAGCGCTATGCGCCGCAGGCGCGCACCGTGTTCGACACGGTGGACCTGCACTACCTGCGCGAACGTCGTGGTGCCGAAGTGGCCGGCGATGCTGGACTGCTGCGCGCTGCCGAGCGTACCCGCGCCAGCGAACTGGCGGTGATGGAGCAGTGCGACGTCACCGTGCTGGTCAGTTCCGCCGAGCGCGAGCAGCTGCAGGCCGACGCGCCAACGGTGCGGGTGGAGCTGATCTCCAACCTCCATGACATCGCCGGTGCCGGCAAACCGTTCGAGCAGCGTCATGACCTGGTGTTCGTCGGCGGCTTCCGCCACCCGCCGAACCTGGACGCGATGGAATGGTTCATCGGCGAAGTCTTCGCCGGCATCCGCGCCCGCCTGCCCGATGTGCGCCTGCACTGCATCGGCGCTGCCGCGCCGGAATCCCTGCTGGCCCTGGCCGCGCGCCAGCCCGGCGTGCAGATGCACGGCTTCGTCGAGGACATCACTCCCTACATGGATGGCGCACGCATTTCCATCGCGCCACTACGTTTCGGTGCCGGCGTGAAAGGCAAGATCAACCTGAGCATGGCCCATGGCCAGCCGGTGGTAGGTACCCCCTGCGCGGTGGAAGGGATGCACCTGCGCCCGGGCGAGGACGTGCTGGTGGCCGATGATGCGGCCGGCTTCGCCGATGCGGTGGTCCGCCTGTACCAGGATCCGCAGCTGTGGCGGCAACTGTCCGAAGCCGGCCTGGCCAACATCGCAAAGCACTTCTCCCTCGACGCTGCGCGCGCAACCGTGCAGCGGGTGTTTTTCACCTAATCAGGGAGACCGCCGGCACGGCGCAGGCGCTCTTCGAACGCCGGCAGCTCGGCCAGGTCCGGTTGCAGCAAGCGGGCTTGTTCGGCGGCATGCGCTGCGAAAGCCAGGTCGCCGCTGCCGAGTCGCTCGCTGCCGATGGCCAGCCAGCGCTGGGCCAGGCGCAGGCGTGCCGAGGGGAGCCCGGCCGCAGTCGGCGACAGGGTCTGCCACGCCTGCAGGCAGGCCCCTGCCGCCTGTACGCGGTTCTGCCGGAGGTTGTCGTCGAAGCAGCCGCGACTGGCGGGCAGCAGCCGCGCCGCAGCAGCCTTCACCCGTGCATCGCGCGGCGCCAGTGACTGCGCTTCGCGCAATGCGTCGAATGCACTGTGGCCGGGGGGACTGATCCATTGCCCGGAACGTTCGGCGCGCTCGATGCTGCGCAGGTGGTCGCGCAGTTGGCGCTCGCGCTGCGTGTTGCTGGCCGCCGGCTGCTGCAGCGCCTTCTGCGCCTGTTGTGCGCGCTGCAGGCGTTGCGCGAGCTGCTGTTGCGCGGCCGGCGAAGCGCCCAGCTCCTCCGCCAGCGCGGCATCGGCCCGCGCCGCCTCGAACCGGAAGTCGTCGGCCTGCGTCTGGCTGCGTGCCAGCACCGCCTGCAACGTCTGTTCACGGCCGCGCTGGGCGCTGGCATCATCGGCCGCCACTGCCAGAACGGCGAGAAATCCCTTTGCTGCGGACTCCAGCTGCCCGCGCTGCAGGGCGCGCTGGGCCTGGCGCAGGCGCCGCTCGACGGCCTGCGCCAATGCTTCCTGGCTGGCGGGCAGATCAGCATGGCCGGCATCGAACTGGCGCGCACGCTGCAGTAGTGCGGCGGCCTCGGCCAGCTCGCCGCGTCCCGCCAGCGCGCGCGCCTGCTGCAGCAGATCGCTCAGTGCATCTTCGCGACCTTCCAGCGCGGGCAGATTGTCCGGCTGCAGCGACAGGATGCGCTGGAACAGGGGCAGCGCGCTGCTGTCACCTTCATCCAGCCGACCCGCAGCGAAGGCGTTGCGCGCCTGCGCCAGCAGTGCACCGATGCCGGCACCTGCGCTGCGCCGGGCCCGCAGCTGGCGCGCCACGGCGTCCGCCTCGCCCTGTGGTACCTGCAGTTCCCGGGCCAGTGCCAGCGCCTGCGCGCTGCCGTCGAGATCGTTGGCCTGCATCTTTTCGCGGGCCTGCTGCAGGGCCGCCGCGCCGGTACGGGCCAGGCCTTCGCGGGCCTGCGGACGATCTCCATCCAGCGCCAGCACGGCCTGGTAGCGCTCGCGCGCACCACTGCCATCGGCGGCACTCAGCCGCCCGGCCGCCAGTGCGCCATCACCTTCGGCCAGCAGCTGCTCGATCCGAGGCTCATCCCAGAACCAGTCGGCCAGCGGCTTGCGCAGCAGCACCAGCAGCACAAACACCGCCAGCGCCGCGACCAGCGCCCAGCGCCACACCCGGCGCGCGTGGCGTGCCTGCAGCCACCACCAACGGCCTTCGCGGCGGACGCGGTCCAGCGCAGGAAGTTCAGCGCCATGCGGGCGATGCGGGGGCTCGCGTTCCATGCGTGCAGGGTAGCCGGGGCAGCGTGAAGCTCAGCCGAGGCGACGCGCCTCGCTCACGCCGGGCAGCGCGTCCAGCTTGCCCAGCAGGGTCGACAGCTGGCCGTAGTCACTCACCTTCAGCCGCAGGCGCAGGTGGGCACGGCCACTGTTGCGCACGTTGTCACTGTGGATGTCCAGCACGTAGGCGTCTTCCTGGGCGATCAGGTTGGTGATGTCCTTCAGCAGCCAGCGGCGATCGACCGCATCGACCACGACGTCCACCTCGTAGCCGCCCCCGGCCTGGCCCCACTCCACCGGCAGGATGCGCTGCGGGCTGGTGGCCGCCAGACGGGCCAGCGCAGCGCAGTCTGCACGATGCACGGTGACACCGCGGCTACGGGTCAGGTAGCCGACGATGGGTTCGCCGGCCACCGGCTGGCAGCAGCGCGCCAGTTGCACCAGCAGGTTGCCCACGCCCTGTACGGTGAACTTGGACTTGCCCAGGTTCTCGCGGCGCGCGGTCGGCCGCGGCAGGCTCGGCGCGGGCGCCGGTTGGCTTGCTGCACGTTCGGCTTCCAGCAGGGCACGGCTGACCTGGTTCGGCCCGGTATCGCCCAGCGCCACCTGGATATAGAGGTCGTCAACGCTGTCGGCATGGAACTTCTTCGCCGCGATGGCCAGGTCCGAGTGCTGCAGCCCCAGGCGCTTCAGCTCGCGCTCGAGCAGTTCGCGCCCGGCCTGCACGTTGCGCGCGCGGTCCAGCTTGTGGAACCAGCTGCGTACCTTTTCCCGCGAGCGGTTGCTGGCCAGGAAGCCGTTGGCCGGCATCAGCCAGTCGCGGCGAGGGTCGGCCTCCTTGCCGGTCAGGATCTCGACCCGGTCGCCACTGCGCAGACGGTAAGTCAGCGGTACGATGCGGCCATTGACCTTCGCGCCACGGCAGCGGTGGCCCACCATGGTGTGCACCTGGTAGGCGAAATCGAGCGGCGTGGCGCCCTGCGGCAGATCCAGCACCTCATCCTTCGGGCTGAGTGCATAGACCCGGTCTTCGGTCAGCTCGGCATCGAGCGCCCCGGCCAGTTCGTTGCCCTGCCCGTCCTGGGCCTGCTCCAGCAGCTGGCGCATCCAGGTGATCTTGCGGTCGAAGGACTTCTCCGCGCCCTTGCCGCCTTCCTTGTACTTCCAGTGCGCGGCCACGCCCAGCTCGGCCTGCGAATGCATCTCGTGGGTACGGATCTGCACTTCAATGGTGCGCCCTTCCGGACCAACCACGGCGGTATGCAGCGAGCGATAGTCGTTGGCCTTGGGCCGGGCGATGTAATCGTCGAACTCGCTCGGCACCGGTGCCCACAGTGCATGCACCACGCCCAGCGCGGCATAGCAGGCGGCGACATCGTCGACCATTACCCGCACCGCACGGATGTCGTACAGCTGGTCGAACGCCAGCCGCTTCTTCTGCATCTTCCGCCAGATGCTGTAGATGTGCTTCGGGCGGCCACTGACCTCGGCCTTGATGCCCTGCGCAACCAGCTCGCGCGACAGCACCTTCTTGACATTCTCGACGTAGCGCTCGCGGGCGATGCGGGTTTCGTCGACTTCCCGCGCAATGCGCCGGTAGGTCTCCGGCTCCAGGTGGCGGAACGCCAGGTCCTCCAGCTCCCACTTCAGCTGCCAGATGCCCAGGCGGTTGGCCAGGGGCGCGTGGATGTCGCGGGTCAGCTGGGCCAGCGCGCGGCGCTGCTCGTCGTCCAGCTTGTCGGCCGCGCGCATCCTCGCGAGCTGGCGCGCCAGCAGGATCGGCACCACGCGCAGGTCGCGGATGATCGCCAGCAGCAGCCGGCGCAGGCCCTCGCTGTTACGCCCCGCTTCGCGACCGGCATGCAGCGCCCACACCGGGTCGGCCGCATCCTGGCCGTCCAGCAGGCCGATCACCGCGGTCTTGTGGTTACCCAGCGGCAGCTGCTCCAGGCTGGCACGCAGGCCCGGCAGGTCGAACAACAATGCGGCCACCACTGCACCTTCGTCGGCCGAGAGCATCGCCAGCGCGTCGAGGGTGTCGCCCAGCACCGACCAGGTGGCACGCATCTGGTGGTCGCATTCCGGCGCTTCCCAGTGCTCGCGCAGGGCCTGGCGCAGCGGGGCAGGCAGCACCGCTGCCGAGGGACGGTTCAACAAGGCATCCAGGCCGGGGACGGAAGCGCGGTTCACAGCATCAAGCAGGCAAGACAGAGGCCTCTACACTAGCGCCGGCGCCGTTCAGGGACAATGACCGTGGCCACCATCCCCCGGCATGAAGACATGCCGCTACACTCGCGGGCAAACCCAGGAGAGTCCCGTCATGTCCCCGATCGTCCCGCGTTTCCGCCAACGGCTGCTGGCTTGTGCCGCACTGTTGCTGTCCCTGTCGGCGCCTGCGCTGGCCCAGCGCGTGGTAGAGGGTGACCTGCAGCAGCAGATGTCACCGGCCGAATTCAAGGCTGCTGGCCTGGAAAAGCTCAGTGCGCAGGAACTGGCCACGCTCAACCGCTGGCTGCAGGGCAAGGTCGAGGCGGCCACGACCCAGGCAGTTGCAGCGGTACGGGAATCGGCGCGCGAGGAAGGCCGCCAGGAAGTGATCGTGAAGAATCGCGGCTTCTTCGATTTCGGCAGCAGTGAGCCGATCGTCGGCGTGCTGCAGGGTGAGTTCCGCGGGTTCGGCAAGGGCCGCGTCTACGTGCTGGACAACGGCCAGGAATGGGAGCAGATCGATGCAACCACCCTGGCAGGCGTGCGCAGGCAGTCGCCCGCCGTCAGCATCAAGCCCGGTGTGATGGGCGTCTGGTACCTGAAGGTCGACGGTGTGAACACCCAGCCGAAGGTGCGTCGTACCAAGTAGCCCATCGTGTAGAGCCGAGCCCACGCTCGGCTGCGATCTGCACGGGAAGATGACGAGGCATCAAAAAAGCAGCCGAGCATGGGCTCGGCTCTACGTCATCACATCATCGGAGTCACGCCTGGCGCAGTGCGGCTACCCGCTGCGCCAGCTTCTTCGCCGAGATGCCGGTCCGCGCGCCCAGCTCCTGCGCGAACAGCGACACCCGCAGCTCTTCCAGATCCCAGCGCAGCGCCTGCCATTGCGGGTGCTCGCGCAGGCCCTGCTGCTCAGCCACTTCCAGCGCTTCCAGGAACGGATGCAGTTCCAGCATGCGCGCCTGATCGCGCGGCGGATCACGCTTGGCGCGCTCGGTACGCAGGATCATCGCTTTCAGATAGCGCGGATACTGCGCCAATGCGTCGGCCGGTGTATCGCGCAGGAAGCCTGGATGGATCAGCCCGGCCAGCTGCGCCTCCATGTCGTCCAGGTTGCCGCGCGCCCAGCCCATCAGCGGCGCTTCCAGCATCGGCTTCAGTTCGGCCACCAGCGCCAGGATGGTCTCGGCCAGCTTCAGCCGCGACATGGCCTCACCGAACAGCGCCTTGGCCGCATGCTCGCGGCGCTGCTCGAAGGCCGCCGCATCGCGTATGTCTTCCAGGCCTTCAGCCAGTACGGCGTTCATCGCCGCATCGACCAGGTCGCCACGAAGGCGTTCCTGCGATTCGATCGCCGCATACAGCAGGCCCGTCTTGGCACCCACCGGCAACTGCTTGCGTGCCTGCTTCATCTTCTCGGCCAGCGCGATCTCCAGCAGGCGGCGCACACCCAGCGGATGAGCCGCCTGCGCCTGCTGCCGATCAGCGAAGATGCGCAGCGCCACGCTGTCGCCCTCGTCCAGCAGCGCCGGATAGGCCGGCACGCCGGCTTCGCCGGGCACCTGCAGCGGAATCGGCGTGGCCGGGAAGGTACGCAGGCCATCAGCCGCCATTTCACGTCCGGCGCGTGCAGCGAAGGCGTCGCCCGCGCGCCCACCGAACTTCGCGCGCAATGCGTCCAGGTCGCGCGAGGTGGCCAGCACCCTGCCCTGCTCGTCGCGCAGGCGCAGGTTCATGTGCAGGTGCGGTTCGATCGAGCCGGGCTCGAAATCGAGCGCGGTCACCGTGGCGCCTGTCGCGCGTGAGAGGAAACGCGCCAGTTCGCCGGTGATGGCATCGGCACTGGGTTGCGGGAACGCCTCGTAGAACGCGCGACCGAAGTCCGGCGCCGGCACGTAGTTGCGGCGCATCGCCTTGGGCAGGCTGCGAATCAGCGCCGCAGCCTTGTCGGCAACGAAGCCGGGCGCCAGCCAGCCCAGCTGCACCGGATCCAATGCGTTGAGCAGGTGCAGCGGTACGTCAAGGGTTACGCCGTCATCCTCGGCACCCGGCTCGAAGCGGTAATGCAGCGGCAATCGTGCCTGGCCCAGCGCGAGGTACTTCGGGTAGCGCTCCTGCTCACTGCCTTCGCCCGGCAACAGGTCGGCCAGCGTCCAGTGCAGGGTCTTGCGCTGTTCCGGCGCAAGACCCTTCCACCAGGCATCCAGGCCGGAGGCCGAATGGATCTGCGGCGGCACCCGGTCCAGGTACCAGCGTGCCTGCCAGTCTTCGTCGGCAACGATGCCGGCGCGGCGCAGCTTGGCTTCTTCCTCGCGCGCGACCTCCAGCACCTTCTGGTTGTCGGCGACGAAACTGGCGCGGGTATTGATCTCGCCGGTCACCAGTGCCTGGCGCACGAAGATGTCATGCGCCTCGCCCGGCGCGATGCGGCCGTAATGGACCGGTTTCTTCGGTGCCAGCACCAGGCCGAACAGGCTGATCTGCTCAGACGCCAGCACCTGGCCCTGCGCGCGCGACCAGTGCGGGTCGAAGTGCTTGCGCAGCAGCAGGTGCGGCAGTTCGGCGATCACCCAGTCCGGCTCGATCGCGGCCAGGGTCATGCCCCATACCTTCTGCGTATCCAGCAGGTTGGCCACCAGCAGCCACGGCGGTGGCCGCTTGGCCAGCGCCGAACCGGGGAACGGCAGGAAGCGGCGCTGGCGCGGCGCCTGGAAATCGCCCTTCTCGGTGCGGTGGCCGATCTGCGTCGGCAGGCCCGCCACCAGCGCCCGGTGCAGGGTCTGGTAGGCAGCAGCGCGCACACGTTCGCTGAAACCGCCGCCAACCGGCGCCTGTTCCTTCTGCGCGCGCACGGCCACCGGCGCCGGTGCGGCCTCGGCCTTGCCTTCGCGGGCCAGGCGCGCGGCACGATGCAACTGGCCGCGGGTGGCCTTTACTGCGGCCGCGTCATCACGCGCCGGGGCCGGCGCACTGCTGCCGGCCAGCAACGGTGCCATCGACGCCTCGCTGGCCTCTTCCTTCCAGCCCAGCTCCTCGCACAGCAGCCGCAGCTGCCGGTGCAGCTCTCGCCATTCGCGCATGCGCAGGAAACCGAGGAAATGACGGCCGCACCAGTCGCGCAGCTTGGACTGGGTCAGGTCTTCATGTGCCTGCCGGTAGGCATCCCACAGGCGCAGCACGCCGATGAACTCGGAGCGGCCATCGGCAAACTGCGCATGCGCGCTGTCGGCCGCACCGCGCGCCTCGGGCGGGCGTTCGCGCGGATCCTGGATGCCCAGGAACGAGGCGATCACCAGCATCGGCCGCAGGCAGCCGGCGGCCTGCGCGGCCACCAGCATGCGCGCCAGCTTCACGTCCACCGGCAGGCGCGCCATCTGCTTGCCGATGGTGGTCAGGCGCCGTTCGGCATCGATCGCCCCCAGTTCGGTCAGCTGCTGCCAGCCATCGGCAACCGCGCGCTCGTCCGGTGCTTCCAGGAACGGGAACTCCTCGATGCGGCCCAGGCCCAACTGCAGCATGCGCAGGATCACCCCGGCCAGGCTGGAGCGGCGGATTTCCGGATCGGTGAACTCCGGCCGCGCCTGGAAATCGGCCTCAGCATACAGGCGGTAACAGATGCCCTCGGCGATACGGCCGCAGCGCCCCTTGCGCTGGTTGGCGCTGGCCTGCGAGATCGGCTCGATGTGCAGGCGGTCCAGCTTGTTGCGCGGGCTGTAGCGCTTGACGCGGGCAAGGCCCGGATCGACCACGTAACGGATGCGCGGCACCGTCAGCGAGGTTTCCGCCACATTGGTGGCCAGCACGATGCGCCGGTTCGGCCCGGGATTGAACACCCGATCCTGGTCCTGGTTGGACAGCCGCGCATACAGTGGCAGTACCTCGGTGTTGCGGTACTTTCGCCGTTCCAGCGACTGGTGCGCATCGCGGATCTCGCGCTCGCCCGGCAGGAAGATCAGCACGTCGCCGCGTGCATCCAGGCGGGTAATCTCGTCGACAGCCGACACGATGGCATCGTTGACGGTACGTTCGCCCTGGTCTTCACCCTCGCCTTCCAGCGCGCGGTAGCGCACCTCCACCGGGTAGGTGCGGCCCTCAACGCTGATCACCGGCGCATTGTCGAAATGCTGGGCGAAGCGTCCGGTGTCGATGGTGGCCGAAGTGACGATCAGCTTCAGGTCGGGGCGCTTGCGCAGCAGCTGCTTCAGGTAGCCCAGCAGGAAGTCGATGTTGAGGCTGCGCTCGTGCGCCTCGTCGACGATGATCGTGTCGTAGTTCGACAACCAGCGGTCGCTGGCAATCTCCGCCAGCAGGATGCCGTCGGTCATGAACTTGATGCGGCTGTCTTCGCTGACCTTGTCGTTGAAGCGCACCTGGTAGCCCACCAGCTGGCCCAGTTCACTCTGCAGTTCCTGTGCGACACGGCTGGCTACCGCACGTGCGGCAATCCGTCGCGGCTGGGTGCAGCCGATCATGCCGGCCTGGCCACGGCCGGCGGCCAGGCACAGTTTCGGCAGCTGGGTGGTCTTGCCCGAACCGGTTTCACCAGCGATCACCACGACCTGGTGGTCGCGGATCAGCCCGATGATGGCGTCGGCTTCACGCGCAATCGGCAGCTGCGGGTCCAGAGTAATGGACGGCTGCTGCTGCGCCCGCACCTGCCGGCGCTGCACCGACGCCTGCAAGGCCTGCTCGAAGGTGGCGGCCAGTGCCGCATCCTGTGGCTTGGCCTGGCAACGCGAGAGCATCCCCAGCAAACGGCCCCGGTCGCGGCTCATGGCGCCGTCGATGGCGGCGCGCTGTTGGCGCAGGCGGGGCGATGGATTTTTATCGATAGAGTTCATCAATCGGTTCGTTCAAAACTTTGAAAGCGACCAGTCATCACGACCGGTTTATTGTGAAGGCCAACGATTCCACAAGGAGGAACCCCATGGCGAAGACCAAGAGCACGACCAAGGCCAAGACCGGCAAGCAGAAGCTTGCGGCGGCGGCACCGTCGGCGCCGAACATCGATATCGGGATCACCCAGGGCGACCGCAAGAAGATCGCCGACGGTCTGTCGCGCTTCCAAGCCGATGCGTTCACGCTCTACCTGAAGACGCACAACTTCCACTGGAACGTGACCGGGTCGATGTTCAACTCGCTGCACACCATGTTCGAGACGCAGTACACCGAGCAGTGGGCGGCACTGGACGATGTGGCCGAGCGCATCCGCGCGCTGGGCTTCAATGCCCCGGGCTCCTACCGGGAATTCGCTGCGCTGACCTCGATCGTCGAGGAACCGGGCCTGACCGACAGTGCGGACTGGCGTGAAATGGTACGCCAGTTGGTGGTCGCCAACGAAGCGGTCTGCCGTACGGCCCGTGAAGTGCTGGACGTGGCGGCCAAGGGTGACGATGCCCCGACCGAGGATCTGATGACCCAGCGGCTGCAGACCCACGAGAAGTACGCCTGGATGCTGCGTTCCCTGCTCCAGTAAGCGTTGGGGGTGGTTCGGCAGGGCTTGCAGCCCTGCACCCGCAGAGGCCTTCAAGCCAGAGCCAGAGCAAAAGCCAGTTTCCTGAAGGTTGGCGGGGTGGGTCCGGTTGAGGGGGACGCCGTAAACCCGTCCATGGGGGCTTGGTCGCGGCATCCATGCCGCTCACACCCCCTCAACCGGACCCACCCCGCCTTCGACAGATTTCCGCGATCTGCCAGGGCATTGCTTGGGGCCAGATCCGTTTTCCGCAGGAAAACGGATCTGGCCCCATCTTGTTTGTCGATATCTGACAATTTTCATCCACGCATGGCGTGGATCTACCCGCCACCGGGCCAGGTCTGGGGGAGAGCCCCCTGAGTCAGGGGGCGGACGCGAAGCGGCGGGGGTCTGGGAGCTGGTAAGTGGGGCCCGCGTTTCGCGCAGCGAAGCGTGGGAGCGGCAGCGCGCATGCGATGGCGCGTTCCCGGGGCGCAGCCCTGCCGCCGCCTCCGGGAGGTAAACTAGCCGGATGCCTTCCCGTCCCGCGCACGACCTGCTCCAACGCGTCTTTGGTTACGACGATTTCCGTGGTCCGCAGCAGGACATCGTGGAGCATGTCGCTGCCGGTCACGATGCCCTGGTGCTGATGCCCACCGGCGGTGGCAAGTCGCTCTGCTACCAGGTGCCGGCCCTGCTGCGTGACGGATGTGGCATCGTCATCTCGCCGCTGATCGCGCTGATGCAGGACCAGGTCGAAGCCCTGCGCCAGCTCGGCGTGCGCGCCGAATTCCTGAACTCGACCCTGGACGCTGAAACGGCCGGCCGCGTCGAACGCGAACTGCTCGCTGGCGAGCTGGACATGCTCTATGTCGCCCCCGAGCGGCTGCTGACCGGCCGCTTCCTGTCGCTGCTGTCACGCAGCCAGATCGCCCTGTTCGCCATCGACGAAGCCCACTGCGTGTCGCAGTGGGGCCACGACTTCCGCCCGGAATACCGCCAGCTGACCGTGCTGCACGAGCGCTGGCCGCAGATTCCGCGGATCGCGCTCACCGCCACCGCCGACCCGCCGACCCAGCGCGAGATCGCCGAACGCCTCGATCTGCAGGAAGCCCGCCACTTCGTCAGCTCGTTCGACCGCCCCAACATCCGCTACACCGTGGTGCAGAAGGACAACGCCCGCAAGCAGCTGATCGATTTCCTGCGCGGCCACCGTGGCGAGGCCGGCATCGTCTATTGCATGTCGCGGCGCAAGGTCGAGGAGACCGCTGAATTCCTGTGCGGCCAGGGCTTCAACGCCCTGCCCTACCACGCCGGCCTGCCGCCGGAGGTGCGCGCTAACAACCAGCGCCGCTTCCTGCGCGAGGACGGCATCGTCATGTGCGCCACCATCGCCTTCGGCATGGGCATCGACAAGCCGGACGTGCGCTTCGTGGCGCATACCGACCTGCCCAAGTCGATGGAAGGCTACTACCAGGAAACCGGCCGCGCTGGTCGTGATGGCGAAGCTGCCGAGGCCTGGCTGTGCTACGGCCTGGGCGACGTGGTACTGCTCAAGCAGATGATCGAACAATCCGAGGCCGGCGAAGAACGCAAGCAGCTGGAGCGGGGCAAGCTCGATCACCTGCTGGGCTACTGCGAATCCATGCAGTGCCGCCGCCAGGTGCTGCTGGCCGGTTTCGGCGAGACCTATCCCCAGCCGTGCGGCAACTGCGACAACTGCCTGACCCCGCCGGCCTCCTGGGACGCGACCATTCCGGCGCAGAAGGCACTGAGCTGTGTCTACCGTACCGGCCAGCGCTTCGGCGTCGGCCACCTGATCGACGTCCTGCGTGGCAGCGAGAACGAGAAGGTGAAGCAGCAGGGCCACGACAAGCTCAGCACCTACGCCATCGGCCGCGATCTGGATGCGCGCACCTGGCGCAGTGTGTTCCGCCAGCTGGTCGCCGCCAGCCTGCTGGAAGTTGACAGCGAAGGCCACGGTGGCCTGCGCCTGACCGATGCCAGCCGCGACGTGCTGACCGGTCGCCGCCAGATCAGCATGCGCCGCGACCCGGCCAGCAGCGCCAGCGGGCGCGAGCGCAGCGCGCAGCGCACCGGCCTGTCTGTGCTGCCGCAGGATCTGGCGCTGTTCAACGCGCTGCGCGGTCTGCGCGCCGAACTGGCCCGCGAACAGAACGTGCCGGCCTTCGTGATCTTCCACGACAGCACCCTGCGCAACATCGCCGAGCAGCGCCCGACCAGCCTGGATGAACTGGCACGGGTCGGCGGCATCGGCGGCACCAAGCTGAGCCGCTACGGCCCGCGCCTGGTCGAGATCGTGCGCGAAGAAGGGTAGCGCCGGGCGCCTGGCCAGGCGCCTCCCCGTCGCCAACCGTGCGCTCGTCCCCCTGTAGAGCCGAGCCCACGCTCGGCTGCTTCTGCGTGAACGGCAGCCGAGCGTGGGCTCGGCTCTACACTGGTGCAGGTCCAACCTTGAACCGGCCATTCAGCCGGAAGTGCATCCACGGCCGCTTGCGGCTAGATTAGCGCCATGTCCCTCGCCTCGACCCTGCTCCGTGTGGTGCTCATGCTCAGCCTGCTGCTCAACGGGCTGAACGCGGCCATGGCCAGTGGTCACGAGGAAATGGGCCGGATGGCCCACGCGGTAGCCGCCCTTGATGGCGGCGATGCCGACTGCCACCACCACCACGCCGCCATGCAGGCCGACGAGGCCCCGCAGGCCAAGGCCCCCGCCCACGACGCCCACTGCCAGATCAAGGACTGCGTGCGCAGTTGCGCCCAGCACCCGCTGCTGGTGGTGCAGCCGTTGCCGTACCTGGCGGGCCCGGCACTGTCGCTGGCGCCGCAGCCGATGCCGGCCACTGGCCGGCCGGCGCCGCCGCTGCCGCCGATCTCACGCCCTCCCATCGGCTGATTCCACACGCATCGTGCGCCCTGCGCACCGCAGCCGGCTGCCTGCCGGCGTCTTTACGTGTCTGGAGTCACCACCATGAATACCCGCATTCCCCCCGGTCCGGGCGCTGTGCCCATGCCGTCACGCCGCCTGTTCGTGCAAGGCCTGGCTGCTGGCGGCGTGGTCGCTGGCATCGCCGCCGTCGGCGTGCCGCAGCGCGCGCTCGCCGCCGCCACTGCCGCCCCACGGCTGGCCGGTGCCCCGGCCGTGCTCAGCGATACCCGCATCGAACTGGCCATCGGCGAATCGCTGGCCAACTTCACCGGCCGCACCCGCCCGGCGATCACCGTCAACGGCTCGCTGCCGGCGCCGATCCTGCGCTGGCGCGAAGGCCAGACCGTGGACCTGTTCGTGCGCAACACGCTGGAGCGCCACCCGACCTCGATCCACTGGCACGGCATCCTGCTGCCGGCCAACATGGACGGCGTGCCCGGCCTGAGCTTCAACGGCATCGGCCCCGGCGAGACCTACCACTACCACTTCCAGCTGAAGCAGTCGGGCACCTACTGGTACCACAGCCATTCGATGTTCCAGGAGCAGGCCGGCCTGTACGGTGCACTGATCATCGATCCGGCCGAGCCAGCGCCGTACCACCACGACCGCGAGCACGTGATCCTGCTGTCCGACTGGACCGACATGGACCCGGGTGCGTTGTTCCGCCGCATGAAGAAGCTTGCCGAGCACGACAACTACTACAAGCGCACCCTGCCCGACTTCCTGCGCGACGTGAAGCGCGAGGGCTGGTCGGCCGCGCTGTCCGACCGCGGCATGTGGGGCCGGATGCGGATGACGCCCACCGACATCTCCGACATCAACGCGCATACCTACACCTACCTGATGAACGGCACCGCTCCGGCCGGCAACTGGACCGGCCTGTTCCGCAGTGGCGAAAAGGTGCTGCTTCGCTTCATCAACGGCGGGTCGATGACCTACTTCGACGTGCGCATCCCCGGTTTGAAGATGACCGTGGTGGCCGCTGACGGCCAGTACATCCACCCGGTCAGCATCGACGAATTCCGCATCGCTCCCGCCGAAACCTACGACGTGCTGGTCGAACCCACCGGCCAGGATGCGTTCACCATTTTCTGCCAGGACATGGGTCGCACCGGCTACGCCGCCGGCACGCTGGCGGTACGCCATGGCCTGCAGGCGCCGATCCCTGCACGCGACCCGCGCCCGTTACTGACCATGAGCGACATGGGGCACGACATGGGCAGTGGTGGCCATGGTGGCCACGACATGGCCGCGATGAAGGGCATGGAAGGCGGCTGTGGCGCCAGCATGGGCCACGGTGCGCATGGCGGCGGTGATGCCGCCAGCAAGGCGCCAAAGCACCCGCCCAGCGAGCGCAACAACCCGCTGGTGGACATGCAGAGTTCGGCTACCGAACCGAAGCTGGACGACCCCGGCATCGGCCTGCGCGACAACGGCCGCAAGGTCCTGACCTACGGCGCCATGCGCAGCCTGTTCGAAGACCCCGATGGTCGCGAGCCCAGTCGTGAAGTCGAGCTGCACCTGACCGGCCACATGGAGAAATTCTCCTGGTCGTTCGACGGCATCCCGTTCGCCAGCGCCGAGCCGCTGCGGCTGAACTACGGCGAGCGCATGCGCATCGTGCTGGTCAACGACACCATGATGCAGCACCCGATCCATCTGCACGGCGTGTGGAGCGATCTGGAAAACGCACAAGGCGAATTCCAGGTGCGCAAGCACACCATCGACATGCCACCCGGTACACGCCGCAGCTACCGCGTGCGCGCCGACGCGCTCGGCCGCTGGGCCTATCACTGCCATCTGCTGTACCACATGGAAGCGGGCATGATGCGCGAAGTGAGGATCGAAGAATGAGCCGCTCACTGCTTTCCCCAAGCCTGCTGGCGCTGGGCCTGGCTGCTGCAATGCCGGTGTTCGCGCAGTCGCACGCGGGCCATGACATGGGCACGATGAACGTGCCTGCGAAGAGCGCGAAGACCCCGGCCGAAACGGTCGATCATTCAAAGATGGATCATTCGGAGATGGACATGGGTGCGGCGGATCACGCCGGCATGGACCACTCCACGATGGACCACTCGAAGATGGACCATGGCGCGATGCAGCCAGCGGCGATGGACCATTCGCAGATGGACCACGGGGCGATGGGCCACGGCACGCCTGCACCCACCGAACCGCGCGAACCGATCCCGGTCCCGACTGATGCCGACCGCGCCGCCGCCTTCCCGCCGATCGCGCATGGCGCGATGGAACACGCGCCGGAGATCAACAGCCTGCTGCTGATCGACCGGCTTGAGCATTGGGATGGCAAGAGCAGCAACGGCCAGGCCTGGGAAGCCACCGGCTGGATCGGCGGCAACATCAACCGCCTGTGGCTGCGCACCGATGGCGAACGCAGCCGCGGCCGCACCGAATCGTCGTCACTGGAAGCACTGTATGGTCGCAGCGTGTCGCCGTGGTGGGACGTGCTGGTCGGCGTGCGCCAGGACTTCCGCCCGTCCGACTCGCGCACATGGGCGGCCATCGGCATCCAGGGTCTGGCGCCGTACAAGTTCGAAAGCTCGGCCACCCTGTACATGGGCTCCGGCGGCCAGGTGCTGGCCAAGGCCGAGGTCGAGTACGACGTGCTGTTGACCAACCGATTGATCCTGCAGCCGCTGCTGGAAGCCACCGTTGCGGCCAAGGACGAGCAGGAGTACGGCATCGGCCGTGGCCTGAACAAGGTAGAGGCCGGCCTGCGCCTGCGCTACGAGTTCAGCCGTCGCTTCGCGCCGTACATCGGCATCAGCCACGAACGTACGTTTGGCGACACCGCCGACTATGCCGGTGACCACGCGCGCGACACGCGTTGGGTGGCGGGCGTGCGCATGTGGTTCTGAGCAGCGGATCGTGAGCAATGGCCAGCCCCGGCAGCCGCCGGGGCCGGCTACACTGCGCCACGTTCCAATGCAGGCACCGCCATGTCGTTGCAGATCCGCCGCGCCACCCTTGCCGATGTCGATGCGCTGTCGGCGATCGCCATCGCCACGTACAACGAAACCTGGGGCGATTCCTATCCGCCGCAGGAGCTGCACGATTTCCTGCAGGCGCACTACAGCAGCGAACCGCAGCGCATCGAACTGTCCGACCCACGCAGTGCCATCTGGCTGTTGCTGGACGGTGATGCCGTGGTCGGCTATCTGGCCGCCGGTGCCAACACCTTGCCGCACACGGATGCATGCGAGGGTGACATCGAACTGAAGCGGTTCTACATTCTGGCCGCACACCAGAACGGCGGCCATGGTGCACGCATGATGGACGCGTTCATGGCGTGGCTGGACCAGCCGCAGCGCCGCACCCTGTGGGTGGGCGTATGGGAAGAAAACTTCGGCGCGCAGCGCTTCTACGCGCGCTATGGCTGAAGCAAGGTTGGCGAGTACGACTTCATCGTGGGCGATACCCACGACCGCGAGTTCATCCTTCGGCGGCCGTGATCACGCGCCCCATGTAGAGTCGAGCTTGCTCGACTGTTACCGCCAAAAGTCGAGCATGGCTCGACGCTACAAACTAGAAATCGAACAACTCCGACAGGAAGCTGTCCTTCTTCTTTTTCTTGTAGCCGTGTCCCCGGTTGTCCTCGTAGCGCTGGCCGAGGTGGCGGGTATCACGGTGCATCACCGGTGGCGGTGCGGACGCCGGCTGAGCCTGCACGGGCGCTGGCGGAGGTACGGCAGCACCGGCGCCCGCACGTTCGATGATCTTGTCCAGCTCGCCACGATCCAGCCACACACCTCGGCAGCCAGGACAATAGTCGATCTCGATGCCATGGCGTTCGGCCATCTGCAGTGTCTGGGTCTTGCACACGGGGCACAGCATCGGCATTGCTCCTGTCGGTCTGGTAACGACTGTACCTGCCCTGTGATGACTGTGCGGCAACACATGACCGATGGCACAGGGACTTCCGGCGCGTGCCAGCGTCCCTCGCCATCTTCCACACTGCAAGCTGGTTCCGCAGGGAGTGCGTGCATGACCGTCCTGTCCCGCCGGCCCAGCGCCGCGCGCCTGCTGCTGGTGCTGTTCGGCGTTGGCGTTGGCCTGAATCTGCGCGACATCGCAGCCGCCGCAGGCACGCCGATTCCCGCCTTGCCCATTGCTTACGGCGGCAGCCTGCTCGACAACGCGCTGGCCGTGCTCGTGGCACTTCTGCTGGCCGCGCTGCTGCGGCCACGCGGGATGGGCCTGATGGCCAGCCTGGGGCTGCGCGGCAACGGCTGGAGCGGCCCGTTCTGGGTACTGCTGGCCAGCCTGCCCTGCTGGCTGGGCCTGGCGCTGCTCGGTTCACCGAACAAGGCACTGACCGTACTGGATGCCACCATGCTGGCGGTGCTGTTCCCGCTGGCCGAGGAAGTACTCTTCCGCGGCCTGGGCTTCGTGCTGCTGGTGAAGATCGTGCGCGGCCCCTGGCCATGGCTTGCACTGCCGCAGGCGCTGCTGTTCGGCATGGTGCACTGGCTCGGCTTCGGCGGGTTCGACGGTGGCGGCATCGCGCTGTTCGTCGGCGCAGTGATCGCCCTCGGTGGCTTCATCTTCGCTTGGCTCGACCACCTCGACGGCGACACGCTGTGGTGCGGCCTGGCCCTGCACGTTTCGATGAACCTGGCCTGGAATGTGTTCAGCCTCGACGACGCCGTCGCTTTGGGCTGGCAGGCCACCGGTCTGCGCATCGGCACCGCCCTGCTCGCGGTCGCGGTGCTGGCCTGGCACGTGCGGCTCCGGCGCCAGAGAAGCCTGTAACGCCTGCTTAGCCTGCCGTGCACGTCGGGATCACTACTGGCTTGCGCATACTTGCGCGCCTTTTCACCGTTGCTGTCCGGAGTTGCCGCGTCATGTTGCTGTCCAAGCGCCACGTTGAACCCCGCGTCCTGCTGATCGAGGACGCGGAGGAAACCCGCGAACTGAGCCGACTGGCGCTGGAAAGCCAGGCCTGCCACGTGGCGGGCGTGAGCTCTGCCGAAGCGGCATTGGGCCTGCTGGCGGCCGGTGAGCGTTTCGACCTGCTGTTCACCGACGTCAATCTGGGTGCGATCAGTGGCATTGAAGCCGCCAACCAGGTCCGCAGCCTGTATCCCCAGCTGCCGATCCTGGTGACGTCGGGCATGGACCAGCACCAGGTGCTGCCGCAGCTGCGCGACGGCATCCATTTCCTGCCCAAGCCGTACAACATGAGCGAGCTGCTCGACGCCATCCGGCTGTGCTTCCGGCATGCCGATGTGGGCGTATTGACCGGGCCGGATTCACAGGCGGCGTGAGGCATTCATCCACGCGCATCCACGCATGGCGTCCACCATCAATCGCTGCTGTACGGCCCGCTACCCGGGAACACCTTCAGCAGCGCGCGGGTGATCATGTCCGGGTAGACGGTGAAGTGATCCTCGTCATCGATCACCATGTTCTCCACCTTCAATGATCGCCCGCTGCTGCGCAGCTGCTCGGCGAATTCTGCGTTGTGGCGCAGCATGTCGTTGCGGGTGAAATAACGCGGTTCGGGCTTGACCGTTTCAAAGCTGCCCACCGACAGCACCACCGTGGTCGGCTGCGCCGGCGCCTTGGCTTCGGCCTGCATGCGCGGCACCCGATGGTCGTCGAACCACAGCGATGGGCTGGACAGGATGTAGGTGCGGAACATATCCGGGCGCGTGGTCAGCACGTAGGCGCCGAACAGGCCACCATAGGAATGACCCGCATAGGCACGCCGCGCCGGATCGGTGCGGTAGCGCGCATCGATCATCGGCAGTACCTGCCCAGCGAGGAAATCGCGGTAGTGCGCCGCGCCGCCGTAGCTGACGTCATCGCTGTAATCACGCGGATCGATACTCGCCGGGTCGCTGGGCGTGTAATCGCGCGAGCGGCTCTGCTTGGAGGTCAGCCCTTCCTGCGGCGGCAGCCCAACCAGGATGAAATCCTCCAGGTTGACACCCTTCTGGCCCACCAGGTTGCGCACGCTGCGCACCAGCGGGAAGCTGTACAGCGCGTCGGTCACGTACAGCACCGGATAGTGCTTTTCCGGATGTGCGGCGTAGTCGGCCGGCAACGCCACCCACACCGGATAATCGCGGCCGATCGGATCGTGCACGCGCAGCGCTTCGGTATCCGGCAGCACCACGCCCGACACTGCGGCGGCCGGGCTCTCCTTCGCTTCATTCTGCGTTGCCGGTGGCGCCACCGACATCGCACAGCCATTCATGGCCAGGCAGGCCGCCATACTCCATCCACGCACACGCTGCATCCACACTCTCCCATTGCGGGCGGCGCACCGGATGGCGCCGCTGCCGCATCCTTGCATGGTGCGCAATCCACTGCCAGTGCGGTCAGGGCGAGGCCGGCGGCGCCGGGAACAGTGTGCGCAGCGCCTGCAATGCGGCCGGATGATAGATCGTAGCGTGGGTTTCTTCCGGCAACGGCAGGTACTTCACCAGCGGCGACGGCGAAGCCTGCTGCAGCAACTCGGCCAGTCGTGCAGTGGATGCGGCCAGCTCCGGCTGCCCACTGCTGGCCAGGAATACGCGCGGCTGCGCACGCGTCACCGCCGGCAGCTGTTTGGCTGCGCCGGCCAGCATTGCGCCACGGTTCCACCACAGGCTGGGGTCCAGCGCGATGTAGCTGTTGAACAACGTTGGCTCCTGCAGCAGCGTCTCGACCACGAACAGGCCGGCCAGCGATTCACCGATCAGCGCGCGCTCGTCGGTGGTCGGGTAGCGCTGGCGCACCTGCGGCATCAGCTCTTCGCGCAGGAACGCGCGGTAGGCCGCCGAACCACCAATGCGCGGCGCGATCTTCCGGTCCTGCGGGTCGTTGCTGGGGCCGGTCATGTCGCGGCGGCGCTCGGTGTTCTCGATGCCAACCAGCAGGAACGGACGCATGCTGCCGTTGCCGCTCAGCACCTGCACCAGCCCGGCCACATGCAGGAAGTCCTCACCGATGCCGCCATCGGCCATGTACAGCACCGGCAGCGGCGCCTTCGGATCCAGGCCCCACGGCTGCGGGCGGTAAACATTGATGCGGCGGGTTTCGCCCAGCGCCTTCGACCCGATGGTGAAGGTCTCGCCGATGGCCAAAGGCGAGGCGGCAGCGGGCGGCGCGGTTTCTGCAGCCATCAGCGGCGCGGCGGAGACAGCGGACAACAACAGCGACAGCACGATCAGACGCATGGGGCGGTCCATATTGGGAAAGCGCTGAGCATAGACCGCCGGAGGCACTGTCGTTCGCGGCACTTTGCCGATCGACCGGAACTGGAGCACCATGGAGTCGGTGATGGTCATGCAACGCGCACCATGGCTCACGGACTGGTCACCGCCACGCTCATATCCACAAGGAGGTTCCCATGTTGAGTGTATTGATCGCCACCGCCCTTGCCGCCGCCTCACCTCAGGCCAGCAGCACTCCGCCAGCATCCGCAGCATATGCGGACTGCCTGCTCGCCCACCTCCAACCGGGATTGTCCGACCACGCGATCCCGCTGCTGCAGCAGGCCTGCGTCGCGAAGCATCCGGAGAGCTACGTCGCATATTCAGAACTGGAACGCCGGATCAGCGCGCAGCGCCGGGCTGACTTTGACGCGGCTCAAGCGGAAGCCGTGCGTTCCGCGAATGCGGCAGCGACGGCCGCACAGCAAGCTGCCGACGCGGCGACCGCAAAAGCCAAGGGAATGCGGACGAAGTAGAGGCCTTGGACCAGGCAACAAAAAAGGCACCGCATTGCGATGCCTTTCTGAATGACCTGGGTCATGGGATGCAGTGGTTGGCCGTGAAGGATTCGAACTTTCGACCGAAAGATTAAAAGTAACTGGGTAATTTCATTACTTTCAATGGATTACACCGCCATTCGTTCCACTTCAATCTTTAAGGCGGGCGCTTGTAAGCCTTGAGCTACAACGGGCGCAGGAATTTTGCGGAACGGATTTCCTCCCCCTCCAGTTGCCTCAACAAGGCCTAGCCCATCCCCCCGAATGACGAATCCTGGTCGGCCTTGGCCAGCCGGTTGCCCCGGACCCTCCCCTGCCGTTCCAGAATCTTGGCGACGTCCCGACGCCCCCCCCGCCGTGACCGATGACCCAATGCCGGAAGTGGCCGAGGTGGGCCACGATCGCACCGTCATCAACCTCAAGAGCGAATGGTTGGACACCTGGCTCAACCCCGACCCTGAACATATGGATGAGCTGCAAATGGCGATGGACGATCCGCAGCGTCCCTACTACTAACACGCGCTTGAAAAGGCGGCGCAAGAACGCAATGGGCCCTGCAATGCAGGGCCATTTGCAACCTAACATCGGTGTTGACCAGCGCGGCTACTACCCACCGCACGGAAGAGTCCTTTCAGCGCGCTGCAACAAGTGCCTCAGCTTTACGAGAGGGCGACATCCGCCCTTTATATGCTCTTTCTTTCGGGCGGCTCAGATATCCCAATTCGCGACGGGGTGCCAGCCGCCCTCCACGTAGCAATGCATGTGCGGGCCGCGCTGACCGAATTCGTGGGCATAGAAGAAGCAATGAATAACGCAGGACACGCCTATAGGATTACGAGCAGCACAAGTCCACTTCTTCATTTCATGCGGATGCTTCGCAACTATCAAATCCACATTGGTAGCCAGCCAATGGCAAGAAAGACCGTGGATATAATCTTCGGCGGCAAGGATGCCGTCATCGAAGTCGCCACTATCGACAACCTGCACGCCGACGACTTCATGCAGCTGGACACTATGAGGAAGTACAACTCATACAGCCGGAATGAAGTGGAGCGAATGATTGACTTGTTTCGCGGGCTGCAGGAGCGGCTGGGTGTGTACGAAATTCTTAGGCAAGGGACCAATCGCCTAATCTATGAAGTGCTTCAGCACATCTAAAGACGCGTATACGAACACCCCCACAGTACAGACATCAGGGTGCACAATCATTCCACTGAAGCTTGTGAGTTACGTCTCAGTGCCCGAGGGGAGACAGTGCTAGGCTCGCGCATCGAGAAGCGCGAAAGCCTCCGTGATTTGTTACAAACTCTGGAGATGTCGCATGAAAAGGAAGGTTCTAGGATGCTCCGCAGCACTTCTTGTATCCACCTGCGCCTTAGCACAAGTGCCAAACGCTGACACGCAGGAAGGCAAGGAGATGCAGATTCAGGTTCACAGCTATATGAGTGAACACCCCTCAGTCTCGATAGACGAAGCAATCACGCGCCTAGCGGTTCAAGGTGAGGTGATGTCGGAAATTGAAGCGTTGCGTATCGAGTTCGCAGATCGTCTGACGGAACTGTCGATCAAAGACGCGCCAGATCAACACATCCTGGTGCAGCTCAAGGGGCCAGATCCAGTCGCGGATCGAACGATCAACACCGAGAGCGCGACGACCCGCGTGGTGTTCGAGGTTGGTCACAAGTACACCCAGGACGAGTTTTACGTGCTCCTTGCTAAGCACAGACCTCTTTTTCACAGCGCCATACCAGGCATCACGGGGACGACTGGGTTTCCAGGCGAAGAACGGGTGCTGATTGACATAAACGGCGGCAGCCGCCAAGCAGAAGAGTTGAAGGATACAATCAAGAAGCTTGAAAGAGTCACCGGTCTCAAGATTGAAGTCCGCCCCAACATGCCGAAGCCAGTCAACGCGGAGTATGTTGTTGGCGGCGCCCCCTCCAATCCAACAATAGCTACTGCACCTCAGGATTTCCGGTTCATAAGGCCACTGGACGAAGGGGTATCACCACTGCGGCGCATTGCCCCGACAATCTGATCTATGGAAACTACGCAACCGGCGCAGGGAAGTACACCGTGCCGCTGACGTTCGTGGACCAGATCAATGATGCGAGCCACGACGTTCAGTGGCATACGGTGGGGTCACACACACCGCTCCGGGAGGTGTATGCCACCTCAACTTCGGATTACAGTAGGCGCCGCATCATGTACATGTGGACCAACGCTACTCAAGGCCAGAGCATGTGCTTCAG
Organism: Stenotrophomonas maltophilia group sp. msm1; assembly: GCF_032025805.1. Lineage (NCBI taxonomy): Bacteria > Pseudomonadati > Pseudomonadota > Gammaproteobacteria > Lysobacterales > Lysobacteraceae > Stenotrophomonas > Stenotrophomonas maltophilia group sp. msm1. The sequence goes on from NZ_JAVSKH010000002.1 coordinate 339,454, forward strand.
GAGGCGTCACCAGCCAATACACCTGCGGAACTGTCGTGAGCATCAAGCACAGGCCCGAGCTCGCATGCGGTCCAACCGGAAACCTTCCATGCGCGGACGCTTGGATACGCATCGAAGGATCGTCGCTGGCGTGCGGATTTGGAGATAGCGGTACCGCTATCTTCTTCGGAGACAATGGATACGGCATTGTCGCTAAGGCAAGCCTGAAAGACGGAAGCTGCAAGGGAGTCTCCGCGATGCCCTGGGGCGCAGTCAGCGCATTAGGGCTGGAGGCAGGCGGTTAGTCGCTCCAACGAAACGTCCGGCAGAGGATGCAAAGCCAGCATGCTCAGCCGGATATCTGAGATCGATTTTTAATTGCTTGAGTGAACGCGCCCGGTCCAGCCCTTATTCCGACTCAGCAATACCTGTGGCAGTGATCAATACAGGCGTCTGCTGCCGCCCAGTACGCGAATGGTAAAGCGTTCCAGTCATATTGACGCGCTTACCTTTAAGAAGTTGGTACTTGCGCATCAGATCGCCGCTCAAGTTCAGTTGGATGAGTAAGACGCCTCCGGCGTAAGGCGGGTATTCGTCCTGAGCCTGTACCGAAATTGGCGTGAATAATTTGATCGCCGGGCGACGCCCACCCCCGCCGTGAGTAGTGGTCGGGTTTAGAGTCCGGGGTTGATGATATCGATGTTGGCCAGATGCTTGGCGTAGGCGGCCGGCCGATGGCGTCCTTGGGGCGTTCCTCGTTGTATTCTCGGCGCCATCGCTCGATCTCGGTGCGGGCGTGTAGCAGCGTTGGGAACCAGTGCTCGTTGAGGCATTCCTCGTGCAGGCGACCGTTGAACGATCTCACATAGGCGTTCTGGTTCGGCTTGCCGGGCTGGATCAGGCGAAGCTTCACGCCACGTGCGTGTGCCCAGCTCACCGTCACCTTGCCGCAGAACTCCTTGCCGTTGTCGGTACCGATCACCTGCGGCAAGCCGCGCAGCGAGGCCAGCTGGTCCAGCACACGCGAGACGCCGTGCCCGGAAATCGCACGTTCCACCTCGATTGCCACGACTTCGTATGTGGCGTCATCGACGATCACCAAGCACTTGATGACCCGGCCTTCGGCCGTACGGTCGAACACGAAGTTCATCGACCACACATGGTTGGGCCGGGCCGGGCGCAGCAGTGGCTGCCGCTCGCCGACCGCCACCTTTTTGCGCTTGCGCCGCCTCACCTGCAGCTGCTGCGCCTGATGCAGCCATTCCACGCGCTTGTAGTTCACGATGCGTCCTTCCTGCGGCAGCTTCAGGCAGATCATTCCGACGCCGTAGCGCTTGTGCCGATACGCCAAGGCCAGGATGCGCTCGCTCAATTCAACGTTGCGATCCTCGCGCCGGACATAGCGCAGCGCGCTGACACTCATCCCGATGATCGCCAGGGCACGGCGCTCGCTTGCCCCGCGCTGCATCCACTGCCGCACCAGCGCACGCCGCACCGGCGCGTCCGCTACTTTTTTCGCAGCGCGTCCTTGATCAGATCGTTCTCGAACAGCTGCTCGGCCAGCAACTTCTTCAGCCGGACGTTCTCGGCTTCCAGGTCCTTCAACCGCTTGGCGTCGGGCACGCTCATGCCACCGAACTTGCTGCGCCACAGTTGGTACAAGGCCTCGCTGAAGCCATGTCGACGGCACAGGTCCTTCACCGCCATGCCGGCCTCTGCCTCGCGTGGGAAGCCGATGATCTGTTCTTCGGAAAAGCGCTTCTTCATGTCCAATCTCCGGCTTGTTGGGGATTGAACTCCAAATCGCCGTGCTACTCAAAACCTGAGGGACGTCGGGAGCACAAGAGCGTCGCCATGCGCGATAGATACGATCATCGCTTGCCTGTCGTGAAACCTGCATCTCTCCCGAAGTGTTCGGTAGGGTTTTCAGGAGCAAAAGAAAAAGGCGCCCAAAAGGACGCCTAAGTCGCTGATGCAATTGGTGGGCCGTGAAGGATTCGAACCTTCGACCAAAAGATTAAAAGTCCGCCCATCTATTCTTAGAAATCAAATACTTGCCTTCAGATATTCTACGGAGGTCGGCCACCCTCCGCCGCGAATTTCGTCTTGATCCAGAGCCATATTACGGAGGCCCGACGACGCAAAACGCGTCTGGACACGCCTGGCCATGAAGCTACCTGGCGACCACTTCCGGTCGCGGCTGCGGCTTGGGCAGCGTCATGTCAACGGCTTTGCAATCCCAATCTAAACCATTCAAATCAATAGCTTACATCCAAATGACACCCGAGATGCCTTCCGCGACGCTCCTAAGCACGTTAACTGAGTCTCCTCAGAACGCTAAGGCCGCCCGAACATTTACCTTCCAAGGCAGAAGGTGCACTCAGTACAGGCGCGCCATCAATCAAGCAATTTCAGCGCACGAGCCATGTACTTAAACAGCGCAGTTTCACCGCCGGTGCCAGGAACGAACTCATCCTTGTGGAAGTCCTCATCATCGAGGTCAATATTTTCAAACAGCGCGCCAAACCTTTTTTTAGAAACAATGGGCTTCTCGGGATCCGCGAAAGGCTTCTCCTTCAGATATATCAAATGCAGGAGCCTCATCAGCGCCCTAAAGCCGTTGGTTCTAGGCAATATGTGACCACGCTCCCGGCTAAGCCAAGCATCTGGCCATCGCTCTTGAACTGCAGAGAAGTAATTGACCAAAATTTTTGCTATATCCGCATCACGCTCTGCAACCCATAGAAAGCGCAACGGTGTCTTCTGATAGTCCTGAGGCTCCGCCTTCACCTTCCGCCCCTTTGCAAGGGCATATCGGTCATCCTCCGGCTTCCTACTTATTAATGGAAGAAGAGAGCCGACGAACGTAGCTTGCGCTAATGTTTCGCGCCCAGGTGCACGTCCCGGGGTAGCAGTCCCGAGACGTTTGATCATCTGATAGAACGGACCACCCTCGAAACCATCAAGAGCCACTGCAATTTCATGGGCGCTCTTCTGCGGGCTTCTGGCTTTCGCATAGTCCAGCAGATCATAAACCAAGCTCTTATTAACCTTGGTCTGTGCGAGATTGACCGTCGCAAAAACATACGCTTGGTCAGCGATATCGGCGTCAACGAATATCGAAACCGGCACATCGAAGACACCAGTAACGGATTTCAATCCCTCAACACGATGCTGACCATCCAAAATCTTTGCTATTTCCCCGAAGGGGATGGATGCCCCACTTTCATCCTCTCCTGCAGCGAGTGTCAGTCGACCCCTCTTCTCGTCGAACTCGACGCATGCACCAGGAACCGCCAGAACTATAGATGTAGGGAAGGTCGCATCGGAAGAAGCAACAAACTTGGAGATCTCCTCAACTCTACCGCCGTCCAGTTTTCTCTGTATGCCGACATACCGATCAAGATCACTCTCGATCCGGCGCATGTCTGCGTATGAAATCGCAACGAGCTGTTGCGCCGATATGACGGCCGAGAAGAACTCGCCGATAGGCTGGACTACGCGGATCGCCGGAATGCTGATCGAGCTGCTCATTCGCCACCACCGTTAAGTTCAGCCAGAATTGCACCACTCCCTGCGGCGCTACTTGCTCCACTTGCGGTCGCAGTGACCTCATTGAGAAAAGCACGCTGGAAGAACACAGTCACATACCAGATAAGAACTGACATCGGGAAGCAAATCATCGCAAATCGCTTAACGAAATCCGGATTAGCGAGCTCGCCAGTCTTCGAGACACCATAGATGTAAAAGCAACAAACTATGATTGCCACCTGGAAGAACCCAAGAATCCAGAAAATAACATTGTACTTTCGAGCGCGCCAGTTGCTGACCATAATCCACATTGCGGGAGCAAGAACAGCCAATATATAGACTATAATCTCGCCAAGATTAATGGACCGCACTATCACACCAAAGGCCACATCATAGGTGAGAACGGCACTTTTAGTATTAACCAGATATATAAATACTGCAAAAAGCAAGGCACAATTAGATACGAATAGCGAAAAGAAAACCTCAACCAAAGCCATGAACCAATGCCAACGCTTAACGGCCTCAGTCGCAGCTTCAATTTTTCGCTTGACCTTGAAATGAAGCCCCCTGCTTCCATTCATAGTGCAACCTCAATAGCACTTAATAAGAACTTCATTAAATTGTCCGCGTGCACGACTGGCGCCAGCAATCACCCCAGCCCTGCTCACACAAACCTGCTCGAAGCCATCGTACAGCTCGTAAATAGAGGCGTGGGCCGCATTGGTAATTAATACTTTTGCGCCCCTCTCGGCAGCCCGGCCGACACATGCACGCAGACGCTGCTGATCAGCCCAACCGAATAGATCCTCGTTGTACTTCACAAAACCGTTGTTGTTGTGAGCAACCGTGTAGGGAGGATCAACGAAGACAAAGTCACCCTCCATTGCGGAGTCAACAGTAGCCTCAAAATCACCAGCAACAAGCCTCGCCCTCCCCAAAATTTTGGATAGGCGAGCGAAGTCGTCAGATTCTAAAACAACCGACGCTTTCGTTCCGATCGGCACATTGAACTCACCCCGCTTATTAACTCTGTACAGACCATTCCAGCAGGTTCTATTCAAGTAGAGCATGCGCGCAGCACGTCGCAGCGGGACCCGGGGCCTCTGCTTTCTCACTTCATAGTAGAACTCAGCGCAGTGCCGCGCATGATAGTAACGAAGAAGACTCTCCAGCTCGCCGGGAAAGTCACGAATGCATTCGTATAGGTTAATTAAATCAGCATTCGCATCTGACAACACAGCAGTAGGTGGCTGGAGCGCGAAAAACATGGCTCCCGATCCCACGAAGGGCTCAATATAGTTATTGAATACGGCCGGCACCATATCCATATGACGCGCGACGAACCAACGCTTTCCTCCGGCCCACTTCAAGGGCGGAACAACCGGAGCGCTAGATAGCATGTCCATTGCGATTACATCACTGTTCTTCATCCGCCGGCATCATGCCGCCATCCCCTACCAGTAGTCTAGTGCCACCGGTGGAATGCTCACTGGCTTATGCCAGCTGCGTGCCGGACGCGAGGCCCGTCAGCTACGGCGGCCCTTGTCCTGCGAACTCTGCAGTTTGCGCGGACCTAGCGCGTCTTTGGCGCTCGCGGCCGCCTTGGACGCAGCATTTTTCAGCCGCTGTGCCTGCAGCTTCTGCTCGCGGGCGGGCGGCAGGCCCGGCAATGGCGGCGCCGGCTGGATCGAAGTGCTGTCGGTCAGCCGGGCAACGGCCTCACGCAGAGGCAGCTCGGGATACAGCCGGGCTGCGCACCAGCGCTCGGCGTAGCGCTTGGCCTGCCCGATGCTGGCAGCCCATTCGTCCTTGGTTTCCCACATCTTCCTGGCATCAAGGTGCGCACGAACCCCGCCGTCCTTTGCCGGCACGACGTGGGCGATCTGCCGGCCGCTCCACCACAGCACCCAGCCGTCTCCCATCTGGAACCAGCCAGAGGGTGGCGGTGCTGAGCGGAAGCCTTGGTAGCCGTGCGAGGGAAGCATGGCCGGAAGGATACGGCCGGCCGTCGCAGATCCTGCGAACGCGGCGACCACTTGGCTGAACCATTTGGCCAGCTGGACTATTTCGCGAGCAGGAGTTCCGCTCTTTCCATGCAGTAGCGGCGCAACTCAGGATCCGGAATTGATCGGAGCGCCCACTGTTCGATATCGAAACATGTCTTTGCCTTTGCCTGTGCGTCGGCAAGCCGATCGTCGATCTCGGTTCGGCTGCATGCTGCGTAGGTATGGACGTTCATGGACCACCTCATTCGTTTAGGAGGCCGACGATAGGCAGCGCACGCTCAACGGGTCAACACTTTCGTTGAAAATTTTCTATTGCGTTATCAGCACGTTACACCGGAATAACGGAGTGAATAACTCCGCCCTACACATTCACACCACGGCCGGCCCCACTACGCTCCGGGAATGTGCGGCCGATTCGTCCAGCTCCCCGTGATCGACTTCGGCCAGCCGGGGCTGGCTGACCTTGCCCCCGGCCTGGCAGAGATCCAGCCCAGCTACAACCTGGCCCCGACTCAGCGCGCATCGGTGATCCTGGATCGCGGCGAAGGCCGGCAGGTAATTCGGCTGGCGCGGGGCCTGCTGCCGTTCTGGGCCAAGGCCAAGGGCCTGCAGGGCTCGACAATCAACGCTCGGATCGAGACGGTGGCCACCAAGCCGGCGTTCCGCTCGGCCTTCAAGAAGCGCCGCTGCGTCATCCCCATGGCCGGCTACTACGAGTGGTCGGTCAGCCCCGAGGACGGGAAGAAGGACCCGTGGTTCATCCACGCAACCGGGCCGCTGCTGGCCGCTGGCCTGTGGGAGGACACCAGCCCGCTGCTGCCTGACGGCAACCTGGGCACCTTCACCATCATCACCGGCGACAGCAGCGGCGTCTCGGCCGACATCCATGACCGCATGCCGGTGTGGCTGCTCGCAAGCCAGATCGATGAGTGGATGGCGGCCAGCCCCGACGACGCCATGGCGATGCTGCTGGCCGGCTCGCCTCCATCCATGGAGGCGTACAGGGTCAGCCGTGCCGTCAACACGCCACGCAACAATCGCGAGGACCTGCTCCAGCAAGTTGCATGACGTCTACAGCAGGGTGGCTTGGCTGTCGTCCCAGCTCTTGATGATCAGCTCTCCGAATTTCTTCCCTCTTCCCTGCCCGCCGCCGATGGTGTAGTCCAACTGCAGCGGCACCAGGTCGAAGCCGGCGAACACTTCGCGGATCTCAGGGTGGTCGTTGATCGAGACCACAAAGCGCCCGACCGAGGTGCGCATCAGCTCGGCCATGGCCTCGTACTCCGCGAAGGGGAACTCGACGCCGTAGCCCTCTGTTTCCCAATACGGGGGATCGAGGTAGAACAGCGTACCCGGCCGATCGTAGCGCCGCACGCACTCTTGCCATGGCAGGCATTCGATAACTGTGTTCGCCAGGCGCAGATGTACAGCGCTCAGCTCTTCCTCGATGCGCAGAAGGTTCAATCGTGGACCGCCAGCGGTAACCACGCCGAACGACTGCCCCTGCACCTTGCCACCAAACGCGAGCTTCTGCAGGTAATAGAAGCGGGCGGCGCGCTGGATGTCGGTCAGGGTCTCCGGCCGCTCCATCTGCGCCCACTCGAACATCTGGCGCGACACCAGCGACCAGCGGAACATGCGCACGAACTCGTCCAGGTGGTGGCGAACACACCGGTACAGGGACACCAGCTCGCCGTTGATGTCGTTGAGCACTTCCATCTGTGCTGGGTACGGCCGCATAAGCAGCGACGCGGCGCCACCGGCGAACGCCTCGACGTAGCAGTCATGGATTGGGAAGTGCGGATAGAGGTGCTTCAGTAAGCGGCGCTTGCCGCCCGGCCAGGAGATGATGGGCTTGGGCATGGGTTCTCAGTATTTGCGATAGGGGGAGCCGACAATCCCGCCGCTCTCGCGAGGGCGGCAGGGCCACGGCCAATGCCAGGTGCTGAGATCACCTGTGTTGCGGCGCTGCCTGGATGCTTGCCGGCATCCGGGCAGCGCCCTGCTTCTTCAGACGACTACTTCTACCAATGGGAGATTGGGCGCGGCTTCCAGCAGTCGACCGCCACTGACCCAGACGTTGTACGGAATGGGCTGCTGCAGCTGACCGAAGGCACGCATCTGCGCCCCGTCATAGGTTGTCAGGCTACTGGTGCCATCTGCGTTGTGCGCAGTGACCGTTGCCAACAATCGTGGCCGTCCACTGACCAGCTCGCCGAATTGATCCCATAAATCAGTCCGCATCGGTGAAATGCCTCTCCAGAGTTGCTGTCTGCTCGATCACGACAGCCTGTTGATCCACGACGACCTCAATGCGGATCGACTCGCATTGGCCGTGCCAGGTTCCTTCAGAACTCAGCACCTGCACCAGGTCGAGAGGCAAGATCACCCCGATCTCCCCTGCTTTCAGCGGCTTCGGGAACAGTGGCACGGTCAGATCCACTGCGGCCTGTTCACCGCGATCGCACAGGATGTTGCGCCCCCGCTCGGCGGCGGCGGCAGCGACGTTGATCAACGGGCTACTTACCTGCTGCGCGTAGAGCTGGCCCGCCTCGCCAGCCTTGCGCACCTTGCAGGTGACGCCCTTCCCGGCCAGCTCTCCCGTGACCACCACCGCGTCATACAGGGGCGCACTGCGCATCTGCAGGCTCTCGGTCAGCACAATGTCTTCCTGCAGTAGGTGATCCGGCGTTGTCTCCCGCCACAACCACGGACTGGCCGGGTAGCTGGCGCGGACAACCAGCGCCAAGTCCGAGGGATGGGACTGCACCACCCCGCCACTCGCACCAGCGAGCGCGCTGATGGCATCCAGTGGCGTGCTTGCGTCATAGAACCATGCGCCGGGCGGAACCAACCAATCAACTGTGTCGTACTGGCTGACAAAGCCCGTGCCCGCCAGCTCCTCGGCCACAAGCTGGGCCATGCTGCGCTCCTCCGTGGTGGCCTTGACGCGAGCCGGGGCGTAAGGCGGTGCCAGCAACGCTGTCCTTGATCGCCCACTCAAACGCACACCGCCCCCAGCAAACTCGCGCTGTTTCTGGAAGCTCTCGATGATGCCCGTCCAGACGTAGCCGTTCAGCACCAGCTCGAACTGTCGCGGGCCCGAGGCCGTGGGCTTGAGCAGTCCCAGCTGATCGGCATCGGCCAGCTCGATGTCAAAGGTCCAGCCCCAAGCCGAACGGCCGGCGCTGAGCGAGACGCGGGCCAGTTCGATCGGCGTCCGATCAGGAAGCCGCACAAATGAAACCTCATTGATCACGACGTAGGTCCTACGTTGGGGGCGCACCACATAGCACGCCGAGATGCCAAGATTCAGGGGAGCCAGTCCGGGCACGCCAATCACGGTGCAGCCGAGATTGAGGCCGACACGGTTGCCGGGCGGGAACGTGGGATCTGGATCAGGGTCGGGCCCCGGGCCAGGGGTTGGGCGAACGCCCCATGGAACTCGCCGCGCAGCGCCCCAGGGCAGCCGGTAGGCCCCTCGGCCGGCCACTGGGTGCATCCACGCTATCGAGCTACCGGCGCTAATCGGCGGAAGGCGACTATCCCATTGCAACCTGCGAGAGGCCTGCGCAGCTGCAAGCCAGCGAACTGGCAGGGCGGTCAGTCGCGTCAAGCTGTGCATCGAAGAGTGCCATGCGTACCGTGCTTGACAGCCTGCAATCGGAAGAGTGCCCCACCCCGCTCGCCACTTGCCACCAACCGAGGCCATGCCGGTTCGCCACAGGAACCCCGCCTCTCCGTGGATCAGACCGCTCATTCCCCAACCGACAGAGATCTCTCGCCGAACTCGAGGCGATTCAGCCCACCACTGGCAGACAACCCTATCGACTGCAACTGAGCGTTGCCACTGGATCGAGGAAAGACGGCCAAGCCGCCCCGAAGGCGCCCAGGCCATGGCAGCAGCCTGCCGAATTCCCCGGATGACCGGCTCCGGAGCATCGTCGTCCCAATACACACCAAGATTGAGTCCAGTGCGTCGCGCATCCGCCTCGACGAAGGGGCCCAGATTAAGCCGCAGGCGTAAAGGGGTAGGATCGGCCATTAGCTTTCGACGTAGGGCTGAACCCAATCCTGGATCGCAGAGTTGACCTCAGCCCTCGCGTCTATGCCGATCACCATGTAGCGGTAGTTGGGCGACAGGCCGCTGACCAGCCACTGCCCGGCGCTATCACTGCGAACATGAGCGCAGCAGATAAGCGTGCTTCGTTCAAGCACCAGAACCTGCCCCCGGAAAGGTTGATTGAGTCGACGGAGCCGCCCATCCACTACATCCTCATCAGGCGGCAAGCCGCCGATCACCCCTCGACCACAGAAGTCGATCGGAATCGACATCGTGGAAGTAAATCCCTGAGCGTTCATGAACCCCACCCTCCACTTATGCGAATCAAGAGCACGCCGCGCCAGGTGATCGCACCTTCGATGTTGCAGGCACGATTGGTCCGTACCACGAGGACGCGATCGTTAACGGTCCCATCGAGCCCCTCAATCACCTGACCGTCCTGCAAGTACTCGGTGTTTGCGATGTTCTGAATTGGTGCAAGAGCACCCGGAAGCTCACCGCGCGGCCCGTACGAAGTGCTAATGAACCGTGCGGGCTCATAGAAGAGTCCCTGATTGATGCTGCTCGGATAGCCAGCGCCCCCCTGCCCACCGAACATCGTACCTTGGCCTACAACGCCAAAGTGATCGCAGGCTACCGCGCCTACCGCCCCGGTATGAGATCGCGCAATGAACAAGCCGCAGTTCGCAGGATCAGGCGTGAAAGTGAAGTTCCTCCACGACAGCAAGTACTCGCTATCGGAGTACCCACCTGTCCAGCTATCAGTCTTGACACAGGACATGACGAAGGCGTGCATATCCCCTGGCTTATAGCTGATGCAGTCACCTGCATACCAGCAGAACAAACTACCTGCGCTGCGCGTGTCCACGAATACATAGACAAAGCGCTCATTAGCAATCACCCTCCAACGCCTCGCAACAGAATCCAGCGTCGTAGACTTCGGCAGAAGGATCCCATTCGCCCGATGCGCGACAGTGGGAACCGGATTGGTACCTGCCATCGCGGACGTCATGGCCTCATAGCCTCGACCCCAGCCATGGCGCGCGTTTCCCACCACTGCGGAGTCGTCAATACGGAGGTAATAGCCGCTCCCGGTTACAAGGCTTCCGCGATAGACCCGCACGTTGGTAGCACTGAACTCGCGCGTCCAGCCAGCTCCGTTCTTGCGCGCGGCGCCAACGCCGTACCCATCGACAAGTACGGCGTCAAGCAAAGCGGTAAGGCTCCCGGCCTGGCCAGTCAGCTGTGGCGCTCCCGGATCGGTGCTTTCGTAAACGGTTGGTACAAGACTCATAAATGGTTACTCGCCTGGAATATTGCCAATGACCTGGAACCGGGTGGAGTCGGTCGCGCCCTCCGGCGTGCCGGGCAACGTCGTGCGCATCATCCATACGGGCGCCAAACCACCCACGGTGTTAAAGCGAACAACGTTGTTCGTAGACCAACCAGTTCCCCAACCCTCTTTCTTCATCACGAAGTACGGTTGCCCGGTGCGAGGATTGATGGGCGCAAGATCCGTAGTGGTGTTTCCAGCAGAGATCGTGCCGACCGTCTCGCCGATCACCTCGAACTGCGTCGCACTGGTAAACCGCACCGCCCAACGCTCAGTGATCGCGTCCTTGTTCGTCACGGCGAGCGGATAGTCCGTGTCGTTGTAGGTGCCGGGCGCAACACTGCCGCTCGGGGAATCGGCCCACACGTTGGTCCATGCAGCCTGGTCGAACAGACTCACCACTCGCGCCTGCAGGTCCAGAGACCCATTGGCCTCGCCCAAGCGCAGTGCGGTGCTGATCATCGACTCCCCCACCGGATAGTCGTGCGTCAGGGAGGTGTTGATCTCGATCTCACCGGTGATCTGCGGCTGAACCACCAAGCGCCGGTCCTCGACGCGCTCGCTGATCGTCAGTGGCAGCGTGTACGCGGCCAGGTTCAGCGGGTCACTGAAGCGCAGGTTGCCAATGTCCAGATCCGCCGTGAACCACGCTGCGTCGACCGGTCGCCCATCCGCGTCGCGCACTTCGATGCCTGCGACCCTGCCGCGACCAAAACTGACCAACTGCCCTGCTTGAGGCGACGGCACCACGTGCTTGGCAGTGTGGTGGATCAGCACGGTCTGCCCCGGCTTGAACGCTGGCGCACGGCCGTCGCTGGGTAGACGCACAGACGACAAGCCGATCACCACCTCCGACAGCGGGATCGATCGATACACGACCGCGCCCATGTAGATGGTGCCCGGCAGCACGAGCGTCGGCCTCCAGACCTGATCGCCCTCAACCTGATCGGGATCAAACCAGGGCTTGCCCTCATTCCCGGCCACGGGCACCAGCTGGCCGAACTGAACCTTGACGACGCCACTTTCCCAATCGACCTTGCCACGAATTTCCGCAGCTGATAGCACACCGTTAATGTCCGCAGTCACCGTGAGCAGTTCGCCATCGATGCGGGTCGCGCGCAGCGTGAACATGCCCGGCCGCAGCGGTGAACCAGGCGCACGGAAGAAGCTGACCGCCACACCCGGATCGGCGATCCGTGTCAGGAGGGATTGGATCTGGACAGTGTTCTCGCCGCCTGCCAGCCACTGCACCAGGTTCACCACACCTGCTGCGTAGTCGATCGTCCCTGCATAGATGCCCGAGCCAGTGGCGGGATCGATGGAGTGATACAGCCCGCCGCTACGGTCAACGTAGGTGCGCCCCCGGAATGCGAAGCGAACGCTGCCCGGAACGATGCTGTCGCTGATGGTCGGGGTGAGCTGCAGTTGGACCGCCGGCAGCGGCATGACTTCCTGCGCGGACTGAGCCGCTTCCCCCGCGAGCATCCAACCGGCCGACACGATACTGCCGGCGGAGAATTGTGCGAGCACGTCCAGGCGCTCGTAGCCCACCACCTTCAGCCGCCCTGAGCGGATCTCATACACCGGATAGGAAACCTGCCGGACCATGAACTTTCCGGCCTGCAGCGAGACCGCGCCCGTGCTGTAGTTCACCGCCCCCAGCACCGTGCTGAAGGCCGTGTCCCCCACCGACACGCCGACCAGGTTGCCTGCGCCATCATCCTTTGCGATGACTCGCATCGCCTGAGGGGCCGACGACAGGTCATCGCGATCGCGCCGCACACTCACAAGCCAGTCGAGAAGGAGTGTGCCCTGCCTCACAGGTCCCTGCGGCAGGGTGAACGAGACGATCCCGGCCGCGTCCGGAACAGGCTGCGGCGCTGCGTGTAGCGGCTGTCCCCAGTCGTAGGCGATCGAGAGCTGACTATCCGCATCAGGCAGAGTCAGCGGCCGGAGCGAGATCTCACCGGTCGAGTAGCCGATCTGTCCACGAACCTGCCCGCCAATCAGCAAGCCGCCGTTCCCGTTATCTGTGACCGCCACATTGGATCCGCCGACGCGCAACGTCAGCTGCACCGTCCCCGGTACCGCCGAGCCCTCGCCGAGCACAAAGCGGAGCGCCGGCGGCAGGATGGCAGTATCACCAACCCGGGCCTCCGCGATGATGGGAGTACCCCAGTTGGAGATGATGCTGCTCTTCAGATCCGGCAGCGCGCCAGCGGTCACCACGACGGAGCCGGTCTGGTAGTTGATCGTCCCGGTGCCTTGGCCCGGCTTGCCAATCAGACGGCCGCGGCCGTTGTCGGTCAACCTGATCCAGCGCCCCAGGGCGCGGTAGTCGACCACCACCGTTCCTGGGGCCGGCAACGGGGTCAGCTGGAACAGCCAGACCATGCCCTGGTTGTTCTGCGTCACCTCAATCTCGTCGGTGAAGCCCTGCATGGGGATGGAACCCGCCGGGGACGCGGTGATGCTGATACTGGTACTGCCGACGCCACTCGCATGCGTCAAGGCTACGACCCCACCCTGATAGTCGACCGTGCCGCTCCAGGGCGTCGCCACGGCGGAAGCGAGCCCGCCAGTGCCGTCATCGGTGAGTTCGACACTCCCTGCGACAACCCTTACTGCGCCCACCACCAACCCAGTACCGAGGTATCGGCTGACCGGCACGCCAGCAGCAAAGCTGGCACTGAAGTTCTGGCCGAGGCTGCCGGCAGGGCCGGACGGGACCTGGCTGATGGTGCCCATGCCGGCCAGAACGTCACTGACCGGGGTTTCAGCCGTGGAGGTAGGGACGATGGACACATACGGGGTATCGACTTGCACAGCCAGATCGCCAGGCTTCCCTGCGGCGGTGAGGCGTTTGACGCTGTGATAGCTCGTGGCCTCCACCACGTTGGTCTCGTAGATCCTGGTCGCGGGCTTGGTGGCCGAGTACCGCACTACCTCCTGGCCGAAGAAATCGCGCAGCAACGCGTTCACCAGCTCGATCACCAAGACATCCCGCTCAAATGCTCCTTGGTCATCGGTAAACGTCCGTGTCGTACGGGACAGCACGCCTTTGACCCGCACGTACTGTTCTGCCGGATCGTGCCCGGAGCTTGCGAGGGTCAGCAGCGAGAAGTTGTCATTGATGTCGGGGCTCGGCGCGTCCTTCATCGCGTAGACCTGGATAGTCATCTGGCCGCTGAAGTGGTTCCCCAGTAGGACAAAGCGGGACTCTGTGCCTCGCGTGATGTAGCTCTCGACGCGGTTCTTGGCGTCGAGGCGCACGTCACTGTAAGAACCAGTGGCAAACATCGTGACGGTCACGCGCGGGTCTGCCGGAGGATCGATCAGCACCGCGATCGCGTCCTTTAGCACGTCTGGCGCCGGTGTATCCACATGCACGAACATCTTGCGGAGGGTGGTTCGGCCAGTGGTCCGCTCCTCATCACCGATATCCGGAAAGAGGTTGTTCATCGCCCCATCAATGATTTCGGTCTGAACCATGCGGCCACCGCCATCAGGGTTATCTGTCAAGCGCTGCGACTGTCGCAGCTTGATATCGGTAGCAAGAATCGTCATGGATTACACCGTCATGAGGCGAAGGGTGATGGAGAAAAGGTCCGCATCAAGCGCGGGGACAGCAAAGCGGGTGGGATCGACTTCGATGGCCGGCCCATCGGTGCGGCGCCACCGCACCTGGAATGACCGCTCGCCGCTGTTGTGGGCCGGCATGACCAGATCCAGCGGCGCCAGGCGAGCCTCGCTCTCACTGGCCTGCAGCGCCCGTAGAACAGGAAGACTGACGACGCCGACGTAGGCAGTACCGTCCCGGGTTGTCTGAAGCGTGATCGGCCGCCCGGCCTGTCGCGCAGACTCCTGGACGATCAAGGCACCCGTCAGGCTTGTACGCGCCTGCTGCCCAACCTTCCAGGCTGTGAACTCATCGGTCCACTGAAGGTCAGCCGGCAGTTCGATTCCAGCAAGAACGATGCGGGTCATCAGCTACGCCCCCGAACGGAAACGGCCCTGCTTTGCTGAACCTGCCGCAGGACCAACGGAGCGACGAGGCCCGCGAGGCGCTGCGCTTGCTGCACTTCGGCTGCGGTGGCGCCGGCAACCACTTCCTTCGAAGGCAGCTTCCAGTCAATGACAATGACCTGCTCGTTGGTGCCGTTGCTGCCGATGCGAGCGGCGTCCGCCTTCGCCTGCGCCTCTGCCTCAGCTTCAGCCTGCTTGCGGCGCTCGGCGAGCGCGGCAGCGGCCTCCTGGTCTCGCTGCTGCCGCTGCCGCACGACCTGGGCCTCCAGCTGCGCCACCTCTGCGATTTCGCCCTTGCCCACGTAGTCGAACTGCCCTGCCAGCCGCTCCTTCGCTGCTTTGGAAAGTTCGTCCTCCGCCTCGGCGGTCGCCTGAAGCTCTGCCTTGTACTCAGCCAGCTGCTTACGCTGCTCAGTGACCCGGTTCAGCGCGTTGGCAAATTGGACAAGCGGGTTGGGCCCGCTGAGCTTGCGCATTGCCTGCAATGCAGATTCGGAGACCTCGCCAATGCTGAACGCCATTCCTTGCGCAGCGGCCCCGGCCTGCCCCATCTGCTTGCCCATTCGTTCGGAGCTACTCCCCACCCGGTCAACCTCGTCCGCCGCACCTCCCGCGCTCTGGCGCACCTCGTCCAGCCGCTCCCGGCTGCGGCTGGCACCGTCCTGCAGCTGGCGCATTGCTACGTCGCTCACATCGCCCAGCCGCTGCATGCTGCGCTCGGTGTCGTAGATCGATTCCTGCACTGCGAGCTGGCTATCGACGTTGTCCCGGCGCCACTGGTCGCTGTCCGCAGCTGCAGCGCGGGTTGCATCGGCATATGCCCGAAAGGCTCGACGCACGTCCTCCACGGACGCCTTGCCCCTAGCCGCGCCGTCACGGATCGCTTCGAAGGCGCTCTTGGCGGCGTCCCGCGTCGCGTTGAGCGACGCCTGGGACTGGATGCCAAGCCTGGCGAATTCGTCGGCCAGCGGATCGATGGCAACCTGAATTTCGCGGATGCGAGCGTTGAGCGCTGCCGCCGACCGCGCGGCCGCATCGAAGCCGACCTTACCCTGCCGCCCTGCCGATTCCAGCAGCGCGCCCAACGTACGCGCTTCGTCCAGCGTCGCGACCTTGCCAAGCGCTGCCTTGAATGCGGTCTCGATCTGGACACCGGTAGCGATCGCGCTCTCGGCCACAGCACCAAACGCCGCGATCGCGTCTTTGCCACCAGCACTGAAGCCGACGCCCATGCGCGATGCGGAAACACCAAGCCGCTCCATTGCAGCAACAAGCGTGGTCTGCAGCACGGCGGCGGCATTGGTGGCGCCTTGCGGCATAGCCTCAAACGCCGACTGGGCCGAAGCCTGGAAGCGGAGCAGCTCGTCACCGGACAGCTTCTTCAGCGTCTCCAGCAACCCATCACGCACATTGCGCTCTGCGGCGGCGCCTTGGGAGGCAATGTAGCCCAACGCCGCTCCGACCGCCTCCAGGCTCGCCGTGTCTGCGAAGTTGAGCCCCTCGAACACCTTGCCGATCGATTCCTTCGCGAGCTTTGCGTTCCCGTCGATCCCAGCCAACTGCTGCACCACCAGCTGGGCAGCCGGGCCGATTCCATTCATGAGCGCGTCCGCAGCCGTCTGGACGCCACCCCGGAGCGACGCAAAGCCCGTCGACACCTCCAGCAACTTCTGTGTGACCAGGCCCAGCTGCTGCAGCTGCTCCGCCGTCGCGACGCCGGCCTTCTGCTGCATCAGCAGGAAGCCTTCCTGCGCTGTGAGGTACTGCTCCAAGCCGGACAGACGCTTCTCGTATGCCTGCCGCTCCGCCTCGCCCAGCTTGGCGACTTCCTCGGCCGACTTGATGACTACGTCACGGTACGCAACGAAGGACACCGCCTGTTCACGCAGCTGCAGCGCCGAATCGCGTACCTGGCTGATGTAGGCCCGCTGCGCTTCACCGGCACGCTTCAGCGCCGGGTCGTGCTGCTTCCAGATGTCCTGCGCCACGGTCTTGAGGACATCCAGACCGCCCATCGCCGCTTCCAATCCCAGCACGGCCACCGTGATGGGGACTGCCTTCGGCAACCCGCGCAGCAACGCGCCGAACCGACCGATACCCCGGCTGCCGCTTGCGACCGCTGCATTGTTGGCAATCTGCGCATTCGTGGTCGCGATCAGTGCTGCGCGCCATGCGTTCAGCTGGAGCAGGGCCCCCACGATCTTGAACTGCGCATATGCGGCAGCCATCAGGCCGATCACGCGGGCATGGTCCACAACCCACTGCGTCGTGCCTTTAACCGCCTCGGCCATGGTGATGATGGCCTGGGCGGTCTGCTTGGCCCAGCGGGACAGGCTGCCATCGGCGGCCAGTCGATCCAGCGTCGCCAGAAGGGTGTTCAGCTGCTCCTTGAAGTAGGTCAGCACCCCCTGGTCTGCGACCTCCTGTTTCCAATCCTTGAAGCGATCAGTGGCCGTCTTCCACAGGCCAGCGATGGTGCCAACCTTCGCTGCGGCGGCCGCGCCGCCATAGGATTCGGCCAGTAGATCGAGGATGATGGCCTGCGCCTTTGCCACCTGGCCGGTGGCTTCCAGGCTCTTGATCAGCGCCTTCTGGCTGTCATCCAGTGTGAAGCCCTGCTTGCTCAGGCTTTCCATCGCCTTCGACGGCGTCTGCAGTGCCTTGCCAACGACCTCGGCAGACCCCTCCAGCGACATGCCCAGCCGCTGAGCCTGATCGATGGTGATCTGCATTGCTGCCGGGAACTGCTCTCCGACGATATTGGTGTATGACAGCAGGCGTACCTGGGCCGCACTGATCTGTCCATCGTCGAAGAGCCCGCTCTGGAGCTGCTTGCGCATTGCGGCCAGGCTTTGCGCGGTGAACTCACCGCTTCGGCCGGTCGCCTGCAGAGCGGCTTCCAGTTGCGACAGCTCCTGCTCAGCGTCACTGCCTTCCTTCACGATGGCCTTGATGCCATCGACCACTCGGTTCAGGCCGACAAACGCGAGCGCGCCAGCCGCCACAGCCTTCAGCTTACCGAACCAGCTGACAGTGCTCTCGGTGGCCGACGCCAGGTCGGCACTGCCGGCGGTCGCGTCGTCGGCACGCTCGCGATACTCCGCCAGCGACTTGGCCGCAGCCCTGCTGGTGTTGGCCTGCTTGCGGAAGGCCGTCTCTGCCTCATCGATCTGCTGTTTGCGACGACGGCCCGCCTCAGCCTCTGCCGCTGCGGCCCTGGCTTGTTCGGTAAGCGCAGCCGCACTACGGGCGACTTCGATCCGCAGGCGCTGCTGGTGGTCAGCTAGGTTCGCGGTGTTGACGCCGAGCGAAGAAAGCTCGTCGTCGGCCTTGCCGACGGCATCCCATTGCTCGTTGAGCGCTTTTTTCAGCCGCTCGCCTTCCTTACGCAGATCGCGCTGGGTTGCCAGCACCTCGCGGGAGGGCTTGTCCATCTCGCCGATGCTGAGGCTGAGCGCCAGTGCGGCCTTCTGGTTGTCGTCAAACTGCTGCTCCAGCTGCGCGAGCTCGGCCAGCATGCCGTCAAAGGCATCCGCTTTCGCCGCCGCCTCGTTCAGCCCAGTGAGCGAGTCGAGCAGCTTCGTCGCCTTGCCAGCGGTCTCGACCGACATGTCTCCCAGATCGCCGAACGCCGCGCGCAGTTCGTCCACACCTTCGCGGCCCTGCGTTTCGATGACGACCCGAATTGCTTCTTCCAGCCGATCAGCCATTGGAGCTTCCGTTGACGCGCCACTGGCGGCGCAGTTCTGTCAGGTAGGTGGTGTGGACGCGCTCGATCAGCCGGCGACGGGCCTCCAGGGCGCGGCTGTTGCCATCAGCACCCGAGAGCATCTCGAACGGGCTGGGGCCTCGGAGGATGCGAACCGGGCCTCGACCGTGGCGTTTCTGCTGTGCCCGATCCCAGCCGCGCACACGGATGGCCCTGCGGCCCTTGATCGTCGCGATGAAGGCGCCGTCGTAGGTCTTCGACTCGCCCACGCCAATTCCGGCCGTCGCACCTCGGGATTTGCGACCGGCCCAGCGACCACCGAACTCGATCAGCGAGATCTGCCGCGTGCTGGCCCAAATGGAAAGGAAGTCGTCCCGGCCGCGCTTGCCGGTGCTGTAGCCGCGCTCGCCCGTCTCCACGCGATACTTCCCCCGCAGAGCAGAAGCGCGGATGTTGTAGGAGCCACGTACCTCTTGCGCAGTAGCCGGCCCAGCCCGGCGCTGCAGACCAACAAACGCCCGCTGCACCGACAGGTCGTATCGATTCAGAACTTCGCCAGCCAGGTCGGTCAGACCATGGAAACCTTTTGCCCGCCGGCCGCTGACGAAGTACTTGAGCAGGTTGTTGTTGCGATTGGACGCCACAGTGCCCTTCCTGTTTCAAACCGGGAGGGCGCCCTCGCGGCGCCCTCCCCTCGCCGGGGTCACCGGCACGCTCAGCCCGCCGACTGCGCGGCGATCTTGAAGGTGTAGAGATCGGTCTCGCCGGCCTGGAAGATGACCGGACCGGTCAGGGTCACCTGGATCGGCTCGTCGCTAAACCAGTCAACGTCGCCATCGACAGTCAGGTCGACATTGGGGATCGACAGCAGGCCTTCGTCGCCACTGATGCGGTCCTGCATGTCGCCCAGGATCTGGAAGGACTTGCTCGGTGTCGTGCCGCCGCTGATTGCGGTTTCCAGGTAGGCATCGAAGCTGTAATCGGCCGTCACAACATCACCGGCCTGCAGCGCGCCACCCTTCTTGGGGATCAGGAGACCATGACGGGGTTCGAGGTCATAGTCGGTGCCCTTCACCAGGTCCACTGCGCCCTTCTTGAACGCCGGCGCCGGCGTTGCTTCGATGAAGTTGTGCGGCAGCTTCACGGGGGTATCCACGCTGCCAACAGTGACCGACACAGCGGTGGCCGAGCCGGCTGCCACAGTGGTGTTGACCAGGGTGCCGTACAGCATGCGAGCCAGGAAGGCCGTCGGCACTTCCAGCGCGGTAATCGAGACGTTGGTGACGCCCGGATTCGAATCCTTGTGGATGATCTGCTGATAGCGAGCATCGCGGCGCTTGCTCTTGATCTCCACCGAATCGCCGGCTTCGTAGCTGAAGGTCAGCGAGGACTGCTCCAGGGGCTGGTTACCGAACTTGTCGGCGGGCTCGGGAATGACGGGGGCGCGAACGCCCTCGGCGCCGTGCTCCCAGAAGCGCAGGTCACCTGCGAACTTGCGGACTTTTGGCTGTGCCATGGTTCTGGTTCCTTTACGGGTTGGACACGGGCTCAAAGGTCTCGGTCAGACCAGCCCGCGCGGTGATCTGAGCGACTACGGCGGTATGCCCGGCATCGTCCTCAAGGGTCGCCAGCTCGGTTTCAAGCAGCTCGAAGCTGGTCACCCCAAGCGGCAGCGACTTCTCTTTGAACGTCAGGGCGCGAATCAGGTCGTGGCGCGCACGATGAACGAGAAGCCGGGGATTCGCTTCATCGCTACCACGCGGAACTTCGAACTCGATGGTGATGGCTGCGTCGGAGTTGGA
Organism: Stenotrophomonas maltophilia group sp. msm1; assembly: GCF_032025805.1. Lineage (NCBI taxonomy): Bacteria > Pseudomonadati > Pseudomonadota > Gammaproteobacteria > Lysobacterales > Lysobacteraceae > Stenotrophomonas > Stenotrophomonas maltophilia group sp. msm1. The sequence continues at coordinate 359,903 of NZ_JAVSKH010000002.1, forward strand.
CTGGGCCACACCCCCGCCGCTGCGGGAGAGCCGGCGGACAGAGATGATCGTTGCAGGCTCGGTGCTGTCCTCGCTGATCTCGGTTTCATCAATGATCACGGTGCCCGCACCGATGTCGGTGCGGAAGCCATTGCTGCGCGAGATCAGCCGGACGCGAGCCTCCAGGAATTCCACCAGCTGCCACGACAGCGGCTCTGCGAGGTCAGCCACGGCTCACCAGCCAGCGGCTCTGCGAGCCGTCATCGCTGATCTTCTTGCTGTTAACGAAGACCTCTGCGCCGAAAGCGCTCGAAACCACCTCGAAACGATCGCCTTGTTCAGGCGCTACGTCCGAACGCAAGTACGCGATCTCCACGCGTCCTGACCTGAACTGGCGTAGTTCACCTATGGTCTCAACGTCGCGCTCCACGTAGGCACGCACGCCCTCGGTGGCCGCACCATCCTTGGCCGTGTACCGGCCTCGCGAGGCCATGCCCGCCAGCGTAAAGGCGGCGTGCAACGTGCCATCCAAATCGCGGAGGAAGTCGACCTCGCTCACCGTGCACCTCGCGAGCACAGCAGCGCATAGGCCTGAAGCGCCCTCACTTGGGCGTCGCACTGGGCGGCAGCGCCAACAGCTCGGCCCGCACTTTCAATTCGGTCGTCGGCTCGACCATCAGGCTGGCTGCCGGCTGCGGCGGCTGCGGACAGCTCGGCGGTGGCGACGGTCGCTTGCCAGCGCTGGTGCAGGCGCTGGTTGCCAGCGCGAAGATCAGCGATAAGGCGATCAGAGGCTTTCTGTGCATCGTCCTTTTCCTTTTCATATGTGGCGGCCAAAGCGTTCGCAGCGGCTGCGCTGCCACGTTCGGCCGCCAGCGTGGCGGCCGTTGCATTCGCCTCGGCGCGGGCCGCATCGCGTTCGCGCTCCATCACGTCACGGGCGGCAGCTGCCTGGTCGGTCGCGCGGTGCGCGATAGAAATCGACCCTCGCTGCCAGACAATCACGCCCAGCAGCAGAAGAGTGGCGAGGATGAGGGCACGGATCATGCGGACACCACCGGGTCTTCAGGCGGAATGACTGCACCGAGCCCACGCAGCGTGGATTCAAGCTGCCTGACTCGCATCCGCAATGCGCTGGCCTCCTCCTGTGCCTTGAGCCGCATCATCATCTCTTGCTGCAGCCGCTCGTCCTGGACCGAGACCCTCTGTTCCAGCGACCCGATACGCTCGGAAAGACCCTTGATGAGATCCACGTTCGCATCAGTCTCGGTGCGTTCCTTCTTGCGCGACAGAAATGCAGCCCAGGTCTCGCGCAGAATCCACACGGCTACGACGCTGCCCGCAGCCCACCAGGGAGCCGTGGCGGTGACACCGCCGCCGACCATCAGCTGAGCGCCTCGGCGACACCAGCGCTGACCACATCGGCACTCCAGTACATGCCACCGTTCTCGTGCTTTGCGATGGCCGTCGCGAGACGCCCGAGCGTCACCGGGTTATCCAACCGGATGACTTCGGAAGGTGCGACGCCCACCGCCGCCGCAACCTGCCGGACGTAGGCGCCCGTATCGTTCTCCACCGGTGGTGCCCAGCGTCCGATGATCTCCTTCACCGTGCGGAGGCCGTGCTTGCGCTGATAGGTGAGCAGTGTCTTGCCCAGAGCCCTGAAACCCGCCTGCGGGGTCAGGAAGACGCAGAAGCGAGCCTCGCGGGCGATGGCAGCTGCCGACCGGTCCTCGCCCTGCCAGGGCGTGCTGGTGCGGTCGATGTTGCCAGGATTGTTGTTGCGTACGCCGCGCGGCGTGCCAGTGGTGCCCATGCGATCCCCCGTTGTCGCTGTGGAAGAACCGGCACCGCTCACGCCACCCGGGCTTCTGTGAGCGGTGCCGGCCAGTTTGATTACGCCTTGGTGGCGTTGCCGGGCGAAAGACGGACTTCGGCGGTCGTCTGGCCGGTGGAGCCGGCGGCCCAGGCGAACGCTGCGCCGGTGATGTCGCCGGCCACGGCAGTCGCGGAACTACCGTCGACTGCCTTGGCGCTTGCGCTCCACACCAGCTTTTCACCCTGCTCGAAGACCGCCGTAGGCACCTTCGGCAGCGTGAACACGCCGCCCAGGGCTACGCTGCCCGTCGCGCCGGCGGCGATGTTGACCAGGGCAACCCCCAGCTGATGACCGACGACAACCGCCTGACCCGATGCAACCTGCTGTTCGGTGGTGTTGGTCCAGGGATCACGTCCCCATCGGATACGAAGTTCTGTGCCATGTCTCAGTGCTCCAGTTGGGGATCAGCCGCAGCGCTGCACGCCGCGATAGTCGAGGGCGGCAATGCCGAAATCGAGGCGGGCCTTCCAGCGCACACCGTCGACGGTGAAGCCTTCCTCGTAGTCGAGGAAGGGTTCGGTGATCCCATCAAGGAATGCGACCTCGATGGCCGGACAGTCGTTCGGATCGGCGAACAGGTACCACTTGTCGTCCTTGATGCGCGCGGTGTCGACGATGTCGCGGAAGAGACCCTGCACCGCGTTCGGGCGCTGCAGCTTTCCTTCAGCGTCCGGGTCGTACTCGGCCTTGTTGGTGACACGCGCGGCACTGCCGTACTTGGTCGGACCGAGCCAGAGTGCCGGCGACAGATCCAGTACATCATTCCCGCCCACGTCCTTCTGCTGGGCCAGCTGGACGCGCATCGCGTCGACCGAGGTGACGCTCGGCACTGCTGCCGCCAGGATGTTGCCGTGGTCGGCGTGGAACAGCGTCTTGTTGGAATCCAGCTTCGGATTGCTGGCGAGGAACGCATACGCGTCGGCCTCAATGGTCCGCTTTGCGGCACGACCGAAGGCGGTCGCCAAGCCGAGGAACGCACCCAGGTCGTCGTTGATGATCGCCTGACGCGTCAGGTTGATGGTGTTGCCCTTGGTGCCAGCGGTGATGGTTGCCTTCTCGCCGTCCGGGATCTTCTTGTTCTTGAACTCGCCAGCCTCGGTCAGCTTGTCCAGGTTGCCAATGCTGCCCACGCGGTAGCGCGAATGCTCGCGGAAATCACTGACGGTGCCGGTGACGCACCAGCGGGACCAGGTGTCCGGGGCAACGGCGTAGGCCGCCTGCAGCGCCTTGTGCATCGTGCTTTCGAGCAGCACCGGGAAGTCACTGCCGCTCTGCGTGAACGCGCGGCCGACCAGCTCCAGCTTCGCCATGCCATCGGTGCGTACGCCGCAGCGCTCCAGGCTACGACGGGCCAGGTCCATCAGGGTCAGGCCGCGCACTGGATTGTCACCGGTGAGCGCGAAGATCCGCTTGGTTGCGGGATCGATTACCTGGGCTCGGTGCAGCAGCGCATGCGTCACAGCGGAGCGCTGCAGATCCTGCTCGTCCTCGGTGACGCTAATGCGGTTGATGTTGCCGCCAGCAGCGGCGTCGCGCTGCTCCAGCGTGGTCAAGATCAGGCCACGCACGTGGTCGACCGAGTGACCAGCGCGAATCCAGCCAGCTGCATGCTCGGTCTGGCCGTGGCGGGTTGCCAGCTCCACGATTTCGGCTGCGCGCGTGTCACCTTCCGGAACCTGAGCTGCGGCCGGCGCTGCCGGAGCCGGGGTGTTGTTGATGGGTTCCTGCTGGACCGCCGATTCGGCGGCGCGGGCGGCGGGCTGAGGCATGGTGTGCTCCTGCGACGATGCGCTACGGGTGAATACACAGGGGGTCCCCTGTGCGGGTTGATTGCTGCGAGTACCTGCTGCCGGGTCGGCCGGCACAGTGACGAAGCTGATCTCGCTCGGCGTCCACTCCACCGCGCGGTAGATCGGCAAATCGCCGGGGTTGACGGCGCGCTCGATCTCATAGCGCTGCACGGTGTAACCAACCGAGATATTGCGAATGATCCCGGCACCGATATCGGCGATTACGCCGGCCAGCTCCTCGCGACCGGAGAGACGGATAAGGGCGTGGCCTTCACCATTGGAGAGCCAGGCGCGATCAACCACTCCCATCTGTGAGCCGATACCCCAGGTGTTATGGCTGTCCAGGACCGGAGCAGCGCCAGAGGACAGACGCTCCATGTTGCAGGCAGCCTCATCAACGACCAGCTCCTCCCAGTAGTACGTGTCATTCCACCAGTCGTAGCGGCGCACCCTGGTACCGGCGGTCCACTGGAGTTCGATCGTGCGTGCCTCGCTATCGAAGCTGGTCGGCTGCAGCTCGGCCTCACGCAACTGCGGGGGCATGAGGCGTGTCGTACCGTCCTGCGTCGGAGCCTGGATTGGCTGGGGCATGGTCATTCCTCGTTGGTTGTTGAGGCGTCGACCAGGCCGGTCCGGGCGCCACTGGATTGAAGGAAAGTCATCAGACCGAGGGCGCCGGTCTCTTTCATCCGCTTGAAGTCCTTGCCCATCTCGACGTAGACCGCATCCGGGTCGTAGCCACGCCGACGCAGCGCTTCACTGGGTGAGTTGAGACCGGCGCCCATCGCTGCGATCTCCGATTCGATGTCCTGCTTGGGGTTGACGTAGTCCCAGCGCGGCGTGCTCCAGTCGGCAGTGCTTCCCGTGGAACGCACCCCACCGCCAAGCGCAGCTGCTTCGTCAAACCAGCGCCAGATCGGCTTACACATCTGCGGGACTAGCACCAGCCACTGCATCTGCTCGCAATCACGACGGAACTCCATCTGCCGGATGCGGGCACTGGAGAAGTTCACCTCACGCATATCACCGGTGGCCGACTCGTACGGGACACCGATGCCAGCAGTAATGATGTGCGCGTTAAACTTGCAATATTCGACGTAGCCCCCTGCCGGCTTTGGCTCGACAGTCTGGAAGGCTGTGGCACCGGTGATGTGGGTGACGCCACCGCTGGGCAGTGGCCCAAGGTCGGTGACCTGGTCGCGATCTGAGCCGAGCTGCGAAGGGCCGTCATCGTCCGCGTTGGACATCGAGTCGATGTCGCCACTGACGATCACACCAAGCCGCGCTTCCAGGTTCTTCCGCGCCAGCTCGGCGTCTTCGTACAGCATCAGGTCCCGCACTCGCGCGATCACCGGGGCGAAGCGCGTAATGCCGCGTCCCTGCCCGGGACGGACGGGGTTGTAGAGGTGGATGATGTCGGATGCCGGCACCAACGAACTGCTCAAGCGTACAGAGCCACGCACAGCCTCACCGGGATGCGCTCCGAACAACCAGTAGCCGCGAATCCGACCGATCGCGTCGTACTCAATGCCGTTGATGATTTGACCACCGCCCGACGCAGACCCGTTCTTGTTCCCGTCCAGCCAGTCGATCTCCAGTACCTGAAGCTGCAGCGGGACTGCGAGACCGTCCGACTGACGCCTGGTGCGGCGGCGAATCATGACCTCACCGTCCTGCTCCATCGCGCGATACGCGGTAGCCATGAGGCCGTAGATGTCCGACTTTCCATCAGCATCCGCCACATCGGCCCAGCGGCCCCACAGGGTGTCCAGCGCGGAAGCGTTTGGGCCTTCGGCCTTGGGAGTAATGCCGGTCCCGATCGTTGCGCTCACCAGCACTTGGAGGGACCGCGCGCAGTACGGAACGTTCTGCACCAGCGCCCGAGCTCGGTTCCGCAGCTCGCGGGCGTCTGCCAGGTGATCGGTGTTCGCGCTGGCCCCCGCCCTACGAACACGCCAACCGTCAGTGCGCGAAGCGCCCTCGTAGGCACGTACCGCATCAAGCGTTGCCCTGGCGCGGTGACGCTTCAGGGCTGCCTGCGGAGAAATGGCGCCGATGACCCTGTCCAGCAGCGAGGCCGCCATGTCAGAAGCCCCTCAGCGTCGTGAAGCGGTAGCGGCGTGTGGCCGACTTCCGTCGGCCAGCCGTCACGGCGGCAACCTCAGCTTCCATGCGGTCCAATGCCGTCAACATGGCTTCGACGGACTGATACGTGATCTGACGATCACCATGCCGAACGGACAACTGACCGCTGGCGATGGCGGCCTTCAGCCTCTGCACATCCTCTTTGGTCCAGCTCATCAGTGAGGCATCCGCGAGATCATGGATGCCAGTTTCCTGATCAAGTGCGGGTGAGTCTCGGGGAACTCACCCGCACCCCCTACTCATTGGCGCAAGGCTCATCAAGCAAGCGGTACAGCGTCCGTCTGTCAATCCTGAACCTCCTGCACAGCGACCGTACAGACTCCTGTTCCTGCATCCCTTTTCGGATCTCATCCACAGGGTAGGCACTGATTTGCATGCTGGCGGGGATGTACAGATCCTGTGCTGGGTACTCCTCGACAAGGTAGGCCACCACGGCCTCCACAACGCTGCGTATATCGTCGCTATCACATCGCAGGCGCAGCGCGGCGCCGACCGCGAGCTCCTCCGTCAGCTCACTGATTCGTACCTTGTTTCGGACTGTGTTCCTGCTCACCACTGCCTCCCCGTGCTGCGAGGCTGCGCGGGACGTTGCCGGCGAGGAACACTCGATGTTTCACGGGAATCAGCGGACGTGTCGGCCTCCGACGCAGCACCTTGCGTTTCGCGTGAAACGTTCACGCTTGGCGGCGCAGCCAGCCTTTGTTCCAAAAGGTCCCAATCGGAACGCGTGAAGCGGTTGATGCGGACCTCTGGGTGATGGGTCGCCGCGTAGGCATACACCCAGGTGTCCAACGGCTCGTTTCGGGTCACCTTCTTCTCAAAGCGGTTCTTGACAGGGTTGTAGACCTCCGACACCAGGCCCGGGAAGAACTCCTCCGGTAGCTGGTCACTGAGGTGGACCATGCGATTCTCGGGCTTACGCTCGGCGTCAGCCGACAGACGGCTGTAAAGGTAGTGCTTGGCTGCAACGGTACCCACGTGGTTGATGGTGATGCCGCGCTTGTCAGTCTTGCCCTTCCAGGTGACGTCAGCCAGCTTGCCCTTGGACAGCACGGGAGCGTTGTTGGGTACAGCACCAAAGATGCACATTGGTCGGGTGATGCGCCGCTGACGGACGTAGTTTTTGACGGCTTCGGTGCGGTGGCCACCAGCGTCGATGGCCACTGCCATCGGCCGGAGCAGCGCGCCATCTTCGCGCTCGATTGCGCGGTTGAGCAAATCGGTCAGGGCTACCCAGACCGCTTCCTCGGCTGGATCGCCCTGCAGCTCAACATAGTCCAGGGTCCATGCGGTCATACCCCGTCCCCAGCCGACGACATGAACAGCAAGACGGTTGTCCTGCGTATCCACACCTACGGTGATGGCCAGCACACCTTGCGGAGCCGAGCGAAGCGCATAGGGCTCGGCACGATCTTTGATGACATTGTGCTTCACTGCCCGCATTGCCGGGTCTTCCCACGTCTCGGCCAGGCGATCATTGACGAAGGTCTTTAGAGAAGCGGGATCGCCCTGCGCCTCCAGCCATTCCTTCACCAGGTCCAACCAGCGCGGCCCCAGGCCGAACTGGTAGTAGAGGCAGTTGATGGTGTAGCCGCGAATGGGCGAGTCAGGGTTGGCCGCGACCCAGCGCCCGTTGGCGATCATCTCGGTCTTGAAGTGTTCCTCGATGGCGACGCCGCACTCGCAGCACGCATACCATGCGTGGCTCTTGTCGGGCGACCACACCAGGCCACTCCAATGCAGCGCCTGATAATGGCCGCAGTGGGGGCACGGCACGTGATACCGGCGCTGATCGCTCTTGTCGTACAGCTTGGCAATCCGACTGAGGCCGGCGATTCCCGGGGTGCTGATGTACTGGCGCTTGTACGTCGTCGGGAAGGATGAGGTGCGGCCGTCCAGCATCTTCACCGGGTCGTCGCCGGTGGACAGCTGCTGCGGTGCCTCATCGATCTCATCCACCTGCAGGTACTTCACGGTAGAGGACTTCAGTCGCTGCGGGCTGCCCATGTGTTCCACGAACAGCTGGCCGCCGGCAAAATCCTTGAACGTGCGCTGGTTGGCGCTGTCACGGCTGGCAGTGCTGGTCAGCGCTTTCTTGACCGCTGCGCACACCTCGATCATCGGGTTGAGCTTCTGGGCAATCCACTTGTTCATGGACACCTCACCCGGCAGCGCATACATCATCGGGCCCGGCGCATAGTCCATCCAGTAGGCCATGGCATTGGTCGCCAGTTGGCTCTTGCCGAATTGGATCGGAAACATGCAGACCTGATCGTGCACCGGGCTGCGGGCGGACATGTTGTCCATCGGCTCCCGCAATGGCGGGTTGCGGTCCGTCACCCACCTCCCGGGCTTGCTGCCGCTCTTGGTGGAAAGGCGCATGTGCTCATCGCACCACTGCGACACGCTCATGGGCCGCCGCGGCTGCAGCGAGCGCGCCAGCACCGACGCCAAGCAGCTCTGTGCCTGCATCATTCCGAAGCCTCCGCAGCCTTGGCTGCTAGCGTGCGGAAGCCCTGGCTGAGCTCTTCCAGGGCGTGGCTCACCTCATCCCAGACCAAGCGCCGGCACCCGGCCTCATCCAGTGTCGCGGCGAGCTGCGGCGCCAGCGTATCGGCGAGGCGCTCCATCGCTCCCCGAAACGTCGTTGCGTGCTCAGCCAGGAATGCTTCCACGTCCGCGCGCGGCAGCAGCAACCCCAGCTCCTTCTGCAGTGCGATGTGGGCCATGTGCGCGTCGGTCTCCGCCTTGTCGGCCAGCGCTTTCGCTTTGCGCGCGGAATCCGGGGTTTGCGGGCGGCCGGCGCGTGAGGGCCTGGCATCGTCGCCATCGTCGTCCTCTTCATCGTCGTCGCTGTCGACGTCGAGGGCATTGGCGCCCTCCCCGCTCCCCACGAGCGCGCTGCCACGCTCATCTGCGTGTCGCTGGGCGACACCGGCATAGACCGGGTCAGCGGTACGAGCGTAGAGCTCCAGGGAGGCGGCCTTCAGGAATCCCTTGCCGCCGGCCCCAACCACCACCCTGCCCTTCTTCCTCAGCTCGACCACGTAGGACGGTCTGCAGCCGATCAGCGAGGCCAGCTCTTTGCCAGTGATCGTGACGTCTTCCTCAGCCATTGCTACCCCCCACTCCATTTCCTTCGAAGATCGTCAAAGCGGGAAAACGCGCGCGCGCGAGCATGTGCGGGCTGTGCGGCGGCGTGTGCGGGATGCGATGCTCGCTGAATCGCCGTGGCACAAGGCGTGTGCGGCGTGTGCGGGATGTGCGGTCACCTGTACACGCACGCGAGGCGCATCGTTGTGAGGCGGTGTGATGCCCGTCCCCGCCCGCGCCCGCCCATGTAGGCCGAGTCCCGCACGTCCCGCACATCGCTACTGCTGCAAGCGATTCACTGCAATTCAATGCCCGCACATCTGCCCGCACATCCCGCACACACCGCACATTGATGGGCATAGTGATCACGCACGCCCCTTGTAGTCGGAGAACATGCGGCGGAAGGACACGACCTGGTCTCCCAGCCATGCTGCCTCTGTCTTCCCGTCAGGCACGGTGCAGTTGCCGAGCATCAGGAAGCCGTGAGGCCCGTTCACGCTCTGCTCGATCTGGTAGCGCTTGCGCGCCCGATCGGGATGGGTAATCTGGCGCTTGCGCACCAGCGCGTTGATGAACTTTGGTGACGGCGCCGGGCGCGGCAGGCCCTCTCGCGCACACCAGGCCTTATAGACCTCGTACCACTCCTTCGAGAGCGCCGGCATGGGCTTGAGCCCGGGAATGTCGTCGCCGTAAAGCTCGTCCAAGAAGCGCTGTGGGCTGTCCTGGCTCAAGCCAATCAGCTCCTCCTTCGCCTGCGTCATCGGCGGGTTGGTGCCATTGGTGAAGCCGGTCAGATCCACCTGCAGCAAATAGTGGTGCAGCGCCGCCGTGGCGCCATTGCGAATATCGGCCAGCACCTCGGTGTAGAACTCTTGACTGAGCTTGTCCGGCGTCCAGATCACCGCGTGGCGGCGGTCATCCTCCTCCAGTACGACAGGCATCGCTTCGTTGGAGAGGAACACCAGGTTCGCGTGATTGTCTTCCTCGTAGGCCTGGATGTTCTTCGGGTTGATGCGGATGCGGTCGCCCGTGATCAGCGCCTTGAGCTTGTTCTTGAGGTGGTACACCTCGGTGCGTGCAACCACCTCATCAGCCAGCAGGAACAGTTTACGGCTTGCCCAGTCATTGAATTTGTCTTCCAGCGCCGCCTGGTCAAGCACGCGACCGTAGTCACCGTAGAGCTTCATGTACTCATCGAAGAACATGTTCTTACCGGTGCCCTGCGGACCATGAATGACGATGGTCGATTTCATCTTGGCGCCAGGATGCTGCAGCGGGTACGCAAGCCACTTGACCACCCAGTCGTACAGCGCCTTCTGGTTGGCCTCGTTTCCGCACATGTGCCAGAGCAGCTGCAACAGCCGGTCGCAGTTGCCCTCCTGCGGTACGGTTGGCCACCCGGCGAAGAGATTGCATGTCACCCCAGGTTTCTCGCACGACGGGTCAAAGTCCACTTCCCGCACACGCACGATGGACCGATCCGAGTGCTCCATCCACGCCCGATGCAGTTCCTTGCGCACGCAGGCATCGCGCATGTCGCCCAAGGCAACCAGCATGTGTTCTTTGTGGTCGAACACCGTGCCGCCCTGCCCATAGACCAGCGCGAAGCGCTCGAGCAGCTCAGCTAGCGAATGGATGGGGGCCAAGTGATCATTCCCCTCGCCCCCGTCGTTGGTGATGGAAGGCGCGCGTTTTTCTGCAGGCACCCGCCATGAAAGCTCCGTGAGACGGGCTTCGACCTGCGCCCGCACGACATGCAGGCCCTCTTGTGCGTGCAGATCGTTGAAGTCGCTGACCTTACGGCCGTTGACGATGAAGCGCTCACGCCTGGCCGCCTCATCGGCGAAGACCGGGTGCAGCACCGCTCCGCCCACGTCCAGCGCAGCGGCCTCTGCACCGAGCAGGCCGGCATTCGACGCGCCATGCGGCTGCGCGCACGATGGGCAGAACTGCGGATGGTCGACCAGCACCAGGCGGCTCTTGCAGTGCCGGCACTTCTGCAGCACGTCGTCGTCGGCGCACAGCAGCATCTTGATGCTGCGATAGCGCTTCGCCAGGGCCGATGCGACGGCCAGCATATTGCCAGCGTCGAAAGCCACGGCTACCGGGTAGCCCGTCGCCATGTGCAGCGTTGCCGCAGTGGCATAGCCCTCGGCCACCAGCAAGATCCACTGCGGGCTTCCGCCGATCAGGTGGAAGTGGCCCTTCTTGACCATGCCTGCCGGCCAGTACTCCTTGGCCGGCTTGCGCCCTGCGGCCGCCAGCTTGGCGCTGCGCAGTACCTGCAGGCCGTGCACTTGGCCGTTGACGTCCAGCAGCGGGACAAGTGCGGCACCCGTGGTGCCATAGCGCAGGCCGAAGCCCTGCACGCCCTTGCTGACCAGGTAGTCAGCATCGCCGACTGCATTCGCCTTGGCCCAGGCCGACGATGCCCGCTCGGCCGCACGCTTCGCTTGGGTCTGCCGGGCGGACTCCGCCTTGCGACGATCCTCGGCCAGGCGGTTGCGCAGCGCTTCGCGCTGTTCATCGGAGAAGGTCTTGTCGCGCTTACGCAGATCAACCTTGGTCGCGCCGTTTTCGTTGCCGTGCCAGACACCGTAGGTGCCGACGACCAGCACTTCGCCGGCCGAGGTGTTCAGTTCGTGGAGCGCGTACCAGCCCCGGCGCTCGCGTGAACCTTCGACGCGGCACCGGACCATGCGCCCGGTGGTGTCCAGTTCGGTGACCAGCAGGCCGGCAGACTGCAGCTGCTGCAGCACATCCCCATAGTTCTCAGACATTCAGTAGTTTCCCGAGCCGCTATCTACCCAGGAAATGCGCGTCGGAATACCCGCGTCCGTCAGGTCCAGGGAGGACCCATCGCTGGTATCGCGAATGACTCGCAATGCCAGGGCGGATTCAGTAGCGCGGGCAGCACGCGGCCTTTCACAAGCCACCCGGGGGGATGGGGCCGAATCAGTGCTTGCTTGGTACATCTGGATTCCCCAAAGGCAGACAGTGCTGCCGGTTGTCTTGCTGCTCTTGTCGCTGGCGGATGCGCTCGCGCTCTGCCAATGCTTCCTCGCCTATCAGCCCCGGCACTGCGTCGGTCAACGCAAGTGCAGCGATCTCCATGGCATGCCGCGCGGAAGCGCTGGCCTGACCACGCCGTCGATACTTGGATCGATGGGCGCGGTGGTTTGCCACGTCAGTCCTCAGCCCCCTGCTGACCAGCAGCGCGGCACGCGTTCCGCTCCAGCCTGAAGCAGAGCGTGCGCACTTCGCGGGACAGGTCCTGGATGCGATCAGCCTCTGGAATGCTCAGCCTTCGATCGGCCAGTGCGTCAATGCCCGCACCAGCCAGCTGGCCCGTCAGTTTGTGCAGTTCGAGGAGCTTGCTCTGGATCGCAGCCAGCTCGTCAGGCCAACCGCCGACAGGTGGCGCTGGCACGTAATCCACCATCAAGCCGAACTGCCCGGCCAATGAGCACACCCAGTCGGTTGCCATTGCCTGCGTACCCACGAATCGCTGTAGGTACTCGGTAAGGATTTCGGCCATCTCCATTGAGACAGACTCGCCCTCGATTCCACGCAGCTTCTTCCGTAGCGTCTCTGTCGTAATGGACTTTCCGCGACGCTTGCTCACGTGTGCTGCCGCGTCCTGCACACCGCCTGGTGCGCAGGACACTGCATTGTTTAGAGCGTCCCGCCAATGCAGATCAGAGCGAAGACAGGTCATACGCCCTGCCCCTGAAATGCCGAGCATTTCATCGTTCCATGCCGGTCGGTGCCGCCCTCAGAATCCCGGCTATGCCAGAGATCATCAGCTTCCCTCGGCGCATGCGCTTTCAGGCCATTCGATCCTTCGATGTTCGGACTGGGACAGGTGGCGTTGTTGCGGTCCTGTGGGCGCCCCTGCACTCCGAACACCAGAAGGAGAATCATCGCCAGAAGCATCACAACCACCCCGCCCTTGCGGAGCTGCTGCCGAATGAGGCGCAGACGGTGGCGCTGGTGCCCGCGAGCCCAACCGAAGCGGGCTATGGCGACGGTTAGGGCAGGATCACGGGCTGGCACTAGCGCCCTCCGCCGATCCGACGACTGTCTTGAAGTAGCCCACGATTGCGCCGCCAGCATCGCGCTCCCAGCGCACACCCGGGATCAGTTCCTCGGCGGTCACTTTTCCACCGAGGGTATCGGCGCGCAGCGCAGCGTCCCGGTTCTCGGCCATCGCCGACGCAACGGCGCGCTCAATAGCGATCGCCACCTCCTCAGTCACACCATTCTTGCGCCAGTGATAGACGTAACCCGTGGCGGGCTTGCCGGTAACCCGACGCGCAAGCTCACTTTGGGTGCCACAGATAGCAATTGCCCGTTGCAGAGGGGTCATGGAATGCCTGCTCACAAGAATTCTTGCGGTAAACTACCGCAATCTTTCTTGCGAATCAACAGTGCAAGATTGCTTGCATGTTGATCGGTGAAATCACACGGGGCCTGATGGAGGCCCACGGGCTTGGCGTGGAGGCTCTTGCAGCCCGTGTCCGCGCTGCGGGCGCACCCAACGTGAAGTACCAGCACATCCAGCAACTGCTGGACACGCCAACCCGCCGCCCCCGGTACATGCCGGAGTTGGCACGGGCGTTCGGCATGTCTGTTGAGCAGTTCCTGACTTGGGACAAGGGTGAGCCGCTCAGTGCCCTCTCAGCACCCCGTTCTGCGCAATCTCAATCAGTGCAACTCGACGCCCCTACGCTTGCCGCGTCGTACCAACTTGTCCGCCTAGCCTGCCTTGCGCTCGGGTCTTCATTCGACCCAGAAGACGCGAACGACGCCTCGATTGTCATCCTGGCTCACAACTACCTGGCCGCCCGTCAGGAGAAGGCAGTTACGCCGGACAACGTGGTCGACTTCACCGCACACCTGCGGAAGCGCCAGATTTCAAAGGGGGTTGATCATGAAGGAAGCGGCAGCACTGGAAGCTCTCGCGCAGGCACTCGCTAGCAAAGTTCGGCAGCAGGCACGGCCGCCCGACGCGAGGTGCCCACGACAGTGCCACGCGACGCCGTCAAATGACGCCATCGCCTTGGCCTACATCCGCAGGATTCGCGTGCTATGTGAAGCCTTCCAGCTGAGCTGGCTAGTCGACCAACACCTGGTCCTGAGGCAACGCCTAAGCGACCTTACAACGCAAGAGCTTGGTGTGTTGCTCTGCGAGATGGAAGAAGCAAGGGAAGCCATCATGGAGGGCTTCCCGCTTGAGCAGACTGGGCTCATCAAGAACATGGCCGAAGTGCTGCCGAACCCTTGACCAGTGCAGTTATGCGCTACGCCCGCTACGTTCCCGGATGAAGTCCTGTAGCGTCTGCGGCTCACTGTCATCTTTGGACGTGGCCACGCCTGCCACGTCCCCTGCCTCAATACCCTGGTCCCGCAACCCCTGCCTAGCCAGCAGCCGATTGTTCCTGCGTTGCTCCTCGATAAGCACCCGCAGTAGTGGCTTGATGCCGAACACTGCAAAAGGCATGAGCAACCCCATAACTACCAACGCCAGCACGGCCAAGGCAATCAGCCAGACGCCCAAAGCGCCCAGCGTGCTGAAGAAGACTTCCATACAGCTCCCCTCCCTCCATAGAAGGCCTGAAGGTTAGCATTCGAGCGCGCATTCAGCTGCGGTGAGGACTGCCTCCAGGCCGGCGGTAGCTTCTCCAAATGCAAACGACGCAAGTTTTCTTGTTGACGAGTGCGCAAGTTTGTTTGTAGAGTCCGCCCTGCCAGCTGTGGAGCTGGCGGGCGACCGGCGGGTCGCCACCCTGCCGGCCCTCCCCTGACCAGCAGTAGCCGCCCCTCGGCCAGTGACCCGCCGGCGCCCTCCTTCGAACAGGAGCGCGCCATGTCTCATCGCTACGCCGATCCAAGCCCCTGCCTGCTGCCGCTGTTGGCCGTGAAGGCCCTGCGGGCCGTGGCAGCACGCGATCACAGCACCGCCCGGACCCTGTGGGCCCGCAGCAAGGGCGAACACAGCCGCAACCAGCTGCGCCGCTCCCGGCGCATGGGCGTCGCCAGCCTCCGTCTGGAAGCCTGCTCGCGCGACATGTCAGCCGAGGTGCGGGCATGAGCGCACGAACCGCAAGCGCGATCTGGCGCCGGCTCGACCGCTTGGCGTTCAGCCAGCTCTGCGCCGAGGCAGCACGTTTGGCCGTCGAGAATGAGCGCCTTCGGGAACAGCTGTGGCGAGCGGAAGACGCCGCTCAATTCTGGCAGGAGGACGCTCTCGACCTGCAGCAGGCCCTGTGCGAGGCAACAGGCGGGCGTCCTGGGCTCACCCTCGACGGTTCTCTCGTCGTTGCTCCGAGCGGCAACGCGTCAGCCGAGGTGCGGGCATGAACGAGCTAGCAGCCAAGGACCATCACCTGTGGTGCTTCAACTGCGACGAGAACAGTCCTGGCGCTGCAAGCACGGACGACTGCGAGGACCTCGCAGGGCGCGAGGGCTGGGTGCTTGGGATCGACATCGACGGCGGCGGTGGAGCGCAGTACGCATGCGCCGACTGCGCCGAACTCCTGGATGAAGCGCTTCCTGTCAAAAGCCTGCGGGCAACGCGGCAAGAGATTGGCGGAGGTGCAGCATGAGCCGTCGTCTCCGACTCGCCTGGGCAGCTGTCGCGCTATTGGCCGCAGTTGTCGTGCCACTGCGCATCGCAGAGATCCACCAGGCGCACAGCGACCGCGATGCGGCCAAGGTGCGCTGGGCGCTCAGCACCTCGGTGAGGGGCTGACCATGCGCCAGACCTCTCGCCCGCTCCCCGACTCCGTGCCGCTGTGTGGCCCCGGCCATCGGCCTCACGTCGTGGTGACTGAAGGCGCCCCGACCGGCCATCGCCTGGGCGCCCCCTGCCCGCCGCTGCTACACATCGAATGCCATCGGTGTGGCCTCGCCACGCGTCCGGTACCGATGGAAAAGGCCGCGCTAGCCGAGCTGCGCTGGACCGATCCGAGCCTTGCCCACCTGCGCATCCCGATCTCCCTGCTTGCCCGCCATCGGGGCGAGGTCCTGGCCGAGATCGCTGCCGCGTCCCCTTCCACGCCCATCGCCGCCTGACCAGGAGAACTGCCCATGGCCGCTCCACTGAAGCCGAAGGAAAAAGCCGCGTTGCTCGCAGCGCATGGCGCTTCCGACCTCACCCTCCACCGCACCGCCAACGGCTTTGCACCCCGCAACCGCCCCGAGAAGCTTTTCACACGCCGCGTCATGAACTGGCTGGATGAGCGCGTGCTGATCAGGTACGACGACCCGCAGCTGCCGCGCAAGGCGACCTTGACCACCACTGGCATCGCCGCCGCCGAGGCAGAGATCGCCAAGGCACGCGACCTGGCGCTGACGGCATGAGCGTGCAGCCCATCCTGCCAGTAGAGCAGCAATTCGCCACCGGACATCAGGGCGAGTCGCTCGTCCTGCTGGTGTGCCAGGGCTGGCTATGGGCCGGCCTTTACACCGCCGCGCCCCGCGAGTCGCTCCTGAAGGTCGCCGCCAGCGCCAGCCGGAGCGTGGGGGTATCGCACCACTCGCTCACCCTCGGCGGCGTCACGTTTTCCCTCAACCGACTGGCCGCACAGGCCGCACACCGCTGGCTCGACCGCCAGGGCGTGCGGGTTCGGTCGTTCTCCCCCACCAACCGCGCTACGCGCCGCACGCGAGGAATCCCGGCATGAGCCGTTCTGTTGTGATTTATGGTCCGCACCTGTGCGGCAAAAACGCAAACGCGGAGGAACTGCGCGAACACTTCGGCCTGCAGGCCGTGATTGAAGACTGGGATGGGCACAGCAGCTACCCGTTGGATAACACGCTGGTCCTGACCGAGAACCCCGACGCTGTCGCCGACAGCTCGTCCAAGGTGTTGCATCTCGGTTGGGCCATGCGCGAACTGCTTGCGGAGGCCCACGCATGAGCGCCCGTCCACAGCAGACCGGCCGAGCTGCCGAAGTGCGCAGGGTCCTGTCCATGTTCCCGCAAGGCGCCACGGTCGAGCAGATTAAGACCGCTGGCCGCATCAACAGCACCCACCAGGCCATCGGCTACACGCTGAAGGGGCTGGCGCGCAGCGGCCAGGCCATCTGCCACCGATCCGGCGTGCGTGGCATCTGGCGCCTCTCCAGCCACACGCAACATGCGATCGCCCCGCTGCGCGCTGCACCTGCCCGGGTGCAGCCGACCTGCACGCCAGGTCCGCTTACAGGCGTCAGTGACGCGGCGACCACGATCCGACACCGGGAACTCGACCGGCAGCAGCTGGCCGACGACCTGGACGCTTTCCTCGCAGCGAGCGGGCAGATCGAGGTGCTGGGGCACACCCCACTTCGCCCGCTGATCAGCCGTCACGCCGCCAACCACGGCAGCTATGCAGAGCGCATGGCCGCCCTTGACATCGACTGAGGCACACATGAGGAGCGATTCGCACGCAGCGACCGTCACTGAACCCGGCAGGCCCGGCAGTACCTATTCCGACGGCCCGGCATGGCATGCATTCGGCGTCAGCCGCGCCGCCTACCACGTGGTGCCGCGACGCACCCTGCAGTCGATGCCGGTCGAATGGCAGGCGCGCTTTGTCGCGCTGATGGAAGAGGCACGCGATGCGCTGCCGGATGAGGCGTTCCCCGAGTACCAGGTGATCCGCATCGAAGGCGGCAAGTTCGCATCGGACCCAAACCGCCGCTATCGCCACACCGCGCCATTCCCCCTTCGCCCCGCTGGCGCCGAGCAGGCGTCTCAGGTGGCGCCGCTCGCTGGCGCGTTCATCAACACCGACACCCAATTCGAGCAGGTCCGCCGATGACCGAGAAATTTGCCACTCTCCCCACGAACTGCCCCGTTCTGCGCGACGCATTCGAAACGATCAGCGCGATCGCTGTCGAGGCTGTGTGGCTGCCCAACCAGGCAAAGGCCATCACCCTCGGCCAGGCCCAGACCGCGCTGCGGGATCTGCACCACCGCCTTCCGCGCTTGCAGGATCTGCGCGTATTCGAAACCGCCGTCACCGCCTATCGCGCCACCCTGCGCAGCAGCATGCAGGATGGCGACACGCCGCTCTGCGATACGACCCGCGCCCGGCTGGCGCAGGCCGACGAACTGTTGGAGCTGGTCCGGAATCAGAGCCGCACTGTCATCGATCCTGCGGACCCGTGGCGCGGCCTGTACCACCCGAGTCGCCTCCCGGCGCGCAACGCCGACGGCGAGATCCTGTGCCACCCGGACGTGCCGATGTGGCCTGACGGTCGCGAGGTATCGCTGCGCCCTCTGTTCCTTGCCCAGGGCTTCGACCTGGCCGTGGTCGAGGGCGAGTTTTCCGAAGAGGGCATCGGATCGGGCGTATACGCCGCACAGGAACTGCACGACTGGAATCCTGAGGCACCCGGAGAGGACTGGCGTCTGGCGTGGCTGGGGGAGACCGAACACGGTCTCGCTGCGTGGTTCGTGCGGCCTCTGGCGATCGCTGCAATGAACAGGCCGACCGCTGCCTCCACCCTGGCGGACGTGCAGCCCGGTGGGATGGTGAGGCTGGGGGATGCTCCCTGGCCGGAGATCGACGCCATTCTGGCTGATGCATATTCCGCAGGCGCAGTGGGTCTGCCGTTCGAAGGTGTCGCGCGACGCCATGCCGTGCGTGCAGCCGTCGCTGCCCTCGCCGCCCAGCCCTCCCCGGGTGGTCAGGGGGATGCGCCGCCGTGCTGGTGGATTGACCACGGCACCTATGGGCAGATTACCCAGCGCCAGGACGAAGCGGATGCCGCTGTCAACGCTGGAAAGCGAGTGGTTTCCTATGTCGCCCGCCAGCCGGTGGGGGAGCCGATCACGGTCGAGGCGGTGGCAACCGTTCGGCGCTGGGCGACCGGCGACCGCTACATCGACTGGCTGACGGAAGGTGGGATTGCCGATCTGGAAGTGGGTGACGTGCTGATGGTGTCAGACCGGGCAATCACCGATGAAGACGGATCGGGCGAGGTCTACGCCGCTCCGCCCGCGCAGGCGGTGGACACGTGGCCCGTGATCGAACGTGTGGCGAAGAACTGGGACGGATGCAGCATCGGCGCTGCGATTCGCGCTGAGGCCGAGAAGGTGATCGGGCAGCCCGCGCAGGCCGTGGACCTGGGAACCGGCGTCAAGGCCATCGCCGCCGAACGCGAACGACAGCTGCAGGCCGAGGGTTTCACCCGGGATGGCGACCAGCAGTACCGTCGCGGCGAGCTGGCAAAGGCCGCGACCGCCTACGTCCAGCTGGCAGCGATGGATCTGGAAGCCGGCACCCGTCGCCACATCGCATGGCATAGCCCGGCGGCTGTGTGGCCGTGGGCACCGGAGTGGTGGAAGCCGGTCGACGCACGCCGCGACCTCGTGCGCGCTGGTGCGTTGATCGCCGCACAGATCGACCTGATCGACAGCCAGACGGTGGGCAAATGAGCCGCGACGTGACGGAACGCGATCTTCGCCATCCGGCCTACGCTGAGGGGGAACCAGCTGACTACGAGTTCCGTGAGGACGGCCGGATCGTCCGAAAGGACCGGTGGGAGATGGCTATCCACTCGATTCGCTATCACCTCGGTGACCGCCGCCGAGAGTTTGAAGTCAGCGAAATCGTGGATGCCGTCAAAGCAATGGTCGCTAGCTATCCCGACCGAGAGGACGAAACCCATGGCTGACCAGCTGCTCACCGCGCGATCGACTCTCGGGCGCCGCTACAGGTTCCTGCGTCACCAACTCGGACTCGGCCCGTTCACTGCCGCTTACGTGGCCGCGCTCAACGAGTTTTCCAACCTACCTCCCAACAAGGTTGGCGCCATGCATCTGGTGTGGGACATGGACGAAGTGGAGCCAAGCACCTATGGCTAAGAAGCTGCTTCAGATCCACATCCGGGGCGACCACAAGTCGTGGAGCTTCGAGTTCATGGACGACCCGAAGCACATCCCGGAATGGCGGGCCGATGGCCTGGACGTGTGGGAAGTCTGCAACGTCGTGCCGGAATGGGTCGCAGATCTCGGCCTCACCCGCCTGTGGGTGTTCGCGCAGGACCTTTTCAACTTCAAGAACCCGTGGGGGCGACATGGCTAAGCCGAAGATCATCGAGAGCGAGGCCGTTTCGGCAGCCAACGGCGAGCTCTGTGCATTCTCGTCGCGATGGGAACTCGATGGCGACTACATGCGCTGCCGGATCTGCCAGCGGCCGCAGCTGACGAGCTACGCCCGCTACCCGTTCCCGCACGTTGACGGCTGCAAGGGCGCGCAGAGCCATGAGGCACACCCGTGGATCACGTTTGTGCAGCTGCTGGCTCCGCTCAGCCAGGCGGTGGGCAATGGCTAAGCCGATCATCCGCACGTCCACATCCGCCCTGGTGCAGGTCACCGTGGAAGTTCGCGCCGGTTCATGGGGTGAGGGTTGCCAGCTCGACCAGGTCTATCGGCAGGCCTCCGAAGAAGCACTCGGCAAGCTGAGGGGCGCGCTGCACAAGCATGGCATCCACGTCGTTGGCGTGGCGTCCATCAAGGCGATCACCACCGATGCGGAGGTGCGCAATGGGTAATTACATCAGCCACTTCCACCTGGACGTGCGTGGCGCCCTGACCAACATGAGCAAGCGCGAGCTGGCCAACATGTTCTCCAATTCCAGCACGGGGCGCGGACTCTCCGCCGAGGAAGCGCGCAGCGTCCTGCTCGACCACTTGGAAGCAGGCCACAAGGTCATCCCGCTGGGCAAGGCCTGCGAGGGCTTCGACTATGCCGGTGGCGGCTGCCCGGGGCATGAGGTGACCAGCAATGGCTGACCAGATCACCACCAGAGTTCTGTCGGAAGCCGAGCTGCAGATCCTTCGCCACGCCCTGGGTGTTGGCGAGGGCGGCTTGGAACGCAGCTACCGCAGTCACTTCGTCACCGGCCCGGGCGGCGCCGACCACCAGCACTGCATGGCGCTCGTCGCGCGCGGGTTCATGGTCCACCGCGCGGGCAACGCGATCACCGGCGGCAGCGACCTGTTCAACGTCACCCAGGCCGGCCGCGCAGTGGTGCAGGACCATACTCCGCCACCGCCTAAACTGACCAAGTCCCAGCAGCGCTACCAGCAGTTCCTGCGCTACGACGGTGGCATGACGTTCGGCGAGTATCTGCGGGGCTGGCGATGACGGCGATCACCACCAACACGTCGGCGCCCATGGCTGACCAGCTGCTCACCGCTGCACCGTGGCAAGGCCAACCCATCATCGATCCAGACCTGGCACTCAAGATCGCCGACGGCATCGTTTCGCGACGGCTGGCCAAGGGATGGTCGCGTCAAGCCATCCTATCCAGCATCGAGGGCGGTTCCTCGCCATGCGGGCGTGCGTTCTACCTGATGCGCGGCGGCATCATCGTCGTCGCCCTCTTCCCGATGACGCAGCTGAGCGATATGAACGGTCGCGGGTACTGGTACTCAATCCGCGACCTGTTCCCGCCACTTCCAGATCGCACCCATGTAGGGACTGAAGATCTGCAGCCGTTCCAGGTCGGTGACAAGGTCTGGGCTTGGTACAAGGACGAGCCCAGGGCTAATTACGGCCAACCCGATCAGCCGGGGGACGACACAAACTGGAGTCGATGCATTCCGCTGTTCACCGTCAAGAGCGTGACGGGCCCACACCTCGAACCGGCAAAGTTCGCCGGTCGACCGCACTACCAGGTTCGGCTCAGGTATCGCGAAGGGCCGCCCGCCGGTCACTACGACGCGGGCTACCACGACGTTTGCCCGATCAAGGGGCGAGCCTGGCAGATGCGCGGCGACGGCGACTACCTGCAGCTGGCGCAGCGTGCGAAGTCGCCCGCCACGCTCCGCAGGGTCAAGCCTGCGTCCCTGACACCAGTCTCTCCCCCTGTACTGCATGGGCAACTGGACCTGTTCTCATGAACCTATCGCCATCCCTTGGGCTCGGTGCTGTGCAGTTCGCTGCACGACAGGAATCTCCCCGATTGATAACGCAACAGAAACGGCCACGGGCGAAGCATGACCTTGCCGGCTATGGACACTTGCGCACTGTGCTTGAGTTCTCCAAATGGGCGCACGAGCAATCAAGGTTTCCCACTATTGGCGCGACATGCGCGCGGTTCAACGTCTGTCGTGCGACCCCGTACCGCTGGACCAGCGCACTAGCAGCCACCTACGGCATTGAGCCTCCCGCTCGCTCAGGTCCGGAGGCCCAATGATCGGAGACGTTCTCCAGTTCCAGGACCTGCAGGAGCTGTGCAGACCTGGCGAGCGTCCGCGCCTTGCGACCGTGGAGGCTTGGGCGCGCACCTGCGGCATTCGCTACAAGTACGACGGCAAAGGTGGAATCTGGACCACCGCCGCAGCTATGAACGCTGCTCTCGGCCTGCAGCAGGCGTCGAACGATGCATATGGGACTGACGTAATCTGATGGCACCTCGACCGCGAAAACACAATCCGTCCATCCCGCCGCACATCGAGCAGGCGAAGATCCCAAAGGGCGTGTACTGGGACGCGACGGGACGTGGCCGTTGGTACATCTTCGAAGCCGCGACCGGCATCGACGGCCCGCGCAAGGCTCGCAGAACGGTCGCGGGCCCCGAGGCCAAGCTTTCCGAGTTGCATGGCCTCATGGAATCCGGAGAGAACACCGGAACCGTCGAATGGGTCTGCACTCAGTACCACGACAGCGCCAAGTTCAAGGGGCTCGCGACCGGCACACGTGCCGACTACGAGTCGGCGCGCAATGTCCTGGTGAGCTATCCCACCAACCTCGGCGTGCCGTTCGGCAAGCTCCAAGTGAACAAACTGCGGAATCACAATTTCCAGCGCCTTGTTGATCGGATTGAATCTGCAGGGACACCTACTAAAGCAAACAAGGTACTGCGCTACTCACGGCTCGTTTTCCGCTGGGCGTTGAATAGGGGCATCGTGAACCACAACCCCGCGCAGGGCTTGGAGCAGGCGAAGGAGCGCAAGCGGCAGCGCCTGCCCACCGATGATGCATACATCAAGTTGCTCAACTTCGCACAGGAGCGCGCCCAGCGCGCAGCAAGAACTGAGGGGTCGGTGCCGCAGTATCTATGGATGATCATGGAGCTGGGCTATCTCTGTCGGTTGCGCGGCATTGAGACCCTCACCCTGACCGAAGCACAAGGGACGGCCGAGGGCTTGCACACCAATCGACGGAAGCGCAGCCGGGATAATCTCGTGGAATGGACGCCGCGACTGCGTAGCGCCTGGGATGCTGCCATTGCGCGCCGCGACGCCATCATCAAGCACCACGGGCTGCCCGTGCAGCTTCGTGCCGACCTGCGCTTCCTTTTCCTCGCAGAACACGGCGAGCCGCTGCAGAAGACGAGTCTGGACAGCACCTGGCAGCGCTTCATCCAACTCGCGATTAGCGCCGGGGTCATCTCGGCCGATGAGCGCTTCAGCCTCCACGACCTCAAGCGAAAGGGCGGTACCGACACGGCCGGAAACCGCGCTGAACGCCAGGACGCACTGGGCGTGACCGATGCGATGATGAAGGTCTACGACAAGAGCGTTCCACGCGTGAAGCCATCCACGATGAAGGATCGCTGAGGAAGGAATACGCGGGGGTTTTACGGAGTGAATTACGGAGGCGATGAAAAAAGCGCCACTCGGGCGCTTTAAGTCATTGATCGCAATGGTGGGCCGTGAAGGATTCGAACCTTCGACCAAAAGATTAAAAGTCTTCTGCTCTACCGACTGAGCTAACGGCCCATTGCACTGCCCCAGCCTTTCGGCGGGGTGGGCATTCTACCCTACTTTGGCGGGCCGGGTGAAACCCCAGCGTGTCGAGGATGCCGGCCAGCGGCCGGCACTACCCGATCTGGCGAACCCGCTTAAACCTTCCAGGCCTCACGCGCATCCCAGCTGTGATTCCTGCCCGGAGCCACGGATGCGCCTGCCCCTCTGCCTCGTTGCCGCCCTGCTGCTGCCCTGCGCGGCACTGGCCGCCCCGCCCCAGGTCGTCACCGACGACATCGGCCGCTTCTGGGCCACCTATGACGCGGTGCGCGCCGAGCCCGACGTTGAACGCCAGGTCACACTCGTGCAGGAGCGCTACATCGATCCAGGCAGCCCCGGCCTGCATGCGCTGATGCAGGTCCGCAACTATACCGCCCGCGAATACGCCGAGGCCATGCGCGCGTGGCCGCGCTTCTGGACGTCGGTTCGGCCGTTGACCGCCAACGCGCAGCAGGCCAGCGCCACACTGGAACGGGATCTTTCCAAATTCCGGGGGCTCTACCCGGCTTTGCGTCCGGCCACCATCACCTACGCAGTCGGTGTGCTGCGCACCGGCGGCACCACGCTGGGTGACAAGGTGCTGATCGGTGCCGAGATGGCGCTGGGCGATGAGCGCGTGGACGTGAGCGAACTGCCCGAAAAGATGCGCGACCGGCTACGGATCTTCTACGACAGCCGTCCGGGGGCGAACAACGCGCAGAACAACCTGCACGAGTACGTGCATACCCAGCAGCGCGAGACCACCGGCAGCCTGGCCCAGTACGCGGTACGCGAGGGTGTTGCCGAGTACGTGGCCGAACGACTGAGTGGGCGTCGGCCGGCGCTTCCGCTGTACAGCTACGGACCCGCGCATGAGGCGGACATCCGCGCGCGTTTCATTGCCGAGATGGACGGGGGTAACCTCGACAACTGGCTCTACAACAGCGCCCGCAATCCATTCGGGGTGAGTGATGTGGGGTACTACGCCGGGTATCGCATCGCGCAGGAGTACATGCGCCAGCAGGCCGACGAGAAGGCCGGTATCGCGCGGATGATCGAGTTGGACTATGCCGATCCGAAGGCGGTGCGGGCGTTTATTGACGCGTCGGGATGGTTGCCTGATGAGGCTGCCGGCCAGCGGCCGGCGCTACCAGACTCCAGCCGCCGGTAGCGCCGGGACAGAGAGTGCGAACCAACGGTTCGCACCCACCACGAGGGACATCACCCCCATCACCTCAGGCGTACAGCGTGGGGTCGGCCACGCCGGCCTCGGTGAAGCCCTGCGCGCGCAGGCGGCAGGCGTCGCAGTGGCCGCAGGCGGCGCCGTTGGCGTCGGCGTTGTAGCAGGACACGGTCAGGCCGAAGTCCACGCCCAAGCGCACGCCTTCGCTGACGATCTGGCCCTTGCTGAGGAACTGCAGCGGCGCGTGCACCTTGATGCCCGCACCTTCCACGCCCGACTTGGTGGCCAGGTTGGCCAGTGCCTGGAATGCAGCCACGAACTCGGGGCGGCAGTCCGGGTAGCCGGAGTAGTCCACGGCGTTGACGCCGCAGAAGATGTCATTGGCACCGAGCACTTCGGCCCAGCCCAGCGCCAGCGACAGCATGATGGTGTTGCGCGCCGGCACGTAGGTGACCGGGATGCCGGCGCCACCGGCCTCGGGTACGTCGATGTCGTCGGTCAGTGCCGAGCCGCCGATGCTGCGCAGGTCCACGTCCACGGTCTTGTGCGCGACCACGCCCTGGGCCTTGGCCACGCGGGCGGCGGCATCCAGTTCGGAGGTGTGGCGCTGGCCATAGCGCACGCTCAGGGCATGCACGGCGAAGCCCTGTTCCTGGGCCATGGCGATGACGGCGGCTGAATCCATGCCGCCGGAGAGAAGCACGACTGCCTTCTTCATGGGAAAAACATCCGGTTGGGAGGGGAAAGCCAGCACGCTGTCCCGCGCCGGAGCTACATCAGGGAACGCTGCGCAGGCTCATCGGCCCGGCTCGTCGTTCCACAGGATTTTATGCAACTGCATCTGGAAGCGCACCGGCAGGCGGTCTTCGACGATCCAGTCGGCCAGCTGGCGCGCGGTGATCTCGCCCTTGCTGGGCGAGAAGAACACGGTGCAGCGCTTCACCAGCTCGTGCTCGGCGACCAGGGCCTTGGCCCAGTCGTAGTCCTCGCGGCTGCAGATGACGAACTTGATCTGGTCGCGGGCGGTCAGCAGCGGCAGGTTTTCCCAGCGGTTGCGCGCCACTTCGGCCGAACCGGGGGTCTTGATGTCGACCACGCGCGATACGCGCGAATCGACCGCGCTGACGTCCAGCGCGCCGGAGGTTTCCAGCGAGACGTCCATGCCGGCGTCGCACAGCTTCTGCAGCAGCACCAGGCAGCGTTTCTGCGCCAGCGGCTCGCCGCCGGTCACGCAGACGTGGCGCACGCCCTGGGCCAGCACCTCGGCCACGATGTCGTCGATGTCCCACCAGGTGCCGCCATGGAAGGCATAGGCCGTATCGCAGTACTGGCAGCGCAGCGGGCAGCCGGTCAGGCGCACGAACACGGTCGGCCAGCCGGCGGTATCGGCTTCGCCCTGCAGCGAGGTGAAGATCTCGGTGATCTTCAGGCGTGGCAGGGGCGACTGCACAATCTCACTGGGCGTGGCGGCGGCGCTGGACGGGGTAACGGCGGTCATGGTGGGCACTTCTTGGTGGGACACGTGGCGGGTGGGCTACCGTGGCCGGTAACGAAAGCAGCCGAGCGTGGGCTCGGCTCTACAACAACAACCGGGCGGGCATGGCCCAGCCGGTAACGAAAGCAGCCGAGCGTGGGCTCGGCTCTACAACAGCAACCAAACGGGCATATCCCTGCCGGTGACGCGAGCCGTCGGGCATGGCCCGGCGCTACCGGATCCGGGCGGGGTTTGCCGGTCCGGAAACGAAAGCAGCCGAGCATGGGCTCGGCTCTACAGGGCACACATTGTACGCCCGGTCCGCGGATCAGCGGATCTGCTTGCCCAGGCGGATGGACTGCAGACGGTCCTGCGCGGTGCGCGCGGCGTCCGAGCCGGGGTACTGCGCCACGACGGTCTCCAGCGTCTGCTGGGCCTGGTCTACCTTGCCCTCGCCGTACTGCGAGAGGCCGATCTTGAGCAGGCCGCCCGCGGCTTTGTCGTGGGTCGGATAGCGCGAGAGCAGTTCACGGAACTGGGTCTCGGCCATCGGGAAATTGCGGGTGGCGTAGTAGCTCTCGCCCAGCCAGTACAGCGCGTTCGGCGCGTAGACGCCATTCGGGTACAACTCCAGGAAGCTCAGGAACAGCTGCGCCGAATCGTCGTACCTGCCGGCCTTCAAGGCATCGAAGGCAACGTTGTAGGAGGTGCGCTCGTCACCGGTGGCGGCGAGGCTGCCGGCATCACCATGGACGGAAGGCGGCCGCTCGGAAGTGGCCGCCGCTGCGGGTTTTGCCGGGGCCGGTGCGGCCTTGGGCGCGCTCGCCGGAACGGGCGGCAGGGCCGGGGCGGCGTTGCCCCCTTCCAACCGGTTCAGGCGGCTGTCCAGATCCAGGTACTGGTCCTGGGCGGACTGCTTGAGCTGGGCGTTGTCGTGCTGCAACTGCTCGATCGAGGCCTGCAGGCTGGTGACCTGCTGCCGCAGCTGATTGATCTGGTTCAACAGGTCCTGGTTGGCACTGTTGTTGTACATCTGCTGCTCGAGCGCGCCGACACGGTCAGCCAGGCTCTGTCGCTGTGCGTGCGCCGGTGCGGCAGCCACGAGGGCTGCCGCAACGACCAGCATCAGTTTGATGCCAATGCGCATGGATTACTGCGCGGTGTAGACGATTTCGACGCGACGGTTCTGCGACCAGCAGGACTCGTTCGACTCGGTGCAGACCGGACGCTCTTCACCGTAGGACACGACAGTCAGCTGCGAAGCCGAACCACCGTTGGCCTGCAGGGCCGAGCTGACGCCGTTGCCACGACGCTCACCCAGGGCCTGGTTGTACGCGCGCGAACCGCGCTCGTCGGTGTGGCCCTGCAGGGTGATGCGCGAGGACGGACGGTCACGCAGGTACTTGGCGTGGCACGCCATGATGGCCTGGAATTCCGGCTTCACGTCTTCCTTGTCCAGGTCGAAGTAGACCACGCGCTGGCGCAGGCAAGCGTCGGTGTCCAGGTCGCCCGGGCCGTACAGGCCGGAGGTCGACGGACCGGTCGGGGTGGTGGTCGAGGTGCCGGTGTCGACCGGGGCTGCCGGCTCTTCCTTCACCTTCTTCGAGCAACCGGCCAGGACGGCCACAGACAGCAGGGAAACAAGCAGAACGCGGGTGGACTTGTTCATGGCGATACCTTTGTGGCTCCTAAGCCGATGAGGGGTTCAAGACAACGAAAATATTAACACTCTTTTAGCGCTGGGTACGGTATGGGGACCATGCCGGTTCGCGCACATCACCGTCAGCCAGGACCAGGCGCTGGCGAACCCGCGCATCGGCCGAAACGGCATACAACACACCACGGCCACCTTCGCGGGCGGCGTACAGCACCATGCTTGCGTTGGGCGCAAAGCTCGGCGATTCATCCAGCGAACCCGGGGACAGCGTGCTCCAGCGGGGCGACCCCAGCGAGCTGTCCATCATCGCGATCTTGTAGCTGTTGCCAGAACCCTGGGCGACGACGATCTTCTTGCCGTCGTAGGACACCGACGGCTTGGCATTGTAGTTGCCCTGGAAGGTCACGCGCTCGGCGCTGCCGCCACCGGCACCGACCTTGTAGACCTGCGGACGGCCGCCGCGATCGGAGGTGAAGTACACCGCGCTGCCGTCCGGTGCCCAGGTCGGCTCGGTATCGATGGCGAAGTGGTTGGTCAGCTGGGTCAGCTGCTTGCTGCCCAGGTCCATGACGTAGATTTCCGGGTTGCCCGAACGCGACAGGGTCAGGGCCAGCTTGCGGCCGTCCGGTGAGAACGCCGGGGCGCTGTTGATGCCACGGAAGCTGGTGACCAGCTCGCGCGCGCCAGTGCCGATGTTCTGGATGTAGATGGCCGAATTGCCACGCTCGAAGCTGACGTAGGCCAGCTTGCTGCCATCCGGGCTCCACGACGGCGACAGGAGCGGCTCGGCCGAACGCACGATGGTCTGCGGGTTGAAGCCGTCGGAGTCGGCCACCATCAGCGCATAGCGCATGGCGTCGCCCTTGCCGCTGGCAGTCACGTAGGCGATGCGGGTCCAGAAGGCGCCGCGGATGCCGGTGATCTTCTCGTAGATGGCGTCGGCCATCTGGTGGGCGACGTCGCGCATGGCGTTGCCGCGGGCAGTCATCGCCAGGCCCAGCAGGCGCTCGCCCTTGGGCACGTCGAACAGTTCGTATTCGACGCGGTAGGCACCGGCACCGGCGTCGAGTACGCGACCGACCACGATGTAGTTCTGCTTCAGCGCGCGCCAGGTGGCGAACTGGATGTCGCCGCCACGCACCGGCTTTTCGACGATCTGCGCTTCCGGCAGCGTGCGGAACTGGCCCGAACGCTCCAGGTCGGCACGGACCACGCCGGCGACGTCGGTCTGCGGAGCGGCCGACGAACCCTGGTAGGGCATCGGCACGATGGTGATCGGCAGCGCGGAGGCATTGCCGCCGATGATGTCGATATCCAGCCCCTTCTGCTGCGCGACGGCAGCAAAGGGCAGCAACAGGGCCGCAAACACGGCAAGCCAGCGAGGCATCTTTTTCATGGAGCGCTCAATAGGGGAAACCGGAACGAGGGATAGCAAAGCAGGAGTGAACCGCTTCGCAATCATGAACCAAGGGTACGTGAATTCCGGGTCAGTTCCAGCCCGTCCTCTCACGCACCGTTAACGTCGTGGCTAACATCGCACCTGCCTGCCCCGGTCACTCCGCCCAGCGGGGCGGTGTTCGACAGAAGCCTAAAGCCTGCCCGGCCGAAACCGAGCACACCAGAGGCAAGCGCGACATCCATGGGCAGGAGTGGCCCGAGCCCCCCCTGCCCTGCCCGCCTCAGCGATCCTGGGCGGTAAAAGTGAAGTTGAGCGTGCGCGCGAACACCGACTCGAAGCCGCGGTACGGCAACGGCTGCGCATTGAGCACGGCGGCCTCGATCGAACGCTTGCCGGCCTCGTCGTACGGGCAGTTCGGGCTGACCTTGGCCTGCATCACTGTGCCACCCGGAATCTGGGTGATGGTGATCTGGCAGCGCTGGCCCAACGGCACCGTATCCGGACGCACCCACTGCGACAGCACCTTGGCCTGGATCGCGGCAGCGTACTTGGCCGAAAGATCATCGCTGTTACCACCACCACCGGCGGCTGGCTGGGATGCACCGCTGGAACCGGCGGCGGCACTGCCGGCAGCATTGCGCGCGGCGGCGACCTCGCGCAGCTTCCGCTCGGCCAGCTTGGCTTCCTTCTCGGCCTGCTCGCGGCGGGCACGGATCTCGGCGATCTTCTTCTGCTTCTCGGCCTCGGCCCTGTCAGCGGCCACGCGCTCCTGCTCGGCCTGCTTCTTCTTCTCGTCCGCTTCCTGCTGCTTGGCCAGACGCAGCTTCTGCTCCGCTTCTTCCTGGCGCTTGCGTTCGGTCAGGTCGATCTGTTCCTGGCGGCGCTTGGCTTCCTGCTCCTGCTTGGCCTTCTCCTGCGAGATGGCCAGCGCGCTCACTGCTTCCTGGTCCTTGGTGTCCGGCTGTGCGACGCGCTCCTGCGCCTGTTGCTGCTGGGGCGTGGGCGCGTCCTGCGGGCGCGGCTCGGGAATCGGCTGCGGCGGCGGAATGGTGTCTTCCGGCACCGGGATCGGCTCGGCCACCGGCGGCGGCAGGTCTTCCAGCTTTTCCGACTGGCGCAGGGCCTGGCGCGCGGCGGACGCCTCAGACGCGGACAGCGCCAGGCTGGCCTCCACCGAAGGGTCACCGGCAGCGGCATCGGTGTTGCGCTCGGGTGACCAGAACCAGGCCACGATGAAGACCAGCGCGACCAGCAGGTGCACCAGCAGTGCCAGTGCCAGGGGCAGGCCCCAGCCGGGTTCGCGCTGATGCGAAGGTGGCAGGGCGTCAGCGTGCATCGGTGGCCAGGCCTACCTTGTCTACCTTGGCGCGCTTGATCACATCCATCGCGGCGATGACCTTCTCATAGGCCACGGCGCGGTCGGCGGCGACGATCACGCGCACGCCCTTGTCCTGGGCGGCAATGCCAGCCAGGCGGCCTTCCAGTTCCTCGGCCGACACGGCGGCCGGTTCCTTGGCGTCGGGCAGCTTCAGGCTGAGCTGGCCGTCCTGGCGCACCGAGACGATCACCGGGTCCTGCTTGCTTTCCAGCGCCTTGGCGTTGGATTGCGGCAGGTCGACGTCGAAGCTCAGGGTGAGCAGCGGCGCGGTGACCATGAAGATGATCAGCAGCACCAGCATGACGTCGATGTAGGGGACGACGTTGATTTCCGATTTCAGCTTGCGGCGCTTTCGGCGGCCGATGGCAGCGGACATGGCTTGGACTCCCGGGTCAGGCGCTTACTCGTCGCCAGCGCTCTGGCGCTGCAGGATGGAGCTGAACTCTTCGGCAAAGGTCTCGAACCGCACCGACATGCGCTCTACGCGGGTGGTGAAGCGGTTGTAGGCCCACACTGCCGGGATCGCCACGAACAGGCCGATGGCGGTGGCAAACAGCGCTTCGGAGATGCCCGGCGCGACGGCGGCGATACCGGCCTGCGCACCGCTGCTGATCATGTCGTGCATGGTCACCATGATGCCGAACACGGTACCGACCAGGCCCACGTACGGCGCGGTCGAGCCGATGTTGGCCAGCAGTTCCAGGTTGCGCTCAAGCTGGTCCACTTCGCGGGTGTAGGTGGTACGCATGGCACGCTGCGCGCCTTCCAGCTGCGCACGGCCGTCCAAGCGGCGCTTGTCGCGCAGGCGGGTGTACTCGCGGAAACCGGCTTCGAAGATGGCTTCCAGGCCGGTCACGCTGCGGCTGCGGTCGGTGGCGGCGCTGTACAGCTTGCCCAGGTCGGCGCCTGACCAGAAGCGGTTCTCGAACTCGTCGGCTTCGCGGGTGGCCTGCTTGAACACGCGTGCCTTGCGGAAAATGATCACCCAGCTGACGAACGAGCCGACCAGCAGGAGCAGCACGATGATCTTCACCGGCAGGCTGGCCTTGGCCATCAGTTCGAGGTAGTTGATGCCGCCGCCGGTGGTGGCCTGGGCAAGGGTCTGTGTCGCGGCGTTGCTGACGTCGGCCGGCAGTGCCTCGGTGACCGTGGCCTGCAGGGCCAGGAGCGTTGCGATCATCCGTTGTTCCTCAGTGTTCGGATTCGGGGTGGAGGTGGGGTTGCAGCACGGCAAGGACGGCCTCGTCCATGCCA
Source organism: Stenotrophomonas maltophilia group sp. msm1 (assembly GCF_032025805.1). Lineage (NCBI taxonomy): Bacteria > Pseudomonadati > Pseudomonadota > Gammaproteobacteria > Lysobacterales > Lysobacteraceae > Stenotrophomonas > Stenotrophomonas maltophilia group sp. msm1. Next base: position 391,868 of record NZ_JAVSKH010000002.1, read on the forward strand.
CGCGGGCGGAAACTGGCCGCGTCCAGTGCGGCGATGCGGACCTGGGCCGACAGCAGCAACTCGCCGTCGCGCAGGATCTGCTGGTCGAAGACCATGCTGGCCTTCTTCAGCTGGACTAGACGGGCGCTCACCTGCAGGGTGTCATCCAGCCGTGCCGGCCTGATGAAATCCATCTGCATCGAGCGCACCGCGAAGACCATCCCATGCTCGGCGCGCATGCGCTCCTGGCCGTAGCCGAGCGCACGCATCCATTCGGTCCGGGCCCGTTCCATGAAGGCCACGTAGCGGGCGTGGTAGACCACGCCGCCTGCGTCGGTATCTTCCCAGTAAATGCGTGTCGGCCAACTGAATAGTGGCTCAACCAACATCGGGAACCTCCGCGAACAGGTCCTGCGGCGGGTTCTTCGGCTTCAGGCCCATGTGCCGGTAAGCCTTGTGGGTGGCCATGCGGCCACGCGCGGTACGCACCAGGAAGCCCTGCTGGATCAGGTAGGGCTCGACCACGTCTTCCAGCGTGCCACGCTCCTCGGACAGGGCCGCGGCCAGCGACTCGATGCCGACCGGGCCGCCATCGAAGTAGTCGACCAGGGTCCTGAGCAGGCGCCGGTCGAGCTCGTCGAAGCCTTCCGGATCAACCTTGAGCATCTTCATCGCGGCCTGTGCCACGGCCTCGTCGATGTGGCCGCCCGCCTTTACCTGCGCGTAGTCGCGCACGCGGCGCAGCAGGCGGTTGGCGATACGCGGGGTGCCACGCGCGCGGCGCGCGATCTCCCCTGCCCCATCGGCGGTGCAGTCGATGGCCAGGATCGCCGCCGAACGGCGCACGATGCGGGTCAGCTCTTCGACGCTGTAGAACTCCAGCCGCTGGACGATGCCGAAGCGGTCACGCAGCGGTGCGGTCAACAGGCCGGCACGGGTGGTGGCACCGATCAGGGTGAACGGCGGCAGGTCGATCTTGATCGAGCGGGCAGCGGGGCCCTCGCCGATCATGATGTCGATCTGGAAATCTTCCATCGCCGGGTACAGCACTTCCTCCACCACCGGCGACAGGCGATGGATCTCGTCGATGAAAAGCACGTCGTGCGGCTGCAGGTTGGTCAGCAGCGCAGCCAGGTCGCCAGCCTTCTCGATCACCGGGCCGGAGGTCACGCGCAGGGCCACGCCCAGTTCGTTGGCAATGACGTGGCTGAGCGTGGTCTTTCCCAGGCCGGGCGGCCCGAAGATCAGCACGTGGTCGAGCGCGTCGCCGCGCCCCTTGGCCGCTTCGATGTAGATCTCCATCTGCTCGCGCACCGGGGCCTGGCCGAGATAGTCGGCCAGGCGCTTGGGGCGGATGCTGGCGTCGGCGGCGTCATCCTCGCGGGTGGCGCCGGCGCCGATGATGCGGTCGTCGGTCATGTGCTGATTATGCGGCAAAAGCGGGGTGATTCGGCCGGGCTGCGCCCGGCACCCCCCCCCCCCCCCCCCCCCCCCCCCCCCCCCCCCCCCCCCCGCCCCCCCCCCCCGCCCCCCCCTCGAAGGGATGCATCATCGTGTGGCTCAGGCCACTTCGTCGTCGCTGGACGGCGGCTGGTCGCCGACGGTCCACAGGCGCTCGAGGGCGTAGAACTCACGCACGCGCGGCAGCATCACGTGGACGATAACGTCGCCCAGGTCGACCAGCACCCACTCGGCCTCGCGCTCGCCTTCCACGCCCAGTGGCATCACGTCCAGGTTCTTGGCGAAGCGCACGACTTCATCGGCAATCGACTTGACGTGGCGGGTCGAGGTGCCCGAAACGACGATCATGTAATCGGCAACGCTGGACCGGCCGCGCACGTCGATCTCGACCAGGTCCTTGGCCTTCAGGTCTTCGGTGGCTTGGCGGACGCTGGCCAGCAGTTCCGGCACGGACGGCGGCGGGCTGGGAAGATCGACCTTGATGGTCTGGGGCTGGGTCTGGTTGCTCAAAGTGGATCGACTCGATAAACGTGGGGGCGATTATACGGGGATGGCGCGGCCGCGCCATTCACGCCGTGGCCGGGCGGTACAGCCCGTGTGCAGCGACATAGTCGGCCACGGCCGGTGGCAGCAGTGCGCGCCAGGGGCCGCCAGCGGCAATCTGCGAGCGCACGGCGCTGGCTGATTCCTCGCGCAGCGGGTGGTGCAGGCGCAGGACGCGCCCGGCCGGGCTGGCGAACAGGGCCTGCTCATTGTCGGCCCAGCGCCCTTGCAGGGCACGCCCCAGCTCGCCATCGATCGACGCCTGCAACGGACTGCCCGGCCGTTCGGCCACCACGAAGTGGGCCAGGTCGAACAGGGCCTCCCATTCGTGCCAGCCGGACAGGCCCAGCAGGCTGTCGGCGCCCACCAGCCAGGCCAGCGGCCGGCTCGGGCCCAGCTCGCCACGCAGCTCGCGCAGGGTGTCGACGGTGTACGACGGACGACCGGGGCAGCGGGCGGCACGATCCAGTTCGCGGCGGTCCAACAACAGCCCCGGCTCGTCGCCGATGGCCAGCGACAACATCGTGCAGCGCTGCTCAGCGGTGGCACCGGGCACCGCGCGGTGCGGCGGATCGGCGGCCGGCAGCAGGCGCACGGCGACCTGCAGTTCATCACGGGCCGCACGCGCGATCGCCAGGTGCCCCAGGTGCACCGGATCGAAGGTGCCCCCGTAATAGATCCGCAGGCTCATTGCTCAGGCCCGCGCCAACAGGCGCACGGCACGCGGTTCGGCCACCACCACCAGCAGGCGCTCCAGCGCCAGCCAGGCATCACCCTCGGCGCGGCCCTTGGCGATGCGGTCAACCAGCCCGGCTTCGGCCACGAAGCGTTCCCAACGCTTGCTTTCCGGATGCCGCTGCAGCGCGCGCTTGTACGGGGCCTGCCGCGATTCCCAGATACCGCGCGATTTCATTTCAGCCGCCAGGTTGCCGCCACGGGCCTGCACCCGGGCCAGGCCAGCGCCCGCCAGCAGCTCGCGGATCACCATCGGCATCAGCGCAGCCACCGCCTCGCCCTCGCCGCGCAGTCCGGCCAGCATGCGCAGCACCGCCGGCGGTTGGCCGGAAAAGGCCGCTTCCACCAGCCGGAACACGTCATAGCGGGCGGCATCGGCCACCAGCGACTCCATGCGCTCCACGTCCAGCGGCTGGCCATCGGCCAGCAACGCCAGCTTATCGATTTCCTGGGCAGCAGCCAGCAGATTGCCTTCCACCCGCTCGGCCAGGCGCTGCACGGCGGCAGGATCGGCACGCAGTCCCTTGCCACGCAGGCGGCGCTCGATCCAGTCCGGCAATTCATGCGGCTTGACCGCCCAGGCCACCGACAGCACGCCGATGCGGTTGATCGCTTCGGCCCACTTGCCCTGGTGGGCCTTGCTCCATTCACTTGCGGTGATCATCAGCACCACGTCCGGCGCCGGGTTGGCACAGAACTGGCTGATCACTTCGGCCCCGTCCCTGCCAGGCTTGCCGCTGGGCAGGCGCACCTCAACCAGGCGGCGGGCACTGAACAGGCTGGGCGCGTTGAAGCTGGCGTCGAGCTGGTTCCAGTCGAAATCACGGCCATCGGCGTCGAACACTTCACGTTCGCCGATGCCGGCGGCGCGTGCGCGTGCGCGGATGGCGTCAGCTGCCTCCAGCACACGCAGGGTTTCCGGGCCGGCAATCAGGTAGACCGGCGCCAGCGCGGTATCAGCGCCCTGGCTGGCCAGCTGCTCCGGACGCAGTTCCATGGCCGCGGCTCAGTGCTTGGCTGCGGGGACCGGCTCGGCCGGTACCGCGCCTTCAATCGGCTTGGCTTTCGGCGCCGACAGGCTGCCGCCCTTCTCGAGCTCGGCACGCACCACGCTGTCGATGCGGCGGATGATCGAGGCGGACATTTCCCGGCGCAGCTCGTTGGCCAGGATCTCGCGTTCGGTGGTGGTACCGGTGGCGTCGGTCGGTGGCGACACGTAGTCACGCGAGAGCTCGATCACCTGCTGCGGCACCAGTTCGCTGCCATCCTCGCGACGGAAGATGAAGATCACCGCATAGCGCAGGCTGTACTCCTGGGCGCGGCCCTGCGAGTCGATGGCGATCGGCAGGTCGCCCCAGCGCTCGGACAGCACCTGCAACTGGGTACTGGGTTCGTTGCTGTCCTCATCAGCCAGCCTGGCACCGGAAGCCAGCAGGCTGCGGTTGAGCAGCTTGACCAGTTCACTGTACGGGGCGGTGGATACCACCTTCACCGGGGCGGTGTCGGTGGGCAGCATCAGCTTGTTGCGCAGATGGAAGCCGCAGCCGGCAAGGCCGAGGACAAGAACGAGGGCAAGCAGGATTCGGGTCATGGAGACAGTCTGGCGGAGCCGGGCGATCACGGCAACACACAGCCTGCCCGAAGCCGCGTGAATGCAGGGCCATCAGACGCCTGGCCCTGCACCGGAATGGCACCGGCCACCTCGCGGGCGCCGGTGCGGATACATCAGGCGGCGACGATGTTCACGATCTTGCCCGGCACGATGATGATCTTGCGCACCGTCAGGCCTTCCAGGAACTTGGCCGCGTTGGGCTCGGCCAGCGCCAGTGCCTCCACCTGCTCGCGCGCGGCGTCGGCCGCCACGTCGATGGTGCCACGCAGCTTGCCGTTGACCTGCACCGCCAGGGTCAGCGCGTCGCGCACCAGCGCACTGGCATCGGCCTGCGGGAACGGCTGGTCTTCCAGCAGCGTCTCCGCGTGACCCAGCACCTGCCACAGGGCGTGGCTGGCATGCGGGGTGATCGGGTTCAGCAGCAGCACGATGGCCTGCAGCGCTTCCTGGCGCACCGCACGGCCCTGCTCACTGCCGTCCTCGAACTTGGCCAGTGCGTTCATCAACTCCATCACCGCAGCGATCGCGGTGTTGAAGCTGTGGCGGCGGCCGTAGTCGTCACCGACCTTGCCGATGGTTTCGTGGGTCTTGCGGCGCAGCGCCTTCTGGTTGGCGTCCAGTGCTGCAACATCCAGCGCCGGGGCGGCGCCGTCGGCGGCATGCTTCTGCACCTGGGCCCAGAGGCGGCGCAGGAAGCGGGCCATCCCGTCCACGCCGGCCTCGTTCCACTCCAGCGACTGCTCCGGCGGCGCGGCGAACATCGAGAACAGGCGCACGGTGTCGGCGCCGTACTTGCCGACCATCGCCTGCGGGTCCACGCCGTTGTTCTTCGACTTGGACATCTTCTCGGTGCCACCGACCACCACCGGCTGGCCGTCGGCGATCAGGGTGGCGCCGGTGATGCGGCCGCGCTCGTCGCGCTGCACTTCCACATCGGCCGGATTGATCCAGTCCTTCGAGCCGTCCGGGTTCGGGCGGTAATAGGTTTCGGCGATCACCATGCCCTGGCACAGCAGGTTGCGCGCCGGTTCGTTGCTGTCCACCATCCGCGCGTCGCGCAGCAGCTTGTGGTAGAAGCGGAAATACATCAGGTGCAGGATCGCGTGCTCGATGCCACCGATGTACTGGTCCACCGGCAGCCAGTAGTTGCCGCGCTTGTCGACAGCGTCACGGGCACCCGGCGAGGTGTAGCGGGCGTAATACCAGCTCGACTCCATGAAGGTGTCGAAGGTATCGGTCTCGCGCTCGGCCGCACCGCCGCAGTCCGGGCAGGTGGTCTTGCGCCATTCCGGGTCGGTCTTGATCGGCGAACCGGTACCCGAGAACGCCACGTCCTCCGGCAGCACCACCGGCAGTTGTTCTTCCGGCACCGGCACCGCGCCGCACTTGGCGCAGTAGATCACCGGAATCGGGCAGCCCCAGTAGCGCTGGCGGCTCACGCCCCAGTCGCGCAGGCGGTAGTTGACGCGGCGCTGGCCCTGGGCCTTGCGCTCGAAGCGTTCGGCCAGCGCTTCGAACGCGCCCTGGAAGTCCAGGCCGTCGAATTCGGCCGAGTTGACCAGCTCGAAGGCACGGCTCTTGTCGCTGTACCAGTCCTGCCAGCGGCTGCCGTCCCAGGTGCGCTCTTCGTCGGTGCGCGGATCCTTCAGCGCGATGACCTGCTTGATCGGCAGCCCGTACTTGTTGGCCACTTCATTGTCGCGCTGGTCATGGCCCGGCACCGCCATCACCGCGCCGGTGCCGTAGCCCATCAGCACGAAGTTGGCGACCCACACCGGGACCGGCTCGCCGGTCACCGGGTGCAGCGCGCGCAGGCCGGTATCCATGCCGCGCTTTTCCTGGGTTTCCAGCTCGGCTTCGGACACCCCCCCCTGCTTCAGGTCGACCAGCAGCGCGGCCAGTTCCGGATTGTTCTTCGCCGCGTGCAGCGCCAGCGGGTGTTCGGCGGCAATCGACACGAAGGTCACGCCCATCACCGTGTCCGGGCGGGTGGTGAACACACGCAGCGGGTCCAGCGCGCTGCCGTCGACATCGCGCACGTCGAACTGGATCTCCAGGCCTTCGGAACGGCCGATCCAGTTACGCTGCATGGTCTTTACCGATTCCGGCCAGCCGTCCAGCTCGTCCAGGCCATCCAGCAGCTCCTGGGCATAGTCGGTGATGCGCAGGAACCACTGCGGGATCTCGCGCTTCTCGACCAGGGCACCCGAGCGCCAGCCGCGGCCGTCGATGACCTGCTCGTTGGCCAGCACGGTCTGGTCGACCGGGTCCCAGTTCACCACCGCATTGCGGCGATAGGCCAGGCCCTTGCGCATCAGGCGGGTGAACATGCGCTGCTCGTGGACGTAATAATCCGGGCGGCAGGTGGCGAACTCGCGCGACCAGTCGATGGCGTAGCCCAGCGACTTCAGCTGGCTGCGCATGTGGTCGATGTTCTTGTAGGTCCACGCCGCTGGCGCGGTCTTGTTCTTGATCGCGGCGTTTTCCGCCGGCAGGCCGAACGCGTCCCAGCCCATCGGCTGCAGCACGTTGTGGCCGGTCATGCGCTTGTAGCGGCTGATCACGTCGCCAATCGTGTAATTGCGCACGTGGCCCATGTGCAGCGCACCGGACGGGTACGGAAGCATCGACAGGCAGTAGTACTTCGGCTTGTCCGAAGTCTCGTCGACCTCGAAGGCACGGGTAGCGTCCCAGTATTGCTGGGCGGCGGATTCAACCTGCTGCGGGTCGTAGGCGTTGGTTTCAGCGCTGGTCATGGAACACGCGGATGCGGCGGCAAAGCGGTACAGCGTACCGCAGTGCGGCAAACGTCTCCAATCCTGCCCGCCGGAGGCAGGCGCCGCGACGCCCCGGGAGGCGTCTCAGCGTGGGCGCGACAGCGGCAGGGCCGCCCCCAGCCAGACTGCCCAGCACGCAAACGCCAGCCGTTGTGCCAGCGGCGCCGGCAGTACGCCCTGCGGGGCAAACGCGGCCAGCGCGGCCAGCATGCCGCAGCCCAGCGCCAGTACGCCCAGCGCGCGGCCATGCACCTGGCGCAGACCGGATACGGCCAGCAGCAGGGTTCCGGCGACAAAACCCAGCACCCAGATCATCCAGGCGCTGGCATGCAGTTGGCTGGCCGGCCCGTGCAGGTCATCCACATCCAGCGGCAGCAACCCCATCGCGGCGAAGGCCAACCCGGCCAGCAGCAGCATCTGGCTGCCCACCCGTGGCGCCCAGCCGGCGGTTGCCGGCAGCCCGCGGCGCAGGCACTCGGCCACGATCGCCGCCAGCAGGCCCGGCAGCACGAAGCCCAGCAGATTGAAGGCCAGCGCATGCGGCACCCCCTGCGCGCCCAGCAGTGCCACCGGATGACGGGCTTGTGCGTAGCCGTCCAGGCCGGCGCCGAAACCGATCACTGCCAGTACAAACAGCAGCGCGGCGACCAGGCCAGGCAGGCGCAGCAACGGGGACAGGGACGACATGCAGACTCCGGAAAGTACGGCGAGAGGAAGACTGCATTGTCAGGCATTTACCACAACCCGGGTTGAGACCGGCATCGATCGTCACCATAGAATCGGACTCCAGACGCCAAACGATGCCTCCCCCATGACCGAGACGACCTACGTATTCGACGCCACCACTGCGACCTTCGAGGCCGAAGTCCTGCAGAAGTCGCTGCAGACGCCGGTGCTGGTCGACTTCTGGGCCACCTGGTGCGGGCCGTGCAAGACCCTGGGCCCAATGCTGGAAAAACTGGCCGCCGAGTACAACGGCGCCTTCGAACTGGCCAAGGTCGATGTCGACAAGGAACAGCAGATCGCAGCGGCCTTCCAGATCCGCTCGGTGCCGACCGTGTTCCTGGTCAAGGGCGGCCAGCTGGTGGATGGCTTCCCGGGCGCGATTCCGGAAGGCCAGCTGCGTGAGTTCCTGGCCCAGCACGGCATCGTGCCGGCCGATGTCGGCGACGCCGCGCCCGAAGATGACGCCCCGCTGGACCCGCAGGCGCAGGTCGATGTGCTGCGTGCCCAGATCGCCGCCGAGCCGGACAAGGACGAGCTGAAGCTCGACCTGGCCCTGGCCCTGCTGCAGATCGGTGGCGTGGACGAAGCCGGCACCCTGATCGACGGCCTGCCCGCCAATCTGGCCACCGACGACCGCGCCGTGCGTGCCCGCGCCCGCCTGGCCTTCGCCGCCGCGCTGAAGGATGCCCCGGCCGCTGAAGTGCTGGACGCCCGCATCGCCGCCGATGGCAAGGACCTCAAGGCCCGCCATCTGCGCGGCGTGCAACTGTTGCTCGGGGGCCATGACGAAGCTGCGTTGGCCCAGTTCCTGGAAATGCTGCGGATCGACCGCACGTTCGAGGAAGGGCTGCCGCGCAAGGCCCTGATCGACGCCTTCAATGTGATCTCCGACGAGGACCTGGTCGGCCAGTACCGTCGCCGGATGGCCTCGCTGCTGTTCTGAACGGGAGCCGTCCTCGTTCAGAATCCCTGCACTGAACGCGGGCAATAATGCACTGGATGGCGGCCGTGCGGCCGCCACGATCCGTTCGGGGGGATGAGGTCGGGGCCATGGGGTCTTGCAGCTGCGCCCCCGCATTGCCGGGATTGCAAACTGTGACCTTCGTCCGCTCGCTGTCGTTCGCCATGCGCTTCCAGGGCGCGCTGCTCTGCGCTCTTCTCTTCCTGCCGGCCATTGCCGCGGCCCAGGACTGGAACTACCGGGTCCGTCCCGGCGATACCCTGTGGGACCTGGGTGGCCTGTATCTCAAGCCCTCGGTACGCTGGCAGCAGCTGCAACAGCACAACCGCATCGACAACCCCTACCAGCTGCCGCCGGGGCAGCTGCTGCGCTTCCCGATCAGCTGGCTGCGCATCGAACCAGCCCCCGCCCGCGTGCTGTCGGTAAGGGGCAAGGTCGAACTGTCCGGCGCCGATGGCAGCGCCACGCGCGCGCTACTGGCCGGGGAACAGCTTCGCATCGGTGACACGGTGCAGACCGAGGGCGACTCCAGCGTCACGCTTGAATTCGCCGACGCTTCCCGCCTGCAGCTGCGCGAGCATTCCCGGCTGCGCCTGGACCAGCTCAGCCGTTACGGCCACACCGGCATGGTCGATACCCGCGTGCGCCTCCAGCAGGGCCGCGCCAGCAACCGGGTGACGCCTGCCCGTGGCCCCGCCTCGCGCTACATCATCGATGCACCTACGGCGACCAGCAGCGTACGCGGTACCGTATTCCGGGTCAGCGCCGGTGACGCCGGCCATGTGGCTGCCACCGAAGTGCTGCAGGGCAAGGTGCAGGTCGGCAACATCCACGGCAAGCGCCTGGTCCAGCCTGGACAGGCCAGCCTCAGCAGCAGCGCCGATACGGCGCCGGATGCTGTCTCCGCCCTTCTTCCAGCACCGCAGCTGCGCAGCGACGGCATGCGCCTGGCGCCCTTGCCGGCCCTCCTCGCCTGGGACCCCGTCGACGGCGCCGCCCGCTACCGCGTTGAAGTGGTGCTGTCGGCAACGCCGGAAATCCTGCTGTTTGCCGCCACCACCACCGATACCCGGCTGGCGATCGGCGACCTGCCCCCCGGCCAGTTGCGCATCCTGTTGCGCGCCGTGGATGCGCAGGGTGTGGAAGGCCTCGACGCCAGCGCCGATTTCGAACTCGGCGACCAGCCCCCGCCGCCACTGACGGTGGCCCCGCTGCACGGGCAGACCATCAACAGCGACCGACCGCGCTTCCGTTGGAGCCAGGCGCCCGGTGCGCGCAGCAGCGTGCTGCAGATTGCCGCCGAGCCGAACTTCGAGCAACCGCTGCAGGAACAAAGCACCCCGGGCACCGACCTGCGCCTGGCGCAGCCGCTGCCGCCCGGCCAGTACTTCTGGCGGGTGGCCTCGCGCGATGGCAACGGCCACCAGGGCCGCTATGGCCAGGCCCTGCCCTTGCAACTGAGCAATGAACCGGTCGACCCGGCCCTGCAGCCGCCTGAGGCCACGCGTGGCGAACTGACCCTCCGCTGGCAGGCCGGCAGCGAAGGCCAGCGGTACCGGGTGCAGGTGGACCGTCGAGGCGACTTCCGGGCCCCCCTGGTCGACCAGACCGTAAGCGAGCCGCAGGTCAGCTTCAAGCAGCCGTGGAGCGGCACCCTGCATGTGCGCGTGCAGTACATCGACGACGACGGGCATGCGGGCGAGTACTCGCCGGCCCAGCAGATCAAGCTGCCTTGCCGTCTGTGCTACGGCGCTGGTGGCGGCGCCCTGCTGCTGTTGCTGTTGTTATGAGGCGCTCGCCGCTGCCGTGGTCGAAGCGGATTCTGCTGGCACTGCTGGCCGGCGTGCTGACGGTGATCGCCAGCCACGGCCAGTGGCTGTGGCGCCAGGACGAAGCCGCCTATGACGCCATGGTTGGAAATTGGGAGTACCGCCCCGACCCCAGCGTGCTGATCGTGGCCATCGACGAGGGCAGCCTGCAGCGCATCGGCCAATGGCCCTGGCCCCGTTCGGTCCATGCGCGCCTGCTGGACCGGCTGACCGACGCCGGTGCCGAGCGCATCGCACTGGACCTGATGCTGTCTGAGCCGGATCGACGCGACAGCCAGCAGGACGATGAACTGGCCACAGCGATCCGCCGCAGTGGCCGGGTGGTGCTGCCAGTGCTGGCGGCGCCGGCCGCCGGCGACCGCATGGCCGAGGAAATGCTGCCGATTCCGCAGATCGCGAGCAGTGCTGCGGCAATCGGCCATACCGATGTGGAAGTGGACGGCGATGGCGTCGCGCGCGGTGTGTATCTGCATGCGGGCATCGGCAAGGCCCATTGGCCGGCATTGGGCCTGGCGCTGGCCGACCTGCCGCCGGGCACGGTGCACGGCCTGCCCGATCCCGATCCGCAGATCGGTTCGCCCTATCAGTGGCGACGCGACGACTACGTGCGCGTGCGCTATGCGGGGCCGCCCGAGCGCCTGCCGCAGGTGTCCTATGCCGACGTACTTGATGGTCACGTGGACACGGCGATGCTGCATGGCCGCCGCATCGTGGTGGGCATGACGGCCAGCGGCATCGCACCGCGGCTGTTGACCCCGACCACCCGCGAGTACTGGATGAGCGGCAGCGAATACCAGGCCAACATCGCGTCGATGCTGCTGCAGCACAAGCAGATCGATCTGCTGCCACGCCTCTGGCAGCACGCCATCAGCGGCGTGCTGGCCGCGTTGTGCGTGCTCCTGCTCGGCCTGCGCCTGCCATGGCTTGCCGCACTGTGCTCGCTGCCGCTTCCACCGCTGCTGAGCTGGTTGCTGTTGCGTGCCGGTGACCTGTGGTGGGCACCGGCAAGCGCAATGCTGGGCATCCTGCTGGTGTTGCTGTCCTGGGCGATCTGGCGGATCTCGGCCTGGCACCGCCAGGCCAACCGTGATGCGCTGACCGGCCTCGGCAATCGCCTGCGTTTCGAGCAGTCACTGCAGCAGGAATGCGATGCCGCGCGCCGCAGTGGCAGGTCCTTGAGCCTGGCACTGATCGACGTCGACCATTTCAAGCGCCACAACGACCGCCACGGGCATCAGGTCGGCGACCGCGTGCTGCGCGATGTTGCACGGCTGATCGGTGCGCATGCACGGCGCCCACGCGACATGGCCGCGCGCTACGGTGGCGATGAGTTCGCACTGGTGCTTCCGGATACCCCGGCCGAAGGCGCACGCCAGGTCGTCGAGGACCTGATCGCCTGCGTGCGTGTACTGCCGGCCCCCGGTGATGGCAGCGACGGTGCCGTCACCCTCACCATCGGCGTGTTCACCCGCGTGCCTGACGGCACGCTGCAACCGCATCATTTCGTCGAAGGCGCCGACGCCGCGTTGTACCAGGCCAAGGCCAACGGCCGCGACGGGTATGTGATCGACGACAAGGCGTGACCCTCGCCGCCGCCGGGGTGCAACATACGCATGCGAATGGCTAGACTGGGCGCCTCGCCCTGCGTCCCCGCACCCGCACCCGCATGAACGCTCACCTGTTCCGCTTCGGTATCAATCTCTGGCCACCGTTCCTGTTCACCGGCATCCATGTCACCCGCATCACGCCGGACTACCGGCAGATAGATGTCGAGCTGCGCCTGCGGCCATGGAACCGCAACTACGTCGGCACGCACTTTGGCGGCAGCCTGTTCGCGATGACCGATCCATTCTGGATGCTGGGCCTGCTGCACATCCTCGGGCGCGACTACTACGTGTGGGACCGAGCAGGCGCCATCGACTTCCTCAAGCCCGGCCGCGGCACCGTACGCACGTCATTCCGCATCGACGACGCGCTGCTGGATGAACTGCGCACGGAAGCAGCCAGTGGTGAGAAGGTGCTGCGCTGGTTCAGCAACGACGTGGTCGATGAGAGCGGCGAAGTGGTCGCCCAGGTGCGCAAGCAGGTCTACCTGCGGTTGAAGCCACACGCACGCTGAGCGCGCCTCAATCGCGCGCCAAGGCAGCCGAAGCTGGCTCCGCCTGCAGCGGTACCGTCAGCCACGGGTTCTCATCAGCGCTGCGCGCTGGAGAGCGCCGCGGCACCTGCAGATGGTGGCCATCTGCGGACAGCTGCGGCGACCGCACCGGCGAGCGGAACTGCGCAGGCAACCGCTGCAGCGCCTCAGCCGGGTCTTGCGCCTGCTGCCGCAACCAGCGCTGGGCGCCAAGCAGGCGCAGCATCGCCGCCGCGTCCTGGGACCGTGACGAATACGCAGGATAGACGGGCGCGGCAATCTCGGTCAGCACGCACCCCATCACATTGGACAGGCAACCGAAATCCCGCTGCGGCGGCGCTTGTAACGGCAGCGGCCGATCGGCCTCCAGCGCGGCCGTGGCGGCTGCGCCACAGGCCCAGCCAAGATTGCCGGCCACGCGCGCCAACGTGCTGCTCCGATCCAGCACCAGGACGCCACCAAATTCCCGGGCCGAGGACTCGATCGCCGCCCGGCTCATCGCGTACTCGCCCTGCATCGCACGGCACAGGCTCTGTTCCTCGGCCCGCAACGGCTGCATGGCCTGTTCGCACTCGGCCGGCAGGGGGTGGTCGGCAGGCAGTTCAACCAGCATGTCGGCCAGCAGCTGGGCATTGGCCTGCACCAGGCTGGCACCGATGATGCTCTCGACCAGATAACTGCTGCCGGGCACCAGCCGCCGGCCCAGCTGCAGGCCACGGCAGGCACCACGCAGGGCACCGTCAATGTCACCCTGCACATAGGCCAGCGCGCGTGCACTGGTGGCGTCCATCACTACGCCATAGGCCGGCAACGGGACCAGAATGCCCTCGCCCTTCGGCGGGAACGGCGACGCGAAGTAGTCGGCGTCGGCCAGCTGATCCAGCCGCGCATGCAACTGCTGGTGCCCGGCGTGGGCCTCCACGAAGCGTTGCGGGTCCGCGCGGACCTGGGCGAGACAGCCGCTGGCGGCCGGCCCGCAACTGGCCCCGGGCCGCGAGTGCAGCTCGGCATGGTTGGCTACCAGGTGTGTCCGGCCGCTGCTTCCGCCATGTGCATCGGCTTCCCAGCGCCGTACATCCTCGGCCAGCGCCTGCTCGCGCTGCTGGGCATCCAGATCGTCGAACGGCAGCGTCCACAACAGTGCATATCCATTGCGGCCGCTCACCGGCAGGCGTGCTTCCAGTCGCTGCTGCGCCTGCAGGCGCGATTCGGGCACCGGCCACATGCGCGAGGCGCACCACACCACGATGGCCAGCACCAGCAGGCCTGCCAGGGTCCAGCCCAGTCCGCGCAGAATCTTCAACACAGCTTCCCTTCCATGTGCCGTTGCCGCAGTCGATTCCCCAGCGTAATCGACCGGCCGTGACCGCTACAATGCGCGCATGTCGCTCGAAGCCCCCGCCCTGGTCCCCCGCCCCTCCCTGCAGCGCCTGTTCCTGACCGGCCTGCTGACCCTGCTGCCGATCTGGCTGACCTGGGTCGTGGTCAAGTTCGTGTTCGTGCTGCTGTCGGGTATTTCCAGCCCGCTGGTGGTGCCGCTGTCCGAACAGATCGCAACCAGCTTCCCGCACTATCTGGGCTGGGTCCGCGCCGAGTGGATCCAGGACACCATCGCCCTGCTGGCGACCCTGCTGGTGATCCTGGCGGTGGGCGTGGCCAGCCGCCGCGTGCTTGGCCAGCGCCTGCTGCGCTGGGTCGGCGCGGTCATCAAGCGCATCCCCTTGGCCAGCATCATCTACGACAGTGCCAAGAAGCTGCTGGACATGCTGCAGACCGAGCCGGGCAGCACCCAGCGCGTGGTGCTGATCGACTTCCCGCACCGCGACATGAAATCGGTCGGCCTGGTCACCCGCGTGATCAAGGAACACGGCACCGACCGTGAGCTGGCCGCGGTGTACGTGCCCACCACGCCGAACCCGACCTCGGGCTACCTGGAAATCGTGCCGGTGGAACTGCTGACCCCGACCGACTGGACCGTCGACCAGGCCATGAGCTTCATCATTTCCGGCGGAGCCGTGGCGCCGTCCAGCGTGCCGTTCACCCGCGCCGGCGAACGCACCGGCGAACGCACCGGCGAACGCACCGAATGACCCCGGCGCCGATCGAGCGCCCGCTGCAGGACCGCGCGGTCCTGTTGTTCATCGTGCTGGCCGCGTTCTTCTGCGGCAATGCGGTGCTGGCCGAGCTGATCGGGGTGAAGATCTTCGCGCTGGAAGACACCCTCGGCATCGCTCCACTGAACTGGAACCTGTTCGGCCAGACCGGCTCGCTCAGCTTCACCGCCGGCACCCTGCTGTGGCCGGTGGTGTTCATCATGACCGACACCATCAACGAGTTCTTCGGCAAGCGCGGCGTGCGCTTCATCTCGTGGCTGGCGGTGGTGCTGATCGGCTACGGCTTCCTGTTCGCCTTCGCCGCCATTTCACTGGCGCCGGCCAGTTGGTGGGTCACGTCGATGGATGGCCACGGCGTGCCCGATTACCAGGCCGCGTTCGCAGCGGTGTTCGGCCAGGGCATGTGGACCATCGCCGGTTCGCTGGTGGCCTTCCTGCTGGGCCAGCTGATCGACGTGGCCGTGTTCCATCGCATCCGCCAGGCGACCGGTGAGCGCCACGTGTGGCTGCGTGCGACTGGATCGACCGCGATCTCGCAGGTGGTGGACAGCTTCGTGGTGATCTGGATCGCCTTCGTGCTGGGCCCGCAACACTGGCCGACCTCGCTGTTCCTGGCGGTCAGCAGCGTCAACTACATCTACAAGATGGGTTTTGCGATCGCACTGATTCCGTTGCTGTACCTGATGCGGCGTGCCATCACCCGCTATCTGGGGGCCGAGCGGGCCGCATCGTTGCGGGCTGCCGCTGCGGCTGACTGAAGCCCCAGCAGCGGAAAGCTGACTGCGCCCTCACGCTGGCCGTACGCGGCCGGATCGTGCAAGCTCCACGGTCTGTGTTCCACGGAAGCTCCTGATGCCGCATCCCACCCGCGTCCTGGCCGTCGCCATCGCCGCGTTGTTCCTGTTCAGCGCCGTGCCGTCGGCCGAAGCAGCGAAGAAGAAGGCCAGCCGCCCTGCCGCCGCGCAGACCCGCCAGGCTGCCAAGCCCAAGGCCAGGCCCGCCCGCGCCACCGCGCCGGCGCGTGGCAGCTCGGCGCGCCGCGCCGCGCCCCGCCCGGTCGCCCCGGCCCGGGCCGTACCCAAGCAGGTGCAGCTGGAGCGCCTGTACGATGAATACTGGGATGCCTCGATGCGGTTGAACCCGCTGCAGGCCACGTTCCAGGGGGAATCGCGCTACAACGACCAGCTGCCCAACATCCTGTCCGCCGCCTGGCGCCAGCAGTCGCACGACTTCACCACGCAGTGGCTGGGCAAGGTCGAAAAACTCGGCAGTGACGGCCTGCAGGGCCAGGACCTGCTCAGCTACGAGATCTTCGTGCGCGACGCGCGCGCCTCACTGGTCGCCGAACGCTACCCGAGCTGGATGATGCCGATCAGCCAGTACTACAACATCGGCAGCATCATGGCGATCCTCGGCTCCGGTGCGGGCGCGCAGCCATTCAACACCGTGCAGGACTACGACACCTGGTCACGCCGTTCGCTGGGCATTCCCGAGCTGTTCGACCAGGCCATCGACAACATGCGCCAGGGCATGAAGGCCGGCGTGGTGCAACCACGCGACCTGATGGAAAAAGTGCTGCCGCAGCTGGATGCGGTGATCAAGCCGACCGCCGAGGAGAGCATTTTCTGGTCGCCGATCCGCACCATGCCCAACACCATCGGGGCGGAGGACAAGGCGCGCATCAGCGCCGAGTACAAGCGCATGATCGAGCTGCGCATCATGCCGGCCTACCGCGCCCTGCGCGGCTTCATCGCCACCGAATACCTGCCGGCCACGCGCACCAGCAGCGGCCTGGGCGCGCTGCCCGATGGCCAGGCCTGGTACGCCAGCCTGATCGTGCAGACCACCGCCAGCGACCAGAACGCCGCGCAACTGCACGCGCTGGGCGAGCAACGCGTGCAGGAGCTGCAGGCGCAGATTGCCACCGTGATGAAGGATGCCAAGCTGCGCGGCACGCCGACCAAGCTGCTGCGCAGCATGCGCAACGACCGCCAGTTCCAGTACGGTGACGCCAACGCATTGATCAACCGCTACCGCCAGGTGCAGCAGCAGGTCAACGCACGCCTGCCGCAGGTGCTCGATACGCTGCCGAAGTCCGCACTGGACGTCCGTGCGGTGGAACCGGAGCGTGCGCTCACCGCCGCGGCAGCGGCCTATCAGCCGTCCGCAGCCGGACAACCGGCCGTGTTGTACGTGAACACCCGCGACCTGCCCAGCCGCAAGCGCTGGAACGTGCCGGTGCAGTACCTGCATGAAGCGATTCCCGGCCACCACGTGCAGCTGGGCCTGCAGCAGGAACTGGCCAAGCTGCCACGCTTCCGCCGCCTCGGTGGCGATCTCGCCTTCGTCGAAGGCTGGGGCCTGTATGCCGAAACGCTGGGTGAGAACCTGGGCATCTACACCGATCCCTACGACCGCATCGGCTACCTGTATTCGCGCCTGCTGCGCGCCGCCCGCGTAGTGGCCGACACCGGCGTGAACGCACAGGGTTGGAGCAAGCAGCAGGCCGTCACCTACCTGCAGAAGACCGTGGACATGAGCAGCGACGACGCCAACGCCGAAGTCGAGCGGATCATGGCCCAGCCCGGCCAGGCGCTGTCCAACGTGGCGGGCCTGACCACCATCGTCGCTCTGCGCGACAAGGCCAAGGAACGCCAGGGCGCCGCCTTTGACCTGCGCCGTTTCCACGCCGAACTGCTGAAGGACGGCTCCATGCCGCTGGACGTGCTGGGCCGCAAGATGGAACGCTGGATGGCGCAGCCCGCCAGCGCCACACCAGCCCCTTCACCCTGACCCCTCCGGAGCCGCCATGCGCCCTGCCGTCGCCCTGTTCGCCGTCGTGCTGGGCCTGCTGCCAGTGGCGGGCTCCGCCGCGCCGGTGCTGACCCCACCGGATGCGGGCATCGACGGCCTGATGCAGGCCTACGATGGCCGGGTGCCCGGCGCCGCCGTGCTGGTGCTGCATGACGGGCAGCCGGTGTTCCGCCGTGGCTACGGCCTGGCAGTGGTGGAGGACGGTACTGCGGTCACTGCCGCCAGCAACTTCCGGCTGGCCTCGGTCAGCAAGCAGTTCACCGCTGCGGCGGTGCTGCTGCTGGTGGAGGATGGACGGCTGCGGTTGAATCAGCCTGCACGACAGTGGCTGCCCGAACTGCCGCCGGCTGCAGCGGCCATCACGATCCGCCAACTGCTCTCGCACACCAGCGGCCTGCTCGATTACGAAGACCTGATGGACCCGGCTGACACGCGGCAGGTGCATGACGCCGACGTGCTGACCCTGCTGTCGCGCGAGGACCGCCTGAATTTCGCACCCGGCACGCAGTACCGCTACAGCAACAGCGGCTACGCGCTGCTGGCCCTGATCGTCGGCCGCGCGTCCGGCCAGGATTTCGCCGCCTTCCTGCAGCAGCGCATCTTCCGCCCACTGGGCATGGCGCATACCGTGGCCCACCAGGACGGCGTGGACACGGTCGCCGCGCGCGCCTATGGCTACAGCCGGATCGACGGCCGCTGGCAGCGCACCGACCAGAGCACCACCAGCGCCGTGCTCGGCGATGGCGGCATCTATTCCTCGCTGGACGATCTCGCCCGCTGGGACGCCGCGCTGCATGACGACCGGCTGCTGTCGAAGGCTTCGCGCCGCGCGATGTTCAGCCCGGCCACGGCCACATCGGAACCGGACGTGCCGCATTACGGTTTCGGCTGGCGCCTGAACGGCCCGGTGCAATGGCACAGCGGCGAGAGCATCGGCTTCCGCAACGTGATCGTGCGCCACCCGGAAAAGCACCTGACCGTGATCGTGCTGACCAACCGCAACGATCCCGAACCGTACCCGCTGGCGCAGAAGATCGCCCAGCGCTGGCTGGACACTCTGCAATGAACACCGGTTCCGACGCCCTGCTGGGCATCCACCACGCCGCACTGATCTGCAGCGACTACGCACGCTCGAAGGACTTCTACGTGCGCATCCTCGGCCTGCGCGTGCTGGCCGAGAACCACCGCGCCGCGCGCGACTCCTGGAAGCTGGACCTGGCCCTGCCCGACGGCGGCCAGCTGGAGCTGTTCTCCTTCCCCTCACCACCACCGCGCCCCAGCCGCCCCGAAGCCCAGGGCCTGCGCCACCTCGCGTTCCGGGTGGCTGCACTGGAACCCTTCATCCAGCGCCTGGCCGCGCATGGCGTCGCCTGCGAACCGATCCGCATGGACGAATACACCGGCCGCCGCTTCACCTTCTTCGCCGATCCGGATGGCCTGCCGCTGGAGCTGTACGAAGTCGGTTGAGCGTTTTTCAATCGTGATTCATCCATGCATGGCATGGATCTACGTGTCGACCAAGGTCGACGCCCACCAAGAGCAGGTCGTTCCATTCCGGCAGATCGCAGGAATCTGTCAGAGGTGGGGCGGTGTGGATGGGCAGGACCGTTGGCGCCATGGATGGCGCCATCGAGCCCCCATGGATGGGTTTACGGCGTGTCCTGCCCACCCACACCGCCCCGCCATCCCACGGATAGCCCGCTGTTGCTGTTGCTTTCGCTGTTGCCGTTGCCTCTGCAGGTGCAGGGCTGCAGGCCCTGCCGAACCCCCTCAAATGTCTGTGGGAGCCAGCCCGTACTGCTCGGCGAAGCGCTTGCTGAAACTCGCCGCAGACCGATAGCCCGCGCGTGCGGCCACGGTCTTCAACGGCAGGTCCGTGGTGTAGAGCAGCTGCATGCCATGCGCCAGCCGGGCCTCGGTGAGCAGCTGGCGCAGGCTGGTGTCCTCGGCCGCCAGGCGACGGCGCAGGGTCGCGCCGCTCAGCGCGAACAGCGCTTCCACATCACGCGATTGCCAGTCGCGGGCCGGTTCGGCGGCGATGCGGTCGCGGATCTGTTCGCCCAGGCTCGGCGCCTGCGGCAGCAGCAGGTTGCCGTGGCCCTGCCGGCACAGGGTCAGTACCAACGAGGCCAGGGCCAGCCGCGCTTCGCTGTAACGGCCGTCCTGCAGCGATTGCCGCCACTGGCGCAGCACCGCGCCATGATCGATCAACGGCAGTCGCGCCATCGCATGACCAACGGCGGGAAGCTCCCCGCTCCACAGCGTGCGTGCGGCCGCCAGCACTTCGGCACACAGCGGCACGATGGCGCTGAGGTAGCGGCCACTGCGTGGGTCGGGGGTGTTGACTACATCGATGCGGCATCGCTGGGTCAGCAGCAGGATGTCGCCGGGGATGAACTCCAGCGACTGGTGCGCGGTACGCACCTGCTTGCGGCCTTCCAGCAGGATCGCGAACTGGGGTTGCGGAATCTCCACCGAGCTGGCGCCATGTTCGCGCCGAGCGGTGATGCACGCATAACCTTCGGCGCGTGCGCAGCCGGCCAGACTGGCCATCTCGGCCAGCAGTGCGGTAACTGGCGGCAGCATGCCGGTCATGTCACCTGGGCGCCGAACAGGCGACCGACGCCTGCAGCGGCGGCCATTGCCAGTGCACCCCAGAACATCACACGCATTGCGCCGCGTACCGGCGGGGCGCCGCCGGCCTGGGCTGCCACCGCGCCGGTCAGGCACAGGCCGAGCAGGGTACTGGCCGTGGTCATCAGTGCGACCTTGTCGACCGGCGCCAGCAGGGCGGCCAGCACTGGCAGCGCCGCACCGCAGGCGAACGCACCGGCCGAGGCCAGCGCTGCCTGCAGCGGGCGGGCGCGCAGGGTATCGGTGATGCCCAGTTCGTCGCGCGCATGCGCGCCCAGCGCATCGTGGGCGGTGAGCTGTTCGGCTACCTGCCGGGCCAATGCAGGTTCCAAGCCACGGTGGCGGTAGATCGCGGCCAGCTCTTCCAGCTCGCTGTGCGGGTTGTCGCGCAGTTCGCGTTTCTCCATCGCCAGGTCGGCTGCTTCGGTGTCGGCCTGGGTCTGCACCGACACATACTCGCCGGCAGCCATGGACATCGCGCCGGCTACGGTGCCGGCCACGCCGGTGGCCAGAATGGTTGCAGCCGAGGCGCCGCTGGCCGCCACGCCAACCACCAGCCCGGCCACCGAGACGATGCCATCGTTGGCGCCCAGCACGGCGGCGCGCAGCCAGCCGACGCGTTCGGAGCGGTGCAGTTCGGGGTGTCGTGAATGGCGGCTCATGACGTTGAGTGTACGAGGGTCAAGAGGGCGTCGGTAGGATGCTGAAACCCGTCACCGTCGCATGACGCGACGGGGTGCCACGCTATAGTGCGCCCTTGCGATGGAAGGCCGCGAGCCCCACATCCCCCGCCACCGTCCAGCGAGCCTTTCCCTTGTCGAGCCCCAGCCACGTCGCCGATACCCCCATTACCGACCGCTCGCAGCTGGTGGAGGTGATCGCCTCCGGCGAGAAGCCCCGCGCGCAGTGGCGCATCGGCACCGAGCACGAGAAGTTCGGGTTCCGCCTGGATGACCTGCGCCCGCCGACCTTCGAGGGCGAGCGCGGCATCGAAGCGCTGCTCAACGGCCTGGTCCGCTTCGGCTGGGAGCCCGTGCAGGAGAACGGCAGCACGATTGCCCTGCTGCGCGATGGCGCCTCGGTGACGCTGGAACCGGCCGGCCAGCTGGAACTGTCCGGTGCGGCGCTGGAAACCATCCACCAGACCTGCGTGGAGACCGGCACCCACCTCAATGAAGTGGCGCAGGTGGCCGGCGAACTGCAGCTGGGTTTCCTCGGCATGGGCTTCCAGCCGAAGTGGAAGCGCGATGAAATGCCGTGGATGCCCAAGGGGCGCTACAAGATCATGCGCTCGTACATGCCCAAGGTCGGTTCGCTGGGCCTGGACATGATGACCCGCACCTGCACGGTGCAGGTGAACCTGGACTACGCCACCGAAGCGGACATGGTGAAGAAGTTCCGCGTGTCGCTGGCGCTGCAGCCGATCGCCACCGCGCTGTTCGCCGATTCGCCGTTCACCGAAGGCAAGCCGAACGGCTACCTGAGCTACCGCTCGCACATCTGGACCGACACCGACGCCGACCGCACCGGCATGCTCGACTTCGTGTTCGAGGATGGTTTTGGTTACGAGCGCTATGTCGACTACCTGCTCGACGTGCCGATGTATTTCTCCTACCGCGATGGCATCTACCACGACGCCAGCGGGCAGAGCTTCCGCGATTTCATGCAGGCCAGGCTGCCGGTGCTGCCGGGTGCGCTGCCGACGCTGCGCGACTGGTCGGACCACATGACCACCGCGTTCCCGGAAGTGCGCCTGAAGAAGTACCTGGAAATGCGTGGTGCCGATGGTGGCCCGTGGAGCCGCCTGTGTGCGCTGCCGGCATTCTGGGTGGGCCTGTTGTATGACGACACCGCATTGGATGCCGCCTGGGACCTGGTGCGTGACTTCACCCTGGCCGAGCGCCATGCGCTGCGTGACGGCGTGCCGAAGCATGCGATGAACCTGCCGTTCCGCAATGGCACCGTGCGTGACCTCGCCGGCGAGGCGGTCAAGATCTCGGTGGAAGGCCTCAAGCGTCGCGCCGCACGTAATGCCGATGGCCAGGACGAGAGCAAGTTCCTGGACGTGCTGCAGGAGATCGTCGAATCCGGCCTGACCCCGGCCGAGCGCAAGCTGGCGCTGTTCCATGGCCGCTGGCATGGTGACGTCGATCCGGTGTTCCGCGAGTTCGCGTACTGACCGTCATGCGGGGTTGCCGGCTAGCGGCCGGCACTACCCAAAAGAAAAACCCCGGCATTGCCGGGGTTTTTCATTTCCAGATCCGTCTTGGCTCAGGCCGCGTTCTTCAACGTCGCCATGTCGATCACGAAGCGGTAGCGCACATCGTTCTTTGCCATGCGCTCCCAGGCTTCGTTGACGTTCCTGATGTCGATCATCTCCACATCGCTGACGATGCCGTGCTCGGCACAGAAGTCCATCATTTCCTGGGTTTCGGCCATGCCGCCGATCGCCGAGCCGGTCAGGTGCTTGCGGCCGAAGATCACGCTGCCACCGGTCAACGGCGGGTCCAGTTCGGTCAGCACGCCGACCAGGCACATGGTGGCTTCGCGCTTGAGCAGGCCCATGTACGGATTGGTGTCATGGCTGACCGGGATGGTATTGAGCAGGAAGTCGAAGCTGCCGGCGTGCGCCTTCATCTGCGCCGCATCGCGCGAGACCAGCACCTCATCGGCGCCCAGGCGCTTGGCATCGGCGCCCTTTTCCGGGGTGGTGGTGATCATCACCACGTGCGCACCGAGCGCCTTGGCGAACTTCACACCCATGTGGCCGAGGCCGCCGAGGCCGATCACGCCGACCTTCTGGCCCGGGCCGACCTTCCAATGGCGCAGCGGCGACCACGTGGTGATGCCGGCGCACAGCAGCGGTGCGGCCGCCTTCAGGTCGAGGGTGTCGGAAACCTTCACCACGAAGCGCTGCTCGACCACCACGTGGTCGGAATAGCCGCCGTAGGTCGGTGCGCCGCTTTCGCGTTCACGGCCGTTGTAGGTCCAGGTCGCGCCCTCGGCGCAGTACTGCTCCAGGTCGTGCTGGCAGGCGTCGCAGTGGCGGCAGGAGTCGACCATGCAACCCACGCCGGCGTGGTCGCCGACCTTGAAGCGGGTGACGTTGCTGCCGACCTCGGTGACGCGGCCGATGATCTCGTGACCCGGCACCATCGGGTAGATCGAGCCACCCCAGTCGTCGCGGGCCTGGTGCAGGTCGGAGTGGCAGATGCCGCTGTAGAGGATCTCGATGCGTACATCGTCCGGGCCGACCGCGCGGCGTTCGAACTCGTACGGAATCAGCGGGTCGGTATGTGAATGGGCGGCGTAACCACGGGCGAGGGACATGGGGAATCCTTGGCAGGGTTTATCGAAAGGCGTTTTACAATACGCCCCGTTCCCAGCGGCAGGAATCGCGGATATCGGCATGATTCATCAAGTGGAACTGCACAATCATGGCCACTGACAACCTCACCCACCTGGCCGCGTTTGCCGCGGTCGCCCGCCACCGCAGCTTCCGCCGCGCCGGTGCCGAGCTGGCGCTGTCGACCTCGGCAGTGAGCTATGCGATCCGCGCGCTGGAAGAACGGTTGGGGGTGGGCCTGTTCCATCGCACCACCCGCAGCGTGGCCCTGACTGAGGCCGGGCAGCGCCTGCTGGAGCGCCTGCAGCCGGCGCTGGGCCAGGTGCATGACGCGCTGGAAGAGATGAACCAGTTCCGTGCCGCCCCGGCCGGCCTGCTGCGCATCAACGCCACCCGCGCGGCGGTACCGACCCAGTTGGGGCCGCGACTGGCGCGCTTCCTGCACGCTCACCCCGACGTGCGGGTGGAGCTGACCGAGAACGATGGCCTGGTCGACATCGTCGCCGAGGGCTACGACGCCGGCGTGCGCCTGCACGAGTTCGTGCCCGAGGACATGGTGGCGGTGCCGATGGGGCCACCGCTGCGCGGGCTGATTGTCGGCTCGCCGGACTACCTGCGGCGACACCCGGCACCACAGCATCCGCGGGACCTGGCGGCACACGAATGCATCCGCTTCCGCTTCGCCAGCGGGCATCTCTACAAGTGGCAGTTCGAGCGTAGCGGACAAGCGCTGGAGATCGATGTGCCGGGCCGGCTCACGTTGAGTGAGCAGGGCACCGTCGTGGGTGCAGTGCTTGATGGCATCGGCCTGGCCTACGTGCTGGAAGACACGGCGCGGCCGTATATCGAATCCGGCCAGATGGTGGCAGTGCTGGAAGAATGGAGCGAACCGTTCGCCGGCTTCGCGCTGTACTACCCGAAGCAGCGGCAGATGCCCGGTGCGCTGCGCGCGTTCGTGGATATGCTGCGCGAATGAGCTGCGATGGATGATGTGGTGCCGACCAACGGACGGCACCCACCACCCACTGTCGTCCATGCGCGGATGAGGCAACCCTACGGCACCCGCAACACCGGCGCCAACAACGCCATGCACTCACGCAGGTGCACCTCCACCGGCGCATCCTCGGCCACCACGCCGATCACGCGTTCGCGCAGCGGCTCGGCCACGGCCATTGCCAGGATCAGTCGCGCCATGCGTGCGGAATCCCCCTCACGCAGCAGCCCACGCTGCTGCTGCCGTTCCAGCCAGTCAGCCAGCAGCGCTCGGCCGCGTTCGATGCCATTGTCCAGATAGGCCTGCAGCAGCGCATCCTTGCCGGGGAAATCGGTAGCCAGCAGCCGGAACACCTGCACCGCCTGCGCCGACAGCGCCTGCGCGCAGACCGCCTGCAGGATGTCCTGCAACAGCGGCACGACCTCTTCGGCATTGCGCGCATCGCGCTGCAACTGTGGCGCGAAGCCGTCGGTCCATTCGCGCACCGCAAGCCCAACCAGTTCCTCGCGATTGCTGGCGTGGCGATACACCGTCTTCTTCGCCACCCCTGCGTGCGCCGCCACCGCTTCGATGGTGGTGGCCTCGTAACCCTGTGCCAGCAGCAGCTCCAGGGTGGCCTGCAGTACCGCGTGGCGGACTTCCGCCTCCGGGCGCGCAGGGCGGCCGCGGCGGCGGGTCGGCGTTGTGGACTCGGACAGGGTCGTGCTGTTCATTGTGCCCATCTTACCGCATCCGGCTAATTGAGAAACGCATAACGTTTCCGTACTGTCGGGTCTCCCAACACCGCAGGAGACCCCGATGGATACCGCTGTGAACGCACGCGCCTGGCTGGACCACCACGATCTGCTCGACCCGGCGCCGATGCACCTGGAGACCGGCATCCAGCGCCGCGAAGACGGCACCCTGCTGGTGGCGGTGCGTAGCGATCTGCACGGCTGCAAGGGCCGCATGCTGGACTGGTGGTTCACCTTCTTCGAGACCACCCAGCACATCCGCTGGTGGCATCCGGTCGATCATGTCGAGCATCGCGGCTGGGACGCGGCGTGGCAGCGCGGGCGCAGCTACCACGGTGCCAGCATCCATGCGGTGGAATCGCTGGCCGACATTCCGCCGGTGGCGGCACGCCTGAAGTTCCATGACCCGCGCACGCTGCTGGTGCCCCAGCGCCTGCAGGCGGCACAGGATGCAGGCGATGTATCGGCGGTGATTGCCGCGCGCATCGGCTTCGGCGACCACGTCCGCCTGGATGCAAACGGTGATCCCTGCGACGGGCAGATGCTGCACGTGGCGCGTGATACGCCGTTTGGCTGTGTGCTGCGCAGCCGCTTCGTGCTCGGCCTGGACAGCGCCGATCCGCACCGCGAGGCCGGCGATGCGGTCGGCCTGGGCCTGCTCAAGCACTGCTATACGGAGTTCAGTTTCCTCTCGCGCTTGCTGCCGTCGCTGTACTACGGCGAGCGTGCCAATGGCGAGGCAGTGCCATTGCCGTGGTGAGTGGTGCAACGGTCATTCGACCAGCGCGTCGTAGCCTTCAGCACTGAACTGGATCAGGCAGAAGCCGTGGCCGAACGGATCGGCCAGCACGGCGATGCGTCCCCAGCGACGCTCGCGCACGGACTGCTCGAGCGTCGCTCCGGCTGCGACTGCACGTACCAGCGCGGCGTCGATGTCATCCACTACCCAATCCAGGTGCAGCGGCGTCCAATGGCGCTCGTAGTCGCGCACGTCGCCGTCTTCGGTGGCGGCGCTGCCGGCGTCGTTGTGCAGCAGGTAGAGCGGCGTTGGCCCACCGAGCAGCTCCACGGCACCCGGGCCGAGACGGCGGCCGATGCGCAGGCCGAAGGCCCGGATGTAGAAGTCTTCGGCGGCGGCCAGGTCGGGGACGTCGAGGTTGACGATGAAGCTGTGGGCAGTGGCGTTCATGGCAGCGATGGGCGGCATCCGGTGGTCGCAGTCTAGTCCTGCCGCGTGCTGTGGCCGGTTCATCTCCTGCGCGGATTCGGGCAAGCTGGGCGGTCTCTATCGACAAGGACATCCATGAGCGCGTTATCCGGCATCGAACAGGCCACCGGCCAGTCCTTCCCGCCCCTGTTCAAGCAGTTGCATGCAGCGGGTCGGTTGAGTTGGGGTGCTCCCCATCCGGAATGGTCCGAGGTGGTATTCCCGACGCTGCAGGCGGATCCGCCGGTGCTGCTGTACGCCCAGGACTACGAGCCGTTGGAACACGACGAGCTGCTGGAGGCGTGGCAGGAGCTGACCGCCGAGGACCACTACAATCCCCTGCGCACAGACCTGCAACTGCTGCCTTTTGCGCGGACCGGCGCAGGTGACAGCTACTGCTTCTGGAGCAACGCGCCCGGCTTTGCCGAGCCCCCCGTCGTGCTGGTGTGGCATGACGATGATCGTGCCGATGTGCTGGCCGCCAACTACCAGGATTTCCTGTTCCGCAAGATGGTCGAAGCCGTTGCCGACTACCAAGCGCCGTATACGCTGCTGTCGCACGGCGAGCTGGCCGGCAATCTGCAGCGCTGGTTGCAGTCCCACCAATCCTTCCTTCGCGACGACCAGTACGCGGCGTTGCAGCAGCTGTTTGCCCGCGTTGACGATATTGAAGAAGGAAACATCAGCGAAGACGACGCACAGGCCATCGTCGTTGAAGTGATCGGCTGCGAGCGGTTGGACGAGTCGTTCGCGTATGTGCGCGAGGATGCCTGAGGACATGGGTCGGAGCCCCGCCGGCGGCGGGGATCCGACACCGTGCGGGATCAGCCTGCGGCCGGGTAATCGAGGTAGCCTGCCTCGCCGCCCCCGTAATAGGTGCTGCGGTCCGGCGTGGCCAGCGCGACGTTGCGCTGCAGGCGCTCGACCAGATCCGGGTTGGCGATGAACGGCTGGCCGAACGCGGCCAGGTCGATGGTGCCCGCTTCGACCAGCTGCAGGGCGCGTTCGCGGGTCATGCCACCTGCCAGGATGACGGTGCCGCCGTAGGCCTGCTTGAACTGCCGCAGGAACACCTCGCCCAGTACCGACTGGCCCGCCTGCAGGTTGTCGTTGAGATGCACATAGGCCAGGCCGCGCTTGCCCAGCTCCTCGGCCAGGTACAGGTAGGTGGCCTCGTTGTCGGGGTAGAACGGCATGTCGAAGGTGAGGTTGTTCGGCGCCAGGCGCACGCCGATCCGCTGCGCACCAATGCGCTGGGTCATCGCATCGACGGTCTCCAGGATCAAGCACGCACGATTGGGCAGCGAGCCGCCATAGCGGTCCTCGCGCTGGTTGATGAGCGGGTTGAGGAACTGTTCGAACAGGTAGCCGTTGGCGGCATGCAGTTCGATGCCATCGAAACCGGCGGCGATGGCGTTGTCGGCGCCGCGCGCGAAGTCGTCGACGATGCCGGGGATCTCTTCGGTGGCCAGCGCACGTGCCGGGGTGGGATCGGCGTGGCCGCGGCTGCCGTCGTCCAGATAGACGAACGAGGTGTTCTTCGGTGCGCTGGCGACCGGCCGGGTACCGGCGCTTACCGGTTGACCACCGTCGGGCTGCAGCGAGTAATGCGACATGCGGCCGACGTGCCAGAGCTGGGCGAAGATCGTGCCCTGTGCGGCATGCACCGCCTCGGTGACGAGCTTCCACCCGGCAACCTGCTCGGCCGACCAGATACCCGGCACGTCGATGTAACCCTGGCCCTGCGGCGAGACCGGGGTGCCCTCACTGATGATCAGGCCGGCGCTGGCGCGCTGCCGGTAGTACTGCGCGGTGAGTTCATTGGCCACCGCGCCGGGGTTGCGGGCGCGGGTCATCGGGGCCATCACGATGCGGTTGCGCAGGGCGATGCCTGCCAGATCGAAGGGGCGGAACAGGGCGGCGGTCATGTCGGTCATCTTGGTGCGGGGAGGAGGCGCCAGCGGCGCGATGCACACAGAATGGAGTTGACATGCAGGCGCATAAAGCGCTTCGATCTCCCT
Organism: Stenotrophomonas maltophilia group sp. msm1; assembly: GCF_032025805.1. Taxonomy (NCBI): domain Bacteria; kingdom Pseudomonadati; phylum Pseudomonadota; class Gammaproteobacteria; order Lysobacterales; family Lysobacteraceae; genus Stenotrophomonas; species Stenotrophomonas maltophilia group sp. msm1. The sequence goes on from NZ_JAVSKH010000002.1 coordinate 420,492, forward strand.
AGGTGCGGGACTATTTGTCCCCAATGGAGCGCGATAGATGCTGCCGCTGGAATCATTGAATGGCCTGGTCACGTTCGTTACCACGGCCCGCTCAGGCAGCTTCACCGAGGCTGCCGACGCGCTGGGCATCTCACGCTCGGCGGTGGGCAAGGCCATCGCCCGGCTGGAAGCGCGGCTGGGCGTGCGCCTGTTCCACCGCACCACCCGGCGCATCGCGCTGACCACCGACGGCGAAGCGTACTACGCATCGTGTGCGGCGGCGCTGGAAGAAATCTCCGCCGCCGAGGCCTGCCTGGGGTCGGCCGGCCTGCCCAGCGGACGGCTGCGCATCGACATGCCATCCTCGTTCGGGCGCCTGGTGGTGCTGCCGGTGCTGCTGCGCCTGTGCCGGCAATACCCGGACCTGCAACTGACGATGACCTTCACCGATCACTTCGTCGATCCGGTCGAAGAGGGCATCGACCTGCTGATCCGCTTCGGCGGATTGCACCAGGCCGAGCATCTGGTCGCGCGCCGGCTGGGTCGCCAACGACTGGTCACCTGCGCATCGCCGGAGTACCTGCAGGCGCATGGCGTGCCGGCCACCGTGGAGGATCTGGCGCAGCACCGCAGCGTCGTTGGTTTCCGCCACGGCCAGCCGGTGGCGTGGCGGATCGGCAGGGACGATGCCGAGGGAACGTTCATCCCGAATGCGACCTACCAGCTCAACGATGGTGACGCGGTGATCGATGCGGCCATCGCTGGGCTGGGCATCTGCCAGATGCCCGTTTCACTGGTACGCCGTCATCTGGAATCCGGGGCGCTGCAATCGGTGCTGGATGCGCACATGCAGCGGCATATCGACATCCATGCGCTGTGGCCACCGACCCGCCACCTGCGGCCCAAGGTGCGCTACGTGGTGGATGAGCTGGCGCGGTTGGCGGCTCAGGGCGTGTTTGATTGAGCGTAGGGCATCAGTAGTTGATGATCCGGGCGGACGTGTCTTCGCCTTCCTGAAGTGCTTCAAACACCTCGGCCAGAAGCGCGATCAGATCGTGCCCATGTGAGGTGACGAAGTAGGTCGCCAGGCTGTCGATGTCGCCAGCGATATCGCCTCCCCACGGTGGACGCTGGGTTCTATCCTCGAACGACCATATGACACGGGCTGGCGCAAGCTCGGCCAGCTCTCGGCGGACCCTATGTAGTTCGGCCAGCGCGGCGGCAGCATCTGATTGCTGCAGTCTGCCGGCGTATAGCTGATTCAAGAGGATTGGGAATCGACTTCCCCAGCCATTCGGCTCCAGGTTGCCGGATATGGTCGAGAAGAAGGCATGGAGAAACGCGCCACTGCCGATCTCATCGGTGATGCGCCCGAGTTGGATGCCAACACCCATTGTCTGGTTCCTGATTCTGCCGATCCTACAGCATGCCCCGATGCATTAACGGTAGAAGCGTAATTGCTGTAATTGATTGATATGAAAGGATTCAACGGCACTATTGCGGAGGCGGGAGATGCCATTTCCGTCACTTTGCCAATACGCATGTATACTATCCCCCAGTATAGTTCCGAGCTGGCCCGCCATGCCGCACTCCCCCGAAGAGAAGAAGAAGGTCCTGGCCCGCGTGCGCCGCATCCGCGGCCAGTGCGATGCGCTTGACCGCGCGCTGGAAGCCGGCGCCGACTGCGGGCCGGTGCTGCAGCAGATCGCCGCCATCCGTGGCGCGGTCAACGGCCTGATGTCCGAGGTGATGGAGGCCCATCTGCGCGAGGAATTCGGCCAGCCCGCCGCCTCCGACGAACAACGCGCCGAACGCGTGCGCGACATGAGCGCGTTGATCCGCTCGTACCTGAAGTAAACGACGGCGCAACATGGCGCCGCCCATCCTGTCATTGCCTGTCTCTGGAGAGTCCACCCATGAAATCCCGTGCCGCCGTCGCCTTTGGTCCCGGCCAGCCGCTGCAGATCGTCGAGATCGACGTCGCCCCGCCGAAGAAGGGCGAAGTGCTGGTGAAGATTACCCACACCGGTGTCTGCCACACCGATGCGTTCACCCTGTCCGGTGATGACCCGGAAGGCCTGTTCCCGGTGGTGCTGGGCCATGAAGGCGCCGGCATCGTGGTGGAAGTGGGCGAGGGCGTGACCAGCGTCAAGCCGGGCGACCATGTGATTCCGCTGTATACCGCCGAGTGTGGCGAATGCCTGTTCTGCAAGAGCGGCAAGACCAACCTGTGCGTGGCCGTGCGCGCCACCCAGGGCAAGGGCGTGATGCCCGACGGCACCAGCCGCTTCAGCTACAACGGCGAGCCGCTGTACCACTACATGGGCTGCTCGACCTTCAGCGAGTACACCGTTGTGGCCGAAGTCTCGCTGGCGAAGATCAACCCGGACGCCAACCCGGAACACGTCTGCCTGCTCGGCTGTGGCGTCACCACTGGCATCGGCGCGGTGCACAACACCGCCAAGGTGCAGGAAGGCGACAGCGTGGCGGTGTTCGGCCTGGGTGGCATCGGCCTGGCGGTGATCCAGGGTGCGCGCCAGGCCAAGGCCGGCCGCATCATCGCGGTGGACACCAATCCGTCCAAGTTCGAACTGGCGCGCGAATTCGGCGCCACCGACTGCATCAACCCGAAGGACTTCGACAAGCCGATCCAGCAGGTCATCGTGGAAATGACCACCTGGGGTGTGGACCACAGCTTCGAGTGCATCGGCAACGTCAACGTGATGCGCGCGGCGCTGGAATGCGCGCACCGTGGCTGGGGCCAGAGCGTGGTGATCGGCGTGGCCGGTGCCGGGCAGGAGATCTCCACCCGCCCGTTCCAGCTGGTAACCGGCCGCAAGTGGATGGGCACTGCCTTCGGTGGCGTGAAGGGCCGCAGCCAGCTGCCGGGCATGGTCGAGGACGCGATGAAGGGCGACATCGAACTGGCCCCGTTCGTCACTCACACCATGGACCTGGACAAGATCAACGACGCCTTCGACCTGATGCATGAAGGCAAGTCGATCCGTTCGGTGGTCCACTACTGAGGCGCGGCGTGGGCTGGTTCGATGCCTTGCGCAGGCCGCGTGCGGAAGATCCGCGCGCGGCGCTGGTCGACCCGATCGAGCAGGCGTTGCGTGCGCTGGGCTGGGTCGACGGCGAGGTGGGGCCACCGCGTGCGGTGACTTCGGCCTTCGGCAGCGACGATGGCATGCCGTTCGAGCAGTGGCTTGCGCAGGTATTTCTGCCGCGCCTCTACGAGGCCCGCGCCGACGGTCAGTGGCCACCGCGCAGCGACGTGGCGGTGGCGGCGTACCGCAATCTGGATGGCCAGCCTGGCGTCGAATCGTTGCTGCGCCTGCTGGCACAGCTGGATGAACTGATCAACCAAGGCATCCACGCCGGGCGTGGATAAGCCGACCAAGGTCGGCATCTACCAGAAGCACGCGTGCGCTGACGCGCCGCGCAGGAGAGCACCATGGAACGCATTGAACACCGCGCCTGTTTCGGCGGCTGGCAGGACGTCTACCGCCATCGTTCGACCACGCTGGGCTGCGACATGCAGTTCGCCGTGTACCTGCCGCCGCAGGCGGAAGTGCAGCCGCTCCCAGTGCTGTACTGGCTGAGCGGCCTGACCTGCACCGAGCAGAATTTCATCACCAAGGCCGGTGCGCAGCGCTATGCAGCCGAGCACGGCGTAATCATCGTCGCGCCAGATACCAGCCCGCGCGGCGATGATGTGGCCGATGCCGAAGGCTACGACCTCGGCAAGGGCGCAGGGTTCTACCTCAACGCCACCCGTGCACCGTGGGCGAAGCACTACCGCATGCACGACTACGTGGCGCAGGAGCTGCCGGCGCTGATCGAAGCGAATTTTCCGGTCACCGGCGCGCGTGCTGTCAGCGGCCATTCAATGGGCGGCCACGGTGCGCTGGTGATAGCGCTGCGCAACCCGGGGCGCTACCGCAGTGTGTCGGCGTTCTCGCCGATCGTCGCGCCCAGCCACGTACCGTGGGGGCAGAAGGCGTTCACGGCTTATCTGGGCGACAACCCGGCCGACTGGGCGCAGTGGGATACGTGCGCGCTGCTGGAGGCGGCCAGCGAGCACCTGCCATTGCTGGTCGACCAGGGCGAGGCGGACGAGTTCCTGCAGACCCAGCTGCAGCCGCAGCGCCTGCAGCAGGCCTGCGCGGCCGCCGGCCATCCGCTGACCCTGCGTCTGCAGCCGGGCTACGACCACAGCTACTACTTCATCGCCAGCTTCATCGGCGAGCACATCGCCCACCACGCCCGCGCCCTGCAGGGCTGAGCGCGTTCCGGTGGTGCCGGCCGCTGGCCGGCATCACCGGAACGCCGAGGATTCCCGGGATTGCCGGCCAGCGGCCGGCACTACCATGGCGGCGCACGCGGAGTGTCGTTTTGCCGCAGTGGATCACGCCGCTGTGGCGTGCTGGCGCGCTATCGTGCGCTCAGACGGCCTTGCGGATCGGGGGGATGCATGCCGGTAGTGCTGGCGCTGCTGTATGTGCTGTGCCATGGGCTGGTGCTGGCCCTGTGGCCCGGTCCCGCCGGGGCGGGCTCCTTCGTCTTTCTGACCGGCGCCCCGTTGCTGGCTGCGGTGGCCTGCCTGTGGCGGGCCCGCCGCGACCGCGCTGCACTGGGGTGGCGGGCCATGGCATTGGCGCTGCTGCTGTGGGCCGGCGGCATGGCGTTCAACATGATCGACGCGCTGGGCGCCGGGCGGGCCGATTTCACTCCCCACGCCAGCCTGCTGTTGTACGTACTGTACGGCGTGCCACTGGTGTTCATCCTGGCGCGCGCACGCCGCGAGCGGTCGGGCATCAGCCTGATCGATGCGGCAATGGCCGCGCTGCTGGGCGTGCTGTTCTTCGTGCATACCGAATCGTTTGCCGCCCGCATCGATGTCGATGCCCATGCGATGTCGAACATGCAGCGTATGTTCGACATCCAGAACCTGTGCATCGCTGGCTTTGCGGTGGTGCGCTGGCTGGCCGGTGACGTCCCCGAGCGGCGCGGTTTCTTCCGGGTGCTGGCGCTGTACGCACTGGCTTATCTGCTGGTGGCTTACTACATCAACCATTACACCTCGGAAGACGCATTCGGAGCCTTCAATGATCTGTTGATCGACCTGCCGTTCCTGCTGGCGGCGGTGCTGGCGTTGGACCGGGCGCCCGTCACGGGCGCAGTGCCGCATCCGCGGCTGTCGCGCACGGTGCAGTCTGCCGGGCCGATGATCCTGCCCTTGCTGCTGCTGGTGGTGGGTACTCTGGTGGTCGACCATGCCCGACCGCTGGCAGTGGCGGGTTTCGTGGTGGCCACGCTCGGCTTCGGCCTGCGCAGCGTCCTGCTGCAGACCGATCTTCTGGAACGCCAGGCAGCACTGGATCAACTGGCGCGGCAGGATGGCCTCACCGGCGTGGCCAATCGCCGCGAGTTCGACGCGCGGCTGACCTCCGAATGGAATCGCGCGCGGCGCAGCGGCACCGAGCTGGGCCTGCTGCTGGTGGATATCGACCACTTCAAGGCCTTCAACGACCAGCACGGCCATCCGGCCGGTGATCGTTGCCTGCAGGCGGTGGCCGGGGTGCTGAAGGCCATAGCCGGTCGCGGTGGTGACAGCGTTGCGCGTTATGGCGGTGAAGAATTCGCCGTCATCGTGCCTGGAAGCCCGTTGTCGGGGGTGCTGGCGCTGGCCGAACGGCTGCGCGAAGCGGTCGAAGCGCTGCCATTGCCGGAAGGCCCGGTCAGCATCAGCGTCGGCGTGGGTTACCTGCATCCGCCGGCGCTGGCCAGTGCCGATCAGTTGCTGGCAGACGCCGATGCCGGCCTGTATGCCGCCAAGCGGACTGGCCGCAACCAGGTGGTCCTGCATGCGCACGTGCTCGACGACGAAGGCAGTGCGCACGGCAGGATGGATTGCTGAGCGCGCCAGGTAGCCGCTCCCTGTGCGCGATTGCGCACGGTCGGCGCGGCCGGGTCATCGCTGCCGCAGCCAGCCGGTGGGATCGAGCAGCCTCAGCCCGACCGGTGACAACGAGCGCTGTCGCAACGGCAGTTTTGCCGCCTGCACGGCGATCGCACAGCGCGCCAGCTGCTGGCGCAACGGTGCCAGCGTGTCGTCTTCGCGTGGGCGCGCATGCCGCCATTGTGCGATGCGCAGCAGGCAGACCAGCAGGTCCAGTTCGCTGGCGGCAATGAACGGAGAGCCGGCGGGCAACAGGTCGATCGGTGCCGTCGGCGCGGCCAGCAGCGGCAGCAGGTTGATGAACGCGTCGCAGCCTTCAGGATCAAGGCCGAGGCCGCTCAGCTGTGCGAGTCCATCGGCTACGAGATCGGGGTCACGCAGCTGGCGTATCGCCGCCAGCAGCGCCTGCTCGCCACGGCCGAACTGGCGGCCGAAGGCACGGTAGCTGACCCGGGTGGGAAACAAGGGGGAACGGGAGGCCATGGCAGCTAGGGTTGTGGGGCGCGGGTTTCCACCAGCACGGGGCAGGGGGCGTGATCGATGGTCCATTGCCCGATCGAGGGTTCGAACAGGCGCTCCAGCCGGGACAGGTGGCGGTGGCCGATCACGATCAGGTCGCACTTCAGGCGCCTGGCCTGGTCGCTGATGACTTCGCCGGGGTCGCCGGAGGGGATCTGCGCGATGGCATCGACGCCGCGCTCGCGCAGCTCGGCCAGGGCTTCGGCCAGCACCGCCTCGGCGCGGGAGCGCTGGCGGGCGGCTTCCGGGTACTCGATACGGTCGGCTTCGCTGGCATCGGCCGCCAGCGCGAATTCGGGGTCGAGCACGCACAGCAGGTGCAGGCGGCTGCGGGGGCCGGCAATGGCCGCGGCCAGGTCCAGCACGCGCGCGTGCTGGGGGCCACCGTCCAGGGCGACCAGCAGGGTATTGAACATGGATGTCTCCTTGGCAGGCCGGGGATGGTCGCCGATGTCATCGCGCGCACCCATGCCGTGCGCGGCAGTCAATGAATGCGTAGAACGCAATCCATGGTGGTTGCAAGTGCCGTAGAGTCATCTGATTTACCGGAGACTGTCGTGCCCCTGCCGGACCTGAACCTGTTGCTGGCACTGGACGTGCTGATTGACGAATGCAGCGTGGCCGCCGCCGCGCGCCGGATGAACCTGAGCGCGCCGGCAATGAGCCGCACCCTGGGCCGGATCCGCACTGCGCTGGGCGACCCGGTGCTGGTGCGTGCAGGCCGCGGTCTGGCGCCCACGCCCCGCGCCCTGCAGCTGCGCGAGCAGGTCCGCGATGTGATCGAACAGGCCCACCGCGTCTTCAACGCCGGTCGCGAAGTAGACATGCGCGTGCTCGAGCGAACCTTCAGCGTGCGTGCCAATGATGTGTTCGTCGGTGGTTTCGGCGGACGCCTGCGCGAGCTGTTCCGCCAGCAGGCGCCGCGCGCAGTGCTGCGCTTCGTGCCCGAGGGCGATACCGACGACGATGCGATGGCACAGGGCCGGATCGACCTGTACATCAGCACGGCCGGCAAGCATGCGCCCGATACCAAGGTGCAGAACCTGTTCAGTACCTCGTTCATGGGCGCCGCGCGCGAAGACCATCCACTGTTCGACGAGGAGATCAGTGCCGAGCGCTTTGCCGCGTGCGACCACATCGCGGTGTCGCGCCGTGGCCTGCCACGTGGGCCGATCGATGATGACCTGGCCACGCTGGGCCTGCAGCGGCGGGTGGCGCTGATCAGCCCGACCTTCCACGGTGCGATCTTCGCGGCGGCCGAATCGGACCTGATCCTGCCGCAGATGCCGAGCGTGATGCTGGAGCGGATCGTCAACATGCGCCTGCCGTTGCGCCTGTTCCCGCTGCCGATTCCGGTGCGGACCGCGGCCATCGTGCAGGCCTGGCATCCGCGCCTGGACAACGACGCCGCGCACCAGTGGCTGCGGCGCTCGATCAAGACCATGTGCGAAAGCGCAGGGGAGGCCTCGCGCTGACATCTGCATGCGTGCGCCCGGCGCACGCCTGGGATGCCGGCGACGCCATTTTTCACAGGGTACCGGCTCCCTAGACTGCGCTCCCCGGAGTTTCACTGAGCGCATTCCAATGACCCCCAACATGCCGTGCACTGCACGGATCGGTGCCCGGCGATGAGTATGCCGGCTGCCGCTGTCCCGGCCGCCGCAGCGCCTCCTCCTGCCGCCGCCCCCGGGCTCGACCGCCGCGTCCTGGTCGGCCTGTGTGGCGTGCTGCTGGCGGTGCTGGTGTCGGGCTTCAACGAGAACATCACCAAGGTCGCATTGGCCGACATCCGTGGCGCGATGGGTTTCAGCGTCGATGACGGCAGCTGGATCGTCGCCCTCTACAGCGCGATGTCGGTCAGCGCGATGGCCTTCGCGCCGTGGTGTGCCGCCACCTTCTCGCTGCGTCGTTTCGCGCTGGCGATGATCGGTGGCTTCATGGTGCTGGGCGTGCTGTGCCCGCTCGCCCCGAACCTGCAGGTGTTCCTGCTGCTGCGTGCACTGCAGGGCCTGTGCGGTGGTGCACTGCCGCCGTTGCTGATGAGCGTGGCGCTGCGCTTCCTGCCCCCGGGCATCAAGCTGTACGGCCTGGCCGGCTACGCGCTGACGGCGACGTTCGGCCCGAGCATGGGCACGCCGCTGGCCGCGTTCTGGGTCGAGCAGGTGGGCTGGCACTGGGCGTTCTGGCAGATCGTGCCGTACTGCCTGGCCGCCATGGCGATGGTCAGCTGGGGTCTGCCACAGGACCCGCTGAGGCTGGAACGCTTCGCCCAGTTCGATACGGTCGGCCTGCTGCTCGGCCTGCCAGCGCTGGTGCTGCTGGTACTGGGCCTGGTGCAGGGCCCGCGCCTGAACTGGTTCGACTCGCCGATGATCACGCTGATGATCGGTGGCGGTGCCGGCCTGATGGTGCTGTTCATGATCAATGAATGGTTCCACCCCTTGCCGTTCTTCAAGCTGCAGCTGCTGGCCAACCGCAATCTCAGCTACTCGCTGGTGACGCTGGGCGGCGTGCTGTTCGTGCTGCTGGCGGTGATCTCCATCCCGTCCGGTTTCCTGGCCAGCGTGCAGGGCTACCGGCCGTTGCAGACCGCACCGATGCTGCTGTGGGTGGCGTTGCCGCAGGTGATCGCGCTGCCGCTGGTGGCGGCGCTGCTGAACATCCGCGCGGTGGACTGCCGCTGGGTGCAGGCCACAGGCCTGGCGATGCTGGCCCTGGCCTGCTGGCTGGGCTCGCACCTGGACGTGGCCTGGATCCGTGACAACTTCCTGTGGGTGCAGCTGCTGCAGGTGTTCGCACAACCCATGGCAGTGCTGCCGCTGCTGATGCTGGCCACCGGCGGCCTGGCGCCGCAGGACGGTCCGTTCGCCTCGGCCTGGTTCAACACGGTCAAGGGTTTCGCCGCGGTGCTTGCCAGCGGCGTACTGGATGCCGTCGCCCAGGGCCGCCGTCATTTCCATTCCACCGTGCTGGTCGACCGCCTGGGCGAGCAACCGTGGCTGGCCGATGGCCCGCAGCTCGGCGCGCGCCTGCATGCACAGGTGCAGGCGCTGACCTCGGCCGACCTGTACTGGGTGGTCGCACTGGTGGCGCTGGCCTTCATTCCCCTCATTGCCTGGATGCCCACCCGCATCCACCCGCCACGTGCCGTGGCCTGAACCTTTCGCAGGAACCCCTCATGACGATCAATCGAACCACTCTCCACACCGGCCTGGGCCTGGGCGTACTGGCCCTGGCCATCGGCGCCTGGCTGCTGCTGCGCGACTCTGGCCACCAGAGCACCAACAATGCGTACGTGGTGGCCGACTACACCCTGGTGGCTCCGAAAATTCCCGGCTTCGTCAGTGCCGTGGAGGTGGAGGACAACCAGTCGGTGAAGGCCGGCGACGTGCTTGCCCGCATCGACGACCGTGACTACCAGGTCGCCCTGCAGGCGGCCCGTGCCGACCTTGCCAATGCCCGCGCACAGCTCGCCAACGCACAGGCCGCACTGGCCCAGCAGGATTCGCTGATCGAGCAGGCCAGGGCCAGTGTCGATGTCAGCCGTTCCGAACTGACCCTGGCCAGTGCCGACCAGCAGCGCTACCGCGAACTGGCCCGTGACGGCGCCGGAACCGTGCAGAACGCGCAGCAGGCGCAGTCGAAGCAGGCCGTGGCCAGTGCCCACCTGCAGCAGGGCCAGGCGGCGCTGTCGAGCGCGCGCCAGCGCACCGACATCCTGACCGCCGGTGTGCAGGCTGCGCAGGCCGCGGTGCAACGCGCGGAAGCGGCGCAGGCCCGCGCCGAACTGGATCTGTCGCACACCGTGCTGCGTGCACCGATCGACGGCATGGTCGGTCGCCGCGCGGTGCGCGTAGGTGCCTACCTGACCCCGGGTACCCCGGTGGCCGCGGTGGTGCCGCTGAAGCATGCCTTCGTGGTCGCCAACTTCCAGGAAACACAGATGACCCGCATGCAGGCCGGCCAGCAGGTCGAACTGAAGGTGGACGTGTTCCCGGGCAAGCCGCTGCGCGGGCACATCGACAGCATCGCGCCGGCCACCGGCGTCACCTTCGCCGCTGTCGCACCGGAGAATGCCACCGGCAACTTCACCAAGGTGGTGCAGCGCATTCCGGTGAAGATCGTGCTGGAGCCGGGCCAGCCGCTGCTGGACCAGCTGCGTGCCGGCATGTCGGTGGAAGCCAGTGTCGACCTGGGCAGCCGCGCGCGCGCGCACAGCGTGAAGCACAGTCCGGGCCATGCGGCCGGGGAGGGCGCATGAGCGCAGTTGCCTTGTTCCGCAGCACCTTCGTTGCGGCCAGCCTGTGCACGGCCCTGGCTGCCTGCACGATGGGTCCGGACTTCGTACGTCCTCAGGCGGAATTGCCCAGTCACTGGCAGGGCGAGGCCGTCGCGGGCAACGCGATCGATCCGGACGCCGCCTGGTGGGCCGGCTTCGACGACCCGCTGCTGGGACAGCTGGCCAGCCAGGTGCTGGAGGCTAACCTGGACCTGCAGCTGGCGGCCAACCGCGTGCAGCAGAGCCGCGCCGCGCGTGGCATCAGCGCCGCCGACCGTCTGCCCAGCGTCAGCGCAACCGCCAGCGGCGCACGCGCACGCAACAGCGAGGTGGGCTTGAACGATCCGTTCGGCAACGGCGGTCGTGATGACTATGGGCTGTTCCAGGCCGGCATCGGCCTGAGCTGGGAACTGGATCTGTGGGGACGCGTGCGCCGCCAGGTGGAAGCCGCCGATGCACGCGTGCAGATGGCTGAGGAGGATGCACATGCAGTGCGCATCGCGCTGCTGGCGGAAACCGCGCGTGACTACCTGCAGCTGCGTGCAACGCGGCAGTTGCTCGCGATCACCGAGGACAACCTCAGCATCGCCCTCGACATCAAGCGCCTGACCGAGGCACGCCAGCAGCAGGGCGTGGCCAGCACGCTGCAGGTGTCCAGCGCGTCAGCGCAGGTAGCATCGCTGCAGGCACGCATCGCGCCGCTGCGGCATCGTGAATCGCAGCTGCGCAATGCACTGGCGTTCCTGCTGGCACAGCCTCCGCAGGCGCTGGATGCGCGGCTGCAGAATGCACGCCGTGACTGGCCCGCACTGCCGGCCGTGGCGGTGGGGCTGCCCAGCGAACTGGCCGAGCGTCGCCCGGACATCCGTCGTGCCGAAGCGGCGTTGCATGCCGCAACGGCCGGCATCGGCGTGGCCAAGGCCAGTTTCCTGCCGCGCATCACCTTGAATGGCGACGCTGGCTTCCAGGCCAAGCAGCTGGATGATCTGGATGGCTGGAACGCACACCGCTTCAGCATCGGGCCGTCGATCAGCCTGCCGATCTTCCAGGGCGGCCGGCTGAAGGCCAACCTCGCGTTGAGCAAGCTGCAGCAGCAACAGTCGTCGCTGCAGTTCCAGCGCACGGTGCTGCAGGCCTGGCATGAAGTGGACGACGCCATCGATGGCTACGCCGCCGAACAGCAGCGCACCGTGCAGCTGCACGTGGCGGTGGACGAAAGCGAGACCGCGCTCGGTGCGGCGCGCCGGCAGTACCAGGCCGGCGTGGTCGACATGCTGGACGTGCTGACCACCCAGCGCATCGCACTGGACAACCAGGCCGCACTGGCCAACAGCCAGGCTACGGCGGCAATCGCGCGGGTGGAGCTGTACCGCGCGCTGGGGGGTGGCTGGTAGGGCAATGGAAACGCCGGGCATGGCCCGGCGCTACCCATCGCGGCGGGCGCCTCAACGCACGTCGCGCAGTTCCCAGTGGCTGCCGGCCAGCAGGCGCAGGCGCTGCTTGAACACGTCGCTGTCGATGCGGGTGGTGGCGACCAGGTTGATGCGCAGGTCCTTCTGCTCGCCGGTCACGGTGGCGTCCGGATCGGTCACGCCCCACTGCGGTTCCACCGCGTCCGGGTCGGGCTGCTTGGCCTTCCAGCGCTCGAACAGCGTGCCGCTGCGCAGGGCATCCTGCAGCTCTTCGGCGAAACCGGCGGCGCCCTGCGAGTGGAAGGACAGGTCAGGGTCATTGCCACGGGCCTTGGACGGGTCGGGTAGGCTGATGTGGTACTGCGCAGGCATGAAGTTCTCCTTGAAGTGCGGCAAGACTGGCACAACCGCAGTGGAATCGATGTGCAGATTCCGGCCGTGGCCAGCGCTCATTCGAACCGATGCGGCCCATCGGCGAAGCCTACGGTGACCGCGCCCTTGCCGACGTTGACCATGCCGGTCAGGCTCATCACCGATTCGTACACGGTCACGCCATGGGTGGCGCAGACCTCTTTCAGCTGTGCGTAGCCGGGCAGCGTGCGCAGCTCGTCCAGTTCTCCGCCGTAGCTGACGCACACCGTCGGTGTCATCAGCCCGGCACGCACGCGCTGGCCGACCACCGCGAACAGCTTCTGCACGGCATTGTCGAAGCCCTTGATCTTGGCCACCGGCCCGGTCTCGCCGCGGTAGCCGTGCAGCACCGGCTTGATGTCCAGCGCGCTGCCCAGCGCCGCACTGAGCAGGCCGACACTGCGGTCGCCCTTGTGCCGTGCGCGCGCACGCATGTAGTACAGATCACGGGTGACCATATAGCCGTGCACGTTGCCGGACAGTTCCTCCAGCCGCTCGCGGATCTGCTGCACGCTGGCGTTGCTCTCGCGCAGGCGCACGGCTTCCACCGCCGTAACCGCCTGCGCGGCGAACAGGTTCTGGGTATCGAGCACGCGCAGCGCGAACGGTGAGTTGTAGCCTGCCGCCTGGCGCACCGGCTTGTAGTCGTTGAGGATGGCGAAGCTGGCCTGCAGCGCGTTGTCATGGATCGGGCTGCGGGTCTTGGTGATGGTCATGCAGAACACGTGGTCGTAATCGATCACCAGCTGCTGCAGGAACAGGTCGCGGATCTGGTTGACGCTGAAGGGAATGGTTTCCGCCTCGGCGCCGTGTTCGGCCACGTGCGCGTGCAGGAAGCTCAGCGTGGCCTGCTCATCGCGATGGTCGGCCAGCACGGCTTCGCCGATGCGGACGGTGATCGGCAGCAGCACGATGTTGTGCTCGGCAATGAAGTCCTGCGGCAGGTCGCAGGCCGAGTCGACGACGATTCCGATGCGCATCCGCGGCTCCCCCTCCAGGGCGGTTGTAGGTTCGGAAACGTGAAATCTATCTCAAATTCTGGCGTGGCGCGCGAGGGAAATGCGCCAGGCCCTGTTCAGCGACTGCGCCGCACGGCCACCGGAAGTTCGGCCAGGCGCTGCCACTCGGGCTGCTGCAGCAGGGCGGGATCGGCCAGCACGGCGGCCATCAACGGATGGGCGTCGTTGCCCCAGAACAGTTCGTCATCGATGGCCAGGGTTGGTACGCCGAACACGCCGGCAGCAATGGCGGCCTCGGTGTTCCTCCGCAGCTGCTCCTTGGCCGCGGGGGCCGCGATGGCGCTGGCGACATCCTCGATCCCCAGCCGCGCAGCCGGTTCGCGCAGGGCCTCGGCGCTATCGGCGGCATTGCCGTCGCGCCAGATCCAGTCAAACAGCACGTCCACCGCCTGCACGCTGCCACCGGCGGCCAGGCACAGCCGCAGGGCAGACAACGGGTTGAACGGGTGGCCCGGCGGGAACCGCAGCGGTGTTCCTTCGGCCTGCGCAGTCCACAGCAGCTGGCGGTACATGAAGCGGCGCTTGGCCGGAATCTCGGCCGGCCCGAGGTTGCCCAGGTGATGCAGCACGGCACCGAAGGCGATCGGCACGGTCTGGATCTGTGCGAACTGGGGTAGCTGCTTCAGCTTCTGCCAATGCAGGTAGGAATAGGGCGAGACGAAGTCGAAGTACCAGTGCAGGGTGGCCATGCAGGTTTCCTTGAATAACTGGAGGTCAGGGCTGCGCGTTGCGCTGCAGGTAGCGGTCGCGCAGTTCGGTCTGGCGCGAGCGCATCGGCATCGCCCGGCCGCCCAGCCAGACCTGTTCGGCATAGTGCGCCACGTCCAGCGGGTCGCCCTCCCACAGCACCAGGTCGGCACGCTTGCCCGGCTCGATGCTGCCGATCTGGTCGGCCACGCCGAACGCCTGCGCCGGCACCCGGGTCAGCCCGGCCAGACCGTCAGCCCAGGGCAGGCCGTTGGCCACTGCATTGCCAGCCAGTTGGCGCATCTTGCGCGCGTTGTGCGAAGCATCACCACGCTGCATGAACGACACGGCCACGCCCGCACGATGCAGGCGTGCCGCATTTTCCAGGGTTGCACCGATCTGATCGAAGCTGGCCGGCAGGTTGGACAGCACGTCGACAAACACCGGCACCTGGGCAGCGGCCAGCTCCGGCGCCACCTGCCACGCTTCGCTGGCACCGGCGATGGCGATCTTCACCTTCTCGCGGGCGGCCCAGCGCAGCAGCTGGCGGATGTCGGAGGCGCGATCGACCTCCACCACGATGCGGCCGTGCCCGGCCAGGTAGCGGCTGAGCGTGCGGCGCCCGGCCGGCGTCAGCAGCGCGTGCGGTGAGTCCGCGGCAACCTGGCCACGCGCCTCGTCCACCATCTGCTGCAGCAGCATCCATTGCGCTGCACGCGACTGCCCGGTCAGCTCCACTGCGGCCGACCCCAGGCGCAGGAACAGCGCGCGCGGCCCGAGGGGATCGGCGCTGCCGTCCAGCCGCATCACGCCACCCTGGCCTGCAACGAAGCCGCCGCCGGTGGCCGCCCCCAGGGCGGTGAAGCCGATGCCGTCCAGGCGTGCCACCGGGATCAGCACCGAGGCCGGGTTGTACGCCAGGGTGACATCGAACTCGGGGCGCAACGGTTGTTCGCCGATCTTCAACGTGCTGTCGACCGTGCTCGCTTCACCGGAGACCTCTTCGACGCCGATCTCGGTGATGCCCCCGAACAGCGCCGGTGTCAGCGGGCGGCCATCGGCCTCGACCACGCTGGCCCCGGCCGGGGCGGACAGTCCGCTGCCGACTGCGCGGATGATCCCGCCCTGCACCAGCACATCGGCGTGCTGCAGGCTGCCGCGCGTGCTGGCCGTATGCACGGTCGCGTTGCGCACCAGCAGGTCCTGCGCCTGCGCGGATGCGGAGAGGCAGGCCAGCACCATGACCGTAGCGCCGAGCCATGCCCGGCGACGCTTGTTCAACGCGCCCATCAGTGCACCTCCTGGCCAAGCTGGAAGTCGGAACGTGGCGTGGCCGCAGGTGCGCTGCGGTCGTACAGGCGGCGGCCGTCGATGAAGACCTGCTCGGCCAGCGCGTAGGAACTGAAGGGGTTGCCGTTCCAGACCACCACATCGGCCATTTTGCCCGCCTCCAGAGTGCCGGTCTGGCCTTCAATCCCCAGCGCCCTGGCGGCGTTGGCAGTCATCCAGGTGATGGCGTGCTCGGGGGTGATCTCCGGCATGTGGGCGCGGCGTGCGGCGGCGATCACCTTGGCTGCTTCCTGGTTCAGGCGCTGGATGCCTTCTGGTGAATCGGAATGGACGATGGCGCAGCTGTTCTTCGGCCGGTCGACCAGCGCGATGTTCTCGGGAATGCCGTCGAAGGCTTCCATCTTGAAGCCCCACCAATCGGCCCAGAGTGCACCGCAGACGCCGTCGGTGGCCAGCCGGTCGGCCAGCTTGTAGGCCTCCACGCCGTGGTGGAAAGCGGCCACCTTGAAGCCGAATTCCTTGGCCAGGTCGAGCATGGTGGCCATCTCGTCGGCGCGATAGCAGTGGATGTGCACGCGGATGTCGCCTTCGATCGCGCCGGCCAGCGTGTCCAGCTTGAGATCGCGCTTGCCGCCGGCATCACCGGCGCTGTCGCCCTTGTCGCTGCCGAACCAGCTCTTGCGCTTGGCCGGCTTGGGCTTGTTCCTGGCGATGTAGTCGGCGGCATCGATGAAGGCGGCACGATAGCCGGCCACGTTGCCCATGCGCGTGGCCGGGGTCACGCCCTTGCCCTCGCCATAGACCCGCTTGGGGTTCTCGCCGCACGCCATTTTCAGGCCCCAGGGCGCACCGGGAAACTTCATCGCCTGGTAGGTGATGGCGGGGACGTTCTTCAAGGTCACGCCGCGGCCACCGACCAGGTTGGCCGAGCCCGGCAGCACCTGCATGCTGGTCACGCCGCCGGCCAGCGCCGTGGCGAAGCCCGGGTCCTGCGGCCACACCGAATGTTCGGCCCAGACGTTGGCGGTGACCGGTGCGGTCATCTCGTTGCCGTCGCTGTGCGCACCGACACCCGGGCTGGGATACACGCCCAGGTGCGAATGCACGTCGATCAGGCCCGGAGTGACCCACTTGCCCTGTGCATCAATGCGGGTGACAGCGGCATCGGCCTGCAGCTGGCGGCCGACGGCAACGATGCGGCCGTCGCGCAGCAGCACGTCGGCGTTGTCCAGGCGCTGGCCGGTGCCGGTCAGCACGGTGGCGTTCTGGATCAGTACCGGCGCATCGGGATGGGCCTGGTAGGTGCTGGGGTAGGGATCGGTGACAAAGCGCGACGCCCCAACCGCAGGCGCCGTGCTCAATGAAAGCAGTGCCAGTGCCACTCCGGCGCGCAACAACGATGATGCCATGCAGTTCCCCTCGCAACGTGATCCAGTCGCCGACGCTAGCCGGGCGGTGGTGGGCTTGCCAAGTGACCTTCTTCACAGGTGCATCGGCAGTGCCTCGACGGGGCCGCCCGGCTGGCTGAAAATAGCCGGTTCCCACGTCGTGCACCGGACCACCGCCCATGAAGAGCAAGCAGGAAATCGTCGACAACTGGCTGCCCCGGTACACCGGCGTGCCCTTGGACCAGTTCGGACAGCACATCCTGCTGACCAATTTCGGCGGTTACCTGCACACCTTTTCCGAGTTGACCGGCGCGCCGGTCATCGGCCTGGACCGGCCGATGGCCAGTGCCACCATCGACGGCATCACCATGATCAACTTCGGCATGGGCAGCCCCAATGCCGCGATCATCATGGATCTGCTGTCGGCAGTGATGCCCAAGGCGGTGCTGTTTTTGGGCAAGTGCGGTGGCCTCAAGCGCAAGAACCAGCTGGGCGACCTGGTGCTGCCGATCGCAGCGATCCGTGGCGAGGGTACCTCGGGCGATTACCTGCCGCCGGAAGTCCCGGCGTTGCCGGCGTTCGCGCTGCAGCGTGCGGTGTCCACCATGATCCGCGACCGCGGCCACGACTACTGGACGGGCACTGTCTACACCACCAACCGCCGGGTGTGGGAACACGACGAAGGCTTCAAGGAGCGGCTGCGGGCGATGCGCTGCATGGCCATCGACATGGAAACGGCTACGGTATTCGCCGCCGGCTTTGCCAACCACATCCCCAGTGGCGCGCTGCTGCTGGTGTCGGACCAGCCGATGATCCCGGACGGGGTCAAGACCGAGGCCTCCGATGCCAAGGTCAGCTCCCAGTTCGTGGAAAACCATATCCAGATCGGTATCGAGGCGCTTAAGCTTATCCGGCGCAACGGCAAGTCGGTCCGCCACCTGCGCTTCGACGAATGATGATGAAGGCCGGACGCGGGGCGTCCGGGCCTGGGAGTAGGTAATGGACGTTGCCGCGCAAGTGGTGGAATTCTGGAAGGAGGCGGGCCCTGCGAAGTGGTTCGCCCGCGACGACGCGTTCGACGCGCAGTTCCGCCAGTTGTTTCTGGATGAGCATTTCGCCGCCGCCTCGCGCGCGCGCGAACATTGGCTGGGCAGTGCCGAAGGGGCGCTGGCCCTGATGCTGCTGCTCGACCAGTTCCCACGCAACTGCTTCCGCGGTACCGCCCATTCCTATGCCACCGATGGCCTGGCCCGGCACTACGCCATGCGCGCCATCGAGGAAGGCCTGGACCTGCAGCTGGTGCCGAAGCTGCGCGCCTTCATCTACCTGCCGTTCGAGCACTCCGAGGATCCGCTGGACCAGGACCGCTCGGTGGCGATGTTCGACGTGCTGGGTGACAAGGAATACCTGCAGTACGCCGAACTGCACCGCGACATCATCCGTCGCTTCGGGCGCTTTCCGCACCGCAATGCCGTGCTGGGCCGCATCCCCACCCCGGAAGAACTGGATTACCTGGCCGAAGGCGGGTTCGCCGGCTAAGAAAAGGGGACGGAGGGGATTAAGTCGTTTATGGCACAAACGACTTAATCCCCTCCGTCCCCTTTTTCAGTGCCGATCAGTACTTCGGCACGCCGTTGTCCACCTCTTCCGACCAGGCATTGATGCCGCCGGTGACGTTGAACACCTTGGTGAAGCCCAGCGCACGGAACTGTTCGGCGGCCTGCGCGCTGCGGCCACCGTGGTGGCACATGAAGGCCAGTGCGGTGTCCTTGGGCAGGGCTTCCAGCTCCGCACGGCCGTTGCCGTCGAAACTCTTGAACGGCACGCCCACCGCAGCGATCTCGCGCTCGTCGGCCGGGCGCACGTCCACCAGGGTGATGTTGCCGGCACGCACCAGGTCGTCGGCATCGCGCACGCTGATTTCCTGCACCGGCTTGGGCGCATTCGGGTTGTCGATGGCCAGGCCCTTGCCGCGGATGTCGTCCACCCAGTCGATGGTGATGCCGTTGGCGCGACGCGCGCTGGCCAGGTCGAACTGCACGCGCAGGCCGTTGGACTCGGCGGCGATGGCGCTTTCGTCGTGGGGGGCCAGCTGGAAGTTGGGCTGGAAGCGGGCGTCGATGGTCAGCTGCAGGGCCGCGCCCGGGGCATCGGCCAGCGCGCCCTTGAGCATTTCCACGGCCGCCGGTGTGACGGTGATGCTCGGCGGGGTACGGTCCGGTGCCGGCAGCCCCAGCACGCTGCTCAGCTCGCCGCTGGCGGCCATCTGCAGCACGATGTCGCTGCCGCCGACCAGTTCGCCGTCGATGTACAGCTGCGGAATGGTTGGCCAGTCGCCATAGGCCTTGATGCCTTCACGGATTTCCTGGTCGGCCAGCACGTTGACGTGGGCGAACTCGACGCCCAGGTCCTGCAGGGCGCCGACGGCCTTGGCCGAGAAACCACACTGCGGCATCGACGGCTGGCCCTTCATGAACAGCACGACGCGGTTGGCGTTGAGGATGGATTCGATGCGCGAACGCAGGGCGGGATCGAGGGACATGGACGTCGGGGTTCCGGGAATTCGAATCATCAATTCTACCCCTCATGGCATCATGGGGGATGAGCAACGCAGGAACATTGCATCGCATCCCGACCCGGCCCTGGCGCTGGCTGCCCTGGCTGGTGGCGTCGCAGCTGGCCGTGATCCTGGTCTGGTCGCTGGCGGGCTGGCGGTGGGGCCTGCCGCTGATGGTGACCAGCCACGCGCTCTTTCTGGTGCCGGTGTTCCTGCCCAACTGCCACTTCTACGCACCGGTGCTGAGCCGGGTACCGGAGGCCGGCAACAGCGTCTGGTTGACCATCGATGACGGTCCCGGCCCGGAGACCCGGGCCGTGCTCGATCTGCTGGATCGCCACCAGGCACGTGCCACGTTCTTCCTGGTCGGCGAGCGGGCGCTGGCGCAGCCGGAGCTGGTGCAGGAGATCCTGCGCCGGGGCCACGACCTGGGCAACCACAGCCACAGTCATCCACAGGCGCGCTTCTGGCGGCTGGGCCCGGCAGCGATGCGTGCCGAGATCGAGGGCTGCCAGCATGCGCTGCAGGCGGTGGGCGGTCGCCCGGTGCGCTGGTACCGCTCGGTGGTGGGCATGACCAATCCGTTCGTGGCGCCGGTGTTGAAGGCGCTGGGACTGGTGCGCGTGGGCTGGAGCGCCCGTGGCTACGACGGTGTCGGCTGCACGCCGGAGGGCGTGCTGTCGCGGCTGCTGCCGGACCTGCGCCCGGGCGCCATCGTGCTGCTGCATGAGGGGGCCGCCCACGGCCACAACCTGGCGATCATCGAACGCGTGCTGCAGGCGCTGGACGAGCGGGGGCTGAAGGCGCGGCTGCCTACCGGCTGATACGTATGCGGTAGCGCCGGGCCATGCCCGGCGGATGCCATAGGTGCCGCTGCGCTCGCCGGGCATGGCCCGGCGCTACAGGTTCCGGCGTGCCACCAGCAACCAGCTGTTGAACGGCGTGCGCCCATGCAGGGGACGCGGGGGGGTCACCTGTAATCCGGCTTCGACCAGCGTTGCCTGCAGCGCCTGCGGATCCGGGTAATGACGGGGGCGGGTGCCCATCCAGCCGATCAGCCAGGCCAGCCGGTCCGCCACCCGGGTAGTGCGGTCGCGGCCATCGCCGGTAGCGAGCGGCGTGCGCAGCAGCAGGCGGCCACCGCGGGCTACCCGTGCACTGGCCTCACGCAGCAGTGCCTGCTGTGGGCCCGCGTCCAGGTACTGCAGCACATCCAGCAGCAGCACATGCCCGGCCTGCGCCGGCAGCGGCGCCTGCACGTCCAGGCAGTCGAAGCGCACAGCGGGCAGGCCGGTGGCGGCACGCTGGGCGCGGGCGATCTTGCCGGCATCCACGTCCACGCCCAGGTAGGGCTGGGAGCCACCGCGCTGGCGCAGCACGTGGGCGAACAGGCCCAGCCCGCAGCCCAGGTCCAGCACCGGTTGCCCGTCGCCAGGCAGGTGCTGCAGCACGCCGTCATACAGCGGGTCGCTGCCCAGCTTGCTGCGGGTGTAGTAGTAGTCGCGGCGGCTGGCCCAGGCGTGCGCGGGGCGGAATGCCTCGGCGATCGCACGGGCCTGCGGTGCGGCCAGGGGAGTGCAGGGCAGGGGCGGGCCGTTCCGTGGCGTGCCGTCCATCGCCTCAGTCCGTTCCGCCGAGCAGGTGGGCGGCGACCGGCAGCGCGCGCGCGCTCCACAGCGCGTACATCCGTGCTGAAGGGTGCAGGCCGTCGTCGGCGATCATCGCCGGGTTGTCGCCCTGGTCACGGCTGATATCGGTGATGTCGACGAAGGCCACGCCCTGCTGGGTGCTGATCACTTCGGCAGCGGCATTGAACTCGTCGGTCTCGATCTCGATCGCGGCCAGGTCACGGCCGCTGCCGATACCAAACGGGGTTGCACCCCAGTCGGGGAAGGACAGCACCAGCACGCGCCCGGCATCACCGCCGGCGAAGCCGATCGCCCGCTCCAACAGGGCCCGGAACTGGCTGCGGTACTCGTCCAGAGGACGCCCGCGGTACTGGTTGTTGACGCCGATCAGCAGGCTGACGAAATCGAACGGCCCCTGCGGCGCGGCCGCATCGATGCCGGCATCGAGTTCGTCGGTGGTCCAGCCGGTGGTTGCAATGGTCTGCGGATCGGACAGCTCAATGCCCTGCGCACGCAGGGCGGCGGCAAGCTGGTGCGGCCAGCGGCCTTCGACGGCAACCGCTTCTCCGATGGTGTACGAGTCGCCCAGCGCCAGGTAGGACAACGCCACGGCTCAGGCCACCGAACGGCGCGGCTTCAGGGGCACGACCTTGGTGGCGTCCTCGGCACGGCGGGCCAGCACGCGGTCGATGCGTGCGAACACATCGCGCATGACCGAGGCTTCCGGCAGCAAGGTCACGCGGAAGTGATGGCGGTATGGCACGTTGAAGCTGGAGCCCGGTACGACCAGCACGCCTTCGTTGTTCATCAGGTCCAGGGCGAAGGTGTGGTCGTCGAAGCCCTTGGCGGCGGCACCGACCACGGCCGGGAACGCGTACAGCGCGCCGGCCGGGGCAACCAGCGACAGGTGTTCGCTGGCCTCGCAGGCCTCGATCACCGCGCGCCGGGTTTCATACAGACGGCCGCCGGGGGCGCACAGCTCGGAAATGGTGTCCGGGCCGTTCACTGCCGCGTCGATGGCGTACTGGCCCGGCACGTTGGCACACAGGCGCAGCGCGCTCAGCAGGTCCAGCGCGGCGCGGAAATCGCCCAGGCGTGCGTCGTCGCCACTGAGGTGCGCCCAGCCCACGCGCCAGCCGCAGGCGCGGTGCACCTTGCTCAGGCCGCTGAAGGTCAGGCACGGATGGTCGCCGGCCAGCGGCGCGACCGGCTGGAACACCGCGTCGTCGTACAGGATCTGGTCGTAGATCTCGTCGACCAGCAGCAACAGGTTGTGGCGGCGCGCGATCTCGACCACGCGCTCCAGCAGTTCGCGCGGGTAGCTGGCGCCGCTGGGGTTGTTCGGGTTGATCAGCACGATGGCGCGGGTGCGCGAGGACACCAGCGTCTCGATCTCGGTCGGGTCGGGCTGGAAGCCGTTTTCCGGCGCGCAGCGGTAGTACACCGGGCGGCCGTCGTTGAGGATGGCCGCGGCCGACCACAGCGGGTAGTCCGGCGAGGGCACCAGCACTTCATCGCCCGGGTTCAACAGCGCCCGCAGCGACAGATCGATCAGTTCGCTCACGCCGTTGCCGACGAACACCCGGTCCGGATGCGCATCGGGCGCACCGCGGCGCGCATAGGCGGCGGCAATGGCTTCGCGTGCGACCGGCAGGCCCTGCTGGTGGGTGTAAGGGTCGGTACGGCCCATGTCATCGGCAATCGCGCGCTGCAGGTGCTCGGGCGCACGGAAACCGAAGTTGCCCGGGTTGCCGATGTTGAGCTTGATCAGCTTGCGGCCCTGCGCCTCCAGTTCCCGGGCTCGCCGCGCCAGTTCTCCGCGGATTTCGTAGCGCACTTCGGAAAGGCGCTCGCGGATGGCCAGGGGCTTGGGCGAGGTGGTGGACATGGGAGCTGGGCCGTCAAAAGGCATGGGGCTTCCATCCTACCGGAATTGCTGCACTGCATGGCAAGGGCTCCGGGCCCGCCATTGCTGGGCTGGCAGGGCGTCGGCACAGGTAGAATGGCCGCGATGACCCAGACCCCCGATTTCATCGCCCTGCAGACCATTGGCTGGCCCTGGCCGGGCCCGGCGCAGCAGGCCGACTGGCAGGCCGCGATGGCCACGCATCCGCAGGCCCGCCCGGCGCGGGTGATCGAGCAGCACCGCACGCACTACGTGGTGGCCGATGGCCCGGATGCGTCGATCAAGGCCGAGTCGCTGCCGGAATGGCAGCGCCCGCGCTTCCCCAGCCATGAACGGCCGGCGGTGGGCGACTGGGTGCTGCTCGATGGCATCCGCATCGTCGCCCTGCTGCCACGGCGCACCGCGATCAAGCGTGGTGCCGCGGGTGAGCACTACCACCAGCAGGTGATCGCGGCCAACATCGATACGGTGTTCATCGTCTGTGGCCTGGACGCTGACTTCAATCCGCGCCGCATCGAGCGCTACCTGCTGCTGGTCGGCGGTGGCGGTGCCGAACCGGTGGTGGTGCTGACCAAGGCCGACCAGACCGAATACAGCGAGGACGCGCTGGCAGTGCTGGAAGAACTGGAGATGCAGGGCATCGCCTTGCATGCGATCAACGGCCTGGACGCCGACAGCGTGGCGGTGCTGCAACCGTGGCTGGGCCCCGGCCGCACGGTGGTGCTGGTCGGCTCCTCCGGTGCCGGCAAGTCCACGTTGACCAACACGTTGCTCGGCGAGCAGCGGATGAGGACCAACGCGGTGCGTGCCAACGATTCGCGCGGGCGCCACACCACCACGCACCGCGCGCTGATGCCGCTACCGACCGGTGCCTGCCTGATCGACACCCCCGGCATGCGCGAGCTGAAGCCGACCGGTGAAGAGACGCTGTCCGAAGGCGGCTTCGCCGATATCGAAGCGCTGGCCGCACAGTGCCGCTTCAACGACTGCAAGCACCAGCAGGAACCGGGTTGTGCTGTTCGCGCAGCGATCGACGCGGGCGAGATCGAAGAAAGCCGGCTGCTGAACTACTTCAAGCTGAAGGAAGAAGTGGCCGTGGCCGCAGCGAAGCTGGCCGTACGCCAGGCCGAGACCGCGCAGGAACGCGGCGGCAGGAAGGGCAAGGGCCAGCAGTTCCGGCCGGCGGGGAAGCCGCGTAGGCGCTGACAGTGCAGCCGAGCGTGGGCTCGGCTCTACAAGAGATGCATCCCGGGACACCCTGTAGCGCCCGAGCCAACGCGGCGGCGGCGCGCAGCGCCGGACATGGCAGGGCGCTATAGTCCGCCCATGGAACCGACCGCGACGCTGGACCGTGAGGTGGCCCACCATGCAGCGCTCGATGCGCGCCTGGTCGAGGCCGTGGGAGGCATCCGCCTGCTGGGCCTGACCAGCTGGCCGGCCACGGTGCAGGCCCCGTTCCTGGAAAGCGTGGCGCGCGGCCAGCCGGTGCTGCCGAAAGTGGATTACCCCCGGCTGGACTTCAGCGAGGAGCGCCGTGCGCTGGCCGCGATCGCCGGCAACTGCGATGACAGCCACCCGCTGGGCCACTATGTGCAGCAGTCGGCACAGAGCTGGGACCTGGCCGCGCAGCTGCTGGAAGGGTTGGGCACGGCGGCGGTCGATACCTGTTCGGTGCAGCTGTTCGGCGCACCCGAGCAGCCGCTGCCGGGCAATGGTCCGAGCACGCGCGACGCAGCGCGCCACTTCATCCAGATCGCTACCGAACTCGATCACGAACTGCTGGCGCCGGAAGAGCAGGTACCGGTCTCGGCCATTGCCCTGCAGCTGCAGCTGCAGAACGATCTGGATGCGTTCTTCGAATCGCGCATCATCCAGGTGCAGCTCGATCCAGAGCTGGTGTCCAAGGCCGCTGCCGGACCGACCCGCATCCGCCTGCGCACCAGTGCGCGCTTCAGTGCCTACGACCGCGCGCAGCTGTTCCACCACGAAGCGCTGGTGCATTCGCTCACCGCATTGAACGGTCGCGGCCAGCCGGTATTGCCCAGCCTGGCACTGTCCTCGCCACGGGTGACGGCGACCCAGGAAGGGTTGGCCACGTTCGCCGAGCAGATCACCGGCAGCATCGACATCGAGCGCCTGAAGCGCATCAGTCTGCGCACCGAAGCGATCGCGATGGCACGCGAAGGCGCCGACTTCATCGAAGTGTTCCGCTATTTCTGCGATGCCGGGCAGAACCCGGAGGAGAGTTTCGCCTCGGCACAGCGCGTGTTCCGTGGCGTGCCGCCCAATGGCGGCCTGGCGTTCACCAAGGACACGGTGTATCTGCGCGGGCTGGTGTCGGTGCATACCTTCTTCCGGCACATGCTGGCCGAGGACCGCCTGCAGGTCTGCCGCTGGTTGTTCGCCGGCAAGATGAGCCTGGCCGATGCGATCGCGTTCGCGCCGTTGTTCGAGGCTGGGGTGCTGAAGCCACCGCGCTGGCTGCCGCATTGGGTGAGCCGGGCGAACGGGCTGGCCGGGATGCTGGCGTTCTCGCTGTTCGCCAACCGGATACGGATGGACCAGCTGGCGCCGGAATGAAATGCGTTGGCGGATCCTCCAGCGCCTGCCTGCTATCGGTGGGGAGGAGGCGGGGCACCCTGGTCAGGACACGCAAAAGCCCATCCATGGTGCTCGATGGCGCCTTGCTCGTGTGCGCTGTCCTGCGCACACGGCAAGACCGGGGTTGGGCGTCCTGCCCAACCCGCCCGAGGCATGCCTCGGGCCCATGGCGCCAACGGTCCTGGCCATGGTGCCCCGCCTCCCCCAGATAGTTTTCTGCGGGTGCGGTAGCAGGTCCACCCGAGGGATTGCGCTTGAAAAGCAAAGAGCCGGGCATTGCCCTGCTCTTTGCTTTTGCTTTTGCTTTTGCTTTTGCTGTTGCTCTTGCTTTCCATTGCCTCCGCGCCGGCGCGGGGAACTGTCCAGCGGGGGGAGGCAGGCCCATGCAGGACCGTGAGGCGCATGGATGCGCCGATCGAGCCCCCATGGATGGGTTTACGGCGTGTCCTGCATGGGCCTGCCTACCCGCGCCATGCAGGAACAATCAACGCGCCGCAGCGCCCGCTTCTGACTTAGAACTCCGCCGCCACCGTCATGAACAGCTGCCGCGGCGCGCTCGCATGGATCGCATACCGCGTGCCCTTCGGATCGGTCGGCGCGAACGAACTCAGCTGGCCGGCATAGCGCTTGTTGGTCAGGTTGGTCGCGTTCAACGACACCCGCACGTTGCGCAGGCCAAGGCCCGGGCCGAAGTCGTAGCCCACACCGGCGTCGAAGGTGGTCACGCCCGGCACCGACTGGTCGTTGGTGTAGGTGTAGTAGCGCTTGCCGGTGTACTTGGCACGCAGGCTGGCGAAGAAGCCGTCGCGGTTCCAGCTGATCTCGCTGGAGGCCATGCGCTGCGGCGTATCCACCGTGATCTTGCCGGCCACCGGTACGATCGCGCCGCCCGAGGTGTAGTCATCCTCGTAGGTGGTCTTGTTCCAGGACAGCGCGTTGTACCACTGCAGGCCGTCGATCGGCTTGAGGATGAAGGTCAGTTCCGCGCCATGGCTCTTCACCGAACCGACGTTGATGAAGCGCGTCACGCACTCCGGACGCGTGCCGACTTCGATGCTCGAACACGGGTTCAGCGACAGCAGGCGGTTGTCGAACTTGACGTTGTATGCAGCGATCGAGGCCTGGTACTTCTCACCGAAAGTGCGGAAGCCGGCTTCCAGGCTCTTGGACTTCTCCGGCTCCAGCCCGGCGCTGGCTGCGAACGATTCCGGCGACACCTGCAACGGGCCACCGCTGCCGCCACCGACGAAGGCGGCGATGTTCTCTGCGTACGAAGCGAACAGCTCGTTGTTGGCGTTGAGCTTGAAGCCGAGGCCCACCTGCGGCAGCACCGACTTCTTGGCGGTCAGCGTGCCCGAGGCGATGCGGGTTTCAACGCCGGGCTGCGCGGTGGCGCGCATGCGGGTGTTGGGACTCTTGATGCCCACGTCTACGGTCAGCCGTTGGTCCAGGAAGCGCATGCGGTCCTGCACGTAGAACTGGCGCGTGCGGATGTCGAAGTCCTGGTTGAACAGCAGGCGGTCGGGGTTCTTCAGGTACAGGTCGTCCAGGAACGGGCCGCTGATGTAGTAGAAGTTGCGCGAGACGTTGTGGTCGTTCTGCTCGTACCACAGGCCGGCTTCCAGCTCGTGGATGCCCACCGTCCACGACAGCGCGGCGGTCAGGCCATCGCGGTTGATCGTGTAGTTGGTGCTGCGGATCGAGATCGGCAGCATCCTGTCGGTACCCGGGTAGGACGGCTGGCCCGGTGCCCACCAGTGGCCCTGGCCACGGTTGTCGTGGTGGTAGGCCAGCAGCTTCAGGCGGCCCTGCTCGCCCAGGCGCAGGTCGGCATCGACCGAGTACAGGTTGTCGTCGCGCAGCGCACGGCTCTGATAGTACGCATCGTCGATGCTGTTGACACCGCCGCTGAACTTGCAGCGCGCCTTGTTGTAGGTGCCAGGCGCGCAGTACGCGGCGGCGACGGCGCGATCCCAGTCCGGCGCGTAGATGTTCCAGTCATACCCCAGTCCGCGTGCCAGCATGTCCTTGGACAGGTAGGCATAGTTGGCCTGGCTGGCGCGCGAGGTCGCCACGAACGCACCGAAGCGGTGGTCGCCGACATTCCACACCGCCTTGGCATTGAACTGGCGGGTGGTCTGGTTCTGGTACGGCGCGGCCCACATGTCTTGGTCCTGGTGCACGCCGGACACATAGGCCGAGAAGCCGTTGAGGTCGCCGGTATCCACGCGCAGGTAGCCACGGCGCTGGTTGTCGTCGCCGACGGTGACGCTGGCGCGGCCACCGAATTCGGTGGACGGGTCCATCGAGAAGTACTGGATGGTGCCGCCCAGGTTGCTGGTCGAGGCCACGCCCAGCGAACCAATGCCCTGCGACAGTTCGGCACCGGCCAGATTCTCGGCGATGATCGCGCGGGCGATGCTCAGGCCGTTGTAGTTGCCGTAGCTGTTGTCGCCCAGCGGGATGCCGTCCAGCGTATAGCCGAGGCGGCTCTTGTCGAAGCCGCGCAGGCTGATGGTCTGCGATTCTTCGTTCGCGCCGAAGGCATCGTTGGACTGCACCGACACGCCCGGCAGGCGGTCGAGGATCTTCTGGCCACTGCTACCTGGAGGCAGCACCTGCTTGTCGACCGCGGTGATGCGCTGCACCTGGCGGGTCTCGCCCTGGCCGATCACGGAGACGGTATCCAGCGTCTGCGCGCTCAGTGCGGCATCGGTGCTGGCGCCGGTGTCGGCAGCGGTGGCGGCATGGGCGCTGGCGGCGGCGGAGAGCGCGATCGCCACGGCGATCGTCAGGTGTCGGGTCTGCATGGTGGTCCGTTGCATTGGGGGTGGTCACCGGCACGCGTGCGCGGTGCATGGCCACTATGCGAACGGAACATGAAACCTTCTTTACGAAAAACCAACGAACGATGCAGGGCAGTGGTGCGTGTCCTGCAACATGTTCGTCATGGTGGTAGGCCGGTGGGAATCAGAAGCGCTCCCCAGGCCAGCTCAATTTGAGCTGGTCCATGCAGTCACGGTCATGTTCGGAGAATGAGAACCCGATCTGGATGCCGTTCACTACTGTGCCGAACACCGTCGACTCGTCCAGGCTATGCCCTGACGGCACGGAAAGGACATTGAAGTCGGGGTAGCGACGACCCATCTGCTTTCGCGAGATGCAGGCGCCGCTCAGCCGCAGCGTAATGCCTTTGATGATTCGCCCCGACGCGTCGGTGTAGATCTGGCCAGAGGGCCCCTTGATCCTCCCAGCGACCGCGAATGGCGCCAGATCGATGGCGGCGCTGTCGCCCCGGCCCATTCTTGCTTCCGAACGCGAGCCGGCCGGAGCCAAGGGTGATAGCTGCGCGACAAGGTCAGAGCGTGACAGCTGCAAGGACCAGCGCTCCACGAGCCGCCAGGTTGCATCCGCCTCTTCCGCAGTGGCAGCAGGTGGGGTGGCCGCCAGTGGCGGGGTGGCGACCACGAGAAGCGCAATCAGCAATGCACGCATGTCAACCTCCTTGATCCGCGATTCCGGCCGTTCACCCATCGGGCTCAGCGAGCGTTGGCAGGTATAGCACCGGTTCTGCCGATGTATCGGGCAATGCGTCCCGAAAATGCGGAAACAAAAAGGGGCCGGATCCCCCTCGCAAGCGAAGGTTCACCGGCCCCGCGCACTCCGTGGGGGAGGCGTTCCACGCCTTGCGTGGAGACGGGCTCAACCCATGTACAACCCACCATTGACCGCGTAATCGGCGCCGGTCACGTACGAAGCTTCATCCGACGCCAACCACGCACACAGGCCAGCTACTTCCTCCGGCCGACCCAAGCGGCGCACCGGCACCGACGCGGCCAGCCGGTCCAGTACATCCGGCGGGAAGCTGCTGATCGCCTGGCTGGCGATGTAGCCGGGCGACAAGGTGTTCACGGTTACCCCGCGCGAGGCCACTTCGGCGGCCAACGCCCGGCTGAAACCGTGCATGGCGGCCTTGGCGGTGGCGTAGTTCACCTGGCCGATCTGCCCCTTGTGCGCGCTCACCGAACCGATGTTGATGATGCGGCCCCAGCCGCGCGTGGCCATGCCATCGACCACCTGCTTGGTCAGGTTGAACAGCGCGTTGAGGTTGGAAGCGATCACCGCGTTCCAGTCCTCCACGGTCATCTGCCGGAACAGCAGGTCACGGCTGCCGCCGGAGTTGTTCACCAGCACGTCGACCTCGCCCACTTCGGCGCGCACCTTGGCAAACGCGGCACTGGTCGAGGCCCAGTCGGTCGCGTTGCCTTCGGAGGCGATGAAGTCGAAGCCCTGTTCGCGCTGCTCGCGCAGCCAGTTGGCCTTGCGCGGCGAGTTCGGCGCGCAGCCGGCAACCACGGTGTGGCCGCTGCGGGCCAGGCTCTGGCAGATGGCAGTGCCGACACTGCCCATTCCACTGGTGACGTAAGCGATTCGAAGCGTCATTGCAGAAGGCTCCTTGGCAAAGGGTCAGGCGGCAAGGGGATACAGGCCGAACAGCAGGCTGCCGATCATCAGCAGCATCGAGATGGCGATGGCCCACTTCAGGGTGAACTTCTGGTGGTCGGCGAATTCGACCTTGGCCAGGCCCACCAGCAGGTAGGTGGACGGCACCAGCGGGCTGAGCAGGTGCACCGGCTGGCCGGCCAGCGAGGCGCGCGCCATTTCCACCGGGGTGATGCCGTAATTGCCGGCGGCCTCGGACAGGATTGGCAGCACGCCGAAGTAGAACGCGTCGTTGGACATGAAGAAGGTGAACGGCATCGACGCCACCGCCGTGATCACCGCCAGGTACGGGCCCCACGATTCCGGAATCACGGCCAGGAAGCTGTGCGACATCGCCTCCACCATGCCGGTGTTGTTGAGGATGCCGGTGAAAATGCCTGCGGCGAAGATCAGTGACACCACCGACAGCACGTTGCCGGCGTGGTTGACCACGCGGCGGCGCTGCTCGGCCAGGTTCGGATAGTTGATCACCAGGGCGATGGCGAAGCCGACCATGAACAGCACCGGCATCGGCAGCACGCCAATGATCAGCGCGGTCATCAGCGCCACGGTCAGTGCCAGGTTCACCCACAGCAGCTTCGGCCGCTTGATGTCTTCGGCATCTTCCACGGTCGGCAGCGCGTTGCTGTCGTCGGACACGCTGTTGTCCATCCAGCTGCCGCCCTTGGGCAGGGTCACAACACCCAGGCGACGGCGTTCCTTCAGGCCCAGGTACCAGGCCAGCAGCAGCACGCCGGCACAGGCGATCACCATCGACGGGATCAGCGGCACGAACACGTCGGCCGGGTCCACGTGCAGCGCGGTGGCCGCGCGTGCGGTCGGGCCGCCCCACGGGGTCAGGTTCATCACGCCGCCGGCAAGGATGGTCACGCAGGTCATGTTCAGCGCGTTCATGCCCAACCGCTGGTACAGCGGCAGCATCGCCGAGACGGTGATCATGTAGGTGGTCGAGCCATCGCCATCGAGCGAGATCAGCATCGCCAGCACCGCGGTGCCGAGCACGATCTTCATCGGATCGCCCTTGACGAAGCGCAGGATCACCCGCACCAGCGGATCGAACAGGCCCGCATCGATCATCACCCCGAAGTAGAGGATGGCGAACATCAGCATCACGCCGGTCGGCGCGATCTTCTTGATGCCCTCCAGCATCATCTCGTCGATGCCGGCACCGAAGCCACCGATCAGCGCGAACAGGATGGGGATGGTAATCAGGGCGACGAGCGGCGACAGGCGCTTGCTCATGATCAAGTACATGAACGTAATGACCATGCCAAAGCCGAGGATGCTCAGCATCATCTGCGGACTCCTTGCGAAAACAGGACGTGGGGAGTGGAAGGGGCCCGGGCGGAATGCCCGGAATGTCGGGCCTAGAAGTCGTACTGCAGGCGGCCGGTGACCGCGCGCGTGCGGTCCACCGTCACCCCGGCCAAGCGGTCGCGGTTGCGGCTTTCGATCACGTTGAGCATGAAGCGCAGGTTGTCGTGCAGGTACCAGTTGCCACCCAGCGTCCACGCCTCGGTGCTGCCGCGGCGCAGGTCCGGCGCACCATCGAGATGCTGCGCGCCCCACATCTGGTCGTAGCGCAGCGCCACTTCGAACGCGCCGGCCTTGTGGCGGATGTCCTTCACCCGCGCGAAGCGGCCGGTCTTGCGGTCGTAGGCGCGGCTTTCGCCGGTGACGAACCAGCTGACCATGCCGTAGGCGGCCATCACGTCGCCACGCTGCGCACCGTCATCGAAGGTGGCGCCACTGAACTCGCCCTGCCACGACAGCGGGCCGCGCACCTGGGCGTACTCCAGCGACCACTTGTTGACATCGGTATCGCGGCCGGCGGAGAAGTCCACCAGGGTCAGGCGGCTGTTGTCGGACAGGTGGCCGGCCGGGCGCGGACGGATCTTCAGGCCCGGAACGCCGTTCGCGCCCGGGTTGTCATAGGCCTCGCGGGCCAGCGACAGGCCCAGGTGCAGCACGTCGCCATCGGCGGGCGAGGGCGCCCAGGTGACACGGCCACCGGCAGCACGCCCCTTCACCTGCCAGGCGTCGATGCTCTCCAGGCTGTAGATGCTGGCGGCCCAGGTGAAGTCACCCGGATTGGCCTGCCACGACGCGCCCAGTCGGTACAGCGGCGCCAGCGTGGTGCCGGCATTGCCGCGCTCCAGGAAGCTGCCGTAGTTGGAGCTGGTGCGGTCATCCAGCGAGAAGTACTGCTTGAACTGGCCGACGGTCAGCTTGCCGGCCTTGCCGAAGCTGCGCGCCAGGTACACGTCCTTGGCCTCGACGCGGTCGCCGGAGAAATCGGCTTCCAGCTTGTAGTCGACCACGAAGAACTTGCCGGACACGTCAACCCACGCACGGCGGATTTCGGTGTCGTCCTTGTTCGGGGTGCCGCGTTTGTCGTTGTCGAAGGTGGCGAAGTCCAGGTGCAGGCGGCCACCGAGAGTGGCCGTGACCGGGCGGTCGTCTTCGGCAGCGAAGGCCGGCGCCGACAGGGCAGCCAGCGCCATCATGGCGGCAGGACGCCGCCAGGCAAACGTGAATTCCACAAACCCTCCCAGGTGCGCGCCAGGCGCGCGGCAATCGTGGGCACCGGACGGTGCGCGGCCGCAGTCTGGGTCGGGCAAGCTGTCATCGTCCTGTCAACGATTTGTGCGGTGCAGCGTAAAAGACCGCCGGGCACGACCCTGTGCTACCCATGCGGTGTATCCCGGTAGCGCCGGTCCATGACCGGCGGGCGGACCCGGCGGCATGCGGTAGCATTTGGTTCCGCTCCTACACGTGTGCCCATGCGCCTGCTGCTGGTCGAAGACAACCCGGATCTGGCCGATGCGATCATCCGTCGCATGCGTCGCAGTGGTCATGCCGTGGACTGGCAGGCCGACGGCCTGGCCGCTGCCAGCGTGCTGCGCTACCAGAGCTTCGACCTGGTGGTGCTGGATATCGGCCTGCCCAAGCTGGACGGCCTGCGCGTGCTGGCCGGCATGCGCGAGCGCGGTGACAGCACGCCGGTGCTGATGCTGACCGCGCGCGATGGCATCGAGGATCGCGTGCAGGCGCTGGATGTGGGCGCCGACGACTACCTGGGCAAGCCCTTTGACTTCCGCGAGTTCGAAGCACGCTGCCGCGTACTGCTGCGGCGCGCGCGTGGGCAGGCCAGCGAAGTGGTGCAGATTGGCGGCTTCCAGTTCGACAACGCTGCGCACCGGGTCAGCCTCGACGGGGAGCCGATCGAACTGCCCAATCGCGAGTACCGCCTGCTGGAGATCCTGGTCGGCCGTCTTGGCCAGGTGGTCGGCAAGGACGAGATCGGCAACGGCCTGTTTGGTTTCGATGACGAAGCGGGCCCGAACGCCATCGAGTTGT
The DNA here is from genome assembly GCF_032025805.1 of Stenotrophomonas maltophilia group sp. msm1. Lineage (NCBI taxonomy): Bacteria > Pseudomonadati > Pseudomonadota > Gammaproteobacteria > Lysobacterales > Lysobacteraceae > Stenotrophomonas > Stenotrophomonas maltophilia group sp. msm1. The sequence continues at coordinate 453,996 of NZ_JAVSKH010000002.1, forward strand.
ATGTTGGCCGCCTGCGGAAAAAGCTGGCCGGCGCACCGCTGCGCATCACCACGGTGCGCGGTGTCGGCTACCTGCTGGAAGCCAGCGATGGCAGCGCCGACGCCGATGGCTGACGCACGCGCTGCGAACGCCGCACCGGGTTCGCTGCGGCGCACGCTGCTGCTCTATCTCGGCGCGCTGCTGGCGGTATTCGCGGTGGCGCTGCTGTTCGCCGCGCGCGACTATGGCCAGCGTGCGGCAAACCGTTCCTACGATCACCTGCTGGTGTCTTCGGCGCTGTCCATCGCCGATTCGGTGGCGCTGGTCGACGGCCAGTGGCAGGTCGATCTTCCCTATGCGGCGCTGGACCTCCTGGCGATGGCCCCGGAAGACCGCGTGTTCTATCGGGTGGCCGACAGCCGCGGCAACCTGATCACAGGTTATGGCGATCTGCCGTCGCCGCCGCGCCGTCCGGGCACGCAGCCGCAACTGTTTGATGCGGCGTACAGCGGCGAGACCGTGCGCTTCGTGGTGGTCGGCCGCAGTTTCGCCGCGGCCTCGGCGCAGGGCGAGGTGCAGGTGCAGGTGGGCCAGACCCGGCGTGCGCGCGAAGCCGTCGCGCAGGACATGGTCAATCGCGCACTGCTGGCGATCGGCGTGCTGTCCGGCCTGCTGCTGGCGCTGGTGGCGTTTGGCGTGCACCGCGCGTTCCGCCCACTGGTGCGGGTGGAACGCGAGCTGTCGCGCCGCGAACCGTCCGACCTGAAGCCCCTCGACGCGCGCGTGCCCCGCGAGATGGACCAGATGGTGGCGGCGTTGAACCGCTTCATGGAACGCCTGTCCAGCAGCAACGAGACACTGCGCGCATTCATGGCCGAGGCCGCGCACCAGATGCGCACGCCGTTGGCTGCCCTGCGCGCGCAGGCACAGCTTGCGCTGGACGACGACGACCCCGAAGACATGCGGCGCAGCCTGCAGGCGATCGAGCGCAATGCCACCCACATGAGCCGGTTGCTGAACCAGCTGCTCAGCGATGCCAGCGTGATCCATCGTTCGCATCTGCAGCGCTTTGCAGCGGTGGACCTGGCCGAGACCGTGCACCAGGCCCTGCATGAAGCGCTGCCGCAGGCCGGTCCGGCGCCGCGCGTGCAGTTGGCGATGACCGCCGAACCGGCACTGGTGCACGGCGATGCGCTGCTGCTGCGCGAGGCGATCAAGAACCTGGTCGACAACGCACTGAAGTACGGCGGTGACGGCGACCTGCAGATTGCCCTTACCGTGGAAGGCGAGCAGGCCGTGCTGACCATCGCCGACCACGGCGCAGGCATCGCCCCGGCCGATGCCGAGCGCGTATTCGAGCGTTTCGCACGTGGCGAAGGCGCGCCCTCAGGTGGTGCCGGGCTGGGCCTGGCCATCGTCAAGCGCGTGGTCGACAGCCATGGCGGCCGCATTGACCTGAGCAACCGCCCGCAGGGCGGGCTGGTCGCCACCATCCGCCTGCCACGGAGCAGTCCATGATCCGCCTGTTCGCTGCTGCCGTTGCCTTGCTGCTGGCCCTGCCGGTACTGGCCGCGCCCGGCGACGTACGCCGTTTCCCGGCCCAGGCAAAGGCCACTGCGCAGCTGCGCATTCACGGCACCACCGACATCGAAGTGTTCGCGGTGGTGATCGCCGATTACCAGCGCCTGCATCCCGGCACCGAGGTGGTGTACGAGGACATCATCACCCAGGACCTGTACGCGCGTTACCTGCACGACCGCGCCGGACCGGCATCGCCGGACCTGCTGATCTCCAGCGGCATGGATCTGCAGACCAAGCTGGTCAACGATGGCCACGCGCTGCCACACCGTTCGGCGCAGACCGCCGCACTGCCGGCCTGGGCACAGTGGCGCAACGAGGCGTTCGGTATCAGCTACGAGCCGGTGGTGATGGTCTACAACACCCGCATGCTGCCGGCCGCGAAGGTGCCGCACACGCGTCGGCAGCTGCTGGACCGGCTGCGCGCCGAGGGAGCACCGCTGCGCGGCAGGGTCGGCACCTATGACATCGAGCGCAGCAGCGTCGGCTACCTGCTGTCTACCCAAGATGCGCAGCGTGGCAGCATCGCCGGTGCGTTGCTGGGCGCGCTGGGTGACAACGACGTGGTGCGCGAGGAGCGCACCGGCGTGCTGCTGGACAAGGTGGCCAGCGGACAGCTGTCGCTGGTCTACAACGTGCTCGGCTCCTACGCGCAGGCGCGCGTCGACGCGGGTGCCCCGCTCGGCATTGTGGAGCCCGAGGACTACACGCTGGTGGTGCTGCGTACCGCAGTGATCCCGCGTACCGGCCCACACCCGGAAGAAGCCCGGCGCTTCCTCGACTACCTGCTGTCGCCACGCGGCCAGCAGGTGCTGTCGCGCGAGGCACGGCTGATGCCGATCGTGACCGGCAACGCGCGCGGCGATGATGCGCCGGGCCGCAGCCGCCGCCCGATCCAGCTCGGCCCGGGCCTGCTGGTGTACCTGGACGCGCTCAAGCGTCGCCAGTTCCTCGATGCCTGGCGCAGCAGCGTGGAGCCGGCAGGGCGCTGACCTATCGCTTCATGAACGGAGCTGTTGGCCGATATCCATGATCCTTCCCTTTGAAACGGAACGAGGATGGATGCAAGCAGGTTGGCCACGATCGCCATCGAGTCCGGCAGAAAGTTCGATGTCCTTCTGCGCTGGGCAGCGCTTCATCGTTGGCGGCGTCTGTGCATTGTTTTCGCGTTCGCATCGCTGCTGGTATCCGGCTACTGCGTGATTCTTCTGGTGTCATTCCACCAATCGACTCAGGAAGGGGCTGAAGGGGTAGAGCGGTATGAGCGAGCCTTGCAGGAGGATCTTGTAAAGGCGGGTATGGAATCTGCAGAACAGTGTTCCATCGCACGTCAGTCAGGATCGACAGATGCTGAAATTCACTGCCCAGCTGCAGACCGTCTGTACGCGGAGGCGCGTCTGGGGATACTCGAAGAACGTCGCCAGGAAGTACTGGCTGCGAAGGCTTACTCGGCAATGGTGCTGGACTATCTGCAGCAGTTGCGGAGGATCGAGATGGCGTGGGACAGGGATCACATTTCAGGGGTTCATGGGAAGTGGATGAAAGCCTTGGTAAGTCCTCTCGGTGTGGCTCTGGCAATGGCAGTGCAGCTGCTGCTCTATGTCGCTGTGGTTGTCCGCATTGAGCAGTTGGCGCATGCCGCGAGCATGGCCATCTCTCGTCCTCCGGAACGTGATCAGCCGGTGGAGGACGACTTGGTGGTGGGAGACGTGCCAAACTTGCCTCATGAGCGAATACACCATCCTGATCGCCGATGACCACCCGCTGCTGCGTTCGGCGGTGGTGCAGTCGTTGCGGCAGAGCCTGCCGCTGGCGCAGGTGCGCGAAGTCGCCAGCGCCGAGGCATTGGCCGAAGCGCTGGATGCCCACCCGGATGTGGACCTGGTGCTGCTGGACCTGACCATGCCCGGCGCGCACGGTTTCTCCGCGCTGCTGCACGTGCGCGGCTCGCATCCGGACATTCCGGTGGTGATCCTCTCCTCCAACGACCATCCGCGGGTGATCCGCCGTGCCCAGCAGTTCGGCGCCGCCGGTTTCATCCCGAAGTCGGCCCCGGCTGAGACCATCGGCGAGGCCGTGCAGGCGGTGCTCGACGGCGGCCTGTGGTTCCCGGCGATGGCCGCCGAACGTTCCGAGGCAGACGCGTTGCTGGCCAGCCGCCTGGCCCAGCTGACCCCGCAGCAGTTCCGCGTGCTGCTGTGCCTGGCCGATGGCCTGCTCAACAAGCAGATCGCCTACACGCTGGGGTTGGCCGAGAACACGGTGAAGGTACATGTCACTGCGATCCTGAAGAAGCTCGAATGCCACAGCCGCACACAGGCAGCGGTACTGGTGAAGGCGCTGGAGCCTGAGGGCGACGCCGGCATCGGGTTGTAGTTTCCGGCCAACGGCGCAGCCCCTCGTGGGTGGGTTTGGGTTGGTCGCTGAAAGCAGAAGCTGCGACCGGCCTCTGACAGATTTCGGTGGCCTGCCACCCACGGAGAAGAAAAAAGATCAAAAGCAAAAGCAGGCTGTCAGGCCGCCTTTTGTAGAGCCGAGCCCACGCTCGGCTTCGCGGACCGGCCGGAAAGCAGCCGAGCATGGGCTCGGCTCTACACGAGCAAGCGCAGCGCGCGACCCGCTTTTGATCTTTTTTCTTCTCCGAGGGTGGACGCGCACGGAACGTGTCCGTGGCCGGGTAGATGGGCTGCACAGGGGCGTGAGCCGCATGGATGCGGCGACCGAGCTTACAGGGACGTACTTGCAGCGCCCCCTGTGCAGCCCATCTACCCGGCCCCACCGATGAACTGCTTTGCGCGACCACCCACGAGGGGCTGCGCCGTTGGCTGGAAACTACCCGCGATGCCGGATCAGCAACTGACTCATCAGCGCCCGCAGCGCCGGCGGCTTCACCGGCTTGGCCATCATTCCCCAACCGCGTTCGGCAGCCATCTCACGCAATCCCGCATCGCGCTCGGCGGTGACCAGCACCACCGGCGGACGGGCCTGCCACAGCTCTGCCAATGTCTCGTACAGCACCGGGCCATGGTGGTCACCCATGCGCACATCCAGCAGCACCAGCTCTGGCACCGCGCCTGTTGCCGCCAGCTGCAGCGCCGCCTGCGGGCCGTCGGCCAGCGCCACCTCGCAGCCCCAGCGCTCCAGCAGCGCGCGGCTGGCGGCGCAGACGTGCGGATCGTCGTCGATCACCCACACCCGGCGACCGCGAAGCGGGTTGTCCGCGGCCGGTTCCTGCATCAGCACCGGCACAGGAGCAGTAGCGGGAATCGCGCTGGCTTCGCCGAACGGCACGCCCACCGCGAACGCGCTGCCCTGGCCCAGCTGCGAGCGCAGGCGGATCGGGTGGCCGAGCAGCCGACCGATGCGGTCGACGATCGCCAGGCCAAGGCCGGCGCCGCGCTGCTGGCCGTCGTGCAGGCGGCGGAACTCCTCGAAGATCTCGCCCTGCAGCGCATCGGGAATGCCGGGGCCCTTGTCGTGAACTTCGATCCACAGCAGGCCTTCGCGGCGACGGCAGCCGAGCAGCACGCGGCCACGTTCGCTGTAGCGCAGTGCGTTGGACAGGAAGTTCTGCAGGATGCGGCGCAGCAGCGCTTCATCGCTGACCACCACCGCAGCGGTATCGACCCAGTCGACCACCAGCCCACGTGACTGCGCGGCGATGCCGAACTCGCGTGCCAGCGTCTGCAGCAAAGGCCCGAGCCGGAACGCCTGTACGCGCGTGGGCAGGCTGCCCGATTCCAGGCGCGCGATATCCAGCAGGCTGTTGAGGATCGCATCCTGCGCGGCCAATGCAGCATCGATGTGGTCGCTGGTCTGTTGCTGCGCCGGGTCACTCAGCTTGCCGCGCAGCACCGAGACGAACATGCGCGCCGCGTTGAGGGGCTGCAGCAGGTCGTGCACGGCCGAGGCAACGAAACGGGTCTTGTAGCGGTTGGCCTGCTCGGCTTCGCGGCGTGCTTCGTCCAGGTCGCGGGTGCGTTCGGCGATGCGGTGTTCCAGCGCATCGGCCAGGGAGCGCAGTTCGCGCGCGGCGTTCTTGTAGCTGGTGATGTCGGCATAGCTGGTGACGAAGCCGCCGTCAGGCAGCGGATTGCCACGGATCTCCAGCACCGTGCCGTCGTCCTTCTCGCTCTCGCGCATGTGCGGGCGGCCGCTGCGCAGGTGGTTCAGGCGACGCTCGATTGCTTCATCGACGGGGCCCGGACCGAGCAGGCCACGGCGTGCGTTGAAGCGGAACAACTCCTCGATCGGCCGGCCCACGCGGACCAGGTCTGCCGGGAACCGGAACAGTTCCAGATAGCGCGAATTCCACGCGACCAGGCGCAGTTCGCGGTCGATCACCACCACGCCCTGCGGCAGGTGTTCGAGGCTGCGGCTGAGTCCGCTGTCGGCGTCGGTGGCCGCCTGCAGCAGGCCATCCTGTGCGGTGCGCAGTTCCTGTGCGTGCTGCTTGAGCAGGGTTTCCAGTTCGCGGCGGCTGCGCAGGCGATGCTTGGCCAGGCGTCGGCGCTGCTGCACGAACAGCACCAGGAAGCCCAGCGCCAGCCACGCAGCACCGCCGGTGAGTGCGGCCGCGCGACCGGCGGCGGTGGCGGCGCTGGCGTCGTGCAGCAGATGCAGGTTCCAGCCTTCGGCGGGCAGCGGCAGGCTTTGCCACAGCATCGGCTGCGGCAGTACGGGATCGAGCAGGCGCACCATGCGGCCACCATCGGCAAGCACGTCTTCAGTACGCGCGCGCAATGGCTGCAACGCGCGGTCGGCGTATTGGCGGGCGTCCAGCATTTCGCGGCGCTCATCGGCGCCCAGCGGGCGCAGCAGGCGGTAGCGCCAGCTGTCACGGTTGGCCAGGAACACCACGTCATGGTCGTCGCTGGCCAGCACCACGTCCGGGCTGCTCAACCATTCCTGTTCCAGCGCCGACAGCTCGACCTTGATCACCACCACGCCGAGCCGCTTGCCACCTTCCTCGATGGCCTGCGACAGGTAGTAGCCGGGTACGCCGGTGGTCATGCCGATGCCGTAGAAGCGGCCGCGGCCCTGCGCCAGTGCCTGCCGGTAGTAGGGGCGGTAGCTGTAGTTCTCGCCGACGTTGCTGGTCGGCTGGTCCCAGTTGCTGGCCGCCACTGCCACGCCGTCGTGGCCGACCAGGGTCAGGGTCGAGGCACGGGTGACTTCATTGGCGCGTTGCAGCTTGAGGTTCAGCCGCTGCTGTTCGGTGGGCGAGGGCGGCACACGCAGGGCGTGCAGCAGATCCGGATCCAGCGCCAGTACCTGCGGCAACGTGCCGAAGCGGTCGATGCGCTGCTGCAGGCCCTGGCCGTACAGCTGCAGCTGGCGTTGCACCTGGCTGCTTTCCTCGCCGAGGGCGCGCCGCCAGGCGTAGTGGCCGGCGGCGACCGCACACAGCACGGTGCCACCGACCATCACCAGGAGGGTCAGCAACAGCATCCGGTGGCGGCTGAGCCGGTACATGGCGGCAGTCTACGCAGGGCCGGCGGGCGTGACGTGCACGCCCGCCGGGGTCTGACGTGGAAGGGGTCAGAAGTGCATCTGCGCGCGCAGTTCGAAGATCTCCGGCGTGCTGTGCACACCGCGACGGCTGGCGTCGACCTTCACATAGTTGGCCTGGAACTTGAAGTGGCTGGTCAGGTACCAGTTCGCGCCCAGGGTCAGGTCGTGCTGGCGGCCACCAAGGATGCTGCCATCGTCGAGGTCCAAGCGGCTGTAACGGGCCACCAGTTCCACCGCGCCGTAGTCGTGCGCCGGCTTGATGTTGGCCACGGCACCTGCGTTGTACGGGCGCGACTCGCCGGTCAGCACCCAGCTGGCCATCGCGTACTGGCCGCTGCCGGTGTAGTCGGGCTTGCCGTCATGGCGGGTGACCGTGGCGCGCAGGGCTTCGGCCTGTAGCGAGAACGGGCCGCGGATCCAGATGCCTTCCAGGCCGGTGCGGCGGATCTGGTCGGCGGTGACCAGCGCGCCGGAATCGACATAGCGGATGTCGGTCAGGCCGGCTTCCGGGCGTGCACGCAGGCGCGCGCTGGCCTCGTGGTGCACGTCACGGCCATCGCTGTAGCCGCGCGGATTCTCCTGCGAATAGGCCAGGCCCAGGTGAATCACGTCACCCGGCGCCTTCACCGGGGTCCACACCGCACGCACGGCCTGGGTGGTGCCGGGGTTGTCACCCTGCAGGTCCTTGCCGCCATAGGCGCCGGCCTGCAGCAGGTACTGCGGGCGCTCCAGCACCCATTCCACGCCGGTGCGGCGGCCGGCGTAGAAGGCCTGCACGGGCAGCGCGGTTTCCAGGAAGCTGCCGGCGCGCGAAGAGGTGTTCGCGTCCAGGCCGACCGGGGTCTTCATGTAGCCGAAGCGGAAGCGGCCGATGTCGCGGCCGAAGAAGGCCTTGCTTTCAAAGCGCACGAACACGTCCAGCCAGGTATCGGACTGGAAGTCGTAGTAGACCATCGCGTCGTAAACGCCCTTCTTCTTCAGCGTCGCACCGAACTCCTTGCGACGCACCGCGTCGTCATCCTCCAGGCCACTGCCCGAGGAGAAATCGTTGTAGTCGTAGGCGATGTTGGCGGTAGCGGCCAGTTCGGTGCCGTCGCCGAAGGCGTACCTGGTCGGCCAGTTGTCGAAATCGGCGGCCGAGGCGAAGGCGGGAAGGGCGGCCAGCGACAGGGCCAGCAAGGTGGGATTCGGGCGCATGTTGGGTGCGGCTCTCTCGGATTGCGTGTGGACAGGACAACAACGGCCGCAGGGGCCGAAACTTTCGCAAGGACGCGCCCGGCCGTTCAGCCCGGGCCACCGGCCTTCCCGTGTCTGGGCGGTGTGGCGCCAGTGTAGGCACCTGCGCCACCTGAACCGGGGGGCTAGTACCAATAGGTTATCTGCGCCGACGTGCCCAGCGCGTACAAAGGCGTCCATTGGTCGCACCTCCTGCGCGTGCAGCACAGGGCGATCAGTTTCCACGGTAGCGGTTCCCGTGCAGTCCCGGGGCCGTACGTGCCTGAAAACGCCCCTTCCGGAGTCCGCCATGCACATCCCGACCGCAGCCCCGGCGCCTGCAAAGCCGTTGCCGATCTATCGCCAGCTGTACTTCCAGGTGATCGTGGCGATCGTCCTCGGCGCCATCCTCGGCCACTACGAACCGTTGGTGGGCGAAAAGATGAAGCCGCTGGGCGATGCCTTCATCAACCTGGTGAAGATGATCATCGCACCGGTGATCTTCCTGACCATCGTCACCGGCATCGCCGGCATGACCCACCTGCGCACGGTGGGCCGGGTGTTTGCCAAGGCGATGGCGTACTTCCTGTTCTTCTCCACGCTGGCGCTGATCGTCGGCATGATCGTGGCGCACGTGGTGCAGCCCGGCGCCGGCATGAACATCAACCCGGCCGAGCTGGACCAGACCGCGGTGCACAGCTACGTCGAAAAGTCGCATGACCTGACCCTGGTCGGCTTCCTGATGGACATCATCCCGAAGACGCTGGTGAGCGCCTTCGTCGATGGCAACATCCTGCAGGTGTTGTTCATCGCGGTGCTGTTCGGCATCGCGCTGGCCTCGGTGGGCGAGAAAGGCAGGCCGATCGTGAACTTCCTGGAGGCGCTGGTCGCCCCGGTGTTCAAGCTGGTGCACATCCTGATGAAGGCCGCCCCGATCGGTGCCTTCGGCGCGATCGCCTTCACCATCGGCAAGTATGGCGTCGGCTCACTGATCAACCTGGCCTGGCTGGTGGGCTCGTTCTACCTCACCGCCTTCCTGTTCGTGGCGGTGATCCTGGGCCTGGTCTGCCGACTGTGTGGCTTCTCGGTGTTCAAGCTGGCGCGCTACCTGAAGGCCGAGCTGCTGCTGGTGCTGGGCACCTCTTCGTCGGAGTCGGCGCTGCCGTCGCTGATGGAGAAGATGGAACGCGCCGGCTGCAGCAAGTCGGTGGTGGGCCTGGTGGTCCCGACCGGCTACTCGTTCAACCTGGACGGCACCAACATCTACATGACCCTGGCGGCACTGTTCATCGCCCAGGCCACCAACACCGAACTGACCCTGGGCCACCAGATCGCCCTGCTGCTGGTCGCGATGCTCAGCTCCAAGGGCGCGGCCGGTGTCACCGGCGCCGGTTTCATCACCCTGGCCGCCACCCTGGCCGTGGTGCCGGAGGTGCCGGTGGCCGGCATGGCGCTGATCCTGGGCGTGGACCGCTTCATGAGCGAATGCCGCTCGCTGACCAATTTCATCGGCAATGCGGTGGCCACCGTGGTGGTCTCGCGCTGGGAAGGCGCGCTGGACCGCAACCGCCTGCAGCTGGCGCTGGACGGCCGCGAGAGCGAACTGCCGCCGCCGGTCGATGCGCTGCCCGAGGCGCTGCCGGCCAAGGGCTGATCCAGGTGTGTGGTACCGCGGGGCCGGCCACGACAGTGGTACGGCCCCGCGGCGTTTCAAGGCGTCCCATGACTGTCATGGGCAACGCCGATGCTGGTCTGGGGCCCCGCCGCATACGGCACGGAATTGTGCGGTCGCAGCATGGCTGCGACAGGGTAGCGACAGGTCCAGACGCTCCAACGGGGGTATGATCCCCTGTCCCTTCTGCCCATTCATGTAACCCACATCGATGTCCAACGAAGATTTCAAACAGGCCGCCCTCGATTACCACCGGATGTCCCCCCCGGGAAAGATCAAGGTTTCCGCTACCAAGCCCATGCTGACGCAGCGCGACCTGTCGCTGGCGTATTCGCCGGGCGTGGCGTATGCCTGTGAAGCGATCAAGGCCGACCCGCAGCAGGCCAGCGAGCTGACCGCCCGCGGCAACCTGGTGGCGGTGATCTCCAACGGCACCGCGGTGCTGGGCCTGGGCAACATCGGCGCGCTGGCCGGCAAGCCGGTGATGGAAGGCAAGGGCGTGCTGTTCCAGAAGTTCGCCGGCATCGATGTATTCGACATCGAAGTGGATGAAACCGACCCGGACAAGCTGGTCGACATCATCGCCTCGCTGGAGCCGACCTTCGGCGGCATCAACCTGGAAGACATCAAGGCGCCGGAGTGCTTCGTGGTCGAGCGCAAGCTGCGCGAGCGCATGAAGATCCCGGTGTTCCATGACGACCAGCACGGCACGGCGATCATCGTCGGCGCAGCGGTGCTCAACGCCATGGCGATCACCGGCAAGAAGATCGAGGACGTGAAGCTGGCGACCACGGGCATGGGCGCCGCCGGCATTTCCTGCGTGAACATGCTGGTGCAGCTGGGCCTGAAGCCGGAAAACATCCTGGCCTTCGACCGCGAGGGTGTGATCCACACCGGCCGTACCGACCTGGACCCGGAAAAGCAGCGCTATGCGCGCGATACCGACAAGCGCACCCTGGCCGAGATCGTCGACGGCGCGGACATCTTCCTGGGGCTGTCGGCACCGGGCATCCTGACCGCCGAGATGGTCAAGACCATGGCCCCGGATCCGGTGATCTTCGCGCTGGCCAACCCGACTCCGGAAATCATGCCGGAGGTGGCGCGCGCCGCCCGTCCGGACGCGATCATCGGCACCGGCCGCTCGGACTACCCGAACCAGGTCAACAACGTGCTGTGCTTCCCGTACCTGTTCCGTGGTGCGTTGGACGTGGGCGCGACTGCGATCAACGAGGAAATGAAGATCGCCTGCGTGCGTGCCATCGCCGCGCTGGCGCGCCGCGCGGCCACCGACATGGGCTCGGCCTATGGCGGCGAGACCCCGAGCTTCGGCCGTGAATACCTGATCCCGCGTCCGTTTGACCGCCGCCTGCTGGTGGAGCTGTCGGCCGCCGTGGCCCAGGCCGCGATGGACTCGGGCGTGGCTTCGCGCCCGATCGAGGACATGGGCGCCTACCGCGACAAGCTGGCCCAGTTCGTCTACCGCACCAGCCTGATGATGAAGCCGGTGTACGACCGCGCGCGCAGCGACAAGCAGCGCGTGGTGTACGCCGAGGGCGAAGAGGAAGTGGTGCTGCAGGCGGTGCAGAACGTGGTCGATGATGGCCTGGCGCATCCGATCCTGATCGGCCGCCCGGAAGTGATCGAGTCGCGCATCGAGCGCCTCGGCCTGCGCCTGAAGATCGGCGAGAACGTTGAAGTCACCAACATCAACGACGACCCGCGCTTCAACGAATACTGGCAGTACTACCACGGCCTGACCGGCCGCCGTGGCGTGACCGTGGCTGCGGCGAAGAACCTGATGCGTTCGCGCCCGACCCTGATTGCAGCGGTGATGGTGGCCCGTGGCGAAGCCGATGCGATGCTGACCGGCATCGTCGGCCGCTTCCACAAGAAGCTGGGCTACGTGCGCAGCGTGCTGCCGCTGGAGCCGAAGGTCACCTCGACCTCGGCAATGACCGGCGTGATCAACCAGCAGGGCGTGTTCTTCTTCGTCGACACCCACGTGCAGGAAGACCCGACCGCCGAGCAGCTGTGCGAAGCAACCCTGCAGGCGGCCTACCGCATGAAGCTGTTCGGCATCGAGCCGAAGGTGGCGCTGCTGTCGCACTCCAACTTCGGCAGCCACGATTCGAAGGATGCGCTGAAGATGCGCCAGGTGCGCGAGCTGCTGCTCAAGCGCAACCCGCGCCTGAACGTGGATGGCGAAATGCAGGGCGACACCGCATGGGATGAAGCGCTGCGCCAGAAGCTGCTGCCGGGCTCGACCCTGCAGGGCCGCGCCAATCTGTTCGTGCTGCCGAACCTGGAAGCGGCCAACATCGCCTACAACCTGGTGCGTGTGTTCACCGACGGCGTGGCGATCGGTCCGATCCTGATGGGCGTGAACAAGCCGGTGCACATCCTGACCACCAGCGCGACCTCGCGTCGGATCCTGAACATGACCGCGATTGCGGCGGTCGATGCGCAGATCAGGAAGCAGCTGGAAGCGGAAAAGAAGGCATAAGCCTTCGTTCCGGTTCGATCGCAGAAACGCGCCCTACGGGGCGCGTTTCTGTTTGCGCAAAGCGGACACGGGTAGTGCCGGCCGCTGGCCGGCAACCGCAATGATGTCCAGGCACGCGACGGCAGCCGGCCAGCGGCCGGCTCTACCCCGGTCTGTGCCACACGCGCTACGCCGCCCGGTCATTTCCCTGCAACGCCGCTGCGGCCCAATACGCCCACGCGGCCCGGCCGTGGGAAGGGACCGGACCGGCCTTCCCACCCTGGGCCCGACCAACTTTCCACGGGCGAGGGTGTCATGCGCAATCGAGTGACGCGGCGGTACTTCCAGCAGTTGTTCGCGCTGTACGCCGGCTTCGTGCAGTCGCGCTGAGGCCGCGATGCGGTAGCGCCGGGCAATGCCCGGCGAACGTAAAGTGCGTTGGGGCTCAGCGCCGCTTGCCGCGCCGCGCTGGTGCCGGCGGCGGTGCATCCGAACGCGGCTTGGCATACTGCGTCCACAGCGCAGGCAGTGCCTTGCCGGTGTGCTTCTGCCACAGCGCCGGTGCATAGCGGCCGTCGCGCAGGGCCTTGTCCAGTGCCAGCACCAGGCCCGGATGTTCGGCGTCGGCCCATTTCAGAAACGCACCGGTGACCCGGTAGCCGCTGTCGAAGTTCTGCCCCTTCTCGACCTTGCCCGGCAGTGCCCAGCCCGCAGCGGCATTGTCCATGCCGTAGCGGTCGCGTGCGTAGTCGGCGATGCCCTCCACCAGCCAACCCGGCACCCGTGCGTCGCCATAGCCCGGATAGCCCTGCACGATGTGCATGGCCTCATGGGTGACCAGGTCGATGTCGTTGGGGTGCTGCGCAAGCCAACCCGGGTTGATGGTGATCGTTGCGGCCTGGTCCTTGTCACCGACGAAGGCGATGCCGGTGTAGGCCGGATCGATCACGATGCGCACCATCGCCGGCGCGGCCGGGTGGAAGTCCGCACGTTCGCGCAGGTAGGCGAAGAAGAACGTATCGATCACCCGCTTGCGCTGCGGCGCGGCCAGGGCGCCACGGGCGTCCTGGTAGTTCAGCGTCACGCCGTCGCGGGTCAGCTGCGTATCGAACGCCTGGGTCTGGCCGAAACTGGAGAAGGACAGGGCAACAAGGGCCAAGGGCAGAAAACGGAAGCGCATGCCGCTCATTGTACGGTGCCGGCCGCCAGCAGTTCGATCTCCGCCAGCGGCAGTCGTCCCGGTGCCGCCAGGCGCAGGCGGTATTCGCTGTAGCGACCGGGTTTTGCAATGCGGAATGGACGGGTCTGGCGGGCGGATTCGAAGTCTTCGCCGCTGCGCTGGTCGAGCACGGCCCAGCTGCCGCTGCCGTTGCGCGCCTCCAGTGTCCACTCTCCGCCCTGGATACGGCTGTCACCGCTGGTCAGCGTGTACATCGTCGGGGTGCCCTCAGCCAGGCCGGCCAGCGCGATGGTTGCACCGCCGCCCAGGCCCACCGTCGTGCCGGCATCGTCATCGACCAGCGCGGGCAGGGCGCGGCCATCGGCCAACGTCGCCTTCGCGCCGCTGCCGAGCAGGTCGTGCAGCAGCTGCGGGCGCTGGCCGCGTGCGGTCAACGAGCGCGGCACATCATCCACGCCACTGCCCCAGCGCGAGGGACGGGGGCCCATCACGAAGTCGAGGGTCGCGCCCTTGGCGATCAGCTCGTGCGGCACCCAGGTCTTCGTCCATGGCTTGCCGTTGATCGTCAGCGACTGCACGTAGACGTTCTCACGCGAGTTGTTGGCCGCGTTCACGGTCAGCACGGCACCACCCTGCAGTTCCACGCGCGCATGTTCGAAGGCCGGCGAGCCGATCACGTACTCCGGTGCGCCGATGCGCAGCGGGTACAGGCCCAGCGACGCCAGCACGTACCAGGCCGAGGTCTCGCCGTTGTCCTCGTCACCGGGATAGCCCTGGCCGATCTCACTGCCCACATACAGCCGCGACAGGATCTCGCGCACATGCTGCTGGGTCTTCCACGGCTGCCCGGCGTACAGGTACATCCACGGGATGTGGTGCGCCGGCTGGTTGCTGTGCGCGTACATGCCCATGCGCACGTCGCGCGCTTCGGTCATCTCGTGGATGGTGCCGCCATAGGAGCCGGCCAGTGCCGGGTCGGCGGTTTCCGGCGTGGCGAAGAAGGCATCCAGCTTCGCCGCCAGCTTGTCGCGGCCACCGTGCAGCGCGGCCAGGCCTTCGCCATCGTGGGCGGCGGTGAAGGCGAAGGTCCAGCCATTGGATTCGGTGTAGTCGTGGCCCCATACGCGCGGGTCGTAATCCTTGGCGTCCACGCGCCAGCGGCCATCGGCCTTGCGGCCCTGGAAGAAGCCGGCGGCCGGGTCGAACATGGTCGCGTAGCTGGCGGCGCGATAGCGGAAGTACTCGGCCTCGGTGCTGTAGCGCTCGCGTGCAGCCGGCGTGGTGGCGCGCTTGGCCAGTGCATCGGCCATGTTGGCGATGCCGAAGTCATTGAGCGCGCCTTCCATCGTCCATGACATGCCTTCGTGCACGTCCGCGCTGGCGTAGCCACGGAAGGTCGAACGGTCCATGCCCTTGCGGCCGACATGACGGTCGGGCGGGACCACGGTCGCATTCTTCAGCGCGGCGGCGTAGGCCTCGGCCGGATCGAAGCCGCCGATGCCCTTCAGCCAGGCATCGGCGAAGGCCACGTCCGAGCTGGTGCCGACCATCAGGTCGGCGTAGCCCGGCGACGACCAGCGCGCGATCCAGCCACCGGCGCGGTACTGCTCGATGAAGCCTTGCACCAGCTGGCCGGCATCGTCGGGCGTAAACAGCGCATAGGCCGGCCAGGTGGTGCGGAAGGTATCCCAGAAGCCGTTGTTGACGAAGACCTTGCCGTCGCGCACGGCCGCATAGCTGCGGGTCGCGCTGCCATCGGTGTTGTCATCGCTGGCGCTGGCCTGGTTGGCGTAGCGCCAGTCGGGTAGGGCCGCGCTGCCCACGTTTTCATGGCCGGAGTTGGGGTACAGGTACAGCCGGTACAGGCTGGAGTACAGCGTGGTCTTCTGGTCGTCGCTGGCGTTGCCGATGTCGAAACGGGCCAGGCGCGCGTCCCATGCATCCTGCGCACGGCTGGCCACGCTCTCCAGCGTATCGGCAGCGCTGATTTCCAGTGCCAGGTTGTGCCGCGCCTGCTCGACCGAGATCAGCGAGGTGGCGATGCGCATCGTCACCCGCCGGTCACTGCCGGCGTCGAACTTGATGTAGCCGGTCGGGCGGCCGGTGTCGAGGCGGCCGCTGCTGCGCCACGGCTTGTCGAAGCTGGCCACCACGTACATGCGGCTGGCACCGTTGGACAGGCCGCTGCGCGTATCGGTGTAGCCGGACAGCGTCTGCGTGGCGGCGTCCAGGGTCAGGCCACCGCACGCATCGACATTGTCGAACAGCAGGTTGGCGTCGCCGCCCTCGGGGAACTCGAAGCGGAACAGCGCGGCATGGTCGGTCGGTGCGATGGCAGCAGCGATGTCATTGTCGAAGCGCACGTCGTAGCGGTAGGGGCGCGCGCTTTCATGACGGCGGTCGAACGACAGCGCGCGCTTGCGGCGGTCGGCGTCCGGCACGCCACGGCTGGCCGAGGGCATCACCTGGAAGGTCTGGCGGTCGCCCATCCACGGGCTGGGCTGGTGGCTCAGTGCCAGCGCCTGCAGCTGCGGGCGGTTCTGCGCATCGTTCTGTTCGTTCCAGCGGTACAGCCAGTTCAGTGCGCCGGCGTCGGTCACCGGGGTCCAGAAGTTGAACCCGTGCGGCACCGCCGTGGCCGGGAGGTTGTTGCCGCGCGAGAACGTTCCGTTGGCCTGGGTGCCGCGTGTGGTCAGCACCCAGTCCGAGACGCGCTGCGGCTGCTGGCGCGGTTGGGCATCCAAGCGCACGTCATCAATCCAGCCAGAGACCGGCGCGCCCTCGGCACTGGCTACCTCCAGCTCGATCGCCACCACGCGGCGGCCCTTCAGCGTGGGCACGTCGCCCAGCCGCACTGCCTTGCGGGCCCATTGTTGCGGGTACAGCGTCTTCGATTCGCCCTGCGCGCGTGCGCCGATCGCCACGCCATGCTGGTCGCGTGCCGCACCGGCCGAAACGCGGCTGCCATCGTCCAGCAGCAGGTCCAGCGATACATAGGTCGAGGCGACGGTGTCCTTGCCGACGATTTCCGGCAGCACCAGCCACGACAGCGTGGTATCGGCCTCGATGGGCAGGTCGGCCTTGAACAGTTCGCGCCGCGCGCTGCCGCCTTCGCTGCTGTAGCGCAGCGCATGCAGGCCGCTGTAGCCGGCGTTGCGCTTGGCGGCGTAGGGCGCGGCTGGTCCATTGCCGATCGTGACCTGTAGCGCACCGGTGGCCTGCGCCGGTACAGGTTCGCCCGGTTCGAACGAGGTCTGCAGCCCCTGCGCCCGCGCCGGCATCGCAGTGGTCGCACAGGCCAGGGCCAGGGCGAGCGGAAGCAGGGCGCGGCGCGGATCGGACAGGGTCATGCAAGGGTCTCCCGGAAGGGCTGGCGGCGGGCGAACCCGCATCGGCGGACACCACGGACAGCATCGCTCCGCCCGCCAGGCTGGCAGTGGAAGAGGCGATGCCGGTCCGGTGGGGGCGGGCCATGCGATCGGGTTGGATTGGGTGGGTCGGGGTGCGACCTGGCCCGATCCTGCAACAGCCGCCGCGCGCTGGCAAGTGCCATTTAGTTCGATCCAAATGCGGGAAATATCGCTGGAGTCGTTTCTGGCGAGCGAACCTGCCCGAACGACCGCGAAATCCCCGGAGTCGCCGCCGCCCGGCGTGCGGTGGGGAGATGCGAGGCATCGGCGGCGGCGTGCAAAGGCGCGTTGCGGGGCAATGTCGTTGCGGCCCAGATGCTAGAAT
The DNA here is from genome assembly GCF_032025805.1 of Stenotrophomonas maltophilia group sp. msm1. Classification (NCBI taxonomy): domain Bacteria; kingdom Pseudomonadati; phylum Pseudomonadota; class Gammaproteobacteria; order Lysobacterales; family Lysobacteraceae; genus Stenotrophomonas; species Stenotrophomonas maltophilia group sp. msm1. The sequence continues at coordinate 471,351 of NZ_JAVSKH010000002.1, forward strand.
CACGGGCCTCGCAACCCGTTCACCGAATCCGCCATGAGCCATACCGCCACCGCGCCCGCCAACGCCGAGAAGCGCTACACCGTGCACCGCAGCGATCTGCCGTTGAGCTGCCCGACCCCGGAAATGGCGCTGTGGAACTCGCATCCGCGCGTGTACCTGCCGATCGAAGACGAGCCCAACGGCGAAGCGCAGTGCCCGTACTGCGGTTCCGTGTTCGTGCTGGCCGACTAAACGGCGGCCCCTTCGATGCGCCGATTGACCGTGGTGCAGTTGCTGCCGGCGCTGCACTCCGGTGGTGTCGAGCGCTCGACCCTGGAAATCGCTGCGGCCCTGGTTGCCGCCGGCCATCGCGCGCTGGTGGTGTCTGCTGGTGGCCGCCTGGTGCAGCCGCTGCTGGACAGTGGTGCCGAGCACCTCACCCTGGATATCGGCCGCAAGTCGCTGCTGACCCTGCGCCATCTGCCGACCCTGCGCCGCCTGTTCGCTGAAGTCGGCGCGGACATCGTGCACGCCCGTTCGCGGCTGCCGGCATGGCTGGGCCTGTACGCGATCCGTGCCATGCCCGCCGCCCAGCGCCCGCACTGGGTAACCACCGTGCACGGGTTGAATTCGCCCAGTCGCTACAGCGCGGTGATGACCAGCGGTGAACGCGTGATCTGCGTGTCCAACACCGTGCGCGACTACGTGCAGCGGCACTATCCGACGGTACCCGAAGCGAAGCTGCAGGTGATTCCGCGCGGCGTCGATGTCACACAGTTTCCGCGCGTGGCCCGCGCCGACCGCCGGCCACGACTGGCGCTGGCAGCCGACTACCCGTGGCTGGCGCAGGTTGGGGGCCCGCTGCTGCTGCTGCCGGGGCGGGGCACCCGGCTGAAGGGACATGCCCATGCGCTGCAATTGCTCGCCGATGTACGTGCAGCTGGTGTGCCGGCACAGCTGTGGATGCTGGGCACCGATGAACCGGGCCGCGAAGCCTACGTGGCCGACCTGCGCCGGCAGGCCACTGCCTTGGGCGTGACCGACGCCGTGCAGATCAGCACGCCGACCGCGCGCATCGCCCAGGCCTATGCGGCCAGCGATCTGGTGCTGCAGCTGTCGGACAAACCGGAAGCGTTTGGCCGCACCGTGGTCGAGGCGCTGTCGGTCGGCCGTCCGGTGCTGGGCTGGGATCATGGTGGCGTCGGCGAACTGCTTCGGCAGCTGCAGCCCGCTGGCGCGGTGCCGCTGGGCGATGCACGCGCGTTGGGTGAACGTGCGCTGGCCCTGCTGGCGCAGCCGCCGTTCTTGCCGACCCGCATCCCGTTTACGCTGCAGGCCATGCAGCGCGATACCCTCCGCCTCTATGCCGACCTCGCTGGCTGACTCCGCCGTCACCGTGCGCGACGACCGCGCCGGGCGCTGGGCGCCGTGGTGGGTGCTGACGTACGTAGCGCTGTGGCCATTGCCGGGCATCGCGGAGACCGTGCTGGGCCTTGGCGCGGTCTACGCCGCCGCGCGCATGGTCATGCGCCGCCTGCAGCGCCGCCCGCATCTGTTGAGCACGGCAGCGTGGGCGCTGACCTCCATCCTGTTTCTCGGCTATTGGCTGCCGCAGGCGTTCTCGGCGTTTGATGCAATCGATCCGGCAGCGTCGTGGACGAAGGCGGCTGCCGGCCTGCGCTACCTGCCCTTCATGTGGCTGGTGGCGATCGCGGTGGCCACGCCGGAACGCAGGCGGCTGACCTTCGGCGGCCTGGCGCTGATCACCGGCGCATGGACGCTGGATGCGCTGGTGCAGGCGCTGGCCGGAACCAGCCCGTGGTTCTGGTCGCTTGAGCAGCTGAAGCTTGCGGTGAGTGGTCACGCGTTGTGCCCGGCCACTGAGGCGGCCGTGGTCGATCGCCTCAGTGGCGCACTCGGGCCGTGCAACCTGAAGTTCGGCCAGGTCCTGGCCAGTCTCTCACCGTTCCTGTTGTTGCCGCTGGCGCGTCGCTTTGGCAATCCGGGTTGGGTACTGGCCGCGGCGGCGCTGGGCTGCGTGCTGCTGCTGGCCGGCTCGCGCGCATCGTGGATCACCTTCGCGCTGGTGCTGGCCTACAGCGGCGTGCGCCAGTTCGGTGTGAAGCGGATGCTGCTGCTGGCGCTGCTCGGCGTGCTGGGCGCCGGCGTGCTCACCGCGGGCGTGCCGCAGCTGCGCGAACGCCTTGCGCGTACCGCGATGGCGTGGGATGGAAGCGAACGCGGTGTCGACGAGGCACTGTCGGGGCGCGCGCGTATCTGGGAAGCCGCCGTCTGCATGATCGAAGAACACCCGTTCAACGGCGTCGGCGCACGCGGTTTCCGCGATGCCTATCCCGCCTGCGTGGCCGAAGAGGGGCTGGCGGTATGGGGGGATGCTCCCGCCCTGCACGCGCATCAGATCGTACTGGAAATCCTGGCAGAAACCGGGGTGATCGGCCTGCTGCTGTGGCTGGCAGCCGTGGCCCAGGCCTGGCGGGCCTGGCGCTATGCACCGACGGCCGCGCGTGACCGGGCCCGCCCTGCGATGCTGGCGCTGGCGGTCACCGTGTTCCCGCTCAACACGCATCTGGCGTTCTATTCCGCGTTCTGGGGCGGCCTGACCGTGCTGCTCGCTGCCTTGTTCGCCGGCAGCCTGCTGGCGCGGGAATCGGACGACGCGCCGCCGCTGCTGTGATCGACCATCCACGCATGGCGTGGCCCTACTGCACGTACCGAACGAATGTCGCCGCGGTGGATCCACGCCATGGCGTGCATGGGACGATCATTGGGCGCATGTCGCCATAGTAGATCCACGCCATGCGTGGATGGGGCTTTCCCGACGCAAATGCGCGCCAACCTCCACTACCCGTGCCTCCCTGTGTATCGCACGCTGGGCCATGGCCAGCCCCAGACTCCGCTACGGTCGGTATTCCCGAACCGGCAACGTGTACTCATTGACCACGGCAACCCTTGGCCGTGAACCGTTGTTCGCCGATGCGGCGAACATGGCGATCCTGATCGACACCCTGCGCTTCGTCGAGCGTAGGGGCTTCAGCCACAGTCTCGCCTGGGTGGTGATGCCTGACCATCTGCACTGGTTGATGGAACTGCGCAGTGGAACCCTGGCCGAGTGCATGGCCCTGCTCAAATCACGCAGCAGCCGACTGCTGAACCGGCGATTGGAGCGACGAGGGGCGCTGTGGCAGCACGGTTACCACGATCATGCCGTACGCAGCGATGAATCCCTTCATGAGAAGGCGATGTACATCCTGGCCAATCCGGTCCGTGCGGGCCTGGCCGGCACGTTGGGTGAGTACCCGCACGCATGGTGCCGTTGGCCGTTGTAGGTGCCGGCACCCGGATGTAGAGCATCCACGCATGGCGTGGATCTACTTCAGAATGCTCCGCGTCATCAAATTCACGCCATGCGTGGACGAAACCCTCCCGCCCCACCGTTATTTGTAGAAATCACTCCGGCCGCCGGGCTGGCGCTTGAAGCGGCGGTGGATCCACAGGTACTGGTCGGGAGCCTCGCGCACCATCGCTTCGATGGCCTGGTTGACCCGCGTGGTATCGGCTTCCACATCCTCGCTGGGAAAGTTCTCCAGCGGCGCGCCGATCTTCAGGAAGTACTTTCCGCCCTCGCGGCGGTGGAAGTACGGAATCACCGCGCAGCCGGTCATGCGCGCCAGCTGGTGGGTGGCCGTAATAGTGGACGCGGTATGGCCGAAGAACGGGACGAACACGGTGTCCTTGCCACGCATGTCCTGGTCCGGCGCATACCAGAGAAAGCCGCCCTTCTTCAGGTGGCGCACGGTCGCGCGGATGTCCTCGTTGGCGAACATCGCCTTGGCATAGCGCAGGCGGCCGAACTTCACCGCCCACTCGTACACCGGGTTCTTGTGCTTGCGGTACATGCCTGAAAGATCGACGTAGTCGCACAGCAGGCGGCCGCACATCTCCAGGGTCATGAAATGGCCGGACACCAGCAGTACGCCGCGGCCTTCGGCCTGCATCCGCCGCAGATGTTCCAGGCCTTCGATCTGCACCTGTGGGCGGATGCGGTCGATGCTGCCCCACCACGCGCGGATGCACTCGAACACGCCCACACCCAGTGCGTCGAAGCTGTCGCGCACCAGGCGCTGGCGCCAGGCTTCGTCCTTTTCCGGGAAACACAGCCGCAGGTTGACTTCGGCGGCGCGACGGCGGCTGCCGAGCAGGCGCCAGCTGATCCAGCCCACGCCACGACCGAGCGCACGCTGCAGCATCCACGGCAGGCGGGCGATGGCGAAGGCGCCGAGCATGGCGGCGAACATCGGCCAGTTGCGGGGATCGCGCAGCGACGGACGGACGGCGGTGGTGGCATCGGACATGGCGCCATTCTACCAACCCGGCAGCGTGTCTTTCCCGGGGGGCTCCCGTATCCTTGCCGCATGCGCAAAGACCCTGCCGAATGGATCCTGCGCGGCCTGTACTCGGCCGTGCTCTACATCCTGCTGCCGATCACCGTGTACCACCTGGTCTGGCGCGGTTTCCGGGTCCGTGAATACTTCCGGCGCTGGGACGAGCGCTATGCCTCGTATCCGCAGCCGACCGGCCAGCCGCGGGTCTGGCTGCATGCGGTCTCGGTGGGCGAAGTCAATGCCGCCGCGCCGCTGGTGAATGCCCTGCGCCAACAGCGTCCGGACATCCGCTGGGTCATCACCACCATCACGCCGACCGGTTCGGAGCGCGTGCGTGCGCTGTGGGGGGACGCGCTGGACCACGTCTATCTGCCGTACGACGTGCCGGGCAGCGTCAACCGCTTCCTCGGCCACTTCCAGCCCAGCCTGGCGCTGATCCTGGAAACCGAGCTGTGGCCGAACATGCTGTTCGGCTGCCGCGACCGCCATATCCCGGTCTATATCCTCAACGCCCGCCTGTCTGCGCGTTCGCTGCGCGGTTACCGGGTGCTGGCGGCGCTGATCCGCCGTGCGCTGCGCACGGTCACCTGCGTGGCCGCGCAGTCGCAGGACGACGCCGCGCGCTTCGTGCAGCTGGGGGCGGCGCGGGAACAGGTGCAGGCCCTGGGCAACCTCAAGTTCGATATCGCCACGCCGGATGTGCAGGGCTTCGTCGAGCAGTTCCACGCCTGCGTGCCCGCCGGGCGCCCGGTGTGGATCGCGGCCAGTACCCATGATGGCGAGGAGCAGGCGGTGATCGACCTGCATCGGCGCCTGCGCCAGCAGCACCCCGACCTGTTGTTGCTGTGGGCGCCGCGGCACCCCGAGCGCTTCCCGAAGGTGGAGGCGCTGGCGCGCGAGCAGGGCTGGAGCGTGGCGACCCGTCGTGCGAAGCAATGGCCCGAGGCCGGCACGGATGTATTCGTCATCGACACCCTGGGCGAGCTGATGCCGTTCTATGCCTGCGCGCAGGTTGCCTTCGTCGGCGGCAGCCTGCAGCCGATCGGTGGCCACAACCTGCTGGAACCGGCGGCAATGGGTACTGCGGCTGTGACCGGCCCCCACCTGCACAACTTCGCCGAGATCTCCCGCCGCATGCGTGAGGCCGGTGCCTTGCTGATCGGCGATGACGTGCAAGCGGTGGGTGACCTGCTGCAGCACCTGCTCCAGGACCCGCAGGCGCGCGAGGACATGGCGCGGGCAGGCTGCACGTTGATCAGCAATGGCCGTGGCGCTTTGCAGCGCACGCTGGCCCTGGTCGCGCCACATCTGCCGCCACCGCGCGGCTGAGTCCACCGGCCGCACAGGCCTGCGCCCAGTCCGTCGACTGACGTGATCGACTGCATCAATTCTGCTTAGCGGGCGGAGTTCTGTCGCGACAGAACCGGGTGCGCGTCGCTGGGCGTGTCTGCGGTCACATCGCGGCGTGCACGGCAAGGATTCTGATACCGCCCTTCGGCGCAGGCTGCCAGCCTGCTGTCGACCGCGCTTGGACGGATATCAAGGGAGCTTGCGATGGATGGGGGCAGCAGGCCGGAGGGCATCGGTGATGCCCGGCCCGGCATGGAGCATCTTGCAGTGGTGGCGCTGACGCTGCTGCTGGGGGGCAATGTGGTCGCGCTGATCGGCCAGCACACGGCGGCCGAGGCTGGGCCGGCCATCGTGCTGAGCCTGTTGCTGGCCGCACTGGGTACGATGCCACTGCTGTATTGCCTGCACGCCCTCAACCAGCAGCTGCCGGCTGTCGATGGCCTGCAGGGAGTGTTGCGTGCGTGCTGGGGCCGGGCATCCGCCGGTGTGCTCGGCGGCGCGCTGTTGTTGGAACTGGTGGCGACCATGGGTGGCGTGGCGCAATCGCTGGCCCGTCATCTGCGTGCACTGCTGGCCTATTGTGGCGTCGAGGCCGACTACGCGGTGCCGGGTCCGCTGATGGCCAGCCTGGCGGTGCTTCTGATTGGTGTGGTCGGGTTGCTGCCGTGGCGACGAATGGTTCTGGTGGCGTGTGCGCTGTTGACGATGAAGATCGGGACCGGCCTGCTGCTGGTGGCGCTGGCAGCCCGTTACATGCACTACGCGCACTGGATTCCCTGGCTGCCGGAGGCGACGGCTCCCTATCGCTTTGGGCTTGGTGGTGTATTGGCGGCGAGCGTGCCGCTGCTGGGTGCGTTCGCCAGCGTGGGCCTGGCGGTTGGATTTCCCGGCTTGGGCGGGCAGGTGAAGGCGCGCCAGTCGCGGCTGCTGGCGGGCATGCTGCTGCTGGCCATGCTGTTGCTGATCGTGGTCGCTGCATTGCAGGCCGGGCTGGTCGAGTTCCCTGCATTGGACAGCACGCGACCGCTGGCGGTAGCCCTGCAACCGCACCCGCAGCTGCAGTGGCTGATGCCGTTGCTGCCGCTGGCCGGCGCGGCCGGATTGGCCGCGCTGCTGCTGGTGCTGCTGCGGGTGGGCCTGTGCTTGGCGATGCAGCTGTGGCCGGCACGGCATGACGAAGCAATCGGCATGCATGTGCGGGCGGTGCCGGTCGCGTTGATTCTGTCAGCGGCGGTGCTGGCTTTCGGCGTGCCCGCGGGCATCCTGCCGGTGCTGCCCGGCCCGGTCGTGCTGGTGGTGATGGCCGCCCTGTGCCTGGCCGTACTGCGCGGGCAGTCACCGTTGGCACGTGGCCTTGCGCTGCTGGCGCCTGTGGCCGCCGGACTGTGCATGCTGGCTGCCATCGGGTGGCTGCGGGCGTGGCCCGGCTGATGGCCGTGCATCGCGCACAAAAAAGCCACCCTCGCGGGTGGCTTTTCGTTGCCGGCAGGCGACGGCTCAGTGCGTCGTCGTTGCCGGATTGCCCGCGTCCTGGGTCAGCAGGCGGTTCACGTCCTGCAGCTCGGCCACGTCCAGTGCGCCCAGCGACTGGCTCAGCAGCAGGCGGTTCTGCAGGAAGGTGTAACGGGCCTGGGCGTAGTCCAGCTGCGCCGAGAACAGGATGCGCTGGTTCTGGATTACATCCAGCACGGTACGGGTGCCGACCTCCAGGCCGACCTGCGAAGCGTCGTACGCGCTCTGCGCCGAGACCACCGCCAAGCGGCGGGCTTCCACTTCGCTGATGCCCTGCACCAGGGTCTGGTAGGCATTGCGGGTATTGCGGTCCAGGGCACGCTTCTGCTGCTCGTAGCCGTCCTGGGCGATGTCACGCTGGGCCAGCGCCTGGCGCACGCCCGACTGGGTGGCACCACCGGAGAAGATCGGCACGCTCAGGGTCAGGCCGATGCTGTTGGTGCGTGCGTCCGGCGACAACGAGCCGGCGCCGGTGCTGTCGCCCCAGGTCGCGCTCTTGCCCCAGCTGCCGCCCAGCGACAGGGTCGGGTAATGGCCACCGCGGGCAGCCTGCACGCCAGCTTCGGCCGCACTGACCTTCAGCTCCTGCGCCTTCAGCGCCGGATTCTGGGTGGTGGCCTGCTGCACCAGCTCATCGATGTTGCCGCGGTTGGCCGGCACTTCCGGGCGGAAGTCCGCCGGCAGGCCACGCAGGTTGGTCACCGGCTGGCCGGTCAGTTCGGTCAGGGCCTGGTAGTTATCGGCCAGGGTGTTCTGCGCAATGATGGTGTTGGCACGCGCCTGGTCGTACTGGGCGCGTGCTTCGTGCACGTCGGTGATCGGCGCCAGGCCCACTTCCAGGCGCTTGTCGGCGAAGTCGAACTGCTTCTTCGCGGCCGCTTCGTTGGTCTGCGCGGCGTTCAGCGATTCGATCGCCACCAGCACGTTGAAGTAGGCCGCCGAGGTGCGCACGATCAGGTTGTCGTTGGCCGATTCGAGGGTGAAGTCCGCCGCCTTGCTCAGCTCACGCTGCGAGCGCAGGTTGTTGATCTGGGTCCAGTTGAACAGCGTCTGGCTGCCGTCGATCGTGTAGGTGCGGCGCTTGTTGGTGAACGAGCCGGAGTTGGCGTCGGCGTTCGGCTCGCTGCGCGTGCGGTTCAGCGCGGCCTGGCCGTTGATCTGCGGCAGCAGGGCGGCACGCGCCTGCACGGCGCCTTCCTTGTCGTACAGCCGGGTCGATTCGGCGGCCGACAGCTGCGGATCGCCGTTGCGGGCCATTTCGTAGACCTGCAGCAGGTCGGCGGCATGGGCGGACAACGGCAGCAGGGCAGTGGCCAGCGCAACAGCGAGGGATCGGCGGATCATTGCGGCTTCCTTGGACTCAGAGGTGGAACTGGGGGGCCGGGGCGGCACCACGCAGGTAATCGATATCGGTCTCGAACAGGGACTCGGAGCTGCCGTCGGCCTTGACCAGCAGGGCCTCCATCGCCGGCGAGCGGCCGTGGATCACGAACAGGCGGCCACCCGGACGCAGCCACGAGGCGAACTGTGACGGCACCACGTCGACCGCACCAGTGACACAGATCACGTCAAAGCGGCGTTCGGTCTGCCAGGACAGGGCATCGGCCACTTCCACGCGGACGTTGCTGCCCAGGCCGGAAGCGTCCAGGCGGGCACGCGCGGCGGCGGCCAGCTCCGGGTCGATTTCCAGGCTCAGCACATCGCGCGCCAGCGCGCCGATGCAGGCGGCCAGGAAGCCGCTGCCGGTGCCGATTTCCAGCACTTCGTCACCCGGCTGCAGGTCCAGCGCCTGCAGGGTACGGCCCTCGATGACCGGCTTCATCATCTTCTGGCCGTGGCCGATCGGCAGTTCGACATCGGCGTAGGCCAGTGCCCGGTGTGCATCGGCGACAAAAGCCTCGCGCGGCAGGCGGGCCAGGACGTCGAGCACCTTGATGTCCAGCACGTCCCAGGGACGGATCTGCTGTTCCACCATCAGTTCGCGGGCGTGGGCGTAATCAATCGTCATGAGGTTCAAATCCAGCGCAGTGGGCCGGCCATTTTACCGGTGCCGGAGGCCGGCGGCGCGCCCAGAGCATCAGCTGCCGGGGGCCGGGGTCGCAGTGCCGGAAGTCATCGCGACCTCCGGTTCGTTCAGTTTTGGTTATTCAGCTGTTCCGGCCCCTCGCGGCGCGTAGGCGCGCAGGAAGAAGTCGATGCTGGCGGTCACGTGGGCAAGAGGGTCGCATTCCACCGGTGACAGTGGCATGCCGCACATCATATGCATGTGCACTTCGCCCTTGACCAGGGTCAGGAACTGCTCGCCAGCCAGCGAATAGTCGGTGATTTCCAGCTCGCCGCGCTCGGCGCGTGCCCGCAGGAAGTCAGCCAGGGCCTCGCAGGTACGTTCCGGTCCTGCCTTCCAGAACAGCTCGCGCAGGCGTTCGTCGGTCTCCGGCGCCATCATCATGCGCTGGATCGAGATCGCCGCGTCGGAGGTGATCAGTTCGAAGAAGGCCAGACCGATGCCGATCAGCTGGTCGCGCAGCGGGCCGTCCGTGTCGGCCACGAACAGGGCATCGGGCAGCATTTCAATGCACTTTGACTGCACGGCCTCGGAGAACAGGGTCTCCTTGTCGCCGAAGTGGCTGTACACGGTCAGCTTCGAGACGCCGGCCTGGGCGGCGATGGTGTCCATGCTCACGCCGGTATACCCCTGTTCGATGAACAGTACCTTGGCTGCTTCAAGGATCGCCGCGCGCTTGCCCAGATCCTTGGGGCGCCCGGGTCCGGCGGCCTTGGCAGCAGGCTTGGCCGACGGCTTGCGGGAAGTGGAAGAACTCATCGCAACAATACTAGACCAAGCGGTTCGATATTTATACTATACCGGCCGGTTTATTAAATTGGGCCGGCAGTCGCGGCTCCCCCTTGTTGCAACCCTGTGTTTTCAGGACGTTGACCGATGAAGATCGTGCGCTGGATGGGCGGTATGGTGTGGGTGGCTGCGCTGGCAGCCTGTTCGGGACAGGAACAGGCGCCGCAGGCGGCCGTGCCGGTACTGGTGGTTCACCCCGGCGAACAGGCCGGACAGGCGCCGGCGGCATTCCCGGGCACGGTGCGTGCCCGCCAGGAAAGCCCGCTGTCGTTCCGCGTCGGAGGCAACCTGGTCAAGCGCCACGTCGATGCCGGCCAGCGGGTGAAGAAGGGCGACGTGCTGGCCGAACTGGACGTGGCTGACTTCGCGCTGCAGGCCCGTGCCTCACAGGCGCAGCTGGCTGCGGCCGAGGCCGACCTGGTGCGTGCCCGCGATGACCTCAAGCGCTACCAGGTGCTGGCCGACCAGCAACTGGTCAGCCGCTCGCAGCTGGACCAGCAGTCCGCGGCGTTCAAGGCCGCGCAGGGCCAGGCCAATGCGGCCCGCGCCAACCTCGATGTGCTGCGCAACCAGGCTGACTACGCGCAGCTGCGCGCGCCGGCCGATGGCGTGATCGCCAGCCGCGAGGCCGAAGCCGGGCAGGTGGTGTCCGCCGGCCAGACCATCTTCAACCTGGCCGCCGATGGCGGCCGCGAAGTGCTGATCGACCTGCCTGAAGCCACCATCCGCGACTACGCGGTCGGCCAGCCGGTCGAGGTGGAACTGTGGAACCGCCCGGGCCAGCGCCTGCCCGGTACGATCCGCGAGATCGCCGCCGCCGCCGATCCGCAGGCACGCACCTATGCCACCCGCGTCAGCCTGGCCGCCGATGCGCTGGCCGATGTCGAACTGGGCCAGAGCGCGCGCGTCTACAGCAGCGCCGGTCGCCACGGTACCCTGCAGCTGCCGCTGGGCGCGCTGCAGCGCGGTGCCAATGGTGCTGCCAGCGTGTGGGTGGTCGATCCGGCCAACAGCACGCTGAAGGCCGCCTCGGTCACCACCGGTGCGTTTGGGAGCGAGACGGTGCCGGTGCTGTCCGGCGTGAACTCGGGTGACTGGGTGGTTGCCGCCGGTGGCCACCTGCTGCGAGCGGGCCAGCCGGTGATCGCCGTGGACCGGCAGAACCGCCCGGTGCTGAAGCCGGCCGCGCCGGCCGCTGCCGCCAAGGCCAGGGAGTAAGCCGGTGCGCCGCTTCAATCTTTCCGAGTGGGCGCTGGCCAACCGCCCGCTGGTGCTGTTCGCGATGCTGGCCTTCGCGCTGATCGGCGCGTGGTCGTACAAGCACCTGGGCCAGTCCGAGGATCCACCATTCACCTTCAAGGCGATGGTGGTGCGCACGCTGTGGCCGGGCGCCACCGCCGAGCAGGTCTCGCGCCAGGTGACCGAGCCGATCGAGAAGGCGCTGATGAACACCGGCGAGTACGAGTTCATCCGCTCCTATTCGCGCCCCGGCGAATCGCAGGTCATCTTCATGGCCCGCGACAGCCTGCGTTCCAGGCAGATCCCGGACCTGTGGTACCAGGTGCGCAAGCGCGTGGGCGACATCCGTGCGACGCTGCCGCGCGAGATCGTCGGCCCGTTCTTCAACGATGAGTTCGGCGACACCTACGGCAACATCTATGCGTTGACCGGCAAGGGCTTCGACTACGCGGTGATGCGCGACTACGCCGACCGCATCCAGCTGGAACTGCAGCGCGTGCCCGATGTCGGCAAGATCGACCTGGTCGGCCTGCAGGACGAGAAGGTCTGGATCGAGCTGTCCAACACCCGCCTGGCCACGCTGGGTGTGTCGATGCAGCAGGTACAGCAGGCGCTGGCCGACCAGAATGCGGTCACCGGCACCAGCTTCTTCGAGACCGCCACCGATCGCGTGCAGCTGCGCGTGACCGGCCAGTTCAACGACATCGAAGCAATCCGCCAGTTCCCGATCCGTGCTGGCGACCGCACCGTGCACCTGGGTGACATCGCCGAGGTCAAGCGCGGCTTCGCCGATCCGGCGTCGCCGAAGATGCGCTTCATGGGCGAAGAGGCGATCGGCCTGGCGGTGGCGATGAAGGATGGCGGTGACATCCTCAAGCTCGGTGCCAACCTTGATGCCGAGTTCCAACGGCTGCAGAAGACCCTGCCGGCCGGCATGCAGCTGCGCAAGGTGTCCGACCAGCCGCAATCGGTGGAAGAGTCGGTCGGCGAGTTCGTGCAGGTGCTGACCGAGGCGGTGGTGATCGTGCTGCTGGTCAGCTTCTTCTCGCTGGGCCTGCGCACCGGCCTGGTGGTGGGCGTCACCATTCCGCTGGTGCTGGCGATGACCTTCTTCGTCATGCACTACTTCGACATCGGCCTGCACAAGATCTCGCTGGGCGCGCTGGTGCTGGCGCTGGGCCTGCTGGTGGACGATGCGATCATCGCGGTGGAGATGATGGCCACCAAGATGGAGCAGGGCTACGACCGCCTGCGCGCGGCCAGTTTCGCCTGGGAATCGACTGCGTTCCCGATGCTGACCGGTACGTTGATCACCGCAGCCGGCTTCCTGCCGATCGCCACGGCGGCATCGAGCACCGGTGAATATACGCGTTCGCTGTTCCAGGTGGTGACCATCGCGCTGGTGGTGTCGTGGATCGCGGCCGTACTGTTCATTCCCTACCTGGGTGACAAGATGCTGCCGGACCTGTTCAATCCGCAGCCGCCCAAGCCGGGCAGCCTGTCCGCGCGCTGGCATGCCAAGCGCCAGCAGTGGGCCGACCGCTACCCGGCGCTGGCCAACCTGATTGCGCCGCCGCAGCATGGGCACGACCATGATCCGTACCAGCGCCCGTTCTATCGCAGCTTCCGCCGCTTCCTCGATACCTGCCTGCGCCATCGCTGGTGGGTGATCGCCGCGACCATCGCCCTGTTCGTGTTCTCGCTGATGATGTTCCGCTTCGTGCCCCAGCAGTTCTTCCCGGACTCGACCCGGCCGGAGCTGATGGTGGACATCGAGCTGGCCGAGGGCGCCTCGCTGCGCTCGACCCAGGCCCAGGCCGAGAAGCTGGAAAAGCTGCTGTCCCACCGCGAGGGCATTGCCAACTACGTGTCCTATGTGGGCACCGGTTCGCCGCGCTTCTATCTGCCGCTGGACCAGCAGCTGCCGGCGACCAACTTCGCCCAGTTCGTGGTGTTGGCCAAGGACATCAAGGCGCGCGAGAGCACCCGCGACTGGCTGCTGCACGAGGTGATCCCGAAGTTCCCGGACGTGCAGATGCGCGTGACCCGCCTGGAGAACGGACCGCCGGTCGGCTATCCGGTGCAGATGCGCATCTCCGGCGAGCACATCGAGAAGGTGCAGGCGATCGCGCGCCAGGTCGAGGCCAAGGTGCGGGAGAACCCGCACGTGATGAACGTCAACCTGGACTGGAGCGAACCGAGCAAGGTGGTGCGCCTGGTGGTCGACCAGGAGCGCGCCCGTGCGCTGGGCGTTAGCAGCGCCCAGGTCAGCCAGTTCCTGTCCAGTTCGTTGGCCGGGCAGTCGGTGAGCGTGTATCGCGAAGGCAATCGCCAGATCGAGATGCTGCTGCGCGGGCCGGCCGATGAGCGCAACCAGCTGGAGCTGCTGTCCAGCCTGTCGATGCCCACCGCCAACGGTGGCAGCATCACGCTGTCGCAGGTGGCGACGATGGAGTACGGCTTCGAGGACGGCATCATCTGGCACCGCAACCGGTTGCCGACGGTGACCGTGCGCGCCGACATCAGTGATGGCATGCAGGCGCTGGACGTGGTTCATCAGATCCTGCCCACACTGGATGGCATCCGTGCCGAGCTGCCCAGTGGTTACCTGCTGGAAACCGGCGGTACCGTGGAGGATTCGGCACGTGGCCAGAACTCGATCAAGGCCGGCATGCCGCTGTTCCTGGTGGTGGTGGCCACGCTGCTGATGCTGCAGCTGCGCAGCTTCTCGCGTGCAGCGATGGTGCTGGTGACCGCGCCGCTGGGCATCATCGGCGCGACCCTGTTCCTGCTGCTGTTCCGGGCGCCGTTCGGCTTCGTCGCGCTGCTGGGCACGATCGCGCTGGCCGGCATGATCATGCGCAACTCGGTGATCCTGATCGACCAGATCCAGCAGGACATCGATGCCGGGCATGACCGCTGGCATTCGATCATCGATGCCACGGTGCGCCGTTTCCGCCCGATCGTGCTGACCGCGCTGGCGGCGGTGCTGGCGATGATTCCGCTGTCGCGCAGCGCGTTCTACGGCTCGATGGCGATCTCGATCATGGGCGGCCTGATCGTCGGTACGGTGCTGACGCTGGTGTTCCTGCCGGCGCTGTATGCGGCGTGGTTCCGGGTGAAGCCGGACGAATCCGGGGCGTAACGCCGACCGGGGTCGGATCCCTTTTCCTCCGGGAAAAGGGTCTGGCCCCACCCATGCCGGTTGGTCCCTTCCCAGGTGGGGGCCAACCTTGGTTGGCACGGATGCCCCATCCACGCATGGCGTGGATCTACTGCAGCTGCAGGCCGGCCCTCAAGACCGGCAGCAGCCATTCGATGAACACCTGAACACGCTGCGCGCGGTGTTGCCGATGCGGTTGCAACAGCGTCACCGGCAAGGGCTGCGCCACGTGCTGTGGCATCACCTCCACCAACGCGCCGGATTGCAGTTCGGCCTGCACGTCGTAGCGCGGAATCTGCAGCAACCCCAACCCCGCCACACAGCATGCAATCGATGCCTCGGCGCTGTTCACACGCACCCAGCCGGGCATCGGCAGCGTGCGCAGTTGGCCGCCGTCCTGCCACTCCCACGATTCCACCCGTGCCGTGGTCGGCGACGCGTAGTTCACCGCGCGGTGCTGCGGCAGGTCGGCAGGATGCTGCGGCACGCCGTGTTCGCGCAGGTAAGCGGGCGCGGCGACGTTGACGAAGTCGAGCTGGCCCAGCGTGCGCGCCACCAGGCTGGAATCGCCCAGTTGACCGACCCGCAGCACCGCATCGCAACCGTCCTCGATCAGGTTTACCGCGCGGTCGGTCATGCCCAGGTCCACTTCCACCTGCGGATACTGCGCGAAGAATTCGGGCAGCGCCGGTGCGATGATGCGGCGGCCGATGCGGCTGGGCACGTCGATCTTCAGCAGACCGACCGGTTGCGCATCGTCTTGACGGAACAGCGATTCGGCGTCCTCGACCTCGGCGATCAGGCGCAGGCAGCGGGCATGGAACACGTCGCCATCATGGGTGGTGGACACCCGGCGGGTCGAGCGCTGCAGCAGGCGGGTGCCAAGCCGCTGTTCGAGCTCGGCCACCGCCGCCGAAACGGTCGAGCGGGGCAGGCCGAGCTGGTCGGCGGCGCGGGTGAAGCTGGCGCACTCCACGACCCGGGTGAAGATGCGGAAGCGATCGATCCGGTCCATTGTTCGCTGGCTCTGGAAAGTTAAGTCAATGTGGCGGGCTTTATCCGCTTTTTCTGCACGATATCGTCGTCAGGGCAGGGTTGCCACCCCGGGTAGCCCCCTCCCGAGACCGAAGCCATGACCGAGCATTCCCTCAAGGGCAAGACCGTGCTGATCGCCGGTGGCGCCAAGAACCTCGGCGGCCTGATCGCCCGCGACTTCGCCGCACAGGGCGCCAAAGCCATCGTCATCCACTACAACAGTGCCGCTACCCAGGCCGATGCAGAAGCGACTGTAGCCGCAGTGCAGGCCGCCGGCAGCAAGGCGGTGGCCCTGCAGGGCGACCTGACCTCGGCGGCAGCGATGGAGCGCTTGTTCGCCGATGCCGTGGCCGCAGTCGGCCGTCCCGACATCGCCATCAATACGGTCGGCAAGGTATTGAAGAAACCGCTGCTGGACATCAGCGAAGCGGAGTACGACGAGATGAGCGCGGTCAACGCCAAGGCGGCGTTCTTCTTCCTCAAGGAAGCCGGCCGCCACGTCAACGACGGTGGTCGCATCTGCACCCTGGTCACCTCATTGCTGGGTGCCTACACGCCGTTCTATTCCAGCTACGCCGGTACCAAGGCGCCAGTCGAGCACTTCACCCGTGCGGCGTCGAAGGAGTTCGGTGAGCGCGGCATCTCGGTGACTGCGATCGGGCCCGGCCCGATGGACACGCCGTTCTTCTACCCGGCCGAGAGTGCCGATGCGCAGGCGTACCACAAGACCGCGGCCGCGCTCTCGGCGTTCACCCGCACCGGGCTGACCGACATCGCCGATATCGTGCCGTGGATCCGCTTCCTGGTCACTGATGGCTGGTGGATGACGGGGCAGACCATCCTGGTCAATGGTGGGTACACCACCAAATAATGCAGCCACGCCTGGCGTGGCTGCCTGCTACCTGTAGAGTCGAGCCATGCTCGACTGCTGTTGCATGAGCCGAGCATGGCTCGGCTCTACAGGTGTTGCCCGATGGGTCAGCGCAGCTTGGCGAGCACGGCGTCGGTGGCAGCGGCGGTACTCACCGCCTGGCCCTTGGCGGCCAGATCGGCGGTGAACACGCCATCGTCCAGCACGGCGTGCACTGCAGCTTCCACCGCCGCAGCCTCGGCTTCCAGCCCCAGCGAATGGCGCAGCAGCATCGCGGCGCTGAAGATCGTCGCGTACGGATTGGCGATGCCCTTGCCGGCGATGTCCGGGGCCGAACCGTGGATCGGTTCGTAGATGCCGACCGCACCCGGCTCACCCAGCGAGGCCGACGGCAGTAGGCCGAGCGAGCCGGCCAGCATCGAGGCTTCGTCGGTGAGGATGTCGCCGAACATGTTCTCGGTGACGATCACGTCGTACTCGCGCGGCTTGGCCAGCAGGTGCATGGCCATCGAATCGACCAGCTGGTGCTCCAGCGCCACCTCCGGGAACTCCTCGCGGCCGATGCGAGCGGCCACGTCACGCCACAGGCGCGAGGTCTCCAGCACGTTGGCCTTGTCCACCGAGGTGACCTTGCCGCGACGCTGCTGCGCCAGGCGGAAGGCACTGCGCAGCACGCGTTCGATCTCGGCCACGGTGTAGCGGCACAGGTCGCTGGCGCTGTCGGCGTCGCGGGTCTTGTCGCCGAAGTAGATGCCACCGGTCAGCTCGCGCACCACCACGAAGTCCACGCCCTGCAGCAGCTCGGCCTTGATCGGCGAGGCGTGCAGCGCGGCTTCATGGGTACGCACCGGGCGCAGGTTGGCATACAGGCCCAGTGCCTTGCGGATTGCCAGCAGGCCCTGTTCCGGACGCACCTTGGCGTTCGGGTCGGACCACTTCGGGCCGCCGACCGCGCCCAGCAGCACCGCGTTGGCGGCCTGGCAGGCTTCCAGGGTCGACGCCGGCAGCGGTTCACCGTGGCGGTCGATGGCAACGCCACCGATGTCGTGCTCGCTGAAGGTGAAGGTGTGGTTGAAGCGCTCGGCGACGGCCTTCAGGACGGCCACTGCCGCGGCGGCCACTTCCGGGCCGATGCCATCACCGGGCAGGACAACAATTTCAGCGTGCATGCTCACTCTCGTAACGTTCGATTTCAGGGACACGGCCCAACAGATACCCCAACTGGTCGACGCCTTCCAGCAGGCAGGTCTGCGAGAAGCCATCCAGCGGGAAGGAATAGACGCGGCCATCGGGCGTGCGCAGTTCGCGCGCAGCCACGTCGATGGTCAGCTCATCGTCCGGGCGCTGCATCAGCGCCTGCACGTCGGCCTCGTCCAGCACGATCGGCAGCAGGCCGTTCTTCAGCGCGTTGCCGCGGAAGATATCGGCGATCTCGCTGCTGACGATGGCACGCAGGCCCAGGTCGGTCAGCGCCCACGGCGCATGTTCGCGCGAAGAACCGCAGCCGAAGTTGCGGCCCGCCAGCAGGATGCTGCGGCCGGCGTTGTGCGGCTGGTTGAAGGCGAAGTCGGCCACCGGCGAACCATCAGCCTGCCAGCGCCAGTCATTGAACGCGTTGCGGCCCAGGCCGGCACGCTCGGTGGTGGACAGGAACCGTGCCGGGATGATCTGGTCGGTGTCAATGTTGGTCTGGCGCAGCACCACGCTGGCCGAGGTCAGGGTACGGAAACCGGCCATCACGCCACCTCCTGTGCGAACAGTTCGCGGGTATCGGCCACGTGCCCGTTGACCGCGGCCCACGCCGCGCTCATCGGCGAAGCCAGCAGGGTGCGCGAACCGGGGCCTTGGCGGCCCTCGAAATTGCGGTTGCTGGTGCTCACGGCCAGCTGGCCGGGCGCGACCAGATCGCCGTTCATGGCGATGCACATCGAACAGCCCGGCTCGCGCCACTCGGCTCCGGCAGCGCGCACGATCTCGTGGATGCCCTCGGCCTCGGCCTCGCGCTTGACGATCTCCGAACCTGGCACCACCAGCATGCGCACCCGCTCAGCGACACGGCGGCCGCGCAGCACCTGCGCGACCTCGCGCATGTCACTCAGGCGGCCGTTGGTGCACGAACCGACGAACACCACGTCCACCGGCGTGCCGGCCAGTGCCTTGCCGGCCTGGAAGTGCATGTAGTCCAGGCCTTTCTGTGCGGCGGCATCGTTGGCGGCGGGAATCGGCGCATCCACCGCGATGGCGGTGCCCGGATGCGTGCCCCAGGTCAGGGTCGGGCGGATGTCGGTGGCGTCGATGTGCACTTCGCTGTCGAAGCGTGCACCCTCATCACTGCGCAGCTGCTGCCAGCGCGCCACCGCGGCCTCGAAGTCGGCGCCCTTGGGGCCGCGCGGCGTGTTGGCGACGAAGTCGAAGGTGACCTGGTCCGGCGCCACCATGCCGGCGCGTGCACCGGCCTCGATCGACATGTTGCACAGGGTCATGCGCTGTTCCATGTCCATCGCTTCGATGGTGCTGCCACGGAACTCGATCACATGGCCGGTGCCGCCGTTGACGCCGATCACGCCGATGATGTGCAGCACCACGTCCTTGGCGCCGACGCCGGGCGCCAGCGGGCCATCGACGGTGATCGCAAAGGTCTTCGCCTTGCGCTGAAGCAGGCACTGCGTGGCCAGCACATGGCCGACTTCGCTGGTGCCGATGCCGAACGCCAGCGAACCGAAGGCCCCGTGGGTGGATGTGTGGCTGTCACCGCAGACGATGGTCATGCCCGGCTGGGTGAAGCCCTGTTCCGGCGCGATCACGTGGACGATGCCGCGATTGTCCGAGGCCATGTCGAACAGCTCGATGCCGTGCTCGGCGCAGTTGCGTGCCAGCGTGGCGACCTGTGCCTCGGAGGCGGCGCTGGCATAGGGTAGCGTGCCGTCCGCGGCGGCCGGCAGGGTCGGCGTGGAGTGGTCCATCGTCGCCTTGGTGCGGTCCGGGCGGCGCGGCGACAGGCCGCGCTCGCGCAGCTCGGTGAACGCCTGCGGCGAGGTCACCTCGTGGATCAGGTGCAGGTCGATGTACAGCACGGCGGGCGCGCTGTCGGATTCGGGAACCACCACGTGGGCGTCCCACAGTTTGTCGTACAGGGTGCGGGGAGCGGAAGTCATGCGTATGCCTGGCAGAAGTACGAAATAGCGAACATCAGTAAAGAAGGCGGAACGGTCAAGTCAGCGACGGCGGGCGAGCACGCGCAGCCGCACATAGTCCGCCAGCGGCTGGCCGGCGGCGTTGCGCGGCAGCTCGGCCAGCAGCGCGCTCGCGGCCTCGCGCACCGTAGCGCGTGCCTCGGCTGGCAGGTCGTCCAGCAGCGGCGCGGCGAACACGCGCAGCCAGCCGGCCACGCCGGTCGGCAATGCCGTTGGGCGCGGCGTGCACTCGATCAGTTGCACCTGGAAGCCATGCTGGCGCAGGCGGTCGGCGTAGGTATCGGCCGTCGGGAAATACCACTGGAAGGTGCTGGCGCCATGGCCGTGGGCCACGCGCGAGGCCTGTACCGCCGCGATGATCGTGGCCACGTTGCCATGGCCACCGAATTCGGCGACAAAGCGGCCGCCGGGGCGCAGGGCGCGGCGCACGCCTTCCAGCACGCGGTCGGGAGTGCCCATCCAATGCAGTGCCGCGTTGCTGAACACTGCATCGAACTCGCTGTCGAACGACAGTGCGTGGCCGTCCATCACCTGGGCATCGACACCGCGCGCGCGGGCGGCGATCACCAGTTCCGGCGAGGCATCCACGCCGTGGATGCGCGCACCGCTCAGCGCCAGTTCGGTGCTGAGCACACCATCGCCACAGCCCAGGTCGAGGATGCGTTCACCCGCGCGCGGGTCGAGCAGGCGCGAGACCGCGCCGCCGAGCAGAGGCACGAAGCCGGCATCGATCGCATAGTCCTGGGCATTCCACTGCTGGCCAGCGGCGCTGGCCGGGGTGGGGGTGTCGAAGGCGCTCATGGCGGGTTCCTCAGGCGGTGGCGGGGGTGGGAACGTCGGTGCTGCTGTGGGCGGCGGCCTGGCGCTGGCGCAGCAGACGATTGGCAACATCCAGCCAGGCCAGCGCGGAGGCTTCGATGATGTCCTTGCTGGTGCCGGTGCCGTCGTACTCCACGCCCTCGTGGCGCACGCTCAGGTTGGCTTCGCCACGCGCATCCGCGCCGATGCCGACGCTGTGCACGTGGTAGCTGTCCAGCATCAGCTGCACGCCGGTGGCGGCCGACAGCGCGCCGAACAGCGCATCGACCGGGCCGTCGCCCTGTGCGGTTTCGGCCACGCGGTTGCCGTCCGGGTCGGACAGTTCGACCAGCGCGTTGGCGCGGCTGCCCACATCGCTGATGGTCATCGAGGCCAAGCGGTAGCCCTGTGCATTGGAGCCGCCCTGCATCAGCGTCTGCAGGTCGGCATCGGTGACCACGCGCTGCTGCTCGCACAGGCCCTTGAACTGCTCGAATACCAGCTTCAGTTCGTCTTCGTCCAGCCAGAAACCCAGCGCGCGCAGGCGCGCTTCAACAGCGGCGCGACCGCTGTGGCGGCCCAGCACCATCTGCGAATCCTCCCAGCCCACGTCTTCCGGACGCATGATTTCGTAGGTGCCGCGATGGCGCAGCATGCCGTGCTGGTGGATGCCCGATTCGTGGGCGAACGCGTTGGCGCCGACGATGGCCTTGTTGCGCTGTACCGGCATGCCGACCAGGCGCTGCAGCAACTGCGAGGTGCCGACGATGCGCGGGGTGTTGATCGAACTGTCCTGCTCGTAGAAGGCCTGGCGCACCTTCAGCACCATCGCGATCTCTTCCAGCGAGCAGTTGCCGGCGCGCTCGCCGATGCCGTTGACGGTGCACTCGACCTGGCGCGCGCCACCTTCGATGGCGGCCAGCGAGTTGGCCACGGCCAGGCCCAGGTCGTTGTGGCAGTGCGCGCTGAAGATCACATTGGCGGCGTTCGGAACGTCGGCCACGCCGGCGATGACCTGCTGGAACATCGCGCGGATTTCTTCCGGCGTGGTGAAGCCGACGGTGTCGGGCAGGTTGATGGTGGTGGCGCCGGCGGCAATGGCCACGCGCGAGACTTCGATCAGGTAGTCCAGCTCGGTGCGGGTGGCATCCTCGGCCGAGAATTCGACATCGTCGATGTACGAGCGTGCCAGCGATACATGCTTGCGTACCGATTCCAGTACCTGCTCGCGGGTCATCCGCAGCTTGTGTTCGCGGTGCAGCGGGCTGGTCGACAGGAACACGTGCAGGCGCGGGTTGGCCGCGGCTTCCAGTGCACGTGCCGAGGTCTCGATATCGGCCTGCAGGCAGCGCGACAGCACCGCCAGGCTCAGGCTCGGTCGGCGCAGTTCGCGGCCGATCAGTGCCATCGCCTCGCGGTCGGACTGCGAGCTGGCCGGGAAGCCGGTTTCGATGATGTCCACACCCAGTTCGTCCAGCGCACGCGCCATCACCAGCTTCTGCGGCGGGCTCATGCTGCAGCCGGGGGACTGCTCGCCGTCACGCAGGGTGGTGTCGAAGATGCGGATGCGCGGGGTGGTAATTCGTTCGATGGTGGTCACAGGGAAATCTCCTCGACAGCGGGCGTTGCGGCTTGCAGGTGGGAAGGGGAAGAGGTGGGGGAGGACGGCGCGCTGGCCCTGGCGGGCGAGCGGGGTGTTTCGCTGCGCCGTCGCCGCGGTTTGCGCGGCGGGCGCGGCCGGATGTCGGTGAGCAGGCCGGCCAGCACGCCGGCATCGATGTTGCCGCCGGACACCACCGCGCACTTGCGGCGGCCGGCGACGCGGCGGCCGGCAGCCAGCGCCAGCGCGCCGGCGCCCTCGGCGATGATGTGTTCTTCCAGCGCCAGCCGCACCAGGGTTTCGCGCAGCTCGGCTTCGCGCACGATCACCACGTCGTCCAGCAGCGAGGTGCACAGGCGGCGGGTCAGGAAGCCGGGGATCTTCACTCGCACGCCATCGGCCAGCGAGGCGACGGGGGCGATCTCTCGGACATCGCCACGGATCGCGCGCGCCATCGAATCAACGCCTTCTACCTGTGCACCAACCACGCGCACGCCCTGTGATTTCAGCGCCAGGGCTACGCCGGAGGCCAGTCCACCGCCGCCGATCGGCACGATCACCACGTCAGGGGCATGCGCGGCCAGTTCGATGCCGACCGTGCCCTGGCCGGCGATCACGTCGGCATCATCGAACGCGGACAGGAAGCGGTAGCCGTGGCGCCGCGCCAGTTCGACCGCGAAGGCGTAGGCCTCGTCGTAGCTGTTGCCGTGCTGGCGCACGGTGGCGCCCCAATGGGCGACGCCGGCGATCTTGGTCGCCGGCGCGCCATGCGGCATCACCGTGATCGCCGGCACGTCCAACCGATAGGCCGCCCACGCAACGCCCTGGGCGTGGTTGCCGGCCGAAGCGCAGATCACCGGGCGGGTGTCGCCGCGCTCGCGACCGGCCAGCAGCGCGTTCAACGCGCCGCGCACCTTGTAGGAACCGGTGCGCTGCAGGTTCTCCAGCTTCAGCCAGGTACCGAAGCGCTCGGCATGGTGCAGCGGGGTGGGCGGCAGGAAGCGGCGCAGGCGGGCCTGCGCTGCCAGAACGTCGGCAACGCTTACGTCGCCGACATCGCTTTCCTGGCTGGCATCAGCGGCCGGCATGGGCCACCAGCGCGGTGCCGAAGACCGCCGCATGCGGGCACGGGCGGCGAAGAAGACGCCTCCGTACCGGCACCGTGGTCGCTACGGTACGGGTGTTCATGGCGATACTCCTTCCACGGCGGTGACCTGTACGGACACGCAGTCGTAGATCTTCTCGATCTGCCGGCACAGCGTTTCCGCCGGGCGCTGGCCATCCACGACCAGCTGCAGGTGCCAGCGGCCATCGTCGGCAGCTACCGGCGCGCCGCTGATCGCACGCGGCGCGAAGCCGCGACGTTCGGCCATGCCGATCACGCGCAGCAGCGCGCCTTCGGCCGGGTGCAGCACCAGGTCAAGCCGGTATTGCATTGGGGGTCTCCTGGCGGGCATGGGCGGGGTTGCTTTCCAGCATCGTGCTGTTGGCGGTGTTCGGCGGCACCAGCGGCCACACGTTGGCGCGTGCATCGATGGCCACGTGCAGCAGGGCCGGGCCCGGCTCGGCCAGCAGCGCGGCCAGGCCGCCTTCCACGTCGTCGCGGTTGTCGATGCGGGTGGCGGCGATGCCGAACACCTGCGCCAGTGCCACGAAGTCCGGGTTGTCGGACAGGTCGATCTCGCTGTAACGCTCGGCGAAAAACAGCTCCTGCCACTGCCGCACCATGCCCAGCGAACTGTTGTCCAGCAGCACGATCTTCACCGGCAGGCGGCAGCGGGCGATGGTCGCCAGCTCCTGCACGTTCATCATGAAGCTGCCATCGCCGGACACCAGCACCACGGTGCGGTCGGGGCAGGCAAACTGCGCACCCATCGCCGCCGGCAGGCCGAAGCCCATGGTGCCCAGCGCGCCGCTGGTCAGGTGGTTGCGCGGGTGGTTGAAGCGGCAGTGCTGGGCCACCCACATCTGGTGCTGGCCGACATCGCAGGCGATCACCGCATCGGCCGGGGCCAGCTCGCTCAGGCGCTTCAGCAACGCCGGTGCGTAGATGTGCTGGCCCGGTGCGTCGTAGCGTGCGGCGAAGCGATCGCGATGCTGCGCACAGCGCTTGCGCCACGCCTCCTGGTGGGCCTTGGGGGAGGGGAAGGCCGCACGCAGGGCGCGGATGGCGTGACCGACGTTGCCAGGCACGGCGACATCGGCGCTGCGCAGCTTGGAGATCTCGTAGGCGTCCGCATCGATGTGGACCACACGGGCGAACGGGGCGAACTCGGCCAGCTTGCCGGTGGCACGGTCGTCGAAACGCGCCCCCAGCACCAGCAGCAGGTCGCTTTCCTGCACCGCCATGTTGGCCGCGCGAGTGCCGTGCATGCCCAGCATGCCCAGCGACTGCGGATGGCTGGCCGGCAGGGCACCCAGGCCGCGCAGGGTCATCACGGTGGGGATGGCACTGGCCTCGACGAAGTCGCGCAGGTCCTGCACGGCATCGCCCAGCGCGATGCCGCCACCGGCGTAGACCACCGGCTTCTCGGCTGCGGCCAGCGCGGCGATGGCCTCGGCGATGGCGGCCTCGGCCGGCGCCGGCGGCGGTTCGACGCTGCTGGGCACATGCGCCGGCAGATGGCTGGCATCGGCCAACTGCACATCCTTGGGCAGGTCGATCAGCACCGGGCCGGGGCGACCCTCACGGGCAATGCGGAACGCATCGGCCACCACGCGCGGCAGGTCATCGACGCTGCGCACCAGCCAGCTGTGCTTGACGATCGGCATCGTCAGGCCGAACACATCCAGTTCCTGGAAGGCGTCGGTGCCCAGCAGCGGCGTGCCGACCTGGCCGGTGATGCAGACCATCGGTACCGAATCGAGCATCGCATCGGCAATGCCGGTGACCAGGTTCGAGGCGCCCGGGCCGGATGTGGCCACGCAGACGCCGACCTGGTTGCTGGCGCGGGCGAAGCCGTTGGCGGCCAGCGCCGCGCCCTGCTCATGGCGTACCAGGATGTGCTTCAGCGACGAATCCACCAGCGCGTCGTAGAACGGCATGATGGTGCCACCTGGATAGCCGAACAGCGTGCGGACGCCTTCGGCCTCCAGCGCCTGGGTCAGCCAGCGCGCGCCGTTGGGCGGCACGCTGCGATGTGTCGAAGAGTTCATGGGGGAACCTTGCAAAGCGGGTGGGGGAGGGCCGCGCGTTTACGCGGCCTGTCCTTGCAACCAGACCATCTTGGCGCGCAGTTCCTTGCCCACCTTCTCGATCGGGTGCTCCAGGTCGGCCTGCTTGAACCTGTTGTAGTTCGGCAGGCCCGCTTCGTACTCGGCCACCCAGTTCTTGGTGAAGGTGCCGTCCTGGATGTCCTTCAGTACTTCCTTCATGCGTTCCTTGGTGCCGGCATCGATCACACGCGGGCCGCTGACGTAGTCGCCGTACTGCGCGGTCTCGGAGATGAATTCCAGCATGCGCGAGATGCCACCTTCGTAGAACAGGTCCACGATCAGCTTCAGTTCGTGCAGCACTTCGTAATAGGCGATTTCCGGCTGGTAACCGGCTTCCACCAGGGTCTCGAAGCCCGCCTGCACCAGCGCCGAAGCGCCACCGCACAGCACCGCCTGCTCGCCGAACAGATCAGTTTCGGTCTCTTCCTTGAAGGTGGTCTGGATCAGGTTGGCGCGGGCGCCACCCAGGCCGGCTGCATAGGCGAGTGCGTACTCGGCGGCCTTGCCGCTTTTGTCCTGGTAGACCGCCCAGATGCACGGCACGCCGCGGCCGATTTCATATTCACGACGGACCAGCGCGCCCGGGCCCTTCGGTGCGACCAGCACCACGTCGAGGTCGTCGCGCGGCTTGATCATGTCGAAATGAACGTTCAGGCCGTGCGCGAACAACAGCACCGCACCCTGCTTCATGTTCGGTGCCAGCACGTCGTCGTACAGCTTCTTCTGCACCATGTCCGGGGTCAGCACGGCGACCAGGTCGGCGTCCTTCACTGCATCGGCAGGCGCCTTGACGGCGAAGCCATCGGCCTGCGCCTTCACCTCGGTCGGGCCGCCCGGACGCAGGCCTACCACCACGTCGAAGCCGGATTCGCGCAGGTTCAGTGCGTGGGCGCGGCCCTGGCTGCCGTAGCCGATGACGGCGATCTTGGTCTGGGGCAGGTCGTTGGTGCTCATGGGGGAGGTTCCTTGCGGTGGGAAGAAAAAAGAACGGCCGGTCGTCGAAGGTGACGTGCCGGCCGGTCAGGGGAAAGCGGTGGAGGAGGCGCTGCGCATCGCACAGCCACAGCCACCACGAGGCGTGGTGGTGGTCTGGGGCCGGGCGTTGCACTGAGCGTTGGTCATGGTGGTTGCGTCTGAAACCAGGTCCTGAAATGAAAAAACCCGCACCGGGGCGGGTGCGGGTTTTGATGAGTTCCGGTGTGTTTGTTGCTTACACGCTGGCTCGTCCCGCACCTGGTGGCTGGGTAATAAGTACGAGCACAAGAATCGAACGCAGCGAGGCGGCGCCGGTGTCGGCGGCTTCAATGTGGGATCGCAGTGGCGTGTTGTGATGCAACATGTGATCGAGAGAAACACAGCCGTTTTGGCGGTGTCAACCCTCGCGACGGTTTTTTTATCGCTTTCCAGTGAATCCAGCGCAATCGCTTGCGGCACAAGGATGGTTGCTGCTGAAAGTGTTTCGGTGAACCCGAATTCACTCCTTTCTGGGCGGTTTTTGCGCGGAATCCGTTGGATTCTTCCACCCCAGGATCAACGTCCATGACGTCTGTCCGATACCGCGTGAAGGCCGCAGCGGCGAAGATCGGGGAACCACCCGTCCATCGGAACCCGACCGTGTCCCGACGCCTTGCCCGTTCCCTGATCGCCGCCGCCGTGCTGGCTGCCGTGCCCGCGCTGTCCTTTGCCGCCGACCGCATTACCGGCCACACCTTCGCCACCCGTTCGGAGGTGATCGCCCCCCATGCGATGGCCGCCACCTCGCAGCCGCTGGCCACCCAGATCGCGCTGGACGTGATGAAGGGCGGTGGCTCGGCGGTGGATGCCGCCATCGCGGCCAACGCAGCGCTGGGCCTGATGGAGCCCACCGGCAACGGCATCGGCGGCGACCTGTTCGCCATCGTCTGGGACCCGAAGACGCAGAAGCTCTATGGCTACAACGGCTCGGGGCGCTCGCCGAAATCGCTCACCCTGGCCGAGTTCCAGCGCCGTGGCCTGAAGGACATCCCGGCCACCGGCCCGCTGCCGGTGTCGGTACCTGGCGCGGTCGACGGCTGGTTCGCACTGCACGACCGCTTCGGTCGCAAGCCGATGGCCGACAACCTGGCGCCGGCCATCCGCTACGCCCGCGAGGGCCACCCGGTGGCCGAAGTGATCGCCTACTACTGGGACCGCTCGGTACCCAAGCTGTCGCAGTACCCGGGCTTCAAGGAGCAGTTCACGATCAACGGCCACGCCCCGCGCAAGGGCGAGATGTGGAAGAACCCGAATCTGGCCAGCACGCTGCAGAAGATCGCCGATGGCGGCCGCGACGCCTTCTACAAGGGTGACATCGCCCGCACCATCGGCGCCTATTTCAAGGCCAACGGTGGCTATCTGAGCTATCAGGACTTGGCCGAGCACCACGGTGAATGGGTCGAGCCGGTCAGCAGCAACTACCGTGGCTACGACGTGTGGGAACTGCCGCCGAACAGCCAGGGCATTGCCGCGCTGCAGATCCTCAACGTGCTGGAAGGCTACGATTTCTCGAAGATCCCGTTTGGTTCACCGGAGCATGTGCACCTGTTCGTTGAAGCGAAGAAGCTGGCCTTCGCCGACCGTGCACGCTTCTACGCCGACATGGCGTTCCAGCCGGCGCCGGTGCAGAAGCTGATCTCCAAGGAGTACGCCGCGCAGCGTCGTGCGCTGATCTCGATGGACAAGGCGTTGAAGGAAGTGCAGCCGGGCACACCGAAGCAGCTGGAGGAGGGCGACACGATCTACATGACCGTGGCCGACGCCGACGGCATGATGGTCTCGCTGATCCAGTCCAACTACCGCGGCATGGGCAGCGGCATGGCGCCGCCGGGGCTGGGCTTCATCCTGCAGGATCGTGGCGAGATGTTCGTGCTGCAGAAGAACCATCCCAACGGCTACGCGCCGGGCAAGCGCCCCTTCCAGACCATCATTCCGGCGTTCATCACCAAGGGCGGCAAGCCGTATGCCAGCTTCGGCGTGATGGGCGGCGCGATGC
Organism: Stenotrophomonas maltophilia group sp. msm1; assembly: GCF_032025805.1. Taxonomy (NCBI): domain Bacteria; kingdom Pseudomonadati; phylum Pseudomonadota; class Gammaproteobacteria; order Lysobacterales; family Lysobacteraceae; genus Stenotrophomonas; species Stenotrophomonas maltophilia group sp. msm1. Next base: position 499,575 of record NZ_JAVSKH010000002.1, read on the forward strand.
AGCCGCAGGGCCACGCGCAGATCGTGATGAACCTGGTGGACTTCGGCATGAACCTGCAGGAAGCCGGTGATGCGCCGCGCATCCAGCACGAAGGCTCGACTGAACCGACGGGTCAGGCCACGGCGATGACCGACGGTGGTGAAGTGAATCTGGAAACCGGCTTCCCGTACGAGACGGTGCGCGCGCTGATGCGCAAGGGGCATCGCATCGTGTTCGCCGATGGCCCGTATGGCGGGTACCAAGCGATCATGCGTGATCCCGAGACCGGGGTTTACTACGGTGCTTCGGAGAGCCGCAAGGATGGGCAGGCGGCGGGGTATTGAGGTTTTCCGGCCACCGGGCTGAGCCCCCTCTGCGGTGGTGAGGGTTTCAGTGATGCTTGGTTTGGCCGGGCGGGTGGATTGTCTGGGGGCCGCTGCTAGTACGTCCATGTAAGCTCGGTCGCCGCTTGCTCGTGTGCACTGTCCTGCGCACACGGCAAGACCGGGGTTGGGCATCCGGCCCAACCCGCCCGAGGCATGCCTCGGGCCCATGCGGCTCACGCCCCCAGCCAACCCACCCGCCCGGCCACGGACAGTTTCCTGCGGCCGCCACCGCAGGAAGAGAAAGAAGAAGATCAAGAGCAAAGGCAACAGCAACAGCAACAGCAACAGCCGCGCGCTGTGGGTTGGGGTCGGACCCGTTTTCCGAAGGAAAACGGATCCGACCCCTTCTTGTTTTCCGATACACCTGATCCACGCATGGCGTGGATCTACTGCCGTCACCGGGAAATTGTCGGAGGCGGGGAGGGGCCGATGGCGGGACCGTCCACGGCATGGATGCCGTGGCCGAGCCTACAGGGACCGTACTTGCGGCGTGTCCCGCCATCGGCCCCCTCACCGCCAGACCAGCAGAAATCCAGAGCCGCTTTTGAAGTTGTTGTTGCCGTTGCTTGAAAAAAGCGGTGCAGCCGCAGGCTGCAAAACCCCCTCAATCCTGATCGTGCGCGCGCGCTGCCTCCGCCTGGGTTTCCTCCTGCGCCGCCATCTCGCGTGCAATCCACGCATCGATCATGTGCCGCTGGCGCTGCGCCTGCCGCCGCTCCCGGGTGTATTCCTGGTCCAGCACCCGGTACAGGGACACCATCACAAGAAGCATCAGCAGCGCGAACGGCAGCGCAGCGATGGTGATCATGCCCTGCAGCGCCTCCAGTCCCCCTGCCAACAGCAAGGAACCCGCCACGAGCGCAATGCCGACACCCCACGCCACTTTGTGCTTGCGCAATGGCTCGCCCGCGTCGTCCGTGGACATGCTGGCCAGCACAAGTACCGCAGAATCAGCCGAGGTCACGAAGAAGATCATCAGTAGCACCAGCGCAATGCACGACAGCAGCAACGGCAGCGGCATGCTGTCGAACATGGTGAACAGCACCGTTTCATAGCCGTTGCCCAGTGCCTGCAGCAGGTCGGCCTGGCCGAAGATCTGCATCCAGATCGCGGTGCCACCGAACACCGAGAACCAGAAGAAGCCCAGCAGCGTCGGTGCCAGCACCACGCCGATCACGAACTCGCGCACGCTGCGCCCGCGCGAGATGCGCGCGATGAACGAACCCACGAACGGTGCCCAGGAGATCCACCAGGCCCAGTAGAAGATCGTCCAGTCCGCGACCCAGGTGCTGGACGAGAACGGTGACATGCGCAGGCTCATCGTCACCAGCTGATTGAGATAGGAGCCCAACGTCGTCGTGAAGGTGTTGAAGATCGCGCCAGTCGGGCCGAGTACCAGCACCAGCGCGAGCAGCAGTGCAGCCAATGCAAGGTTGAAGTTGGACAGCCATTTCATGCCGCGGCCGACGCCGCTGAGCGTGGACGCCATGTACAGCACGAAAGCCACTGCGATGATGGTCAGCTGCAGCGGCACGCCCGCCTGCACGCCGAACACGCGTTCCACGCCGGCCGCGATCTGTATCGTGCCGAAGCCCAGTGCTGTAGCCACGCCAACCGCGGTGGCGACGACCGCGGAGATGTTGACCATATGCCCGATCCAGCCACGATGGTGACGGCCGATGATCGGTTGCAACATATCGCTGATCTGGCCACGGCCGTTGCGGTTGAACTGGAACCAGGCCATTGCCAGGCCGATCAGCGCATAGATGGCCCAGGGGTGCAGGCCCCAATGGAAGAACACGTAGCGCATGGCAGCACGCGCGGCGTCCATGCTTTCAGGTGCCAGCCCTTCCGGTGGCTTGCTGAAGTGCGAAATGGGCTCGGCGGCGCCCCAGAACACCAGACCGATGCCCATGCCAGCGGCGAACAGCATCGACATCCAGCTGGCCCGCGAGAACTCCGGTTCGGCGTCCTCTCCGCCGATGCGCAGGTTGCCGAAGCGGCCGAAGGCCAGGTACATCAGGAATACCAGGGCCAGGAACACGACCAGCAGGTAGAGCCAGCCGATGCCGCGGATGAGTTCGCCGAGGATGCTCTGCACCACGGTATTGAAGGGACCGGGTGCAACACCGGCGAGCAGCACCAGCAGCAGAACCAGTGCAATGGAAACGCGAAACACCATGAAGGGGCTTCTCCGATCAAGGGATTGAGGGGAGCGAGCAGAGCTTGCTGCGAGGGGCCGGCGACATGCAGCACAGACCGGGCAGGGGGCCGCGAAGGCGGCGAGGAAACACCGGCCGCAGCGGCAGGATGCGCGTGCACGTTACTGAATGCGATGTCACGGTTCTGTTAATACAGAGACAGCGGATCCACACCGTGCGTGGATGGAACAGCCATGGGCTGCAGCACGTTCTATGCTCTAATGCACACCAAGAAGCGGGGGTACCGGGCCATGTGGCCACGGTTGAGACAGTCCCTTGGAACCTGATCCGGCTCATACCGGCGTAGGGAAGCTTTGCAGTGCAGCCATGCCCGGATTCCGCCCAAGGACCGTCCGGGAGCGGCAGCAGTGCGCCGCCGCTTCGTCCCTGACCTTCCTGGACGATGCCCGATGAACGCACAGCTCTCCGCCCTGCAGCAACAGGCCCAGCAACTCTCCGAATCCGTGACCCGGCCCATTCCCGGATCGCGCAAGATACACGTGGCCGGCTCGCGCCCGGATCTGCTGGTGCCGATGCGCGAGATCGCGCTGACCCGCACGCCGACCCTGTTCGGCGGCGAAGAGAACGCACCGGTCACGGTCTACGACACGTCCGGTCCGTACACCGATCCGGAGGTGCGCATCGATCTGTCGGCCGGTTTGCCGGAACTGCGCCGCAGCTGGGTGGAAGAGCGCGGTGATACCGAACAGCTCGAAGGACTGAGTTCTTCGTTCGGCCGCGACCGCGAGCATGACCCGAAACTCGATGCCGTGCGGTTCCCTGCGCGCAGCCTGCCACGCCGTGCGCGAGCCGGCGCGAACGTCACCCAGATGCACTATGCGCGGCGCGGCATCATCACGCCGGAAATGGAGTTCGTCGCCATCCGCGAGAACCAGCGGCTCGACGCGGTCCGCGATGCCGGCCTGCTGCAGCAGCACCCGGGCGAGTCGTTCGGTGCTTCAATCCAGAAGGTGATCACACCCGAATTCGTGCGCGACGAGATCGCACGCGGCCGCGCGGTACTGCCCAACAACATCAACCACCCGGAAAGCGAGCCGATGATCATCGGCCGCAACTTCCTGACCAAGATCAACGCCAACATCGGCAACAGCGCAGTGTCCTCGGGCATTGCCGAGGAAGTGGAGAAACTGGTGTGGGCGATCCGCTGGGGCGGTGACACGGTGATGGACCTGTCCACCGGCAAGCACATCCATGAGACCCGCGAGTGGATCATCCGCAACTCGCCGGTGGCGATCGGTACCGTGCCGATCTACCAGGCGCTGGAGAAGGTCGACGGCCGTGCCGAAGCACTTACCTGGGAAATCTTCCGTGACACGCTGATCGAGCAGGCCGAGCAGGGCGTGGACTACTTCACCATCCACGCTGGCGTGCTGCTGCGCTACGTGCCACTCACCGCCAGGCGCGTGACCGGCATTGTCAGCCGTGGTGGCTCGATCATGGCCAAGTGGTGCCTGGCGCACCACAAGGAGAATTTCCTCTACACGCATTTCGAAGACATCTGCGAGATCATGAAGGCCTATGACGTGACCTTCTCGCTGGGTGACGGCCTGCGCCCGGGCTGCATCGCCGATGCCAACGACGCCGCGCAGTTCGGTGAGCTGGAAACGCTGGGTGAGCTGACGAAGATCGCCTGGAAGCATGATGTGCAGACCATGATCGAAGGCCCCGGCCATGTGCCGATGCAGCTGATCAAGGAAAACATGGACAAGCAGCTGCGCGAGTGTGGCGAGGCGCCGTTCTATACGCTGGGCCCGCTGACCACCGACATCGCGCCGGGCTACGACCACATCACCAGCGCGATCGGTGCGGCGATGATCGGCTGGTTCGGCACGGCGATGCTCTGCTACGTGACGCCGAAGGAGCACCTTGGCCTGCCCAACCGCCAGGATGTGCGCGACGGCATCATGGCCTATCGCATTGCCGCGCACGCAGCCGACCTGGCCAAGGGGCATCCGGGCGCGCAGGTGCGCGACAACGCGCTGAGCAAGGCGCGTTTCGAGTTCCGCTGGGAAGACCAGTTCCATCTTGGCCTGGATCCGGAGAAGGCCAAGGAATTCCATGACGAGACGCTGCCGAAGGATGCGCACAAGCTGGCCCACTTCTGCTCGATGTGCGGCCCGCACTTCTGTTCGATGAAGATCACCCAGGATGTGCGTGACTACGCCGAAGCCGGCATGAAGGAGAAGTCGGCGGAGTTCCGCGCGGCCGGTGCCGAGGTCTATCGCCAGGGGTGACGCGGAAGCGGGGGTGGGGGGGCCGGGGCCCCCCCCCCCCCCCCGCCCCCGCCCCCCCCCGCCCCCCCCCCCCCCCCCCCCGCCCCCCCGGGAGGGCCCCCCCCCCCCCCCCCCCCCCCGGGGGGCCCCCCGCCGCCCCCCCCCCGCCCCCCCCCCCCGCCCGCCCCCCCCCCCCCCCCCCCCCCCCCCCCCTCCCCACCCCCGCCCGCCCCCCCCCCCCCCGGGCCGCCCCCTACCGTGATGTAGAACCCGACCAACGGTCGGGTACCATGGTAGATGTAGCGCCCGACCGTTGGCCGGGCGACAATCGAATCAAAGATGGCGCCCGACCGTTGGCCGGGCGACAATCGAATCAAAGGTAGCGCCCGACCGTTGGTCGGGCGACAACTGAACCAAGAGCTCCTCGTGCCCAAGACTTTCCATCGAACCGACCGTGTCTCTGCCCAGCTGCGCCGCGAACTCGGCACCCTGGTGCACAACGCCGTGCGCGAGCACGGGTTGCCCTCGGTGAGCGTGTCCGACGTGGAAATCACCCGCGATATGGCTCATGCCAAGGTCTTCGTCACCGCGCTGATGCCGGAGCGTTCAGCGGAAGCGGTGGCCGGCCTGAAGGAACTGGGCTACCGCCTGCGCATGGACCTGGCCCGGGCGATGAAGCTGCGCCATGTGCCGGAGCTGCATTTCCACTACGACGACTCGGTCGATCGTGGCGAGCATATCGACAACCTCCTGCGCGACCTGCCCGATACGCTGGCCGCGGAGAAGCGTCGCGAGGGCGACGAAGAATAAGCCAGCGCCGGGCCCATGCCCGGCGTCTTTTCATTCTGACCGTGCGAGGCCGGACGCTGGCCGCGCTTCGCGCTCGCCGGGCATGGCCCGGCGCTACCCGTATCTGTCATGACCCGAATTCAGTTCCGCCGCCTGGATGGCATCCTGCTGCTCGACAAGTCGACCGGCATGAGCTCCAACGCCGCCCTGCAGGTGGCCCGTCGCCTGTTCCGTGCCGAGAAGGGCGGCCACACCGGCAGCCTCGACCCGCTGGCCACCGGTCTGCTGCCGCTGTGCTTCGGCGAGGCGACCAAGATCGCTGGGCTGCTGCTGGGGTCGGCCAAGGCCTACGATGCCGAGATCGTGCTCGGCCAGACGACCGATACCGACGATTCCGAGGGCCAGGTGCTGCTGCAGCGCCCGGTACCGGCGATCGGTGCCGAGGCCCTGCAGGCCGCGTTGGCGCCGCTGACCGGCAACATCCGCCAGCGTGCCCCGGTCTATTCGGCACTGAAGCAGGGTGGTGAGCCGCTGTATGTGAAGGCCCGCCGTGGTGACGTCATCGAGGCGCCGGAACGCGAGGTGCAGGTGCACGCCATCGACGTGCTGGAGCAGCAGCCTGAGCGCTTGCGGCTGCGCGTGACCTGCGGTTCGGGCACCTACATCCGCAGCCTGGCCCGCGACCTGGGCGAGGCGCTGGGATGTGGCGCACACATCAGTGCGCTGCGCCGGCTCTGGGTGGAGCCGTTCCGCGAACCGGCGATGGTCACCCTGGACCAGCTGCGGGCGATGGCCGAGGCCGGCGACGAGGCGGCCATGGATGCGCTGCTGCTGCCGCTGGCGGCCGGCCTGGCTGAATACCCGCGGGTCGATCTCGATGCCGACCAGACCCATCGCTTCTGCGTCGGCCAGCGCCAGCGCGACCCGTCCTGGCCCCACGGCCTGGTGGCGGTGTTCGGTCCGGGCGATGCTGTCCAGGGGCTGGGCCAGGTCGATGACAGTGGTCTGCTGGCTCCGCAGCGTCGTTTCAACCTCTGACCGGGGCCAGGGCGGTTCAGCCCCGGTCCTTGTCCCGGAAGCCCCTGGCCGTTACAATTTCGCGGCCGTTTTCCGGCAGCCTGCCTCGTGCAGGTTTCATCCTCGTAGTCCACGGCGAGCCTGGCGGTGCGCGAAGCGCGTTCCTGCCGGCCACGCATCACAGAGAAAAAAGAAATGTCGATCGACACCCAGAAGGTCATTGAAGACAACAAGCGCAGCGCCGCTGACACCGGCTCCCCGGAAGTCCAGGTGGCCCTGCTGACCGCCCGCATCGAACTGCTGACCGGCCACTTCAAGACCCACAAGAAGGACCACCACAGCCGCCGCGGCCTGCTGCAGATGGTCAACCGCCGTCGCAGCCTGCTCGACTACCTGAAGAAGAAGGACGTCGAGCGTTACAAGGCCCTGATCGAGAAGCTTGGCCTGCGTCGCTAAGCAACGAATTCCCCGCGGCGCAGCGATGCGCCGCGGTTTTGTTTTGTAGTACCGCAATCCCCGATTCAGGCCGGAACGATCCGGTCACCCGCTGGCGGCAAGGGTCGCCGACGGTCCAAATTCGCAGACAGCATCCCCAAGGACACCCTCCGTGGCAAAAATCACCAAAACCTTCCAGTACGGCAAGCACACCGTCACGCTTGAGACCGGCGAAGTCGCCCGCCAGGCCAGCGGTGCCGTCATCGTCAAGATGGACGACACCGTACTGCTGGTCACCGCCGTCGCCGCCAAGAGCGCGCGCGAAGGCCAGGACTTCTTCCCGCTGACCGTCGATTATCAGGAAAAGTTCTACGCCGGCGGCCGTATCCCGGGTGGTTTCTTCAAGCGTGAAGGCCGTGCGACCGAGAAGGAAACGCTGATCTCGCGCCTGATCGACCGTCCGATCCGCCCGCTGTTCCCGGAGGACTACAAGAACGAAGTGCAGATCATCGCCACGGTGATGTCGCTGAACCCGGACGTGGACGGTGACATCCCGGCCCTGATCGGTGCCTCGGCTGCCCTGGCCCTGGCCGGTACCCCGTTCATGGGTCCGATCGGCGCTGCCAAGGTCGGTTACAAGAACGGCGAGTACATCCTGAACCCGACCGTCAGCGAACTGGCTGACTCGCAGCTGGAACTGGTCGTCGCCGGTACCTCCAACGCCGTGCTGATGGTCGAATCCGAAGCCGCGCTGCTGTCCGAAGAAGTGATGCTGGGCGCCGTGACCTTCGGTCACCGCGAAATGCAGAAGGTCATCAACGCGATCAACGAGCTGACCGTCGAAGCCGGCACCAAGCCGTCGACCTGGGAAGCCCCGGCCAAGAACGACGCGCTGATCTCCGCCCTGAAGGAAGCCATCGGCCCGCGCCTGGGCGAAGCCTTCCAGGTGCGTGACAAGCTGCAGCGCCGCGACGCCATCTCGGCGATCAAGAAGGACGTATTCGAAGCCCTGGCGGGCCGCGTGGCCGCCGAAGGCTGGAACCCGGCCGAGCTGTCGAAGGAATTCGGCGAGCTGGAATACCGCACCATGCGTGACTCGGTGCTGGACACCAAGGTCCGCATCGACGGCCGTGCGCTGGACACCGTCCGCCCGATCACCGTGAAGACCGGCGTGCTGCCGCGTACCCACGGTTCCTCGCTGTTCACCCGCGGCGAAACCCAGGCCATCGTGACCATCACCCTGGGCACCGCCCGTGATGGCCAGGTCATCGACGCCGTTGCCGGTGAGTACAAGGAAAACTTCCTGTTCCACTACAACTTCCCTCCGTTCTCGGTGGGCGAGTGCGGCCGCATGATGGGCCCGAAGCGCCGCGAAATCGGCCACGGTCGTCTGGCCAAGCGCGGCGTGCTGGCTGTCATGCCGTCGCTGGAAGCCTTCCCGTACACCATCCGCGTCGTTTCGGAAATCACCGAGTCGAACGGTTCCTCGTCGATGGCCTCGGTCTGCGGCTCGTCGCTGGCCCTGATGGACGCCGGCGTGCCGGTGAAGGCCCCGGTGGCCGGTATCGCCATGGGTCTGGTCAAGGAAGGCGATCGTTTCGTGGTCCTGTCCGACATCCTGGGTGACGAAGATCACCTGGGCGACATGGACTTCAAGGTGGCCGGTACCGCTGAGGGCATCTCCGCCCTGCAGATGGACATCAAGATCGAAGGCATCACCGAAGAAATCATGAAGCAGGCCCTGCAGCAGGCCAAGGCTGGCCGCCTGCACATCCTGGGCGAGATGGCCCACGGCCTGACCGCTCCGCGTGAAGAGCTGTCGGACTACGCGCCGCGCCTGCTGACCATCAAGATCCACCCGGACAAGATCCGCGAAGTGATCGGCAAGGGCGGCTCGACCATCCAGGCCATCACCAAGGAAACCGGCACCCAGATCGACATCCAGGACGACGGCACCATCGTCATCGCGTCGGTCAACGCCATCGCTGCCCAGGCTGCCAAGGCCCGCATCGAGCAGATCACCTCGGACGTCGAGCCGGGCCGCATCTACGAAGGCAAGGTCGCCAAGATCATGGACTTCGGTGCGTTCGTCACCATCCTGCCGGGCAAGGATGGCCTGGTCCACGTCTCGCAGATCTCCAGCGAGCGCGTCGAGAAGGTCGGCGACAAGCTGAAGGAAGGCGATGTGGTCAAGGTCAAGGTGCTGGAAGTCGACAAGCAGGGCCGTATCCGCCTGTCGATGAAGGCCGTCGAAGAAGGCGAAGGCGCCAGCGCCGAATAATCGGTACTGCTGATCGTGCGGTGGGTGAGGACCGTTGGTCCTCACGCTTTCGCAAATGAAAAAGCGGGCTTCGGCCCGCTTTTTCTTTGCCTCGATGTTGCGAAGAGAAGCTCATCCAGGTCGCTGCATGTCCTGCTGCAGTGCATGAGGGCCGCCACGCGGCCATCGTTCTGTCTCGGTTGCACGGATCGCGCCTGTCCATGGGACGACATGCCGCGACACCCGTACCGCAGCCCCATCGGTTTGCTAACGTGGCGGCGCCTTCGAACCGGGAGTTTCCATGTTCCGCCAGACCGTGGCCGTCCTTGCCGTGCTGATTGCCGGCGCCCTGCCCATTGCCGCGCGCGCCGCGCCTGCACAGCCGCCGATCTTCGGCGCCTACTACCCGGGCGGCTCGGCCGAACGCTATCCGGTCTCGAGCATTCCAGCCGAGCGCCTGACGCATCTGTTCTATGCGTTCTCCACCATCGAGGACGGGCGCTGCACGATCGGTGCGGAAGCGCCGAAGAATTTCGCCGCACTGGCCGAACTCAAGAAGGCGCATCCGCACCTGCGCACGCTGATTTCGATCGGTGGCTGGGGTGCCGGTGGGTTCTCCGATGCAGCGCTGACCGAGGCCAGCCGCAAGCGCTTGGTCGATTCGTGCATGGCGCTGTTCTTCGATCGCCATGCCGGCAGCTTCGACGGCGTGGACATCGATTGGGAGTTCCCGGTCAGTGGCGGACCGAAGGAGCTGGCGCATCGCCCGCAGGATCGCGTCAATCTGACCCGGCTTGCCCAGGCCTTCCGCGCGGCACTCGATGCGCGCGGCCGCAGGACGGGGCAGTCGATGCTGCTGACTGCCGCGCTGGCCGCCGGTCGCCTGCAGACCGATGGCCCCTACGATCCAGCAGCGAGCTATGACCTGCCGGCGCTGGCCAAGGTGTTCGATTTCATCAACCTCATGAGCTACGACATGGGCACCGGCTTCTCCTCGGTGTCGACCTTCAATGCGCCTCTGCATGAAGTGCCGGCCGATCCGCTGGCGCCGGAGCTGCGGCGCTGGAACAACGTGGCCGGCGCGGTGCAGTTCTACCGCGAGCACGGCGTGCCGGCCGGGAAGCTGGTGCTGGGCGTACCGTTCTACGGGCGCGGCTTCAAGGTCACCGGCGACGCCCCGGATGGGCTGTACCAGGCCTACAGTGCGCCGGCTGATGCCGGCGACTGGCGGGTGATCAAGGCGCGCTATCTCGACCAGCCGGGTTGGACGAAACACTGGCAGCCGCAGGCGCAGAGCCCGTGGCTGTACAACGCCGCGCAGAAGATCTTCATCAGCTATGAAGACCCGCGCTCGATCGGGCTGCGTGCGCAGTTCGCCCGTGAGCAGGGCCTGGCCGGGGTGTTCATGTGGGAACTGACCGGCGATGACGAACAGGCCAGCCTGCTCAATGCCATGCTGGGCCCCTGGCAGAAGGCGCGCATCGGCGATTGAGTGTCGGGTGGCGCGTCGTGCTGGGCCCATGCCGCAACGTCACCGATCTGATACACACACTGCGGTGTACGTCGTTGCCCATGCCAAGCCGACTTCCAGTAGCACCGGGCCATGCCCGGCGAAGGCTCAATCGGCCCAGACGCTGTTGGGATCGCCGTTGCGGGCGCGGCGTTGGCTGGCCACGGCCAGACGCGCGAAGCCGAAGGCCATCGCCAGCGCGATGGCATCGACCCAGAACAGCGGCCAGTGCCCCCCTGCGGCGGCGCGCCACAGCCAGTCACCATTGAGTGCGCCGTGCAGCACCGGCACCAGCGCGGTACTGACCGCCGCCGCCCACAGCAGTTCGCGTGCCGCCTGCGCCGGGCGGCGCAGCGCGGCCCATAGCGCGCAGGCCGCCCAACTGCCGAAGCAGGCCCAGCGGATGCCGTGGTCGACCGCCGACGGTGCCAGCCGCTCCAGCACCAGTGCGGTGCCGAACGCGATCGAGATCGCCACGCACAGGCCGATGCACACGCCGACCGTGGCCCGCGCCATGTTCACACCGGCACGTGGCTGTTGCGGCTGGCGACGCTTGCGCCGCGACTCGATCCACAGCAGGTTGCCGGAGTAGAACAGGAACGCACCGCCGAGTCCGAGCAGGAAGTACAGCCAGACCACCACGCCATTGCCGAATTCGCCGAAGTGCAACGCGTAGGCGGCGCTGAGCGTGGCGTGGTTGGCGTCGCGCTGGCCCGGCAGCTGCGACGCGAGCAGATTGCCGGTGGCGACGTCCAATGCCACGGCACCAAGCGGGCCGAGGGTGCCACTGGCCTCGCCGGTGATCTCGATCGTCGCGTTGGCATCGCCGCCATTGGCCAGCTTCAGATAGGCCGGTTCGAAGTTGGCCACGCCCTGTGCGCGGGCCACTTCAAGTGCGCGCGCATGCAGCACGCGCAGGCTGCCCGGCGGTGCCGGGATGCCACTGGCATTTCGCACCGGCGCGGTGTCCATCGCAGTCGGTACTGCCTGCAGCGCTTTGCCGTCGTAGATCAGCGGGTTGAGCAGGGCCATCTGCACGAACACCAGGCAGAGCAGGGCGCCGGTGACCGCGAACATCAGGTGGAAGGGCAGGCTGAGCACACCGACCACGTTGTGCGCGTCCTGCCACAGCTGCTTCAGGTTGCGCCCCGGACGCAGCGCGAACAGGTCGCCGAGCAGCTTCGGCAGATGGATCACCAGGCCGCTGAGCAGTGCCATCCCGTACAGCAGGCTGACAATGCCCATCACGTAGATCCCGGCCACGGGCAGGCCGAGGCTGTAATGGAGCTCGTTGACCAGTTCGGCCAGTCCGGTCTGCGGTGGTGTGGGGCTGCCGGCGATCTGGCCGGGCCAGGCATAGCGCCAGCTGCCGTCATCGGCCTGCCAGTAGGCCAGAGGCTGCGGGTGTTCGGTGCCGGGGAAGGTCATGCCGACGTGGCGGCGCGCTTCCGGATGCGCCGCCAGCACGTCCTCCAGCAGGTACTGGGCGTCATCCAGGCTGGCCGGGAGTGCCGTGGCGGCGCCCGGTGTCTGCCACCGCGGCAGGTCATGGTGGAACAGGGTCAGCGAGCCTGCGTAGAAAGCCACGAACAGGCCGAAGCCGGCCACCAGGCCGACCCAGGTGTGCAGGGTGGTGAACGTGCGCAGGGTCTGCGAACTGAACTTCATGGCGTGGATCTCATTGCACCGCGCCGGTCAGGCGCAGCAGCCCGAGCACGACGAAGCCGGTGGCGGCGCTGCCGCCCAGCACCAGCCAGGCGCGCAGCGCGCTGCGGAAGCTGAACGCCCACAGGGCGGCCAGCATCCACAGCGGGATGAAGGCGATCAGGGTAGGTACCAGCGCTCGCTGCCAAGGGCCCGGCGGAAGCCAGGCGAGCAGGCCGGTAACGGCGGCTGCAAGCAGGAAGCCGACGATGATGCCGGCGAAGGCGCGCGCCCACATCAGGGCAACTCCGTGCCCGGTCGGTGCCAGGCGGCCAGCGCCGGCAGCAGCATCGCCGCGAGCATCCAGGTGCACAACATCGCCACCAGGCCGGCGGCAAAGCCGAGCTCGGCCATCCACAGCCACAGCGCGGCGGCAGCGGCGACCAGGCCGATCTGGCGGCCCAGGCGGCCGGCGCGGCGCAGGCGCGGCCAGCGGCAGTGGGGCGAGGCCGCATAGAAGGCCAGTGCCGAGAACATCGCCGCCAACATGCCCAGGCTGCAGAAACCCAGCGTGGAGAGGCCGACGGTGATCATCGCGGGCAGCCTGCGCGGCGGCGGGTCGGCGAACGCGGGGCACGGGCGGGGCCGGCGGCAGCCGGTCGAAGCGGGTGGCGCATCACGAGGTCCTGGGGGAAAGCGGGCAGGCTGGCACGGGGCGGGCTGCGCGCACATGGTAATCATTGCGTTTTCACGCCGCCAGCGCGGCTCATTCAGCGGGCCGTACGGTGGCCCTTGGGCTTTCCGGTGCGCTGGTTTAAGATCATCGCAGAACCCCAGACTGGAACAAGGTGGCCCGCGCCCAGCGCCGGCCGAGCGTGCGACATGAGCACTACCACCGCCCACTGTTGACCTGCCCCCGAAGGCCCTGCGTTCCAGGCGCCCTCGCGGCGCTTTTTTATTGCCCGGGCAACGGCCCGGGAACGCTTTCCAGCCCGCCCGGCGGGCCCGCACGAAGCCACTGCGATGATCAACATTACCCTTCCCGACGGCAGCCGCCGCGAATTCGAAAACCCTGTGAGCGTCATGGAGGTTGCCCAGTCGATCGGCGCCGGCCTGGCCAAGGCCACCATCGCCGGTGCCGTGGATGGCGTGCTGGTCGATGCCAGCGACGTCATCGACCACGACGCCACCCTGCGCATCATCACCGCCAAGGACGAGGAGGGCGTGGAGATCATCCGCCACTCCTGCGCCCACCTGGTCGGCCACGCCGTCAAGCAGCTGTACCCGGATGTGAAGATGGTGATCGGTCCGGTGATCGCCGAAGGCTTCTACTACGACATCTATTCCGAGCGCCCGTTCACCCCGGACGACATGGCCGCGATCGAGAAGCGCATGGGTGAACTGATCGCCCAGGACTACGACGTCATCAAGAAGATGACGCCGCGCGCCGAAGTGGTCGAGATCTTCAAGGCCCGTGGCGAGGACTACAAGCTGCGCCTGATCGAGGACATGGCCGACGACATCCAGGCGATGGGCATGTACTACCACCAGGAATACGTGGACATGTGCCGCGGCCCGCACGTGCCGAACACGCGCTTCCTGAAGGCCTTCAAGCTGACCCGCATCTCCGGCGCCTACTGGCGCGGTGACGCGCAGAACGAGCAGCTGCAGCGCATCTACGGCACCGCCTGGGCCGACAAGAAGCAGCTGGAGGCGTACATCAAGCGCATCGAAGAAGCCGAAATGCGCGACCACCGCCGCATCGGCAAGCAGCAGGATCTGTTCCACCTGCAGGAAGAAGCCCCGGGCCTGGTATTCTGGCACCCGAAGGGCTGGGCGCTGTGGCAGGTGGTGGAGCAGTACATGCGCAAGGTCTACCGCAACAGCGGCTATGGCGAAGTGCGTTGCCCGCAGATTCTGGACGTGAGCCTGTGGAAGAAGTCCGGCCACTGGGACAACTACCAGGACAACATGTTCTTCACCGAATCGGAGAAACGCACTTACGCGGTCAAGCCGATGAACTGCCCGGGCCACATCCAGGTGTTCAACCAGGGCCTGCACAGCTACCGCGACCTGCCGATCCGCTACGGCGAGTTCGGGTCGTGCCACCGCAACGAGCCGTCCGGCGCGCTGCACGGCATCCTGCGCGTGCGTGGCTTCACCCAGGACGACGGCCACGTGTTCTGCACGGAAAACCAGATCGAGTCGGAAGTGACTGCCTTCCACCAGCAGGCGCTGGCGGTCTACCAGCACTTCGGCTTCGACGAGATCCAGATCAAGATCGCGCTGCGCCCGGAATCGCGCCTGGGTGACGACGCCACCTGGGACAAGGCCGAAGGCGCGCTGCGCTCGGCACTGACCGCCTGTGGCGTGGAATGGCAGGAGCTGCCGGGCGAGGGCGCCTTCTACGGCCCGAAGATCGAGTACCACCTGAAGGATGCCATCGGCCGTACCTGGCAGCTGGGCACGATGCAGGTCGACTTCATGATGCCCGGCCGCCTGGGCGCCGAGTACGTGGACGAGAACAGCCAGAAGAAGCACCCGGTGATGCTGCACCGGGCCATCGTCGGCTCGATGGAGCGTTTCCTGGGCATCCTGATAGAGCACCATGCGGGCCAGTTCCCGGCCTGGCTGGCGCCGACCCAGGTGGTGGTGGCCAACATCACCGACGCCCAGGCCGACTATGTCTCGGGCGTGACCAAAACCCTTGCGGAGCAAGGCTTCCGCGTCAGCTCGGATTTGCGTAACGAGAAGATCGGCTATAAAATCCGCGAGCATACGTTGCAGCGCGTGCCCTACCTGCTGGTCATCGGTGACCGCGAGAAGGAAAATGGGGCTGTGGCGGTGCGTACGCGTTCTGGCGAAGACCTGGGCAGCATGAGCCTGCAGGCCTTCATCGAGCGGCTCCACGCCGAGGGCGCGTAAGCAAAGGTCCGGTCCGGGGGCACAGGCACCCGGGCCGGTTCGATACCCTTGGGAGAACGTAATATCAGCACCCCTGACAACAAACAGAACCGCAAGAATCAGGAAATCCGTGTGCCGCGCGTCCGCGTGATCGGCAGTGACGGAGAAATGATCGGCGTGTTGTCGCGCGACGAAGCGCTGTCCATGGCCGAAGATGAAGGCCTGGACCTGGTCGAAATCCAGCCGCAGGCCGATCCGCCGGTCTGCAAGATCATGGACTTCGGCAAGTTCAAGTTCGAAGCGCAGAAGAAGGCCAGCGAGGCCAAGAAGAAGACCAAGCAGGTCGAGATCAAGGAAGTGAAGTTCCGTCCGGTCACGGACGAGGGCGACTACCAGATCAAGCTGCGCAAGATGCGCGGGTTCCTCGAAGATGGTGACAAGATCAAGGTCAACATCCGCTTCCGTGGCCGTGAAATGAGCCACCAGGAGCTGGGCCGCGAAATGGCCAACCGGATCGAGGCCGATCTGGGCGAGGACATCGTCATTGAATCCCGTCCGCGCCTGGAAGGGCGTCAGATGGTCATGATGATCGCGCCGAAGAAGAAGACCTGAGGCCTGACGGGCTGCCTTTCGGGGCGCCTGGCTGAATGGTTCAGGGTAAGGGGGCGCCGCTGGCGTCCCTTTGCTTTTGTGGCGGGCCGGCGGGTTGCGGATGAAAGGCGGGCAGGGGCTGGTGGCAGGGCCGTTTTGCCTGTATCATGCCCGGCTCGACCCACCCAGGACGGGTCGTACGCCGATCATGGCAGGACGGAAAGAGCGGCCCAGGCCGCCGCCAGATCAGTCAGAAACCAGGGTCAAATCCCATCAAGGACATTGCAATGCCCAAGATCAAGACCAACCGGGCAGCGGCCAAGCGTTTCCGCAAGACCGCCTCGGGCAAGTACAAGTGCGGCCACGCCAACCGTAGCCACATCCTCACGAAGAAAGCGACCAAGCGTAAGCGTAATCTGCGTCAGACGGGCCATGTCCGTGCAGAAGACGCAGGCCGTCTGGACCGCATGCTCCCTTACCTCTGAGGAACTGAAAAATGGCACGAGTTAAGCGTGGCGTACAGGCGCGTCGCCGCCACAAGAAGATTCTGGATCTCGCCAAGGGCTATTACAACGCCCGTCGCAAGGTCTTCCGCGTTGCCAAGCAGGCGGTCATCAAGGCACAGCAGTACGCCTACATCGGCCGTAAGCAGAAGAAGCGCAACTTCCGTTCGCTGTGGATCACCCGCATCAATGCGGCTGCCCGCATCAACGGCCTGAGCTACAGCCGCTTCATGAACGGCCTGCTGAAGGCCGGCATCACCCTGGATCGCAAGGTCCTGGCTGACATCGCCGTGCACGACGCAGCCGGTTTTGCCGCGCTGGCCGAAAAGGCCAAGGGCGCGTTGGCGGCATAAGTCCTTCCCGATGCCGTAACCGTTCACTCGGAACGGTGTCAGGTCAAGGCAATGCATGGGGAAGGGCGCAAGTCCTTCCCCATTCTTTTTTGGGTCCCGGTGCGGCCATTGCGGCAGCGCGGGGACGGCGGTGGCGACAGGGGTCGGCCCTTCGCGCATCGCGATGGCAGATCGACTGGAGTTCCGGCCCCCCATGAGCGACATCCAATCCCTCACCACCCAGGCGCTGGCCGATGTGGCCGCCGCACAGAGCCCTGACGTGCTGGAACAGCTGCGCGTGGCCCTGCTTGGCAAGAGCGGCAGCATCACCTCGCAGCTCAAGCAGCTCGGTGCCCTGCCGGCCGAGGAGCGCAAGGCCGCCGGTGAAGCGATCAACCAGGCCCGCGACACACTGACCCGTGCGCTGGCCGAGCGCAAGGCGCTGCTGGAAGACGCCGCACTGGACGCGCGGCTGGCTGCCGAAGCCATCGACATCACCCTGCCGGGCCGCAATGGCGACCGCGCTGGCCTGCATCCGATCACCCGTACCCTGGAACGCATCACCGGTATTTTCGGCCGGCTGGGCTACGAGCTGTCGGAAGGGCCGGAGATCGAGGATGACTGGCACAATTTCGAGGCGCTGAATTTCCCGCCGCACCACCCGGCGCGCGCCATGCACGACACCTTCTACTTCGGCGACGGCCGCCTGCTGCGCACGCATACCTCCGGTGTGCAGGTGCGCTACATGGGCGACCACGCGCCGCCGCTGCGCATGATCGCTGCCGGCAAGGTGTACCGCAGCGACAGCGACCAGACCCATTCGCCGATGTTCCATCAGGTCGAAGGCCTGCTGGTGGACGAGCACTCGACCTTCGCCGACCTGAAGGGCACGCTGGCAGAATTCGTGCGCGCGTTCTTCGAGCGCGATTTCGAGATGCGCTTCCGTCCCAGCTACTTCCCGTTCGTCGAACCGGGTGCGGAAGTGGACATCGCCTGGCAGCAGCCCGATGGCAGCACCCGCTGGCTGGAAGTGCTCGGCTGCGGCATGGTGCATCCGAACGTGCTGCGCAATGTCGGCATCGATCCGGAGCGTTACACCGGCTTTGCCTTCGGCATGGGCGTGGAGCGTTTCGCGATGCTGCGCTACGGCGTCAACGACCTGCGCGCGTTCTTCGAGAACGATGTGCGGTTCCTGAAGCAGTTCGCGTAAGCCGCAACCGTGTAGAGCCGGGCCATGCTCGGCTGCCTTTCTGGATGGACGCCTCCTTGCGCATGCGCTGGGCGACCACAAAAACCGCAACGGGAGGCACGCCTCCCACCAGGGTGACACCATGAAATTCTCCGAAAACTGGCTGCGCAGCCACGTCCCGACCTCCGCCTCGCGCGATGAGCTGAGCGCGGTGCTGACCGCCATCGGCCTGGAAGTGGAAGAAGTATCCGCGCTGGGCGAAGGCCTCGATCACGTGGTCGTGGCACGCATCGTCGAGGCCGCGCGCCACCCGGAAGCCGATCGCCTGCAGGTGTGCAAGGTCGATGCCGGGCAGGGCGAGCTGCTGCAGATCGTCTGCGGTGCGCCGAACGCCCGCGCGGGCCTGGTCGCGCCACTGGCGATGGTCGGTGCGCAGATCGGCGAGCTGAAGATCAAGCCGGCCAAGCTGCGTGGCGTCGAGTCCAACGGCATGCTGTGCTCGGCCAAGGAGCTGGGCCTGGACAACGATGCCTCCGGCCTGCTGGAACTGCCCGATGACGCCCCGGTCGGCCAGGCCCTGGTCGAGTACCTGGGCCTGCCGGACGCCAGTATCGAAATCAAGCTGACCCCGAACCGCGCCGACTGCTTCAGCCTGCGCGGCATCGCCTACGACGTCGCCGCCGCTACCCGCAGTGAAGTGCTGGATTTCGCCGCCGACGCCATTCCGGCTACCGGCAGCCGTGAGCTGGCCATCCAGCTCGACGCTGGCGCCGAAGCGCCGCGTTATCTGGGCCGTGTGATCGAGGGCGTCAACGCTGCCGCCAAGACCCCACTGTGGATGGCCGAGCGCCTGCGCCGCAGTGGCGTGCGTCCGGTCTCGCTGCTGGTCGACATCACCCAGTATGTGATGCTGGAGCTGGGCCAGCCGATGCATGCTTACGACCTGGCCACCCTGCAGGGCAGCATTGCCGTGCGCCGTTCGCGCGCGGGCGAGACGCTGAAGCTGCTGGACGGCCGCGATGCCGCGCTGGACGACAGCTTCCTGGTGGTCACCGACGCCGATCGTGCGGTCGGCCTGGCCGGCCTGATGGGCGGCTTCGACACCCGTGTCACCGACGCGACCACCGCCGTGTTCCTGGAGGCCGCGCACTTCGCGCCGGCCGCGATCATGGGCCGTGGCCGCAAGCTGGGCCTGCACACCGATGCCGGCCACCGCTTCGAGCGCGGTGTCGATCCGGCACTGCCGCGTACCGCGATCGAGTACGCCACCCGCCTGGTGCTGGACCTGGCCGGCGGTACCCCGGCGCCGGTCACCGAAGCTGTGCGCGAGGCCGATCTGCCGCAGCCGGCCACGATCGTGCTGCGCCGCACGCGCATCACCCGCGTGCTTGGCATCACCATTGACGATGCCGAAGTCGAGCGCATCCTGCGTGCGCTGGGCATGGACGTGGCCGCCACCGCCGACGGCTGGCAGGTCACCGCGCCGAGCCGCCGCTTCGATATCGCCATCGAAGAGGACCTGATCGAAGAACTGGCCCGCATCCACGGTTACGAGCAGATCCCGACCACGCTGCCGGGCGGTGCCTCGCGCGTGGCGATGCCGAGCGAGACCCAGCTGGACGCGCTGAGCGTGCGCCGCCAGCTGATCGCTCGCGACCTGCAGGAAACCGTCAATTTCGCCTTCGTCGACGACGCACTGCTGGCCCAGTGGCAGCTGCGCGACGCCCTGGTGCCGCTGGCCAACCCGCTGTCGGCCGAACTGGCGGTGATGCGCCCGTCGCTGCTGCCGGGCCTGGTTGCCACCCTAGGCCGCAATGCCGCTCGCCAGCTCGGCCGCGTGCGCCTGTTCGAGCTGGGTCGGGTGTTCGCCCAGCAGGCCGGAGATGCGTCGCTTGGCGAAAGCCAGCCGGCACCGCTGGAAACCCCGCGCGTGGCCGCTGCGGTCTGCGGTGATGCGCAGGCGGTGCAGTGGGGCCTGCCGACCCGCAAGGTCGATTTCCATGACCTGAAGGGTGACCTCGAATCGCTGGCGGCCGCCAGTGGCGCGCAGCTGGAGTTCCGTGCGTCCACCCGCGCCTACGGCCACCCGGCGCGTTCGGCCGAGGTGTTGCGCGATGGCGTGGCGATCGGCTGGATCGGCCAGGTTCACCCGCGCCTGGCCAGGGCGATGGGCATCGAAGCCGACGTCTACGCCTTCGAACTGGACCTGGAACCGCTGACCGCCCGCCGCCTGCCGCGTGCCGGCGAACTGTCGCGCTTCCCGGCGGTGCGCCGCGACCTGGCATTCCTGGTGCCTGAACAGGTGGCCTGGGCCGATCTGGCGGCGACCGTCCGCCAGGCCGCCGGCCCGTTGCTGCGCGACCTGAACCTGTTCGACCGCTATGTCGGCCAGGGCGTCGAGCCGGGATTCAAGAGTCTCGCTATGGGCTTGATTTTGCAGGACAAGTCGCGCACTCTGACGGACCGCGACGTGGAAGCGGTGGTGGCCGAGGCGGTCACTGCCATCGAGCGTGAACACCACGCCCGGATCCGCGGCTGAGCGGGCAGCACTCGGGGGTAGCAGGCAATGGCATTGACCAAGGCGGAGATGGCGGAAAAGCTGTTCGACGAAGTCGGTCTGAACAAGCGGGAAGCCAAGGAATTCGTCGACGCGTTTTTCGATGTGCTGCGTGAAGCATTGGAACAGGGACGTCAGGTGAAGCTGTCGGGCTTCGGTAATTTCGATCTGCGGCGCAAGAACCAGCGCCCGGGTCGCAACCCCAAGACCGGCGAGGAAATTCCGATTTCCGCCCGTACGGTGGTCACCTTCCGTCCGGGCCAGAAGCTCAAGGAGAGGGTGGAAGCTTATGCTGGATCCGGGCAGTAACCGCGAACTACCGCCGATTCCGGCCAAGCGCTACTTCACCATCGGTGAAGTCAGCGAGCTGTGCGACGTCAAGCCGCACGTCCTGCGCTACTGGGAAACCGAGTTTCCCAGCCTTGAGCCGGCCAAGCGCCGAGGCAACCGCCGCTACTACCAGCGCCATGACGTGCTGATGGTGCGGCAGATCCGCAGCCTGCTGTACGAACAGGGCTACACCATCGGTGGTGCACGCCTGCGTCTGGACGGCCCCGATGCCCGCGAGGAATCGGCGCTGAGCAACCAGATCATCAAGCAGGTGCGCATGGAGCTGGAAGAAGTGCTGCAGTTGTTGCGCCGCTGATCCCATTTCCATCGTAATCCGCTATACTTCACGGCCCGCCGCACTGGCGGGCACATCGCAGCATCAGTCGGGGCGTAGCGCAGCCTGGTAGCGCATCTGCCTGGGGGGCAGAGGGTCGTCGGTTCGAATCCGGCCGTCCCGACCAAAAGCAGCGATAGAACAAGGGCTTGCGCCATACGGTGCAGGCCCTTCTTCGTTGTGCACCCTATCGTCACCCTATCGAATGGCGAGGATGCCCGTGTTGATCTCGGTCCACGGCCTTTCGTGGCCTTCCAGATACACCTCGGTCATCGCCGGCGAGCTGTGTGTGAGAAGGTGCTGCACTTGTTCTTCCGACCAACCTCGACGGTTGTGTGGAAGAGCACCGCCAAGCCTGCGGATCTCCTGGAGTGACACCTGATGCATGCCGATCCAAGCTGATTGACTCGCGGACGTCCTGGAACTCGCGGCTCTCCGCTGATGCGCTCGATTGCCAGGCGAAAGGCGTAGTTCTTCGACGCTTCACTGAAGTCCAACGGTCTCGCCGGCGATGGCCTTTGCGATGATGGCCGAGCTCGGCACAGTGGCGTAGGCGCGGTAGCAAAAGATCCTGGAGGTCAGTGCCTGCAAAAACGTGATTCTTATGGCGGTTCGAAAATTTAATCTGCGGTTCGGGGAAGTCCTACAGATCGATGGCTGAGGTTCGGGTTGGAAAATGCTGATCTGTATGTTAATAACGCATCTTGAATCATGGAAGAAGGCGGGTGGCGGAATGAAATCACCCATTAAAGTGGCAATGCTGTTCATCGCGCTTTGTAGCAGCAATGTTGCGATGGCCGACGCTCGGCTACAAGTCGAAATAGTTCCGCTGAAGGGCGACATGGGAGAAACTTCAATCGCGTTGAAGCTCTCGAATGTCGGTGACCAAGTTGCGGTAGTCGCTGAGTCTTCTCTGCCGACGCTCAATGCTCGCAAAATGTTGTTGGATGATCCCTTCATAGTGAAACAGCAGGATGGGCGCGAAGTCCAGTTCTTCGGGATAATGAGGGATACGCTCTCCGAAACTCCGAGTTCTTTGTCCATACCTCCTGGCGGCAGTTTCAGCCTAGATATAAATCTTGCAAGTGGCTATAGTCTGTCGCCAGGGCTGAGTTACACCATTGGCTTGCGAGCCCCGATTTCCTATCGCACCGCCGACGGCAGGAATGCGGAAGCTGGGCCCATAAAGCGGCAATCAGGCAAGTGGCAAAGTGCGTATCCCGCACCCCGCACGGTTGTTGTACCCGTTACTGGAAGAACAATGAAGCAAGCCCGGGCGGGGGAGTTTCTTGAACCTGTGGCATGTGTCGATCCGGCCGGCACCCCGCCTTCGGCCAAAAAAGTGCAATTTTTCAGAGTGTATTGGCTGGGGTAACGATTGGTGCAGGAAATGCGCTGAGCCAGCTCCAGCAGATGACTGAGGTCGATACAACATCTGAAACTGAGTTGTGGCTGAGGTTCAGCCCCTCAGTTCACTATACGCGCTACTTCGGGGAGCATGGCCCGGACGTCAACGTCGTTGCCGGTGAAGATGTCAACGAAGATGATGCGCTGGTTGATAGCACTTTGATGGCGATCATCTGGAGAATTTCGGGAGACGGAGTGACCCCGAAGCCGCCGGTGTCCCTCTCCTGCCGGTGCAATGCTGACGAAGTGCCGGCAGACACCATTGCTTATGTGCAGTCAGGTGCTCCATACGTAATTCACGCATGCCCTGTATTTTGGTCCCTATCTATGCTGCCCGCCAATCACATTGGTGAACCCTCAAAGGTTGGCACGATGGTCCACGAGTTCACTCATTTTACTGACGACAAGGGCATGGCGCTGCGGCATCCGCCGGTCCCCGGCAAGAATGTCTCATCTCTTTCGTACGCACTAGAGTTGGCGGCCAGCTCACATCCAGGCGCTGTTCGATTCCCGAACGCGTACAAGTTTTTCGTTTTGGGTCAAGCACACGGTTTTTCTCCGCCGGAATAGTCCGAGGCAGGAGGATGCGGTCATTGGAGCCCGCCAAGCCGCCGCCGGTGACCAAGCTCCGTCCGAGCGACGCCCGTAGGGCGTAGATGAGGGCAGGGCCGCAGCAGATGCGGAGCCATGTTTAGTCCCGGTGGCTGCAACCCTATCAGCGCGGAAGTAATTGATTGAATTGGGCCTCAATCGGCACTTATGGGAGGCCCGGTGCAGGCCTGAAACCCTTATGGATCAACGGGATGGGGCAGCCAGTGATGATGCCTGGGGGCAGAGGGTCGTCGGTTCGAATCCGGCCGTCCCGACCACTGTGATGAATCAAGAAGCCCGCGCAGCGATGCGTGGGTTTTTTTGTGCGTGCGGTGTATGCTGCGCGCCACTCGTACTACCGCGGCTGCTGAACCCGGTACTCACGAGAACACATCATGGAATCTGCAAGAAGCCGTGCCTGGCGTCGCAGCCAGGCCCGCAACCGTGGTGGCGACCGCGCCACGACCGCCTACAGCTACAAGCCCGAGAAGAACTGGAAGCTGCTGTATACGCGCGATGCCAAGCTCGCGCGCGCACGCCAGCTGGGCTTCACCTATCCGGTCCTCAGCGCCCGCCAACTGCAGGAACAGGAATGATCAACCTGCTGTTCGTCTGCAGCCGCAACCAGCTGCGCAGCCCGACCGCCGAAGCCATGTGGCGACGGCGGCCCGGCTTCAACGCGCTGTCGGCCGGTACCAGCCCGCACGCACGACGCCCCATCGGCCCGGCGGATATCCGCTGGGCCGATGTCATCTTCGTGATGGAGGCCAAGCACCAGCATCGCCTGCAGGCCACGTACGCGCGCCTGCTGGAACACAAGCGCCTGCATTGCCTGGACATCCCCGACGACTATCGCTGCATGGATCCGCTGTTGATGGACCTGCTGGACGCCAAGGTGGCCGTGTATCTCGATCAGCTGCCGGCAAAGCAGTAGATCAGTTCCGGATCGCCTTCGTCCAATCCATGCACGATGCCACTTTCGATGAAACCCGGGGCGGCGAGCAGGCGTTGCATGCTGGTGTTGGATGCATTCGTCGAAGTAAACAGCTTGCCTTGCCCCTGCAGCGCGATGGCATGGCGCAGCAGGGCGGCGCCGGCGTCCTGTCTGCGTTGTTCGCGCGCCACCATGAGCATCTCGACGAAGGCTTCGCCGAAGAAGTGACGATGGATGACCAGGTAACCGGCCAGCTGGCCGGACCGTTCGGCCACGTGCATGCCACCGCTGGCCTGCCAGTCGCTGATCTGCCGTGCGCGCCGCGGATCGTGGGCCGCAACGCTGTCGAGCGCGATCAACGCGGGAACGTCGGCGGGCATTTCCTCGCGGATATGCAGCGTCGTCGAGGAAGGATCGGGCGGCACCATCGAAGCTCCTGAGCTGGTTGCGCCCAGTCTATCCATCACGTCGGCAGTCAATACACCCGGAACTCGGCACGGCAGCCGTCGCTGACCCACACGCCGCGACGGTCCCAACCCCAGTTGCGGTCCTCGATGCAGGTCGTCACCGATTTCTGCTTGACCAGCCGCACCTCGTGGCGGACGCGGATGCGGCACTCCTTGTCCTTGTTCTCGTAGGACTCGCAGACCAGGCGTTCACCCTCGTTGTCGCGATCACGGCCACGGCCACGGCCACGGCCACGTCCCGGCCAGCGCCCGTATCCGTCGGCGACGAACTCGGCGCGGCAGCCGTCGGTCACCCATAACGTGCGGCGGCTCTGGCCCCAGTTCTGGTTCTCCACGCAGCGGGTGACCGACAGTTGCCTGGCCAGGCGCATCGGGCCCTCAATGGGGCATTGCTCGGTCTTGTTGAACTGGGATTCGCAGCGCAGCGCTGGAATGTGATCAGTGTCGTGGTCCTGGGCGGCCACGGCGGTGGCGGCCAGCAGCAGGGCAAGGGCGGCGCCGGTGATCGGCAGCAGCGGGCGAAGGGTCATAGGGAGCCTCGAGCGTGGATTCGGGCGGCAAGAATGACCCAGCACGAGGCCATCGGAACGCATCGTTCCGGATGTGGCTCAGTAAGGATTTAGTAGTGCGCACGGGCCCATGCAGAGGCTTACATCCCGTATCATCGCTGCACATCCGATCGCATCGGTTTACGCCTTCTTACATGTCTTCCACGCCTGTCGGCGCAGCCTGTGGCTGCCGTCACTGGTGTGCGGGCGGCCTGTGCGGGAGGATGCGCGGACCACGACGACCACAGGGGGTTGCGTTGATCAGCAGTACCGTCATTCATCGCTCGGCCGACGCAGGCGGCGCCGAGGTGCGGGTCCTGGACACCACGTTCAAGGGCAAGCACGTGTTCACTGCCTGGGGCCTGCGCGGGCCGGAACTGACCCGCAGCGCGGACCCGGTTGCGACCGTGGCCGCACGCAAGGCGCTGCACGCGGTTGCCGGCCACAGCGAAGGGCCGCGCAGCCCGGAAGTGTTCATCGCCAACCAGTCGGCGGTGGCGATCACGGTCTATCGCCTGCTTACCGAAGCGCGCTCCGGCGATGCCATCTTCTTCCTGTGCGATTCCCAGGCGGTGGTCGAATGGCTGATCACCGCGCTGGAAGTGCAGGGCGCGGACTGATTCCGCGTTCCGGCGCGCATTGATTCACGCCAGCGCCGCGTCCACGGCGGCCCGCGCATGCAGTGCAGTGGTATCGAACAGCGGCACTGTGCTGTCCTCCGGCCGTACCAGCAGCATGATCTCGGTACAGCCGAGGATGATGGCCTCGGCGCCGCGCGCGACCAGTCTCTCGATCACGCCGGCGTAGACCTGTCGTGAGTGTTCGCTGACCACGCCGGCGATCAGTTCCTGGTAGATGATGTCGTGCACGCTGCGACGATCATCGGCTTCGGGAACCAGGACCTCCAATCCGAAGCGATCCTGCAGCCGGCCGCGGTAGAAGTCCTGCTCCATGGTGAAGGCGGTGCCGAGCAGGCCCACCTTTCGCGCGCCTGCCTGCACGATGGCCTGGGCGGTGGGGTCGGCGATATGCAGCAGTGGCAGTGGGCAGGCCGCCTCGATGCGGTCGGCCAGTTGGTGCATGGTGTTGGTGCAGACCAGCAGCAGATCGGCACCACCGGCCTGCAGGCGCCGTGCGGCCTCAACCATGTGGTCGCCCAGTGCATCCCAGTCGCCGTCGTGCTGCAGCTGCTTGATCGGGGCGAAGTCCACCGACCACAGCAGCAGCTGCGCCGAATGTGCGCCACCGAGGCGCTGCCGCACGTCCTCGTTGATGAGCCGGTAATACTGCGCCGAGCTTTCCCAGCTCATGCCGCCGATCAGGCCAAGGGTCTTCATGCACAGCTCCATGCCGGGGAGCCGTCATTGCAGCACAGCCGATGCGGGAGTTGCACAACACATTAGCGATTGCTAATGTGTTGACCATGATCGAGAACGCCCTGTTCAAGGCGCTGGCCGACCCGACCCGCCGCCACATCTTCGAAAAGCTGGCCGAGGGCGGGCAGCATGCCAGCGCGCTGCGCGAGGGCGTGGCGATCAGCCAGTCTGCGATGTCCCAGCACCTGGCAGTGCTGCGCGATGCCGGGCTGGTGAGCGAACAGCGCCAAGGCCGCTTCGTCTACTACGAGGTCGATCCGCGCGGACTGGCCCACATCGGCAACTGGCTGCAGCGCTACCGGGCCTACTGGCCCGCGCGTATGGATGCCTTGCAGGATCTGCTGAAGGAGATGGATTGATGGACGACGTTCTGAACGAAGCGGCTCCTGCGTTGGTGATGGAGCAGTGGCTGCCAGCGCCACCGGAACGGGTCTGGCGCGCACTGTTGGACCCGGCGCTGCGTGAGCGCTGGTTGCCCGCAGCCGATCTTGCCGACCCGCAGCCCTGCCTGTGCGAGGAGGGACGGGAGCTGGGCTTCCGCTTGCGCGATGCGCAGCCCCCACATCTGCACAGTCTGGTGTGTTTCCGGCTGCGCGCGGATGAGGGTGGAGGGACGGTGCTGACCATCGTGCATCGGCTCACTGACCGGCGTTCTCTGATCCCGCCGGCTTCCAACGATGAGCATCGCACGGTGATGCGCGCGGCTTGAACCAGCGCTTGGATCGAACGCTATAGGGAGCAGGCACATGCGGGACAGGATGCAGCTGGTACCGATGGTGGTGGAACGCAGCGAGCGCGGCGAGCGTTCCTATGACATCTACTCGCGGCTGCTGCGCGAGCGCATCATCTTTCTCAACGGCGAAGTCGATGACACCGTGTCGGCGCTGGTCTGCGCGCAGCTGCTGTTCCTGGAATCGGAAAACCCGGAGAAGCCGATCCATCTGTACATCAACTCGCCAGGCGGAGTCATTTCCAGCGGCTTGGCGATGTACGACACGATGCAATACATCTCTGCTCCGGTGCATACGCTGTGCATGGGCACCGCGCGGTCGATGGGGTCGTTCCTGCTGATGGCCGGCGAGCCGGGTCACCGCGCGGCGTTGGCCAATGCCAGCCTGCACGTGCACCAGCCGCTGGGCGGGGTACAGGGCCAGGCTTCGGACATCTTCATCCACGCCGAGGAAATGCAGCGCACCAAGCAGCGCATCACCCGGCTGTATGCGCAGCATTGCGGACGCAGTGTCGAGGAGGTCGAGCAGACCCTGGACCGCGATCGTTTCATGAGTGCCGAGCAGGCATGCGAATGGGGCCTGATCGACCAGGTACTGGTACGGCGCGACGCGCACGCGGCCTGAGCCTGCCTCTGTAACCACCACATCCACGCTGTGCTGTATGTGCCGCGCGTTGCAGACGCACTCTATGCTGGTACGGTCTTCTGAAGTGGATGTGCGCCATGGCCCTGCATACCTGGTGGTGGTTCCTCGCCACGGTGTTCGTTCTGTGTGGCACGCCGGGGCCGAACATGCTGCATATCCTCGGCCGCAGCGTCGGACTCGGCTTCCGCGGCAGTGTACCGGCGATGGCCGGCTGCCTGCTGGCGATGCTGCTG
The DNA here is from genome assembly GCF_032025805.1 of Stenotrophomonas maltophilia group sp. msm1. Taxonomy (NCBI): domain Bacteria; kingdom Pseudomonadati; phylum Pseudomonadota; class Gammaproteobacteria; order Lysobacterales; family Lysobacteraceae; genus Stenotrophomonas; species Stenotrophomonas maltophilia group sp. msm1. The sequence continues at coordinate 527,702 of NZ_JAVSKH010000002.1, forward strand.
GTGCTGGCCGCGTCCGCTGCTGGCCTGAGCGCATTGCTTCATTCCTCGCCGATGCTGTTCGAAGTGCTGCGCTATCTGGGCGTGGCCTACCTGGCCTGGCTGGGCCTGAAGGCATGGCGCGACAGCTGCCGTCCCGCGCCTACGGTGACGGTGGATGCCGCACTGCCCATGATGCCGACGCTTGGTGCCTAGACCGTGTTCCGTGGTGGCCTTCTGGTGGGCCTGAGCAATCCCAAGCTGCTGCTGTTCGCGGCGGCGTTCCTGCCGCAGTTCGTTGACCCGTCACGTGGCCAGGCGTTTCAGTACAGCGTGCTGGTGGCCACCTTCGCCGCTTGCGAACTGTTCTGGTACGTGATGTATGCAGCCGGTGGCCATGGCCTGCGCCGCTGGCTGGCCGAACCCTTTGCGCGACGCTGGTTCGAGCGGTTGGTCGGTAGCGTGTTCCTGGCGTTTGCCGTCGCGCTGCTGCGCTTTCGTCCGCGCTGATTCACGCCGCGCACGCGGCCTGTTCACGACTGCCGCATCGGTGACGGCCTAGCCTGATCATCCAGTACGCAGTCCCCGCAGGGAAAGGTTTGACATGATCAAGTGGGCCATCATCTTCGCCATCATCGGTGTGATCGCAGGCGTGCTCGGCTTCGGTGGCATCGCCGGTGCCTCGGTCGGCATCGCCAAGTTCCTGTTCTGGGCCGGCATCATCATCGCCGTGGTGCTGTTCCTGCTCGGCATGACCGTGGCCAAGAAGGTCAGCTAGCGTTGATCGCGCAGCAGCGTGCTCAGTGCGCGCTGCTGCGCGAAAACAGGTTGATCACGAGTACACCGGCGCAGATCAGGCCGATGCCGATCAGCGCGGGTGCATCCAGGCGCTGCTTGAACACCACCAGCCCGATCAGCGAGATCAGCACGATGCCGACGCCGGACCAGATCGCGTAGGCGATGCCGGTCGGGATCGACTTCATGGTCATCGACAACAGGTAGAAGCACAGTCCATAGCCGACCAGTGCGCCCAGTGTCGGCGCCAGCCGGCTCATGCCGTCGGACGCCTTCAGCAGTGATGTGGCAATCACTTCCAGCACGATGGCAGCGGCAAGGTAGAGATAGGAATTCACTGACCGCTCCAGCTCATTGCGCTCAGTTTCAGCGCCTGTTCGGCCATGGTCAATGCGCTGGCACGTTCCTGCGCGTCCAGCGGGTAGGCCGTGGCCCAGCAGCCATTGGCAGCGTGCAGCGCGCCGCGTACCGTTGGCGTCGCCGGGATTCGGCCAGCATCGCACGCTTCCAGGACGTCAAGCGCAGGCAGCGCTGGTTCCATCGGGTTGCCCGCGCTTCGAAATCGCCGATCAGCGCGCCGGTGGCTTCATCCACCAGCAGCCAAGCCATTACGGCAGGCTACTTCGATGGTGGCCCGCAGCAGTGATTGGCGCACGCGGTCGGCTGCCTTGCAGCGCGAACAGGAGCGGATACCGGCGTGGCGGGAAGAAACCGACTGGACGGTACGACTGTAGCGCAGGCCCACCGCGTTGCCGCGCGCTGCCGGCCAAGGCCGGCAGCGGAGCCATCATGCGTCGATGCGGGCGAAACGCGGTTGCGGTCCGTGCTCGCCCGGCACCTGCTCGACGAACATGGCGTACGGGCGTACCCACAGGCCACCTTCGCCATACAGCGCGCGGTACAGCACCATCGGCTGCAGGGTCTCACTGCTGCGGACGATGTCGAGCACTTCGTACTCGCCGCCCTTGAAGTGGCGGTAGCGGCCCGGGGCCAGGGTGGGTAGCGGACTCAGCTCGGCCATGGGCGGCGCGAGTCACTTGCGCGCCGGGCTGGCCGGCTTCGCGCAGTAGGCATCGATGGCTTCGGCGGTGTTGGCCAGACCCTGTGCCTGCGCCAGTTCCCACGGACGTTCGCAACGCTGGCTGTGCTCGCACCACTGGTAGCCGGCCGAACCGATGCAACCGTGGGCATCGCGGTCGCCACCGACCTTCGGCGTGGCAGGCGAAGTGGCCGCCGTATCGGCACGCGCAGCGGCCTGATGCTGGTTGGCACAGGCGGACAGCACCAGCAGGGCTGGAATCAGAAGAAGCGCTTTCATCGGGCGGGCTCCGTGCCTAAAGCGACAGTGTCTGCCGCAAATAGCCCTACAGCAAGCGCTCAGTGCATGGCGGCGCGGATCAGTTCCTCGATCAGCACGAGGTAGCTGGCCACGAAGTAGAACTTCAGCAGCGTCCAACGCTGCTGCGAGAAGAAGGTGCGCATGTGGAAGGGGCCCCTGTTGGTGACGGTAGTGTGAAGCTCCGCCAACTCCGTGACAAGGGTCACGAAAGGGGACTCACTAAACGGCCTCAGGGATGTGATGGCGGGGCGCCCTGACAGCGCGGCGCGGCATTTTCGTACAAATCTGATGGGCCATCCCGGAGGCGATCGCTAGCCTGATGGGGTACCGGTGCTCAGGGCCTTCCGTCGCCGGCTTGACCCATTCCGCAGGAGTCTCCAATGGTCATTACCGTTCAATGCAATGCCCGGCACTGGTCCGTACTGGACCCGCAGGCGCATGACGCAACCCGTTATGCACGGGGTGCCGAGGCCTTCGATGTCGCCGCAGCGCGGGCCCAGGAGCACCACCGCCGCACCGGCCAGTGCAGCACGGTACGGGTCGAGGCGCTTGGCAATTCCGTGGACGCACTCCACTTCGGACGTTGACACCACCCGGCCGAGGTGCAGTCAGCCACGGTTGAGCTGTTTGAATGGGGAAAGAACCGCCTTGGGGGCGCCCCTGTCCGCCGGGCCGCGAATCCCGGATGCTTGCGCCATCGTATTCATGTGGAGATTCCGATGGGCAAGGCACTCACCTGGCGCACCCTGGCCTGCACGCTGCTGCCGATGTTGGCCGCCGCAGGCGGCGCGCAGGCGCAGAGCTATGGCTACGGCTATGACGACGATCGCTATGGCGGTCGCGACGGCGGCGGCATCGTACGCTGCGAATCGATCAAGAACCGCAGCAATGAATGCCGCCTGGAAGGCCGTGCCCGGATGATCCGCCAGTTGTCCGGCTCGCCGTGCGTGGAAGGCGAGACCTGGGGGCAATCGCGCTACGGCGTCTGGGTCACCCAGGGCTGCCGTGCCGAGTTCGTCGGCGAGTACCGCCGCGGCGGTGGCTGGGGTGGTGGCCATGGCAACGGCTGGGGCAATGGTGGCGATGGCTGGGGCGGGGGCGAGGTGATCACCTGCCATTCCAACGGTCACCGCCAGGAATACTGCGATGCCCGCATCCGCCGTGGCGTGCGCCTGGTCCGCCAGGATTCACGCAGTGCCTGCATCGAAGGCCAGACCTGGGGCTGGGACCGCCGTGGCATCTGGGTCAGCGACGGCTGCCGGGCGCAGTTCCAGGTGAATTGAGCGCACCCCTCGAAAATCAGAATAATCTGATACAGCTCACATTTTGAACGTCGTATCTTCTGCGAATCAGGGCACCCCTGTGTGCCCCTGATCCGTCGCGATGAAGTCTGCCGTAACCGGCACGCCCATCCCGCCACCGTCGATACGCTGCCTCAAGGAGTGAGCTGCATGTTGATCCGCCTGCAATGCGAGCAACGCCAATGGCGCGTGCTGCACCCGGACCGGCCCGAACCGATCGAGTTCCGCGACGGTGCCAGAGCCTATGATTTCGCCGAGACCCTTGCACGTCTCCACTTCGTCGACACCGGGCAGCGCGCTGCGGTGCGGGTGGAAGCCAGCGGCGCCTTCGTGGAAGCGGTCAGCTACGGCTGAGGGTTGGGGCTTCCGGCCAGATCCGGTTCTGGGACCCCGCTATCCACGCATGGCGTCGATCTACTTTGCATCTGGCGTGGGTCTGCGCCTCTGTTCCGCAGTAGATCCACGCCATGCGTGGATCCACGGAGTGGCAATCGGCCTCAGCCGGCCGCGCTGAGCGGCGGTGTGCCGGCGGCCAGCTGCGGCCAGCGCTTGAGTACCGCCGCGCGGATGCCCGCGGCATCGATACCGGCTTCGGCCAGCAGGTCTTCACGGCTGGCGTGGTGCTGGTAGCTGTCGGGCAGGCCCAGGTGCAGGATCGGGCGCAGCACGCCTTCGGCGTTGAGCAGCTCACCGACGCCGGAGCCGGCGCCACCGGCCACCACGTTGTCTTCGATCGTCACCAGGCCCTCGTGCTGGGCGGCCACAGCCAGCAACAGCTCGCGGTCCAGCGGCTTGATGAAACGCATGTTGACCACGCTCAGGCCCAGTTCGCGGCCGACCTGCTCGGCGGCGGCCACCGTGCTGCCGAAGGCCAGCAGGGCGATGCGGCTGCCCTGCAGGCGCAGCTCGCCCTTGCCGATCGGCAGGGTGGACAGGTCGGTGCCGGCAGCCACGCCGGTGCCGGTGCCACGCGGATAACGCACGGCTGCCGGGCCGGGGTGCTGCAGGCCGGTGCTGAGCATCTGCCGGCATTCTGCTTCGTTGGAGGGGGCCATCACCACCATGTTCGGCACGCAACGCAGGAAGCTCAGGTCGAGGTTGCCGGCATGGGTCGCGCCGTCCGGGCCGACCACGCCGGCGCGGTCGATCGCGAACAGCACATCCAGGTCCTGGATGGCCACGTCATGCACCAACTGGTCGTACGCGCGCTGCAGGAAGGTCGAGTAGATCGCCACCACCGGCTTGCCCCCCTGGGTCGCCATGCCGGCGGCGAGGGTGACCGCGTGCTGTTCGGCAATGGCCACGTCGAAGTAGCGCTGCGGGTATTCCTTGCTGAAACGCACCAGGCCGGAGCCTTCGCGCATCGCGGGGGTGATGCCGTACAGGCGCGGTTCGGCGGCGGCGGCATCGCACAGCCAGTCGCTGAACACATCGGTGTAGGTCGGCTTCTTGGCACCGGCCTTGGCCACCAGGCCCTTGTCCGGATCGAACGGACCCACCGCGTGGTAGCCGATCTGATCGCCTTCAGCCGGCTCGTAGCCCTTGCCCTTTGTCGTCATCACGTGCAGCAGCTTCGGGCCCTTGGAGGCGCGCAGCGTCTTCAGCGTGGACAGCAGGGCGGGCATGTCGTGGCCGTCGATCGGGCCGGTGTAGTGGAAACCCATTTCCTCGAACATCGTGGACGGCACGAACATGCCCTTCCAGTGTTCTTCCCAGCGCTTCACGAAGCGCGCCGGGTTGTTCTTCTTGTCACCGAGGATCTTCTTGCCGCCTTCGCGCAGCGCATTGAGCGTGCGGCTGCCGGTAGCACGGCCGAGCATCTTGGTCAGGCCGCCGACCGCCTCGGAGATCGACATGTTGTTGTCGTTGAGGATCACCAGCAGGTTCGGTTCCGGCTCCATGCCGCCGGCATGCATCAGCGCTTCGAACGCCATGCCGGCGGTCATCGCGCCGTCACCGATCACGGCCACGATCTTGCGGTCGTCGCCTTCGGACTGGCGGGCGATGGCCATGCCCAGTGCCGCCGAGATCGAGGTCGAGGAGTGCCCGACGCCGAAGGTGTCGTACTCGCTTTCCTCGCGCTTCGGGAACGGCGCGACGCCGTCCTTCTGCTTGACGGTATGGATCTCGTCGCGGCGGCCAGTCAGGATCTTGTGCGGGTAGGTCTGGTGACCCACGTCCCAGACCAGCTGATCGACCGGAGTCTGGTAGAGGTAGTGCAGGGCCACGGTGAGTTCGATCACGCCCAGGCCGGCGGCGAAGTGGCCGCCGCTCTTGCCCACCGATTCGATGAGGTAGGCGCGCAGTTCGTCGGCGACCGCCCTCAATTCGGATTCGTCGAACGTGCGAAGGTCATCCGGAGTCTGGATGCGCGCGAGGCGGGGATAGCGGGCAGAGTCGATCATCATGTTCGCACTTTTTCTGAACGCCCATTTTCGCCCTCAAACGGGGGTGGGGCAAGCAAACGCCGCCGCCCGTGACAGGACGGTGAGGGTTGCATTTTCGGGCGTTCAGGTGCTCAGTTTCGACCGCTTGGGCAATTGCGCCTTCAGGAAGGCCATCTGGTCGGCCAGGATGTTGCGGTTGGACAGGATCAGGTGCTCGATCCAGCTGGGCCGGTAGGGGACTGCCAGCAGGGGCATGCCGGCCTGCTGCGGGGTGCGGTCGCTCTTGCGCGAATTGCAGTGGAAGCAGGCGGTAACCACGTTTTCCCAGCAGTCCAGGCCGCCCTTGGACAGCGGCACGACGTGGTCGCGGGTGAGCGTGGGGCGGTTGAACTGCTGGCCGCAGTACATGCACAGATGGGCGTCGCGGGCGAACAGGGCCGGGTTGGTCAGGTTCGGTGTCGGATCGATCGCGCGGGAGCGGGCGTGGCCGCGGGCGGCAATGATCGGGTGCAGGTCCATGCCGCTCTGCAGGCCGGTGAAGCGGTTGGTACCGCCGTGGATGTGCAGGCAGGGATCGCCCAGCGTCCAGGCAACCGCTTCGCGCGCGTAGAGGCAGGCTGCGTCCTGCCAGGTGATCCAGTCCAGTACGCGTCCGTGGGCATCAAGCGAGAGCAGCCGGACCGAACCGGGGCGATGCAGCGTCGTGGCGTTGGGCGATGCTTCGGCGCCCGGAGCAGAAAGCGGAGCTCCGGCTTCGATCAGACCCAAGCGTGTAGTGTCTGTCTCCATCGGGAGAACAGCTTATACCTGAATGTTGACGATTTGTGTATCGCCTGTCGGCGATACGCAAATCGTCAACATTCAGGTCCGCGCATTCTTCCTAATCCCCGCGCCTGTCGGCGCGCCCCCTTTAACAAAAGGGGGCTCTTCTCCAGAGGGATTTCGGGGGTTTCCATCCACGCATGGCGTGGATCTACGGTGTCGACCAAGGTCGACACCTACCAGCAGCAGAAATCTGTCGAGGGCGGGGTGGGTCCGGTTGCGGGGGCGTGAGCGCCATGGATGGCGCGACCGAGGCTACAGGGACGTACTTGCGCCGTCCCCCGCAATTGGACCCACCTCGCCATCCCGCAGGAAGCCGGCTGTTGCGGTTGCCGGCCAGCGGCCGGCACTACCGCGGGTGCCGGGCGGCAGCCCGGCTCAGGCGCCGAAGCGCTCGTCGTCCATCGTCATCAGCGGGGCGGCGCCGGACTGGATCGCGGCGGCGTGGCTGAGCGTGCGCGGCAGCACGCGGGCGAAGTAGAAGCGCGCGGTTTCGCGCTTGCCCTGGGCGAAAGCGGCACCGTGCGCGCTGGCATCGGCGGCGGCCACGCTGCGGGCCCACCAGTAGGCCAGCACCACGTAACCCGAATAGAACAGGTAGTCGTAGCTGGCTGCGCCCAGTTCGTCCGGATTGCCGGCCGCGCGCTGCAGCACGTCCATCGTCAGCTTGCCCCATTCGGCGGCCTTGGCGCGCAGCGGGCCAATGAACTCGGCCAGCGCTTCGTTGCCCTCGTGTTCCTTGGCGAAGGCTTCGATCTCGGCCAGCATCAGCTTCAGGCCGGCGCCCTGGCTGGAGGCGGTCTTGCGGCCGATCAGGTCCAGCGCCTGGATGCCGGTGGTGCCTTCATACAGTGTGGTGATGCGCGCATCGCGGGCCAGCTGTTCCATGCCGTGTTCGCGGATGTAGCCGTGGCCACCGAAGCACTGCAGGGCGTTGTAGGTGTTCTCGATGCCCCATTCGGTCTGGCAGGCCTTCGAGATGGGCGTGAGGAAGCTCACCAGGGTGTCGGCGCGCTCGCGCTCGGCGGCATCCCCGGCATGGTGGGCAATGTCGATCAGGGTGGCAGCGTGCAGCGCCAGCAGGCGGCTGCCTTCGACCAGCGACTTCACCGTCAGCAGCATGCGTCGCACATCCGGGTGGACCAGGATCGGGTCGGCCGGCTTGTCCGGGAACTTGGCGCCACTCAGGGCGCGCGACTGCAGGCGCTCACGGCTGTACTTCAGTGCGTTCTGGTAGGCGCGCTCGGACAGGCCGATGCCCTGCAGGCCAACGCCCAGGCGCGCGGTGTTCATCATGGTGAACATCGCCTGCAGGCCCTTGTGCGGCTGGCCGACCAGGTAGCCCTGTGCGCCATCGAAGTTCATCACGCAGGTGACCGACCCCTTGATGCCCATCTTGTGCTCGATCGAGCCGCAGCGCAGTGCGTTGCGCTCGCCGACGTTACCTTCGCGGTCGACCTTGAACTTGGGGGTGACGAACAGCGAGATGCCCTTGGCGCCCGGAGGGGCGTCGGGCAGCTTGGCCAGCACCAGGTGCACGATGTTGCCGGTCAGGTCGTGCTCGCCGGCGGTGATGAAGATCTTGGTGCCGGTGATCGCGTAGCTGCCATCGGCATTCGGCTCGGCCTTGGTCTTGAGCAGGCCCAGGTCGGTGCCGCAGTGCGGTTCGGTCAGGCACATGGTGCCGGTCCAGCGGCCTTCGATCAGCGGCTTGAGGAAGGCCTCGTGCTGCCAGGCTTCGCCGTGCTGCTTCAGCGCTTCGATGGCGCCGTGCGAGAGCAGCGGGAAGTTGCCCCACGCCAGGTTGGCGGCGTTGATCATTTCGTTGAGCGGCACGCCCAGGGTGTGCGGCAGGCCCTGCCCACCCAGTTCCGGCGAGGCGGTCAGGCCGGTCCAGCCGCCATCGACGAACTGGTCGTAGGCCTGCTTGAAGCCGGGCGGGGTGGTCACTTCACCGGTGGCCTGGTCGAGCACGCAGCCGATCTCGTCGCCGACGCTGTTGAGCGGGGCCAGCACGGTGGCGCTGAAGCGGCCGGCTTCCTCCAGCACGGCATCGACCACGTCGGCGGTGGCGTCGGTGAAGCCCAGGCGGGCGAACAGGGGTTCGACCTTGAGCACGTCGTGCAGGGCGAAACGGAGGTCGGAAAGCGGGGCGGTGTAGCTGCTCATCGGTACGTCTCGGTTTGATCAGGGCAGGGGAGAGTGGCGCCAGGCGCCGCGACGGAAGGTGGAAATCAGCGCAGCACGCCCGGCAGGCCGGGCGCCTGGTTGAGGGTGCTGCGGCTGCTGATATCGAAGCTGCGCTGCTTCTTTTCCTGCGGCGTGGCCGCCACCGTTCCCTTCAGGCCGTAAGCCAGGGTGCGGTTGCTGGCCAGCGCGTCGGCCACCACCAGGCGTGCGGCCGAGCTGGGCACGAGGTCAACATTGATGACATCGGCTGAGGTGCCGCCAATGGAGATGCCCGGCTTGGCCTGCAGGGTGCCGGCGTCGCTGTCGCCGACGGTCAGCGCCAGCGCGACGTCATCGAAGGTCATGGGCATGGAGCTGTAGTTCTGCAGGCGCAGGGCCACGGTCCAGTTGCCGTCGGCGCGCACGGTCAGCTGCTGGAGGCTGGCCGCCGGTTCCGAAACACGCTTGACGATGCCGTTGTTGCAGGCAACAAGGGCGAGGGTGCACAGGACGATCAAGGCGATACGGAAACGGTGGAGCATGGGCGCAGGTCCTCTGGAGGGGTGCCTTGGATAAGCATACTACGGCGTATGGTCGTTTGGATCGCCTGTGGCGACCCGTCGCAGAGGGTAGCGCGTGAAGATGGCGGCCGGGCGTGCGCGGCGCCGGATGGCGCGCGCGTGGTGCGCCGGATGCGGGGGGGTCAGTCGGCGGGTGTATCGCGAATCGGGGCCATCAGGCGCAGCGGGCCGAGGTCGTAGCCCATCGTCTCGGCCTTGGCTTTCAGCTGTTCGAACTGGGCGCGATCCATTTCCGGCAGGCGCGAGAGGATCCACAGGTACTTTCGGTCCGGTTCACCGACCAACGCCCACTGATAGTCCGGGTCCAGTGCCAGGACCCAGTAGTCGGCCCAGACCAGTGGCACCCAGCTCAGCCAGTCCGGAACGAATCGCACCTGCAACTGGCCGGGATGGCCGGCAACCGGGCGCGCCACGCCTTCAGCAACCACGCGTTCTCCGTCGCCGTTGCGGCAGGCATTGGTGACGCTGATGCGGCCATCGCGGCGCAGCCCGTAGTTGGCGGTGATATCGCCCACGCATTGCTTCTGGAACGAAACCGGAAGATGCGCAATCTCGTGCCACTGGCCGGCATAGCGGTCAATATCCAGCGCGTCGACCGCGCGCACCGGCTCGGCGGCCAAGGCCGGGCAGGTGGCGAGCAGCAGGAATGCGAGCAGGGCAGGGCGCAGAGGCATCGTTAGGCTCCAGGCAGGAGTCTGGAGCGTAGGTGCCGCCGCGCATGCCGGTGTAAATGTTTCGTCAACCGGGCGTGTGCGCAAGCGCCGCATCCGCAACTTGTGCAGTGCGCGAAGCACAGACAAAAAAAAAGACCTGCATCTCTGCAGGTCTCGAAAGATGGTGGCCGAAGACGGAATCGAACCGCCGACACGGGGATTTTCAATCCCCTGCTCTACCAACTGAGCTACTCGGCCAAACTGTGTGGCAATCACGATCAACTGCGATTCCCGAAAAAAAGACCCGCATTTCTGCAGGCTGTCGAACGTGGTGGCCGAGGACGGAATCGAACCGCCGACACGGGGATTTTCAATCCCCTGCTCTACCAACTGAGCTACTCGGCCACGTAGTTCATTGCAGCGAGGTCGCTGCCAAGGACGCGCATATTACGGAGGTCAGTCGCCTACGGCAAGCATTTTGGCAAAAAACCTTCACATTGCCGTCTGCGCAGGCGCAAGTACTTGATCCGCCGTCGCGGGGCGGGGGCGCGCTGGATGCCGATTCATCCGGGCGCGGCGGCGCGGTGATCATCGCCTGCGGCGGAATTCAGCGGGCCACGGTGATCGACAAAAGCGGTGTGGCGGGGCCAGCGCTTGGACGGCACCGACACCTGACATGGAACGCTGTTTTCGTGACCGCCATTGGGGCACGCTGCGGCGTAGTGTCGGCGTTCTCTTCCTGACGCTGGCAACAGCAGAGATCGTCGTCATGTCCGACTCATCGACCACCATCCGCATCGTGCTGGCGTCGCGTCCGCTGGGGGCGCCTACTGCAGCCAATTTCCGCTTGGAGCATGCCGCGCTGCCGCCCTTGGGCGACGGCGAGGTGCTGCTGCGCAACCGCTACCTCTCACTGGATCCGTACATGCGGGGACGCATGGACGAGGGCCCGTCGTACGCCGCGCCGGTGGCGGTGGGCGCGGTGTGGAAGGGCAGACCGTGGCCGAGGTGCTGCAGTCCAACGCCGAGGGCGTAGCCACAGGTGAGCTGGTGCTGGCACCGGGTGGCTGGCAGACCCACGCGGTGCTGCCGGCCAAGGCACTGGGGCGCCGGCTGGATCCGGCCGGGCTGCCGCTGAGTACGGCGCTGGGGGTATATGGCATGCCCGGCTTCACCGCCTATTCCAGCCTGCATGAAATCGCCCGTTTGAAGGCGGGCGAGACGTTGGTGGTGGCTGCCGCGACCGGGCCGGTGGGTGCGACCGTGGCGCAGCTGGCCAAGCTGCAGGGCGCGCGCGTGGTCGCCATCGCCGGTGGCGAAGCCAAGCGCGCTTACCTGCAGACGTTGGGGGTGGACGTGGCGCTGGATCATCGCGCCGCTGATTTCGCCGCGCAGCTGCGCGCAGCGGTTCCTGCGGGTATCGACGTGTATTTCGAGAACGTGGGCGGGCACGTGCTGGATGCAGTGCTGCCGCTGCTCAACAACTTCGCCCGCATTCCGGTGTGCGGCACCATCGCCACCTACAACGAGCGCGGCGTCGAGCAGCCCGGTCCGGACCGGTTGCCCGCACTGTTCAGCCAGATCCTGCGCCAGCGCCTGACCGTGCGCGGTTTCATCGTGCACGACTTCAACCACCTGTGGCCGGACTTCGAACGCGAGATGCCGCAGTGGCTGCGCGAAGGCCGCATCCAGTACCGCGAGGATGTGGTGGAAGGGCTGGAGAATGCGCCGGAGGCGTTCTTCGGGCTGTTGAAGGGGCACAACTTCGGCAAGCTGGTGGTGAAGCTGGATTGAGGGCTTGGCGGTGTGCCGACCAAGGTCGGCACCCACTTCAGGCAGTCGAGGCCTTTTCCCTGCGCAGCAGTTCGCGCTTGCGTGCCACGCCCCAGGCGTAGCCGGACAGGTCGCCGTCGCGGCGCACCACGCGGTGGCAGGGGACTGCCACCGCCAGCGGGTTGCTTGCGCATGCACGTGCCACCGCACGACTCGAGCGTGGCGCACCGATACGCGCAGCGACATCCGCATAGGAGGCGGTTTGTCCACGCGGGATCTGTTGCAGCGCCTGCCACACCCGTTGCTGGAATGCGGTGCCGCGGATATCCAGCGGCAGCGTGGCGCCCCGCGAAGGATCCTCGACCAGGCCCACGACCTGCGCCACCAGTTGCTCATAGCCCTGGTCGGCGCCAATCAGTTCGGCCTGGCGGAAGCGTTGCTGCAATGACTGCAGCAGCGTCTCCGGATCGTCGCCGAGCAGTATCGCGACCACGCCGGTGGCACTGCTGGCCACCAGCACGCTGCCCAGTGAACTTTCGGCAAGCGCGAAGTGGATGACTTCGCCGCGACCACCTGCGCGCCATTGCTTGGGCGTCATGCCCAGCAACTTCGGTGCGTTCTCGTAGAAGCGCCCACTGGAACCGAAGCCGGCATCATGGAAGGCATCGGTGATGCGTTCCTGCTGTTCAAGCCCGGTGCGCAGGCGGTCGGCGCGCAGCGCGGCAGCGTACTGCTTGGGGGTCAACCCTGTGGCCTGCTTGAACAGGCGGTGCAGCCGGGTCGGGCTGCAGCCGGCGATGTCGGCCAGTTCCTGCAGTGAGGGTTCGTCGAGGCTGGTCTGCAGGTGGCGGCAGACCCGTTCGACGCGGGCATCGAGGGCGGTGGTGGCGGTACTGTCCATGGCCGGATTCTGGCACGCGCCGGTTCTGCGGAAACTCCGTTTCCTGCACCGACGGGCCAGGCCCGGAAACGGAGTGTTGGCAGGCCGAAGGCGCGGCATCGTGGCGGCCACTTCACAACCGGCACCACGACCATGCGCCTGAACAACAAGATCGCTCTCATCACCGGTGCCAGCGCTGGCATTGGCCGCGCCAGCGCGCTGCGCTTCGCCGCCGAAGGGGCGAAGCTGGTGCTCAACGCACGGCGGCCGGAGCCGCTGCAGGCGCTGGTCGAGCAGATTCGCGCCGCCGGTGGCGAAGCCGTGGCGCATGCCGCTGACGTGGCTGACCCGGGCACGGCACAAGCGCTGGTCGATCTGGCCCAGCAGTCCTTCGGCGGCCTGGACATCGCGCTCAACAATGCTGGCATGCTCGGCCCGGGCGTACCTGCGGCGGAGTTCCCGGTGGACGCCTGGCGCGAAGTGATGGCGACCAATCTGGATGCCGCTTTCCACGGGGCACGCGCGCAGTTGCCGGCACTGCTGGCGCGCGGCGGCGGCTCGCTCGTGTTTGTCGGCACCTTTGTCGGCCATACCGTGGGCTTCCCGGGCATGGCGGCCTATGCGTCGAGCAAGGCGGGGCTGATCGGCCTGAGCCAAGTGATCGCGGCCGAGTACGGCGCGCGCGGCGTACGCAGCAATGTGCTGTTGCCCGGTGGCACCGATACCGAAATGGGCCGGCAGGCCGCACCGACCGGCGATGCCCGCGACTTCGTGCGCTCGCTGCATGCACTCAAGCGCATGGCCGAGCCGGAGGAGATCGCCAACGCGGCGCTGTTCCTGGCCAGCGATGAAAGCAGTTTCGTTACCGGAACCGCGATGCGTGTGGAAGGTGGGGTGTCGATCACACGTACCTGAGCGGCGTCATGAGCGTGGCGCGTAGCGGATGCCGCTGCTGGCCATGAAGCCCTTCGGATCGAAACCGGCCCAGGCTTCGCCCCAGTCGAACCGGGCGCGGCCACCTGCCAGTTTGCGCCCCAGTGCCGTGGCCAAGGTGCGCCGCATGAAAGCGACTTCGGCATCGATCGCGGCCTGGGTCGGCCAGCCGTCTTCCAGTGTCGCACCAGGCAGATCGACGCCGATCGTCACCATGTCGAGCTGTTGCCCGTGGAAGCACAGGCTGATGCCAGCGGGCACACCGCCCAGGCTGAGCCGGTGCAGGCTGAGCCAGCGACAGCCGGTGCCGACATCGCGCTCCCCTCGGACCAGCGGGGCAAAGGCGGCACGCGCTTCGTCCAGTAACAAGGTGGGGCCGATCAATGCTGGCAGGTTGCCGAGCTGGATGCTGCCGTCGGTCGCATTGAGGAGCATCGGCAACGCGTGGGCTGCGTGCTGGGCAGAGGAGGGCATGGCACACCGGTGAGCGTGGTGCCCCGGATTCTGGCTGGGCGGGGCGGTGGCGGCAAGCCGCTTCCTGCACAGGATGTTGGCGCGGGACTGACCTGCGGCTCACCCGGCAACCTCTAGCGTGGTGGCAGCGCTGGCCTGCTGCCGGCGAGGGAGTTTTCGATGAACGAGCAAAGCAGGGATCAGGACCCGAAGCAGGGCATCCAGGAAAGCCGCCAGGACAGGAAGCAGGACGATGTGGCCAAGCAGCGGCCGGGGCAGCGCGATCAACAGGTGCGTGATACGCACTCGCGCGGCCCGCAACGCAAGGATGGAGACCAGGAGCCGGCCTGAGCCGGAGGCGCTGAAAAGAAAAAACCCGCAGATCATGGCGATCTGCGGGTTCTTCTGAAGAGTGGTGGAGCCAAGGAGGATCGAACTCCTGACCTCGTCATTGCGAACGACGCGCTCTCCCAGCTGAGCTATGGCCCCACGGCAGGCTTTCAGTGTAGCGCCGCCTGCCGCGCTTGCCAAGCGCCCGGCCGGGACGGGGCAGGGATCCACCGCCGTCCCGGGCCGTTTCAGGCCAAGGCGTGGCGCAGCAGATCGCCCGCGCGTTGTACCGCCACTGCAGTGGCGGTGCTCACCGCCTGCAGGTGCATGCAGGCGTGGATCATCCCCGGCAGCCGCTCCAGCGTGCAGCCGACACCCGCAGCCTGCAGGCGTCGCGCGTAGTATTCGGCCTCGTCGCGCAGCGGGTCGTGCTCACAGCTGAGCACGGAGGCGGGCGCCAGCCCCTTCAGGTCGGTTGCGTGGGCCGGCGAAGCCAGCGCCGGCGGCTCGGCCAGATCCCCCAGATAGGCCTGCCAGCAGCGCTGCATCAGTTCGGCGCTGAGGTAGTAGCCAGCGGCGTAGTCGCGGTAGGAATCGCTGTCCATGCCGGCATCCAGCGCCGGATACAGCAGCAGTTGGTGGCACGGTTGCGGCAGGCCCAGTTCGCGCAGCAGCAGGCAGCAGGCGGCCGCGAGGTTGCCACCGGCGCTGTCGCCCCCGATCGCCAGCCGCTGTGGGTCCAGGCCGAGGCGCTCGGCGTGGTCCTGCAGCCACTGCCAGGCGTCAGCGATGTCGTACAGCGGCACTGGGAACGGGTGCTCCGGCGCCAGCCGGTAGCCCACGGCGGCGACCACGCAGCCGCTGGCATTGGCCAGCGCACGGCAAGGACCGTCATAGACCGCCAGCGAACACTGGAACCAGCCACCCCCATGAGCGAACAGCAGGGCCGGCGCGGGCCCATGGGACAGTCCTTGCGGCGTGTAGAGGCGGAGCTCCAGCGCCTGCCCGTCGCGAGCGATCACGGTGTGTTCGACCACATGTGCTACCGGCTGGGGCGCGCCCTGCAGCTGTGGCAGCGCGTTCTCGCTGATCGCGCGCAGTTCGCGCAGGTCCTCCGGCAGCGGATGGGCCGCGACGGCGTCAACGAACTGCTGCAGTGCCGGCTCAAGCAGCATGGCGTGCCTCCTGCAGGAACGGCAACAACTGTTCGAGGAACGCCTGGGGCGCTTCTTCCATGATGAAGTGGCCGCAGCCCGGCACGATGCTGCCGCGCACATCATCGGCATGCGGTTGCAGGGTCAGCATCGGCGCATCGGCGGTGGCGTGTTCGGCGCCGATCGCGAGCACCGGCATCGGCAGCCGGCGCTGCGCGCGCAGCTTGTTCTGGCGGATGGTCTCCGGAATCGCGCGGTACCAGGCGAAGCCTGCCCGCAGTGCGCCGGGGCGGCTGTAGGCGGCGATGTAGGTATCGGCGGCCACCGCATCGCGCCGGTACGACCAGCGGTCGAACATGAATTCCAGGTAGGCGCGTTCGCGTCCGCTGATGAGCGCCTCGGGCAGGTCGGCCACCTGGTTGAACATGAAGTGCCAGAGGAAGATGTTGTCGGCCGGTGCGGCGAAAATGCCGGGTTCCGGCGCGAGGCCGGGAATCACCGCTTCGGTGACCGCCAGCTGGCGCACGGCCTGCGGCTGGTCGCTGGCCAGTGCATAGGCTATCCACATGCCGATGTCATGGCCGACCACCTGGTAACGGTCGTGGCCAAGCGCCAGCATGGTCTGGTGCAGTACTGCGGCAGCACTGCCGGTGTCGTAGCCGTGGGCGGGACGGTCGGATTCGCCGATGCCCGGTGGATCAACGGCGATTGCTTCGAAACCGGCCTCGGCCAGTGCTTGCAGCACGTGGCGCCACGCGTACCAGGTCTGCGGCCAGCCGGGAATCAGCAGCACGGGCGCACCGTGCCCGGCGGAGACGCAATGCACGCGCTGGCCATCGATGCGCAGGTAGTGGTGGCGCAGCGAAGCGTCGCCGGCAGCGCCGGCGGAAAGGAAGGTGGTCATGGGGGAATGCTCCGTTGGGGCTCAGGCAATGCCGAGCATCTGCTGCATCTGTGCGGTGCTGATCGGTGCACCGGCGAAGTCGTCGAAGATCTTGTCGGTGACCGGAATGATGTGGTCGCGGATGAACGCGGCGCCTTCGCGCGCGCCAGCTTCCTGGTCCTTCAGGCAGCACTCCCATTCCAGCGTTGCCCAGCCCTGGTAGTCGTACTGCGCCAGCTTGGAGAAGATCGACTTGAAGTCGACCTGCCCATCGCCCAGCGAGCGGAAGCGGCCGGCGCGCTCGGTCCAGTCGGCGTAGCCGCCATAGATGCCCTGGCGGCCGCTGGGGCGGAACTCCGCATCCTTGACGTGGAACATGCGGATCAGCGGGTGGTAGATGTCGAGGTACTGCAGGTAGTCGAGCTGCTGCAGCACGAAGTGGCTGGGATCAAACAGGATGCGGCAGCGCTCGTGCTGGCCGACGCGCTCGAAGAAGCGCTCGAAGCTGGTGCCGTCGTGCAGGTCTTCGCTGGGATGGATCTCGTAGCAGAGGTTGATGCCATTGTCCTCGCAGCTGTCGAGAATCGGCTGCCAACGGCGGGCCAGTTCATCGAAGGCGGCATCGATCAGGCCCGGCGGGCGCTGCGGGAACGGGAACAGGTAGGGCCAGGCGAACGAGCCGGAGAAGGTGCCCATGTCCTGCAACCCAAGACGGCGCGAGGCGCGAGCGGCCAGGTGCAGCTGCTGCTGTGCCCATTCCGTGCGGGCCTGCGGATTGCCGCGCAGTGCTTCCGGCGCGAAGCCATCGCAGAGTTCGTCGTAGGCCGGATGCACGGCCACCAGCTGGCCGAGGATGTGGGTGGTCAGCTCACTGACCTGCAGGCCGTGCTCGGCCAGGGTGCCACGGATGTCGTCGCAGTAGTCCTGGCTGTCGGCGGCGGTGGCCAGGTCGAACAGGCGTGCATCCCAGGCGGGAATCTGCAGCGCCTTGAAACCGTGGCCGGCGGCCCACGCGGCAATGCTGGCAAGTGAGTTGAACGGGGCCTGGTCGCCGGCGAACTGCGCCAGGTGCAGGCTGGGGCCCTTGAGGGTCTGCATGTGTTGCTCCAATTATTTGTCGGTCGACAAAGAATAGGCGCGACTCTCGCGATGGTCAACACCCGCGTTACACTGCGCGCCTCACTGGAGCAGGCAGGCAGATGGCAGGGCGACCGCGCGAATTCGACAGGGACCAGGCGTTGCGCAAGGCGATGCTGCTGTTCTGGCAGCACGGCTATGAAGGCACGTCGATGTCGGCACTGGTCGAAGCACTGGGCATTGCCTCTGCACGCATCTACGCCGCGTTCGGCAGCAAGGAGCAGTTGTTCCGCGAAGCCGTGGCGCTGTACGAAGAAGGCGAGGGCGGTTTCGCGCCGCGCGCGCTGGAGCAGGCAACATTGCGTGAGGCGATCGGTTCGATGCTGCGCGAGGCGGTGATGACCTACACCCGTCGCGGGCGCCCGCATGGTTGCCTGGTGGTGTCCTCGGCCAGCAGCGTGTCGCCCGATGGCGAAGGCGTGCGGGACTGGCTGGCCAGTCATCGTCGCCAGCGCACGGCGGCGATCATCGCGCGGCTGCAGCAGGCGCAGGCCGAGGGGGAGCTGGCCGACGACGCGGCGGTGCAGGCGCTGGGCGACCACTTCGCCACGGTGCTGCATGGCATCTCGGTGCAGGCGCGTGACGGCATCAGCCGCGAGCGCCTGCTGGCGATGGTCGATGTCGCGTTGACCCCGCTGCCCTGAGTCAAGCCTTCAGGGCGTGCGGAATGCCCTGTAACTGTGCCGAAACCGCTTGTTTCGACGGGCTTGGGCACCACGCAACGAAATCGTAACAATTTGGGGGATAATGGCCGCTTGCGCAGTTCTCCTCCCTTTTGCCGCCCGGCTCGCGCAGGCCGCACGGACGCCTCCTCAGAGCATTGCATGCCCTCCCATTCCGATTCCCGCCGCCTGTCGGGTCTGTCGTCTTCCTTTGTTTCCTTCCGCCGTCACCCGCTGGCCCTGGCCTGTGCTGGCCTGGCCCTGGCGGGCAGCTTCGGTGCCGCCGCGCAGGACAGTGCGCCGACCCCAACCGGCCTGGACACGATCACCGTGACCGCCGAACACCGTGAGCAGAACCTGCAGGAAGTGCCGGTCTCGGTGGGTGTGGTGCAGGGAGAGCGCATGCGCGACTTCACCGCCGGCGGCGACGACACCCTGCTGGCACTGTCCGGCCGCGTGCCGAGCCTGTATGCGGAAACCACCACCGGCCGCATCTTCCCGCGCTTCTACATCCGCGGCCTGGGCAACATCGACTTCTACCTGGGAGCCTCGCAGCCGGTGTCGATCATCCAGGACGACGTGGTGCTGGAGCACGTGGTGCTGAAGTCCAACCCGGTCTATGACGTAGACCAGGTGGAAGTGCTGCGCGGCCCGCAGGGCTCGCTGTTCGGCCGCAACACCACCGCCGGCATCGTCAAGTTCGACACCCTGAAGCCGACCCAGGACTACACCGGCCGGGTCAGCGCCAGCTACGCCACCTACAACAGCGTGTCGATCGACGGCGGCTTCGGCGGCCCGATCAACGACATCGCCTCGTTCCGCGTGTCGGCGCTGTACCAGCACCGCGATGACTACGTCGACAACACCTACAAGGGCCCGAGCGCCGATGGCACGGTCAGCCCGAAGAAGAACGCCATGGGCGGCTTCGACGACCGCAACGTGCGCGCCCAGCTGCTGCTGACCCCGAGCGACCAGTTCTCGATCCTGGCCTCGGCCCACGCCCGCGACTATGAAGGCACCTCGACCTTGTTCCTGCGCGGTGCGCTGACCAAGGGCTCGAACAAGACCGACGTGCCGCGCGACAAGGTCGCCTACGACGAGGCCGACAACAACCCGCAGGCCTACAAGACCTACGGCGGCTCGGTGAAGGCACGCTACGACTTCGGTGCGATCGACTTCACCTCGATCACCGCCTACGAGACCACTTCCGGTTACAGCCGTGGTGACACCGACGGTGGCGCCGCGGCGAACTTCCCGGTCAACGGCGTGCCGAACGGCTACGGCCAGTCGATGGGCCGCATCCGCGACCTGGACCAGTGGACCCAGGAATTCCGCTTGGCCAGCCATGACGACCGCGCGCTGCAGTGGCAGGCCGGTGCGTTCTACTTCAACGGCAGCGACACCACCGACTTCTACCAGCGCGCGTGGTTCCTGCAGAGCCCGGCACGTAACCCGAACAACTGGGTGCGCCTGCGCAACAAGAACACCTCGTGGGCCGGTTTCGGCCAGCTGAGCTATGCCTTCACCGACAAGTTCACCGTTACCGCCGGCCTGCGCCAGACCCGGGACGAGAAGCACACCCGCCTGCTGAAGACGGCTGACACTGCCGCTGGCGTGGTCACCTACAAGGGCCGCACCGACGTCAAGATGTCCGACACCACCCCGAGCTGGGATCTGAGCGCGATGTATCAGGTCACGCCGGACGTGAGCGTCTATGCCAAGGTCGCCCGCGGCTTCCGCGGCCCGACCATCCAGGGCCGCTCGGCCGTGTTCAATGCCGACTTCACCACCGCCGATTCCGAGACCATCCTGTCCTGGGAAGCAGGCGTGAAGAGCAGCCTGTGGGACAACCGCCTGCGCTTGAATGCCACCGCGTTCACCTACACCGTCAACGACATCCAGCTCAACGGCAACGACTCGGACGGCAACGGCGTGCTGTTCAACGCCGACAAGGCCAGGGCCTACGGCTTCGAAGCCGACATGGAGCTGCGCCCGATCCCGAACCTGACCCTGAGCGCCGGCCTGAGCCTGCTGCACAGCGAGATCAAGGACAAGCGCGTCTACGCACAGGTCTGCGGCCTCAACGGCCAGGTGGTGTGCACGGTGAATGACCCGACCATCAAGGTCGGCGCCAACACCTTCGCGCAGATCGACGGCAACCCGCTGCCGAACGCACCGAAGTACAACGTGAACCTGGCCGCCCGCTACGACTTCCCGGTCAGCGACGCCGGCACCATGTTCGTGTCCACCGACTGGAACAAGCAGGGTTACACCAGCTTCGTGCTGTACGACAGCAAGGAGTTCAACTCCAAGGGTGACTTCGAAGGTGGCCTGAAGATCGGCTACTCGGGCAATTACGGTGCCTATGAAGTGGCGTTGTTCGCGCGCAACATCACCAACGAGAAGAACCTCAAGGGTGTGATCGAGAACTACATGGCCGCGGTCTACAACGAACCGCGCACCGTCGGTGTCTCGCTGAACATGAACTGGTAAGCCTTACCCCGTCGTGTACCGGAAACGGCGCTCATCGAGCGCCGTTTTTCGTTGCTGGCCAGGCATCATCCGTGCTCAAGGCGTGGCGCTGACGCCCTTGCCCAGCGCTGCATCGGACGGCGCACTGGGGCCCAGCACCTGCAGCTGCATCGCCTCCATCCGCTCCAGTACCTTGCGCTGCTTGCCGTTGAGGCCGCGCGAGGTGATTGCGATGTGCTTGCGTGCAGCGTCCAGCGGCGCGGGTTGGTAGTGCACCGTGAAGCGGCGCAGGGCGCATCCCATCAGCTTGTCGACCGGTGCGCAGTCGTTGGCGTTGAAATCGATATCGCCGTCGGCGGCAACAATGAAGGGGCTGAGCAGGATCTGCCCTTCGCGGGCAGTGAAGGCCAGTGGCGCGTGGGCCTTGGCGATGACCGCCTGGATGCGTACGGCAGGGATGTCTTCAGGGACGATCCTGTCATCCCAGTAGCCTTCGGTCGGGCGCGAGGTTTCGTAGTTCTGGGTGCCCCATGCCACGCAGTTGCCGGAGGCCACATGCACCGAGATGCAGACCTGCTGGGAGTGCTGATCGGTCAGGACGCCGGGTGGTACCCAGACCTTCTTCCAGGAATAGAAACGGTAATCGACGTCGGCCAGGCGGGTGGCGCCGATGTCCTTCGATACTTCGTCCGTGGTCCCCAGCGGCTTCAGCTTGGCCACGCGGGTGTTCAGGCGGTAGTTCTCCGCACCGTTCAGCAGATAGGTGCCCGGCGGAATCAGATGCACCTCGAACACGTCCATCAACACCGTCCGCTGCGGGCCGGTTTCCAGTTCGTTGGTGTTGAACAGCTGCACATAGCCCTGGGAGGGAATATCCTTGTGCTGGAAGGACACCCGCGTCGAGAACCCGGGTAGGTCGGTCGAGCGGTTGCCCAGATGAAAGCCGGGGACCGGAGAGCCGACACCTGGCCCGCCGTTGTGCACGACATACGGGGCCGGCACCAGCACGGCAACCAGACCGTCGCGGGTGGCACCGTCAATGATGTCCACCAGCTTGGCTGTGTTCTCCTTTTCCTGTGCGTAGGAAAGCGGTGCGGCCTGCCCAGAGCATGCCAGGCCCAACGTGGTTAGCAGCGGTGCGCAGGCGGTCGCGATCTTGAGGGTCTGCATCGACGTCTCCTTGTCAGTACCGCCCAACCCTAGCACGGCCCCTGCAGGCTTGAGGTGCACGGCGCCGGCGTGGTCCGGCGCCTTGTCATCAGCGTGCCGGCAGCAGCGCCTGCAGCCGCGACTCCAGTTCCTGCTGGCGCCAGCCGGCCAGAGCGGCCGGCCATTGGCGGCGCTCCAGGTAGCTTTCCAGATGCTTGCGCGAGGCCAGCACGCCATCCGGCAGGCCCAGCTCGCGGCTGCGCTCGGCAACGGCGTCCTGCAGCCTCTTCAGTGCCTGCTTGTTGGTGTCGTTGGCGGGCAACGCCAGCGGTGCCTCGGCCTCATCGGCCAGCGGCGTGTCCAGCGCCTGCCACACCGCGCCGGCGAGCTTGCGCGGTGCCTTCGGGAACTGTTCAAACAGCGTGGCCAGCGCGGCGGCATCGGCCGGTGGCGTGCGTGCCAGCGTGGCGGCCAGTTCGTTGTCCAGGATCCAGCTGCGCGGGCGGTCGCTGCTGCGTGCCTGCACATCACGCCAGCGCAGCAGGCGCAGCAGGCGGCGCTGCGCGGGAGCATCGAGAAACTGCGCTGAGCGCATCGCCAGATGCGGCCAGCGGTCCTCGTCATTGGCGACGCTGGCCAGCAGGCGCTCGCCGTCGTCGTGCAGCCACTGCTGGCGGCCCAGTGCCTGCAACTTGGCATCAATGGCGTCATGCAGCGCGAACAGGTGCTCGACGTCGTCGGCGGCGTATTGCAGTTGCGACTCCGAGAGTGGACGGCGCATCCAGTCCGAGCGTGTTTCGCCCTTGGCCAGCGCCACGCCGGTGATTTCCGCGACCAGCTTCTGGTAGCCCATGCCGCCACCAATGCCGGCCAGCGAGGCGCCGATCTGTGTGTCGAACAGCGGTCGCGGCAACACGCCGCAGGTCCACTTGAAGGCAACCAGGTCTTCGCTGGCGCTGTGCATCACCTTGGTGATCGATTCATCGGCCAGCCACGGCGCCAGTGCCTCGGTCATGCCGGGAATCAGCGGATCGATCAGCAGGATGTCCTGCCCGACCGCCATCTGCACCAGGGCCAGCTGCGGCCAGAAGGTGCGTTCACGGATGAATTCGGTGTCCAGGCCGATGCGGGTCGGGCGCTGCTGGAAGTACGCATCCAGCTCGGCGGGGGTGGTGATCCAGGTTGCCACGGTTCAGGGCCTACTACTCGGGTTTGCTCAGGCAGGGGAGAATAGCCTAACGTCGGTGCGCGTCCGTGCCGAAGGAGGCTCCGCTTGCGTTTTCCGTTGTCGTCCGCGCTGTGCACCGCCTTGGCCATGGCCCTGGCAGGCTGCACGCCGTCGCCCCCCACGGCAGTGGACCGGAGTGCCGGGGAGGAGGCGCGCCCGTCCGCGAACGCAGACAGCGACGAGCGCCCGCAGGCCGGGCAGGGCAGCGTGACCATCGCCGGTGAGGATGCCGCCGAGGATGTACAGCAGTGGACGCCGCCGCGGGTGGACCGCCAGGGCCGCAGCCTGGCGCAGTTGCGCCGCGCGGCCGGGCAGGCCTTCACTGAGGGCCGGCTGTATGAGGATGCCGATGCCGCCATTCCGCTGTGGCTGGCAGTACAGGAAGAGGACCCGGATGACCGCCAGGCCCGCCAGGGCCTGCAGCGTGCCCGCCAGCGCCTGCAGCAGCAGGCGGATGCGTTGCTGGTGCGGCCGCTGAAGCAGCGCGAGGCGCTGGCCGAGGCCAGCCGCCAGGCGCTGGTGCTGCTGACCCTGGCGCCCAAGGACGAGAAGGTACGCGCACTGCAGGGTCGGGTGGAGCTTGCCCAGCGGGTGGTCGCTTACAACCGCGCCGGTGAAGAGGACCTGCGCGCGGACCGGATCGGCGAGGACGGGGATGGCGCCATCGGCAACTTCCGCGAGGCGCTGGCACTGGACGAGAACAACAGCCGTGCACGGCAGGGACTGGCCGCGGCCGAAAGCGGGTTGATCCGTCGTGCCGAGGACGCTGCTCGCACGCGCGATTTCGCCAGCGCGGGCACCTGGCTGGCCGAAGCCAGCAAGGTGCGCGACTCGTCGCCGACCATTGCCGACGCGTTCGAGCGCATCGAGCAGATCCGTGCGGCGGCATTGCTGCAGTTGCGCGATGACGGCCTGCGCGACCTGTCCACGCCGCAGGGCCTGAAGCCGGCACGCGAGAAACTGGCCGAGGCCCTGCGCATCGCCCTGCCGGGAGACGCGGTGGTGGCCCAGCTGCGTGAGCGCATCGACCTGGCCACCCACTACGGCAGCTTCCGCCCGGGACAGGTGTTCAGCGACGCCATGCGTGATGGCGGACGCGGTCCGCAGATGGTGGTGGTGCCGCATGGCGGTTTCCAGATGGGCGCCGGTGATGCCGAACCGGGTTCGAGCGATGCTGAGCGACCATCGCACTATGTGCGCTTTGATCGAGGCTTCGCGATGGCGATCACTGAGGTCACGGTCAGCGATTTCCAGCGCTACGTGAAGGCGACCAACGCGCGCCCGCGTGCGACCCGTCGCGGCCATTCGGTGGTCTATGACGAACGCAGCGGCAACTTCATCCGCCGCAGCGGCGTGGACTGGCGTTCGGACTACGACGGTGGCCTCGCGATGGCCAATTTGCCGGTGATGCATGTCAGTATCCGCGATGCCGAAAACTATGCGGCGTGGTTGTCCGAGCAGACCGGGCGCAGCTACCGGTTGCCCAGCGAGGCCGAGTTCGAATACGCGCTGCGCGCCGGCAGCAGTGGCCGCTATCCGTGGGGCGCCGCCGGCACGCCGCCGCCCGGTGCTGGCAACTTCACTGGCAGCAAGGATGTCTCGCCATCGGGACGGCACTGGCACAACGCCTTCATCGGCTATGGCGATGGCTGGTGGGGGCCCGCGCCGGTGGCCAGTTTCCAGGCCAATGCCTTCGGCCTGCACGACATGGCGGGCAATCTCAGCGAGTGGGTGGCCGATTGCTGGCATGCCAGCTACCGGCGCGCGCCCTCCGATGGCGCGGCCTGGTTCAACCCGGGCTGCCGCGCACGGGTGATCCGCGGGGGCAACTGGGCCAACGCGCCGGAGCAGACCCGTGCGGCGTGGCGGCAGTCGCAGGATTCGGACACCACCAGCGCGCGCATCGGTTTCCGCCTGGTGCGGGGCATCTGAGCGGCACCGGGCTTCACCCGCTGCTGGCGCCCGCGCACTAAGATTGCGCCGTGCCCGCCGGCCGGCGGGGCCTGCTGGACGACCCCTGATGCGCAATGATCCCTTTTCCCGCTCGCCCCAAGGCCCGCAGCGTCGCGGCCTGTTTGGCAACATCCGCTGGTGGGTGCTGTTGCTGGCCGCCGGCTATGCGCTCTTCTACTGGTTTTCCAATCGCACGGTGGACCCCTACACCGGCGAGAAGGTGATGATTGACAGCAGCCTGGACGCCCGCCAGGAGACCGCCTTGGGCTTGCAGGCCTACCAGCAGATCCTCTCGGAGGAGCCGCCGATGGACTCCAACGCGCCGATCGCGCGCGATGTGCGCGACATCGCCCAGCGCCTGATTGCCAAGGTTGATGTGGTGGAGACTGCACTGGCGCAGGAGCACGGCGTTCAGCCGGCGCATTTCGCGCGTGATTTCCAGTGGGAAGTCAACGTGATCCCATCTGAACAGGCCAACGCATTCTGCCTGCCTGGTGGCAAGATGGCGGTCTATACCGGCCTGGTGCCGGTGGCGCGCACGCGCGACGCGATGGCGGTGGTGATGGGCCACGAGATTGCCCATGCGCTGCTGCGCCACGGTGCGCAGCGGATGGCGCAGCAGAAGCTGACCCAGATCGGGCAGATGGCCGGCGCCGCCAGCGGCATGGATGCGCAGCAGCAACAGATGATGATGTCGGCGATGGGCTACGGGTATCTGCTGCCCTATGCGCGCAGCCACGAGACGCAGGCCGATGAAGTGGGACTGATGCTGGCTGCGGCGGCGTGCTTCGACCCGCGCGAGGCGGTGCCGCTGTGGCAGCGCATGGGCCAGGCCAGTGGTGGCCAGTCACCGCCGGAGTTCGCGTCGACTCACCCGAACCCGGGTACCCGTATCCAGAACCTGCAGGCGTTGATGCCGAAGGCACTCGAGTACCGGCAGAAGTTCTGCGAGCAGGCAAAGTAGGGGGTTGTTCGGCAGGGCTTGCAGCCCTGCACCTGCCGAAGCAACAGCAACAGCAACAGCAACAGCGTGCATTCCGTGGGATGGCGGGGTGGGTCCGGTTGCGGGGGCCGCTGCAAGTACGTCCATGTAAGCTCGGTCGCCGCATCCATGCGGCTCACGCCCCCGCAACCGGACCCACCCCGCCTTCGACAGATGTCCGCGATCTGCCGGAATGGCGCTTGGGGTCAGATCCGTTTTCCGCAGGAAAACGGATCTGACCCCGAATTGATTCGATATCTGAAAGAGATTCATCCACGCATGGCGTGGATCTACCGACCGTCATCGGGACACTGTCGAGGGTGGGGCGGTGTGGCTGTGAGGACCGTTGGCGCCATGGATGGCGCCATCGAGCCCCCAGGGATGGGTTTACGGCGTGTCCTGCACAGCCACACCACCCCGCCAAGCTATCAGCAATCCAGAGCCGCTTTCGCTGTTGCTTCGGCTGTTGCATTTGCCTCTGCAGGTGCAGGGCGCAGCCCTGCCGAACCCCTTTACTTGACCTGCACGTCGATCACGCCGTCGCCCACGCGCGCCTGCAATGCGTCGCCGGGCTGTACCTGATCGACCTGGCGCACCAGCGTGCCATCGTCACTGCGGGTCAGGATGCTGTAGCCGCGCGCTACAGTCGCCAGCGGGCTGACCGCTTCCAGCGAACGCGCCAGCCCGCGCAGGCGCAGCGCATCGCGTTCCAGCAGACGCTGCATCGCTGCCTGCGGTCGTCCGCGCAGGGCGGCCAGGCGGCGTTGCATCGTGTCGAGCTGGCGCTGTGGGTGGTGCCCGCGCAGGACCGCCGCTGCATGGCGAAGGCGCGCAGCACGGCGCTCCTGCTGCTGGTTGAACGCGGCATGCAGGCGCCGGCCCAGATCGAGCTGGCGGCGGCGCAACAGGTCCAGTCGCGCCTGCGGGCTCTGCGCGTTCAGGCGCAGCAGGGCACGGTCAGCACGTTGCATCGCCTGCTGCATCGTGTGCCGCTGCAGCTGCGCCATGCGTGCCGCGGTGCGGCGCAGGCGCAGGGCCAGTTCGCGCTGGTCCGGTACCAGCAGCTCGGCTGCCACCGATGGCGTCGGTGCACGGAGGTCGGCGGCGAAGTCGCTCAGGCTGAAGTCGGTTTCATGGCCCACCGCCGACACTACCGGGGTGCGGCTGGCGGCGATCGCACGGGCCAGTGCTTCATCGTTGAAGGCCCACAGGTCTTCCAGTGAACCGCCGCCACGGGTCAGCAGGATCACGTCGTAGCGGCCACTGGCATCGGCGGCCTGCAGCAGGCGGGTGATCTGTGCAGCGGCGCTGCTGCCCTGCACCAGGGTCGGCAGCAGGTCCACTTCCAGCAGCGGGAAGCGGCGGCCGAGCACGCTCAGCACGTCGCGCACAGCGGCGCCGGTGGGGGAGGTGATCACCGCAAGGCGCTGCACGTGCGCCGGCAGCGGCCGCTTGCGTGCCGGGTCGAACAGGCCTTCGGCCTCCAGCCGTGCCTTCAGCTCCTCGAAGGCGCGGCGCAGTGCGCCTTCGCCGGCTTCCTCCATGTGGTCCAGCACCATCTGGTACTCGCCACGGGCGTCGTACAGGGTCACCTTGCCGCGCACCAGCACGCGCATGCCTTCGCGCGGCACGAACTTCAGGTACTGCGCCTTCATCCGGAACATCGCCGCGCGCAGCTGCGCACGTGCGTCCTTCAGGGTGAAATACAGATGCCCGGAGGCGGGACGCGCCACGCTGCCCAGTTCGGCCTCGACCCAGATCGCCGGGAAGCTGCCTTCCAGCAGGTCGCGGGCCAGGGTGTTGAGCTGGCTGGGGGTGAGGATGTCGTTGTTGCGTGGCTGCATGGGAACGGCGTGCTGCGGGCGGAACGGGGGCTCAGGATCGCACGTCAGCGCACCGTGTGCTGGCCCAGTGCCCACTGCACGTGTTCACGCACCAGCGGCGAGGGATCGTCGATGCGGGTCTGCAGGGCAGCCAGCGCTTCGGCCGAGGACGGCGCATTGCCCAGCGCCACGGCGATGTTGCGCAGCCAGCGCTCATGGCCGCTACGCCGGATCGGGCTGCCTTCGGTGCGGCGCAGGAACTCGGCTTCGTCCCAGGCGAACAGCTGGTCCAGGCGCGCGGTATCGAGGTTGTTGCGCGCGCGGAAATCGGCTTCGTCGGTACGCTTGGCGAACTTGTTCCAGGGGCAGACCAGCTGGCAGTCGTCACAGCCGTAGATGCGGTTGCCGATCAACGGCCGCATGTCTTCGGGGATGGCACCGTCGTGCTCGATGGTCAGGTAGGAAATACAGCGCCGCGCGTCCAGCCGCTGCGGGCCGGTGATCGCGCGGGTAGGGCAGACATCGATGCAGCGCGTGCAGGTGCCGCAGTGTGCCGTAGCCGGCGCATCGATCGGCAGCGGGATATCGATGTAGATCTCGCCGATGAAGAACCAGGAACCGCCGTTGCGGTCGATCAGGCAGGTGTGCTTGCCGATCCAGCCCAGCCCCGCGTTGCGCGCCAGTGCGCGCTCCAGCACCGGCGCCGAATCGACGAATACCCGGTAGCCCAGCGGTGCCACTTCATCGTTGATCTGCGTGGCCAGCTTCTGCAGGCGGTTGCGCATCAGCTTGTGGTAGTCGCGGCCCAAGGCGTAACGGGCCACGTAGGCGCGGCCCGGGTCGGCCAGGGTTGCCCAGGCTTCGGTGTCGTCCTTGTGGCTGTAGTCCATGCCTACCGAGATCACCCGCACCGTGCCGGGCAGCAGCTCGGCCGGGCGCGCGCGCAGGGTGCCGTGGCGCGCCATCCAGTCCATCGTGCCGTACAGGCCTTGGCCCAGCCAGTCGGCCAGGTGCGCCTCGTCCTCGCCCAGCTCGATGCCGGCGATGCCGCAGCGCTGGAAGCCATGCGCACGCGCCAGTTCGCGGATGCGCTGTACGGCCTGGGCCGGATCGACAGGGGCGGGGGCGGGAGACATATGCACCAGTATAAAATCCCCGCATGGCCAACCTTGCCGCTCTGTTCGATTCCGCTGCCGCGCGTGCGCTTGATGCGCAGGCCTCGGCACTGGCTGCCGAGGGCGGCTGGAGCCTGATGGCGCAGGCCGGCCACGCCGCCTGGCAGTGCCTGCTGCAGCATTGGCCACAAGCGCAGCGGATCGGCGTGGTGGTTGGCGCAGGAAACAACGGCGGCGATGGCCTGGTGTTGGCCCGCCATGCACGACAGGCCGGGCGTACGGTGACGGTGATCGCCTTGCCGGGCAAGCCACCGGCGACGTCGCTGGCGCAGCGTGCCGCATCGGAATTCAAGTCCGGTGGCGGCACCCTCACCGATTTCGACGGCGTGCTGCCCGAGGCCGATATCTGGGTCGATGCCCTGTTCGGTCTGGGCTTCGATCGCGTGCCGGAAGGTGTGGCGCAGGCGCTGATCGTCGCCCTCAACGCGCAGGCGGCACCGGTTTTGGCGCTGGACGTCCCCAGTGGCGTCGATGCCGATCGGGGCGCCGTACCGGGCGAAGCGGTGAAGGCTGCTTTGACCCTGCAGTTCATCGTGCCGCATCGCGGGCTGTATACCGGCGATGCGCTGGATCACTGTGGCCAGAAGGCGCTGGCGCCGCTGCAGCTGCCCGCGGCCGCATGGCAGGGCGTGTCACCCGCCGTGGAGCACTGGACCCAGGCGCGCTTGCCGGCACTGCTGCCGCCGCGCCGCGCCAACAGCCACAAGGGCGAATCCGGCCACGTGCTGTGCGTCGGCGGCAACCACGGCAGCGGCGGTGCCATCGCCATGGCAGCCGAGGCCGCCTTGCGCGCAGGGGCGGGGCTGTTGAGCCTGGGCACCCGCCGCGACCACGTCGGTCCACTGCTGGCTCGGCTGCCCGAGGCGATGACCCATGCACTGGAAGACGGCGATGTGCTGCCGGCGCTGCTGGACAAGGCGAAGGTGGTGGCGATCGGCCCCGGCCTGGGCCAGGACGAATGGGCATGCGCAATGTTTGCGCAGGTGCTGGACAGCGACAAGCCGCTGGTGGTTGATGCCGATGCACTGAATCTGCTGGCGCAGGATCCGCGCGCGCTGCCGGACGCCATCCTTACGCCACATCCGGGCGAGGCCGCGCGCCTGCTCGGCTGCAGTACCGCTGACATCCAGGCCGATCGCTACCGTTGTGCGCAGGCGTTGGCCGAACGCTTCCACGCCGTGGTGGTGTTGAAGGGCGCAGGCAGCATCGTGACGGCGCCCGGGCAGGCGCCACGGCTGATCGCTGCAGGCAATCCCGGCATGGCCGTGGGAGGCATGGGCGATCTGCTCACCGGCATCATCGCCAGCCTGCGCGCGCAGGGCCTGGCCGCCTTCGACGCCGCCGCGGCCGGTGCGCTGCTGCATGGGCTCGCGGGCGACGCCGCGGCCGCCGATGGCGCGCGCGGCCTGCTTCCTACTGATCTGCTGTCGCCGTTGCGGCGACTGGCCAACCCGGAACTTTCCCGATGATCGATTTCTTCCTTGCCGACAGCGATGCCACTGAACTGCTCGGGCAATGGCTGGCGGCCACCCGGCCGCCGCAGGCGCTGGTCGAACTGCGCGGCGACCTGGGGGCCGGCAAATCCACCACGGCCCGCGCACTGCTGCGCGCGCTGGGTGTCCAGGGCGCCATCCGCAGCCCGACCTACACCCTGGTCGAGCGCTATCCGCTGGCCGGCGGTGGCGAGGCCTGGCATCTGGATCTGTACCGGATCGGGCAGGCCGGCGAACTCGATTTCCTCGGGCTGGACGAGGGCAGCGCGGTACTGTGGCTGGTTGAATGGCCGGAACGCGGTGCCGGTGCGCTGCCGCCAACCGACCTGGTGGTGGCGCTGGAGATCGAGGGACAAGGGCGTCGCGTTCGTCTCACTGGCGCCAGCGACGCAGGGCATGAATGGCTGAAACGGCTTCCCCAAGGAGGCGACTTGCAGGCCATATCTGTCGGCTGACGAGAACAAACACCGGCAGGTTACGGATTATTAAGGAAAAAGGTGTTGCATTCCGTTCAGTGCGGTGATTGAATCCTGAGCCATGCGCCCGGGGAACCGTCTCATCGCCATCTGTGCCGCCGTCGGACTGGGTCTGGCGAGCGTCAGCGCGTGGGCCGGTGAAATTCGCCAGGTCCTGCTGAATACCGGTGCCACCGGCACCCGTGCCGAGATCTCGCTGGTGGGCAGTGGCGGTTACAAGACGCTGTCGCTGGCCGGACCGAACCGCCTGGTGGTCGATTTCCCGGACTCCAGCGCCGTACGCAACCTGAAAATGCCGGCGGCGCAGGGCGTGGTCACCGCAGTGCGCACCGGACAGCCGGTGCCGGGTACCTTCCGTGTCGTTTTCGACCTTGCTGAATCGGTGGCGCCGTTCCGCCCACAGATGCAGCGCGAGGGCAATGAATCCAAGCTGGTGATCGAATGGCCGGGCGATGGCCCGGCCGTGGCCGCCAGCCGTCCGGCAGCGACGCCGGCGGTGCCGCCGCAGGCGCCGGCCAACACGCCCGCACCGACGCCGACGCCGGCGGAGAGCGCGCAGGCGCGTACCGATGCCGCGCGTGCCACGGCGCTGCTGACTGCCCAGGTGCGGCAGCAGGCCAGTGCCACCGCCGCCGCGCCGGCCACGCCTACCCCGGCGCCATCCACCGCGCCGGCCCAGGTCGCGGCGGCGGGTACCGTGGCCAGCAGTTCGCCTTCTTCCTCGCCGGCCGCGATCCTCGCTGGGCAGCGCACCGCAGCGGTGGTGACCACGCCGCCGGCCACGGTGCCTGCGCCGGCACCGACGCCGGTGGAACCGCCGCGCCCGGCCATGCCCAGTGATGCCTCCCGCATCCGCATGCAGGCCGGCATGCGCCATCTGGTGGTGGCCATCGATCCCGGTCACGGAGGCCAGGATCCGGGCGCGATCGGCCCGACCGGCAAGCGTGAGAAGGATGTCACTTTGGCGGTGGCGCGGGAACTGGCCCGTCAGGTCAATGCGACGCCGGGCCTGAAGGCCTACCTGACCCGCGACAGTGACGTGTTCATTCCGCTGCCGATGCGCGCGCAGAAGGCGCGTGCGAACAAGGCCGACATCTTCATTTCCATCCATGCCGACGCGGCCGAGAACCGTTCGGCCACCGGTTCGTCGGTGTACGTGCTGTCGACCAAGGGTGCCTCTTCGCAGCGCGCCCGTTGGCTGGCAGACAAGGAAAACGCGGCCGATCTGGTCGGTGGCGTTCGCCTGCAGCAGACCGAGGGCACGCTTGCCAATGTGCTGCTGGACCTGGCGCAGAGCGGCTACATGAAGGCGTCCGAAGACGCCGCCGGCCACGTGCTGGGCGGCCTTAAGCGGATCGGCAACAACCACAAGCCGAACATCGAGCGCGCCAACTTCGCGGTGCTGCGTACGTCGGACATGCCGGCGATGCTGGTGGAAACCGCGTTCATCTCCAACCCGGATGAAGAGCGTCGCCTGACCGACCCGGCCTACCAGCGCAAGATCGCCGGTGCCGTGCTCGATGGCGTGCACACCTTCTTCAGCCGCCAGCCACCGCCGGGGACGCTGTACGCGGCCCGTGCCCAGGCCGAGATCGACGCCGCAGCCACCATGGCCGGCGGCAGCAAGTAATCCGCTTCCTGTAGAGCGCGGTAGAGTCGACTGTTAGTCGACTACGTGCGCAGCGCGGGGCTTTTCGGCGCCCGGGCGGAGAGCAGTCGACTGACAGTCGACTCTATCCACGGGCGCTCCGCTATCATCGACCCATGAAGTCTGCTGCCCATCATCTCCCATGAGCGCGCCCGGTCCGCGCCCGATCCGGCCCTTGCCGGAGATCCTGATCAACCAGATCGCCGCTGGCGAAGTGGTCGAGCGTCCCGCTTCGGTGGTCAAGGAGCTGGTCGAGAACGCGATCGACGCCGGTGCCAGCCGCGTAGATATCGATCTTGAAGAGGGCGGTGTACGCCTGATCCGCATCCGCGACAACGGCAGTGGCATCGCGCCGGAGCAGCTGCCGCTGGCGGTATCGCGCCACGCGACCAGCAAGATCGCCGATCTGGACGATCTTGAATCGGTGGCCACGCTCGGTTTCCGTGGCGAAGCGCTGCCGTCGATCGCCTCGGTCAGTCGCTTCACCCTGGCCTCGCGTCGCGCACATGACGAGCATGGTTCCGCGCTGCAGATCGAAGGCGGAAAGATCGGTGAGGTGACGCCGCGCGCGCATGCGCCGGGTACCACGGTGGAAGTGCGCGAGCTGTTCTACAACGTACCGGCGCGGCGCAAGTTCCTGCGCGCCGAGCGCACCGAGCTGGGCCATATCGAAGAATGGCTGCGCTCGCTGGCCCTGGCGCGGCCGGACGTCGAACTGCGCGTGTCCCACAACGGCAAGGCCTCGCGCCGTTACAAGCCGGGCGATCTGTAT
Organism: Stenotrophomonas maltophilia group sp. msm1; assembly: GCF_032025805.1. NCBI lineage: Bacteria > Pseudomonadati > Pseudomonadota > Gammaproteobacteria > Lysobacterales > Lysobacteraceae > Stenotrophomonas > Stenotrophomonas maltophilia group sp. msm1. The sequence continues at coordinate 561,101 of NZ_JAVSKH010000002.1, forward strand.
TCCGATACGCGATTGGCAGAAACGCTGGGCGAGGATTTCGCCAACCAGGCCGTGCGCGTGGATCACAGTGGCGCCGGCCTGCGCCTGCATGGCTGGATCGCGCAGCCGCATTACTCGCGTGCCAGCGCCGACCAGCAGTACCTGTACGTCAACGGCCGTTCGGTGCGTGATCGCAGCGTCGCCCACGCGGTGAAGATGGCGTACGGCGATGTGCTGTACCACGGTCGGCAGCCGGCCTATGTGCTGTTCCTCGAACTGGACCCGACCCGTGTTGATGTCAACGTGCACCCGGCCAAGCACGAGGTGCGCTTTCGTGATTCGCGGCTGGTGCATGACTTCGTCTATCGCACGCTGAAGGACGCGTTGGCTGATACCCGCGCGGGCATGTCGGCGCAGGAGATCGGTGCGGGTCCGGTGCATCCGGTGGACGCCGCTGCTGCATCGATGGCATCGAGCGCGGGCGCATCGGGTTTCGGGCTGGTGCGTGGGCCTGCGCCCGGTGCCGGCTCGGGCGCAGGCGGCGGTGGCTTTTCCGGCTGGCGCCCGCAGCAGCCCCTTGGGCTGCAGGTCGCTGATGCACCGGCGGCCTACGCCGCGCTGTATGCCACGCCGGCCGGTGCCGAGCCCGGGGCGGCGCTGCCGCCGATGCCGACCGAGAACGGACTGCCGGTCACCAGTGCCGATGCCGGAGTGCCGCCGCTGGGCTATGCGATCGCGCAGCTGCACGGCATCTACATCCTGGCCGAGAACGCCGAAGGCCTGATCGTGGTCGACATGCATGCCGCACACGAACGCATCGGCTACGAGCGGCTGAAGAACGCGCACGATGGCATCGGCCTGCAGTCGCAGCCGTTGCTGGTGCCGATCACGCTGGCGGTGGGCGAGCGCGAGGCCGATACCGCCGAAAGCGAAGCCGACACGCTGGCCGCACTCGGCTTCGAAGTGACCCGTGCCGGCCCCGGTTCACTGCACGTGCGCAGCATACCGGCACTGCTGGCGCATGCCGAACCGGAAGGCCTGCTGCGCGACGTGCTGACCGACCTGCGCGAGCACGGCCAGAGCCGCCGCGTGGCCAGCGCGCGCGACGAGCTGCTGTCGACCATGGCCTGCCACGGCGCGGTGCGTGCCAACCGTCGCCTGACCGTGCCGGAAATGAACGCGCTGCTGCGCGACATGGAGATCACCGAGCGGTCCGGCCAATGCAACCACGGCCGGCCGACCTGGGCCCGTTTTTCGCTGGCGGAGATCGACCGCTGGTTCCTGCGCGGACGTTGAGGGGAGCATCGATGCGTTATCGGGGAATGGGCGGCCTGCTGGTCGCCATGGTGTTGGCCGCCTGCAGCCCCGCGCCGCCGCCGGCACCGGCTTCGGCCGCGGAGGATCCGTCCTATGCCGCCGGGCAGCAGCAGTGGCGGGTGGCACGCTATCAGGACCTGACCCGCCCGGACGGTTGGACAGCGCTGGTCGGCCTGCACTGGCTGCAGAACAGATCGCACTTTGTCGGCAGTGGCGCGACCAATGGCATCCGCCTGGCGGTGGGGCCGGACAAGCTGGGCCTGCTGCGCCGCGAAGGCAGCCAATGGTGGTTCACTCCCGAAGCCGGTACGGACGTCAGCCATGGGGGCAAACCGGTCCGCGGCCGCATCCGCATCGACACCGACAAGGATCCGCAGCCGACGCAGCTGGCCTTCGATGGTGGCAAAGGCCAGCTCAGCATCATCCGTCGCGGTCCGCGCGATGCGCTGCGGGTCAAGCACGCCGATGCGCCTGCACGCCGTGGGTTCGCCGGCCTGGAGTACTGGCCGGGCGGTCCTGACTGGCAGGTGCAGGCGCGCTTCATCGCACACCCGCCAGGCAAGGCCCTGCCGATCGTCGATATCACTGGCTTGACCACCGAGATGCCGAACGCGGGCGCGGTCGAGTTCCAGCGTGATGGCCGCAACTGGCGGCTGGAGGCGATAGGTGCACCCGGGCAGCCGCTGTTCCTGATCTTCGCCGACCGCACCAGCGGTCGCGGCAGCTATCCGGCTGGGCGTTACCTGGACACCGATGCGCCAGGCGCCGATGGTACGGTGCGCATCGATTTCAACCATGCCTACAACCCACCGTGTGCGTTCACCGCCTATGCAACCTGCCCGTTGGCGCCGCCTGAAAACCGGCTGGACCTGCGCGTGGAAGCGGGCGAGAAGGCCTACCACCTGCCTGAAGGAGAAGGCTGAGATGCCGATCAGATCACTGTTGCGTGCCGCCGTTCTGTTGGCGGCCTGTGCGCTGGCACCGCTGGTTGCAGCACGTACCCTGCAAGCCGACACCGCTGGCGCAGCGGCGGCCAGGCCGCCGGTGCCGTTGCTGTGGAAAGTGACCGGCCCAGGCGACTCACGCCTCTACCTGCTCGGTTCCTTCCACCTGCTGAAGCCGCAGGACTACCCGCTGTCGCCCGATGTCGAACAGGCGTTCGAGGCCTCACAGCGGGTAGTGTTCGAACTGTCGCCGGAAGACATGCAGTCGCCCCAGCTGGCCAGCCGCATGGTGCAGGCGGCGATCCGCACCGATGGCAGCGAGCTGAAGCGTGATCTGGATGCGGCCACCTGGCAGAAGCTGCAGGCCTTTGCTGCCCAGAACCAGTTGCCGCTGGCGCAGATGCAGGGCATGAAGCCCTGGTTCGTCGGCCTGAGCATTTCGATCGGGCAGATGCAGAAGCTCGGCCTGGACCCGGCGCTGGGCCTGGACCGCCACTTCATGGAGCGCGCGCAGAAGACCGGCCGCAAGACGGCGGGACTGGAGGACATTGATACCCAGATCGGCATGCTTGACGGAATGACGCTGCAGGAACAGCGGCAGATGCTGGCCGAAGCACTGGACCAGGCCGGCAAGGCCGATGAGCAGGCGCGGCTGCTGCATGATGCGTGGCGCCGCGGTGATGATCGCCTGCTGTGGACCAAGATGGCGGCAGAGATGCGCCAGCAGTACCCGCAGCTGTACCAGCGCATCAACACCGGGCGCAACGATGCCTGGGTGCCGAAGCTGCAGCCGTACCTGCAGGCCGGGCAGGGCGGTACGCTGGTGGTGGTCGGCACGCTGCACCTGCTGGGCAGTGATGGCGTGGTCGAGAAGCTGAAGGCCAAGGGCTACAAGGTCGAGCGCGTGTGCACGGGGTGCAAGGCGAAACGCTGACGCATCGTTGGCGCGATGCCAAACAGAACGGCGCGCCAGGGGCGCGCCGTTTTCGTGTCAGCCTGTGAAGCGGCTCAACGGCGGGTCTTGCTGCCGGTGCCGGTGCCCGGTTCGTTCGGCTTGTTGCCGGTGCCCGTGCCCGTGCCGGTGCCGCCCGGGCGCGGGCCACCGAAGCCGCTGCCCATGCTGCGCTGGAATTCCTGCCACAGCTCCAGGTTGCGCTCGGTCAGCTGGTTCATCATCGCCCACGGGGTCTGGCCCAGCAGGTTGCCCATCTGCTGGCGGAACTGCTGCTGCTGGTCGAGGAAGACCTGCATGCTGCGCTCCAGGTAGTTGCCCATGAAGCCCTGCAGGGAATCGCCGTAGAAGCGGATCAGCTGGCTCAGCAGCTGCGTGGACAGCATCGGTTCGCCGTCCTGTTCCTGGTCGGCGATGATCTGCAGCAGGACCGATCGCGTGAGGTCGTCGCCGCTCTTGGCGTCGCGGACTTCGAAGTCTTCACCGTCCAGGATCAGCTGGCGCACGTCCTCGATGGTGATGTAGCTGGAGATCTCGGTGTCGTAGAGACGGCGGTTCGGATACTTCTTGATGATGCGGGTCGCAGCCATGAAGCGGTACTCGTCACAGTAGACGCGCAGCATGGCGCAGTGCAGCAGCGGTTGCAACCGCCCCAGCCCCCGCCAGGCTTGGCTTTCAGGGGCGATCATGTTGCGCAACAAGGGTTTGCGTGCTGCGCAGCATGACCATCGGCAGGGGCCGCCGGTGCATGCCGCGGCGCCCCCTGCGCGGCTCACCAGCCCATGTGGTGGCCGCCGTTGATGTCCAGGTTGCTGCCGGTGATCCACGAGGCTTCCTCGGCCACCAGGAAAGACACGCCATAGGCGATTTCTTCCGGCTTGCCGAGGCGCCCGGTGGGAATGTCGGCGATGATCTTGGCGCGCACGTCCTCCGGAACCGCCATCACCATGTCGGTGGCGACGTAGCCGGGCGAAATGGTGTTGACCGTGATGCCGAAGCCGGCGTTCTCGCGGGCCAGCGAGATGGTGAAGCCGTGCATGCCGGCCTTGGCCGCAGCATAGTTGGCCTGGCCGTACTGGCCCTTCAGGCCGTTGATCGAGCTGATCTGGATGACCCGGCCCCAGCCGCGGCGGCGCATGCCTTCGATGACCGGCCGGGTGACGTTGAACACCGAGTTGAGATTGGTGTTGATCACATCGTGCCACTGGTCCGCGCGCATGCGGTGGAAGGTGGTGTCACGGGTGATGCCGGCGTTGTTGACCAGGATCTCGACCGGGCCCAGCTCGGCCTCGACGGCGCGCACCAGCGCTTCGGCGCTGTCTGGATCGGAGACATCGCCCGGGAAGATCGCCACGTGGTAGCCGCGCTCGGTCATCGCTTGCTGCCAGACGCGGGCCTTGGCCTCGTCGCGGTAGTTGGTGGCGACCCGGTGGCCCTGGTCGGCCAGGCGTTGGCAGATGGCGGTACCGATGCCGCCGGTTCCGCCGGTGACCAGTGCGACGCGAGATGTCATGGAGTGCTGTCCGGGTATCAGGTGGGTGAAGGGGGATTCTGCAACATCGGCGCGGAAAGTGCGCCGGCCGGCAACAGGACGTCGGTCCGCGGCAGCCGCGCCGGGTCGAACGCCCGTTGCGCAGCCTCCAGCAGCGCATCCCGCTCATCGGCGCCGTCCAGTGCGGCAGGCGCCTGGCCCAGCAGCTGCCAGAGCGCGCGCAATACCGGCACCGGCCGCGTGCTGTCCACCGGCAGCGACGCCAGCGACTTGGACAGTTTGTGCCCCGGGGCATCGAGCAGCAGCGGCAGGTGCCAGTAGCGTGGCACGGCCAGGCCCAGCGCCTGCTGCAGCAGGATCTGCCGCGCGGTGGAATCGAGCAGGTCGGCGCCGCGCACCACTTCGGTCACGCCCTGTTCGGCGTCATCGACCACCACGGCCAACTGGTAGGCCCAGCAGCCATCTGCACGGCGCAGCACGAAGTCGCCAACCTCGGCATGCACGTCCTGCTGCTGCGGGCCGCGCAGGCCATCGTCGAAGTGCACGATGCTGCCCGGCGGCACGCGGAAGCGGACGGCAGGGTCCGGTCGCGGTTGCCGCGCAACGCAGCGGTGATGGATGCCGCCGTTGGCAGCCAGTTCGCTGCGGCTGCAGTGGCAGATGAAGGCCAGATCGCTGGCCAGCAGCACGTCCAGTGCGGCCTGGTAGGCCTCGCCGCGGGTGCTCTGCCAGAGGATCGGGCCGTCGTGGGCGAGGCCGAACGCGGCCAGCGCCTGCAGCTGTGATGTGGCGGCACCGGGCACGGTGCGCGGCGGATCGACGTCTTCGATGCGCAGCCGCCACAGGCCGCCATGGTGGCGGGCCAGCAGCCAACTGCCGAAGGCGGCGAGCAGGGATCCGGGATGGAGCAGGCCGGTCGGCGAGGGCGCGAAGCGGCCGCAGGGAATGGGGGAGGTCATGCTGGCTGAATCGTCGGTCAGGTTGGCGCTTGAATTCAAGCTGACCACGCCGCAAATTGACCGGTATCGACCCCTTCCGAGCCGGATTTTCCCATGTTTACCCGCATTGCCCTGTTCCTGGCGACCAACTTCGCGGTCCTGATCCTCGCCAGCATCGTGATGTCGCTGGCGGGAACCGACCCGAGCAAGATGAGCGGTCTGCTGATCATGGCCGGCATCTTCGGTTTTGGTGGCTCCTTCATCTCGCTGCTGCTGTCAAAGTGGATGGCCAAGCGCTCCACCGGTGCGGTGGTGATCACCGAGCCGCGCAACCAGACCGAGCGCTGGCTGCTGGCCACCGTCGAGCGGCAGGCCAAGGCGGCCGGCATCGGCATGCCCGAGGTGGCGGTCTATGACGGCCCGGAGATCAATGCCTTCGCCACCGGTGCCAACCGCAACAACGCGCTGGTGGCGGTGTCCACCGGCCTGCTGCACAACATGAGTGAAGACGAGGCCGAAGCGGTGCTGGGCCACGAGATCGCCCACGTCGCCAACGGTGACATGATCACCATGGCACTGCTGCAGGGCGTGCTGAACACCTTCGTGATCGTGCTGGCCCGCGTGGTCGGCGGCATCATCGACAGCGCGCTGTCGGGCAACCGCGAAGGCGGCGGCCGCGGCTTCGCCTACTACATCATCGTGTTCGTGCTGGAGATGGTGTTCGGCCTGTTCGCGACGATGATCGCCATGTGGTTCTCGCGCCACCGCGAGTTCCGCGCCGATGCAGGCGGTGCCTCGCTGGCGGGCCGCCAGAAGATGATCGCCGCGCTGGAGCGCCTGCAGTTGAACCACGGCCAGAGCACGCTGCCGACCCAGATCGCCGCGTTCGGTATTGCCGGTTCGACGGCCAAGAAGCTGTTCATGAGCCACCCGCCGCTGGAAGAGCGCATCGCCGCGCTGCGGGCGTCGACGGTGGCGTAACTCTCTGCTCCTTGTTAGTGCAGGAACGCCTAGCCCCGCGCCGGGCGTTTTTGTTTTGCGCGCGCACGCATTGGTGGCGCCAGGCGATGCCTAGGATCATTTCCGCGACCGCGGAGGGGTGTCACTTCCGCGACCGCGGAGGGGTGTCACTTTCTTTGCTCGTGCAAAGAAAGTAACCAAAGAAACACGCCGCCGGGGCGCGAGCCGACGTGCTGCGCACGCCGGTACCCTGCGCTCCTCGGCCCGTCGAGGGACGGTGCGGGAACTCGCTGCGCTCAGACACCCGCACCTCTTCGCCCTCGCCTGACCTGCGGTGCTCGGCTCGCTCAAGGCGGACCCAACGTCAAATGCCACAGCTGCACCCAGTAGATCCGCGCCACGTGTGGATGCTGTCGATCTTGATCTTGATCTTCCAGTCCGCCTTGAGCGAGCCGAGCATCGCAGGGGAATCAGGGGCGAAGAGGCGCCGGTGTCTGAGCGCAGCGAGTTCGGCGCCGTCCCCTGATTCTCCGAGAAGCGCAGGGAACCGTCGCGTAGCGACGGCTCGCGGCTGGCGGAGCGTTTCTTTGGTTACTTTCTTTGCGCGCAAAGAAAGTGACACCCCTCCGCGGTCGCGGAAACGACTCTCCGTGCGCACAAACGAAAACGGCACCTTCGCAGATGCCGTCCCCATGAACCGCTTTACGCGAAACCTCAGAACTTCGCGTCGAACTCGGCGGCGTAGCCGGTGTTCACCAGCACCTTCTGCAGCGACTCGGCCACCTTCAGGTTGCCGGCTACGATCTGGTGGGTCTCCGGGCCACGGTTGTCCATGCGGCCCAGGGTCGCGCCCTTGAAGTCACAGACCTTGCCGCCCGCCTCGCGGACCAGCAGCAGGCCGGCGGCGATGTCCCACGCCTTCACACCGGCTTCGAAGTAGGCGTCGGCGCGGCCGCAGGCCACGTAGGCCAGGTCCAATGCGGCCGAACCGGTGCGGCGGATGTCCTCACCGTGCACCAGCAGGGCGTCGACCGCCTTCAGCTGGGCGCTGGCGCGGCTGCGCTCGCGCGGGGCGAAACCGGTGTGGATCATCGTGCCTTCCAGATCCTTGCGGTCGGCCACGCGGATGCGGCGGTCGTTCAGCACGGCACCGGCACCCCGGCTGGCGGTGAACAGTTCATTGCGCAGCGGGTCGAAGATGACCGCGTCGGTCGGCTCGCCGTTCTCGACCAGCGCGATCGACACGCAGTAGTGCGGCACGCCACGCAGGTAGTTGCTGGTGCCGTCAAGCGGGTCGATGACCCACATCTGGCGACGCTCGCCCTGCACGCCACCTTCTTCACCGAAGATGCCGTAGTCCGGGTAAGCGCGCTTGAGTTCCTTGACGATGACCTTTTCCGCGTCCGAATCCACTTCGCTGGCGTAGTCCATCCGGCCCTTCTGCACCACGTTCAGTGCCTCGAGCTTGTTGATGTTGCGCAACAGGACGTTGCCGGCGAGGCGGGCGGCCTTGACCATGACGGTGACGGCGGGTTTCTGCATGGCGTTGGCTCCCGGAAAGGCAGAAGAGATGGACTGGCGGGGGAAAAGAGCGGGTCCGGCGCAGTGGCCGGCCGCACAGTTTACCATTGGTCATCGTCCAGCTCGACCTTTTCCCTGTTCATGTCCCAGTTTCCCGCCGCCACCCGCCTCCGATTCGTCCTGGTCGGTACCCAGCATCCCGGCAACATGGGGGCCGCCGCCCGTGCCCTGAAGACCATGGGCCTGGCCCGCCTGGTGCTGGTCGCTCCCGAAAAGCCTCTGGACGAGGAGGCCTTCCGCCGCTCGGCCGGGGCCGAAGATGTGCTGGGGGACGCCCCGGTGGTCGCCACCCTGGCCGAGGCCGTGGCCGATTGCCGCCTGGTGCTGGGCTGCACCGCGCGTGCCCGCCGCGTCCAGCTGGAGGAATACCTGCCGGCCGACGCTGCCGCCCGCGCGGTGGCCAAGGCGGGCGAAGGTGCCGAGGTCGCACTGGTATTCGGCCGCGAGCGCACCGGCCTGACCAACGAGGAACTGCAGCTCTGCCATGCGGCGGTGCACATCCCGTCCGATCCTGAGTTCAGCTCGCTCAACCTGGCGGCCGCCGTACAGGTGCTGGCCTATGAAACGCGCATGCAGCTGCTGGGCGCGCAGCCGGCCCCCAATCCCGAGCCCGGCTTCCGCGAACAGGCCGCCAGCCATGAGCAGATGGAGAGCTTCTTCGCCCAGCTCGGCGACACGCTGGACGAGATCGATTTCCACAAGGGCCGCGCGCCGGAATCGGCGATGCGCAAGCTGCGCCGCCTGTTCCTGCGTAGCGAGCCAAGCGAGCAGGAAGTGCGCCTGTTGCGCGGCATCCTCGCCGACACCCAGCGCATGGCGCGACTGGCACAAGCAGGCAACAAGGACAGCTGACGACGTTCTCATTTTTTCGGGTAGTCTGTCTGGATACCCAGGGGGGGAATGAAGCCTGTGTCGGGTCTGCGAAAGGCAATGCAGGGGGGACTGCTGAGCCTGGCCATGGTCCTGCTGGCCGGGACGGTGCGTGCAGCACCGGACCACGTGCTGGTGCTGGGCCGGATCAGCGATGATCCCAAGGCCCACTACGAGCAGCTTCAGCCCTTGCTGGATTACGTGGTGGCGCGCATGCACGACGTTGGCATCAAGGAGGGGAGGATCCTGATGGCACGCGATCCACAGCAGATGGCCAGCTATCTGCGGCGCGGTCGTGTCGACTGGGTCACGGAAACCTCGGGTACGGCGGTGGCGCTGGGCCAGCGCAGTGGCGCCCGTCCGCTGCTGCTGACCGAGCGCAACGGTGTGCGGGAGTACCAGACGGTTTTCTTCGTGCGCCGCCACAGCCCGATCCAGCGCATGCAGGATCTGCGGGGCCATCGCCTGGCCCTGCAGAACACGTCGTCCACCAGTGCCTACCTGGTGCCGGTGATGACGTTGCTGCAGGAAGGCCTGTCGCCGCAGATCCTGGCCGGTGCATGGGACATGCCGGGCCCAGATAGCGTGGGCTACGTATTTGCACGCAGCGAGCTGAACATCGCGACGTTCGTGCACAAGGGGGTGGTTGACGTGGGAGCAGTGAGCAGCGTGGACTGGAATGACGAACGGCGGATGCCAGCAGCGTTCCGGCGCGACTTCCGCGAGCTGTTGCGCACCGAACCCTACCCGCGTGCGGTGGAGATGGTCCGCGCCGACCTTGATCCACGCGTGCGCGATCGCCTGCAGGAAGTGCTGCTGCAGGCGGCCGGCGACCCGCGGGCACGGGGAGCGCTGCATCGGTTTTTTGGCACTTCCGGGTTCCACCGTGTCGATGCGCATGCGCAGCAGCGGCTGGATGAATTGAAACAAGGATTGACGCGCGTGCGGATGGAAGTGGAATGAAGTGGCTTGGCTCGGGGATGCAGGCCCGGTTCCTGCTCGCGATGGGCGGGGCAATGGTCGTGGTGATCGCGATCCTGGCAGTGTTGTTGGGGCGGCAAGCGGCGATGCAGGGCGAGGTGCGCAACCTCAGCGGTGGCGTCATCCATGAATTGTTCGACCGCAGCGTGCGCAGCCGCGGCGAGGCGATGGCGCGCGAGTTGTCCGATGCGCTGGCCAACCCGTTGTACTACCGTGACCTGGACCAGGTTGGCGTACTGGTGCGCAGTACTGCGCGCCAGCCCGTGGTGCGCTACGTGCTGGTGTTCGACGAACGCGGCCGGCTGGTTCACGACGGCTCGGTCGAAGTATCCGGTTTCGGCCAGCCGATGGCTGATCCTCTTGCACCCAGGGCCGCGGCTGCGCAGGCGCTGGTCGTGCAGGAGTCGCCGAAGGTGCTCGACAACACCATGCCGATCATGGTCGGCAACCAGCGCATTGGCGGCGTCCGCGTCGGCATGGCGCTGGATGAGGTGCAGCAGCGCGAGCAGGCAGCCAACGCCACCTTGGGCGAACGCCTGCAGCAGGTCGGCAGCCGTCACCTGGGCTGGCTGCTGTTGATGCTGGGCCTACTGGTGGTGATCGGCGTGGTCGTTATCCTGTACGTGCAGCGTACTCTGGTTGCGCCGATCCGTGATCTCGCCGTCGCTGCCCGTCGCATCGAGGCGGGCGACTACCAGACGCCGCTGGCCGAGAACACCCGCGACGACGAGGTGGGTGAACTGGTGCGCGGTTTTGCCCGCATGCGTGATGCGATCGCCCGCCATGACCGCGAAGTGCGGCGCATGGCCTATACCGACGCGTTGACCGGGCTGACCAACCGGCTGGCATTCCGCGAGGCGCTTGATCATCGGTTGATGGCTGCCCGTGCCGCCAATCACCGGTTGGGCCTGTTGTTCGCCGATATCGACGACTTCAAGCGAGTCAATGACACCCTTGGCCACGAAGCTGGCGATGAAGCACTGCTGCAGTTTGCACAGCGTATCGATCGCGCGGTCACCGAAGCCGGGGGCGATGAAGCCCTGTTGGCGCGCTTCGGCGGAGATGAGTTCGTGATCCTGGTGGGCGATGGTGATGTGGCCGCAAATGCGCGGCTGCTGGCTGAAGTGCTGGTGCGGGAGCTGGGCAAGCCGCTGGTGGTGCAGGGCCGGGAACTGTTCCTGGGTACCTCGATCGGCGTGACCCTGTTCCCTGACGATGCGGCCGATGCCACCACCCTGCTGAAGAACGGCGACATTGCCATGTACCAGGCAAAGATGGCGGGCAAGAACTGCTATCGCTATTACAGCCGGGCGATGGACCATGCAGTCGAGCGTCGCGTGCATATGGAACAGGAGCTGCGCGGCGCCTGGGAGCGCGGCGAACTGCGCCTGGCCTACCAGCCGATCTTCCGCATGCGCGACCGCCGCATGGTCGGCGTTGAAGTGCTGCTGCGCTGGCAGCACCCGACCCTGGGCACGATCCCGCCTTCGGTGTTCATCGAGGTGGCCGAGCAGAGTGGCCTTATCGAAGTCATCGGCCCGAAGGTGCTGCGTGCGGCCTGCATGGAGGCCGCGCAATGGCCGCGCGGGACGGCCGGGGACGACCTGTTCGTGTCGGTCAACGTGTCGCCACGGCAGTTGCGCGGCGGCGAACTGCCGGCACTGGTGGCGCAGTGCCTGCATGAGTCCGGGCTACCGGCCTCGCGCCTGCATCTGGAGCTGACCGAAACCGCCGTGATCGGCGACGAGATGGTGGCCGCACAGCTGCTGGACAAGCTGCACCGCACCGGCGTGAAGGTCTGGCTGGACGATTTCGGCACCGGCTTCTCCGGTCTCAGCCATCTTCGCCAGGTACCGGTGGACGGGGTGAAGATCGACAAGAGCTTCGTGGCCGACATGCAGCGCGATCCCGACGATCTGGCGCTGACCACGGCGATCATCGCCATGGCCCACGCACTGGGCATCACCGTGGTGGCCGAGGGCATCGAGCAGCAGGCGCAGTTCGACCTGCTGGTGCAGCGCGGCTGCGATCTTGGCCAGGGCTACTGGCTGAGTCATCCGGTGACCGCCACCGAAGTGGTGCGGATGATCGAATCGGGCCTCTGACCGACACAAAAAAAAGGGACGGAGGGGAGTAAGTCGCTTATGCATTTGCGACTTAATCCCCTCCGTCCCCTTTTTTGGGGCTACAGCGGACGCTTGCTCGGGTCGCCGGGCAGTTCGCGCACCAGTTTCGGGATCAGATAACCGGACAGGCGCGCGGTCAGGCCGGCAATCAGCGCCTTGGCCTGGGCGTCATCCACTTCGAAGTGGGCCACGCCCTCGACCCGGTCCAACTGATGCAGGTAGTAGGGAAGCACGCCGGCGTCGAAGCTGCGCTCGCTCAGGTCCTGCAGGGCCTGCACGCTGTCATTGACCCCGCGCAGCAACACCGCCTGGTTCAGCAGTTGGGCGCCGGTAGCGCGCAGGCGGGCCATCGCCGCGTCCACGCTGGCGTCGAATTCATTGGCATGGTTGGCGTGGACCACGATCGCCAGCGGCCAGGGCAGACTGCCCAGCCAGGAGACCAGCTCATCGTCCACGCGCTCGGGCAGCACGATCGGCAGCCGGGTGTGGATGCGCAGGCGGTGGATATGCGGGATGGCGCGCAGGGCATCGGTCAGTTCGACCAGCTTGTGCGTGGCCAGCGACAGTGGGTCACCGCCGGACAGGATCACCTCGTCGATGTCCGGGTCGGCGGCGATGGCGGCTACGGCCTCCTGCCAGCCACCCTTGGCGGCGTTCTCCGCGCCATAGTCGAAGTGGCGGCGGAAGCAGTAGCGGCAGTTGATCGCGCAGCTGCCGGTGGCGACCAGCAGGGCGCGGCCACGGTACTTCTGGATGACGCCGGTGGCCTTCCTGGCGGCGCCATCGCCCACCGCATCGAAGCTGAACCCGGGCGCGGGACGCATTTCCTCGTCGATCGGCAGCACCTGGCGCAGCAGCGGATCGGCCGGATCACCCTTGCGCATGCGGGCCACGAACCCCTCCGGTACGCGCAGCGCGAACTGGGCCATTGCCGCTTCCGAGACGCCCAGCGCGGCCGGGTCCAGCTGCAGCCGGGCCAGCAGGGCCTGTGGGTCGCGCAGTGCCTGGCGCCAGAGCTGCTGCCAGCGCGCGGGCGCGCCTGGCGACTGGGGCCGGGGGAAGGCGGAAAGCTGCATGGAGAGGGGGCCTGCGGTTATCATGGGGGCAGAAAAACAGTCGCCCACCGGCATCCGGTGGGCTTTCCATTCTAACGGCTCGCCGCACCCGCGGCGTTTCTGCCACTCAGGAGTTTACGCATGGCCAGCTACGGCATGAACGACGTCAAGAACGGGATGAAGATCCTGGTCAACAACCAACCGGCCGTCATCATCGACACCGAATACGTCAAGCCGGGCAAGGGCCAGGCCTTCACCCGCGTGAAGTACCGCCTGATCAAGGACGGCCGTACCCAGGAAGTGACCATGAAGTCGACCGACTCGCTGGATGCAGCCGACGTCGTCGACACCGACATGAACTTCATGTACAGCGATGGCGAGTACTGGCACTTCATGGATCCGGAATCCTTTGAGCAGGTCCAGGCCACCAAGGCCGGCATGGGCGGCGCCGAGAAGTGGCTGAAGGGCGAAGAGTCCTGCGTGGTCACCCTGTGGAACGGTGAGCCGATCTTCGTGCAGCCGCCGAACTTCGTCGAGCTGAAGATCACCGAGACCGATCCGGGCGTCCGTGGCGACACCTCGGGCGGCGGCGGCAAGCCGGCCACCCTGGAAACCGGCGCCGTGGTCCGCGTGCCGCTGTTCGTCAACCAGGACGAAGTGATCCGCGTCGACACCCGTTCGGGCGAGTACTCCGCACGCGTCAAGTAATCCGGCGCAGCCGGATTACCTGTAGAGCCGAGCCATGCTCGGCTTTCCGGGCATAACCCGGAACCCGTTGCTGGCGCCCATGGCGCCGCAGCGGACAGCCGCCGGGCATGGCCCGGCGCTACCGCCTCCCGCCAGGCCCTTCTCCAATAGCCAGTGAGCCCGCATGAGCGATAGCCCGCACCTCCCCGAAGCCTGCGACCTGCTCATCGAAGCCGGTTACGTCGTTCCGATCGAGCCGCATGCGGTGGTGCTGGAAGACCATGCCGTGGCCGTGCGTGGCAGCGAGATCGTGGCCATCCTGCCGCGTGCCGAGGCGCGCGCGCGCTTCCGTGCCGCCCAGGTAGTCAGTCGCCCCGAGGCCGCGCTGATGCCGGGCCTGGTCAACGCCCACACGCACAACCCGATGACCCTGCTGCGCGGCGTCGCCGACGACCTGCCGCTGATGACCTGGCTGCAGCAGCACATCTGGCCGGTGGAAGCGGCGGTGATCGGCCCCGAATTCGTTGCCGACGGCACCACCCTGGCCATCGCCGAGATGCTGCGCGGCGGCACCACCTGCGCCAACGAGAACTACTTCTTCGGCGACGTGCAGGCCGCGGTCTACAAGAAACACGGTTTCCGCGCGCTGGTGGGCGCGGTCATCATCGATTTCCCCACCGCCTGGGCCAAGACCGACGACGAGTACTTCGCCAAGGCCGGTGAACTGCACGACCAGTGGCGCACCGATCCGCTGATCGCCATCGCGTTCGCGCCGCATGCGCCTTACACGGTCAACGATGCCAACTTCGAGCGGGTGCGGATGCTGTCCGACCAGCTCGACATGCAGGTGCACCTGCATACCCACGAGACCGCGCAGGAAATCAACGATTCGATCAGGCTGCACGGCCAGCGCCCGCTGGCGCGGCTGGATCGGCTCGGCCTGGTCAACGACCGCCTGATTGCGGTGCACATGACCCAGCTGACCGATGCGGAAATCCACCTGTGCGCCGAGCGCGGCGTGAGCGTGGTGCATTGCCCGGAATCCAACCTGAAGCTGGCCTCCGGTTTCTGCCCGGCCTGCGCCCTGCAGCGCGCAGGCGTGAACCTGGCGATCGGTACCGATGGCTGCGCCAGCAACAACGACCTGGACATGTTCAGCGAGAACCGCACCGCGGCGATCCTGGCCAAGGCCGTGGCCGACGACGCCACTGCACTGGATTCGGCAACCACGCTGCGCGCGTCCACGCTGGGTGGCGCACGCGCGCTGGGCTTCGGTGACCGCATCGGCTCGATCGAAGTCGGCAAGCAGGCCGACCTGGTCTGCGTCGACCTGTCTGCGCTGGAAACCCAGCCGCTGCACAACGTGCTGTCGCAACTGGTGTACGCCACCGGCCGCCAGCAGGTCAGCGACGTCTGGATCGCCGGCAAGCCGAAGCTGGTGCAGCGCGAACTGGTCGGCATGGACCTGCCGGGCATCATCGCCAACGCGCGCCAGTGGCGCGAGCGCATCCGTCATATCCGCGCCTGATCCCTGGCGCCGCAAGGACCCCTCATGACTGCCCCCCACGCTTCCTCCAATTTCGATCAGGCCGAGCTGGACAAGTTCGCCGCGCTGGCCAACCGCTGGTGGGACGCTGACGGCCCGCAGAAGCCGCTGCATGCGCTGAACCCGGTGCGCCTGAAGTACGTGGCCGACCGCGTGCCGCTGCGCGGCGCACGTGTGCTCGACATCGGTTGCGGTGGCGGCCTGTTGAGCGAAGCGCTGGCCCAGGCCGGCGCCGACGTCACCGCCATCGACCTGGCCCCGGAGCTGGTGAAGGTCGCGCGCCTGCATGCGCTGGAAAGCGGCGCCAAGGTCGACTACCGCGTGCAGGCCGCCGAGGATCTGGCCGCCGAGCAGCCGGGCAGTTTCGATGTGGTCACCTGCATGGAAATGCTTGAGCACGTGCCCGACCCGGGCGCGATCATCGAGGCCTGCAATCGCCTGCTGAAGCCGGGCGGCCACCTGTTCCTGTCGACCATCAACCGCACCGCCGCCGCGTTCGCGGTGGCGATCGTCGGCGCCGAGTACGTGGCGCGCCTGCTGCCCAAGGGCACGCACCACTACCAGGAATTCATCAAGCCGGCCGAGCTGGCGCGCTGGCTGCGCGAGGCTGATGTGCAGCTGGTGGATGTCAGTGGCATGGCTTACGAGCCGTGGCGCAACCATGCCCGCCTGAGCAGCCGCACCGACATCAACTATCTGGCCTACGCGGTCAAGCCGGCATGACCTCTGCACGCTTCCCGCGCGCGGTGCTGTTCGATCTGGATGGCACCTTGCTGGACAGCGCGCCGGACTTCGTCGCTACCTGCAACGCGATGCTGGCCGAACGTGGTCGTGCACCCATCGATCCGGCCGCACTGCGCCCGGTGGTGTCGAAGGGCTCGCGGGCGATGGTCTCGGCTGCCTTCCCGGAACTGGACGTCGCCGCACGTGACGCGCTGATCCCGGAGTTCCTGCAGCGCTACGAAGCGCTGATCGGCCAGCACGCAGTGCTGTTCGACGGCGTGGCCGGCATGCTCGCCGCGCTGGATGAGGCCGGTACGGTGTGGGGCATCGTCACCAACAAGCCGGAGTACCTGGCGCGCCTGATCCTGCCGCAACATGGTTGGCAGCATCGTTGCGCGGTGCTGGTCGGCGGTGACAGCTTGGCCGAGCGCAAGCCTCACCCGCTGCCGCTGCTGCACGCTGCGCAGGCCATTGGCGTTGCTGCCGAAGACTGCGTGTACGTGGGTGACGACGAGCGCGACATCATCGCCGCGCGGGCCGCGGCCATGCCGTCGGTGGCGGCGCTGTGGGGCTACCGCCTGCACAGCGACGATCCGCTGGCCTGGCAGGCCGACGTGCTGGTCGAGAACGCTGAACTTCTGCAACTGGCCAGTCTCTGGCCGACCCGGCCGGCAGCCCCGGCCCAGCCGTAAGGAATGGTGTAGTGAGCAGTACCGCGCTGGACAGTTTCCTCGACAAGTGGCGCAGCCGTTGGCCGGAATGGTCGGTGGCCGCCCCGTTCGTGGCCGAATCGCAACGCGAGCTGGCCGTGGCGTGGTTTGCGCTGCTGCAGGAGTTCGACGACATGCTCAACACCAGCGGCGACCCGTTGCCGGCCGACGCCAAGCTGGCGTGGTGGGGCGAGGAGCTGCGCAGTTGGGCCGGGCATCGTTCGCGCCATCCGCTGGGCCGGCTGCTGGAGCCGGTGCGTGCGCCGTGGGCGCAGTTGGCCGAAGCGCTGCCGGATCTGGTTGAAGCACGCACCGTCGCGCCCGATGCAGCCGGCGCCGAGCGCGCGCTGGCCAACTACGCCGAGGCCGTAGCCGCAGTGGAGGCAACCTTGTTCGCGGACAAGCCGCGCACCGGTGCCGGTCGCGCGGTGCAGCTGCAGACCCTGGCCCAGCGCCTGCAGGATGCCGGCGTGGCCGGTGTGCCGCGCAGCCTGCTGGACGGTGATGCCAGCACCGCTGCGCAGCGCTGGGCGCAGCATCTGTTGAAGGGGTGGGGCACCCGCGTGCCCGGCCCGCGCCCGCGCCGCGTGTGGTCCAGCCTGGCGCGTGCCCGTGTGGCCGCGCAGGCCGCAGGCAAGCCAATCGAAGCCACTCCGGTGCGCACCCTGCTGCGCGTGTGGTGGGCGGCGCGCGGTTGATTGATCGCCACTGGTAGTGCCGGCCGCTGGCCGGCAGCTCGGGCGCGTTGCGAAGGTGCATGGAGTGCTGGCCAGCGACCGGCATTACTGGTGCCGCAGCGGTAGATCCACGCCATGCGTGGATGAATTTCCAGTACTCGATAGCCCTCAGAATTCCCGTTGCGCTTCGACTGAATCAAGGATCGCTTGTCGCTCAAGCGGTGAGACATTAGTGCCCAGTTGCGTCTGCCGCACACTCTCCACCGCGCTGATGACAGCGGTCATGGCATCCAGGATTTCCTCGCGTTCAACGGTTTCGATGATCTGGGTGCGGCGGTCCATCGCGTTGAATCCATCGATGTAGTCTGTTGCGATCTGGGTCAGCGCCTCAGTCAGCGCTGCGGACTGCCCGGCCAGTTGAGCAGCGCGATCCAGCGCGCTTCTGCGCGCATTCCGATAGAGCGTAGCCGCCTTCTTGGCTTGCCCGGCACTGATGCCCGATCGGCCTTCCCAGTCGCGGAAAGGGTTATCCATGTTGTCGGCCAGCCAGTCGGGTTTTCG
This sequence comes from Stenotrophomonas maltophilia group sp. msm1, assembly GCF_032025805.1. Lineage (NCBI taxonomy): Bacteria > Pseudomonadati > Pseudomonadota > Gammaproteobacteria > Lysobacterales > Lysobacteraceae > Stenotrophomonas > Stenotrophomonas maltophilia group sp. msm1. The sequence continues at coordinate 579,200 of NZ_JAVSKH010000002.1, forward strand.
CGGGCGCCGCACATCGAGGTCGAGTTCGTCCGGAGCCAGTGACTTGAACGATTTCTTGACTGCCCTGGCCAGAGCATCAGGTGCGCTATGGAGTCTGAGCAACGTCAACTGTGGCCAGCAGGATGGCGATGGAAACTCGGGCTGTTCGGGAAATATTTCCGCAAGTGACAGGAACTGAAGATCTGCGAGTTTGCCCAGCGGAAGCAGCGTCGAAGTACGGCAGAGACGTCCTGCCACGGCCAGTGCGCTCAGTCTAGGAAACCGCGCAACCACGCGATCAGGATAGAAGCACTCCACCTCCCAAAGCTCCAGTCTTCCCAATTCGGGAAGCCCTGCCCACGGGAGGTTCGGGTCTTCCACGCAGACGGTCAGGTTGCAGCCGTTGCATTCGCTGCTGATGACCAGCGAGCTGTCGCAGGCCCCGATGATTGTGAGGTTCTCGAGAGTACTGCTGAGCCGCACATCTTTGAGGCCGGTGACATCCAGCACGAGACGGCGGATGTGCGTTCCGCGCAGATCGAGTATCGGATCCTGCTGCCCTGAGATGCGCATGCTTGTGATCAATGGGCGGGTGCCAAGCCAGCGAAAGAGTCCGTCATGCGATTTGGTGATGCCAATAGATTCCAGCATGGGTAGCTGGTTGAACAGTTCCAGCGAATCGGCCGCAGACAGGGATTCGCTATCAAGAGATCTTGCGTCACGCGTTACCGTCCAACCATCGCCTTGGACGAGCACTGTCTTGTCCGGGGGCGCCAGCTGCGATGACAGGTACGCCTGCGTCATCTGCGGATCGTGTGCGTCCCAGATGCGCTGATGCAGAATTGCCGTTCCATCGGGCCAGCTACTGAACATTCTCGGAGCGTCCAGAAGCATTGGTTCGCGCCAGCCCACAAGCTGGTAGCTGCGAGGCATGGCCCCATGCCATGCAACAACGTGCTGATAGGGGGAGGGCCGTTTCAGCAACGTCGGGTAAGTGAACTCGGCCGGTTGCATCGCATTGATTTCTGTCTCGGTGGGTAGTGTTGGACCACTCCAGTCGAGGGTTACAACCGGCCACGAGCCGCCCGGCTCGGTAGGGGTGAGCTGAAACGCGACAAACGCTCCGAGGCGTGGATTGAAGCTGGCGTAGATGTCCCCGGCCTTCGGCATGGATGGCCACCCTGTTGGAAGACCCCCAACCATAGAAAGCCTGCGCGCATGTCGGCAATGAATCGGTCTCGCGACTTGTGTGTCAGATGATAATTATTCTTTCAGATCAATTGCTTGTCGGGGGCGGGGCTATTTCCACTCTGAGGGGTACGGGCCGGTTGCGACATTTTTTAAGCGATGCCATTGCCCGTGAGTGACCGGGCGCGACCATTCATCGGGCGTGGTAGTACCGGCCGCAGGTCGGCATCCAGATTCGCCGCGAAGATCATGGGATTGCCGGCCAGCGGCCGGCACTACCATTACTTCCGCTCCAACACCAGCAGCGGGTCGATACGGGTCTCGAACCAGTTCATGCCCCAGTGCAGGTGCGGGCCGGTGGCACGGCCGGTGGCGCCGACGGCAGCGATCACCTGGCCCTGCTCCACACGGTCGCCGACTTTTACGTCGATGCGCGACAGGTGCAGGAAGTTGGAGCTGACCCCGAAACCGTGGTCGAGCAGCAGCGTGCCACCGGTCAGGTACAGGTCGGGGCCGGCGAAGGTGACGATGCCGGCGGCCGGTGCCTTTACCGGCGTGCCGGTCGGCACCGCGATGTCCATGCCGGAATGACCGGCACCGGGCTGGCCGTTGTACACCCTCGCATTGCCGAAGCGGCCGCTGATGCGGCCCTGGACCGGCCAGATGAAGGTCTGGGTGAAGTCGGTACGGTCGTCGTCGCGCGAACGTGCAGCGGTTACCTGCGCCTGTTCGCGCTTGATCCGCTCGGCAATCGCCGCCGGCGGATTCACCGTCTTCGGTGGCACCCCGTTGACCCGCTCGGTGGGCCAGTCGCGCGGCGTCACCGCGATGGTTGCGGTCTCGCTGCCACCATCGGGGCGTTGCACCTGCACGTGCAGCGGACCCTTCTCGTCGCGGCCGATGCCGAACACGACGCTGCCATAGCCGCTCACCCGCAGCTGGCGGCCGGCGTACTGCACGCGGCTGCCAGCGGGCACCTTGCCGATCACCAGCGCGCCCTGTGACGCACTGGCCGGGAACACCACGCGGCTGTCGATCAGGCTGCCGATGCCGTCCTGTGCCTGCGCCGACGGTGCGGTGAACAGGGGCGCGGCCAGCAGCAGCGCTCCGAACAGAAGTGCCGAACGCATCAGCGGTCGTAGGTCATGCGCTGGCCGGCGGGTTCGCCCACCAGCTTGCTGCCGTCCCACACCAGCTGGCCGTTGACCCAGGTGGAGGCGATGCGCGAGCGGAAAGTGGTGCCTTCAAACGGCGACCAGCCGCACTTGGACAGCACGTCCTCGCGCTTGACGGTGAACGGCACGTCCTCCACCAGCACCAGGTCGGCAAAGTAGCCTTCGCGCAGGAAGCCGCGTTCTTCCACGTCGAACAGCTGCGCCGGCGCATGTGCGAATTTCTGCACCACCTGCTCGCGGGTCAGCTTGCCTTCGTGCACCCGCTCCAGCGCGGCCACCAGCGCGTACTGCACCAGCGGCAGGCCCGACGGCGCCTGCGCGTAGGGCTTCTGCTTCTCCTCCCAGGTGTGCGGCGCGTGGTCGGTGGCCAGCACGTCCAGCACGTCATCGGCCAGTGCAGCGGTGATTGCCTCGCGGTCGGACACTTCCTTGATCGCCGGGTTGCACTTGATCAGGTTGCCCTTGGTCGCGTAGTCCGGGCGCGCGAAGTGCAGGAAGTGCACGCAGGTTTCGGCGGTGATCTGCTTGCGGCTGCCATCGGCGCGGATCAGCGGGCCCTTCTCGAACAGCGCCAGCTCGTCGGCGGTGGAGATGTGCAGCACATGGAGGCGGGTGCCGTGCTTGCGTGCCAGCGACATCGCCAGACGGGTCGACTTGATGCAGGCCTCGCGCGAACGGATATCCGGATGCATGTCCGGGGTCAGCGCGTCGCCGTACTTTTCCTGGAAGGCCTTCAGGTTGGCATCGATCATCGGCGTGTCTTCGCAGTGCGTGATGATCGGGGTCGGGCATTCGCGGAAGATCGCATCCAGCGTTTCCGGGTTGTCCACCAGCATGTTGCCGGTAGAGGCGCCCATGAACACCTTCACGCCCGGGGCCTTCTTCGGGTCCAGCGCACGGATCGCTTCGAGGTTGTCATTGCTGGCGCCATGGTAGAAGCCGTAGTTGGCCCAGGCGCGGCCGCGCGCGAGTTCGTACTTGGCTTCCAGGATGGTCGAATCCAGCGTCGGCGGGTTGGTGTTGGGCATGTCCATGAAGCTGGTCAGGCCACCGGCCACGGCCGCCGCCGATTCGCTGGCGATGTCGCCCTTGTGGGTCAGGCCCGGTTCGCGGAAGTGCACCTGGTCATCGATCATGCCGGGAAGCAGCCAGCGCCCGGCCGCGTCCACCACCTGCTCGCCGTCGCGCGGCGCCAGCCCATTGCCGATCTGCGCGATGCGGCCGTTCTCGATGCGCAGGTCGCCGTCGAAGGTGCGGCCTTCGTTGACCATCCGGGCGTTGGTGATGAGGGTGGAGGACATGTCAGTGTTTTCCTGTGCAACGGCAAGAGGGGGCGTGGTTGGATTCGGGCACCGGGTCGAAGCCGCCGGGGTGGAACGGGTGGCAGCGGCCCAGCCGGCGCGCAGCCAGCCAGCTGCCGCGCAGCGGGCCGTGCCGCGAGATGGCTTCCATCGCGTATTCAGAACAGCTCGGCACGAAACGGCAGCGTGGCCCCAGCAGGGGGCTGATGAAGCGCTTGTAGAAGCGCAGCAGGGCAATGAGCAGGCGCGAGATCACCCAGTCATCTTATGCCAGTTGGCATGAAGGCCGCATTTGTGCAGGATGGGCCGTTGGTCGCATGTCGCCGATGGCCTGCGACCGGTACCAGCACCTTCGGGTGCTGGCCAGGTTCCGTACCGCGCAAGGCGGTCCGTGTTCGTCGGACTGCCCATTGGGCGCCTTGGCTCCAAGACTGAATGGGGCAGGGTGCCGAGGTTGCTGCTGCGGGTCGGGTAGGCTATAAAGGCCCGCTTTCCCGGGCCCCGGGGAATCCAAGGAAGAGCGTTTCGTGGCTGCTAAAAAAACTGCAAAGAAGGCCGCAACGGCCGCCAAGAAAACCGCCAAGCCTGTTGTGAAGAAGTTGGCGGCAAAGCCCGTTGCCAAGAAGCCGGCCAGCAAGCCGGCGACCAAGGCAGCGTCCTCGCAACCGGCGGCCAGGAAGGCCACCGCAAAGAAAACGCCGGTCAAGGCAACCAAGCCGGTGGCGAAGAAAGCCGCTGCGCCCGCCAAGGCCAAGCCAGCCGCTGCCAGCAAGAAGGCGCCGGTGAAGAAGACCGTCAGCAAGGCTGCGCCGGTGAAGAAAGCTGCCGCCAAGCCGGTGGCCAAGAAGGCCGCCGCCAAGCCGGCGCCGAAGGCGGTGGTGAAGAAGGCTGCAGCCAAGCCGGTCGCCAAGCCCGTAGCAAAGAAGGTCGCTGTGGCCAAGCCGGTCGCCACGCCTGCCGCTGTAAAGAAGGGTGCCAAGAATGTTGCCGCGCCGGCCGTGAAACCGGCCCCGGCCCCAGTAGTGAAGTCCGCACCGAAGCCTGCTGCCAAGCCGGCTCCGGCCAAGCCTGTCCCGGCCAAGACCGTGGCAGTGGCAGCAGCCCAGCCGGCCTCCAAGCCGGCCCCGGCCGCCGCTCCTGCCGCTTCGAAGGCCCCGCAATCCAAGAATCCCGTGCCCGTTTCGAAATCGCCTGCCAAAACCGCCGTGAAATCCGATTCCGCCCCGAAGACCGTGTCGCGCCCTGTCGGCAAGGTTGCCGTGGCCGTCGCCGCCCGCTCGGCAGCACCGGCCCCGCGCAGCAAGTACAAGGTGGTCGAATACAAGACCGACGAAGCCACCGGCCGCCCGATCCTGCCGGCTGGCTACAAGCCGTCCTCGGAAGAGGAATACATGAGCCCGCTGCAGCAGGAGTATTTCCGCCAGCGCCTGCAGAACTGGCGCGCGGACCTGGTCGAAGAGTCCAAGCAGACCATCGAGAATCTTCGTGAGGAAGTGCGTGACATCGGCGATGAAGCCGAGCGCGCGACCCGCGAGACCGAGAACTCGCTGGAACTGCGTACCCGCGACCGCTACCGCAAGCTGATCGGCAAGATCGACAGCACCCTGAAGCGCCTGGAAGCAGGCGACTACGGTTACTGCGTCGACACCGGTGAAGAAATCGGCCTGGAGCGCCTCGAAGCGCGCCTCACGGCTGAACGCACCATCGACGCCCAGGAGCGTTGGGAGCACCTGCAGAAGCAGCAGGGCGACTGATTCCTGCTCGTTGTGTGGTCATGCGAAAAACCCGGCCTCGGCCGGGTTTTTCGTTGGGGTGGTTGGCTGAGTAGAACGGCGCCTTCCGCGTATCAGAGGGAGCCTGCGGGTGGGTCCGGGCAGGACACGCTGCAAGTACATCCCTGTAAGCTCGGCCGCGGCATCCATGCCGCGGACGGTCCTGCCCGGACCCACCCGCAGGCTCTCGACGGTTTCCTGCGTGCGCGGCCAATGTAGAGCCGAGCCCACGCTCGGCTCAGGCCGACAGGAGCGGTCATGCGTGCTCGCGGCTGTTGAGTCCGCCTTGTAGCGAGCCGAGCACCGCAGGGGAATCAGGGGCGAAGAGGCCGCTCTATCCTGTAGAGCCGACTGCTAGTCGGCTGGCTCTCCGCGCCGTCCCCTGATTCACCGAGGAGCACAGGGCACCGGCGCGCAGCGCCGGCTCGCGGATGGCGGAGCGTTTCTTTGGTTACTTTCTTTTCGCGAAAAGAAAGTGACAAGCCCAATCATCGAGGGAGAGCAACGGCCCCAGCCAAACACCCGGCGCCGCCGAATCCGCTGTTAGCAGCGTCACTGCAGGTCGCGAAGATTCAATTTCCGCAATGTCGGGTTCTTCCACGCGGTGATCCCGGCCACGCTCAGCACCGCAAACCCACCCAGCACCACGGCCGGCACCAGGCCGAGCAGCTTCGCCATCGTGCCTGCATAGAACGCGCCCAGCTCGTTGGACGAACTGATGAAGATGCCGTTGATCGACGACACCCGGCCGCGCATCTCTTCCGGCGTGGCCAACTGCAGGATGGTCGATCGGATCACCACCGAGACGCCATCGAAGGCCCCGTAGAACAGCAGGATCAGCGCCGACAGCCAGAAGTGCTGCGACAGGCCGAAGCCGATCACGCACAGGCCGAAACCGGCCACCGCGAACAGCAGCACGCGGCCGGCATTGCGGTGCAGCGGGTGGCGGGCCAGCCACAGGCCCACGCACACCGAACCGAGCGCCGGCATCGCGCGAAGGATGCCCAGGCCTTCCGGGCCGTGGTGCAGGATTTCGTGCAGGAACGCCGGCAGCATCGCCACCACGCCGCCGAGCAGCACCGAGAACATGTCCAGCGCCATCGCCCCGACCATGATCCGGTTGCCGACAACGAAGCGCGCGCCTTCGGCGATGCTCTTGAAGATCGGCGCGGCGGGACCGGTGTGCACCGGTTCTTCCACCGTCAATGTAGCCAGGCAGGCCATCGCCACCAGCGCAAAGGCCGTAGCCACCGCGTAGGAGAGGCCCTTGCCGCCGAAGCCGACCAGCACGCCGCCCAGCGCCGGGCCGGCGACCATGCCGGCCTGGAACACCACCGCGCCGAGGCCTGCGCCGCGCGCGAACTGATCGCGGGCCAGCACGCGGGCGAACAGTGCGTTGTAGATAGGTGACAGGAAGGCGCGGACCATGCCGGTCAGGGCGATGGCTGCATAGATGGGCCACACGCCTTCAAACGGCAGCCAGCCCTTGGCCACGCTGGTCAGTACCAGCGCGGTGGCGATCAGCCCGGAACAGGCCGCCATGCCCAACCGACGCCGCGGCAGATGGTCGACCAGGTAGCCGGCGAATGGCGCCACGCAAAAGAACGGCAGCACCTCGGCCAGACCGATCAGGCCCAGCGAGAACGGATTGCGGGTGACTTCGTAGATGTGCCAGCCGACGGTGACTGCCACCACCTGGTAGGACAGCATCGCGAAGATGCGGTAGGCCAGCAGCTTGGCGAAGCCGGGCCGGGACAGCAGGCCCAGCGCGGTGTCCTCGGCTGTGGCAGGCTCGTTCACGACGGATCGCGCTGCAGCTGGGTCTGCGCGGTCTCGCGGATGAAGGCCAGCATCGCAGCCACACCATTGCTGCGGGTCGGAGACAGGTGGCGGGCCAGGCCGATGTCCTGGATATAGCTCGGTTCGGTGGCCAGGATCTCCCGCGCCGAGCGCCCGGAGTACACGCGCAGCGCCAGGAAGATCAGGCCGGAGACGATGGCCGAATCACTGATGGCATGGAAGCGCAGCGACTGCGCATTGCCTTCCGGCACGATCCAGACCATCGACTGGCAGCCGAGCAGGCGATGCTCTTCGGTCTTCCATTCTTCCGGGAAGGCCGGCAGCTTGCGGCCGAGGTCGATCAGGTACTGGTAGCGCTCGGACCAGTCGCCGAAGAAGCCGAATTCCTCGGCGATGGCGGTCTGGGCCTCGGCGGCGGTGGGTTCAAGCGGGAACGGGGAGTCGGTCACAACAGTCTCTACAGTGGGGGCGGGGCCGGCGGGCCGCCCCCGGGGCGGGGCAGCAGGTCAGCCGCGCTTGCGCGACCAGCGCACGCCCTGCGGGGTGTCTTCCAGCACGATGCCTTCGGCGGCCAACTGGTCGCGGATGGCATCGGAACGGGCGAAGTCGCGCGCCTTCTTGGCCGCAGCGCGCTCGTCGATCAGGCCCTGGATACGGGCATCGTCGCCGTCAGCGCCCGCAGCGGTACCAAACCACTGCGCCGGATCGGCCTGCAGCAGGCCCAGGGCCAGGCCGGCACCGAGCAGCTCGGCCTTCAGGCGCGACTGTTCGGCGGGGTCCGTGGCACGACGCGCCTCGGCCGCGATGCGGGCCACTTCGGCCAGCGCCTGCGGGGTGTTGAGGTCGTCGTCGAGGGTCGCTTCGACCGTGGCCGGAATCACCGCGCTGGCCTCGACCGAGGCCAGTTCGCGCAGGGTGCCGTACAGGCGGTCCAGCGTACGCACCGACTGTTCGATCAGCGCATCGGACCAGTCCAGCGGTTGACGGTAGTGGGCCGACAGCAGGGCCAGGCGCAGTGCCTCCGGCGGATGCTGGCGAACCAGGTCATGCACGCGCTCGATGTTGCCCAGTGACTTGCTCATCTTGGCGCCGCCGAAGTTGAGCATGCCGTTGTGCAGCCAGTAGCGGGCGAAGATCCTGCCGCCATGCGCGCATTCGCTCTGCGCGATCTCGTTTTCATGGTGCGGGAACTGCAGGTCGACGCCGCCGGCATGGATGTCGATGGTCTCGCCCAGGTGGGCGGCGGCCATCGCCGAGCATTCGATGTGCCAGCCCGGGCGGCCACGGCCCCAGGGCGATTCCCAGCCGGGCAGGTCGTCGCTGGATGGCTTCCACAGCACGAAATCGCCCGGATCACGCTTGTAGGGGGCGACATCGACGCGGGCGCCAGCCAGCATCTCTTCCGGATCACGGCGCGAGAGCTTGCCGTAGCCTTCAAAGCTGGCCACCGCAAACAGCACGTGGCCTTCGGCGGCATAGGCATGACCACTGGCGATCAACTGCTCGATCATGGTGATGATCTGCGGCATGTGCGCGGTCACTTCCGGCTCGATGTCCGGCGGCACCACGCCCAGCGCGGCCATGTCTTCACGGTAGGCGGCGGCGAACCTGTCGGTGATGGTGCTGATCGGCACCCCCTGCTCGCGCGCGGCGGTGTTGATCTTGTCGTCCACGTCGGTGATGTTGCGGGCGTAGCGCAGTGCGCCGAAACGCCGCCGCAGCAGGTCGGCCAGCACCCCGAACACCACCGGGCCACGGGCGTTGCCGATGTGCACGTAGTTGTAGACCGTGGGGCCGCACACATACAGGGTCGGACAGGCCGGGTCGAGCGGGGTGAACGGTTCGAGCTGGCGAGTCAGGTTGTTGTGCAGGCGCAGGGTCATGGGGCTGTGGCTGGGGGACAAGTCTGTGATTTTAGAACGTGTCGCTCCCTTTGGGGGCGCTGGTTGCCACCGGGGGACGCCGGAGGGAGCCAGGGTGGGGTGGGCAGGAGCGGCGTGGACGGGTAATGTTCAGCCCCTTGCGCTCGCCACTGCCTACACTATCGCCGTGTCCTTGCTCCCGTCGCCACTGAAATCCACCGCATTGCTGACCCTGGCCTGCCTGTCGGCGCTGCCCGCAGTGGTGCTGGCGCAGGAGGCCGAGCCCCGCAACCGGGTGGTGATCGTGGAGAACGTGAAGTTCGACTACGCCCAGGTACTTAACGTCGAGCCGGTATTCCAGACCCTGCGCGCGACCCGTACCGAGGAGCATTGCGAGCCGGTGTCGACCCGCACCCTGGCCCCGGTCAACGTGACCGGCGAGGAGCCGGTCGAGGACAAGGGCCGGATCAGCCGTTTCTGGGACTCGGTGCGCTCGATATTCAAGCGCAGCGACGAGGAGCCCTCCGAAGAGGCCGGCCCCGAAACGCCGGCCCCGGCGCCTGCCAACAATGGCCCGATGCTGACCCGTGACTGCCGCATCGTGCCGGTGGGGCGTGAATTCCGCCGGCCCATCGCCTACGACGTGGACTACGTCTACAAGGGCACCAAGTATCGGTCGCGGCTGCCGGAAGACCCGGGCAACCGGCTCAAGATCCGGGTGTCGATCACCCCCTGGGTCGGTCCTGAGCAGGGCGCCGCCGGCAATCCCTGATTCTGCGACCCCGGCCCCTTGCGCCGGTCACGGCCGCATGCAAAGATATTCGGCCATGAAGCTCACCGACTTCCAGCACGACAGCAGCGCAGCCCGACAGGCGTCGGGCATGACCTCGCGTGCGCGTCGACCGGAACCCCACATTCTCGCTGGGTAACCGGAGCTTTTTGCTGTTCGTCCGAAAAAAAACCCAGCCCGCCGGCTGGGTTTTTTCGTTTCCGCGTTCTGAAAGCTGCAACTGCAACCTTTTCGTTTCACCTTTGCTTCCTGTTTTCCCTTCCACCGCGTCGAACCCGGCGCCGCCACGCAAGGAAAGAAGATGTCCCCCAAGCACTTCCTGAACACCCAGGACTGGAGCCGCAGCGATCTCGACGCATTGCTGACCCAGGCCGCGCTGTTCAAGCGCAACAAGCTCGGCGACCAGCTCAAGGGCAAGTCGATCGCGCTGGTGTTCTTCAACCCGTCCATGCGCACCCGCACCAGCTTCGAACTGGGCGCGTTCCAGCTCGGCGCCCATGCGGTGGTGCTGCAGCCGGGCAAGGATGCGTGGCCGATCGAGTTCAACCTCGGCACGGTGATGGACGGCGATACCGAGGAACACATCGCGGAAGTGGCCAAGGTGCTGGGCCGTTACTGCGACATCATCGCCGTGCGTGCGTTCCCGAAGTTCCAGGACTGGGCGTACGACCGCCAGGACATCGTCCTCAACAGCTTCGCCAGGTATTCGCCGGTGCCGGTCATCAACATGGAGACCATCACCCACCCGTGCCAGGAGCTGGCCCACATCATGGCGCTGCAGGAGCACTTCGGCACCCAGGACCTGCGTGGCAAGAAGTACGTGCTGACCTGGACCTACCACCCCAAGCCGCTCAACACCGCCGTGGCCAACTCGGCGCTGACCATCGCCACCCGCATGGGCATGGACGTGACACTGCTTTGCCCGACCGCCGACTACATCCTCGACGAGCGCTACATGGGCTGGGCCGAGCAGAACGTGGCCGAGAGCGGTGGTTCGCTGAAGATCAGCCATGATGTCGACAGCGCCTACGCCGGCGCCGACGTGGTTTACGCCAAGAGCTGGGGAGCGCTGCCGTTCTTCGGCAACTGGGAACCGGAAAAGCCGATCCGCGACCAGTTCAAGCACTTCATCGTCGACGAACGCAAGATGGCGCTGACCAACAACGGTGTGTTCAGCCACTGCCTGCCGCTGCGTCGCAACGTGAAGGCCACCGATGCGGTGATGGATTCGCCGCAGTGCATCGCCATCAACGAAGCCGAGAACCGCCTGCACGTGCAGAAGGCGATCATGGCCGCGGTTGCCGGGCGCTGATTTTTTCCGATTCAATCATTTCCGCCGGGCACGGCCCGGCGCTACCAGGACATACCCTCCCCATGAGCAATAAAGACGTCGTTCTCGCCTTCTCCGGCGGCCTGGATACCAGCTTCTGCGTGCCCTACCTGCAGGAGCGTGGCTACAACGTGCACACCGTGTTCGCCGACACCGGCGGCGTGGATGATGAAGAGCGCGATTTCATCGAGAAGCGTGCCGCCGAGCTGGGCGTGACCAGCCATGTCACTGTGAACGGTGGCCCGGCGATCTGGGAAGGCTTCGTCAAGCCGTTCGTGTGGGCCGGCGAAGGCTACCAGGGCCAGTACCCGCTGCTGGTGTCGGACCGCTACCTGATCGTGGATGCCGCGCTGAAGCGTGCCGCCGAACTGGGCACCAACATCATCGCCCACGGCTGCACCGGCATGGGCAATGACCAGGTCCGCTTCGACCTGGCCGTGAAGGCGCTGGGTGACTACCAGATCATCGCGCCGATCCGCGAGATCCAGAAGGAACACACCCAGACCCGTGCCTACGAGCAGAAATACCTGGAAGAGCGCGGCTTCGGCGTGCGCGCCAAGCAGCAGGCCTACACCATCAACGAGAACCTGCTGGGCGTGACCATGTCCGGTGGCGAGATCGACCGTTGGGAAACCCCGGGCGAAGGTGCGCGTGGCTGGTGCTCGCCGCGCAGCGAATGGCCGGAACAAGCGCTGACCGTCACCCTGAAGTTCATTGAAGGCGAAGCGGTTGAACTGAACGGCAAGGCGCTGCCGGGCGACCAGATCCTGGCCCAGCTCAACAAGCTGTTCGCCCCGTATGGCGTGGGTCGCGGCGTCTACACCGGCGACACCGTGATCGGCCTGAAGGGCCGCATCGTGTTCGAGGCCCCGGGCCTGGTCTCGCTGCTGGCCGCACACCGCGCGCTGGAAGATGCGGTGCTGACCAAGCAGCAGAACCGCTTCAAGCCGGACGTGGCGCGCAAGTGGGTGGAGCTGGTGTACGAAGGCTTCTACCACGACCCGCTGAAGACCGACATCGAAGCCTTCCTGAAGTCCTCGCAGGCCAAGGTCAACGGTGAAGTGGTGCTGGAAACCCGTGGTGGCCGCGTCGATGCGGTGGCCGTGAAGTCGCCGCACCTGCTCAACACCAAGGGTGCCACCTACGCGCAGTCGGCCGACTGGGGCGTGGAGGAGGCTGAAGGCTTCATCAAGCTGTTCGGTATGAGCTCGACGCTTTACGCGCAAGTCAATCGCTGAGCGATTGAATTGCGCGCGCGTCTCCCGCGCATTCCACCTTAACCCTGCGCCGTTGGCGCGCCCCCTTCAACAAGAAGGGGGCTCTCCACCAGACGCATCACGGTAGCGCCGGGCCATGCCCGGCGGAATTCCACAGGATCTTTGTTTCATGCTTGAACAGACGCTCGATCACCTGCAGGTCCTGGTGTCCTTCGACACCCGCAACCCGCCGCGCGCGATCACCACCGGTGGCATCTTCGATTATCTGCGCGCGAACCTGCCCGGCTTCAACGTCGAGGTGATCGACCACGGCGCCGGTGCGGTCAGCCTGTACGCCGTGCGCGGGACGCCGAAGTACCTGTTCAACGTACATCTTGATACCGTGCCCGATTCGCCGCACTGGAGCGCCGACCCGCACGTGATGCGCCGCCTGGACGACCGCGTGGTCGGTCTGGGCGTGTGTGACATCAAGGGCGCGGCCGCCGCACTGGTGGCCGCAGCCAATGCCAGCGACGGTGACGCGGCCTTCCTGTTCTCCAGCGATGAAGAAGCCAACGATCCGCGCTGCATCGCCGCGTTCCTGGCCCGTGGCCTGCCGTATGAAGCGGTGCTGGTGGCCGAGCCGACCATGAGCGAAGCGGTGCTGGCGCATCGCGGCATCAGCTCGGTGCTGATGCAGTTCGCCGGTCGTGCAGGGCACGCCTCGGGCAAGCAGGATGCGGCTGCCAGCGCGCTGCACCAGGCGATGCGCTGGGGCAACCGCGCGCTGGACCATGTGGAATCGCTGGCTTCGGCGCGCTTCGGTGGGCTGACGGGCCTGCGCTTCAACATCGGCCGCGTCGAAGGCGGGATCAAGGCCAACATGATCGCGCCCGCTGCCGAAGTGCGCTTCGGTTTCCGGCCGCTGCCGTCGATGAACATCGACGCGTTGCTGGCCACCTTCGCCGGGTTCGCCGAGCCGGAAGCGGCGGTATTCACCGAGACCTTCCGTGGCCCCAGCCTGCCGGCCGGCGACATCGCCGAAGCCGAGAACCGCCGCCTGCTGGCACGTGACGTGGCCGACGCGCTTGAGCTGCCGATCGGCAACGCCGTGGACTTCTGGACCGAGGCCTCGCTGTTCTCCGCCGCCGGTTACACCACCCTGGTGTTTGGCCCGGGCGATATTGCCCAGGCCCACACCGCCGATGAGTTCGTGACGCTGGACCAGCTGCAGCGCTACACCGACGCCGTGCACCGCATCATCGCCGCCGGCGCCTGATTCTTCCCTTTCCGACGAAACCGAAATGTCTCCTGCCCTCCAGCCCCACCGCCAGACCCGCCAGACCATCGTGCGCCTGCTTTCCAGCATGGCCAGCGCGAAGGAGATCAGCCAGTACCTCAAGCGCTTTTCGCAGCTGGATGCCAAGCGCTTCGCCGTGGTCAAGGTCGGCGGCGCGGTGCTGCGCGACGATCTCGACGCGCTGACCTCTTCGCTGTCGTTCCTGCAGGAAGTCGGGCTGACCCCGATCGTGCTGCACGGCGCCGGCCCGCAGCTGGATGCCGAGCTGTCGGCGGCCGGCATCGACAAGCAGACCGTGAACGGCCTGCGCGTGACTTCGCCGGAAGCACTGGCGATCGTGCGCCGGGTGTTCCAGCAGTCCAACCTGCGCCTGGTCGAGGCGCTGCAGCAGAACGGCGCGCGCGCCACCTCCATCACCGGTGGCGTGTTCGAGGCCGAGTACCTGGACGTGGATACCTACGGCCTGGTCGGCGAGGTGAAGAAGGTCAACCTGGCGCCGATCGAGGCCAGCCTGCGTGCGGGCTCGATCCCGGTCATCACCAGCCTGGGTGAAACCGCCGGTGGCCAGATCCTCAACGTCAACGCCGACTTCGCCGCCAACGAGCTGGTGCAGGAACTGCAGCCGTACAAGATCATCTTCCTGACCGGCACCGGCGGCCTGCTGGACGAGGCGGGCAACGTGATCGATTCGATCAACCTGTCCACCGAGTACGACCACCTGATCGCGCAGCCGTGGATCCACGGCGGCATGAAGGTGAAGATCGAACAGATCAAGGATCTGCTCGACCGCCTGCCGCTGGAATCGTCGGTGTCGATCACCCGCCCGGCCGACCTGGCCAAGGAACTGTTCACCCACAAAGGCTCGGGCACGCTGGTGCGCAAGGGCGAGAAGGTGCTGCGCGCCACCGCCTGGAACGAACTGGACCTGCCGCGCCTGAAGGGCCTGATCGAATCCAGCTTCGGCCGCACCCTGGTGCCGGACTATTTCCAGAAGACCAGGCTGCTGCGCGCCTACGTCAGCGAGAACTACCGCACCGCGGTCATCCTCACCGACGAGGCCGAAGGCGTGTACCTGGACAAGTTCGCCGTGCTCGACGACGCACAGGGCGAAGGCCTCGGCCGTGCGGTCTGGAACGTGATGCTGGAAGAAACGCCGCAGCTGTTCTGGCGCTCGCGCCATGGCAACCCGATCAATCACTTCTACTACGCCGAGTCCGATGGCTGCTACAAGCAGGATCAGTGGAAGGTATTCTGGTTCGGTGCCGATGGCATCGACCGGATCAAGACCTATGTCGATCATTGCGCGCAGCGCACCCCGAGCCTGCAGGGCTGAGCAATGAGCAACCTCGATGCCTGGAACACGGTTCCTACCCTGCGCGGCCAGCACGTAACCCTGCAGCCGCTGCAGATGGAGCACGTGCCCGGCCTGCGCGATGCGCTTGAAGGCAGCGGCCTGGACCAGCTCTGGTACACCCAGGTGCCATCGCCGGAACAGGCCGAGGCCTATGTGCGGGCCGCGTTGCAGGCGCAGAGCGAAGGCAAGGTGCTGCCGTTCGTGATCCGTGATGCGGCGGGTGACATCATCGGCAGCACGCGCTTCTACGACATGGATGCCAGCGTGCCCAGGCTCAGCCTCGGCTACACCTGGTACACGCCGCGCGTGCAGCGCACCGGCGCCAACACCGAAGCCAAGCTGTTGCTGCTGCAGCACGCCTTCGAGGCCATGGGCTGCATCAGCGTGGTACTGGAAACCAGCTGGTTCAACGTCACCTCGCGCACCGCCATCGCGCGCTTGGGCGCCAAGCAGGATGGCGTGCTGCGCAACCACAAGCGGCATGCCGATGGCACGCCGCGCGATACCGTCATCTTCTCCATCATCGATGCGGAATGGCAGGGCGTGAAGCGCCACCTGCAGTACCGCCTGGACAGTCACGCATGAACGATTCGACCTTTACCCTGGGCATCGTCGGTGCCCGCGGCCATACCGGCGCCGAGCTGATCAAGCTGGTGGCCGCCCATCCGCGGCTGGAACTGGCTTTCGTCTCCTCGCGCGAGCGCGCCGGGCAGCGCCTGTCCGACCACCACCCGGAATTCCAGGGCGAGCTGCAGTACGAAAACCTGGACGCCGACGCAGTGGCGGCCAAGGGCGTGGATGCGGTGATCCTGGCCCTGCCCAACGGCTTGGCCGCGCCGTTCGTGGCCGCCCTGGAGGCGGCGAAGGCGGATACCGTCATCGTCGACCTCTCGGCCGACTACCGCTTCGACAACAGCTGGTATTACGGCCTGCCGGAGCTGACCCGCGGCCGCTACAACGGCCAGAAGCACATCAGCAACCCGGGCTGCTATGCCACGGCGATGCAGCTGGCGGTGCATCCGCTGCTGGACCTGCTGGCCGGTCCGCCGCAGTGCTTCGGTGTCTCCGGCTACTCCGGCGCCGGTACCACGCCGTCGGACAAGAACAACGTCGAACTGCTGGCCGACAACCTGATGCCCTACGCGCTGACCAACCACGTGCATGAGCGGGAGGTGTCGGTGCAGCTGGGTGTGGCTGTTGAATTCATGCCACATGTCGCACCGCATTTCCGGGGCATCACGCTTACCGCCAACCTGTGGCTGAACCGCGTGCAGACCCGCGAACAGATCGTCGAGCGCTTCCAGCAGGCCTATGCCGGCGAACCCCTGATCGACGTGGTGGATGAAGCGCCGTGGGTCAGCCGTATCGCCGGCCGACACGGTGCCCAGGTCGGTGGCTTCACGCTCGCGCCGGGCGGCAAGCGGGTCGTCGTGGTGGCGACCCTGGACAACCTGCTGAAGGGCGCGGCCACCCAGGCCATGCAGAACCTCAACCTCGCGCTTGGCATCGACGAACTGACGTCGATCCCGCACTGAATACGCATTCCGGAGCCCCCATGGCAGACCTTCTTTGGCAGAAGCCCGGCGTCGCCGTCGACGCCCAGATCCAGACCTTCCTCGCCGGCGACGACGTGATCCTCGACCGCGAGTTCTTCCTGCATGACATCGCTGCCAGCGCCGCGCATGCGCAGGGCCTGCAGCACATCGGCATCCTCAGCGCCGATGAACTGGCAGAACTGCTGCGCGAACTGGAGATCCTGGCGCAGGACTTCCGCGAAGGCCGCTTCGTGCTCGATACCCAGTACGAGGATGGTCACTCGGCGATCGAAGCGCGCCTGACCGAACGCCTCGGCGATGCCGGCCGCAAGATCCACACCGGCCGCAGCCGCAACGACCAGATCCTGGTCGCCACCCGCCTCTGGCTGAAGGAGAAGCTGCAGCGCGTGGCACAGCTCAGCGCCGAAGCGGCCGAGGTTGCGCTGGACCGCGCACAGGCCGAGAAGGACCTGCCGATTCCCGGCTACACCCACATCCAGCGCGCCGTAGTGTCCTCGGCCGGCATGTGGTGGGCGGGCTGGGCCGAGGCCTTCATCGACAACGCCATCCGCGCCCGCGATACCCATGCGCTGGTCGACGCCAATCCGTTGGGTACCGCTGCCGGCTACGGCGTGAACCTGCCGCTGGACCGCGAGCACACCACGGCGGCGCTCGGCTTCGCGCGCATGCAGATCTCGCCGATCTATGCGCAGCTGTCGCGTGGCAAGTTCGAGCTGGCTGCACTGGAAGCGCTCGGTGGCGCCACGCTGGACCTGCGCCGCATTGCCTGGGACCTGTCACTGTTCACCAGCGCCGAGTTCGGCTTCGTTGCGCTGCCGGCGCAGTACACCACCGGCAGTTCGATCATGCCCAACAAGCGCAATCCGGACGTGATCGAGCTGATGCGTGCGACCCACGCCAGCGTCGCCGCAGCGCGTACCGAGATCGAGCAGCTGCTGTCGCTGCCGTCGGGCTACCACCGCGACCTGCAGTCGTCCAAGGGGGCCATCTTCCACGGCTTCGGCCGTGGCCTGGCCGCGCTGGAACTGCTGCCGGCGCTGCTGGCCAATCTGGAATGGCGTGACGACAAGCTGCGCGCGGCGATTGATTCGGGCATGTATGCCACCGACGTTGCGGTGGAAGCGGCCGTGGCTGGCGTGCCGTTCCGCGAGGCCTACAAGGCCGCAGCTGCCGGTGCCGACAGTGCAGGGCAGGGACGCACGCCGGAAGGCAGCCTGGCCGCCCGTGTGTCGCCCGGTTCGGCGGCCGACCTGCGCCTGGATGAACTGCGCACGCGCTGGCAGGCGCTGTCCTGATGGCGGGCACTGTCTACCTGGTGATGGCGATGCGCCGGCCGGACTTCAACGATGCAGCGGTGCAGCCGCACCGCGATTTCCTCGATGCGTTGCAGGCGCAGGGCAAGCTGCAGCTGACTGGTGGTTTCGCCGACGGCAGTGGTGGCGCCTATGTGCTGTGCAACGTGGACAGCCTGGCGCAGGCGCAGGCCATCGTCGCCACCGATCCGCTGGTGACGATGCATGCCTCCGACCTGACCGTGCACGAATGGAACACCCGCTGAGGCCCTGACTGATGACTCTGCATGCCAGCCACGTCGCTTCGCCGTTCCCGGAACAGGCGCTGCCGCCGTGGCGGCGTGCGGTGCTGAAAGTGGGCAGCAGCCTGCTCGCCGCCGATGGCGGCGGCCTGTCGCCCCGCCACGCGCTGGGCCTGGCACAGTTCGTTTCTGCCAATGTACTGGCCGGACGTGAGGTGGTGATCGTCTCCTCCGGCGCGGTTGCGGCGGGGCGGGCGATCCTGCCGCGGGCCGATGAGCCCGGCGCGGCGATGGCGGCACGGCAGGCGCTGGCCGCGCTTGGCCAGGCCCAGCTGATCGGGCTCTGGCAGCGCTTCTTCGAGCGCCCGGTGGCGCAGGTGCTGCTGACCCATGACGACCTGCGCAACCGCCGCCGCTACCTCAACGCACGCGCCACGCTCAACGAACTGCTGCGGCTGGGCGCGTTGCCGGTGGTCAACGAGAACGACACTGTGTCGGTGGATGAGCTCAAGCTCGGCGACAACGACAACCTGGCTGCCACCGTGGCGGCGCTGGTCGACGCCGATGCGCTGTTCATCGCTACCGATATCGATGGCCTGTACAGCGCCGACCCGCGCACCGTGGCCGATGCGCGGCCGTTGCACGACGTGCCGGAGCTGGGTGACGAGGTGCTGGCGATGGCGGGCGGCGCCGGCTCGCGCGCCGGTACCGGCGGCATGCGCACCAAGCTGGAGGCGGCGGCGAAGGCCGGGCGCCTGGGCATCGAAACCTATCTATTCAATGGCCGCAGCGGTGACGTGGTGCGCGCGCTGGCGCAGGATCGCCTGTTCGGCACCCGCATCCATGCCGCACGCAGCCGCGAGGCCGCCCGCAAGCACTGGCTGCGGCATGCACCGCTGGCCGAGGGCGTGATCGTCATCGATGCCGGTGCGGCACAGGCGATGCGCGAGAAGGGCGCCTCGCTGCTGCCCGGTGGCATCACCGGTGCAGAGGGCGTGTTCCGCCGCGGCGACATGGTGCAGGTGTGCTGGAACGCGCCACAGGGCCGCGTCTGCGTGGCGCGCGGAGTCAGCCAGTACGCGGCCGATGATGTGCGCCGGATCGCCGGCCGCCATTCGCGCGACATCGAGGCCGTGCTGGGCTACAACTACGGTGGCAGTGTCGTCCATCGCGACGATCTGGTGCTGCCATGACCGGTTTGAAGGACTCCCCGATGAGCGAAATCGAAGCGCAGGCGCGTGCCTGCCGTGACGCGGCCCAGATCGTTGCCGGCCTCGACAGTGCGGCGCGCCGCACGCTGCTGCTGGCAATGGCCCAGGCACTGGAAGTGAATGCCGGGCTGATCCTGGCCAGCAACGCGCGGGACCTTGCTGCTGCGCGCGACAAGGGCATTGGCAGTGCCATGCTCGACCGCCTGGCGCTGGACCCGGCACGCCTGTTCGCGATGGCCGAAGCGGTACGCGAAGTGGCGGCGCTGCCCGATGCGGCCGGCCAGGTCACCCGCGACGAAGTGCGTCCGAATGGCATCCGCGTGCAGAAGGTACGCGTGCCGCTGGGGGTGATCGCGATGATCTACGAAGCGCGCCCGAACGTGACCGCCGAAGCGGCCGCGCTGTGCCTGAAGGCCGGCAATGGCGTGATCCTGCGCGGTGGCTCCGAGGCGATCCACTCCAACACCGCCATCGCCCAGGCGCTGGCGGGTGCCTTGCAGGCCAATGGCGTACCGCCGGCAGCGGTGACCGTGCTGACCGACCTGCGTCGCGAAGCAATGCTGGAACTGCTGCAGCTGCATGAGCTGATCGATCTGGCGATTCCTCGCGGCGGCGAAGGCCTGATCCGTTTCGTTGCCGAGCATGCGCGGGTGCCGGTGATCAAGCACTACAAGGGTGTCTGCCACCTGTTCGTGGATGCCAGCGCCGACCTCGGCAAAGCCCTCGATCTGCTGGTGGATGGCAAGTGCAGCCGGCCGGCGGCGTGCAATTCCCTGGAAACGCTGCTGGTGCACCGCGAGGTCGCCGAAACGTTCCTGCCGCGCGTGGCGCAGGTGCTGGGCGAGCGCGGCGTGCAGCTGCGCGCCGATGCGCAGGCGCAACCGCTGCTGCCGGGCAGCACGGCGGCGACCGAGGAGGATTACGCTGCCGAGTTCCTCGACCTGGTGCTGGCCGTGCGCGTGGTTGATGACCTCGAGGCGGCCATCGCGCACATCCGTGCCTATACCTCCGACCATACCGAAGTGATCGCCACCGAAGACGCCGGCCATGCCGAGCGCTTCGTCACTGCGCTGCGCTCGGCGGTAGTGATGGTCAATGCCTCGTCGCGCTTCTCCGACGGTGGCCAGCTGGGCCTGGGCAGCGAGATCGGCATTTCCACCACGCGCCTGCATGCGTACGGCCCAATGGGCCTGGAAGCACTCACCGTCGAACGATTTGTCGTGCGCGGCGAAGGGCAGACGCGCAAGTAGATCCACGCGATGCGCGGATGCACTTCGCGGTAGACCCCGGTGCCGACCAAGGTCGGCGCCCACCAGGCCCAAGCGCCGACCAGGATCGGCAGCTACCAAAGCAAGCGCCGACCCGGGTCGGCGACTACCGGGGCGTCACACCACCTCGCGGCGGATACCGATCGGCCGCGCGTGATCGTCCATGTGCAGCGTGGCGGCCTTGCAGCCCAGCAGGCGCTCGGCAAGGCCGGTGCTGGCACCCAGATCGGCCGCGACTTCATTGAGGCTGGCCAGTGGTCGCGGCAGGCGTCGCTCGTGGCCACGGAAGCGCGCGCGGTTGTACTCGGCCCAGCCGATCAGCAGCACGCTGGCACACAGCAGCATCAGCGGCAGTGCCACCAGCACATAGGGGTCGAAGTGGCTTTGCCGTTCGTACAGCTGCTGCCAGGCCAGCTGGCCGCCGATCAGCCACGAGAACAGGGTCACCAACGGTGCCCACAGGTAGAAGTAGAACCCCCAGAACGCGAGGGTGACGAAGCCCCAGGCGGTGCGCTGGAAGCGTGGTTGGCGATGCGGCTTGCGGATCATCCGCGAGTCGAAGCGGTTGGACGGGCGTTGTGCCTTCATCGGATCCCCCGATCGGGACTGGTCCAGGTGGCGCGCTTGCTGCGACGGCGCAGCAGGGTCTTCGGCAACGCCACCAGGGTGGTGGAAAGACTGATCAGCCAGTACGCCATCGGGTACCAGATGACCCAGAAGTAGTTGCGTCCAATCTGTGTTTCGTAACGACGGTCGATGATCAGGCTGCTGGCGAACTGCATCAGGCAGACCAGGGCCAGGATCACGCCATGCCATTGCGGCAGCAGGCTGGCGATGTACAGCTGCGGCGGCATGTCGATGAGCTTGCCCAGCACCCACAGCACCACGATGAACAACATGGTGTAGGCCCAGATAACGCTCAGCACGTACTCCAGCAGTACGCCCCACATGCGCCGCTCCTTCCAGTGCAGCAGTGAACGCGCATGCCGCAGCATCACTTCCACGCCACCCTGGGCCCAGCGCAGGCGCTGCCGCCACAGGCCCTTGAGGGTCTCCGGCATCAGGATGAAGCACAGCGCATTGGGTTCGTAGCGGATGTCCCAGTGCGCGCGCTGCAGGCGCCAGCTGATGTCGATGTCCTCGGTCACCATGTCATCCGACCACCAGCCGACCTGGTGCAGGGCGGTGCGGCGAAAGCCTGCGATCACTCCGGAGATGGTGAAGATGCGCCCGTACACGCGCTGCGCGCGCTTGATCATGCCGATGATCGACGAGAACTCGGCCACCTGCAGGCGTCCGAGCAGGGTGGAGCGGTTGCGGATGCGCGGATTGCCGGTCACCGCGCCGACCCGGTTGCCGCTCACCAGGTGCCAGATCATCCAGTGCAGCGCGTGCTCCTCCAGCATCGCGTCGCCATCGATGCACACCAGGTACTCCGAGCGGGCCGCCAGCGCACCCATGCGCAGCGCGTTGGCCTTGCCGAGGTTGCGGTCAAGGTGCAGCACGCGCAGCCGCGGATGCTTCGCCGCCAGCACGTCGAGCCGGGCGCCGGTGTCATCACTGCTGCCATCGTCGATGGCGATCACCTCGTAGTCGGCCGGATAGCGCTGTGCCAGCGCCGCGCCGAGCGTGTCGTCGAGGTTCGCGGACTCGTTGTGGCAGGGAATCAACAGGCTCGCGAACGGTGGATCGACCATCAGCGGCGGGTCGTTGCGTGGGCGCGAATGGCGTTCGCGCCGGAAGTAGTAATACAGGCCGCCCGACATCCAGAAGAACGCCATCACCATCGGGTAGTAGAAGGCGAACTGGAACAGGACCTGCAGCAGCGGATGCATGTCCATGTCACTTCTCCGGGTACGGGAAGTTGCCGGCGGACATCGCCGCGCGGGCATCATGGGTGGAAGGCTGGCCGGCGATGAAGTCATCCGGGTACCAGGCGAAGTGGTGCACGCCCTGCGCCTGCAGCTGGCGGATCTGCGCGCGCAGCCGCTCGGCGGGAATCGGTTGCCCGCTGCGCCAATCGACGGTCTGCAGTTCGAACAGGGTGTGCTGCAACTGGGGATCGTGCGCGCGCACCGCGGCCAGCAGCTGGTCGAGCCAGCGTTCCGGATGCCTGCTGCCTTCCATCCACGGCATCGCCATCAGTGCGGTCTGGTCGTAGGCCTTGTTGAACAGGTCCAGGCGCTGCGCGAACCAGGCCTCGCTCTGCGGACGCAGCACCGGCTCCGCGTACAGGTTGCGCACCGTGGCCAGCTTCGGCCGCCAACGCTGCGCACTGTCGCGCAGGGCCAGGGTGAAGTCGATCAGCGCCTGTGTGCGTGCGCTGCCGTCCGTACCGGCCGACAAGGTGGGCAGCTCGGTGTCGCGCAGGTAGCCATCATCATGGAAGAGCAGGCCTTCGAAATACGAATTGACGGCCAGATCCTCGTAGATGTCGAGCATGATCTGGCGTGCCTTCGGATTGGTGAAGTCCAGCCGGTACATGCCGTCGGCATCACCGTTGTGGATCGCCAGTGCCTTGCGCTGCACGGGGTCGGGCAGCTCGAAGCCGAGCACCGGCAGCCATGCGTAAACCTTCACCCCCGCGCGCGACTTCAGCTGCCAGGCGACCCGGCTGAACAGGTCCGCGCGCATCGGCATGTGCCGGTTGGGGAAGTACAGTGCATCGGCGGTGTTGTTGCCGTCCGGATCGGCGAACGCCTGCAGGTAGACGTGGGTGGGCGAGATGCGCTTGACCCGCTCGATCAGCGCATCGAGGTTGCGCCCCTGCTGCGCCGGGTCCGGGTCGTACACATCATCCAGGTCGACCTGCAACGCGCGGATGCCGTCGAGCGCAACGTCGCGCCGCAGCTCGTAGGCGAGGCCCTCCACGGTCGGGTTGTCGCTGACCAGGAAGCGCGCCAGCCCATGCAGGTCGCTGGCCACTGGCGTGCTGCGGCCTTCCAGATCGAAGGACACCGGCATGCCCAGCTGTTCGGCGATGTCGTTGCTCAACTGGTTGTAGGCCGCGTACGGCCAGACAATGGCGCGCGGGCGCACGCCCAGATGCTGCTGGATGCGCTGCACGCTGCGGCCGAGATCGGCGCGCAGGCGCTGCTCGTACTGCGCCTCGCTCTCGTAGCTGCGCGTGGCCGGCCGGTAGATGCGGGTGACCACCGCTGGCGTCGAATTGCCCTGCGGATTGGCAAGCACTCCGTGGTGCAGGTCGTCGGTATGGCTGGCCACTTCGATCAGGCCGCTGTCGTGCATCTGCTTCAGCTGCGCCCAGGTAACGAAGTCATCGTGGCCGAACGGCCGGTAGCCATAGTCGATCGTGCGCCCGGGTGCCATGTCCACGTAATCGGTGATCACTGCCACCAGCGCCGGGTAGCGGTACGCCTGCAGCAGCGGGAACGCCTTGTCGTAGACGCTGCGCAGGCCATCATCGAAGGTCAGCAGTACGGGTTTCGGTGGCAGCGTGGCGCGTCCCTGGGAGGCGTCGATCACCTGCGACAGCGAGACCGGGTGATAACCATGCGCGCCGAGCCAGTCCAGGTGTGCGGCGAAGTTCTGCGTGCTCACCGCATAGGTATCGGCATCGCCCTTGGCCGCGACCCGGTCGCGGATGTCGTGGTAGCTGAGGATCAGCAGGCCGTTGTCAGTGGCATCGAGATGCAGGGCCTGCTGCGCGAACGCCGGCGGCGTGGCGGCCAGCAGCAGGAGCACGATCAGTCGCAGGATGCGGGCCATGTCACTCTCCCCAGCGCAGTGCGGCTTCGAAGCCGATATGACGCTCGCGGTGGCCGTCGTAGACCGGCCGCGACCAGCGCACGCCGTACTCGAACACGCGGCCCTGGCCCAGCTGCCATTCGTGCATGTAGGACACCGAAGGGACCAGAGCGCTGCCGAAGCCGTCCTGCCAGTAGTCACCCAGCGAGACCGTCAGGCGGTGCCGGAAGTGGCGCTCGTAGTGCCGCCACAGCTGCTGGTCGATGCGCAGCCCGATCTCGACCATGCGGTCGCGCTTCGGGTTGAAGTAGGGCGCGTCGTCGCGGCTGCCCCGGCTGGTGTAGGCACTGGCCAGGCCGTCGATCAACCAGCGCGGGCGGGTCAGCAGGCGCTGTTCGATGCTGGTGCTGAACAGCTCGCGGTGGTTGCCGTCGTCGTAGCGGAAGCGGCTGGCGCCGAACATCCAGTGGGTCAGCTCGCTGCGCCGGTAGTCGACCTGCGCGCTCACGCTGTCAGCGCTGATGCCCGCCACGCGCGCCTGCATCGAGGCTTCCGGGTCATTGCGTGCGGCCACCAGCCCGGCATGCCAGTAATCGTTGAACTGCCAACCCACGCCGATGCGCAGGCCGGTATCGCCAATGTGGTCGTTGGCGCGCAGTACCGCCGCTTCCGCATCCAGCTGGCCGAAGCGGTAGCGTACGCCCGCGCCCAGCCACAGCGGGTCGATGCGCTGGTCCTGGAAGTCGACCGAGCGCCTGTCGGCCAAGGCGAACAACCGCCAGCGGTCGTCGAGTACCGGTGTCTGCACTTCGACCCCGTAGTGACGGTCGTTGTTGCCCAGCGGCGAGGTGCCGCCACCGCCGGAGCTGCGACCAGTGTCGGTCCATGCCTTCAGCTGCCAACCGCGATGCGCCCGCCAGGCCTGGTCCATGCGTTCGACGGCGGGTTGGGTCGGGTAGCGTGCGACAAGATCGTCGTGCAGTGGCCTTGCCAGGTCATCGCGCTGCAGGGCGACGTAGGCCTCCTCCATGCCCAGCCGCGGCTCGATGTCGCGAGGGTCCAGCGCATGTGCCATCTGCTGGCGCTGCAGTGCCATGCGTGGCCATCCGCGCATCATGTACACGCTGCCCAGCGCGCTCTGCAGTCCACCGTTGCCGGGTGCGATCTCCACCATTGATTCCAGGTCGCGCTGCGCGGTGGGCAGGTCACCGCTGTAGGCGCGTACCATCGCCAGGTTGAGGTCAGCTTCGTAGCGCGACCAGTTCGCGTATGGGGATTTGCCATTGCTCCAGCGCCACGCTGGTTCCTTGTCGCGCCATGCCTGCAGCAGGTCGATCGCCTTTTCCTGCTGCTCGCTTTCCAGGTAGGCGTAGGCCAGTTCCGAATGCGAGGCGTCGCGCGCCGGATCGCCAGCGACGGCCGCCTGCAGCACCGGGATGGCTTCTTGCGGGTGCAGGGTGCCCATCAGCGAATCGCCGACCGCAGGCAGCACATAGTCGGGCAGGGCATGGCCTTCGGCCTGCAGTGCGCGGGCTTCCTCGCGCACCTGCGCATGGCGGCCCAGCCGGTTGAGCAGGATCAGCCGGTCCATGCGGACGCGAAGCGGCGCCTGCGCGGGCGGGGTGCCTTCGCTGGCCAGGTAGCGCTGCATGCGCGCCAGGGTCGATTCGGCTTCTTCCAGGCGGCTGTCTTCGCTGCTGCTGTAGGCCAGGCTCCAGACCACCCGCTTGGCCAGGTAGTCGCCTTCGATGCGTTGCTTCTGTGCAGCGTCGAACAGCTGCGGGCGCTGCTGGTACAGCTCCCAGGCGCGCCAGGCGTTGCCGATGTCGCCCAGGGTCAGTACGCGCAGCTTGAACAGCAGGTCGTCGTTGGGTTGCTCTTGGCTGGCGCGCTCGATCGCGCCGAGGGCATCCAGCCAGCGGGCCTGGTCGCGGTAGCGGCCGATCTCGGCCAGGGCCGCCTCGCGGTCAGGCGGGGCGGCGCCGCTGGCCCAGGCCAGGGCGGTGCAGGCAAGGCCGACGCAGAGCGCCAGCCGGCGGTGGACAACCATTGGGGACCCCCTTGGCTTCCGAACCAGACAACCTGAGAAATGTGACGCACATCACATGCCAGCTTTTGGCGTGGCCGTGGCCCGCGTCACTCCCTTCGTGCATTCCCGTCCAGCAAGGACGGATACAAACCCGGACAGCGACCTGCAATGTCTTGTCTGAAACGAGAGTCCCCCGCACACCGAATGGTGGCCTGGGCGGCGCTGCCGCCCCCATGCCCGATGCCGGCACGCGGCAAGGATGGGCATTCGTGGGCACTATCCGCCCGGAATTGTCAGCCCGGCGTCAAAATGCGCAGACGGGCTGACGAGCGGTAGGTGGGGCCGGTTGCGAGGCCCTGCGCGGCTTACCAGAGGTCTTCCAGCTTGCGCGGCTTGCAGGCCACCCAGGAGGCGCACAGCATCAGGGTGGCGCAGCCGAACAGGAAGCTGAACGGGAGCGTCCAGCCGTTGCTGACCGTATGCAGCCAGCCGACCAGGAACGGCCCCAGGCAGCTGAAGCTGTAACCCACGCCCTGCATGAAGCCGGACAGTGCCGCCGAGCCGGTGGGGGTGCGCGTGCGCAGGTTGATCAGGGTCAGCGCCAGCGGGAAGGTGGACGGGCC
Source organism: Stenotrophomonas maltophilia group sp. msm1 (assembly GCF_032025805.1). Taxonomy (NCBI): domain Bacteria; kingdom Pseudomonadati; phylum Pseudomonadota; class Gammaproteobacteria; order Lysobacterales; family Lysobacteraceae; genus Stenotrophomonas; species Stenotrophomonas maltophilia group sp. msm1. Next base: position 606,176 of record NZ_JAVSKH010000002.1, read on the forward strand.
GACGCCGAGCAGGCACGCCCACAGCAGGGGGGCCTTCATCGGTGCCAGCAGCAGGCCGGTGAAGGCGATCACGAACGAGAAGAAGCCGATCAGCACCAGCGGGAACGGGTTCTGCATGCGAACTGCCATGGATGGAATGACCAGCGACGGCAGCAGGCCCAGCGCCGAGAACACTGCCACCATCACGCCACCGAACGCTGGCGTGCCACCGGCCTCGACCACGATGCGGGGCAGCCAGGTAAACATCGAATAGGTCATCAGCGAGGTCATGCCGAACATCAGCGTCATGCTCCAGCCCAGCGACGTGCGCCAGACCTTTCCGTGCGGCTGTGCGGTCGGATCGGTGGCGCCGGTCAGCGGTTTCGGCGCGCGCCTGGCCAGCAGCAGCCACGGCAATGCGGCGGCCAGCGCCAGCAGTGCCCACATGCCCAGCGACACGCGCCAGCCTGCGGCATTGGCCACCGGCACCGCCAGCAACGCCGGCAGCATCGTGCCCAGCTGCAGCACGCTGATGTAGAGCGTGCTCATGGTGCCGACCTTGTTGGCGAAGTAGCGCTTCACCAGCGGCGGCACCACCACGTTGCCGATGCCCATGCCGGCCAGTGCCAGCACCGAACCGAGCAGCAGCGTGCCGACGTTGCCGGCGCTGGAGCGCAGCAGCAGGCCGGCCATCGCCATCACCATCGCCAGCAGGGTGGTGCGCTCCAGGCCCAGGCGCCGCGCCAGCGTCGGCGTGGCCACGCCGAACAGCGCGAACGAGGCGGTCGGCAGCATGCCCAGCACGCCGGTCATGGTGGTACCGAAGCCGAACTGCTGGCCGAGTACGTCGAGCAGCGGGGTGATCGAGGTGACCGCCGTGCGCAGGTTGACCGCTGCCAGCAGGATCGCGGCAAACGCGAGGACACGACCGTGCAGCAGCGACGGCGAATCGGAAGTGGAGGAACTCATCGGTGGTCCTTGCAGGTGTCGCATGCCGCAGAAATGGCATGCAGCGCCGGCATCGGTCTACGCCGAAGCGGCAGGTGGGGGAGGGGCTGCTGGCGGGCCGGCAGCGCGGCCATTGTACGTGCGCTGCCTGGCAAGGTCCCGTCATGCGGGTGGCCTGGCGCCTGGTACAAAAAAACCCGGAGGACAGTGATGTCTTCCAGGCTTCTTGGTGACCACCGAAGTGGTCGGGGAGACAGGATTCGAACCTGCGACCTCTACGTCCCGAACGTAGCGCTCTACCAGACTGAGCTACACCCCGAAGGGAGCCGCCTATTCTAGCGATTCATCCCGATGGCGGCAAGGGGTGAACGCTGTTTTCTTCACACCGAGAAAGCGGTGCCACTTCAGGGAACAAAAAAGCCTGGGCGACATCACCAGGCTTCAATGCGACCACCGAAGTGGTCGGGGAGACAGGATTCGAACCTGCGACCTCTACGTCCCGAACGTAGCGCTCTACCAGACTGAGCTACACCCCGAAGGAGCCGCCTAAGATACCGTGTGAAGGCCAAGGCGGCAAGGTCTTTTTACATCTCAGCGACGATTTTCGTTCTCCATGCGGTTCTGCTCGCGGGCTTCGAACCACATGCCGTTGAGGATGGCCACCGTCGAGGCGAGGCCGGCACCGAGAATCCAGGCGAAATACCACATGATCAGTCTCCTTCATTCCGGGTAGGTGCCGACCGTTGGTCGGCACACGTGCAAGCAATCAATACGCGTTGGGGTTGTTGCCCATCTCTTCGGAGGTGGTCTTGCCCTTCAGCACGCGGTACACCCAGGTGGTGTAGGCGAGGATGATCGGCAGGAACACCGCCGTGGCCAGCAGCATGATCCACAGGGTCAGGTGGCTGGACGAGGCATCCCACACGGTCAGGCTGGAGGTGGGCTGGCTCGAGGACGGCAGCAGGAACGGGAAGATGGCGAAGCCGACGGTCAGGATGATGCCGGCGATGGCCGCACCGGAGGCGATGAAGGCCAGGCCACCACGACGGGCCCGCAGCAGCACCGCACTGGCCAGCAGGCCGGCCAGGCCGAGCAGGGGGGCCAGGATCGTGGCCGGCATCGCGCTGTAGTTGCGCATCCAGCCACCGGCGGCGCCGAGTTCGGCGGTCTTCAGCAGCGGATTGGTGGCGCCATCGGTAACCACCTGCGAGGTGATCTGGTAACCCGGCAGGCCGAAGGCCACCCAGGCGCCGCCCACCGCGAACAGCACGAAGGCGATGATCGCCGCGATGCTGCCGAATCGGGCGGCACGCTCGGCCACCGCGCCGTCGGTCTTGATCACCAGCATGGCGGCACCGTGGGCGACCAGCATCGACACGCTCAGCAGGCCGGCCAGCAGCGCGAAGGGCATCAGCAGGCCGAAGAACGAGCCGGTGTAGAAGATGCGCATGCTGTCATCGAAGTGGAACGGCACGCCCAGCAGCACGTTGCCCACTGCCACGCCCATGATCAGCGCCGGGATGAAGCCACCGATGAACAGCGCCCAGTCCCAGGTGTTGCGCCAGCGTTCGCTGGGCATCTTGCTGCGGAACTTGAAGCCGACCGGGCGCAGGATCAGGGCGAACAGGATCACGAACATCGCCAGGTAGAAGCCAGAGAAGCTGACCGCGTACAGCGGCGGCCAGGCGGCGAAGATGGCGCCGCCACCCAGGATCAGCCACACCTGGTTGCCTTCCCAGACCGGGCCGATGGTGTTGATCACCCGGCGGCGTTCGGCGTCAGTGCGGGCGACGAAGGGCAGCAGGGTGCCCACGCCCAGGTCGAAACCATCCATCACGGCAAAACCGATCAGCAGGATGCCGAGCAGCAGCCACCAGATCACGCGCAGCGTGGTGTAGTCCAGAAGAATGAAATCCATCTTGGTTCTCCTGCCTCAGGCCTGGCCGGCGACCGGCGCCGAGGCATTGTGGGAAGCATGCGGCTGGGGCGACTGCAGCGATGGCAGCAGCTCGTCCGGACCCTTGCGGATCGCCTTGAGCATCAGCTTGATCTCGACCACGATCAGCGCGGTGTAGATGGCAGTGAAGCCGGCCAGGGTCAGCACGATTTCATGCAGGGCCAGCCCCGATGCCGCATAGAAGGTTGGCAGCACGCCATCGACCGCCCACGGCTGGCGACCATACTCGGCCACGAACCAGCCGCACTCGATCGCGATCCACGGTGCCGGCAGCGTCCACAGGGCCAGCTTGAGGAACCAGCGCTTGTCCTGGAAGTTGTTGCGGCACGAGTAGTAGAAGGCCAGCGCGAAGAAGGCGATCAGGTAGAAGCCCAGGCCGGCCATCACGCGGAAGGTCCAGAACAGCGGCATCACGCGCGGCACCGTGTCCATCGCCGCCTGCGAGATCTCCTGCGGGGTGGCGTTGAGGATGTCATCGCGATAGCGCTTGAGCAGCAGGCCGTGGCCCAGGTCCTGCCAGTGGCGGTCGAACATCTCGCGCGCTTCCACGTCGTTCTTGTTCGCACGCAGGCGTTCCAGCGCGCCGTAGGCGAGCTGGCCGCCGCGCACGCGGTGTTCGGCGCGCTCGACCAGTTCCAGGATGCCTGGAATCGGCTGGTTCAACGAACGGGTGGCGATCAGGCCCATCAGGTAGGGGATCTTCACCGCGTAGTCGTTCTGGTGGGTGTCCTGGTTCGGGATGCCGAAGGCGGTGAAGTCGGCCGGCGCACGCTCGGTCTCCCACATCGCTTCGATCGCGGCCAGCTTCATCTTCTGGTGTTCGCTGGCGGCGTAGCCACTCTCGTCACCCAGCACCACCACCGACAGCGAGGACAGCAGGCCGAACGCCGCGGCCACCGCGAACGAACGTCGGGCCAGGTCCTTGTGCTTGTTGCGCAGCAGGAACAGGGCGCTGATCGCCATCACGAACACCGCACCGGTCACATAACCGGCGCTGACGGTGTGCACGAACTTGGCCTGCGCCACCGGGTTGAACACCACCGCCATGAAGTCGACCACTTCCATGCGCATGGTTTCCGGGTTGAACACCGCACCGGTCGGGTTCTGCATCCAGCCGTTGGCGACCAGGATCCAGATCGCCGACAGGTTGGTGCCCAGCGCCATCAGCCAGGTCACCATCAGGTGCTTGACCTTGCTCAGGCGGTTCCAGCCGAAGAAGAACAGGCCGACGAAGGTGGCTTCCAGGAAGAAGGCCATCAGGCCTTCGATGGCCAGCGGCGCACCGAAGATGTCACCCACGTAGTGGCTGTAGTAGGACCAGTTCATGCCGAACTGGAATTCCATGACGATGCCGGTGGCGACGCCCATGGCGAAGTTGATGCCGAACAGGACGCCCCAGAACAGGGTCATCCTGCGCCAGATCTCCTTGCCGGTCATCACGTACACGCTCTCCATGATGGCCACCATGAAGGACAGGCCGAGGGTGAGCGGTACGAATAGGAAGTGGTACATCGCGGTCAGCGCGAATTGCAGCCGCGACAGTTCTACGACTGTCTGATCAATCATGGCCTGGCTACCTCGTTGGATAGTGCCGTTGCAGGTGGCGGGAAGGGTGGTCTACGACGTGAATGATGTGACCGACTACTTCAAACAGCCTTGATCCAGATCAATGTATGAACAGGTGCCCCGGTTGATCGTATGCCAACCTGATGAAGACTGCGACCGCCGGCCGCAGGGGCGGGCTATTGCCTGCGCCTACAATGCCGTGTCTCCCCCGTTGCCCGTGAAGACCTCTTGAGCGCTGCCGAAACGACCCCTGACGGCCTGTCCCCGGAAGCTGAAACCGCCCGCCAGCGGCGTGTGCGCACGGCCTGGCTGGCCGACCTGGCACGCTCCGCCCGGGGCCGCCAGCGCTTGGCCGCGCTGTGCATCAGCCTGTCCGGCGCGCTGTTGATCGGCCAGGCTGCCGCCATCGCCTGGCTGGTGCAGCAGGTGCTGGTGGAGCGCGTGCCGCTGGCCTCGGGACTGCCAGCGCTGGGTGGGCTGGCGGTGATCCTGGTGCTGCGCACGCTGCTGGGCAGCGCCACCCAGGCGGCTGCCGGTGACGTGGCCGACGCCGCACGCCTGGCATTGCGCGAACGCGTGTTCGCACGCCTGCTGGGCCACGGCCCACTGTGGCTGCGGCAGCGCCGCACCGGCGAACTGGGCGAACTGATGCTGCATCACGGTGATGCGATCGAGAGCTATTACAGCGGCTTCCTGCCGGTGCGCACTGAAGTGGTGGTGGTGCCGCTGCTGATCCTGGCCGCTGTCGCCTGGGTCGACTGGGTGGTGGCGCTGATCCTGCTGTTCACTGCGCCGCTGGTGCCATTTTTCATGATGCTGGTGGGCTGGGGCGCCGAAGCGGCCGGCCGTGCGCAGCTGGGTGAGCTGGCACGCATGAGCGGCCATTTCGCCGACCGGATCAAGGGCCTGGGCCTGCTACGCCTGTATGGCCGCGGCGAAGCTGAGCTGGAGGGGATCGAGGCGGCTGCCGAAGGCGTGCGCGTGCGCACCCTGAAGGTTCTGCGCATCGCTTTCCTCTCGTCGACGGTGCTGGAATTCTTCGCCTCGGTGAGCGTGGCGATGGTGGCGCTGTACCTGGGCCTGAGCTATCTGGGCATGATGTCGCTGCATGCAGCGGTGCCGACGCTGGGTGCGGGGCTGTTCTGCCTGCTGCTGGCACCGGAATTCTATGCGCCGCTGCGACGGCTGGCCGCGCATTACCATGATCGCGCCAATGCACTGGCCGCCGCCGCCGAAGTGGAGCGCCTGCTGCAGTCGCTGCCTGATGAGCAGGGCCTGATCGAGAACGAGGTTGCACCGCTGGCGGTGGAGCCGGCCGAGGCCGCCTTGCCGCCGCTGCAGGCACAAGGGCTGGTGCTGCGCCCGCTGGGCGCGCCGCAGGATGTGCTGCAGGATCTGGACCTGCGGCTGGAGCCGGGCCAGCGCCTGGCCCTGGTTGGTCCCAGCGGCTCCGGTAAAAGCACCCTGCTGGAAGCGCTGGCCGGCTGGCTGCCGCCGCGCGCCGGCAAGCTGCAGCTGCGTCCCGGTGTGCAGGTGGCCTATGCCAGCCAGCGCCCCTACCTGTTCCACGGCAGCATTGCCGACAACCTGCGCCTGGCCGATCCGGGTGCCAGCGATGCGCGTCTTCGTGCGGTGGCCGAGGCCGCGCAGGTGCTGCAGTTCGCACAGCGCCTGCCACTGGGCCTGGACACGGTGATCGGCGAACGTGGCTTCGGCCTGTCCGGCGGCGAAGCCCGTCGTATCGGCCTGGCCCGGTTGTTGCTGCGCGATCCGCAGGTGCTGCTGCTGGACGAACCCACCGCGTTCCTAGATGCCGATACCGAAGCGGCGCTTTTGCGCAGCCTGGCCGCCTATGCACGTGGCCGCAGCGTGGTGGTCGCCACCCACAGCCCGGCGGTGATCGCCTGGGCCGACCGTTGCCTGCTGTTGCCGGAAGGCCGCCTGGTCGAGCCGGCACAGGCGGTGCGCGCATGAGCCGTTCGCCTGATTCGCTGCGCGCGGTGTTCCTGCGCCATCGGCCGCGCCTGCTGCTGACCGCGCTGCTGCTGTGGACCACCATGCTGGCCGGCACCGCATTGCTGGGTCTGTCCGGTGGCTTCCTCACCGCCGCCGCGTTGGCTGGCGCGGCCGGCCTCGGCCAAGGCTTCAACTTCTTTTCACCGTCCGCTGGCATACGCGGGCTGACGATGGCGCGCATCGTGTCGCGCTATTTCGAGAAGCTGGTCGGCCACGACGCCACGCTGCGCATCGCCCGCGACCTGCGCGTGTGGTTCTTCCGCCGCGCGTTGCCGCTGGCACCCGCACGGTTGGGGGCTACGCGCACCGGCGACCTTCTGGCGCGCCTGCTCGGCGATATCGGTGAAGTGGACGGCCTGCTGGTGCGTGCGATCGGGCCGCTGGTGGCGTTGGGCGGATTGTCGCTGGTCGCGATCGTTTCGGCGGCACTGATCCTGCCGTCGGCTGCGGTGCTGATGGCGGTGCTGGCGCTGCTGATCGCCTTCGGCGTGCCGTGGCTGGGCGTGCGTGGCCATGACGACGAGGAGGCCGACCGTGCCGCGCATCGTGCCGCATTGCGTACCGCTGCATTCGAAGGGCTGGAAGGTGCGGGTGACCTGGCCGCGCTGCACGCCGATGCGGCCTGGCAGCTCAAGGTACGCGTAGCTGCCAAGCAGCTGGCCTCGCGTGATCGCCGCCGCCGCTGGCGCCTGATCGCGGCCTCGACGCTGCACGGTCTGGTCGCCGGGCTGGGGCTGGTGGCGATGCTGGCATTGGCCCTGCATGCGGCCGAACAGCAGCGCATCGCGCCGGAGATGGCCGCGGGCCTGGTGTTCCTGACCGTGGCGTTGATCGAGCTGTGGGCCGGCATGGGCCTGGCCTGGCAGTCGCTGCAGTCCGGGCGCATTGCCGCCGATCGGTTGCAGGCCATCGTCGAGCAACCGCCGACGGTGGACGATCCGCAGGCGCCGCAGCCGGTACCGCAGGCCGCGCGCGTACAGTGGGATGACGTGCATTTCCAGTGGCCCGGTGCGGCGCGGCCGGTGCTGTCCGGCCTGCATCTGACCCTGGCGCCGGGCGAGCGCATCGCGATTCGCGGCGACAGCGGCAGCGGCAAGACCACGCTGTCCAGCCTGCTGCTGCGGCTGTGGGATCCGCAGCAGGGACGGCTGACCTACGGTGGCCGCGATCTGCGTGATTTCGCCCAGGCTGACTGGCACCGGCAACTGGCGTGGCTGCCGCAGAACGCGCCGGTGTTTGCCGGCAGCGTGGCCGAGAACCTGCGCCTTGGTGATCCCGATGCCAGCGACGCCGCGTTGTGGGCGGTGCTGCGCCGCGTGCGTCTGGGCGAATGGGCCGAGCGCAACGGCGGCCTGCAGGCCTGGGTGGGCGAGAACGGCGCGACGATGTCAGCCGGCCAGGCGCGGCGGTTGGCACTGGCGCGCGCGCTGCTGCGCAATGCGCCGATCCTGCTGCTGGACGAACCGACCGAAGGCCTCGACGTGGATACCGCACGCGCGCTGTTGCAGGACCTTTCCGGGTTGCTGGACGGGCGCAGCCTGCTGATGATCACCCACGATGATCTGCCTCAAGGCGTGGTCGATACGCAGTACAGATTGCGCGACGGGGTGTTGGTCCGCGAAGCGTGACGATGGGTCAGTGCCCCCCCCCCCCCCGCCCCCCCCCCCGGGGGGGGGGGGGGGGTGGGTGGGGGGGCGGCGCCGCCCCCCCCCCCCCCCCCCCCCACTACCGATTGCGAGGGTTACCGCGAGAACTCGCGCAGCATCACCGCGATCGAGGCCACGTTGGCCAGCACGCACAACCAGAACACCCACTGGAATGCGGCCTTGCGGTGCTTGTGGCGGAACATCGCCTGGCCCAGCAGTGCGCCCGGCCAACCACCGGCAAAGGCCAGCAGCTGCAGGGTGCGCTCGGGAATACGCCACTGCTTTCGCTGCGCCGCGCGCTTGTCATGGCCATAGAGGCCGAACGACACCGCACTGGCCAGCAGGCACCAGCCGCCCAGCCACAGCGGCAGCACGCCGCTGATCATCAGCGCGATCAACGCGCCGAACGCGGCCAGTGCGAGGTTACGCCGCCACGCCACTTACAATGCGTCGAGGAAGCCGCGCACGGCCGGGCCGAAACGCTCGAAATCGACGAGGAAGGCGTCATGGCCCTGCGGCGATTCCAAGCCGATGAAGTGCGCATCGGCGCCGCCGGCGCGCAGGCCATCGGCAACCTGTTGCTGCTGCTGCACGGGGAACAGGATATCGGTGTTCGCGCCGATCGCCAGCGCCTTCTCCACACGGATCTTCGCGAGCCCGGCCAGCACGTCGCCGTCGGCATACTCGGCCAGGTCGAACCAGTCCATCGAGCGGCTCAGGTACAGGTAGCAGTTGGGATCGAAGAAACGCACGAAGCGCCGTGCGTGGCCTTCCAGATAGCTTTCCACCTGGAATTCCAGGCCGAACGGATCGTCGTCGGTCTGGTCCGAATCCAGCCGCACGCGGCCGAAGCGGCCATCCCACTCCAGCGCCGAGCGGTAGGTGATCACGCCCAGCTTGCGCGCCATGCGCATGCCGGACTCGGGATACGCGTCGTCGTCGTAGTGGCCGCCATTCCAGCGCGGGTCAAGGCGGATTGCCTCGCGCTGCAGCGAGCGGATCGCGATCGAGAACGGCAACGCCTGCGCGCTGCCGGAAATGTTGACGTGGCTGCGCGCGATGCCCGGATGCAGCATCAGGATGGCAAGGGCCGTCATGCCGCCCATCGAGTTGCCGACCACGCAGGCCAGCTGCCCGATGCCCAGCGCACGCACGACTTCGATCGCGGCGCGAGCGCCGTCTTCGATCGACAGCTCGGGGAAGTCCAGGCGGTAGGGCTCACCGTTGGCCGGGTTGAGCGAAGCCGGGCCGGTCGAGCCCTTGCAGCTGCCCAGCGAATTCACGCACACCACGAACCAGCGGTTGGTATCGATGGGTTTGTCGGGGCCAACCATCGCTTCCCACCAGCCCGGTGCCGGATTGGCCTCGTTGGCCGCCGCATGCGCATCCGGCGACAGGCCGGTCACGATCAGGATCGCATTGCTGGCGTCAGTCGCCAGCGTTCCCCAGGTCTCGTAGGCCACCCGTGCACCATGCAGGGCGCCACCGCGCTTGAACGGGAAGGGCGAGGGCAGGGCGTGGAAGCGGGTGCCGGGCGGGATGAATTCGGTCATGCACGCATTCTAGCGGGGCCGCATGTGGAGCTGGCGACACGCTGGTTTCCAGCAGCGGGTGGACGCGGACCGGACCGTCGTATCCACGCATGGCGTGGATCTGCTGTAGAGCCGAGCCGATGCTCGGCTGGCGGGCGCCGGCAACCCAATCGCAGCCGAGCGTGGGCTCGGCTCTACAAGTCAGGGAAACCGCAGCTCAACCACGCCGTCATGCGGCAGCGTCACCCGCACCACGTCGCTTTGCAGGTCGCCCTCGCTGCGATTGGCGCTGCCGGTGCGCGAGATGCGTGCCAGCACTTCCACTTCGCGATGGGCCGACAGCGGTGCGGTTGGCATCGGACTGTCACCGTCGCCCAGCCCGACCGTGTCCGGGAATCCGCTCAGCGGCAGCTTGCGAGCGGCCACCGGCATCGGCGGGCCGCCGACGGCACGGGCCAGCACGAACACCCGGGTGCTGGCGGGCCACTCGTCGTTGTTCAGTGCCGGCAGCTGCACGCGCACCTGCAGCAGCGCCGGTGGCGCCGCAACGCCAGCATCGGGCGCATGGCCGGCGGCCTCGCGGGCAATCGCGATCTGCGCCTGCAGCGCCTGCGCGGCACCCGGTTCCAGTCGCGGCAGCAGGCCGCTCCACACATCCGCGGCCTCGGCATTCTTTCCGCGTTGGCGCAGGGCGATGCCCAGCAGCCAGCTGGCGCGCTCGGCGTCAGGGGCCTGTGTACGTGCCTGCTGCAACCAGGCCATCGCGGTGTCATCGAACTGCTTGCCGGCATCAGCCTGCGCGCGCGCCTGCGCGGCTTCCACCAGCACACCAGGATCATCCGGTGCCAATTCGGCGGCCTTCGCGAAGGCGTCTGCCGCAGCTGAGGCATTGCCCAGTTCGGCCTGCGAACGCCCGAGCAATGCCCAGCCATCGGCACGCTGAGGGTCGCGCTTCAGTGCATCCTGCAGGGCCTGCACGCCATCGCGCAGGGTGGCTACCGACGGCGTCGGCTGCAGCTGTGCTGCACGCGGATCACCGACCAGCAGGTACAGGCAGGCACCGGCCACGCCCAGTGCGAACACGCCGACCACGAAACCGCGACGACCGTGGTGGCGCAACGGCCACAGCACCAGTGCTGCCATCAGCGCAGCAACCAGGCCGGCCAGCACCGGCAGCCAATGGTTCACCATTCGTCTCCTTCATCGGCCTTGCCGGCCGGCGCCGCGCCGACGGTGCGTCCACGTCGGCGGACGATGCCCAGCACCACCAGTGCACCGGCGCCGAGCACCAGCAGGGGGCCACCCCACAGCAGCCAGGTGCCCGGCTGCAACGGTGGTTGATAGAGCACGAACTCACCGTAGCGGGCGACCAGGAAGTGCTTGATCTGTGCGTCGTCGTGGCCCTGCTGCATCAACTGCAACACCTCCCGGCGCAGGTCCTGGGCGATCTGCGCGTTGGAGTCGGCCAGCGACTGGTTCTGGCACTGCACGCAGCGCAGCTGCGCGGCCAGGTCATGGAAGCGGCGTTCCTCGGCACCATCGCGGAACTGCAGCGGCTGCGGATCGTGCAGCGGCTGCTGGGCCAGCGCGGCCAGCGGCAGCATCAGGAGCAGCAGCGCCAGCAGCCAGCGCATCGGCTCAGGGCGCCGTATGCAGGGTGTTGCCGGCACTGCCCTGGGCCTTCTCGATCTTCCCCAGTGCCGGGATCAGCTTCTCGTCGACCACGCGCTGGGTCATCGCTCCGCTGTACTTCCAGCGCACGATGCCACTGCCATCAACCAGGAAGGTTTCTGGCGCAGCGGTCACGCCCCAGTCGATCGCGGTGCGGCCCTCAACATCGCTGAGCACCACCATGAACGGGTTGCCCAGCTGCTCCAGCCAGTGCAGCGCGTCCTTCGGATCATCCTTCCAGTTGTAGCCGATCACGCGCACGCGCTTGCTTTCCGCGAAGCGGGTCAGCACCGGGTGTTCCTCGCGGCAGGCCGCGCACCAGCTGCCCCATACGTTCAGCAGGTAGGGCGCACCACGCAGGTCGTCGCTGTGCACGATCATCTCCGGATCGTGCAGCACCGGGAGCGCGAACGCGGGTGCCGGCTTGTCGATCAGCGCAGACGGCAGCACGTCGCGCTGCGGGTCACCCGATTTCATCACCCCGTAGATCATCAGCCCGAGCAGGCCGAAGAAGAACAGCACGCCGATCACGATGGCTACCGGCGGCAGCGGGCGGGAGGGGCGCGGGGCAGGGGACTCGGACATGGAAACTCCTACGGACGACGGAAACGGCGGTCGGCGGCGGCGATGAATCCGCCCAGGGCCATCAACAGCGCGCCCAGCCAGATCCAGCGCACGAACGGCTTGATGTGCACCCGTACCGCCCATGCATTGTTGCCCAGCGGCTCGCCCAATGCCACGTAGACATCGCCGTCGAAGCGTGCATCGATGCCGGCCTCGGTCATCACCTGGCCGCCGCTGGCGTACTGGCGCTTCTCCGGGTGCAGCAGGGCCAGTTCGCGGCCGTCGCGGAACACCCGCAGGTGACCGCGGTCGGCGATGAAATTGGGGCCTTCGCGATGGTCCACGCCCTCGAAGCGCACTTCGTAGCGACCGACCACCAGATGCTGGCCCGGTGCCAGCGCCACTTCACGCTGCACGTTCAGCGCTTCGACCAGCAGCGCGCCAGCCAGGAACACGGCGATGCCGGCGTGGGCGACGATCATGCCGAGCATCTCGGCGGTGAAGCGGCCATTGCCGCGCAGGCGCTGCCAGACGAAGCGTGCGGTGCCGAGTGCGACCCAGGCCGCAGCGGCGACGCCGATGCCGGCCTTCCAGCCGTTCTGCGGCGCCTGCCACCAGGCCAGCGCGCCCAGCAGCACGGCCAGCCCCAGCCATGGCGCCAGCAGCGCGAATGCACGCGAAGTTTGGTCGCGCTGCCACTTCACCAGCGGGCCGAACGGCAGCAGCAGGATCATCGGCGCCATCAGCAGCAGGAACAGACTGCCGAAGTAGGGCGGGCCGACCGAGATCTTGCCCAGCGACAGCGCATCGGCCAGCAGCGGGTACAGCGTGCCCAGCAGGACCATCGCGCAGGCGGTGGCCAGCAGCAGGTTGTTGGCCAGCAGCAGGGTCTCGCGCGAGGCGGCGGTGAAGCCACGGCGCGGATCGTCGGCGTCCACGCTCAGCTGGCTGGCGCGCAGCGCGTACAGCAGCAGGCTGCCGCCGACCAGCACCGACAGGAACACCAGGATGAACAGGCCACGCGACGGATCGGCGGCGAACGAATGCACGCTGGTCAGCACACCGGAGCGCACCAGGAAGGTGCCCAGCAGCGAAAGCGCGAAGGCCGCGATCGCCAGCAGCAGGGTCCAACTGCCGAACGTGCCGCGCTTTTCAGTGACGGCCTGCGAATGGATCAGTGCCGCACCGACCAGCCAGGGCATGAAGCTGGCGTTCTCCACCGGGTCCCAGAACCACCAGCCACCCCAGCCCAGCTCGTAGTAGGCCCACCAGCTGCCCAGCGCTATGCCAAGAGTCAGGAAGCCCCAGGCGACGTTGGTCCAGGGCCGCGTCCAGCGCAGCCAGCGGGCGTCGACGCGGCCTTCCAGAAGCGCGGCCACCGCGAACGCGAACGGCACCGCGAAACCCACGTAACCGATGTACAGCATCGGCGGATGGATGATCAGCCCCGGGTCCTGCAGCAGCGGGTTGAGGTCGCGGCCTTCCAGCGGCGCCGGGTTCAGGCGCAGGAACGGATTGGAGGTGAAGATCAGGAAGGCGAGAAAGCCGACGCTGACCACGCCCATCACTGCCAGCACGCGCGCCTGCACCGGTGCCGGCAGGTGCCGCGAAAGCAGCGCCACCGCGCCGGTCCACAATGCCAGCACCAGCGCCCACATCAGCAGCGAGCCCTCATGCGCACCCCACACCGCCGAATAGCGGTAGATCATCGGCAGCAGCGAATTGGAGTTCTCGGCCACGTAGCGCACCGAGAAATCCTGCTGCACGAACGCGGCGGTCAGCACCGCGAACGCGCCGGCCAACAGCAGCAGCTGCGCGAAGGCGGCAGGCCGCGCCACTGCCATCCATGCCGCGTTGTTGCGATGCGCACCGACCAGCGGCAGGCCGGCCTGCAGCAGCGAGGCCAGCAACGCACACAACAGCAGGATCTGACCCAGTTCGGGCAGCACTCAGCGCACCTCGGGGGCCGTCACCGGCACGTCGTGCCTGCGATGGGCATCGCCCATCTTGTCGGCCACTTCCTTCGGCACGTACTTCTCATCGTGCTTGGCCAGCACTTCGTCGGCGACGAAGACACCGTCCTGCAGGCGGCCACTGGCGACCACCGCGGTGCCTTCGGCGAACATGTCCGGCAGGATCCGCGAGGTGGTCACCGCCAGCTGTGCATCGCCGTCGGTCACTTCGAAGCGCGCCTCCAGCGAGCCGACCGGGCGGTTGAAGGAGCCCTTCACCACCATGCCGCCCAAGCGGAAGCGCGACTGCGCATCGACATCGCCGCGCAGCACTTCCGAAGGGGTGTACAGGTAGGCGATGTTGCGCTCCAGTGCCATCGCCACCAGCGCGGTGGCCAGGCCGGAGGCGAGCAGTGCCAGCAGTACCCAGGCCAGGCGGCGGCGTTGTACCGGCGTCATCGTTCCAGCTCCGTCGACAGCGGCGTCGCTGCGTCCTGCCTGCCCGCCCGGGTCTGCTGGCGTTGCTGGCGGGCCAGTGCCAGCCGGCGTGCCACGCGCAGTCGCAGCCACGAACCGATGGCATCGGCGCCGAGCACCAGTACGAACACGGCGTAGGCGCCGATCACATAGGGAAGGTGGGTCATGGCTGGGCCTCCGGGACAGGGCGTTCGGCACCGACACGTCCACCGACCCAGGCCTTGCCGGCCTCGCGGTCGAGATTGTCAGAGCGCGCCTTGGCCAGCACCGAACCGGCAAACCAGAACTTGGTGCCGATCACCATCCACCACAGCGGCGCGATCATCGCGCTGCTGATCGCCGATTCACCGAACACGTTGATGGACTGGCGCTGGTGCAGGCCGCCCCACCAGTCCACCGAATAGCGGATCACTGGCAGCAGGCTGACACCGACGATGGCCAGCAGGCCGGCCGCGCGTGCGGCGCTGCGGCGGTCCTCGATGGCGTGGTACAGGCCGATCACGCCCAGGTACAGGAACAGCAGCACCAGCTCGCTGGTCATGCGCGGGTCCCAGTCCCACCAGGTGCCCCAGGTGCCCTTGCCCCAGATGCTGCCGGTCAGCAGGGTGATCAGGGTGAAACCGGCGCCCATCGGCGCGCAGGCCATGGCAAGGATCTCGCAGACCTTGATCCGCCAGATCAGCGCGATGGCGGCATACAGCGCCATCAGCGCGAACACGAACAGGCTCATCCAGGCACTGGGCACGTGGATGTAAAGGATGCGGAAGCTGTCCAGCTGCTTGGCTTCCGGCGGAACCACCAGCAGCGCCTGCCACATGCCGACCAGCAGCACCGGCACTGCGGCGAGGTAGAACACCCGCGACCAGCGGGCGGCGAAACGGTCGAACGTGGGAGGCGAACCGAGTTGGTGGAACCAGCGGACAATCGGATTCATGCGTGGCGGCTATCCAGCAGGGGTGGATTGGCTCTCAGCTCGGTCAACTCAGAGAAATACGTATTGCAGCAGCAGTGGCCAGCGGAGCCAGCACCAGCGCGACCAGCAGGCCAGCGCCCAGCATCAGCAGCGCACCGACCGGATCCTGCCCGCGCCCGGCTGCCGCCAGGCTGCCTGCGCCGAACACCAGCACGGGCACGTACAGCGGCAACGACAGCAACGCCACGAGAATACCAGAGCGCCGGATGCCGACGGTCAGTGCAGCGACCACGCCACCGATCAGGCTCAGCAACGGCGTTCCCAGCAGCAACGATGCCAGCAACATCGGCAGCTGGTCATGCGGCAGATGCAGCATTTCGGCCAGCAGCGGGCTGACCACGATCAACGGCAGGGCGGTGGTGGCCCAGTGCAGCAGCACGCGTACCAGCACCAGCCAGGCCAGCGGCACCGGCGCCAGCAGCCATTGTTCCAACGAGCCGTCTTCGGCATCGGAACGGAACAGCGAATCCAGCGACAGCTGTCCCGCCAGCAGCACGGCCAGCCACAGCACCGCGCCGGCGGTGGCGGCCAACAGCTGTGGCTCGCGGCCCTGCGCCAGCGCGAACAGCACCACCACCAGCACCGCAAACAGCAGCGGCTGCAGTGCATCGCCACGGCGGCGCCAGAGCAGGCGCAGGTCGCGCTTGAGCAGGGCGCCTGCGGTCTGCCACAGGCCCGGTTCGGTACCCGGCGCGATCATGCGGCACCGCCGAGGTCGAGCTGGCGGGTACGCACCGGCGGTGCGGCATAGGCGCCGTGGGTGGTGACCAGCGCAGCGCCACCGGCGCGCAGGTGCGCCGAAATCATCCGGTTGACCAGGGTGATGCCCTCCAGGTCGAGGTTGGCATAGGGCTCGTCCAGCAGCCACAGCGGCGCCGGCGACAGCCAGATGCGCGCCAGTGCCAGCCGCCGCCTCTGCCCGGCCGACAGATGCCGCACCAGGGTGTCCTCGTAGCCGGCCAGGCCGACGATCGCCAGTGCGTTGCCGGGCATCTGCCGGGCACGCCGGCCATGCAGGCCGCACAGGAAGTGCAGGTTCTCCAGCGTATCCAGGTCTGGCTTCAGGGCCGGCAGATGGCTGAGGTAGGCCACGTAGCGTGCACGTTCGGCGTTGCTCGCCGGCTTGCCGTCGATCCGCACCAGGCCGGCGCCGGGCCGGGCCAGGCCGGCCAGCACGCGCAGCAGGGTGGTCTTGCCGGCGCCATTGCCGCCCTGCACCAGCAGGGCTTCGCCGGCGTCCACATGGAAGTCCAGCGGGCCGAACACCGGCTCGTCATTGCGGGAGAAGCTCAGGCCGCTGGCGGCCAGCAATGCAGGGGTGTTCAAGGGGCAGGGGTCTTCATGCCGGAGTGCGATGGCAATTGTAGCGGTGAATTCACATGGTAGTGCCGGCCGCTGGCCGGCAGTTTCGCCATCTGCCAGCCGAGGTTGCCGGTCAGCGGCCGGCACTACCGACGCGCGGATTGCGTAAACTCGGGGGCCCTTGTTCCCCACAGTCCAGGCCGATGCAACCCACCACCAAGCTGCCCAAGGTCGGTACCACGATCTTCACCGTGATGTCCCAGCTCGCTGCCGAACATGGGGCGGTCAACCTGGGCCAGGGGTTCCCGGACTTTTCCGCGCCGCAGCGCCTGATCGATGAAACGGCCAAGGCGATGGCTGCCGGCCTCAACCAGTACCCGCCGATGACCGGCGTGGCGCCGCTGCGCCAGGCCATCGCACAGAAGTCGCTGGACCTGTACGGCGCCACCATTGATCCGGACACCGAAATCACCGTCACCAGTGGCGCCACCGAGGCCATCTTCAATGCCATCCACGCGGTGGTGCGCGCCGGCGAGGAAGTCATCGTGCTCGACCCGGCCTATGACTGCTACGAGCCGGCGATCGAGCTTGCCGGTGCCAAGGCCGTGCACGTGCCGCTGGACCCGCAGACCTTCGCTGTGGACTGGGACCGCGTGCGCGCGGCAATCACCCCGCGCACCCGCATGCTGATGGTCAACACCCCGCACAATCCGTCCGGTGCGATGCTGGACGAGGCTGACATGCAGGCGCTGGCCGAGCTGCTGCGCGGCACGCAGATCTACCTGGTCTCCGATGAGGTGTACGAGCACATCATCTACGACGGTCGCCGCCATGAGTCGGCGCTGCGCTATCCCGAACTGCGCGAGCGCACCTTCGTCATTTCCAGCTTCGGCAAGACCTACCACTGCACTGGCTGGAAGATCGGCTACGCCGTGGCGCCGCCATTGCTGACCGCCGAGTTCCGCAAGGTGCACCAGTACAACACCTTCACCAGCTTCGGCCCGGCGCAGTACGGCTTCGCCGCGATGATTCGCGATGAGCCGGAACACCACCTGGAACTGGGCGCGTTCTACCAGGCCAAGCGCGACCGCTTCCGCGAGCAGCTGGCCGGTACCCGCCTGAAGGCGCTGCCGGTGCCGGGTGGCTACTTCCAGCTGGTCGACTACTCGGCCATCAGCGACCTGCCGGACCATGAGTTCGTGAAGTGGCTGACCATCGGGAAGGGCGTGACCGCCATCCCGCTGTCGCCGTTCTACGAGTCCCCGCCGGCCGGCCAGCGCCTGGTGCGCCTGTGCTTTGCGAAGAATGAAGCAACGATGGACGCGGCGATCGAACGCCTGCGCCTGCTCTGAGCGGAGGCGTGAACATGCAGGACCTGCGCATTTCCCTCGTCCAGGGTGACACCCGCTGGCACGATCCGGCCGGCAACCGCGCCTACTACGGCGCGCTGCTCGCACCGCTGGCCGGCACCACCGACCTGGTGATCCTGCCGGAGACCTTCACCAGTGGCTTCTCCAATGACGCCATTGCCCAGGCCGAAGGCATGGACGGCCCGACCGTGGCCTGGGCGCGCGAACAGGCCCGGGCCCTGGGTGCGGCGGTGATCGGCAGCGTGCAGCTGCGCGACGGCGAGGGCGTGTACAACCGCCTGCTGTTCGCCACCCCCGATGGCAACCTGCAGTACTACGACAAGCGCCACCTGTTCCGTTACGGCGGCGAGCACGAGCGCTATGCCGCTGGCCGTGAGCGCCTGAGCGTGGAATGGAAGGGCTGGCGGATCAATCCGCAGGTCTGTTACGACCTGCGCTTCCCGGTGTTCTGCCGCAACCGCTACAACGTCGAACGCCCGCAGCAGCTGGATTTCGACCTGCAGATCTTCGTGGCCAACTGGCCGTCGGCGCGCGCCTATGCGTGGAAGACCCTGCTGCGTGCGCGCGCGATCGAGAACCTGTGCTTCGTGGCGGCGGTAAACCGCGTCGGCGTGGACGGCAACCAGCTGCACTACGCCGGCGACAGCGCGGTGATCGACTTCCTCGGCCAGCCGCAGGTGGAGATCCGCGAACGCGAACAGGTGGTGACCACCACCATTTCGGCCGAAGCACTGGCCGCACATCGTGCGCGCTTCCCGGCGATGCTCGATGCCGATGCCTTTCACCTGGACGAACAGGCCTGAGCCACGGCCTGAACACCGCCGCACCAGCGCGCGCGCCTGCATCCAATCTGCACGCGCGCGCTGCTAGATTCGCCGGCAGTCCGACCGAACTGGAAGTGCCGCCATGAACAAGCCTCTCGCCCTGCTGCTGGCCCTGTCTGCTGCAACGCTGGCCCCAGCTGCACACGCCGCCGGCAATCTCGATTGCCAGCTGCGCTACAACCTGTCCGGTTGGTCGCTGATCTACAAGACCGCTTCCGGCACCGGCACGGTCACCTGCGCCAATGGCGCCAGCATGCCGGTGCGTATCGAAGTGAAGGGCGGGGGCCTGACCGTGGGCAAGTCGAAGATCACCAATGGGCGTGGCAGCTTCACCGGTGCGGTCAGCGTCAACGAACTGCTGGGTACCTACGCGTCGGTGGGTGCGCATGCGGGTGCGGTGAAATCCAGCAACGCGCAGGTGATGACCAAGGGCGACATCTCGCTGGCCCTGTCCGGTACCGGCAAGGGCTGGGACCTGGGCGTGGACGGCGCCGCCTTCACCATCAGCCGGCGCTGAGGCGCGTCGGCTGGGCAGTTCCCCAGCTGATGCGGATGTAGTGCTGTTCGGAATCGCTCAACAGCCGTTCGACATCGAAACCATTTTTCAGCAATTGTGCGACCGCGTCTTCGACGAGCTGCTCGCTGGCCATTACCTGGCTGAAGCCGAACACGATGTAGCGACGGCCATTTTCCGAGCCGGCCTGGATGGCGTTGTCGAGGTCGCGGTAGAACAGTTCGATCGGGCGCTTGGCGGCGTCAGCGTTGGCGCGGGCCTGTTCGGCGGTGATGGTGATCATGGGCATCGGTCTTGTGTGGGACAGCGCGCACGATAGCCAGCGAATCAAAGCCGTTCCCGGAAGCCGCGCACAGTGCGCTGTTTTTGCAGCAATTCCTAGGTCGCAGCGGGACGCCGCCGCTGCAGCCAGAAGGCCAGCAGGCCACACACGATGAGCGTCGGGGCCAGCAGCTGCACTGCACCGACCAACGCCATTGCCGCACCCATCAACAGGTAGTAGAGCAGGCCGAACAGTGCGCCTGCGCTGCCAAGACAATGTGGGTAGCCGCGCAGGGCCTGGCCCAGCACATTGGGAATGGCAAGGCCGAAGCCCGTCACCACCGGCACCATCGCCGCGAC
Organism: Stenotrophomonas maltophilia group sp. msm1; assembly: GCF_032025805.1. Classification (NCBI taxonomy): domain Bacteria; kingdom Pseudomonadati; phylum Pseudomonadota; class Gammaproteobacteria; order Lysobacterales; family Lysobacteraceae; genus Stenotrophomonas; species Stenotrophomonas maltophilia group sp. msm1. Next base: position 626,088 of record NZ_JAVSKH010000002.1, read on the forward strand.
CACGGCAGGGTGATCATGCAGCAGCGCAGCCAGCAGGCCTCCCGTCAGGACCAGGCCTGCGGCGGTGCGGATGCGCGTGGCCGCGGCGACGCCGGCACGCAACAGGCGTCCATTGCCCCATGCACCCAGTGCCGAGCCCAGTGCCAGCAACGCGCCGCTGGCGCCGAACCAGGCGGCGGGCCAGTGCAGGCGCGCAAATACGAAAGGACCGAGCGCGTACCAGCTGTACATCGCTACGTTGAAAGCCATCACCAGCAATGCGTGTGACCAGATCCAGCGATCGCACAGCAGTTGCCGCAGCAGCGGCAGCATGGGCGTGTGCGGGATATGTGCAGGGCGGCTTTCGCGCAGGCCAGCCAGGCATGCGACTGCCAGCACGGCAGCGGTCAGCAGCAGGCCGGACTGTACGCCGACATAGCCATGGACGGCGACCAGCAGCGTGCCCAGTGCAAGGCCGATGGCCGGGCTCAGGGCCAGGGCCATGCCGATCCAGGAGAATGCCTGCGCCAACGCGGGTCCCTGCAGGTGGTCGCGCAGCACGGTCTGGGTGACCACCGAAGCGGCGGCGGCGCCAACCGCGGCCAGCGCTTGGGCCAGCAACACCTGGCCGAAGCTACCAGCGAGCAGGCCGCCCAGTGCAGCCACGGCAAAGACGCCCAAGCCACATAGAAGGGCCGGGCGACGACCGATACGATCGGCCAGGCGCCCCCACAGCAGCACGCCTGCAGCGAAGCCGAACAGATACAGGCTCATGGCCTGGCTGGCGGTACCCGGCGGCAGGGCGAAGCGTTTGGCCAGATCGGCCAGGGCCGGGCTGTACAGGGTCTGTGCCAACTGCGGAAACATCAGCAGTGCAATGGTGAGCAACAACAGGCGGCGCGACATGCGGGCGCTCCAGAAACGGGGCTGCGCATTGTGGTCGCGACTGCAATGACGCACCCTGTCTATCCTGTCATCGAATGTATGAAATCAGACATGGCCTGGTTGCAGCCGCACACGCACTTCGACGCCGATGCCTGGAGCGCTCCGGTGCTGGGGATCGCAGCCTCACTGGCGGATCACGACTCGGGTTGGCACCAGCATGCACGCGCGCAACTGCTCTACACCCGGCAGGGCTGCACGCGCCTCACCTACGGTGATCGCATCAGCCTGCTGCCGCCCGCGCGCGCCGCGTGGATTCCCGGTGGGCTACGCCATCGCGCGCAGATGCGCCAGGCGGTCGACTACCGTTCGTTGTACTTCGACGCCACCCTGTCAGCCCAGCTGCCCCGGCAACCAGCGATCATCGGCGTGGGGCCGCTGCTGCAGGCCTTGCTGGAGCCGATTGCGCAGGCGCCGTTCGACCATGACTGGCAGTCGCCGCGCGCGCACCACCAACTGGCGTTGTGCGTGCTGGAAATCGCTGCTGCACCGGTGGCGCCGATGGACCTGCCTTTGCCGCGTGATCCGCGCATTGCACGTTGCCTGCCGTTGGCCGAACAGCTGCCGCCCGAACTGCACGAACTGGCCACGCGTACCGGCCTGAGCGCGCGTACGGTTGGCCGGTTGATGCAACACGATACAGGCATGGGCTATCAGGCCTGGCGCCAGCAATGGCGCCTGATGCGGGCCATGGAGTTGCTGTTGCTCGGTCATCGCGTCGCGCATGTGGCCCAGGACACCGGCTTCTCCGCCGAGAGCCCGTTCATCGCCTTCTTCCGCGGCATGACCGGCACCACGCCCGCCGCGTTCCAGCGCCACGCAAAAGGGGACGGAGGGGATTAAGTCGCTTTCGCCCCTTTGATACAGGCCGTGGCAAAAACGACTTAATCCCCTCCGTCCCCTTTTCAAAGAAAAACCCCGGCCGGAGCCGGGGTTTTCATTTCAGTCGTGCCGGTAATCAGCCGCCGCGCGGGCCGCTGCGGCGCGGGCCGCTCGGTCCGCGGTTGCCACCGGGGCCGCCCGGACCACGGTTCCCACCCGGGCCGCCAGGGCCGCGATTGCCGCCCGGGCCACGGTTGCCGCCGCCCGGACCACGACCGCCCGGACGCGCACCGTGCGCCGGCTTCGGGCTGCCGTAGGGGTTGAAGCCCGGCGTGGCGTGGTCGGACGGGAAGCTTGGGGCATTGCCCGGATGGCCGTACGGGTGCCTGTTGCCCTGGCCCTGCGAGCGGTTGCCGGCACCGGCCGGACGACCCTGGCCGCCTGCGCCGCCACGGCCTTCGCCGCCGAAACCGCCACGGCCCTGCCCGCCACCGGCGCCTGCACCCGGACCCTTCGGCTTGCCATACGGACGGCCCTGGCCGCCTGCACCCGGACCACGGGCACCGGGGCCGCGCGCGCCCGGACCGGCGTTGCGATGGCCGCTCGGGCCGGTGCTCACGCCATCCGGCACGTACCAGGTGCGGAATGCCGCAGGATTGCCTTCCGGCAGCGAGCGATCATTCTTCGGGGCGCGCTGCTTGAACGGCTTCTGCGACTGCTTGGCTGCCGCTTCACCGCTGACCGTCAGGCCGCCCTTGAAGCCGCCACCCTTGCCGCCGCGACCACGGCCGCGGTCTTCGCGGACGTTGTCGAAACGGCGCAGCTCGCGACCTTCGTCAGCGGTGTTGTGGCCATTGACGTAGGCATTGCCGCGGCCACCTTCGCGCACGCGCACGGTGGTCTTGGCGGCGCGGCGCTGGCCGATCACCGGCTGCAGCGTCAGCGCCGACGGTGCGCCTTCTTCCAGCTTCAGCTGCGCACGCAGCGCTTCCACCTGGGCGGTACCCAGTTCCACCGAATGGCCACGGGCCAGTTCGCGCGGCAGGCTAACCTTGCCGTAGCGGGTGCGCTTCAGGCGGCTGACCTGGCAGCCCTGCGATTCCCACAGGCGGCGCACTTCGCGGTTGCGGCCTTCCTTCACCACGACGCGGAACCAGTCGTGCGAATCGGTGCCGCCGATGCGTTCGATCTCATCGAACTTGGCCGGACCGTCCTCCAGCGCGACGCCACGGCTGAGGCGGTCGACGATGGCGTCGGAGACCTTTTCCTCGCCTTCCGGCGCACGCACGCGCACCACGTACTCGCGCTCGACCTCGAACGACGGGTGCATCATGGCGTTGGCCAGTTCACCGTCGGTGGTGGCCAGCAGCAGGCCGGTGGTGTTGATGTCCAGGCGGCCGATGGCGATCCAGCGCGCGCCCTTCAGCGGCGGCAGCGATTCGAACACGGTCGGGCGGCCTTCGGGATCTTCGCGGGTGGTCACTTCGCCTTCAGGCTTGTTGTAGACCAGCACGCGCGACGGTTCGGACAGGGCGGTGGCGACGAAGCCGCGACCGTCCAGTTCGATCCTGTCGCCGCTCTTGACCGACATGCCGGTCTGCGCGACTTCACCGTTGACCTTGACCAGGCCCTCGGCGATGCGCTGTTCCAGCGCACGGCGCGAGCCGAGGCCGGCCTGGGCCAGCACCTTGTGCAGGCGCTCTTCCAGCTTGAACTGTTCGGAGGTGGCTTCGCGCTTCAGCGAGAGCTTGTTACGGGGGGTGTCACTCATCAGTTTTGCTCCGGCCGACGGTTTCGAGGTCGGCCTCTGGTTCGGAATCGGCTTGGTCAACAGCCACGGTCGTCATCGCGACGGCGTTGTCTTCGCGTTCGTTCAGGGGCACCGCGCGCTCGCCCGGCGCGGAATCGGGGTGCCCATCATCGAGGGGCGAAGGTGCTTGCTCATCGGTGGCCGACGCAGGCGCTGCATCGGCGGAATCGGGGGTGTCACTGCCGGCCAGGCCGGCGTCGTCGTTGGCGGCAGCGCCGTCGGCCGAGACGTCCGGACCGTCGGCGCCGGCAACGGCCGGAGCGTCGCGGTCCAGCGCCAGCTGCGGTTCCAGCTCGCCCAGGTCCTTCAGTTCCGACAGCGGCGGCAGTTCGTCCAGGCGCTTCAGCCCGAAGTAGTCCAGGAAGCCCTTGGTGGTGCCGAACAGTGCCGGCTTGCCGGGCACGTCGCGGTGGCCGACCACGCGGATCCATTCGCGTTCTTCCAGTGCCTGGATGATGTTGCTGCTGACCGCCACGCCGCGCACCTGTTCGATCTCGCCGCGGGTGATCGGCTGCCGGTAGGCGATCAGCGCCAGGGTTTCTAGGGTGGCACGGGTGTAGCGGGTCTTGCGTTCGGTCCACAGCCGGCTGATCCAGCCATGCACTTCGCTGGTGACCTGGTAGCGGAAGCCCGAAGCGACCTCGACCAGTTCCACGCCGCGTCCTTCGCAGGCCTCGCGCAGCCGTTCCAGCGCACGTTCGATGCTGCCCGGCGGTGCGGGCTCATCTTCCGGGAACAGGTCCTTCAGCTGGGCCAGGGTGAGCGGCTGGCTGGAGGCCAGCAGGGCACCCTCGACAATGCGGTCGATCAGCGATTGGTCCATCGGCACTCAGCGCTCACTCATTGGCATTGGCGGCGTCGTTGTCGTCAAACTCGCTGCTGAACTGCAGCGGGGCGTTGGTGTTGCCGGCCGCCAGCGACTTGACGTAGATCGGCGCCAGCGGTTCTTCCTGGACGATGTCCAGCAGCTGTTCCTTGGCCAGCTCCAGCACCGCCAGGAACGTGACCAGCACGCCCAGCTTGCCTTCTTCGGCCGTGAACAGCCCTTCGAAGCGATAGAACCTGCCGTCTTCCAGGCGGCCGAGTACCTCGCCCATGCGTTGCCGCACGCTCAGTGCCTCGCGCTTGATGGCGTGGCCGCTGAACAGCTCGGCGCGCTTGAGCACGTCGTGCAAAGCCAGCAGCATTTCCTTCAGGTCCACCGGCGGCGGCAGCTTCACCGTGGCGCGTTCGGGCATGAAGGCATGCGCCACCGTGGTGTCGCGGTCCTGACGGGGCAGGGCGTCGATGTCCTCGGCGGCCTGCTTGAAACGTTCGTACTCCTGCAGCCGGCGCACCAGCTCGGCGCGCGGGTCGGCCTCATCGCCTTCCTCGCTGACCGGGCGCGGCAGCAGCATCCGCGACTTCACCTCGGCCAGGATCGCGGCCATCACCAGGTACTCGGCCGCCAGCTCGAAGCGCAGCTCGCGCATCACGGTGATGTATTCCACGTACTGCCGGGTGATTTCGGCGACGGGGATGTCCAGTACATCGAGGTTCTGGCGGCGGATCAGGTACAACAGCAGGTCCAGCGGGCCTTCGAAGGCATCCAGGATGACTTCCAGCGCGTCCGGCGGGATGTACAGGTCCTGCGGGATCTGCAGGACCGGTTGCCCATGCACCACGGCCAGCGGCATTTCCTGCTGCTGGGGGGCGGGCGGCCGGGTTGGCGGGTTCGCGTCAAGCGCGAGTTCGGAAGTCATCTAATGGACATCAGGATTGCAACGGACCAGTCGCGGCACCGGGTTCGCCGGGCCAACGCCACGGCGCCCCAGGGCACCAGACACGCCGGGATCGGCGCGATTCCACACATATCAAACAGCAGGACGCGCCGCAGGAGACGGCAGCGACAGAACTACGGGGAGGTCGTCTACGTGGCCCGGCCGGATGGTCCGGTTTGAAGCAGCGGGACGGTCGTCGGGGGCTGCGTTGGCCGCAAAACCGACGGGCTGCTGCATCCACCACGTGCAATGGAGTCTAGGGTAAGCCTTTGTCGCGCCAGTGTCCAGCCGGGCCGGGGCAGGGAGCGCATTGGCTAGAATCTGCGCACCCGACAACGCAAGCGAGGAAATGCCGGTGTGGTATGTGATCGAAGGGTATGACGGCCAGAACGTGCTGGCGCAGCGGCTGCAGGCGCGGCCGGAACACCTGGCGCGCCTGAATGCGCTGCGCGACGAGGGGCGCCTGCTGCTGGCCGGGCCGTGCCCGGCGGTGGACAGCGAGGACCCGGGTCCGGCCGGCTTCAGTGGGTCGCTGGTGATTGCACAGTTCGAGTCGCTGCCACAGGCACAGGCCTGGGCCGATGCCGATCCGTACGTCGCCGCCGGCGTATACACCCATGTGCAGGTGCGGCCGTTCCGCAAGGTCCTGCCGTGAACGCGGAGCGGATCGAGCGGATGCGTGACGCACTGCAGCAGGCGCTGGCCCCCAGCGTGCTGGAAATCGAAGACGACAGCCATCGTCACGCCGGTCATGCCGGTGCACGCGATGGCCGCGGCCATTTCAACGTGCATGTGGTCAGTGAGCGCTTCGCCGGGCTGGGTCCGCTGGCCCGGCACCGCGCGGTCTATGCCGCGCTGGGGTCGATGATGGAGACCGATATCCACGCGTTGTCCATCCGCGCGCAGACCCCGTCAGAACAGGGCTGAGCCCTTGTCCCACGCTGTCCTGGCGGGTCCTTCATGGGCCTCGCCACGGACAGGTTTTCATGTCCATTTCGGGACATTCGCCTAACGGACTGTTTACAAGCCCAGATGGAAACGCTTACATTCCGCGCCAATGCTGGTAGGTCCAAGCCGTGGAGGGCGGCTTCGTGAACAAGGCAGCTATCACAATCAAAGACGTCGCACGCGAAGCCCGGGTCTCCGTGGCCACGGTTTCCCGCGCGCTCAACGGGCATGAAAATGTCGCCGAACCGGTCCGCCAGCTTGTGCTGGAGGTGGCCGCACGGTTGCGTTACACCCCGCACGCCGCCGCCCGCAGCCTGAGCAGCCGCCGCACCAATACGGTGGGCGTGGTGCTGCCTGACCTGTACGGCGAATTCTTCTCCGAGTTGATGCGCGGCATCGACGGCGTGGCCCGCAACCGCCGCCAGCACCTGCTGGTGTCCAGCTACCACGGCGACCAGGAACAGCAGGGCGCGGCCCTGCGTGCCATGCGCGGCCGCGTCGACGGCCTGCTTGTGCTCTCGCCCTACGCCGAGAGCCCGGGCTTCCTGACCGACAACCTGCCGCAGTCGCTGCCGACGGTGTTGATCAATACCTATCTGCCCGGGCAGGACCACCCGGTGCTGAGCATTGATGACCACGCAGGTGCGATGGCGATGACCCGCCACCTGCTGGACGCCGGCCACCGTCGCATCGCTTTCATTTCTGGCCCGGATCTCAACTTCGACGCGCGCGAGCGCCTGCGCGGCTTCCGTGACGCGCTGGTGGCTTTTGGCGGTGGCGCCGAAGGCATCGAGTTGCCCGGTGATTTCGACGAAGCTTCCGGCCATCGTGCCGGTCAGGAGTTGCTGGCAGCCGGAGCGCTGCCCGATGCCGTATTCGCCGCCAACGACATGATGGCCCTGGGGTGCCTGTATGCATTCACCCAGGCCGGCGTCCGTGTGCCCGCCGATGTTGCCCTGGCGGGTTTCGATGACATTCCACTGGCGCGTTTCGTCCACCCGTCGCTGACCACCATGCAGGTCAGCATCGCCGAGCTCGGCGACCGGGCCATGACGCGTCTGATGCAGTTGATGGACGGCACCTCCACGGATGGGGCAGGGGACAAGCAGACCCTGGTTCCCCGCTTGATTGTTCGCGATTCCACCACTCCGCCATCCGGCCGTTGAAGCCAGAGGCGTTCCTTCTTTTTTGATTGATCGCAGGGACCGCGCAAGCGGTTACCGCCACCCGGAGATTGAGTTGATGATGCATACCACCTTCCGCATGCCGGCGCGCCGGCTGCTGAGCACCGCACTGGTCAGCTGCCTGATGCTGGCTGCCGCCCCCAACGTCATGGCGCAGTCGGCCAACGCCAGCCTGCGCGGCCAGGTTGCCGGCGCCCAGGCAGGCACCGAAGTGACCGCCACCAACGTGGCCACCGGTACCGTCCGCCGTGGCACCATCCGCGCCGACGGCAGCTACTCGCTGATGGGCCTGGATCCGGGCACCTACAACGTGGTCGCCAACGGCCAGACCCAGAAGGTCACCGTCACCGTGGCCTCGACCGCGACGCTGAACTTTGCCGGTGCCGCCAGCAGCACCCCGGGTTCGACCGCGGCCACCAACCTGGACACCGTCAACGTTGTTGCGCCGACCCTGCTGCAGGAAGTGCGCACCTCCGAAGTCGGCAAGACCGTCAGCCTGCAGCAGATCCAGACCACCCCGCAGGTGTCGCGCAACTTCCTGGAGTTCGCCGACGCGGTGCCGGGCCTGATCTTCACCCGCGACGCCAAGGGCAACACCTCGCTGCGCGGCGGCGCCACCAATGCCGATGGCACCAACGTGTACATCGACGGCGTGGGCCAGAAGAGCTACGTCAAGGGCGGCGGCGTGGCCGGCCAGTCCGGCAGCGCCGGCAACCCGTTCCCGCAGCTGGCCATCGGCGAATACAAGGTCATCAGCGGCAACTACAAGGCCGAGTATGGCCAGGTGTCGAGCGCCGCGGTGACGGCTGCAACCAAGTCCGGCACCAATGAGTTCAAGGGTGAGGCGTTCTACCGCTACACCGATGAAGACATGCGTGCCAAGACCCCGGCCGAGCGCCAGGGTGGCAAGGAGAAGATGGTCTCGGCCGAGAAGGAATACGGCTTCGCCCTGGGCGGCCCGATCGTCCAGGACAAGGCGCACTTCTTCGTGACCTACGAAGCCAAGCGCTTCGACCTGCCGGTCACCATCGCGCCGGATGGCGCGGTCACCGGCGCTGCCGGCCTGCTGCCGCCGGCCGGCGCCGCCGGCCTTGGCCCGGCCAGCCAGCCGTTCCAGCAGGACCTGATCTTCGGCAAGATCGACTTCGAGCCGACCGACAACGATCGCATCGAGCTGACCTTCCAGGACCGCGACGAAACCCAGTCGCAGTTCAGTGGCCAGACCTCGCCGGAAGCCGGCCGTGAAGTGGTCAACACCGACCGTCGTTACGCCCTGCGCTGGAACCACAGCGGTGAGCGCTACTACAACGAGTTGATGGTCACGCACGAAGACTCGTTCAACAACCCGACCCCGCTGACGCTGGCCAACGGCATCACCTACACCGCACCGGACGGCCCCGAAGACCGCACCATCGTGAAGATCGGTGGCGCCTCGGCACTGGATTCGCAGGTGAAGGGCCAGAAGGGCTGGTCGATCGAAGACAACCTGACCCTGGATGGCATCCAGTGGGCCGGTGACCACACCATCAAGATGGGCGTGAAGTACAAGGCGATCGATCTGTACGCATCCGATGCGGCACAGATCAACCCGACCTTCACCTACTCGCTGGGCGATCCGGACTTCCCCGATTCGATTCCGTACAAGGCGCAGTTCGTCAAGCCGGTGACCGGCGTGTCCGGCGTGTCCGGCGAAGTGCGTTCGAAGTCCAAGCAGTACGGCGTGTTCATCCAGGACGACTGGCAGGTCAACGACCACCTGCAGCTGAACATCGGCCTGCGCTGGGACTACGAAAAGACCCCGTCCTACCTGGACTTCGTGACCCCGCAGCAGGTGGTCGACGCCATCTATTCGCAGGATCCGCGCGCCCCCGCCGGCCAGACCTATGCCGATTCGCTGGCACTGGGCGGCCTGGACATCAGCGACTACATCAGCAACGGCCACAACCGCAAGGCATTCAAGGATGCCTGGCAGCCGCGCCTGGGCTTCTCGTATGACATCAATGCCGACGAGCAGCACGTGATCCACGGTGGTGCCGGCCGTTCCTACGACCGTGACCTGTTCGACAACCTGCAGCTGGAAACCACCAAGCTGGCCCTGCCGCAGCCAACCATCTACTTCCGCAACCCGGCCACTGGCGCCTGCATCAACGGCCAGGCCGCCTGCTATGACTGGAACCCGAACCTGCTCAACGGCATCGGCAACCTGCAGGCACTGGTCGGCGCGACCAGCAATGCCGGGCTGGAGGTTGACCTGCTGAACAACAAGCTGAAGGCGCCGTACTCGGATCAGTTCAGCCTGGGCATGAGCAACCAGATCGGCGACTGGCTGACCGATGCCACCATCGCTCGTACCCTGAGCTACGACGGCTTCGCCTTCACCCTGGGCAACCGCTACCCGACCGGCCAGTTCTTCGATGATCCGCGCCTGTGCGGCGGCACCTCCGCAGGCCTGAGCCAGGCCTGGAGCTGCAACGTGCCGGGCTTCGGCAGCCTGATCATCGGCCAGCAGGGCATCAAGACCCGCGCCACCCAGGTCCTGTTGTCGGCACAGAAGCCGTTCACCAAGGAAAGCGGCTGGGGCACCTCGATCGCCTATACCTGGACCACTGCGCGCCATAACCGCGACATCAACGAGAAGTATGCGTTCGATCGCGGCCTGATCGGTGACTACCCGACCATCCGCTCCAACGGCGCGCCGCGCCACCGCCTGGTGGTGACCGGTTCCTACGCGGGCTTCTGGGGCATCACTTTCGGCGGCAAGATCACCCTGGCCACCCCGACCGCCGTCAACGACTGGTACCCGGTGATGCAGGCCAGCGGCTACACCCTGCCGACCCCGCAGGCGGCCGTGCCCAACGCCACCGGCAAGTTCCTGGTGGGTGGCAAGATCTTCGGCTACCGTTCGGTCGACCTGCAGGCGACGAAGACGTTCAAGCTGGCGGGCAACACCGAGCTGTACGCCCGCCTGGACATCATCAACGTGTTCAACTTCGACAACTTCTCCACCTACAACTACGTCAAGACCAACGGCAAGCTGCAGGCCAGCTACAACGAGACCGGCGACATCATCGGTACTCCGCGCCAGGTCAAGGCCGAAGTGGGCTTCCGCTTCTAAGCCCGGGCGGTGATGCATGACCCGATGCCGCCGGCTCGCTGGCGGCATCGGTCAAAACGGCAATGGCCGGCCCTGTGCCGGTCCATTGCCCACGCCGCTGCCGGCCAGGGGGCAGCGGCGTGGGCAATGATCGCGGTGTCAAGCCACGTTTTTCGTGGTTTTTTAAGAACGCACCTTGTAAACGATTTCAGATCATTGGACGTTATGCTTTCCCATCGATCAGACCACCGGAGGAACCGCGCCATGCAGGCACGCCATCTGTTGTCCGCCGCAGCGCTGAGCCTGGCCGTGGCCGCCTGCCAGCCGGCCCAGCAGGAACCTGCCAAGCCCCGCCCGCCGGTGATCCTGATCGAGGCCGACGCACCGCCGCGGCCGATGAAGCCGGAGCTTCCGCCGCTGTTCGATGACATCGAACGCCGCACCTTCCAGTTCTTCTGGGACACCACCAACGAAGTGAACGGCCTGACCCCGGACCGCTACCCGTCACGGCCGTTCGCCAGCATCGCCTCGGTCGGTTTCGCGTTGACTGCCTATCCGATCGGCATAGAAAACGGCTGGGTCAGCCGCAACCAGGCCATCGACCGCACGCTGACCACGCTGAAGTTCTTCCGCGATGTGCCGATGGGCCCGCAGCGCACCGGCAAGGCCGGCTACAAGGGCTTCTACTACCACTTCCTGGACATGCAGGAAGGCCGTCGCTACGACAGCTGGGTCGAACTGTCCTCGGTGGATACCGCACTGCTGATGATGGGCGTGCTGTTCGCGCAGTCGTACTACGACGGCGATGATCCGCGCGAGAAGGAGATCCGCCAGATCGCCGACACCTTGTACAAGAAGGTGGACTGGCCGTGGCTGCAGCAGCGTGCGCCGCTGATCTCGATGGGCTGGTTCCCCGAGAGCGGCTTCATCGACCACGACTGGATGGGCTACAACGAGGCGATGATGGTCTACATCCTTGCCCTGGGGTCGCCCACGCACCCGGTCAGCCCGGATGCGTGGACGGTGTGGACGCGCACCTACGACAACGACTGGGGTGTTTACCAGGGCCAGGAATACCTGTCCTTCGGCCCGCTGTTCGGCCACCAGTACAGTCACGTCTGGATCGACTTCCGCGATATCCAGGACGCATACATGCGCGAGCGCGGCAGCACTTATTTCCTCAACAGCCGCTCGGCTGCGCTGGCCCAGCGCGAATACGCCATCGCCAACCCGATGCAGTGGAAGGAGTATGGCGAGAATGTGTGGGGCCTGACCGCCAGCGATGGCCCGCAGAACACCACGCAGGAGTACCGCGGCGAGCAGCGCCAGTTCCGCCATTACTCCTCGCGCGGCGCTGGGCTGCGCGAGAATTTCGATGACGGCACCATTGCCCCGACTGCTGCGATCGCCTCGGTGGTGTTTGCGCCGGAGCAGGTGATCCCGGCCACGCTGGAAATGCACAAGCGCTACGGCGACTACATCTATTCCAGCTACGGCTTCCTGGATTCATTCAACCCCAGCTTCAACTACGACATCCCGATCAAGACCGGCCGCCTGGTGCCGGATCGCGGCTGGGTCGCCAGCGATTACATCGCCATCGACCAGGGACCGATCCTGACCATGATCGCCAACTACCGCAACGATTTCGTGTGGGAGGTGATGAAGAAGAACCCCTACATCCGCAAGGGACTGGAGCGGGCAGGGTTCAGCGGTGGCTGGCTGGCGCCGGAAGGCGCGTTCCAGCCGCTGGAGCTGCAGAAGGACGAAAAGGCCGCGGCGGCACGCGCGGTGGGTATCGCCGAATCACGCGCGGCTGCCGCGCAGGAACAGAAAAACAATGCCAACCGCAACACAGGGCAGGGGAAGTAACCCGGTGCCGAACTGGATCGACCGCCTGCGCCGCTGGGCGCTGCCCGCCCTGGCCGCTTTGGCCGTGGCCGGCTGCGCCCGCACCGAGCCTGGAACCACCACCGTGCGCTTCTGGGCGATGGGTCGCGAAGCCGAGGTGGTCAGCGAGCTGATCCACGAGTTCGAGGCCGAGAACCCCGGCATCAAGGTGGATGTGCAGAACATCCCGTGGACGGCAGCGCACGAGAAACTGCTGACCGCGTTCGCTGCCGATGGCCTGCCGGATGTCTGCCAGCTCGGAAACACCTGGGTGCCCGAGTTCGCCGAGCTCGATGCGCTGACACCGCTGCAGCCGTTCGTCGATCACTCGGCGGTCGTTGATGAAAAGGACTACTTCCAGGGCATCTGGGATACCAACGTGATCCACGGCGAGCTGGTGGGCGTGCCGTGGTACGTCGATACACGCCTGATCTACTACCGCAAGGACCTGCTGGCCAAGGCCGGCTACGACCACCCGCCGCGTACCTGGGCCGAGTGGGACGAGCAGATGGCGGCGATCAAGCGCATGCAGGGTCCGAACCGCTACGCGGTGCTGATGCCGATCAATGAGTTCGAGCAGCAGTTGTCCTTGGCACTGCAGCAACCCGATCCGCTGCTGCGCGACGATGACACCCGCGGCAATTTCGCCAGCCCGGGGTTCCGCCGCACGCTGGCCTTCTACGCCAACATGTTCGAGCAGGGCTGGGCGCCGAAGATGTCCGAGACGCAGATCTCCAACGTCTGGGACGAGTTCTTCCGCGGCTTCAACGTGTTCTACATCTCCGGCCCCTGGAACATCCGCGAGTTCAAGAAGCTGCAGCCGAAGGAACTGGAAGGGCAGTGGGGCACTGCCGCGCTGCCGGGGCCGGACGGTCCCGGCGCCGGCATCGCCGGTGGTACCAGCCTGGTGATCTTCCGCAAGTCGCAGCAGAAGGAAGCGTCGTGGAAGCTGATCGAGTTCCTGTCGCGGCCGCAGATCCAGGCGCGTTTCCATTCGATCATCGGCGATCTGCCGCCGCGCCGCAGTACCTGGAACGCACCGTCGCTGGCCAACGATCCGCTGGCAGCGGCATTCCGTGACCAGCTGGAGCGGGTCAAGCCGACGCCGAAGGTGCTCGAATGGGAGCGCATCGTGCAGGAAATGCGCATCGTCACCGAGAAGGTGGTGCGCGGTGGCCTGCCGCAGGACAAGGCCGTGGAAGAACTGGACCAGCGCGTGGACAAGGTGCTGGCCAAGCGCCGCTGGATGCATGAACAACAACGCCTGCAGCAGCGCGCACCGTCGTCGCAGTCCAGCAGTGCCGTAGCCGCCGGGAGCGCGCAATGAAACGTACTTCGCTTGCGGGCTGGATCTTCGCCGGGCCCTCGTTGATCGTGCTGGGCGTGTTCTTCGGCCTGCCGGTGGCTTCGGCGCTGGCGCTGAGCGTGACCGACTTCGACCTGTATGCCCTGGCTGACAGCAGCAACCTGCGGTTTGTCGGCCTCGGCAACTACATCGACCTGCTGCAGACACCGATGTTCTGGAAGTCGCTGTGGAATACCACCTACTTCGTGTTGATCGGTGTGCCCTTGTCGATCAGCGTGTCGCTGGGCGCGGCGATGCTGCTGAATGCACCGGCCGCGCGCTTCAAGGCGCTGTTCCGCACCGCGCTGTTCGCGCCGGTGGTGACCACGCTGGTGGCGGTGGCGGTGATCTGGCGTTACCTGTTCCACACCAGCTACGGCCTGGTGAACTATGGCCTGGGCCACCTGGGCATCAGCCCGATCGACTGGCTGGGCGATCCCAGCTGGGCGATGCCGACCATCATGCTGTTCGCGGTGTGGAAGAACTTCGGCTACAACATGGTGATCTTCTTGGCCGGCCTGCAGGCGATCCCGCATGACCTGTACGAGGCTGCGCGCATCGACGGCGCCTCGCGCTGGAAGCAGTTCCTGCACATCACCCTGCCGATGCTCGGCCCGGTGCTGCTGGTGGTCGGGGTGATCACCGTGTCCGGCTACTTCCAGCTGTTCGCCGAGCCGTATGTCATGACCCGCGGCGACCCGCTGCAGAGCACCGTCAGCGTGCTGTATTTCATGTTCGAGGAAGGCTTCAAGTGGTGGAACCTGGGACGCGCCTCCGCCGTGGCGTTCCTGCTGTTCCTGATCATCCTGGCGGTGACCACCGTGATGCTGCGTTTCGGCCGCAAGAGGCAGTTGGTATGAGTCGTGAAATCGGCCAGTCGCGCTGGTACCCGTGGTTGATCAATGGTGCGTTGCTGGTGCTGGCCCTGGTCAGTCTGGCACCGCTGTTGTGGATGCTCTCGGTCTCGTTCATGCCGCAGGGCGAGGCCAGCCATTTCCCGCCGCCGCTGCTGCCTTCGAGCATCACCACGCACAACTACCATGAGCTGTTCGCGCGCACTGGCATGGGCGGCAACTTCGCCAACAGCCTGCTCGTCTCGCTGGCGATCACCTTTGGCTCGCTGTTGCTCAACACCATGGCCGGCTATGCGTTCGCCAAGCTCAACTTCGTCGGCCGCGAGCGCCTGTTCCAGGTGCTGATGGCGGCGCTGGTGATTCCAGCGCAGGTGGCGATGCTGCCGCTGTTCCTGCTGATGAAGCAGCTGGGCCTGGTCAACAGCTTCGGCGGCGTGATCGTGCCGGCGCTGGCCAGCGTGTTCGGCATCTTCCTGGTGCGCCAGTACGCGCGTTCGATTCCGGACGAATTGCTGGAAGCGGCCCGTATCGACGGGGCAGGGGAGCTGCGCATCTTCTTCCAGATCGTGCTGCCGATGCTCAAGCCGGTGCTGGTGACCCTGGCGATCTTCACCTTCATGGGCGCATGGAACGATTTCATGTGGCCGCTGATCGTGTTGACCGATCAGGAGCACTACACTTTGCCGGTGGCGCTGGCCACCCTCTCGCGCGAGCACATCATGGACGTGGAAATGATGATGGCCGGCGCGGTGGTCACCGTGGTCCCGGTGCTGGCGCTGTTCCTGGTGCTGCAGCGGTACTACATCCAAGGTCTGTTGCTGGGGAGCGTCAAGGGATGAAGCGAGCGATCGCCGTTGGACTGGGCCTTTTGTGGACTTCCCTGGCGATCGCCGCACCACCGGCACTGCCGGCGCCGAAGGTACTGGACGATTTCGACGACATCGGCGCCTGGAAGCTGGTGCTGTCCGACCAGGTCAGCGGTTCGCTGCGGCCGGTCAGTGGCGCTGGCGGCGGCCGCGCGCTGTGCCTGGACTATGACTTCCACGATGTCTCCGGCTACGTCGGGATCCGCCGCGCGCTGAACATCGAATACCCGGTCAATTACCGTTTCGGCTTCCAGTTGCGCGGTGATTCACCGGGCAACGACCTGCAGTTCAAGTTGATCGATGCCAGCGGTGACAACGTCTGGTGGGTCAATCGTCCCGGCTACAGTTTCCCCAAGGGCTGGACGCCGGTCGAGTACCGCCGCCGCCAGATCGACAAGGCGTGGGGTCCCTCGCCCGAGAAGGAGATGGCGCGCAGCGCCGCAGTCGAGTTCACGATCTACAGCAAGGTCGGCGGCCGCGGCACCGTATGCTTCGACAGGTTGACCCTGCAGGGGCTGCCACCGCAGGATGATTCGGCGCTGGTGCCGTCGGTGATTGCCGATACCGCCACCGCGCTGCAGGACCGCATGATCGACGGCAAGAGCGACACGTTCTGGATCAGCGGTGGCGTCAAGCAGCAGACCATCAGCCTGGACCTGCACAAGAGCCGCGAGATCGGCGGTGTCGTGATCGATTGGCTGCCGAACCTGGAAGCCAATCGCTACACCGTGCGGACGTCCGAGGATGGCCGGGACTGGCGCATCGTGCGCGAAGTGACCAGCGGTGCCGGTGGCCGCGACTGGCTTGCCCTGCCGGATACCGACGCGCGCTACGTGCGTTTCGATCTGCGCGATGGCCCGAACTGGCGCTATGGCATCCGTGACATCGCACTCAAGCCGCTGGCGTTCGCCGCCACGCCCAATGCCTTCCTTTCCTCGGTAGCCGCCGATCTGCCGCGCGGTTCGTTGCCGCGCGCGTATATGGGCGAACAGCCCTACTGGACCCTGCTCGGCCTCGATGGTGGCCAGGAGCAGGCGCTGATCAGCGAAGATGGCGCGCTGGAGCCGGCCAAGGGCAGCTTCAGCATCGAGCCGTTCATCCGCCTGGACGGCAAGCTGCTGGACTGGTCGAAAGTGGCTATCACCCAGTCGCTGCAGGATCACTACCTTCCGATCGCCACCGTCGACTGGGTGCATGAGAAGGCCGGACTCTCGGTGACCGGTTTCGTGCAGGGCACGCCCGAGCGTGCGCAGCTGGTCGGCCGCTACCGGCTGAGCAATCCGGACAAGGTCGCGCACGAATACACCCTGGCGCTGGCGATACGGCCGTGGCAGGTCAATCCGCCCACCCAGTTCCTTAATACCGTCGGAGGCTTCAGCCGGATTGATGCCCTGGATGTAGGTGAGCAGCTGGTCCGGGTCAACGGTGAGCCGCGGATCTATCCGCTGCAGGTACCGGACGCGCGCTTTGCCAGTACGTTCGATGGCAAGCTCGATGCGATGCATCTGGAAAGCGGCACGTACCCGGCGACCACGGCGGTGAAGGACAGCACCGGCATGGCGTCGGGTGCGCTGGTGTACACGATCAGGCTGGAGCCCGGGCAGAACCGTGAGGTGGCGGTGGTGCTGCCACAGACCGGTGGCTGGGCGCCGCAGGCGCTGGATGTGGCCAAGGCGCAGGCGCAGGTGGCCGAGCAATGGCGGAAGAAGCTGGGCGTGGTTTCGCTGCAGGTGCCTGCTGCAGGCCAGCCACTGGTCGACACCCTGCGCACGGCGGTGGCGCACATGCTGATCTCGCGTGTCGGACCGCGCCTGCAGCCGGGCACGCGGTCGTATGCGCGCAGCTGGATCCGCGACGGCGCGATGATCTCCGAGGGCCTGCTGCGCATGGGGCGCAGTGATGCGGTGCGCGATTACATCAACTGGTATGCGCCGTACCAGTTCGAAAACGGCAAGGTGCCGTGCTGCGTCGACGCGCGCGGCAGCGACCCGGTGCCGGAGAACGACAGCCATGGCGAGTTGATCTACAGCATCGCCGAGTATGGGCGCTACACCGGCGACAGCACGTTCACCGAGCTGATGTGGCCGCACGTGCAGGGCGCCTACAACTACATGGAGCAGCTGCGCGCCAGCGAGCGCACCGAGGAAAACCGCGCGCGCAACCCGGCGTTCTACGGGATGATGCCGGCCTCGATCAGCCATGAAGGCTATTCGGCCAAGCCGATGCATTCCTACTGGGACAACTTCTGGGCGCTGCGCGGCTACAAGGACGCGGCGCTGCTGGCGACCCAGCTGGGCAAGGTCGAGGCGATGCAGATCGCCGAATCGCGCGACCAGTTCCGTGCTGACCTGCAGGCCTCGCTGCTGTCGGCGATGCAGCAGCACAACATCGATTACCTGCCGGGCTCGGCCGAGCTGGGCGACTTCGACGCGACCTCCACCACGATCGCGCTTGCCCCCGGCGGCGAGCAGGGCCGGCTGCCGCAGCAGGCGCTGGAGGTGACCTTCGAGCGCTACTGGAACGAGTTCGTTGCCCGTCGCGATGGCAAGCGCGAGTGGAAGGACTACACCCCGTACGAATGGCGCAACGTGGCAGCGTTCGTGCGCCTGGGCTGGCGCGAGCGCGCCTGGCAGGCCACCGAGTTCTTCTTCAGGGACCGCGCGCCACAGGCCTGGAACCAGTGGGCCGAAGTGGTCTCGCGCACGCCGCGCAAGCCGTTCTTCGTCGGTGACCTGCCGCACGCCTGGGTGGCTTCGGACTTCGTGCGCTCTGCGTTGGACATGTTCGCTTACAACCGTGATCTGGACGATGCGCTGGTACTGGCCGCTGGCGTGCCGACCGCGTGGCTGCAGGGCGAGGGCATTGCCGTGCAGGGCCTGCGCACGCCGCAGGGGCAGTTGAACTACCGCCTGCAGCGCAGCGACAAGCAGCTGGTGCTGGAGGTGCAACCGGGCCTGGTGCCGCCGGTCGGTGGTGTGGTGCTGCCGTGGCCGTATGCTGGCGACCCGGGCGAGGCGAGCATCAACGGTGAAGCGGCCCAGTGGGTCAACAGAGAACTGCACGTGCACCAGCTGCCGGCGCGGATCGAGATCGACGTGCCGAGCGCAGTGCGCCGCGCCGAACGCAAGGGGCAGTAACGATGAAGCAGCAGCGGGCGAAGGTGCGCACGTCGGTGCGCGCCCTGGGGCTGGCCATTGCAATGGCATTGCCGGGCGTGATGATGGCGGCTGAACCGGCTGGCACGACTGTGGCGCCCGACGTTGTCAGCGCGCCGGGCATGAGCATGGTCACGTTCAACCTGCACCACGACCGCGAAGACTGGCCGAGCCGGCGCCGCACCATCCTGGCCGAGCTCAAGCGCCTGCAGCCGGATGCGGTTGCCCTGCAGGAAGTGATCCAGCGCCGCAACGTGCGAAACCAGGCGCAATGGCTGGCCGGCCAACTCGGCTACAGGTATGTGTTCGTGTCCACCGATCCGGTCGCGGCACCCAAGCGCTACGGCAATGCGCTGCTGACCCGGCGGCCGATCCTCGCTCAGGGCGATCATCTGCTGCAGCCGCTGGACGACTACCGCACCGTGGCCCACCTGCGCATTGACGTCGATGGCACGCCGGTAAACATCTACGCCACGCATCTGAACGAGCGCAGCGACGAGAACGGGCAGCGCATCCGTCGCACCCAGGTCGAAGACCTGCTGCGCTTCATCACTGCAACCTCGGCCGGTGCACCGGTGGTGATCGCCGGCGACTTCAATGCACTGGTGGATGCCGGCGACCTGAGCGAGCTGCGCAGCCACTACGGCGACAGCTACGGCAGCGTGCATGTCAACACCGATCTGTCCGCGGTCAGTACGCTCAACCGTCACTATTACCAGGCGCCGTCGCGGATCGACCACATCTTCTTCCAGCAGGACGAGATGGTCGCACGCGAGGCGAAGATCCTGTTCGACCAGCCCGATGACAGCGGTCGCTGGGCCTCGGACCACTACGGCGTGTGGACCCGCCTGCAGTTCGCGCCGAAACCCTGACGCAGGCACGCTTGGGTAGGTGCCAACCTTGGTCGGCACGGTTCGGCCCGACGCACAAACAAAAACGGCGGGGATCATTGATCCCCGCCGTTTCGTTTTCACGCTATCAAGGCGCGATCAGTTCGACGGAGGCGTGCGCTTGGCGGCCTCTTCGTCTTCTTCATCGGCCCTGGCTTCTGCAGCCTGCGCTGCGGCGCCGGCATGGCCATCGGCGACCGGATCGATCGACGGCGTCACCACGGCTTCGGCGACCGGGGCAGCGGCCTCGATCGGCGCGGCTTCCACCGCCACCGGCGCGACCGGCTGTTCCACGATCGGCGCAGTCTCGACGACCGGCGTGGTTTCAACGGCCGGGGCGGCCTCCACCACCGGGCCACTCTCACTGGCCACCGGCTTGGTTTCAACCACCGGGGTTGCTTCAGCCACCTGCGGCTTCGATTCCACGACCGGCGCGGCCTCGACCGCGACCGGCTTCGTTTCGATCACCGGAGCGGCTTCAGCCACTGCGGTCGTTTCAGCCACAACCGGCTTTGTTTCGATCACCGGCGCGGCAGCGTCCACCACCGGAGTGGCGTCGGCGACCGGCTGAACCGGGGTCGCAGCGTCGATGGCATCGAGCATGCTGGTCTGCACCGGCGAGGACACCGTTTCAGTTTTCGCAGCAGCCTCGGCCGGCGCCTGCGCTTCAGCCGCGACGGGGGCGGCGACTTCGACCACGGCGCTGCTCACCACCGCAACCGGTGCGGAAACCGCAGCGGCGGCAGCGCGGGCCGGCTTCCCGGCTTCGATGGCGATCGGCTCGACTTCGTCATCGAAGTCGAACTCCGGCTGCGAACGGACCGGCTGCACCGCAGCAACCGGAGCGGTTCCGGCGGTGTTGTTGACGCTCGGCTCGGCGCCGTCGGTGTCTTCACCGTCATCACCATCGTCCTGGTCATCGCCCAGGGCGTCGCTGCCGACGGCATTCTCGGTGCCACCGCGACGACGGCGACGGCCACCACGACGGCCACGACGACGGCGGGTTGCGCCTTCGCCTGCCTGCTCGCCATTGGTGTCGGTTGCAGCCTCCTCGCCGGCAACCGCAGTCACCTCGGCCGCGCTGCCAGCGTTGGCAGCGGTGTCGGCCGACGCAGCAGCGGCTTCCACCGGAGCGGCGGGTGCCGGAGCAACCGGCGTCACCGGCGCGGTGGCTTCCAGCGCGTTCACCCCGTTGGCGGCGACGGCCGTAGCGGCTACGGCTGCCGCTGCGGTCACGGCTTCGGCAGCTGCTTCGGCGGCATTGCGCTGCGGCTTCTCGGCCGGCTTGTCACCGTCCTGCTGCTGCGGGCGCGGCTGCTTGGGCTGCTTCAGCTTCGGCTGCTGGTTCTGGTTCTGGCCCTGCTGCTCGTTGCGCGGCTTGTTCTGCTGCTGCGGCTGCTGCTGGCCATCCTTGGGCTGCGGCTCCTTCTGCTTGCCCTGCTGCGGCTGCTGCTGCGCATTGCCGTTGTTGCCGTTGCGGCCGTCCTTGCGCTGCTCGCCGCGGTCCTTGCGGTTGCCGCCATCCTTCTGCTGCTGCGCGTTGCCATTGCCACGACTGTCGTCGCGACGGTCCTTGCGGTCCTTGTTGCGATCCTTGTTGCGGTCCTTGCGGCCACCGTCCTGCGACTGACGCGCCGCCGGAGCGGCCGGCGCCGGCGCCGGGGCCGGCTCGCCACCGAACACGCGCTTGAGCCAGCCGATCACGCCGCCGCTGGGGGCCGGGGCCGTCGGTGCGATCGCGACCGGGGCCGGGGCTGCCTTGGCCGGCTCAACTTCCTCGCGAACCGGGGCGGGCGAGGTGTGCTTGACCTGGGTCACCGCCGGCGGCGGGATGTTCAGCTGGCCCTTGGTCAGCGCGTGCACCGGCAGCTTGCGCGGGGTGCCGCGCTGATAACTGGGCTTGCTGCTTTCTTCACCCAACTCGTTCTCGCGCAGGCGGGTGACGGTGTAGTGCGGGGTATGCAGCTGCTCGTCTGCCACGATCACGATCGGCGCCTCGTGGCGCTGCTCGATCTCGCGCAGGGCGCTGCGCTTCTCGTTCAGCAGGTAATTGGCGATCTCCACGGGGGCCTGCACCAGCACCTGCCCGGTGTTCTCCTTCATCGCATGCTCTTCGGCGACGCGGATGATCGACAGCGACAGCGACTCGACGCTGCGCATGCGGCCGTGGCCGTCACAGCGCGGGCAGACGATCTGGCTGGACTCGCCCAGGCTCGGGCGCAGGCGCTGGCGGCTCATTTCCAGCAGGCCGAAGCGCGAGATGCGGCCGACCTGGACGCGGGCCCGGTCGTACTTCAGCGCGTTGGCCAAGCGGTTCTCGACCTCGCGCTGGTGCTTGTTGGAGGCCATGTCGATGAAATCGATGACCACCAGGCCGCCCAGGTCGCGCAGGCGCAGCTGGCGGGCCACTTCCTCGGCCGCTTCCAGGTTGGTCTGGAACGCGGTGTCCTCGATGTCGCTGCCCTTGGTGGCGCGCGAGGAGTTCACGTCGACCGCGGTCAGTGCTTCGGTCTGGTCGACCACGATCGAGCCGCCCGACGGCAGGCGCACGTTGCGCTCGTATGCACCTTCGATCTGCGACTCGATCTGGAAGCGGTTGAACAGCGGGATGTCGTCCTTGTAGTGCTTGAGCTTGCGCAGGGTCTGCGGCATCACCTGCTGCATGAACTCGCGGGCGTGCTCGTACATCTCCTCGGTGTCCACCAGGATCTCGCCGATGTCGGCGCGCAGGTAGTCACGCAGGGCGCGCACGATCAGGCGCGACTCCTGGTAGATCAGGAACGGAGCGGGCTTGCTCAGCGCGGCTTCGGCGATGGCGCGCCAGACGTTGAGCAGGTAGTCCAGGTCCCACTGCAGTTCTTCCGCATCGCGGCCGACGCCGGCGGTACGGATGATCACGCCCATGTCGTCGGGAATGTTCAGCTTGTCCAGCGCGTCCTTCAGCGCGGCCCGGTCTTCGCCCTCGATGCGGCGGGACACACCACCGGCGCTGGGCGAGTTCGGCATCAGCACCATGTAGCGGCCGGCCAGCGAGATGAACGTGGTCAGGGCGGCGCCCTTGTTGCCACGCTCTTCCTTGTCGACCTGGACGACGATCTCCTGGCCTTCCTTCAGCAGTTCGCGGATGCCGGCCTTGTTGTGGTCGACGCCGGCCTGGAAGTAGTCGCGGGAGATTTCCTTCAACGGCAGGAAGCCATGGCGGCCACCGCCGTATTCGACGAAGGCCGCTTCCAGCGAGGGCTCGATGCGGAAGATCCGGCCCTTGTAGATGTTGGACTTCTTCTGTTCCTTCGACGGCTGCTCGATGTCGATGTCATACAACGACTGGCCATCCACGATGGCAACACGCAGCTCTTCAGCCTGCGTTGCGTTGATCAGCATTCGCTTCATTGTTGCGTTCCTCGCAAGCGGCTACCGCGCGGAACGCCATGGGGTTTCGCCTCTGGACACGGCTCGCCGCCCATTCGCGCAAGCGCGGGGAGGGCGGCTTGGGTTTCCAGCGCTACGACACCACGGCAGGCCGCGGGAGCGCTTCACTCTTATGGGTTTTGGGTGTTGCAGGGCCGCAGGCAGCTGTCAGCCAGGCTGGAGCGCCACGCGGGACATGTTCAGCACGGTTGCGTGTCAGGCATCCGGCGATGGCCGGGAAGGCCGGTGAGCCGCTAACATGGCCGCCCCGCGGGCGGTGGTCGCGCACTGTGCCGGATTCGTCGGAAGCTGGGCTTCTGGCCCTGAGTAACTTCCAACGAAATCAATCCCTTATCTCGCCCCCCGAGTGTAACAGAATAAACAGCCTGATGACCGCCCAAGACCCCACCAAGCCCGCAGGCGACAAGCCTTCCGTGCGCATGATCACCGTTCCCGCCGACCGCGCCGGCCAGCGCCTGGACAACTTCCTGCTCGGCCAGCTGAAGGGGGCCCCGCGCAGCCTGGTCTACAAGCTGGTGCGCAGTGGCCAAGTGCGGGTCAACGGCGGTCGCGCCAAGGCCGAGCGCAAGCTGGAGGCGGGCGATGAGGTGCGTGTACCACCCGTGCGTCTCAGCGAGGAGGGAGACAAGGCTGGTCCACCTGAGGCGTTCATGCGCCGCCTGGAGCAGGCCATCGTGTTCGAGGATGCCCGCCTGCTGGCCCTGAACAAGCCCTCTGGCGTGGCCAGTCATGGCGGCAGCGGCATCAGCTTCGGGGCGATCGAGACCCTGCGTGCGCTGCGCCCGGGGCAGACCTTGGAGCTGGTCCATCGGCTGGATCGCGACACCTCCGGCCTGCTGATCGTGGCCAAGAAGCGCTCGGCGCTGAGTGAACTGCAGGCCCTGCTGCGTGAAGACCATGGCGCCGGCATCCGCAAGCGCTACCTGACCCTGCTGGCCGGGCGCATGCCCGATGGCGTGATGACGGTGGACGCGCCGCTGCACGTGGGCCTGCGCCAGGGCGGCGAGCGCCATGTGCAGGTCAACGCGATCGGCAAGGAATCGATCAGCCACTTCCGGGTGCTGGAGCGCCGCGGCGGCCATTCGTACTGCGAGGTGCGCATCGAGACTGGCCGCACCCATCAGATCCGCGTGCACGCCCAGCATCTGGGCCACCCGGTGGCCGGTGACGACAAGTACGGCGATCCGGCGGTGAACAAGCGGCTTCGTGAGCAGATCGGGCTGAAGCGCCTGTTTCTGCACGCGGCTTCGCTGGAGTTCGCGCTGGATGACGGCAAGAGCCCATACGTGCTGAACGCGCCGCTGGCCGATGAGCTGGTTGAGGCGCTGGACCACCTGCGCTGACGGCGGTTCGGCGGCGCCGGGTGCTTGGTCGGCGCCGTCGCTTCCCTGCGATGAGTGGGCTCGTCACTTTCTTTGCTCGTGCAAAGAAAGTAACCAAAGAAACACGCCGCCATCCGCGAGCCGGCGCTGCGCGCCGGTACCCTGCGCTCCTCGGTCCGCCGAGGGGCGGCGCGGAACTCGCTGCGCTCAGACACCCGCGCCTCTTCGCCCTCGCCGGACCTGCGGTGCTCGGCTCGCTACAAGGCGGACCTGACAGCCGCAGCGTAGACCCATACCCGCACGCAGCCCTTGTAGAGTCGAGCCACGCTCGACTCACGCGCGCAGCGCGGGCTTCGCTTTTTCATTCTTTCATCGCGCGGCTGGCACGCCTATAGCCTGTCAGAGGCCGGGCGAGGTGGGTTTGCGGGGGTGTAAGCGCCATGGATGGCGCGCCCAAGCCCCCAAGGTGAAGTGACCCCCGCAAACCCACCTCGGCCGGCCCAACCCGGAATGTCGCTCCGCCAGCCGCGAGGGGGCTCAGCCCGTTGGCCGGGAACCCCTCACCACTTGAACAACACCAGGCTGATCGCCAGGGTGCCCATGCCGGCCACCAAGCCATACACGGTTTCGTGGCCCTTGGCATAACGCTTGGCCGCCGGCAGCAGCTCATCCAGCGCAAGGAACACCATCACGCCGGCGATCAGTCCGAACACCCAGCCAAACGTGGCGTGCGACAGCGATCCTGACAGCAGCCAGTAGCCCAGCGCCGCGCCCACCGGCTCGGCCAGGCCGGACAGCAGGCTGGCACTGAATGCATAGGCCTTGTTCTGGGTGGCGAAGTACACAGGCACCGCGATCGCGATGCCCTCGGGGATGTTGTGGATGGCAATGGCAAAGGCCAGTGGCATGCCCACCGACGGGCTTTCCAGCGTGGCGAAGAAGGTCGCCAGCCCTTCCGGGAAATTGTGCGCGGTGATCGCCACCGAGGTCAGCAGCGCGACCCGTTTCAGGTATTCGCGGCTGTTTTCGCGGAACGCGGGGTCCTGCTTGTCCAGGCTGTCATGCGGATTCGGAATGAAGTGATCGATCAGCACGATGACGATCACGCCCAGCAGGAACGCCAGGGTGCCGTAGGTGAAGCCGCTGCGCTCGCCATAGGCCAGGGCGAACGATGCGATGGACTTGTTGAGGATTTCTGATAGCGACACGTAGACCATCGCGCCGCCGGCGAAGGCCAGGCCAAAGGCCAGCAGGCGCGGGTTGGGGCGGCGCGAGAACAGCACCAGCAGGCTGCCGATGGCGGTGGCCAGGCCGGCCGCGAGGGTGACCGCCAGTGCGATCCAGACATTTTCGGGGGGAATCTGCAGCATGTACCGACGCGGTCCTGGTCAACAGACAGCCGCCCCGGATGAGCCCGGGGCGGGGAGGGCGAGGCGGGCGTCGGCTGGCCTCGTCGGGGCGCGCGCGATCAGCCGCCGCGGCGCAAGCGTTCTTCGATCGCGAAGCACTGATCGGGCTTCGGCTGCGGCGGGTTGAAGCTGACCGGCACCTGGATGGTGGCCGGCACGGCAGCGCCGTTACGGGTGGCAGCCTTGAACTGCCAGCCCTGAACGGCCGTTTTGGCCAGTTCGTCCAGCTGCGGGTTGCCGGCGCCGGTGAGCAGGGCGACCTCGCTCGGCTTGCCGTCGGTGCCGATGGTCACCTTGAACGTGCTGGTGCCACCCACGCCCATGCAGGCCAGTTCAAACGGGTACTGCGGCGGCGGCGTCTTCACCGCGGCCACCTCGGTCGGCGCGGTCGCTGGCGGCGCCGGCGGCTCGGAGGCACCACAGCCGGCCAGGCCGGTCGCAGCGATCAGGGACAGGCTCAGCAAACGAATGTTCATGGCAGTTGCTCCGTCAGGGCCGAAGTCTTTGCCGCGCAGATGAAGTCGTTCTCGCTCAGGCCGCCCACATCGTGGGTGGAGAAGCGCACCACAGCGCGGTCGTAGTGCACGCCCAGGTCCGGATGGTGGTCCTCGCGGTGAGCAATCCAGGCCAGCGCGTTCACGAAGGCCATGGTGGCGTAGTAATCCTTGAAGCGGAAGGTGCGCGTCAGGGCCTGTCCGCCCTCGCTCAACTCCCAGCCGGGAATCTGCGGCAGCAGTTCGGCCAGGCGGGCCTCGCCGAGCTTGTGGTCGCTGCCTTTGCGTGGCACGCAACGGGCCTGGGCCAGTGGAATCAGGTCGGCCATGGGAATCTCCACCTCGTGTTGACTGAACAATGCGCCGGACGGTGTATAAACCGAATGAGCGGCTGACGCGTACTTGGCTAGAATAGCCTGATGATCCAGATCTCCGACACTGCCCAGACCCACTTCCGCAAGCTGATCGAACGCGAGGGCGTGCCCGGCATGGGCGTGCGCCTGAGCGCGGTCGACCCCGGCACCCCGCGCGCCGACGCCCGGCTGGAGTTCGCCGAACCGACCGACCTGCTCGGCGACGAGTGGGCGGTGGACTGCGAAGGATTCACCCTGTACGTCGATGCCGGCAGCGTCGGCTGGCTCGATGGCGCCGAGATCGACATCGTCGCCGGTACCGCCGGCACCCAGCAGCTGACCATCAAGGCGCCGCGCATCAAGGGTGAAGCGCCCGGTGATGCGGCCTCGCTGGTCGAGCGCGTGCACTGGGTGGTGGAGAACGAAGTCAATCCGCAGCTGGCCTCGCATGGCGGCAAGGTGGCCGTGCAGGAAGTCTCGGCCGACGGCGTGGTACTGCTGCGCTTCGGCGGTGGCTGCCAGGGCTGTGGCATGGCCGACGTGACCCTCAAGCAGGGCATTGAAAAGACCCTGATGGGCCGCGTGCCAGGCGTGACCGCCGTGCGCGACGCGACCGACCACGACAGTGGCCACGCGCCGTATATCCCTCGCGGCAACGCCGCCTGATCGCTGACGCGTGCCTCTGACCCGGGCCGAGCAGTTCATCGACCTGCTGCTGGCCCGCCAGCAGCCCCGCGTCGTCCTCGAGAAGACCACGCGCCTGCCTTATGGCTGGGCGCTGTGGCTGCGCTCGCTGGGGCCGCTGCCGCGGCCGTACCACGCGCGCGACGTGATCGCGGTATTGCTGCCCCGACCGTTGCCGGGGCCACCCGGTCAATCGCCGCAGCTGTCGCCGTGGCAGGCACTGCGCCGCTTGTTCTGGCAGGACTGGGACGCCGCGCCGCGCGACCAGCGCTGGATGCGTTGGGTCTCGGCCTTGGCCAGTGCGCTGCTGCATCTGCTGTTCTTCATGCTGCTGCTATGGGTGGCAGTGATCCGCACCTCGTCACCGGAAGACCAAGGCGCCGAGGGCGAGCGCTTGCAGGTGGAATTCGTCGGTCGCGCGAGCCAGCAAGGCGGTGGCGATCAGCCAGGTGCGGAAGCGGCGGCCGCTGCACCGCCGGGCCAGGTTGCAGCTGGCCAGAACGCAGGGGCCGCAACGGCGCCTGAGCCGCGTCCGGCGTCCGCGTCGGCAGCTGCGTCCGCACCCGCTCCGGCTGCAGTGGCCAGCGTGCCGCCGCCGCCCGCCGAATCCGAGCCGGCGCCGGTCGCGGCACCGCCGCCGTCTCCGGTGCAGGCCACCGAAGTAGCCGAGGCCAGTACGGATTTCGTGGTGCCACCTGTCAGCGTGCCGCGGACGGAGATCAGCATCGTGCCGCGCGACACGGTACCGACGGTGCGCGAGCGCAGCGTGCAGCCGGTGCAGGCGCCGGCGGCCCCGGCCGCACTGCGTGCGCCGGAGATCGCGGTGCGGACGCCGCAGCTGCGTGACATCCCGGTGCAGGAGCGTGAAATCAGTACGGTCGATGCACCGGCGATATCGCAGCCGCTGCGCACGGCCGATGTACAGGTCCGTGTGCCGCAGCGCGATGTGCAGGTGCGCGAGCGTGAAGTGCAGGCCGTGGTCGATCCGCAGGTACGGATGGCTGCTGTGGCCGGGCGCGAGCCGACCGTGCGAGCGCCGGCAGGCCGTGACCTGCAGGTGCGCGAGCGCGAAGTTGCGTCGGCACCCGCGGCGGCGCCTTCAACGTCAAGTGGCAGCGCGCCAGCGGCAACGCCGGCGCCTGCGGCCAGTAGCACTGCAACCCAGGCCAACAGCAGCACGCCACGGCCATCCGCCTCCAGCACGAAACCGGCCCAGGCCGGAGCGCGCCCGGCCCCCGATCCGGGCAACTGGGCCACGCCCGCCAAGGGCGACGACTGGGGTGCATCGAGCCGCAACCATGACGGCGCCGACAATGGCGCCCGGCAGGCCAGCGCCACCGGCAAGGGCAGTGGCCTGTTCAACGCGGATGGCAGCGTCCGCGTGCCGGGCCAGGAAGGCGATGGACGTGCCGAGCGCGGTGCGCCCGGTGGTGCCAACGATGGCTGGAGCAAGGAACGCATCGCGCAATCTGGCACCTGGTTGAAGCGACCGCCTTACGACTACACGCCCACGTCATTCGACAAATACTGGGTCCCGCAGGAATCGCTGCTGGCCGAGTGGGTGCGCAAGGGAATAAAGGCAATGGAGATTCCGTTGCCGGGTACCAATACGAAGATTTCCTGCGTGATCTCGATCCTGCAGGCCGGTGGTGGCTGTGGCCTTACGAATCCGAACATGCAGGACCAGCCGGCCGTGGCGCGGCCACCGCCGGACATTCCGTTCAAGAAAGAACTGCAGGAAGATAACGGGAGCCGGTAGGCCAGGGAGCGCGCCACGCCCTGGCAGGCTCGCCTGGGTAGGTGTCAATCTTGGTTGGCACAGAAGCGCCGACCAAGGTCGGCCTCTACCAATGCATCGGCGCATGCCGACCAAGGTCGGCATCCACCACGGCAGTGACCTTACGCGCTCTGCGACAGGAACACCCAGAACGGGACGTCGCGGCCAAGCCAGTCGCGGCTGGTCTCGTCCATCACGTCCAGCAGGGTGTCGAAGTCCTTCTGCGCGGTGGCGCGCAGCGCGTCCACGTCGCACAGGAACAGTGCATAGCCGTTGGCTGGCAGCCATTGCAGGTCGCGTAGATTGTCCGACAGCGCATCCCAGTTACCGCCGAAACCGGCCGGAAAATCCAGCTGCGCGGCCAGCCGTGCGAGCAGGGTGCGCTTGTCGGCCACCCCTTCCAGATCGATGCGGATCACCTTCAGCCCGGCATCGCGCATTGCGGCGGCCAGGGCGCCGATGTCGTCGCTGTCGATGGCGTAGACACCGGCATTGTTGATGTCGTGCAGGCCGAGGCCGAAATCGTCATGGCTCATCACTGCGCTCCCTGGGCCGGTACGGTGAAGCTGCGGAATGATTCGTAGTGGTCGTCGGTGTAGTACCACGCCTCCGGCGGATCGCCGCCGGTGACGATGCGGCGCGTGCCACGGGTGCGCGCGCCGGGGGTGTCCACGGTGTATTCGCGGTAGTAGCCGCGCGGACGCTGCGGCAACTGCTGTTCGCGGTTGCCGAACGTGCTGCCATCCTGGCGGTGCGGGAACGGCCCGCCGCGCTGGATCAGCGCGATCGTCTGCCGGGCTTCGGCGGGCAGGAAGGTGGGCAGACCGTTGTCCCTGCCGGGCGTGGCCGTGGCCGGTGCGCGCGCGGCAGGCGCACCCTGCAGGTCCGGCGCGAACTGCGGCGCCGGCGGGCGCTGCATGAAATGGTTGACTACCAGGCCGAGCAGCAGCAGGGCGATGGCGACGATCAGCAGCCGGGGGTTGCGCATGGGCAAGGGAGCGGGCGAGGGTGGTGCTCGCACTGTAGCGCCTGCGCGCTGCACGGCGCATGAGGAGGGGGCTGCGTCACCGCCGCGTAACAATTGCCGTCGTGCTCACCGGCGGGACGCAACTTCCTTTACATCCCCCTTGGTAATCTGCCGTTCTGTCCCCATCATTCACCGCGCACCGCCCGACAACGTCGGGTGCCCTCGCAATCAGGAGATGCACCATGGCCTATACCCTGCCCAAGCTGTCCTACGCCTACGACGCGCTGGAACCGCATATCGATGCGGCGACGATGGAAATCCATCACACCAAGCATCACCAGACCTACATCAACAACGTCAACGCGGCGCTGGAAGGCACCGAGTACGCTGACCTGCCGGTCGAAGAACTGGTGAAGAAGCTCAAGTCGCTGCCGGAGAACCTGCAGGGTCCGGTGCGCAACAACGGTGGTGGCCATGCCAACCACTCGCTGTTCTGGACCGTGATGGCTCCCAATGCTGGCGGCAACCCGGTGGGCGACGTGGCCAAGGCCATCGACAAGGACCTGGGCGGCTTCGACAAGTTCAAGGACGCCTTCACCAAGGCGGCGCTGACCCGTTTCGGCAGCGGCTGGGCGTGGCTGAGCGTGACCCCGGACAAGAAGGTGGTGGTCGAAAGCACCGGCAACCAGGACAGCCCGCTGATGGAAGGCAACACCCCCATCCTCGGCCTGGACGTGTGGGAGCACGCGTACTACCTGAAGTACCAGAACCGTCGCCCGGAATACATCGGCGCGTTCTTCAACGTCATCGACTGGAACGAAGTCGAGCGCCGTTACCAGGAAGCGATCGCCTGATCGCGGTGATGGGATGAACGGAGAAGGCCGGGGAAAACCCGGCCTTTTCTGTTGCAGGAATCATTCGGTAGTGCCGGCCGCTGGCCGGCAATCGTGTGGTCCCCGGGGAGCCGGCCCGCGGCCGGTACTCCCTATTCGGCGGTGGCCGTATTGCCTTGCAGGCGCAACGTGGCCATCACGCCCAGGCGCAGGCCGGGCAGGTCGCCGTCGGCCGGCAGCAGGATCGGCTGCTGGCGGATGCCATCGAAATGCTTGACCTGGAAGAGCACATCCAGACCATGGCCAGTGCTGCCCCCGCCACTGGCCGCAGGCGCCTCGGCGCGGCCGCCGGGATTGCGCCGCGCCGGCTGGAAGCCCGGCGTGCTGCGCACCAGTTCCATCGTGTTGGCCGAGAAGTCGCCGGCGATCAGGCTCGGCATGCCCTCGGCGGTGGCACCAATCCAGGTCATCAGGTCGCTGGTCTGGTGCTGGCGCGCGGCGGCCTCGTCCGGGTCGGGGCGGAGCCGTGCCACATAGATGTTGACCAGCGCCTCGCCCAGCTTCAGCCGCATCATGCCGGCCGCGCTGAAGGTGCCGGGAGGATGCAGCAGGGTCACGCCGTCCTCGCTGACCGGCAGCCGGGTCAGCATCGCGTTGCCATGCCGCAATGTCTGGCTGGGTGGATCGGCGGTAACGAAGTCGCAGCTGTAACGCAGCCGGCTGGCCAGCCAGCAGGCCGGGTTGCGGCCCTGCTGCTGCAGCACCTGCTGCACCGAGATCACGTCCGGCTGCAGGTCGGTCAGCAACTGCGCGACCTGCTCGCGGCGCAACTTCCATTGCGCATCATCGTGGCTGGGCAGCTCCAGCGCGGCCACCGTCAGCTGGCGGGAGCCGCTTTCGCTGGCCGCCGTGGCCGGTGCCTGCGGCCGCGCCTGTGCCTGCAACGCCATCAGCAGCATCAGGCAACTGAGCAGGAGACGGGCGGGGGGGAGGGGGCGCATAACGATAAGTTTACGCTTTTGTCGTGCAGGTGCCGTGACTTCCGGCACGGAGCGCGGTTGCCTGCCATGGATGGGCACCGTTGTCATGCAGCCCTGCAGCGTGCTTCGCAAGGCCCGGTTCCGGTAACCTTGCGCCTTTCGCTTTGCAGGAATGCCTTACAGGATGAGCCACGACGCAGTTGCCCCCATCGCCGGCCAGGGAAAGATGCCGCGCCAGATCCCGTACATCATCGGCAATGAGGCCTGCGAGCGGTTCAGTTTCTACGGGATGCGCAACATCCTGGTGCAGTTCCTGATCACCTCGCTGCTGTTGCAGGAAATCACAGCCGAAGGCCGTGCCGGTGAAGCCAAGGACATCATGCACAGCTTCATGATCGGCGTGTATTTCTTCCCGCTGCTCGGAGGTTGGCTGGCCGACAGGTTCTTCGGCAAGTACCACACCATCCTCTGGTTCAGCCTGGTCTACTGCGCCGGCCATCTGTGCCTTGCCCTGTTCGAGAACAGCCGCGAGGGCTTCTTCCTCGGCCTGGGCCTGATCGCCCTGGGTGCCGGTGGCATCAAGCCGCTGGTGGCCTCCTTCATGGGCGACCAGTTCGACCAGAGCAACAAGCACCTGGCCAAGATCGTCTTCGACGCCTTCTACTGGATCATCAACTTCGGCTCGCTGTTCGCCTCGCTGCTGATCCCGCTGGCGCTGAAGAACTGGGGCCCGCAGTGGGCGTTCGGCATCCCGGGCATCCTGATGTTCATCGCCACCTTCGTGTTCTGGCTGGGCCGCAAGCGTTACGTGCTGGTGCCGCTGCCACCGAAGGACCCGCACTCGTTCGCCAACGTGGTGCGCACTGCGCTGACCGCACGCGCGGCCGGCCAGGGCCGCCCGGGCCTGGTGATCGCCGTGCTCGGCCTGGTGCTGGCAGCGGCGTCGTTCGGCCTGGTCGGTTCGCTGGGCATCGTGATCTGCCTGTGCCTGGCGCTGGTGGCCATTCTCGCCGGCATCGGTGGCGGCACCTGGTGGCAGCTGGACCGGGCCCGTGGCCAGCATCCAGCCGAAGCCGTGGAAGGCGTGCGCTCGGTGCTGCGCGTGCTGGTGATCTTCGCGCTGACCACGCCGTTCTTCTCGCTGTTCGACCAGAAGGCCTCGACCTGGGTCCTGCAGGGCCAGCAGATGCAGATGCCGAGCTGGTTCAGCGCCTCGCAGATGCAGGCGCTGAACCCGCTGCTGGTGATGATCCTGATTCCGTTCAACAACCTGGTGCTGTACCCGGCCCTGCGCCGCTTCGGCTTGGAGCCGACCGCGCTGCGCCGCATGACCGCCGGCATCGCCTTCAGTGGCCTGGCCTGGATCGTGGTCGGCGGCATCCAAGTGGTGATGGACGGCGGCAACGCTTTGTCGATCTTCTGGCAGATCCTGCCGTATGCATTGCTGACCTTCGGTGAGGTGCTGGTCTCGGCCACCGGCCTGGAGTTCGCCTACAGCCAGGCGCCGCAGGCGATGAAGGGCGTGGTGATGAGCTTCTGGAACCTGACCACCACCATCGGCAACCTGTGGGTGCTGCTGTCCAACGCTGCTGTGCGCAACGATGCGGTGACCCACAAGATCGCCAGTACGGGCCTGAGCGAGGCGGCATTCCTGATGTTCTTCTTCGCCGGTTTCGCCTTCGTCGCGGCGTTGGCCTTCGGTTGGTACGCGAAACGCTATCGTATGGTCGACAACTACCGTAGCGCCTGAGCCTGACATGACCCCCGTCAATCTGCTGTTGATCGCCATCACCGCCCTCCTGTCGTGGATGGCGTTCAACAATCGCAAGCTGGCCGACCGCCTGATCCTGTGGCCGCCGGCCATCGACCGTCACCGCCAGTACGACCGGCTGGTGACCTATGGCTTCATCCACGCCGACTGGTCGCACCTGATCTTCAACATGATCACCCTGTTCTTCTTCGGGGGATTCATCGAGAGCGTGATGGTGCAGCTGACCGGCAGCTACCTGACCTACCCGGCGTTCTACATCGGCGCGCTGCTGGTCTCGATCCTGCCCAGCTACCTGAAGAACCAGAAGAACCCGAACTATCTCAGCCTTGGCGCGTCCGGGGCGGTATCGGCGGTGCTGTTCGCCTTCATCCTGATCAAGCCGTGGTCGATCATCCTGGTGTTCTTCATCCCGGCACCGGCGATCATCTATGCCGCGTTCTATGTCGGCTACAGCATCTGGATGGACAAGCGCGGCGGCGACCGCATCAACCACAGCGCGCATCTGGCCGGTGCGGCGTTCGGCGTGATCTTCATGCTGGCCATGCAGCCGAGCATCTTCAACCACTTCCTGCGCGAACTGTCCAACCCGACCTTCCGCCTCGGCGGCGGTTGAAGCGGGTAGCGGGGCGAATCGGTGACGATTCGCCCCGGTTTTCAGAGCGTGTGCTGCTGGCCGTAGGTATCCAGCAGGCGGGCGAACACTTCCTCGCCGATGCGCTGGAAATCCTGGTCTTCGGTCTGCCCTTCCACCGCAAGTTGCAGCAGGCCCTCCAGCAGGGCGCGGTCAGTATCTGAATGGGAATCGCTGGGGTGCATCGGAGCCTCCGCGGGGGTGCGCATGGTCAACGGTCGCAAGGGGCGTGCCAAGCTGGCCGTACCCCTCCACAGGCGATAGCGGCCGTCAGCGCTCCAGCTTGAGGGTCGCAAACTGACGTGAATGGATCAGACTTGCCCCTGTTCAGGCTTCACGCGATCATGGCGCCCGGCTGCGCACCATCCACGCAGTCGCCGCAGGAGACAGTTCCATGGCTTCGGTCACGCCCCCCGGTCTGGCCTATGAGGTCGAACACGACCTGGCCAACCATCGCTTCACCGCCCGTGTGCGTGGACAGCTGGCGGTGCTGGACTACCAGATCAAGCGCAAACGCATGGTCATCACCCACACCGAGGTGCCTGAGCCGATCGCCGGCCGTGGGATCGCCGGTGAGCTGACCCGCGTGGCACTGCGTTTCGCCCGCGAGCAGAGGTACAAGGTGGTGCCGGCCTGTTCCTACGCCGAGGCGTTCCTGCAGCGGCATGAGGAGTATCACGATCTGCTCGCTGGCTGAACGCCGGCGGGCCACGCTTCAGCCATGGCAGGCAATGATGTACAAACATGAACAGGGGATCCCGATGAAGATTGGAAACAACCGGCCACTGCGCGGCAGCGCGTTGGCCGGCGTGGTGGGCGTGCTGTTGCTGGCCGGTTGCCAGCGTGAAAGCGAGCCGGCACCGGCGGCTGAGGCGGCTCCCGCCGTCGAGGCCACCGCCGCAGCCGAAACGCCGGCCACGGAAGCGCCGCTGGACCTGCGCGACGTGATCGAGAACAACGAGCGCGAAGTGGTGGGCATCAGCTACCCGGCCGGCATCGACCGTTATCCGGGGTTGGCCCGTGCGCTGCAGAACTATGCGACGAGTGCGCGCAGTGACCTGCAACAGGCGTTGGACGGGCTCGGCAACGACAAGCCGACCATGCCCTACGAGCTGTCGCTGAGTTTCGAGAAACTGCTGGAAACCCCGCAGCTGGTGGTGGTCAGTGCTGATGGCAGCCGCTACACCGGTGGCGCCCACGGCGAACCGCTGGTGGCGCGCTTCGTATGGCTGCCGCAGCAGCAGCAGATGCTCAGTGCCGAAAAGCTGGTGACCGATGCCAAGGGCTGGAAGGCGATCAGCGATTTCGTCGCCGACCAGCTGCGCGAACGCGTGGCCACACGGCTCAGCGGCGAGGACATGGACCCGGCCCAGCTGCAGGAATCGCTGCGCAACGCATCGCGCATGATTGCCGACGGTACCGGCCCGCAGGCCGAGAACTTCAGCCAGTTCCAGCCACTGACCGACGACAAGGGGCAGATCACCGCGCTGCGCTTTGTTTTCCCGCCGTACCAGGTGGGTCCATACTCGGACGGCACCCAGACCGCCGATGTACCGGCGGCGGTGCTGTTGCCGCACGTGGCCAGGGACTACGTGGAGCTGTTCGCACGCGGTTGACCGCAGTGGAGGAGGTGGCGTGGATACAGGGTTGCAGGAGCGGGTCACCGGCCTGCTTCACGAAGCCGGGGTCCGCATCGGCGGTACCCAGCCGCAGGACATCCAGGTGCATGACCCGCGCTTTTTCGCGCGGGTCATGGCCCACGGCTCGCTCGGCCTGGGCGAGAGCTACATGGACGGCTGGTGGGATGCCAACGTCCTGGATGAATTCCTTGTCCATCTGATGCAGGCGCACCTGGATGAACGGGTGCACGGCTGGCGCGAAGTGGCCGATGCGCTGAAGGCGCGCCTGTTCAACCTGCAGGCCGGGCAGGGCAGCTACGAGGTCGGCCGCCGCCACTACGACCTCGGCAACGATCTCTACCAGGCCATGCTGGGCCAGCGTCTGGTCTACAGCTGCGGCTACTGGCGCAATGCCGATGATCTCGATGCCGCGCAGGAAGCCAAGCTGGACCTGGTCTGCCGCAAGCTGGGCCTGCGCCCGGGCCAGCGCGTGCTGGACATCGGCTGTGGTTGGGGCGAGGCACTGAAGTTTGCTGCCGAACGCTATGGCGTCAGCGGCGTGGGTGTCACCATTTCGCAGGAGCAGGCCGGGTTCGCGCGCGAACTGTGCGCCGGCCTTCCGATCGAGATCCGCCTGCAGGATTACCGGGAACTGGACGAGCCGTTCGATGCGATCTTCTCGATCGGCATGTTCGAGCACGTCGGTGACAAGAACTACGCCAGCTTCTTCGAGGTGGCCAAACGCTGCCTGTCGCCGCGTGGCCTGCTGCTGTTGCACAGCATCGGCACCAACGTCTCCCGGCATCGCACCGATCCGTGGATCGCGCGCTACATCTTCCCCAACTCGATGCTGCCGTCGGCGGTGCAGATCACCCGGGCGTTCGAAGGCCGCTTCGTACTGGAAGACTGGCACAACTTCGGCACCGACTACGACCTGACCCTGCAGGCCTGGCGACGCAACGTGGAAGCGGCGTGGCCGCAGCTGGACGCGCGCTACGAGGAGCATTTCCGCCGCATGTGGCGGTTCTACCTGGCCGGATCGATGGCCACCTTCCGCTGCCGGCACGCGCAGCTGTGGCAGCTGGTGCTGTCGCCGGAAGGCGTACCGGGTGGGTACGTGGCGCCGCGCTGATCTGGAAGCGCATCCACGCGTGGCGTGGATCTGCTGGAGTGCGTCATGTGTGGATCGATGATGCCGGGGTTCGTGGCGCGAATGGATCGTGCCGCCCGACGGTCGGCACCCACCAGTAGATCCACGCCATGCGTGGATGTCCCAACAAAAAAACCGCCCGGTTTACCGGGCGGTTTTCGTTTCAGGCTACCGCACCGGCGATCAGTTGCCGGCGCCGGTCAGGCCACGCTTTTCCAGCAGCGGTTCGATCTGCGGCTCGTGGCCGGCGAAATCGCGGAACAGCTGCATCGCGTCGACGCTGCCACCCTTGGACAGCAGGGTGGCGCGGAAGTGGTCGCCGTTCTTGCGGCTCAGGCCGCCGTTGTCCTTGAACCACTTCTGGGTGTTGGCGTCGAGCACTTCCGACCAGATGTAGGCGTAGTAGCCGGCCGAGTAGCCACCCATGATGTGGCTGAAGTACGGGGTCTTGTAGCGCGGCGGCACCGGCGCGTAGTAGATGCCGTCCTTCTCAAGCGCGGCGCGCTCGAAGGCCATCACGTCCTTGGCGGCCGGCACCTGGTCGGCACCGATCTGGTGCCAGCGCTGGTCCAGCATCGCTGCACCCAGGTACTCGGTGGTGGCGAAGCCCTGGTTGAACTTGGCCGCCGCCAGCACCTTGTCCAGCAGCGCCTGCGGCATCGCCGAACCGTTCTGGTAGTGCTTGGCGTAGTTCTTCAGGATGACCGGGTTGTCGGCCCACATCTCGTTCACCTGCGAGGGGAACTCGACGAAGTCACGCGGCACCGAGGTGCCCGAGAAGTACGGGTACTTCACATTGGAGAACATGCCGTGCAGGGCGTGGCCGAACTCGTGGAAGGTGGTGTTCACCTCGTCCCAGGTCAGCAGGGTCGGCTGGCCGGCCGGCGGCTTCGGGATGTTCAGGTGATTGGCGACCACCGGCTTGAAGCCGGTCAGCTTCGACTGCGAGACGTAGGAGTTCATCCACGCGCCGCCGCGCTTGGAGGCGCGTGCGTACGGGTCGAAGATGAAGATTGCCAGCTGGCTGCCGTCGGCGTCGAACACGTCGTAGACGGTCACGTCGTCGTGGTAGACCGGCAGGTCTGTGCGCTGCTTGAAGGTCAGGCCGAATTCCAGGTTGGCGGCATGGAACACGCCGTTCTCCAGCACGTTCTTCATTTCGAAGTACGGCTTCAGCTGCGACTCGTCGAAGTTGTACTTGGCCTGGCGCACCTTCTCGCTGTAGAAGGCCCAGTCCCACGGTTCCAGCTTGAAGGTCGGCTTGCCTGCGGCCTTCTGTTCCTGGTCGATCATCGCCTGCAGGTCGGCGGCTTCGCGCTTGGCGTTGGCCACCGCGGCCGGGGCCAGCTTGCCCAGCATCGCGTTGACCGCTTCCGGCGTCTTGGCGGTCTGGTTGGTCAGGTTGTAGGCGGCGAAGTTCGGGAAGCCCATCAGCTTGGCCTTGTCGGCACGCAGCTGCATGATGCGCGAAACCAGCGCGGTGTTGTCGAACTCACCGCCGCGGCTGCCGCGGCTGACCGACGCTTCGTAGATCTTCTGGCGCAGGGCGCGGTTGGCCAGGTTGGTCAGCGGCGGCTGGCCGGTGGTGTTGAGCAGGGTGATTACATACTTGCCTTCCAGGCCCCGGGCCTTGGCGGCTTCGGCGGCGGCGGCGATCTGCTCCTTGGACAGGCCGTCCAGTTCCTTGACGTCGTCGACGGTGATCGCCGAGGCGTTCACCTCCGACTGCACGTTCTGGCTGAACCTGGTGCCCAGGCTGGCCAGCTCGGCGTTCATCTCCTTCAGCTTGGCCTTGTCGGCCTCGGACAGCTTGGCGCCGGCGCGCACGTAGTTGTCGTAGTACTTCTCGACCAGGCGCACGCCTTCGGCGTCCAGGCCCAGCTGGCTGCGGGTGTCATACAGCGCCTGGATGCGGGCGAACAGCTTGCCGTTCAGCGCGATCGCATCGCTGTGCGCGGCGAACTTCGCCGAGTAGTCGGCCTGCAGCTTCTTGCGGGTGTCATTGGTGTCGGCGCCGACCAGGCTGAAGAACACGGTGGTCGCACGGTCGAGGATGTCACCGCTCTTCTCCAGGGCGATGATGGTGTTGTCGAAGGTCGGCTTGGCCTTGTTGTTGGCGATCGCTTCCACTTCCTTCAGCTGCTGCGCCATGCCGGCGTCGAAGGCCGGGGCGAAGTCGCTGTCCTTGATCCTGTCGAACTGTGGGAAGTGCAGCGGCAACGGGCTTTCGGCGAAGAACGGATTGGCCTGCTGAGCGGTGCTGCTGGCGGCCGGGGCGGCGCCGGCCGAGAAGGCGGGCAGGGCAAGGCCGAGGGACATGGCCACGGCAAGGGCAAGGCGGGTGGTCAAGGCAGGAACTCCGGTAAGGCAAACAAGGGCCCGAGGGTAACCCGGCCGGCGGCGTCCGCACTTGTGTCAAAAGGCATGTTGCCGGGGCCGGGCGCGGGTACCATGCATTCACCGCCCACGGCCCGCCATCATGACCAGCGCCTACGATTTCAGTTTCCGTGACCTCGACGGCCAGCCGCATGCGTTGGCCCGTTATCAGGGCCACCCGTTGCTGCTGGTGAACGTCGCCAGCCGCTGTGGCTTCACCCCGCAGTACAGGGGGCTGGAACAGCTCTGGCAGGACTATCGCGAGCGCGGCCTGGTGGTGATCGGCTTTCCCTGCAACCAGTTCGGTGCGCAGGAGCCTGGGGATGCGGCGCAGATCCGCCAGTTCTGTTCGCTGGACTATCCGGTCAGCTTTCCGCTGTCGGAGAAGATCGAGGTCAACGGTGAAGGCGCCGATCCGCTGTGGGCATGGCTGTCACGCGAGAAACGCGGCCTGCTCGGCAGTGCCCGCATCAAGTGGAATTTCACCAAGTTCCTGGTCGACCGCCAGGGGCAGGTGGTGTCGCGGCATGCGCCCACCACCAGGCCGGAACAGCTGCGCGGCGCGATTGAAGCGCTGCTGTGAGGTAGTGGCCGGCGCCGGGGCGGCCCCCCAAAAAGACCCAACCCCGTAGTGCCAGGAAGCGCCGGCCAGCGGCCGGCACTACCGTTGCGGGTTATTTCTCGACGAACGCGCGCTCAAACACGTAGTGACCCGGCTGGCCGATGCGCGGCGAGACCTGGAAGCCTCGTGCATCGAGCACGGTGCGGAGGTCGGCGAGCATCTGCGGGCTGCCGCAGATCATCGCGCGATCGTTTTCCGGGCTCAGTTCCGGCAGGCCGAGGGTGCGCTGCATCTCGCCGCTTTCCATCAGCGCGGTCAGGCGGCCCTGGTTGGCGAAGGGCTCGCGGGTGACGGCCGGGTAGTACAGCAGCTTGTCGCCGATCATCTCGCCAAGGAACTCGTGCTCTCGCAGTTCCTTCTCGAAGTAATCGCGGTAGGCAAGGTCCTTCTCGTAGCGCACGCCATGGCAGAGGATCACCTTCTCGAAGCGCTCGTAGGTTTCCGGGTCCTTGATCACCGACAGCCAGGGGGCCAGGCCGGTGCCGGTACCCAGCAGGTACAGGTTCTTTCCCGGGTGCAGGTCGCTGACCAGCAGGGTGCCGGTGGGCTTCTTGCCGACCAGCACCTTGTCGCCCGGCTTGATGTGCTGCAGGCGCGAGGTCAGGGGGCCGTCCTGCACCTTGATGCTGAAGAACTCGAGCTGTTCTTCCCAGTTGGCGCTGGCAATGGAATAAGCGCGCAGCAGCGGCCGCGCCTCCGTTTCCAGGCCGATCATCACGAACTGGCCGTTCTCGAAGCGGAAGCCGCTGTCGCGGGTGGTGGTGAAGCTGAAGTAGGCGTCGGTCCAGTGGCGGACCTCAAGCACCGTTTCGGCGCCGAAAGCGGAGGACATGGGCGTATCTATCAAAAGTCGTCGGGGGTGATTCTATCTCAAATGAGACGGGTTCTCATTGGGCGAAACGAGAGGCGTTCTCAGCGATAGCCCGCCGCCTGCAGCTCGAACAGTTCGGCATAGCGGCCGCCCTGCGCCATCAGCTGCGCATGCGTGCCGCTGGCCTCGATCCGGCCATCGGCCAGCACCAGGATGCGATCGGCCATGCGTACCGAGGAGAAACGATGCGAAATCAGCACTGCGGTGCGATTATCCGCCAGCTCCCTGAACCGCTGGAACACCTCGAATTCACTGCGCGCATCCAGTGCCGCCGTCGGCTCGTCCAGGATCATCACCTGCGTATTGCGCATCCACGCGCGGGCGATGGCGATCTTCTGCCACTGGCCACCGGACAGGTCCACGCCCTGGCTGAAGCGGCGGCCGATCAACTGGTCGTAACCGCCGGGCAACGCCTCGATCACTTCCTCGGCCATGCCGCGCCGAGCGGCGTCGGCAATGCGGTCGCGGTCGTCCATCGCCTCGACCTGGCCAACGCCGATGTTCTCGCCCGCGCTGAGGTTGTAGCGCACGAAATCCTGGAAGATCACCCCGAGGTTGGCGCGCAGGTCGTCCAGGTCGTAGTCGCGCAGGTCGCGGCCATCGAGCAGGATGCGGCCCTCGTCCGGTTCGTACAGGCGTGCGAGCAGCTTGACCAGCGTGGTCTTGCCCGCTCCGTTCTCGCCGACCAGGGCCAGCACTTCGCCCGCGTGCAGGTGGAAATCCAGATGGCGTACCGCCCATTGCTCGGCGTCGGGATAGCGGAAACCGACGTTCTCGAACACAAAGCCTTGGCGGATCGGCCGCGGCACGCGCATGGCGCCTTCGCGCGAGTGGATTTCCGGCTGGATCTGGAAGAACGAGAACAGGTCATCCAGGTACAGGGCCTGGCTGGCCACCTGCGAGAACCCGATCAGCAGGCCTTCCAGCAGCTGGCGCAGGCGCAGGAAGCTGCCGGCGAGGAAGGTCAGGTCGCCGATCGAGAAATCGCCGCGCACGGTACGCCAGGCGATGTAGGCGTAGGCGGTGTAGTAGCCCAGCGTGCCCAGCGCGGCCAGCAGCGTGCCCCAGAACGCGCGGCGCCGGGCAAGCGCACGGTTGGCCAGGAACAGCGCCACCGACAGGCGCCGGTAGCGCTCCACCAGGAAGCGGTGCAGGTTGTAGATCTTCACCTCCTTGGCCGTCTCCACGCTGGCGCCGAGCTGGCGCAGGTAGTCGAGCTGGCGGCGCTCGGGCGTCCACTGGAAGTTGAGGCTGTAGCCGGCGGCATTGAAGTGCGATTCGCCGATGAAGGCCGGCACCAGTGCCAGTGCCAGCAGCAGGATCAGCCACGGCGCGTAGACCAGCAGGCCGACGGCCAGGCTGGCCACGGTGATCGCGTCCTGGACCTGGCCGAACAGCTGGCTCATCAGGTTCATCCGGCCCATGGTCTGGCGCCGCGCGCGGTCCAGCTTGTCCTGCAGGTCCGGGTCCTCGAAGTCCTCCAGGTCCAGTGTCGCGGCGTGTTCCATCAGCCGGATGCTGGTGGCGTTGGCGAACAGCTCCGAGAGCAGTGCATCGGCATAGCTGACCAGCCGGCCGAGCAGGTCCGAGGCGATGGCCAGGCCGAATTCCAGCGCCAGCAGGCCCAGCAGTGGATTGAGCAGCCCGCTGGACAGCGCCTCGCCCAGTGGCGGGAAGCCGGCACCGTGCTGGCTCAGGTGCAGGGCGCTGTCGATGATCAGCTTGCCCACGTACAGCATCGCCACCGGCAGCAGCGCCCGGATCAGCCGCAGGCCAAGGCTGGCCAGGGTGAGCGCGGGGCTGGTTTTCCAGACCATGCGCAGGAACGGCGGCAGGTTGCGCATCGCCCTGAAGCGCTGGCGCAGGCTGGGTCTGTTCGCGGCGGCGGCGCCAGCGGTGGGGGTAGCAGGCATGCGCATATTGTGCGGCCTGATACGTGCAGAGGGGGTCAGTGCAGCCGTGTGGCCGGCACCGGGGTCCGATCCCTCTGCCACGCAACGGGCTCTGACCCCATCAGCCCGGATCGGGTCAGAGCCCATCGCGAAGCGAAGGGATCCGACCCCCCCGCATCCACGCATGGCGTGGACCTACCGTGTCGACCAAGGTCGACACCTACCAACAGCAGTAGAAGTCTGTCGAGGGCGGGGTGGGTCAGGTCGTAGGGGCGTGAGCCGCATGGATGCGGCGACCGAGCTTACATGGACGTACTTGCAGCGTCCCCTGCGACCTGACCCACCCTGCCAACCCGCAGAAGAGCCAGCTTCTGCCGTTGCTCCAGCTGTTGCTCTGGTCTCTGCGGGTGCCGGGCGGCAGCCCGGCCAACAGGCCCCTTTTACGGCAGCGGCGGCAGCAACCCCGCACCCAGCCGGTTCCACGCATTGATCACCGCAATGCCCATGCTCAGGTCACTGATGCCCTTCTCATCGAAGTGCGGTGCCAGTGCATCGAACGCCGCCTGCGACGGCGCACCGTCGGTCAGCCGGGTCAGCGCCTCGGCCCAGCCCAGCGCCGCACGTTCACGGGCATCAAAGAAGCGGCTTTCGTGCCAGGCGGGCAGCGTATCGAGCTTGCGCGGCTCGATGCCGCCCTTGCGCAGCGCAGTGCCGTGCATGTCCATGCAGTAGCCGCAGCCGTTGAGCTGCGACACGCGCAGGAACACCAGTTCCATCAGGGTCG
This sequence comes from Stenotrophomonas maltophilia group sp. msm1, assembly GCF_032025805.1. Lineage (NCBI taxonomy): Bacteria > Pseudomonadati > Pseudomonadota > Gammaproteobacteria > Lysobacterales > Lysobacteraceae > Stenotrophomonas > Stenotrophomonas maltophilia group sp. msm1. The sequence goes on from NZ_JAVSKH010000002.1 coordinate 669,588, forward strand.
GATCGACCGAGCTGTCATGCACCGCCTGGCTGGTGGCCAGCAGGCCCTTGAAGGCCTCGGCGGCCAGGCGGGTGTAGGGGACGCGGGGAGAGGCATGGTTCGACATCGTGGGCTCCACGGCGGCCACAGTGGCCGCCTTTCACTACCAGGACGCCCTACCGTCGCCGCGCGTGACAACGTCCGGCAGCTTCTCCGGATTCAACACGCTGTACACGTTGGCGATGCGGCCATCGACCACTTCGATGGTGGTGATCGAGTGCAGGCGGTCGCCCTGGAAGCGCAGAATCGCCGGCTCGCCATTGACGCAGCCCAGGTGGGCCGGATGCACCGCGCCACGGCGGGCGATGGCCCAGAACAGGCGGCCGATGCGCTCGGCACCCAGCAGTGGGCGGATCGCTGCGGTAACCACGCCGCCACCGTCGGAGACCAGTTGCGCGTTGGCGTGCAGCAGGGCTTGGATCGCCTCGCTGTCGCCGCGCTGCGAGGCGTCCATGAAGCGCGCCAGCAGCTGCCGGTGCTGGCTGGCATCGGCGTTGAAGCGCGGCCGCCGGGCCTGCAGGCGTTGCCGGGCACGGTGCACCATCTGCCGGCAGTTGGCCTCGCTGTGACCGATCAGCTCGGCGATCTCGCGATAGTCGTGGTCGAAGGCCTCTTTCAGCAGGAAGGCGGCGCGTTCTTCGGGGCCGAGTTGTTCGAGCAAGGTCAGGAAGGCCACCGAGACATCGTCGGCCAGCGCATGCAGCTGGGCCGGGCCGGGCGCCGGGTCAGGCTCCAGCGTGACGGCCAGCGGCTCGGCCAGCCACGGCCCGACGTAGTGCGCGCGCTCGCGCTTGGCCGCACGCAGGCGGTCCAGGCCGAGCCGCGTGGTGGTGGTGACCAGCCAGGCCTCGGGGTCGCGGACGCCGGCCGGATCGGCGCCGGACCAGCGCAGCCAGGCATCCTGGACCACGTCTTCGGCGTCGGCGCGGCTGCCGAGCAGGCGATAGGCCAGGGCCATCAGGCGCGGGCGGTGGGTCTGGAAAGCGATTTCGGCGTTCATGTGGGCAAGGACGCGCCAACGGGGCGGGGCGTGACAGGGCTTCTGGATCTGATCTTGCCGGCCAGCGCCCAGCACGACCACCCCGGGGCCGGGGGAGGGGGTAAAATGGGCGGATTACCCCCGCCAGCCTCGAGCAAGCGAGCAAGCCGTGACATCGATCAAGCAGGAAGACCTCATCCAGTCCATCGCCGACGCGCTGCAGTACATCTCGTACTACCACCCGGTCGACTACATCAAGAACCTCGCCGCTGCCTACGAGCGCGAGGAGTCGCCGGCCGCGAAGGAAGCGATGGCCCAGATCCTGATCAATTCGCGCATGTGCGCCGAGGGCCACCGCCCGATCTGCCAGGACACCGGCATCGTCACCGTGTTCCTGGAAATCGGCATGGACGTGCGCTGGGACGACGCCACCATGGGCGTGGAAGAGATGGCCAATGAGGGCGTTCGCCGCGCCTACATGCACCCGGACAACAAGCTGCGCGCCTCTGTGCTGGCTGATCCGGCCGGCAAGCGCATCAATACCAAGGACAACACTCCGGGCGTGGTCAACGTCAAGGTGGTGCCGGGCAACACCGTCGACGTGATCGTCGCCGCCAAGGGCGGTGGTTCGGAAGCGAAGACCAAGTTCGCCATGCTCAACCCGTCCGATTCCATCGTCGACTGGGTGCTGAAGACCGTGCCGACCATGGGCGCCGGCTGGTGCCCGCCGGGCATGCTCGGCATCGGCATCGGTGGCACCGCCGAGAAGGCGATGCTGCTGGCCAAGGAAGCGCTGATGGAGCCGATCGACATCACCGAACTGCAGGCCCGGGGCGCGTCCAACCGCATTGAAGAGCTGCGCCTGGAGCTGTACGAGAAGGTCAACGCGCTTGGCATTGGTGCGCAGGGCCTGGGGGGCCTGACCACCGTGCTCGACATCAAGATCAAGGATTACCCGACCCACGCGGCCAACCTGCCGGTGGCGATGATCCCGAACTGCGCGGCCACCCGCCATGCGCACTTCACCCTGGATGGCAGCGGCCCGGTGATGCTGGACCCGCCGTCGCTGGAAGACTGGCCGAAGCTGACCTATGACGCGTCCAAGGGCACCCGCGTGGACCTGGACACGATCACCCCGGAAGACGTGGCCAGCTGGAAGCCGGGCCAGACCCTGCTGCTCAACGGCAAGCTGCTGACCGGCCGCGACGCCGCGCACAAGCGCATGGTCGACATGCTCAACAAGGGCGAGGAACTGCCGGTGGATCTGAAGGGCCGCTTCATCTACTACGTCGGCCCGGTAGATCCTGTGCGCGACGAAGTGGTGGGCCCGGCCGGCCCGACCACGGCGACCCGCATGGACAAGTTCACCGAGCAGGTGCTGGCGCAGACCGGCCTGCTGGGCATGGTCGGCAAGGCCGAGCGCGGCCCGGCCGCCATCGAAGCGATCAAGAAGCACAAGTCGGCCTACCTGATGGCCGTTGGTGGTTCGGCCTACCTGGTGTCCAAGGCGATCAAGGCGGCCAAGGTGGTCGGTTTCGCCGACCTGGGCATGGAAGCGATCTACGAGTTCACCGTGCAGGACATGCCCGTGACCGTGGCCGTCGATTCCACCGGCGAATCGGTGCACAAGACCGGCCCGCGCGAATGGCAGGCCCGTATTGGCAAGATTCCGGTGGTGGTGGAGTAATCCTTCCACCCAGTGTTCAGACAACGGCGCCCGTGTGGCGCCGTTGTTGTGTGCAGCCTGCCTGCGCGTGGCCTGCTCTGCTAACGTACTGGCTGGCGTTCTGGAAGGGAGTCCATCGTGCTGCAGTGGCCGCGTGTTTTCGTGTTGCTGGTCGCTGCGCTGGCGTGCAGCGCCTGCGGGCCACGTTACTTCGTCGAGCCTCCCACCCACGAAGCGGGGAAGATCTGCGCGTCGGTCTGCGAGAACCGGAAGGCAACGTGCGACTTCCACAACCGCGCCCTTGCCGAGTCGGATCAGCGCAGCTGCGAAAGCGAGAAGAGCCGGGTCATCAGCCGTTGCAGTGATATCGCCGATGACAAGCAGCGGCACAACTGCGAAGGGGGCAACGGTGCCGGCAACTACTGCGGTCCCCCGGTGCTTCCTTCATGCGGCGCTCCGTACGCCCAATGCCTGCTCTCCTGCGGCGGCACCGTGAATGACGTTCGCACCGACACCGGTGTTCCCGTGTACTGATCGGGGCGCGCGTCGGGCCTGCACGAGTAACCGTAGTCTGCTAGGGTCGGCACATCCCTGCACTGGATGTGCCCATGCGCCTGCATCGATCCGTCGCGACCGTGTTCCTGCTGGTCCTGGCCGGCTGCAGCACAACGTCCTCCTATGAAGGTGCGGATTTCTCCGCCTCCTCGCAGTGCCGCGTGCAATGCCAGGCCGATTATCGGAGCTGCATGGCGCGGGGGAGTATCGGCAGCAACGACTTCAGCTGCGAACAACAGATGGTGCCGGCGCCGGACAAACGCTGCAAGGACGTTGCCAATCCCGAACTGCGCCGTTCCTGTGAACTGAAGACACACGACTGCGCGATACGCACGCCGATCATGTCCTGTAGCGAAGGCCGCGATACCTGCATGAGCCGCTGCGGCTGAGCAACGATTGCCCGTGCAGGGCATAATCGGCCGATTCATCCACCCGGGACTTGCGCATGAGCACCACGCTGTATGGTTCGACAAGCACCGCCGCCCTGGTGGTGCACTGGCTGCTGATCGAACTCGGCATCGAGCACGAACTGGTGCTGCTGGATTTCGACGCACGCGAGCACAAGTCGGCTGAGTACCTGGCACTGAACCCTGCTGGCGTGGTGCCGACGCTGCTGATCGATGGCCTGGTACTGACCGAAGCGGCGGCCATTGCACTGTACCTGGCTGATCGCCATCCGGACGCCAACCTGCTGCCCGCGCTGGGCACACCGCAGCGCGCCGATGCCTACCGTTGGATGTTCTGGTGTGCCAATACGCTGCAGCCGGCCTATCGAGCATGGTTCTATCCACACGAAATGGCGGGCGAGGCGAATATCGAGGCCAGCCGCGGGATGGCACGGCAGCGCCTGGAAGCGGCCTGGCAGCATGTGGCCGCGCACCTGCATGCACATGGCCCCTACCTGCTGGGCGCCACGCCCTGCGTGGCCGACTACATGCTGGTGATGCTGATGCGCTGGTCGCGCAACATGCCGAGGCCCAGCGACACCTGGCCGGCGCTGAAGGCGCATGCCACGTCGATGAAGGCGCGCCCGGCGTTCGCCGAGGTGTATCGCCGCGAGGGCATCACCGACTGGCAGTAGCCCGTTCTGCAGCGCCGAGCCACGCTCGGCTGCATTCACGGGTGGCACGCGAGCAGCAGCCGGGCAGCAGCCGGCCAGGGCTCGGCTCTGGCAGTGCGGGTTACAGGATCTCCAGCACCGTTTCCGGCGGGCGGCACAGCCGCGTGCCCTTGGGCGTACGCACCACGGGGCGGTTGATCAGGCGCGGGTGTTCGGCCATCGCGGCCAGCAGCGTGGCCTCGTCCGCATCCTCCAGGCCAAGTTCGGTGAACTGCGCCTCCTTGTTGCGCACCAGCGCCCGCGCGTCCAGTCCGGATTCGGCCAGCACCTGGCGCAGCGTGGCCGCATCGGGTGGGTTGCCCAGGTATTCGATCACCTCCGGATCGAAGCCTGCATCGCGGATCAGCTTCAGTGCGCCGCGCGAGTTGCTGCAGGCCGGGTTGTGCCAGATCGTCACGTCCATCAGAACCACTCCAGCAGGGACACACCCACGCCCACGTAGGTGGCCTTGTGGTTGTAATCGATCAGGCTTTCGCCGTAGCCGTCGAAGACCTGCACATGGCCGCGCAGCAGGTTGCTGATCGGGAAGCCGTAATCCAGCTGCAGGGCGCCGTGCGAGCGGCTGCCGGTGCGCAGCGAATGGCGTGCCATCAACGAGACTTCGTGGCCGTTGCGGTTCCAGGTCAGGGTCGCGTCACCGCGGCCCATGTAATCCTCGATGTCCGGGTTGTTGTCATCGCTGCGGGTTTCCGGGATGCGGTACCAGGGGCGCAGCACCAGCGCCCAGTTCTCGCGGTCCAGGCCGATGTTGAGCATGACCCGGTTCCAGCTGCGCGACAGTGGGTCGGCCCGGCCATTGGACTGGTGGTTCAGCGCGATGCCGGTCATCCGCCCGCGCCAGCCACCGATCGAGTAGCCGTTGCGGAAGACCATCATCACTTCCGGTTCGTAATTGGTTTCGCGGAAGGGGCGCGAATCCTCGCTGTTGTAGGCCTGCCAGCGCGAGCTCTGGGTGTAGCCGGCCCAGATGTCGCCGTTGTCGCCGAACAGGTTCTCGGCGATCTTGGTCTTGAAACTGATCTGGAACTTCAGCTCGGCACTGTCCAGCACCTGCGGCGTGGTGACCGTGTTGGCCGGATTCGGCGAATGCGGTGTGGTGTTGCGGTCGCTGGTCCAGAACGCAGGCAGCAGGTACACCGGCTTGTAGGCGCGCAGCTGGAACGGGCCGAGCTTGGAGTCCTCGGCCAGTTCCCAGCGGCTGTCCAGCAGTGAGCCCCGGCCAGCGTTTGCCAGCGCGCTGTCGGGCTCTGCTGGGCGGAGCAGATCACTGACCCGCTCGCGCAGTTTCTCTTCGCCCTGGCTTACGCGTGCAGTCTGTCGTTCTTCGCGACGGGCCTGTGCTGCTGCCTCGGCGGCAGCGTCGGCCTCGGCGGTGGACTGCGCGGAGCGCCCGAACTGCCGGTCATAACAGGCCAGGCGGGCAGCGTCTGTGGTAATCGCCGCACATGCGGCCGGCGAGGCTTCGGCGCTGGGCGCGAACTCCTGCGCAGCGAGCGGAGCACTGGCCAAGGCCAGCGCCAGCGGTGCGAGGCGGGGAAGCAGCGGGGGGAGGGTCATTCCAGCAGGCCCTTCGGTGAATACGGGAGTCGCACAGTGTGGCGGCTGTACCGGGTCGCGGCCAGCCCCCACGGTTTATGCACGCCCACCGCGTGCGTGCGGCGTGAAGGCGGTGCCGATTACAGGAACCACGCGAAGGCGAACAGGCCAAGCATCGCGATCACTACGGCCAGTTTCAGCGCCAGGCCGAGCAGGATGCCGAGCCAAGTGGCCAGTCCCACCCTGGTCGAGCGGCCCAGCTCGCGGGTGTGCCAGTACTCGCCGAGCAGGGCGCCGAGCAGTGGGCCCGCAAACAGGCCGATGGGCATGAAGAACAGCCCCACGATGCTGCCGGCGAAGGTGCCCCACAGCGCCTTGCGGCTGGCACCCACCCGCTGTGCACCCACTACGGTCGCCAGCACGTCCGCCAGCAGCGAGAGGACGGTCAGTACGCCCAGCGCAACCAGGGTCGGCCAGCCGACGTGGACGAAGCCGTCCGCCCAGGCCGCCAGCAGCAGTCCGATGAACACCAGCGGGATGCCGGGCAGGGCCGGGAGGATGATGCCCGCGATGCCGGCGAGGACAAAAATGACCGCTAGCAGATACAAGATGAATGAGAGTCCCATGCTGTCCCGTATGGTGGCCGTTTTGGGGTTGACAGTGAAAGATTTTGCCAGTTGCTTTTTCGTTTTGGGCGGGTTAAGTTGCAGTCGCTGAGCTTGGCAAGGTCACCGTGGATCGTGGCCTGATGAAGCAAGATCTTCTCGATCCGCTGCATCGATGCACCTCGCTTCCCCCTTGCTTGTCAGCCGCCCACCAGGCGTTTCCAACAACAAGAGAGAGTCACCAGGGAGTTAGTGAGATGTCTGATCGCGAGACCGGTACCGTCAAGTGGTTCAACGATGCGAAGGGCTTCGGCTTCATCAGCCGTGAAAACGGCGAAGACGTGTTCGTGCACTTCCGCGCCATCCAGACCCAGGGCTTCAAGAGCCTGAAGGAAGGCCAGAAGGTCACCTTCACCGTCGTGCAGGGCCAGAAAGGCCTGCAGGCCGACGCCGTGCAGCCGACCTGATCGCGCTGCAAGCCGTCGCATGAAAAAGGCCCGCGCAAGCGGGCCTTTTTCTTTGCGATCGGCCCGGTGCAGATCAGCGCAGGATGACCTTGCCGTTGACTACGCGCACGTAGGTGTTTTCGCGGATGCCGCCGAGGTCGCGCTGGTTGACCACGATGGTGCGGCCATCGTCCATGCGCACGCTGATGTCGTAGGTATCGCTGGTGACGTTCTTCTGGATCTGGTTGCCCGCCAGCGCGCCGCCGACCGCGCCCGCAGCGGCGGCGATGTTCTTGTTGCCACGGCTGCCGCCGGTGTGGTCGGAGATCTCGTGGCCAGCCACCGCGCCGACGATGCCGCCGAGGATCGCGCCGGTCGCGCTGGGCGCAGTGCGGCCCGAGGGCACGGTGTTGATGCGGGTGACGATGCCGCAGTCGGCACAACGGCCCTGGTTGTAGCCGCCGTTGTTGCCGTAGCCGCCGTTGTTGTAGCCGTTGTTGTAGCCGCCACCGCCATAGCCGGGGGAGGTGGCACAGCCAGCCAGGGCGAGGGTAGCGATGGCGCTGGCGGCGATGAGCTGGATCTTCATGGGGCGTCTCCTGGCCGTGAAGGCGGGTGCGTTGGGTGGTACTGCGTCGTGCAGCAGGGTGGACGAATCGTCCCCTTTTGAACGTGAACAAGGCGCCAACCGCGCAGCCCTTGCCCGGCTGCAGGATGAATGCGGCTCAGCGGAAGTCCTGGTGGCAGGCGCGGCAATCGGCCTGCACCGTTTCCACCACCTGCGCCAGGGCCGTGCAGTCGCTGGGCGGCGCGGCCAAGGCGGCATTGAGGCTGCCGCGCAGCTGGCTGGCATGCTGCTGGAACTGCGCGCTGTCCTTCAGCCAGGGGAAGCCAAGATCCAGGTCGTTGGACAGCAAGCGCATTGCCTGCAACCGCGGCACGCTGTCGGCCAGGCTGCAGCGGTTCTGCTGCTGGGCCTGCAGCAGCAGCTGCGACTGCCGTTGCATCACCTGCATCAGGCTGTCGGGGAACGGGTCGCGGCGGGACTGCAGGGCACGGCCGACCATCACCGTGGCGACCAGCCCGATCTGCAGGCCCAGGCCGAGCACGAACAGGTAACGGTAGGCAGGGGACGGGCGGCGGGGCGGGCTGGCGTTCATGGCAGGCTCTTCGGCGTGCAACGGTGGGTTCGATGCCGGCGCGCAGCAGGTGCCGGCAGGTGCACGTTAAAATAGCGGCATGAACGAACTGGTCAAACAACGCTTCGCCGGCATCGAACGGCTGTATGGCGTGGGCGCACTCGAGCGCCTGCAGGGCAGCCGCGTGGCGGTGGTGGGCATGGGCGGCGTCGGCTCGTGGGTGGTGGAGGCATTGGCCCGCTCTGCGGTCGGCCACCTGACCCTGATCGATGCCGATGACATCTGCGTGTCCAACACCAACCGGCAGCTGCCGGCGATGGAAGGCAACTACGGCCGCAACAAGGCCGAGGCGATGGCCGAGCGTTGCCGCGCGATCAACCCGGACATCGAGGTCGATGCCGTGCAGGCATTCCTGACCGTGTCGAACATGGCCGAGTTGCTGGACCGTGGCTTCGACTTGGTGATCGATGCCTGCGACAGCTTCCGGGTCAAGGTCGAGACGATCGCCTGGTGCCGTCGCCGCAAGCTGCCGCTGCTGACCGTGGGGGCTGCCGGTGGTCGCACCGATCCGACCCTGGTTCGCATCCGCGATGTCTCGCGCACCGAGCACGATGCCATGCTGGCACTGATCCGCAAGAAGCTGCGCAGCGAGTTCAACTTCCCTAGGAATGCCAAGCGCTACTTTGGCGTGCCGGCGGTGTATTCGCTGGAGAACGTGAAGTACCCGCAGGCCGATGGCAGTGTGTGCGGCATCCGGCCGAACCTGGGCGCCGATGCGGCATTGAAGCTCGATTGTGGTGCAGGCCTGGGGGCGGCGACCCACATCACCGGTGCGTTCGCCTTCGCCGCAGTGGGCAAGGCGCTGGAAATGCTGCTGGAGCCGAAGAAGGTGAAGGCTGAAGTGGTCGAGGATGACGCCGAGGCGTGATGGTAGTGCCGGCCGCTGGCCGGCAACTCCGGAATGATCGAATCAGCGCTGGTGCCGGCCGGCAGTACCGTTATAGCGCCGGCAGCGCGAACAGCCGCCGTGCGTTTTCCGTGGTGATCCGGGCCACTGCCTCCAGCTCCATCCCGCGCAGTGCGGCCACGTGACGGGCGATGGTTGCCAGGCGCGCTGGTTCATTGCGCTGGCCACGGATGCCCGCGTCGGGCTGGTCGGGTGCGTCGGTCTCCAGCAGCAGCTGTTCCAGTGGCATGTCGCGCACCAGCCGCTGCAGGCGCTGGGCACGCTCATAGGTCAGCGGACCACCGAGACCGAGCAGGAAGCCCTGCCGGTGCAGCTGCGCAGCCTGTTCGGGGCTGCCGGAAAAGCTGTGCACCACGCCGCGCAGGCCGCCGATACGGCGGACCGCGGCGATCACCGCGTCCACCGCGCGTCGCGCGTGCACGATTACCGGCAGCTCGAACTCGCGGGCCAGTTGCAGCTGACCGATGAAATGCGCCTGTTGCGCCTCCTCATCCAGCCCCTCGACGAAGAAATCCAGCCCGCATTCGCCGATCGCACACGGGCGTTCGCGCTCGATCCATTCGCGCAGCAGCGGCAGATGGTCGGGCCGGTGCTCGGCCAGGAACATCGGGTGCAGCCCGTAGGCCGGATGCAGCCCCGGCGCCTGCTGGCAGACCACGCGCAGCTTCGGCCAGCTGGCCGCGGTCACCGCCGGCACCACCTGCAGGCGCACGCCAGCGGCCTGCGCGCGCGCGATCACGGCGCTGCGGTCACTGTCGAACTCGCCGGCATCGAGGTGGCAGTGGCTGTCGACCAGCGGGCTCAACGCTGTTCCAGCGACGGCGCAACCGTGGCAGCGTGGCGGCTTTTCCAGTTGGCCAGCAGCAGGGTGCCGAAGCCGAGCACCAGCTCATCGACGAACGGGATCGGGTCCGGGATGAACAGCGTCAGCACGAACAGGCCCGCTGTAAGCTTGAACAGGGTGGGGTAGCGCAGCCGGCGGGCCCATTGCAGTACCGGCAGCAGCATCGGGTTGGCCATGGCGGAAATCCTCGTGGGGAATATGCAAACGCTACCACGGGCCCAGCGTTTCCCGATGCTGAATGGGTTACAGGAATGAGCAGGAAATGTGGAGATTCCGTTCAGGCAGCGCATGCTGCAATCTGGTTCGAGAACGTTGCGGATGGTCCGCAAGGAGCAGGTCATGAAAAGCACAACTACAACTGTCCTGGTCGCAGCGGGCGCGCTGCTGGTCGGTGGCATCGCCACCGCCGCCTTCATGAAGAGTGGCGACAAATCGCCCGATTCCATCAGCGCCACCACCCCCAATGGCGAGTCGCGCCTGGTCGACGGCAGTGCCACCGACGATGGCGCACGTGGTGACAGGCTCGACCCGTCTGCGCCGCGTGGGCTGGAATACGCCGACGTGCTGAAGGTCGACCCGATCACCGAGAAGCAGAAGGCCTACGCCACTGTGATCGGCACCGATCCGGTGCGCGAGACTTCCACCACCCAGACCCCGCACGAGGTGTGCCAGGACGTGACCGTGCAGGAACGCCTGCCGGAGCGTGATGGCAACGTCGGTGGCACCGTGGTCGGCGCCGTGGTCGGCGGCCTGCTCGGCAACCAGGTTGGCGGCGGCAACGGCAAGAAGGCCGCGACCGCCGCAGGCGCGGTGGCCGGTGGCTTCATCGGCAACCAGATCGACAAGCGCCACGTGGGTGGCCGCGTGGTCAACCGCACCGAGCGCCAGTGCCACACCGAGACCGCCACCTCCGAGTCGAGCCGTGTTACCGGCTACAACGTGACCTACCGCAACGAAGACGGCACCACCGGTACCATGCGCATGGCCAGCAAGCCGGGCAACCGCATCGCCATGGGCACCAATGACGTGGTGAAGGGCTACAACGTGACCTACCGCTACGACGGCGCCGAGAAGACCGTGCGCATGGACAACAAGCCGGCCAGCGATCGCCTGCCGGTGGTCGATGGCCAGCTGGTCACGCAGACCGCTGCTGCCGGCGCCACTGCGGCCACGCGCCAGTAATCCAGAATACGTGCTGTACCCGACGGGCCGGCGCATGCCGGCCCGTTTCGTTGTGAGCGCGGGCATTCATCCGTGTGGAGGCCGAATCCACCATCATGGTGGCCCCTTCGACATGGAGTCGGCATGAGCATCTTCGACCTGCGCCTGGAAACCGAGCGCCTGATCCTGCGCCCGCTGCGGCGCGAGGACTACGAACCCTATCTGGCGTTCTGCGCCGACGAGGAAACGATGCGCACCCTCGGTGGCGTGCAGCCGCCTTCGGTAGCCTGGCGCGGCTTCTGCAGCCTGGCTGGCGCCTGGCAGCTGTTCGGCTTCTCGATGTTCAGCGTGATCGAAAAATCCAGCGGGGACTGGATCGGGCGGATGGGCCCCTGGCAACCGCAGGACTGGCCGGGTACAGAGGTCGGCTGGGGCATCCGCCGCGCCAGCTGGGGCCGGGGCTATGCGCCGGAAGCGGCGGTCGCGGCGATCGACTGGGCCTTCGACACGCTGGGTTGGCACGAGGTGATCCATACCATCGCCGAGAACAACGACAACTCGCGGGCGGTCGCGCGCAAGCTCGGCAGCAGGTTGCTGCGCATGGGCGAATTGCCGCCGCCTTACAACGACAAGCGGATGCAGATCTGGGGCCAGTCGCGCGAGCAGTGGCGGCAACGCGCGCGCTGAGCGTTGCCTGGTAGTGCCGGCCGCTGGCCGGCAACCATGTTGCGGCAGCATTCGTGCAATCGCCGGCCCGCGGCCAGCGTTACCTGGTTGCCATGCTGCATCCGCGCTTGGCATTCCCTGGCGCACTTGCCAGACTGCACGCAGCCGGCCGCCGGCCGGATCCGATGGAGCAGGCAATGGTGGAAGAGCGCGTCCCGCTGACGGTGCATGGCATGTCGGTCTCGGGCAATTGCCACAAGGTCCGGCTGCTGCTTGAGCAGCTCGGGAGCCGTTACCGCTGGGTGGAAGTGGACAGTGCCCATGGCCAGACCCACACGCCCGAATTCCTTGCGCTCAACCCGAATGCCAAGGTGCCGCTGATCGTCCGCGACGACGGCCGCGTGCTGACCGAATCCAACGCGATCCTGTTCTGGCTGGCAGAAGGCACGCCCTACCTGCCCAGCGATGGCTGGGAGCGTGCGCAGGCGTTGAGCTGGATGTTCTTCGAGCAGTACACGCACGAGCCGTGCGTGGCGGTAGCGCGCTTCATCCGGGGCTGGACGGCGCCCGACTCGCCACGCCGCGCCGAGCTGCCACGGTTGCACGAGCGCGCCGCCACCGCGCTGGCGGTGATGGAGCAGCACCTTCGCCAGGCGCAGTGGTTCACCGGCAGCAGCTACGGCATCGCCGATATCGCCCTGTTTGCCTACACCGACGTGGCAGGCGAGGGCGGCATCAGCCTGGAGCCATTCCCCGAGGTGCGCGCCTGGCTGCAGCGCGTGCGTGCGCAGCCGCGCTTCCTGCCGATGCCGGCGGTGACCGCCGAGGTGCGCTCGCGTTTCGAGGCGGCTTGATGCCCACAGGGTAGCGCCCGGTATTGCCGGGCGGAACGCAACAACGACACGGAGGGTGTTCGATGTTCGCTGTGGTTCCGGATCCGATTCCCGCACGCATGCGGGGGCTCAACCGCGCCGAGGTGTGCGACGTCAATTTCCTTGAGACGGTGCGCGGGTGGCGCGGGACGCCGCGCCCGCGACCCGCGGCAGATGCTCCGATCCTGCCCGGCAGTACGCTCACCGCTGCCGCCTTCGATGAACTGTTCGACTCGCAGCTGGCCAGCCGCCAGCTGGACCTGATGGCGCGCGTGCTGCGCGTGCAGAACAAGGTCTTCTACACCATCGGGTCGTCCGGCCATGAAGGCAACGCGCTGCTGGCGCGGGCCTGCCGGCACACCGATCCTGCCTTCCTGCACTATCGTTCCGGCGCCTTCATGGCCGAGCGTTCGCGCCAGGTGGCGGGCATCGACCCGTTGCGCGATGCTGCGCTTTCCTTCGCTGCCTGCGCCGATGATCCGGCCAGTGGTGGCCGCCACAAAGTGTGGGGCAGCAAGCCGCTGTGGGTGCTGCCGCAGACTTCGACCATCGCCTCGCACCTGCCGAAAGCGCTGGGCACCGCGCTGGCCATCGAGAGTGGCAAGCGGCTGGCGCAGGCGCTGCCGGTTCCCGCCGACAGTATCGTGCTCTGCTCGTTCGGCGACGCCTCGGCCAATCACGCTACCGCGCAGACGGCGTTCAACACCGCGATGTGGGCGGCCTACCAGAAACTGCCGGCGCCAATCCTGTTCGTCTGCGAGGACAACGGCCTGGGCATCTCGGTGAAGACCCCCGATGGCTGGATCGCCGAGCGCTTCAGCCACCAGCCGGGGCTGGACTATTTCTTCGCCGATGGGCTGGACCTGGCCACCGGGCACGCCCAGGTGCAGGCCGCGGTGGAACACTGCCGGCGAACGCGGCGACCGACTTTCCTGCATCTGCGCACCACGCGCCTGATGGGCCACGCCGGCACCGACTTCGAAGTGGAATGGCGGGCGTTGCCGGAGCTGTGCGCGGCCGAGGCGCAGGATCCGCTGCTGCGCTCGGCGCAGATCGCACTGGAGTCGGGCTGGATGGATGCGGCCGCGATCGAGACGGCCTACGAGACGATGCGTGCGCGCTGCATGGCCGCTGCCACCGAGGCTGAAGGCGGGGCGAAGCTGGGGTCGCTGCGGGAGGTGATGGCGCCGCTCGCACCGTACACGCCGGCAGCGGTGCAGGCCGAAGCGCAGCGCGAGGTCGCTGCCGAAGCGCGCGAGGCACTCTATGGTGGTATCGAGGCATTGCCCGAACGACAGGCGCCGCGGCATCTGGCGATCCAGATCAACCACGGCCTGCAGGAATTGCTGGCGAAGTATCCGCAGAGCCTGCTGTTCGGCGAGGACGTGGCCCAGAAGGGCGGTGTGTACACTGTCACAAAGGATCTGCTGCGCCGCTTCGGGCCACGCCGGGTGTTCAACACCCTGCTGGACGAAACCATGATCCTGGGCATGGCGCAGGGCCTGGCCAACATGGGCATGCTGCCGATTCCGGAAATCCAGTACCTGGCCTACCTGCACAATGCCATCGACCAGCTGCGTGGCGAGGCCTGTTCGCTGCAGTTCTTCTCCAACGACCAGTACCGCAACCCGATGCTGCTGCGGGTGGCCGGGCTGGGCTACCAGAAGGGCTTCGGCGGCCACTTCCACAACGACAACTCGATCACCGCCCTGCGCGACATCCCCGGGCTGGTGGTCGGCTGCCCGTCGCGCGGCGACGATGCGGTGATGATGCTGCGCACGCTGGCGGCGCTGGCGCGGGTGGATGGGCGCGTGGCGGTGTTCCTGGAGCCGATCGCGCTGTACATGAGCAAGGACCTGCATGAGCCGGGCGATGGCCAGTGGCTGTTCGACTATCCGGCCCAGGGCCGGGCACTGGTGCCGGGCGAAGGCCGTGTTTACGGGCCGGAGGCGGGCGATCTGGTGGTCTACACGTATGGCAACGGCGTGCCGATGGCATTGCGCGCAGCGCGAGCCATCGGGCAGCAGCTGGGCTGGCAGGTGCGGGTGGTCGACCTGCGCTGGCTGGTGCCGCTGGATGCCGGCTTCATCGCCGCCCAGGCCGCCAGCGCACGGCGGGTGCTGGTGCTGGACGAGGGCCGGCACAGTGGCGGGGTGGGCGAGGGCGTGGTGACCGCACTGGTCGAGGCCGGTTTCGGCCATCTGCCACTGCGCCGGGTCTGCGGTGCCGATACCTACACCCCGTTGGCGGGGGCAGCAATGTTCGGGCTTCCAAGCGACAATGCGGTGATTGGCGCCGCCCTTGAACTGGCGCAGGAACCTTGATGCATGTGTGGATTGGCGGGAATGTTGTTGCCGGCGCCTGTGGCGTCGGCCGAGCTACTGCAGGCGCAGGTGCTGGCCATGGGCGAAGCGCTGCACCATCGCGGGCCGGATGATGGCGGCAACTGGGTCGATGCCGGTGCAGGCATCGCGCTGGCACACCGTCGCCTGAGCATTCTCGACCTGTCGCCGCTGGGCCACCAGCCGATGGCTTCGGCCGACGGCCGCTATGTGATGGCGTACAACGGTGAGGTCTACAACTTCGTTGCCCTGCGTGCAGAACTGGAGCCATTGGGGCATGTCTTCCGTGGTCACTCCGACACCGAGGTGCTGCTGGCAGCGATCCTGCAATGGGGCATGGAAGACACCCTGCAGCGCTGCAACGGCATGTTCGCCATCGCGCTGTGGGACCGCCAGCAGCAATGCCTGTGGCTGGCCCGCGACCGCGTTGGCAAGAAGCCGTTGTACTACGGCTGGGCCGGGGACACCCTGGTGTTCGGCTCCGAACTGAAGGCGCTGTGGCAGCACCCGGCCTTCGACAACGACATCGACCGTGACGCACTGACCCTGCTGCTGCGGCTGGACTACATTCCAGCCCCGCACAGCATCCACCAGCGCTGCTACAAGCTGATGCCGGGCCGCGTGCTGCGCCTGGATGCCGAAGCCGTGGCGGCGGGCACTTCGGCGCATCGCCCGGAACAGGCGCAGCGCCCCTACTGGGATGCACGTGCACGCATGCAGGCGGCGCTGGCTGCGCCGTTCCAGGGCCGCATCGAGGAGGCCGAGGAGCAGCTGGACGGGCTGCTGCGCGACGCAGTGGCGCTGCGCATGGTGGCCGACGTGCCGGTGGGCGTGTTCCTGTCCGGGGGTACCGATTCGTCGCTGGTGGCGGCGCTGATGCAGGCGCAGAGCGGGCAGCCGGTGCACAGTTTCAGCATCGGATTTACCGATTCGAGCCACGACGAGGCGCCGCTGGCCAAGGAACTGGCCGCGCACCTGGGCTGTGACCACACCGAACTCTACGTGAGTGGCGCCGATGCACTGGCGGTGGTGCCGCAGTTGCCGGCGATGTTTGACGAACCCTTCGCCGATGCCTCGCAGGTACCGACCGCGCTGGTCGCCCGGCTGGCGCGGCAGGGCGTGACCGTGGCGCTTTCCGGCGATGGTGGCGATGAACTGTTCTTCGGCTACACCCGCTATGTGCGCGCGCTGCGCAACTGGCAGATGCTGGGGCGCGTGCCTGGGCCGCTGCGGCGCTGGATGGGCGCGCGCTCCCAGCAGCAGGGCGAGGCCTCGCGTACCGGCGGCTTGGCCGCGCTGTTGGCCGAGTCCGGCGCGCGTGGCATCGGTGACGTGTACCGCAACCGCATCTCGCGCTGGCGCGACCCGACAGCGGCAGTGCCGGGCGCGCAGGCTGCCGGCAGCTTCTATGATCTGGCCGATCCGTTGCACGGCGCCGGCACACCGGCCGACGCGATGATGCTGGCCGATTACCTGACCTACCTGCCGGATGATCTGCTGTGCAAGGTCGACCGGACCTCGATGGCGGTCAGCCTGGAAGCGCGCGCACCGTTGCTGGATTCACGCGTGGCCGAGTTCGCCTGGTCGCTGCCGCTGGGCTTCAAGCGCAGTGAGACCACCAGCAAGGTGCTGCTCAAGCGCGTGCTGGGCCGTTATGTGCCGCAGTCGATGGTGCACCGTCCCAAGCGCGGTTTCGGCGCACCGGTCAGTGACTGGCTGAAGGGCGACCTGCGGCCGTGGGCCGAAGAGCTGTTGCAGCCGGCACGGCTGGAGCGGGAGGGCGTGCTGTCGGCGGCCGCCATACAGCCGCTGTGGCAGCAGTTCCTCGGCGGCCAGCGCAAGTGGCATACCCATCTGTGGAACGTGCTGATGTTCCAGGCCTGGCAGGCGCATTGGCGGCAGGTGCGTGCGGGCGTGACGGGCGGCTGATCTTCACCGGCCTGCAAGGGCCCGGCGACTAGGCTGGTGCTCCCGCACCGTGAGGAGTATGTCCCGATGTCCGTCCCCACCATCGCCGTGTTCGTTGGCAGCCTGCGCAAGGATTCCTGCAACCGCAAGCTGGCCCATGCGCTGGAGAAGCTCGCCGGTGATCGCGCGCGCTTCCAGTATGTGCAGATCGGCGATCTGCCGTTGTACGACCAGGATTTCGACGCCGATTATCCGCCGCAGGGCACCCGGCTGAAGGACCAGGTGCGCGCCGCCGACGCGGTGCTGTTCGTGACACCCGAGTACAACCGGTCGGTGCCCGGCGTGCTCAAGAACGCCATCGATATCGGATCGCGCCCGTATGGTGACAGTGCGTTTGCCGGCAAGCCGGCGGCGGTGATCGGCGCCTCCATCGGCCAGATCGGCACCGCCGTGGCCCAGCAGCATCTGCGCAACAGCCTGGCCTTCCTGGACATGCACGTGCTCGGCCAGCCAGAGGCATTCATTCATTTCAAGGACGGCCTGATCGATGCCGACGCCACGGTCCACAACGAGGGCACGCAGAAATTCCTGCAGGGCTATATGGACCGGTTCCTGGCGCTGATCGCGGTGCACGTCAAGGGCGATTGACGCCAGCGGTCGACACCCCCATCTGCGATAATGCGTGCTCGGGCGCCGCAACGGCGCCCGTCGCAGGCAGTGCGACGCTCCCACGCCAGTCTGGCCAGGTACCGGCGGATATCCCCCGTTTTCCCACGGTTTATCCACAGGCTTGTCCATCGCCGCCGGGGGCGGCACATGCCTACACTCGTCTCGCCCACTTTTGCAGGAAACATCGCAGCATGTCCGCTCGCCCCGGCTTCCGTTCCAACCGCAGAGAGCGCGGTGATGGCTTCGATCGCGAACGCGACGAGTCGCGCATCGACCAGCTGCGGGTACCGCCGCATTCGGTGGAAGCCGAGCAGGCGGTGCTGGGTGGCCTGATGCTGGCCCCGGAGGCCTACGACCGGGTCAATGACCAGCTGACCGAAAGCGACTTCTACCGCCGCGACCACCAGATGATCTATCGCGCAATCCGTGAGCTGTCCGAGCGCGAGCGGCCGTTCGATGCGGTGACCTTGGGCGAGTGGTTCGAATCGCAGGGCAAGATGGAACTGGTGGGTGATGGCGCCTACCTGGTCGAGCTGGCCAGTACCACGCCGTCAGCCGCCAACATCGTGGCCTATGCCGAGATCGTGCGTGACAAGGCGGTGCTGCGGCAGCTGATCCAGGTCGGCACGGATATCGTCAACGACGGCTTCCAGCCCGAAGGGCGTGACAGCAGCGAGCTGCTGGCCTCGGCAGAAAAGAGCGTGTTCGCCATCGCCGAACAGGGCGCACGCGGCCGTACCGATTTCGTGGCGATGCCCGGTGCACTGAAGGATGCCTTCGAAGAGCTGCGCAGTCGTTTCGAGAACGGCGGCAACATTACCGGCCTGCCGACCGGTTATACCGATTTCGACGCAATGACCTCCGGCCTGCAGCCGACCGACCTGATCATCCTTGCCGCGCGCCCGGCCATGGGCAAGACCACCTTCGCACTGAACATCGCCGAGTACGCAGCGATCAAATCGAAGAAAGGCGTGGCCGTGTTCTCGATGGAAATGTCGGCCGCGCAGTTGGCGATGCGCCTGATTTCCTCCAATGGCCGCATCAACGCGCAGCGCCTGCGTACCGGCCAGCTGGAAGACGAGGACTGGAGCCGTGTCACCAGCGCGATCAAGATGCTGAAGGAAACCAAGATCTTCATCGACGACACGCCCGGCGTGTCGCCTGAAGTGCTGCGTTCCAAGTGCCGCCGCCTCAAGCGCGAGCATGACCTGGGCCTGGTGGTGATCGACTATCTGCAGCTGATGAGCGTGCCGGGCAACAGCGAGAACCGCGCGACTGAAATCTCGGAAATCTCGCGTTCGCTGAAGGGCCTGGCCAAGGAACTGAACGTTCCAGTGATCGCGTTGTCGCAGCTCAACCGCTCGCTGGAAACGCGTACCGACAAGCGCCCGGTGATGGCCGACCTTCGCGAATCGGGCGCAATCGAGCAGGACGCGGACATGATCGTCTTCATCTACCGCGACGATTACTACAACAAGGAAAATTCGCCAGACAAGGGCTTGGCCGAGATCATCATCGGCAAGCACCGTGGTGGCCCGACCGGTTCGTGCAAGCTGAAGTTCTTTGGCGAATACACCCGCTTCGACAACCTGGCCCACGATTCGGTCGGCTCGTTCGAGTAACGGTCGTGCCGGCCGTTGGCCGGCAACCGCCATCGGGCGCTGTAGAGCCCAAGGCAGCGGCAGGAGCCGCTGTCAGCGCCCCCGTGCAGCGCGGGTTCCATGAGGTCGCCACGAAGCGCAGCCGGGCACGGGCTCGGCATTGCACCGGCGCTGGGTCGGTTTCATCGCCCCCAGCCCGGTTTCGTCGCAAACCGTTTGCGCGCGGCAAGGGCAGGGCGCCAACGTGTCGGCAGGCGGCAAGGTGCCGCCACAAGGAGACCGTGATGAAGACCCTGTTCGCGCTCGGTGTGTGGTGCCTGCTGTTCGTGCTGTGCTGGCCGCTGGCGGTCCTCGCCCTGATCGCGTGGCCGTTTGTCTGGTTGCTGAGCCTGCCGTTCCGCTTGGTCGGCATCACGTTCTCGGCGCTGTTTGCGTTCCTGCGCGCGCTGTTCATGCTGCCCGCGCGCCTGCTCGGCGGCGGCCCGGTGGCGGCATGAGGGCAGTGGTGCTGGTCGCGCTGGCATTGCTTGCGGGGCCGGCACCGGCCACACCGGTGTCACCGTCGTCCGCATGGCTGGAACGACAGCAGGCCGCCGCTGCCGATGAGGCGGATGCTGCAGCGGCCAGGGCGGTCAAGCCCAGGGAGCGCTGCCGGGTGGTGAAGGAGTGGAAGGCGGGTGGAACCGTGGTCCGGCACCGCATCTGTGACGATCCGCCGAAGAAGCCGGCCGGAAAGGTGTAGCGCCGAGCCCAATGCTCGGCGGCCTGTGCAGGGCAGCCGAGCGTGGACTCGGCACTACAGGGAAATGAGCAACAAAAAACCCCGCCGAAGCGGGGTTCCTTGCATCCGGCCATGCCGGCCAGCGGCCGGCACAACCCGCGAACGATCAGTTCGCCTTGTGGATGGCGCGCTTGCTGACCGCCATCGCCGCGTCGTGGACCACTTCCGACAGCGACGGGTGGGCGTGGCAGATGCGGGCCAGGTCATCGGCCGAGCCGCTGAACTCCATGGTCAGCACGCCTTCGTGCACCAGTTCGGAGACGTTGGCGCCAACCAGGTGCATGCCGAGGATGCGATCGGTTTCGGCATGGGCCAGGATCTTCACGAAGCCCGCCGGCTCGATCATCGCCACGGCACGGCCGTTGGCGGCGAACGGGAAGCTGCCGGCCTTGTACGGAATGCCCTCGGCCTTCAGCTGGGCTTCGGTCTTGCCGACCCAGGCCAGTTCCGGCTCGGTGTAGATGACCCACGGGATGGTGTCGAAGTTGACGTGGCCCGGCAGGCCGGCGATCAGCTCAGCCACCGCGATGCCTTCCTCGAAGCCCTTGTGCGCCAGCATCGGGCCGCGCACGCAGTCGCCGACCGCCCACACGCCGTCGACGCCGGTGTGGCAGTGCGCATCGACTTCAATCTGGCCGCGCTCGTTGACCTTGACGCCGGTGCCTTCGGCCAGCAGGCCCTTGGTGGCGGCGCGACGGCCCACGGCCACCAGCAGCTTGTCCACGGTCAGGGTCTTTTCGCCTTCGGCGTCGGTGTAGGTGACGATGACTTCCTTCTTCTTGCCCTTGCCGGTGATCTCGGTCTTGGAAACCTTGGCATTGAGCTTGATGTCCAGGCCCTGCTTCTTGAACTCCTTGGCAGCGGTCTTGGCCACTTCGGCGTCAGCAGCGGCCAGGAACTCCGGCATGGCTTCCAGGATGGTCACTTCAGCGCCCAGGCGCTTCCACACGCTGCCCAGTTCCAGGCCGATCACGCCGGCGCCGATCACCGCCAGGCGGTTCGGCACTTCGGTGAAGTCCAGGCCGCCGACGTTGTCGACGATGGTCTCGCCGTCGAACTTGGCGAACGGCAGCTCGATCGAATCCGAACCGGCCGCGATGATGACGTTGGTGCCCTTCAGCTCGACTTCCGAACCGTCGTGCTGCTTCACCTTGACCACGTTGCCTGGCTGCAGCTGGCCGAAGCCGTAATAGGCGGCGACCTTGTTGGCCTTGAACAGCATGCCGATGCCGCCGGTGAACTGCTTGACGATCTTGTCCTTGCGGCCAATCATCGCCTCGACGTCGATCTTGGCATCCTTGAAGCTGATGCCGTGGTCGCCAAAGATGTGGCCCATGTTCCAGAACTGGCGCGAGGAGTCCAGCAGCGCCTTGGACGGGATGCAGCCCACGCGCAGGCAGGTGCCGCCGAGGGCCGGCTTGCCGTCCTTGCCCAGCGCAGCGTCGATGCAGGCGGTCTTCAGGCCCAGCTGGGCCGCGCGGATGGCAGCGTGGTAACCGGCCGGGCCGGCACCGATGACGACGACGTCGAATTGTTCAGCCATTGAATTATTCCTTGATGCATTACCAGAACCCCTCCGCGCAGGCGCGGAGGGGCGGGAGGTTTCTTACAGGCCGAACAGCATGCGGCCCGGGTTTTCCAGCTGGTTCTTGATGTCCACCAGGAACTGCACCGAGTCCTTGCCGTCGATGATGCGGTGGTCGTAGGACAGCGCCAGGTACATCATCGGCGCGATCACGACCTGGCCGTTCTGGGCGATCGGACGCTCCTTGATGGCGTGCATGCCCAGGATGGCGCTCTGCGGCGGGTTGATGATCGGGGTCGACAGCAGCGAACCGAAGGTGCCGCCGTTGGTCACGGTGAAGGTGCCGCCCTGCAGTTCCTCCAGGCCCAGCTTGCCGTCACGTGCCTTCTTGGCGTAGTCGGCGATGGTCTTCTCGATGTCGGCGAACGACATGCGCTCGACGTTGCGCAGGACCGGCGTGACCAGGCCCTTTTCGGTCGAGACGGCGATCGAGATGTCCGAGTAGCCGTGGTAGATGATGTCGTCGCCGTCGATCGAGGCGTTGACGAGCGGGAAACGCTGCAGCGCGTTGGCGGCGGCCTTCACGAAGAAGCTCATGAAGCCCAGCTTGATGCCGTGGGCCTTGACGAACTCGTCCTGCAGTTCCTTGCGCGCGGCCGAAACCTTGGACAGGTCGACTTCGTTGAAGGTGGTCAGCATGGCGGTGGAGTTCTTCGACTCCATCAGGCGCTCGGCAATGCGCTTGCGGATGCGGGTCATCGGCACGCGCTCTTCCGGACGAGCGCCACCGGCCTTGCCGGCGCCGCCGTTGCGGGCGAAGTTGACGATGTCTTCCTTGGTCACCGCGCCACGACGGCCGGTGCCGTCGACGTCGGCCGGGTTCACGCCTTCGGTGATGGCGGTGAAGCGGGCGCCCGGCGGCAGCGCGTCGGCGGCCGACTTGGCAGCCGGGGCCGGCGCAGCGGCAGCGGCCGGAGCAGCGGCGGCCGGTGCGGCTTCAGCCTTCTTCTCTTCAGCGGCCGGGGCCGGAGCCGCAGCTACGGCGCCTTCTTCGATGATCGCCACGACCTGGCTGGAGGTCACGGTATCGCCTTCCTTGAACTTGATTTCCTTGAGCACGCCGTCAACCGGCGACGGCACTTCCAGGACGACCTTGTCGGTTTCCAGGTCAAGCAGGTTTTCGTCGCGCTTGACGGCGTCGCCCACCTTCTTGTGCCAGGTGGCGATGGTGCCGTCGGCGACGGATTCGGGCAGTACCGGGGCTTTGACTTCGGTGGCCATTGCGGGAGCTTCCTGGTTTGTCTTCTAAATAGGGGGGAGAGTTATTCAGCGACCTGGTCGTTGAACGGGTTGACCAGTGCGTCGGCGATCAGCTGCTGCTGCTCGCGGACATGGTCAGCCATGTGACCGGCAGCCGGCGAGGCCGAACGTGCGCGACCGGCGTAGTGCAGGTTCTGGCCATCGGCCAGGCAGAACTGCAGGTGGTGGCGGATCTGGTACCACGCGCCCTGATTCTGCGGTTCTTCCTGCGTCCACACCACGTCGGTGGCCTTGCCGTACTTCTTCAGCTCGGCAGCCAGCAGCGCACGCGGGAACGGATACAGTTGCTCCACGCGGATGATCGCCACGTCGTCCTGGCCACGCTTGGTCTGGTCCTCCAGCAGGTCGTAGTAGACCTTGCCCGAGCACAGCACCACGCGCTTGACCTTCTTGGCGTCGGCATTGGCGTCGCCGATCAGGTGCTGGAACTCGCCGTTGGCCAGCTCGTCGAGGGTCGACACCGCCAGCTTGTGGCGCAGCAGGGACTTCGGCGACATCACCACCAGCGGCTTGCGGGTGGTCATGTGCAGCTGGCGACGCAGCATGTGGAAGGCCTGGGCCGGAGTCGACGGCACGACCACCAGCATGTTCTCCAGCGCGCACAGCTGCAGGAAGCGCTCCAGGCGCGCCGAGCTGTGTTCGGGGCCTTGCCCTTCATAGCCGTGCGGCAGCAGCAGGGTCAGGCCGGAAATGCGGCCCCACTTGGCTTCACCGGCGGCGATGAACTGGTCGATCACCACCTGGGCGCCGTTGGCGAAGTCGCCGAACTGGCCTTCCCAGATGCACAGCGTGTTCGGATCGGTGGTGGAGAAGCCGTATTCGTAGGCCATCACCGCTTCTTCGCTCAGCAGCGAGTCGATGACGGTGGCCTTCTCCGGCGAATCCACCAGCTGCCGCAGCGGCATGTAGTAGTTGTCGGTCTTCTGGTCGTGCAGGATCGCGTGGCGGTGCGTGAACGTACCGCGGCCGACGTCCTGGCCGACCAGGCGCAGTGCATGGCCTTCGTCGAGCAGGGTGGCGTAGGCCAGGTTCTCGGCAAAGCCCCAGTCGCCCGGAATCTCGCCGGCGGCCATCTTGCGGCGGTCGTCGTAGACCTTGGCCACGCGCGAGTGCAGCTGCACTTCGTCCGGGATGGTGTTGATCAGCCTGGCCAGTTCGACCAGCTTGTTCTTCTCGACCTTGGTCGAGACCGGGTCGGACAGCTTGCCTTCCAGCAGCTTCGGCCAATCGACGAACAGCGGGCTGCTCGGCGGGGTCTTCTCGACCTTGGCCAGTTCGGTGGTCACTTCACCGGCGTCCAGCTTCTCGCGGTAGGCATCGACCATCGCCTTGCCGGCACCGGCGGCGATCACGCCTGCCTTCTCCAGCTGCTCGGCGTACATCTCGCGGGTGGTCGGGTGCTTGCGGATCACCTGGTACATCAGCGGCTGGGTGATTGCCGGTTCGTCGGCCTCGTTGTGGCCCCAACGGCGGTAGCACATCAGGTCGATGACCACGTCCTTGGCGAACTTCTGGCGGAACTCGAAGGCCAGCTGCGCGGCGAACACCACCGCTTCCGGATCATCGCCGTTCACGTGCAGTACCGGCGCGGCGATCATCTTCGCCACGTCGGTGGCATAGCGCGTGGAGCGCGTATCCAGCGGGTTGGAGGTGGTGAAGCCCACCTGGTTGTTGACCACGATGTGCACGGTGCCACCGACGGCGAAGCCGCGGGCCTGCGACATCTGGAACAGCTCCATGACCACGCCCTGGCCGGAGAAGGCCGCGTCGCCGTGGATCAGGATCGGCATCACCTGCTTGCGGGCGGTGTCCTTGCGGCGCTCCTGGCGCGAACGCACGGAACCGGCCACGACCGGGTCGGCGATTTCCAGGTGCGACGGGTTGAACGCCAGCGCCAGGTGCACCGGGCCGCCTTCAGTGGCGACGTCGGCGGAGAAGCCCATGTGGTACTTCACGTCGCCGGCCGAAGCGTGCTCGTCGTGCTCGAACTTGCCCTCGAACTCGTCGAACAGCTTGCGCGGGTTCTTGCCCAGGGTGTTGACCAGCACGTTCAGGCGGCCGCGGTGGGCCATGCCGATCACCACGTCCTTGACGCCATCCTTGCCGGCGCTGCGGATGATGGTGTCCATCATCGGGATCAGCGAGTCGCCGCCTTCCAGCGAGAAGCGCTTCTGGCCGACGTACTTGGTGTGCAGGTAGCGCTCCAGGCCTTCGGCCGCGGTCAGGCGCTCCAGGGTGCGGCGCTGGGTGTCAGCGTCCAGCTGGTAGTTGCCACCGGCCGCTTCCAGCTTCTTGTAGATCCACTGGCGCTGCTCGACCTCGGAGATGTGCATGAACTCCGCACCGATCGAGCCGGTGTAGGTCGCCTTCAGGCGTGCCAGCAGGTCGCGCAGCTTCATGCGCGGCTGGCCGCCGACGCCGCCGGTGCTGAACTCGCTGTTGAGGTCGGCATCGGACAGGCTGTGGAACGGCAGGCCCAGGTCCGGGGTGTTGACCGGTGCGGCCAGGCCCAGCGGGTCCAGGCGGGCGTCGAGGTGGCCGCGGGAGCGGTAGGCGGTGATCAGACGACCGACATTGCGCTCGCGCTCGTCGCCCGCACCGCTGCCGGTGCCAGCTTTCAGCGCATCCTTGGCCGCGTCCGCGATGTGGGAGATGACGGCCGAGTGCGGAATGTCACCTGCTTCACGGCCCTTGAAGCCATCGAAGTAGGTTTTCCATTTGGGATCGACACTATCCGGGGAGACCAGGTACTGCTCGTACAGGTCCTCGACATAGGAGGCGTTGCCGCCGGCGAGTTGCGAAGATTGCGCAAACTGCTTCAGTTGATTGTCCACGATGGAGGGTGTTGATTCGCTTTGTGGGGTATGGCTTCAGAAGGACCCGGCAGGAATGATGAATAGCCCTGCGCGGGCGCGTTCAAACAGCCAAATTGTACCCCCAACGGGCCACGAAGGGGCATTGCCGCAGGCAACCCGCGTCCTCGGGTGCCGGTTCCAGACAGGTTGGGTCGGCGGCGCCGGCTCAGATGCCGAGCGCGCGCAGTTCGCTGCAATCGCGCGAACGGTCCCAGACACGCAGCAATTGCTGCTCGAACGGCTGCGAACGTGCAGGCAGTGCGATGCCGGCCTCGCCGTCGAGGCGATGGCCGATCAGACGAAAGTAGAAGTCGCCCGCATCGTTGAGCAGGCAGGCCGAGGCCAACGCACGGTCGATCGGATCGCTGACCTCGCGGAACCGGACCACGCTGGGCAGGCGCTGGGCCAGCGCCAGCAGTGGGGCGCCGGCAGCGGCGATCGCAGCGGCATCGTGCACGATCACCCGCAGCTGCTTGTCGTGGCGGGCAGTGACGAAGCGGCGCAGCGCGGCCTGCACCGTAGGCGTGTCGAGCAGGCCCGGGTCGAGCTGGCGGCTGTGCAGCCACAGCTGGCGACGGGCGCGGTGAATGACGGCGGTAGTGGCCGCCACGGCCTCGGCGCGGCTGTCGATGGCGCTGGCCGCGCCCAGCCGCCGCCGCATCTGCTGGTGGCCGATGCCGGCCTCCTCGAACACCTCGCCCTTGGGCAGGAAGCCCTGGCGGGCATAGAAGTCGCGGGCGGGCAGCTGGGCGTGCAGGTGCAGTTCGGCCAGGCCGAGCCGGCGCCCGGCCTCGACCAGTGCCTCCAGCAGGGCCTCACCGACGCCCTGGCTGCGATGGTCGGCCAGCACCGCCATGCGACCGATGCGGCCATCGGGGGCCAGGCGGCCGGTGCCGACCGGCAGGCCTTCGGCGTCCAGCGCCAGCACATGGGCGCTGACCGGGTCCAGCGCGTCGCGTTCCAGTTCGGCGGCGATGCCCTGTTCCTGCACGAACACGCGTTGGCGCACGTCGTGGATGGCAACGTGGGCGTCCGCGTGGCTGACCTGCTGGACCCGGACCATGGCGGCAGGGCTCAGGCGCGACCGTCGTCGCTGTCGTCTTCGTCGTGATCCTCGAAGTTGACGATGACCTCGATGCCGTCGTCGTGCACGGTCACGGTGTGGACATCGTCGGACACCGCGTCGGCGTCGATCGCGTCGACACGGTCACGGCCTTCAACCACTTCGCCGAGCACCACGGCGTCTTCGCCGTCATCCTCATCTTCAGCGTCATACACCTCGTTCGGATCGATCAGCTGGAACACGCCACCGGCCAACAGCTGCTGGACCACCGCGCGGCCCTTGTCGGACAGGCCGCGATAGGAGGCGGCATCAAGCTGCTCGGCGCCGGCCAGGCGCTGCGCGTCCGTCACCGGCAGCGCGAAGTCCTGGCCGCTGACGTACAGGCTGGCGCCACGCTTGGCCCGGCGCCAGGCCAGGCGCGCCCAGGGGTGACGCTGCAGCAGCAGGCCCGAGGCCAGGGCCTGGACCACTTCCTCCGGTGCGGGAGCGGCCTGGTGAGCCATCACTTCGCCGGCGGCGCGGTAGGTGGTGATGAAACGGCCGAACCAGTCACCCAGCTTGTCCGGGTCGTTCATGCGGATGGCGTTGAGCGCGGTG
The DNA here is from genome assembly GCF_032025805.1 of Stenotrophomonas maltophilia group sp. msm1. Lineage (NCBI taxonomy): Bacteria > Pseudomonadati > Pseudomonadota > Gammaproteobacteria > Lysobacterales > Lysobacteraceae > Stenotrophomonas > Stenotrophomonas maltophilia group sp. msm1. Next base: position 696,844 of record NZ_JAVSKH010000002.1, read on the forward strand.
ATCACCCGCGCCATCGCCACCGTGTCGATCTCGTTCGGGTCGGCCGGCACCTTCAGGTCGGCATCCTGATAGCGGATGTTCTCGTCGGCATCGGCAATCAGGGTGTCCAGGTAGTCGCTGATCAGCTCGGCCGAGGACGGCGCGCGCATGCCGAAGGAGAAGGTCAGGCAGGGGTCTTCGGCGACGCCGTGGTGCGGCACGTTCGGCGGCAGGTAGAGCATGTCGCCCGGCGCCAGCACCCAGTCGTGGGTGGGCTTGAACACCTTCAGCAGCTTCAGCTCCACGTCCGGGCGGAAGCCCAGCGGCGGCTGCCTGCCCTTGATCGATTCGCTGGCATCGATCTGCCAGCGGCGATGGCCGTGGGCCTGCAGCAGGAACACGTCGTACTGGTCGACATGGGCGCCGACCGAGCCGCCGGTGGCGGCGAAGCTGATCATCACGTCATCCATGCGCCAGCGCGGCAGGAAGCTGAAGTGCTCGATCAGGGCGCGCACGTCCGGGTCCCACTTGTCCACGTCCTGCACCAGCAGGGTCCAGTCATGGTCGGGCAGGGCGGGGAACACGTCTTCCTGGAACGGACCGGTGCGCACGCGCCAGCCGTCCTGGGTCTTGTCGTGCTCGATCAGGCGCGCCAGCACGCCTTCCTCGCAGGCCAGCCCGGCCAGGTCTTCCGGCTGCACCGGGGTCTGGAAATTGGGGAAGGCGTTGCGGATCAGCAGCGGGCGTTTCTGCCAGAAGTCGCGCAGGAAGGTGGCCGGCGCCATGCCCAGCGGCTGGCCGGGGCGGGCGGTGACTTCGATCAGGGGGGCGGAGGACTTGCGGGCGGCCATGGGGGAATCCTTGCAGCGGAAAGCGGGAGGGGCGGCGCGGCGGGCCGCCAAGGTCTCCATTGTCCGACGTTCGTGGGGATTGCGCACGTGCGCGGGTTTGTCGCGGGGTGTCCGGCCAACGGCGGAGCCCCTCGTGGCGGGGTCTGGGTTGGTCGCTGAAAGCAAAAGCCGGGTTTGGCCGGGCGGGTGGGCTGCGCGGGGGACGCTGCAAGTACGTCCCTGTAAGCTTGGCCGCCGCATCCATGCGGCGGACACCCCCGCGCAGCCCACCCGCCCGGCCCCTGACAGTTCTCTGCGCGGCCCGCCACAGAATGAAGAAGAAGATTAAAGGCAACGGCGGTTCGAGCGCTGCGCTTGCTTGTGTAGAGCCGAGCCCACGCTCGGCTTGCTGTTGCCCACGCCCAAAAGCAGCCGAGCACGGGCTCGGCTCTACAAAAGACCCTCAAACAAAGACGGACGCGGCGAAGCCGCGTCCCTCTTTCAAATTCCGTCCCGACAACCCAACGCTCTTCGATCCGTCACCGGACAACTGTCAGAGGTGGGGCGGGAGGGGTCAGCGGGACCGTTGCAGCCATGGATGGCGCCATCGAGCCCCCATGGTGAAGTGACCCCCGAGACTTGGACGGGGTCAGGCGACCGATTGGGCCCGCTCCCGGTACTCTACCGGGCTCAGGCCTTTCAGTTTCAGTTTGATGCGCTCCTGGTTGTAGTACTGGATGTATTCCACCAGCCCCGCCTCCAGACTCTCGATGCTGTCAAAGCTGTTCAGGTAAAAGAACTCCGACTTCAGCGTCCCAAAGAAGCTCTCCATCGCTGCATTGTCCAGGCAGTTGCCACGCCGGGACATGCTCTGTTTCAAAGAGTGCTTTTCCAGCATGTGCCGGTAGTTTTCATGCTGGTACTGCCAGCCCTGATCGGAGTGGATCATCGGTCGCTCATCCGGCGAAAGCTTCTTGATGGCCTCCTCCAGCATCTGACCTACCAGATCGAACACGGGCTGGCGCTTGATCTGATAAGCCACGATTTCGCCGTTGTAGAGGTCCATGATCGGCGACAGATACAGCTTCATGCCTTGTACCTTGAACTCGGTCACGTCGGTCACCCACTTCTGGTTGGGGCGCTCGGCGTGGAATTGGCGATTGAGGTCATTGCCAACCACAACATTGGCGGCCCCCTTGAAGGACCGGTAGCGCTTCACCCGTACCCGTGATTTCAGGCCCATCTCCCCCATCAGGCGCTGTACCCGCTTGTGATTGGTCCGATGACCCTGATTGGCCAATTCCAGCGTCACCGTGCGATAGCCATAGCGCCCTTGGCTTTGATCGTAGATTGCACGGATGCGCTCGCACAGGGCTGCCTCGTCCTGATCCGGATGGGCCAGGACATGGTTCTGGTAATAGAACGTACTGCGTGACAGCTCCGCCGCTTCGAGCAGAAGCGACAGCGTATGAACCTGCCTCAATCCTTGGATGGCTTGCGCTTTGCGTCTTGCGCCGCCTGCTCTTCCCGGATCAAGGCATCGAGTTTTTTTAGGTAGTCGGTCTCCGCACGCAGATAGGCGACTTCCTTGAGCAGCTCATCGCGGCTCATTTCCTCAGGTGGCTTGGACGAACGGGTCTTTTTCATCGGCTTTCGGGGCAGCGGCGGAGGCGGTGCCAACGCTTGGGCACCGCCTTGAGCATACAGGCGCCGCCATCGCCCCACCGCGCCGGCATCACCGATCTGGAAGTAGGTGGTGGCCTCCCGCCCGGACATGCCGTCCTGGCTCATTTTTTCCAGGACAGCCAACTTGAACGGGAGGTCATAGAACCGGGCCTGGCGATGAAATCCGCGCCAACCATGCAGCCGATAGGTCGCCACCCAGCGCCTGACCGTGGAGGCCTCCAAGCTGTGGCGACGAGCAACGGCTTTGACTGATGTGGAGGTCTTGCAGGCCTCTTTGGCGACCTGCAGTTTGAAACGAGCGTCGTATCTGTTCATGTATCCCTCGGGGTTGGATCTGGCGTCCAACTCCCGGGGGTCACTTCAGGGATGGGTTTACGGCGTGTCCCGGTGGCCCCTCCCGGCCCGCCCAGCTAGCAGCAATCCAGAGCCGCTCTTGACGTTGCTATTGCTGTTGCCGTTGCCGTTGCCGTTGCCTGCCGCAGGCAGCGCCCGCGGCCGCCGCCGCAACGGAAACCTCTTAGATCTTCTTCGCCAGCGACTCGGCCAGGCCGGTGTAGCTGCCCGGGGTCATCTCCAGCAGGCGCTGCTTCGCATCCGCCGGCAGCTCCAGCCCCTGCACGAACGCACGCATCGACTCGGCCGTGATGCCCTGGCCGCGGGTCAGCGCCTTCAGCTGCTCGTACGGGTTCGGCAGGCCATGGCGGCGCATCACCGTCTGCACGGCCTCGGCCAGCACTTCCCAGGCCGCGTCCAGATCGGCATCCAGGCGCTGCGGGTTCACTTCCAGCTTGCCCACGCCCTTGGCCAGCGAATCCAGCGCCACCTGGCTGTGGCCGAACGCGGTGCCCAGTGCACGCAGCACGGTGGAATCGGTCAGGTCACGCTGCCAGCGGCTGATCGGCAACTTCGCGCTGAAGTGCTCAAACAGCGCGTTGGCGATGCCGAAGTTGCCTTCGGCATTCTCGAAATCGATCGGGTTGACCTTGTGCGGCATCGTCGACGAGCCGACTTCGCCTTCCTTCAGGCGCTGCTTGAAATAGCCCAGCGAGATGTAGCCCCAGATGTCGCGAGCCAGATCGATCAGGATGATGTTGGCGCGGCGTGCGGCATCGCCGATCTCGGCCACGTTGTCGTGCGGCTCGATCTGCGTGGTGTACGGGTTGAATACCAGGCCCAGGCCGGTCACGAAGCGCTCGGCGAAGGCCGGCCAGTCCACGTCCGGGTAGCTGGCCACGTGGGCGTTGTAGTTGCCGACGGCACCGTTGATCTTGCCGGTCAGTTCGACCGCGGCGATCTGCCGGCGCTGGCGTTCCAGGCGAGCGACCACGTTGGCCAGTTCCTTGCCCAAAGTGGTCGGCGAGGCGGTCTGGCCGTGGGTGCGCGACAGCATCGGCTGGCCGGCCTGGGCGTGGGCCAGGGTGCGCAGGGTGCTGGCGATGCCGTCCAGGGTCGGCAGCAGCACCTCGCGGCGGGCCTGTTCCAGCATCAGGCCGTAGCTGAGGTTGTTGATGTCTTCGCTGGTGCAGGCGAAATGCACGAATTCCAGCGCCGGCGCCAGCTCGGCGTCATCCTTCAGCTGTTCCTTGATGAAGTACTCCACCGCCTTGACGTCATGGTTGGTGGTGCGCTCGATCTCCTTCACGCGCGCGGCCTGGGCCGGGCTGAAGCGGGCGGCCAGGTCGCGCAGGCGGGCGACGGCGGCGTCGGAGAACGGCGCCAGTTCGACGATGCCCGGTTCGGCGGCCAGCGCCAGCAGCCATTCCACCTCGACCGTGATGCGGGCCTTGATCAGGCCGTATTCGGAGAAGATCGGGCGCAGCGCGTCGACCTTGCCGGCATAGCGGCCATCGAGCGGGGACAGGGCGAGCAGGGCGGAATCGGACATGTCGGCAGGGCTGGGACGAGCGGCGGGGCCGATATTCTACGACGTGCCGGCGGGGCGTGCCCTGTAGAGCCGAGCCTACGCTCGGCTGCTTCGGAGAATCCGGCGCCCTGCGGGAAGCCGAGCATGGGCTCGGCTCTACAACACGGCCCTGCGGACGGAACGTTCTGGCCCGTCCTCGTCATCCCACGCTGCGGGCAAGGGAGTATCGTTGGCGCAGCCGCCAGCCCGGGAAGCGACACCCTGCCAGCCGCCGCTTCCCTTTCCCCAACTGAAGTAGTGCGGAGTTGATGCAATGAGCAAAGCTGCAAGCAAGGGTTTCAGAATCGAACACGACAGCATGGGCGAACTGCAGGTGCCTGCGGACGCCCTGTGGGGCGCCCAGACCCAGCGTGCCGTGCAGAATTTCCCGGTGTCGGGCCAGCGCATGCCGCGCGGTTTCATCCGTGCCTTGGGCCTGGTCAAGGGCGCTGCCGCCGGCGTCAACGCCGAGCTGGGCCACCTGCCGAAGAACGTGGCCAAGGCCATCCAGACCGCTGCTGCCGAAGTGGCCGCCGGCAACTGGGACGCGCAGTTCCCGATCGACGTCTACCAGACCGGTTCGGGCACGTCGTCGAACATGAATGCCAATGAGGTCATCGCCACCCTGGCCAACCGTGCCGGCAAGGCGGGCAAGACCACCGTGCATCCCAATGACCACGTCAACCAGGGGCAGAGCTCCAACGACGTGATCCCGACCGCGCTGCGCGTGTCGGCGGTGCTGGCGACGCACGAACAGCTGCTGCCGGCGCTGGCGCACCTGCGCAAGACCCTCGACAAGAAGGGCCGCAGCCTGCGCAAGGTGGTCAAGACCGGCCGTACCCACCTGATGGACGCGATGCCACTGACCTTCGAGCAGGAGTTCGGCGCATGGTCGGCGCAGCTGGCCTCGGCGCAGGAGCGCATCGAAGACAGCCTCAAGCGCGTGCGCCGGCTGCCGCTGGGTGGCACCGCCATCGGCACCGGCATCAACGCCGACCCGCGTTTTGGCGCGCAGGTAGCCAAGGCACTGAAGCAACAGACCGGTTTCAAGTTCGACAGCGCCGAGAACAAGTTCGAAGGCCTGGCCGCGCAGGACGATGCAGTGGAGTTGTCCGGCCAGCTCAATGCACTGGCGGTGGCGCTGATCAAGATCGCCAATGATCTTCGCTGGATGAACGCCGGTCCGCTGGCCGGGCTGGGCGAGATCGAGCTGCCGGCACTGCAGCCGGGCAGCTCGATCATGCCGGGCAAGGTCAACCCGGTGATTCCGGAAGCAACCGTGATGGCGTGCGCGCAGGTGATTGGCCACCACACCGCGATCACCGTGGCCGGGCAGACCGGCAACTTCCAGCTCAACGTCACCCTGCCGCTGATCGCGGTGAACCTGCTGGATGGCATCGGCCTGCTGGCCAATGTGTCGCGGCTGCTGGCCGACAGCGCGATTGCCGGGCTGAAGGTGCGCCAAGACCGTGTTGCCGAGGCGCTGTCGCGCAATCCCATCCTGGTCACGGCGCTGAACCCGATCATCGGCTACGAGAAGGCAGCGGCCATTGCCAAGCGTGCCTACAAGGAACAGCGCCCGGTGCTGGACGTAGCGCTGGAAGACAGCGGGCTGGAGGAGGCCGAATTGCGGCGCCTGCTGGATCCGACCGCACTGACCGCAGGTGGCATCCAGGCTGGCGGTGGTGGCGCCGGCGGTTGATCTGCTGGTTGTAGAGCCGAGCCCATGCTCGGCTGCTTCCTGGACCTGAACCGGGCATGGGCTCGGCTCTACAAAAGGAAACGCCGCCCTGGGGCGGCGTTTCTGCTTCAGCGACGGTCGGCGACGATGTTGCCGAAGGTGTCGGTGTAGTCCTTGAACTCGGGGATGCGCTGGACCAGGTCGGCCGGGATCACTTCCATGCCTTCCGGCGGCTGGATCTTCACCGGTTGCATGTTGGGATCGGCCGGGGCGGCGACCAGGGTATTCTGGCGCAGTACCTGCAGCCGGCCGAACATCGTCTGCAGCATCTGCTTCTGCCCTTCGTCGAGCGGGATCTGGATCTCGTCCACCTTCATCGTGCCATCGCCGAGGATGATGATGTTCGGTGCCGGCGGGCGACGCACGGTCACCATCCCTTCGCTGACGGAAATCTTGGGCTTGCCGCGCTCGGCGCGGTGGTTGCGGTAATCCTTGTCACAGCCGACCAGGCCCAGGCAGAGCAGGGCGGCCAGCAGCAGGAACAACTTCTTCATGGCATTCGGTTCGGGGGCGTCCGGGGCCGACATTGTAAGCCGGTCGGCACGTTACGGCCGTCAGCGGGGCGCCGCTGCCGGCCGGGTGCGCTGATCTGTCACAGGCCTAGCGCTGGACCACGGTGTCCTTGCCGCAGTCGTCGACGTCACTCTGGTCCATCGTGGCGTACGGCCTGAACGCGGGCAGCGATGCGGCCAGCGCCTGCTGGCTGGCCAGCATCGCCGGCATGCGGTTGCAGATGCGCTTGGCCTGGGCTTCGATCTTCTCCGCCTCGGCATTGATCCGCTTCTCGATGCCCTCGCTGTCGCCGCTGAAGATGCCCTTCAGGGCCTCTCCGGCAGCACTGGCGCCGAGCTTGGCACCGGCCAGGCCGACATCCATGCCGTCCATTGCAATGGCAACGACGTGGCCGCGGTATTCCAGCAGCTGCCGGCGCTGGGCCTCATCGGCCGGCACTTCCTTGCCGCCGATCAGCAGCCGCCCGTCCGGCGTGATCTCCGCACGCGGCTGCTTGTCGGCCGAGATCTTGATGTTGCCCTGGGCGATGTCCTTGCGGGCATCGTCCATGGCCTCCTTGACCGTCTGGCCGACCCCGCTGGTCGCCTCGGCCACGCTTTTGCCGACGGTGGTATCAGGCGTGGAGGACGTGCCGCCGCAGGCGATCAGCGGCAGGCACAGCAGGGTGGCAGGCAGCAGGCGCAACAGGTTCATGGTGTTCCCCTGGTAGTGTCTGGAAAAGGGTTACTTGCTGCGCGGCAGGGTGACCCGGCCGCTGACGTTGCGATGATCGACGTCACCGCTGCCGCTGCGATCGACGGTCAGGGTGCCGCGCACCCCGTCGACGTGGATGTCGCCCGAACCGTGGCTGTGGACATGCACATTGCCGCCGATATCGGCCAGATCGACCCCGCCGGAGCCGACCACGCCCACTTCAACGCTGCCCTGCACACGCTTGAACTCGATGTCACCCGAGCCCACGGTATCCAGCCGCGCGTTGCCACGCACATCGGTGATCTTCAGGTCACCGGAGCCGACGGTACCGGTGCTGGCGTCGCCGGTGATGTTGCGTACGGTGACGTCGCCGGAACCCAGCGAGAGCAGGTTCAGGGAGCCGCCGCCATCGATGTTGAGGTCGCCCGAACCCACTGCGGCGTGAATGCTGCCACGGGTTCCGCGGGCCACGGCGTCACCGGAACCGACGTCCACGCTGAGTGACTGCGCGTTTTCCACGCTGGCATCGCCGGAACCGACCTTCAGCTGCAGGGGCAGGTTGTCCGGCACGCTGCCACGGATGTCCAGCCAGGCATAGCTGCTGCCCAGGCTGATGCCGCCGTCGCGGCCTTCGCGGCGCAGGCTGACCACCAGCTTGTCGCCTTCCTTCCGCTGATCCAGCACCAGCTGGTCCAACCATTCCTGGCTGGAGGCGCAGGCGCGACCATCCAGCTGGCCACCGCCCTTGCTGGCGACCACCTTCAGGTCATGCTGGTTCACCTCGAACACCACCGCCTTGGCGCCGGATGTCTCCAGCTTCAACGTACGGGCAGCGGTGAACTTGCAGTTAGGGGCATCGGCGGCCAGCGCCGACAGCGGCAACAGCAACAACGCAGAACAGGCGAGCAGGGAACGCATGGGTGGTGCCTCCGGATGGGTGGAGTCAGATCTCGCCGGCGCGCTTGCGCAGGCGGATGGCGAGGAAGATGAACACTGCACCGACGGCCGCACCGATCCACAGTTCCGGCATCGCCAGCGACTTCAGCTGCGAGGCAGGGGACATCAGGCTGACCACCGAGTCCAGATCGCGGCGCGACCCTTCACCTGCGCCGAGGCGATACAGCAGGTCCATGCCGGGTACGCCGCCCAGCAGCAGGCGGCCGACGATGTTCTGCCAGAACCAGCCGGTGGTCAGACCGAACAGCGGCATGATCTTGGTGGTGCTGACGATGACGCCGGCAAACAGCGGCAGCATCACCGCCCACAGGAACGGCTTGCTCTTGGCCCAGGCCGAGCACAGCAGCAGCCAGCCGGCGGTGGGCAGGGCCCACAGCGCGTAGACCGGAATCCAGCTCAGGTGGCCGGCAGCCAGGGTCAACGGGCTGGCCGGGCCCCAGATCAGGGTCATCGGGCTGCCACCGTGCATCAGCGCGACGATGCTGATGACCAGCATGAAGCCGAGCATGGTGATGATGCCAGCGATCACCGCGATCAGCGGGGCCACGATCAGCGCACTGATCAGCTTGGACAGCACCGTCTGGGTGTCCGACAGCGGCAGCGACTTCCAGAACAGGATGCTGCGGTCGCGGCGGTCATCGTACAGGGCGCCCAGGCAGTAGAAGAACACCACGAAGGCCAGGACCAGGAATGGCCACGCCGAGCTGAGCACGAGGGTCAGGTCGAGGCCGTTACCGAGATCGGCCAGGTCCTTGGCACTGATGTCGCGGGTGAGCAGCGCCAGGTCCAGGCCATTGATGTTCACATCTTCGCCGTCGATGTGCAGGCCGCCGTCGCGCGCGGCACGATGCAGCGCGAACAGGCCGAACGCGATGCCGATGGTGCTCATCACCAGCGAGATCAGTCCGGCGATCAACGGTGCATAGAGGAAGCCGCCGCGGTTCTCCCAATACTCGCGCTTGAGCAGCCAGCGCAGGGTGCCGATCGGGCTGACGGGGTGGTTGACGGCGTTCATGCGTAGGTCCCCTTCATGATGGCGACGAACAGGTCGGCCAGGCCCGGGATGCGGGTCTCGCCGAGGGAGGAAAGCTGGGCGCGCGGCACGCCATCGAACAGCATCACCGTCTTGCCGAACGCCAGGCTGCGCTCGTCGATCGGATTCAATGCGCGGGCGGTGTCCAGCTTTTCGGCATTGACCAGCAGCTCGGTATAGCGCTGGCCGACGTCGTCCATTTCAGCGTCGAGCACGATGCGGCCATCACGGATGAACATGACGTCGCTGAGGATATGCTCGATTTCCTCCACCTGGTGGGTAGTGACGATGATCGTCTTCTGTTCGTCGAAGTAGTCTTCCAGCAGGCGCTGGTAGAACTCCTTGCGGTACAGGATGTCCAGGCCCAGTGTCGGCTCGTCCAGCACCAGGATGCGGGCATCGATGGCCATCACCAGCGCCAGGTGCAGCTGCACGATCATGCCCTTGGACAGCTCCCGCACGCGCTGCTTCGGCTGCAGCTTGGTGTTGGCCAGGAAGCGTTCGCAACGGGCGCGGTCGAAGCGCGGGTGAACGCCAGCGACGAAGTCGATCGCTTCGCGGACCTTCAACCAGCGCGGCAGCACGGCGACATCAGCGATGAAGCAGATGTCATTCATCAGTTCGTCGCGGTGCAGTCGCGGGTCACGCCCGAGCACGCTCAGTTCACCCTCCACCGAGGTCAGGCCCAGAAGGGCCTTCAGCGCGGTGGTCTTGCCGGCGCCATTGGGCCCGATCAGGCCGACGATGCGCCCGCTTGGGATGCTGAAGCTGGCGTTGTCGAGGGCAACCGTGGTCTTGTAGGCCTTGCGCAGGCCTCGGGCGGTGATGACCGCTTCACTTGCAGTGCTCTTCATCAGACTTTCCCCTGGGGCAGCAATTCGTCGAGGCTCAGGCCCAGGCGCTGGATGCGCTCCAGGACCGCCGGCCATTCTTCGTTGAGGAAACGGTCGCGCTCGCTGCTTCGCAGCTGCGTAGCCGCCTGCTCGGTCATGAACATGCCCAGGCCGCGGCGCTTCTCCACCAGGCCTTCGTCAGCCAGTTCCTGGTAGGCGCGCGAAACGGTGATGGGGTTGAGTTGATAGTCGGCGGCCACCTGGCGCACCGAAGGCAGGGCATCGCCCGGCTTGAGGATTCCGTCGAGCATCATGGCGATCACGCGCTCCTTCAACTGACGGTAGATGGGAGCGCCGTCGCTCCACTGGATGTCGCTCATGTTCAGCTCCGTGGGATCAGCGGCTGGGCGAACGAGAAATACGGCATGGACAGCGCGCTGTGCAGCCGACGCGGGGGAGGGGGGGAGGAGGGGGTGGCATTCCCTGCCGGGGAGAGCGTCGCGTCCTGCGCACTTTCGGCAGCGGCAGAAGCAGGGGCGGTGGGCGTGGCCCACCAGGCCAGCACGAGCAGGGTCGAAACAGCGACGGCCGCGTGTGCGGTGAGGTTGCGACGGATCCGGACGTTCATGGCTTCCCCCTGTCTCAGGTGACTGGTGTTGTATGCAACTATAACACCAGCACGCCGGGGTGCAAGCCCCCACATCACCCAACTGATGGCAGGGGCGGTCAAGAACGCGCCATATCCATCCAGGCAATTGATAATAAAGGAAAAATTGGTTGTGAAACCGGCTTCCCTGACCGCCTTCCATTCAGTCACGTCAATCCTATGTCAATGACGACGCGCCGCGGCCGTTTCCCACAGGCTGTCGCCAAGCCCGGCAAAGCTGTGCCACGGCGGGGCCGACAGGTGCCACAGGGCCCGGTGCTATAGTTCGGCCGATTCCCGGCCGATGCTGGCCGGACCCTTGAAACGGCTATTGCGGAACGTTCCCATGCCCCTGTCGACCGCCTTCCCGCACCGCTTCCGCGGCCTGTCCCTGTTGACTCTGCTGGCCCTCGGCCTGGCAGCCTCGGCCAATGCGCTGGCCGCCGACCTGCTCGACGTCAGCTACCGGCCGCTGGCTGGCAAGCAGCAGGTCAACCTGCAGCAGCGCTACCACGGCCAGGTGCTGCTGGTGGTCAATACCGCCAGCAAGTGTGGCTATACCCCTCAGTACGAAGGCCTGGAGGCGCTGCACAGGCAGTACGCCGGCAACGGCTTCGCGGTGCTCGGCTTCCCGTCCAACGATTTCAAGGGCCAGGAGCCCGGTGACGAGAAGCAGATCCAGGACTTCTGCACCCTGACCTACGGCGTCAGGTTCCCGATGTTCGAGAAAGTGCATGTGGTCGGTCCGCAGGCCACGCCGCTGTACCAGCGGCTGACCGCAGCGACCGGCGTTGCGCCGGCCTGGAACTTCCACAAGTACCTCGTGGGCCGCGATGGCAAGGTCATCGCCCAGTTCGCCAGCAAGGTGACGCCGGACGATCCGCAGCTGATCGCGGCCATCGACAAGGCGCTGGCGGCCGCCGCCACGCATTGATATCCGGCACGCATGCCTCGACATCGACGGCATGCGTGCGACAATGATCCTTTTCGCGCCGACGTCGGCGCCCAGACACTTCCAGGAATGCAGCGAATGAAGATGGGAATGCGCGGCGCCGCGGCGTCGGTTCTGATTCTGGCGATGGGCACTTCGGGTGTCGCTCTGTCGCAACAACCGGCTGCCCCCGCAGCCGCCAAGGAGACCGCAACCTTGAATTCCCCCAAGCAGAAGCTGGGCTACGCCATCGGCCTGGACGTGGCCAAGTCGTTCACTCCGATCGCCGATGAGATCGACGTGGCCGCGCTGCGCACCGCCGTGGAGCGTTCGTTCGAAGGCCTGCAGCCGCAGATCACCCAGGAACAGGCCAAGGCCACCGACGCGGCCCTGCGCCAGGTCGTGATGGCCCGCAGCGGGCAGCAGGTGCCGGGCGTGGCGCCGGGTTCGCAGCCGCCGAAGGTCGACCGCGTCAAGGTCTCGCAGATGATCGGTTCCTACTCGGTGGGCCCGTCGCTGGCGCAACTGAAGGATGACATCGACGTCGCCTCGCTGTTTGACGCGATCAGCACCGGCCTGAGCAAGGGACAGCCGAAGATGACGGAAGCTGACGCGACCGCCACCATTCAGGCCTTCATGGGCAGCAAGCAGGCCGAAATGCAGGCCAAGGCCGCCGCCGCTGCGCAGACCAACCGCGAGGAAGGCAATGCGTTCCTGGCCAAGAACAAGACCCAGCCGGGCGTGGTGACCACCGCGTCGGGCCTGCAGTACCAGGTGATCCGCCCGGGTAGCGGCGAGCGTCCGCTGCCGAGCAGCAAGGTGCGCGTGAACTACGAAGGCAAGCTGCTCAACGGCACCGTGTTCGACAGTTCCTACGGCCGCCAGCCGGCTGAGTTCGGCCTGGACCAGGTGATCAAGGGCTGGACCGAAGGCGTTGCGCTGATGCCGGTCGGTTCGAAGTACCGCTTCTGGATCCCGGGCGAACTCGCCTACGGTGAGAACGGCACTCCCGGCGGCCCGATCGGCCCGAACGCGACTTTGACGTTCGACGTCGAGCTGCTGGGCGTCCTGCCGTAAGTCATCGAGGAGCGAATACGGATATGCGCGTTGCGATTTTTGGTACGGGTTACGTTGGACTGGTGACCGGTACCTGCCTGGCCGATGTCGGTCATCAGGTGGTCTGCGTCGATATCGACCAGGCCAAGGTAGATGGCCTCAACCAGGGCGTCATTCCCATCTATGAGCCTGGCCTGGAGCCGATGGTGAAGGCCAACCACGCCGCGTCGCGGCTGGCATTCACTACCGATGCCGCGTCGGCGATCGCGCATGGCCAGGTAGTGTTCATCGCCGTGGGTACCCCGCCGGACGAGGATGGCAGCGCCGATCTGCAGTACGTGCTGGCCGTTGCCCGTACCATCGGCCGGCACATGAGCGTGCCCACCGTGGTGGTCAACAAGTCGACGGTGCCGGTGGGTACCGCCGACAAGGTGCGCGCCGCCATTGCCGAAGAACTGGCCGCGCGTGGCGCGGACATCACCTTCGACGTGGTGTCCAATCCGGAATTCCTGAAGGAAGGCGACGCAGTCGCCGATTGCATGCGCCCGGACCGCATCATCATCGGTGCGACCAGCGATGAGTCGGTAGCGGTAATGCGCCGCCTGTACGCGCCGTTCAACCGCAACCACGACCGCGTGGTCGAGATGGACGTGCGTTCGGCCGAGCTGACCAAGTACGCCGCCAATGCGATGCTGGCAACCAAGATTTCATTCATGAACGAAATCGCCAACATTGCCGAACGCGTCGGTGCCGACGTCGAGCAGGTCCGCCAGGGCATCGGCTCGGACCCGCGCATCGGCTGGCACTTCATCTACCCGGGCGCCGGCTACGGCGGCTCGTGCTTCCCGAAGGACGTGCAGGCATTGGCCCGTACCGCCCAGCAGCATGGCCTGGAGCCGAAGCTGCTCAATGCAGTGGAAGCGGTCAACGATGCACAGAAGGGCCATCTGTTCGCCCTCATCCAGCGTCATTACGACAAGGGCGAGGACGAAGGGGTGCGCGGCAAGACCTTCGCTGTGTGGGGCCTGGCCTTCAAGCCGAACACTGATGACATGCGTGAAGCCTCCAGCCGTCGCCTGCTGGCGCAGCTGTGGGAAGGCGGTGCCACGGTGCGTGCCTACGATCCGGAAGCAATGCACGAATCGCAGCGCATCTTCGGCGAACGCGATGACCTGGTGTTCTGCAGCAATGCTGACGAAGCGCTGCAGGGCGCGGATGCCCTGGTCGTGGTGACCGAGTGGAAGCAGTTCCGCAGTCCCGATTTCCAGAAGCTGCGCGAGCAGCTGAAGGACGCGGTGGTGTTCGACGGCCGCAACCTCTATGAGCCGGCCGAAGTGGAAGCCGCCGGCCTGGCGTACTACGGCATCGGCCGGGGGCGTTCGCTGCATGTCTGATCTACCGACCGAACGCGAGCAGGCGCTGGAAGCGCGCCTGGTCGAGTTGGAGATGCGCGTGTCCTTCCAGGAACAGGCGCTGGCCGAGTTGAGCGATGCGCTGGCTGATGCCCGCATGCAGGGCATGCGCAATGCCGATGTGCTGCGCGTCCTGCTGGAGGACCTGGGCAAGGTCCGCAACGCACTGAATTCTTCCGATCCGGCGAGCGAACCGCCGCCGCCGCACTACTGATCCGAATCCTATGAGCGATACCCTCCGCGACCAGCTGATGGGCCTGGGCTTCAAGCCCGCGCCCAAGCCCGAGCGCAAGAATGATGGCCCCCGCCGTGACGGCCGCCCGCAGGGCAAGGGTGGCAACGGCAATGCAAAGCCGCAGGGCGCAGGCAAGGGCGAGTACAAGCCCGGCGAGCGTCGCGGGCATGGCCATGGTGGGGCGGGCAAGCCCGGTGGGCAGGCGCGTGGTGGCCAAGGGCAGCAGGGGCCGCGCAAGCCGCGCAGCGCCGAAGAGATGGACCTGGCCAAGGCCTATGCGATCCGTGCGCAGCGGGAGAAGGAAGAGCGCATCGAGGCCGAGCGCCTGAAGCAGGAAGAAGCACGCGTGCGCCGTGAGGCGAAGACCAAGCTGGAAGCGCTGCTGCAGGGCAAAAGCCTCAATGCCGAGGAGGCGGACATTGCCCGCCACTTCCCGTACGGCGGCAAGATCAAGCGCATCTACGTGACCGCCGAACAGCTGACCGCGCTCAATGCCGGTGAACTGGGCGTGGTCCAGCTCAACGGCCGCTACCTGCTGGTGACCGCCGAGGTGCTGGCACAGTGCGAGGCAGTGTTCGCCCCGTCGGTGGCGCTGAAGGTCGATCCGAATGCGCCGGCCGAGGAAGATCCGTACGCGGACCCGCAGTACCAGGTGCCGGACGACCTGGTCTGGTAACTGCATCTGCCGCATGATGAAAACGCCGGGCCCTGCCCGGCGTTTTCGTTACCGGGCGCACGCAGTTCTGCGGCGCGCGCGCATCAGCGGCAGGCTCAGCGCGAAGAAGCAGAGCAGGGCGCCGATCAGGGCAAACCCGCTAGCCGCCAGGAATGCGGTGCGGCCATCGTCGATCTTCCACAGCTGGCCGGCAATAAGCGCGCCCAGCACCCCGCCGACACCCGACGAGAATCCATAGAGCAGTCCCTGGCCGTGGCCATTGAGACGACCGGGGAAGTAGGTCGCCAGCATCTGCATCGCCGCCGCAAAGAACGCGGCAAAGCCCAGCGCGTGCGCGGTCTGCGCCAGCAGCATTACCGGCAGGTTCTCCGGGAACAATGCGGTCACGGCCCAGCGCAGGCAGGAACTGACCAGTGCGATCAGCAGCATCCAGCTGGCGTCGTAGCGGCGGAAGAAGCGGCCGATGGTGAAGAACACGCCCACTTCGAAGACCACGCCGATGGTCCACAGCAGGCCCAGGGCGGAGGTACGGTAACCGTGATGGTCCATGTAGACCGAGAAGAACGTGTAGTACGGGCCGAACGACAGCTGCTCCATGAACGCGGCCAGGAAGAACGCCAGCACCGGCGGTCGGCGCACGATCTGCCAGAAGCCGCTGGCATCCCCCGCCGTCCTGCCGATGTCGCGCGCGTAGTGGTTGCTGAAGGCCGAGGCAACCAGCAGCACGAACAGGGGCAGCATCATCCAGGGCAACAATCCGGCGTGGCTGCCGGCGCCATCGCCTTCGATCAGCCAGCCGAACAGGGTGACCACGGCGATGAAACCGAGCGAGCCCCAGACCCGGATCAGCCCGTAGCGATGGCTGTCGTTGCCCAGGTGGGTGAGGGTGATCGACTCGAACTGCGGCATCACCGCGTTGTAGAAGAAGCAGAACACGATCATCGCCGGGTACATCCACGGCTGCGGCAGGGGCAGCAGGAAGGCGGCGAAGCTGAGCAGGGTCAGCACGCAGCCGACGCGCAGTAGGCGGATCGGTCGCGGTGATGCGGCCGCCAGCGAGGTCCAGGCACTGGGTGCGATGACGCGGGTGGCGTACCACAGGCCCATCATCACGCTGATCGCGGTCACGCTCATCCCGCGTGCAGTGAGGAACAGGCTCCAGTACGGCGTGAACGCGCCGAGCGCCGCGTAGTAGAACAAGTAGAAACTTGAGAGGCGGGCAACGGGAACGGTCATCGCGGGAATAATGCACGGTAGCGCCGGGCATAGTCGGTGACCTGTTCGCGGCTGAGCCGCCCGACCACGAAGTACTGGCTCTGCGGATGGCTGAAGTAGTAGCCCGAGACAGCGGCCGTGGGCAGCATCGCGAAGCTCTCGGTCAGTTCCATGCCCGCGTTCTTCTCAGCCTGCAGCAGGTCGAACAGGCGGCGCTTCTCGCTGTGCTCGGGGCAGGCCGGGTAGCCCGGCGCCGGACGGATGCCGCGGTACCGCTCGTCGATCAAGGCTTCGTTGTCCAGCGTCTCGGCGCGGTCGTAGCCCCAGAATTCTGTACGCACGCGCTGGTGCAGGCGCTCGGCCAGTGCCTCGGCGAAGCGGTCGGCCAGGGCCTTCAGCAGGATCGCGTTGTAGTCGTCATGCTCGGCTTCGAAACGCGCGACATGCGCGACGATGCCGATGCCGGCGGTGACCGCGAACGCGCCGATCCAATCCTGCTTTCCGCTGTCGGCTGGTGCAATGAAATCGGCCAGGCAGAAATCCGGGCGCTCGGCCGGCTTGTCCACCTGCTGGCGCAGGAAGTGCAGGGTGGTCTCGCCCTGTGGGTGCTGCACGCGTACGTCGTCGCCGACGCTGTTGGCCGGCCACAGGCCGAACACGGCCTTGGCGGTCAGCCACTTCTCGCCGACGATGCGGTCGAGCATCGCGCGGGCATCGCGGTACAGCTCGCTGGCCTGGCTGCCGACGATCTCGTCGGTGAGGATCGCCGGGAACTTGCCGGCCAGCTCCCAGGCCTGGAAGAACGGCGTCCAGTCGATGTAGTCGACCAGTTCGGCCAGGGGATAGTCGTCGAACACGTGCAGGCCGGGCTGATTCGGTGCCGGTGGAGTGTAGTTGTCCCAGCCGCCATGGAATTTCTGCGCGCGCGCATGTTCCAGTGTGACCAGGCGCTTGGCGTCGCCCCGGTTGCGGTGGCGTGCGCGGATTTCGGCATAGTCGGCTTCGTTGGCGGCAACGAAGGCCTCGCGCAGATCACGCGAGATCAGCGACTGCGCCACGCCAACCGCGCGCGACGCATCCTTCACCCACACCGTCGGCGCCTTGTAGTGCGGGTCGATCTTCAGCGCGGTATGCGCACGCGAAGTGGTTGCGCCCCCGATCAGCAGCGGCAGGTCGAAGCCCTGGCGCTCCATCTCGCGGGCGACGTGGCTCATCTCCTCCAGGGACGGGGTGATCAGGCCGGACAGGCCGATCAGGTCTGCGTTGTGCTCGCGGGCGGCATCGAGGATCTTCTGCGCCGGCACCATCACGCCGAGGTCGACCACGTCGAAGTTGTTGCAGGCCAGTACGACGCCGACGATGTTCTTGCCGATGTCATGCACATCGCCCTTCACCGTAGCCATGATGATCTTGCCGTTGCTCTTGGCGGTGTCACCGCTGCGCGCCTTTTCCGCTTCGATGTAGGGCAGCAGGTAGGCCACGGCCTTCTTCATCACGCGCGCGGATTTCACCACCTGTGGCAGGAACATCTTGCCGGCGCCGAACAGGTCGCCGACGATGTTCATGCCGTCCATCAGCGGGCCTTCGATCACATCCAGCGGGCGGCTGGAGGCCTGCCGGGCCAGTTCGGTGTCTTCCTCGACGAAGGCATCCAGGCCGTGTACCAGGGCATGCGCCAAACGCTGTGCCACCGGCTTTTCGCGCCAGGCCAGGTCTTCGGTCTTCGCCGCGCCCTTCTTGCCCTTGTAGCGCTCGGCGATCTCCAGCAGACGCTCGGTGGCATCGCTTCGGCAGTTGAGGATCACGTCCTCGACGCGCTCGCGCAGGTCCGGCTCCAGGTCGTCGTAGATCGGCATCGCGCCGGCGTTGACGATGCCCATGTCCATGCCGGCGGCGATCGCGTGGTACAGGAACACCGAGTGGATGGCCTGGCGTACCGTTTCGTTGCCGCGGAAGGAGAACGAGACGTTGGAGACGCCGCCGGAGACGTGGCAGTGCGGCAGGGTCTGCTTGATGATGCGGGTGGCTTCGATGAAGTCCACTGCATAGTTGTCGTGCTCTTCGATGCCCGTAGCGACGGCGAAGATGTTCGGGTCGAAGATGATGTCCTGCGGCGGGAAACCGATCTCGTCGACCAGGATGCGGTAGGCACGGGTACAGATTTCGACCTTGCGCGCGCAGGTGTCGGCCTGCCCGTTTTCGTCGAACGCCATCACCACCGCAGCAGCACCGTAGCGCAGCACCTTGCGCGCGTGCTCGCGGAACAGCGCCTCGCCTTCCTTCAGCGAAATCGAGTTGACCACGCTCTTGCCCTGCAGGCATTTCAGGCCGGCCTCGATCACGCTCCACTTGGAGGAGTCGACCATCACCGGGATGCGCGCGATGTCCGGCTCGGACATGATCAGGTTCAGGTAGCGGGTCATCGCCGCTTCCGAGTCGATCAGGCCCTCGTCCATGTTCACATCGAGGATCTGCGCACCGCTGGCCACCTGCTGGCGGGCCACGTCCACCGCTTCTTCGTAGCGGCCTTCCTTGATGAGCTTGCGGAACTGCGCACTGCCGGTGACGTTGGTGCGTTCGCCGACGTTGATGAACAGCAGGTCCGGGGTGATGACCAGCGGTTCCAGGCCGGACAGGCGGGTGAGAGGCGTGCTGCTCATGCGGCGTGCTGCTCCCGTGCGCCCGGCAGGGCACGCGGTGCCAGCCCGGCCACGGCCTGGGCGATCGCGCGGATATGGTCGGGGGTGGAACCACAGCAGCCACCGACCAGGTTCAACAGGCCATCCTCGGCGAAGCCCCGCAGGGTGGTGGCCATCTCTTCAGGGGTTTCGTCGTACTCGCCGAACGCGTTGGGCAGGCCGGCGTTGGGGTGGGCGCTGACGTAACAGTCGGCGACCTGCGAGAGGGTTTCCACATGCGGGCGCATCGCATCGGCGCCCAGCGCGCAGTTCAGGCCGATCGACAGCGGTCGCGCATGCGCCAGCGAGGCGTGGAAGGCTTCGGCAGTCTGTCCGGACAAGGTGCGCCCCGACGCGTCGGTGATGGTGCCGGAGATCATCACCGGCAACCGCGCGCCACGTGCATCAAAGGCCTCTTCCAGCGCATACAGCGCGGCCTTGGCATTGAGCGTATCGAAGATGGTCTCGACCATGAGCGTGTCGGCGCCGCCGTCGATCAGGCCTTCGATGGCTTCGCGATAGGTGTCGCGAAGCTCGTCGAAGCTGGTGTTGCGGAAGCCCGGATCGTTCACGTCGGGACTGATCGAGGCGGTGCGGCTGGTCGGGCCGATCACCCCGATCACGAAGCGCGGCTTGCCCGGGGTGGTTGCGGCCACTGCATCACAGCACGCGCGCGCGACCGCAGCGCCGGCCTTGTTCAGTTCGTACACCAGGTGCTCGAGGTGGTAGTCGGCCTGGCTGACCGAGGTTGCATTGAAGGTGTTGGTTTCGACCAGGTCCGCACCGGCCTCGAGGTAGGCGGTGTGGATGTCGGCGACGATCTGCGGCCGGGTCAACAGCAGCAGATCGTTGTTGCCCTTCAGATCATGGCCTTCGGGCACGCCGTGGTCACAGCCGGGGCCATGCGCATGGTCGTAGCCACCGGCGAAGCGCTCGCCACGGTAATCGTCTTCCTGTAGGCCATGGCGCTGGATCATCGTACCCATCGCGCCGTCGATGATCAGGATCCGCTCGCGCAGGGCGTCGAGCAGCGTGTTGGCACGATCGGGATGCAACCAAGGCAGGGCAGGCATGGCGGTCTCGGGCTCAGGGCTTGTTGGCGATCAGCGAAATCACTTCAAAGTGCGGCGGGCGTTTCTCGCGGGTGACCGTCTCCAGGCTGGACACCTGCAGGCCGGCCTTGTCGACGAACCTGCGCAGCTCCTTGTCGCTGAAGCCGAGGTTGACATGGCCATAGGCCTCCACGGCGGCCTTGTGCTCGTGGCGCGCCAGGCTGCACAGCAGCAGCCGGCCACCGGGCCGCAGCACGCGCGCGGCTTCGGTCACCGCCTGCGCCGGCTTGCTGGCGTAGGTCAGCGCGTGCATCAGCACGACCAGATCGAAGCTGGCATCCTTGAACGGCAGTGCATGCATGTCGCCCTCGCGCACTTCCACATTGGGCAGCCGCCGCAGGCGCTCGCTGGCGGCGGCAACCACGCGCGCGCTGGTATCGATGCAGATGTAGCGCTTGGCATGTGGGGCTACCAGTTCGGCCAGCACGCCATCACCAGAGGCGATATCCAGCACGTCGCCGGTCTCCAGCAGCGGCAGCGCGGTGCGGGCCAGCGCCTCCCAGGTACGGCCCGGAGAGTAGTGGCGTTCCATGTCGCCGGCCACGCTGTCGGCCCAGTTCTGGTCCGAGGCGCGGTGCGCCAGCACGGCGGCGACGCGTTCGGCATCCTGGCGCAGCAGCGGGTCATCGCTTCCGTTGCTCAAGGCATGCCACAATGCACGCTGCGCCGGGTCCAGCTGGGCCTCGTCGAAGCGGTAGTAGGCCGACACGCCGGCACGGCGGTCGCGGACCAGGCCGGCTTCCTTCAGGCGTGCCAGGTGGGTGGACACGCGCGGCTGCGCCAGCCGGGTGATCGCCGACAGTTCGGCCACGGTCAGTTCCTCCTGCTCCAGCAGCGCCAGCAGGCGCACGCGAGTGGCATCGGCGAACACCTTCAGGCGGGTCGACCAGTCTTCCAGATCCATAAACATCTACCTATCGCGATATAGAGATATATTCGCTGAAGGGGCTGTCGCGGTCAAGTCGCCAGCGTACGGAAACTGCCGGGCCCCGGTACAATCGGAGCACCTGGGCGCGCCGTATGCGGCCCATAACTTCATGTACCCGGGAGGGTGTTGTGGATTTCAGCTTTACCGAAGAGCAGTTGATGCTGCAGGACGTGGCGCGGCGCATCGCGCAGGAAAAGATCGCCCCCAGTGCGGAGCATCATGACCGCACCGGCGAGTTCCCGCTGGACAACATCCGCCTGCTGGGCGAGAACGGCCTGATGGGCATTGAAGTGCCGACCGAATACGGCGGTGCGGGCATGGACCCGGTTGCGTACGTGCTGGCGATGGTGGAGGTCGCCGCCGCCGACGCAGCCCATTCGACCATCATGTCGGTCAACAATTCGCTGTTCTGCAACGGCATCCTGACCCACGGTACCGAGCAGCAGAAGCAGACCTACGTACGTGCCATCGCCGAAGGCACGGCCATCGGCGCGTTCGCGCTGACCGAGCCGCAGTCCGGTTCCGATGCCACCGCCATGCGCTGCCGCGCGGTGAAGCAGGCCGACGGCACCTTCGTCATCAATGGCAAGAAGAGC
The DNA here is from genome assembly GCF_032025805.1 of Stenotrophomonas maltophilia group sp. msm1. NCBI lineage: Bacteria > Pseudomonadati > Pseudomonadota > Gammaproteobacteria > Lysobacterales > Lysobacteraceae > Stenotrophomonas > Stenotrophomonas maltophilia group sp. msm1. Next base: position 718,497 of record NZ_JAVSKH010000002.1, read on the forward strand.
TGGATCACCTCCGGTCCGGTGGCCAAGTACATCGTGCTGTTCGCGATGAGCGAGCCGGACAAGGCCGCGCGCGGCATCACCGCCTTCATCATCGATACCGACAAGGCCGGTTTCGGTCGTGGCAAGACCGAGCCCAAGCTGGGCATCCGCGCCTCGGCCACCTGCGAGATCGAGTTCAACGACTACGTGGCGCAGGCCGAAGACGTGCTGGGCCAGGAAGGCGAGGGATTCAAGATCGCCATGAGCGTGCTCGATGCCGGTCGCATCGGCATCGCTTCGCAGGCCGTCGGCATCGCCCGAGCCGCCTATGAAGCGACGATTGAATACGTCAAGGAGCGCAAGGCATTCGGTGCGGCCATCGGTACCTTCCAGATGACCCAGGCCAAGATTGCCGACATGAAGTGCAAGCTGGACGCCGCGCTGCTGCTGACCCTGCGCGCGGCGTGGGTGAAGGACCAGGGCAAGCGCTTCAGCAATGAGGCTGCCATTGCCAAGCTGACCGCCTCTGAGGCGGCAATGTGGATTACCCACCAGGCCGTGCAGATCCACGGCGGCATGGGGTATTCCAAGGAAATGCCGCTGGAGCGCTACTTCCGTGATGCCAAGATCACCGAGATCTACGAAGGTACTTCGGAGATCCAGCGCCTGGTGATCGCACGCAACGAGACCGGGCTGCGCTGATGGACACGACGGGGCGGCGATTGCCGCCCCGTTTCCTCTGCGCTGTCAACGTGGCAACCGGCAAACGATATCCTTTCCATTCCATTCACAGACGATCTGAAGGGATTCCCGTGGCATTCCCGGATGCATGGTCACGCCGTAGAGCCGGGCGGAGTCAACCCATCGTTCGAGCTCGCCGGCATCGTCAAAGCGATAGTTGCCGATGAAGCGCCGGGCCATCTCTGGATCGGTTGCCGCACCATCCGGAATCTTGTTGCCCTTGGCGTCACGGCTTTCACCTTGCACATAGCGGGCTTGATCAACCGCAGAAGGCGTGATGACCAGCGTGGTTTTTGAACCATCGCGCCATGTGATCCGATAGATGGCGCTGTCAATGCCGACGGTCTTGCTGACGAAGCTCAGGCCGATCGAGGAAAGGAATGTTGCCATGCCGTTCCAGGCGGCCGACGATGTTGTCGCCCCCGTGAAGGCCTTGCCGATGTCAGCTTCCAGCCTTGATCGCTCAGTGGCCATCTGAACGACATCGTAGGCGTTGAGGTTCTTGTGCTCTTCCGGGAAGCTTATGCCGTTGGCGTATTGCGGGTCATCAGGATGAACCTCGTACTGGACTCCTCTTCCGGCCCGCTGCCGCGGCGCGAACTGTACGGTTGGCACGTTGTTGTCGAGCATGCCCATGATCCGATTGAAGGATGCGTTGATTGGCCCGGGAATCTGCGCCCTTGTTGCGCGATAGCGCCGTAGCTCGCGATCGTATTCCACATCGAAACCATGGATCCGGCGCTGCTGGAGGTCGGCGACGATGGTCGGCCCCGTACCCGAGGAAAGCGCCAATGCGCGCGGGTCACGACAGTTGTCGCAGACGAGGACGCCTGCCGCGTGGCTGTCCTGGATGCTGCTGGCCGCGAAGAGCGCGCCAAACAGCAGGGCAGGGCAGCTGAAGAATCGTAGTGGTGCTCTTTCCATGATCAGTCTCCTGGAGGGCTTCGGATCGATTGCCGTCGAGACATCTGGATAGCAGCGATCCGGGCGTGCCGCATTTCTGTGTGCCCATGAATCCGGGGTGGGTGGCTTTCTGCGAACACGGTAGACGCCTTGAGCGCTTCGGTGTCGGGTGATGCCTTCCGGCGCAGCGGTCGAGGCTTCTCAATACAGGCCGTATGCGACCGGTCTCCGTGCAGTCGATGTGTCAGCGATCCATTGGCATTCCGGCTCGATGAGCGCAGAATGCTCCGCCGTTCATGGACACCACCACATGCTCATCTATCGAGGCGCGGGGCTGCTGATCCTGCTCACACCGATCGCTGCCGTGCTGCTCATCCTCATCCTGTTCCCGGATCCAGTGGTGGGTCGCGGCAATACTTCACTCGGCCAGGTCCTGCTGGCGTTCGGCCTTGGCTCGGCAATCAATACGGTGCTGGGTTTTGTGCTCAATCGAAAGCCGCGTGCACATGGCCTGCATGCTCCGCATCACTTCTTCTTCCTGCCGATGCAATGGCCTGCGATGGCGGTTGTGGCGGTGTGCGTGGTGGTGGCGCTGCTGCGCTGAGACGTTGCCCGAACAGCGCCAACCGAGGTTGGCATGGATGCAGAAGCGGCAACAAAAAAGGCCCCGGATCGCTCCGGGGCCTTTTCGTTTCAGCGCACCGCCGGATCAACGATCCGGGCGGTGGGCGGACTCTGCGTCGCGCTGGCGCTCCATGAACTCCTTCGACGGTTCATCCAGCTTGTCGCCCAGCATGCGGCGCACGACCACGAAGAACACCGGGATCATCAGCAGGCCGAGCAGGGTGGCGAACAGCATGCCGCCGATCACGCCGGTGCCGATGGCGTGGCGGGAGTTGGCGCCGGCGCCGGTGGAGATCGCCATCGGGATCACGCCCATGATGAACGCGAACGAGGTCATCAGGATCGGGCGGAAACGCAGGCGGGCCGCTTCGATGGTGGCATCACGCAGGTTCTTGCCTGCTGCGCGCTGCTCCACCGCAAACTCCACGATCAGGATCGCGTTCTTCGCCGCCAGGCCGATCACGGTGATCAGGCCGATCTTGAAGAACAGATCGTTGGGCAGGCCGCGCAGCATCGACAGGCCGAGGGCACCCAGCACGCCCAGCGGCACGACCAGCAGCACCGCCACCGGGATCGACCAGCTTTCATACAGGGCGGCCAGGCACAGGAACACCACCACGATCGACAGCACCAGCAGCAGGGTCGCCGCGTTGCCGGCCAGGATTTCCTGGTAGGACATGCCCGACCAGTCGTAGCCGAAGCCGGCCGGCAGGTCGTCGTTGACGATGCCTTCCATGGTCTGCATCGCCTCACCCGAGCTGGTACCCGGTGCCTGCGAACCGACGATGTTGATCGCCGAATAGCCGTTGTAGCGGCTCAGCGACGGCGGCGCCGACACCCATTCGGACTTGACCACCGTGTTCAACGGGATCATCGCGTTGGTGCCATCGGCGTTCTGGGTCAGGCTGGACGGGCTGTAGAAGCTCTTCAGCGATTCCTGGCCAGTGCGGTACGGACCATCGGCCTGCATGGTCACGCGCTTGATGCGGCCTTCGTAGAAGAAGTCGTTGACGTACACCGGGGCCAGCATCAGCTGGATGGTGCTGTACACGTCCGACACCGACATGCCCATCGACTGCGCCTGCACGCGGTCCACGTGCAGCTGCAGTTGCGGCGCGTTTTCCAGACCGTTGGGGCGCACGCCAACCAGGTGGTCCGGCTTCTGCGCGGCCTGGCCGAGCAGGATGTTGCGGGCCTGGGTCAACTGTTCGTAGCCGGCACCGCTACGGTCCTGCAGCCACATGTCAAAGCCACCGAACTGGCCCAGGCCCTGCACGGTGGGCAGGTTGACCACGAAGATCTGCGCTTCCTTGATGCCGTAGAACGCGCCGTTCATGTTCTGGATGAACTCGGGCGCGGTGAACTTGCGTTCCTCCCACGGCTTCAGGCGGATGAAGCCCATGCCCACGTTCTCGCCGGAACCGACGAAGCTGAAGCCGGCCACCTGCAGCATGCCTTCATAGCCATCCTGCTTTTCCAGGATGCCACGCATCTGCGCGAACACTTCGTTGGTCTGGCCCTTGGTCGAGCCCGGCGGCAGCTGCACGATCGCCAGCGCATAGCCCTGGTCTTCTTCCGGCAGGAAGCTGCCCGGCATGCGGGTGAACAGGAAGCCGCACAGCGCGGTCAGCACCACGAACAGGATCATCCAGCGCGGCGCATGGCGCACCGCAGAGGTGATGTGGCCCACATAGGTGTGGCTGATCTTGTCGTAGTACTTGTTGAAGGTGCGGTAGACGATGTTCGGGTTGTCGTTGTGCGTCGGCTTGAGGAAGGTCGCGCACAGCGCCGGCGTGAAGCCCAGGGCCAGGAACGCCGAGAATGCCATCGAGATGGCGATGGTCAGCGCGAACTGCTTGTAGATCTCACCGGCGGCACCGCCCTGCAGGGCGGAGGGGATGAACACCGCGGCCAGCACGACGGTGATCGCCACCACCGCACCGGTGATCTGGGTCATCGCTTTCTGCGTGGCAGGCTTGGGCGCCAGGCCCTCCTCGGTCATGATGCGTTCGACGTTCTCGATCACCACGATCGCGTCGTCGACCACGATGCCGATCGCCAGCACCATCGCAAACAGCGTCAGCTGGTTGATGGTGAAGCCGATCATCCACATGCCCAGGAAGGTACCGAGCAGGGCGACCGGGATCACCAGGGTCGGGATCAGGGTGGCGCGGAAGTTCTGCAGGAAGATCAGCATCACCAGGAACACCAGCAAGACCGCTTCAAACAGGGTCTTGACCACTTCCTGGATCGAGATCTTGACGAACGTGGTGCTGTCGTACGGCGAGAACCAGGTCACCCCGGACGGGAAGCTGGGCTGCAGCTCGTCCATCTTGGCGCGCACCGCTTCGGCCACGTTCAGGGCATTGGCGCCCGGCAGAAGCTGGATGGCGAAGGCGCCGGTCGGCTTGCCGTTGTACTGGGTGTCGAAGCCGTAGTTGTTGGCACCGAAGGCGACGCGGGCGATGTCCTTCAGCAGCACGCGCGAACCGTCAGCGTTGGCGCGCAGGATGATGTTCTCGAATTCCTGCGGCGAGCTGAAGCGGCCTTCGGCCGAGACCGTGGCGGTGAAGTGCTGGCCTTCCGGCGACGGGTCCGAACCCAGCGCACCGGCGGCGAACTGCACGTTCTGCGCACGTACCGCGGCCAGTACCTGGCTGGCCGACAGGCCATAGCCCTGCATCTTCTCCGGGTTCAACCAGATGTTCATGGCGTACTCGGAACCGAACTGCTGGGTGCTGCCGACGCCGGGGATGCGCGAGACCTGGTCGAGCACGCGCGAACCGACGATGTCGTTCAGGGCGTCACGGTTGATGGTCGGAGTATCGGACTGCAGCGCCACCACCATCAGGAAGCCGGCGTTGGCCTTGGCCACCACCACGCCCTGCTGGGTCACTTCCGAGGGCAGGCGTGGCGTGGCCAGCGAGACCTTGTTCTGCACCTGCACCTGAGCGATGTCCGGATCGGTACCGGTCTCGAAGGTCAGGGTGATCTGCGCACGGCCGTTGGACGCGGACGAGGAACTGAAGTACAGCAGGTGATCGATACCGGTCAGCTGCTGCTCGATCACCTGGGTGACCGATTTTTCCGTGGTGTCGGCACTGGCACCCGGGTAGGTCGCCGAGACGGTGACCTGCGGCGGGGCGATGTTGGGATAGGACTCCACGCCCAGGTTGAGGATCGCGATCACGCCGCTGAGCGAGATCAGGATCGCAACCACCCAGGCGAAGACTGGATGTTCGATGAAAAATTTAGGCATGACGGAAGGTTCCCGTTACTGCTTGTTCGAATCGGTGGCGGCCGGCTTGGCCGTATCGGCCTGCTCGGGCTTGGCAGCGTCGGCCGGTGCCTTGCCTGCGGCCGGTGCCGCGCCCGCCGGAGCGGCGCCGCCTGCGGCAGGCTTGCCGTTGGCGTCTTGCCCCGGGGTCCACGGCTTGGCCACGGCCGGTGCACCTTCCTTGACCTTCTGCACGCCGGCCACGATCACCTTGTCACCGGCGGCCAGGCCGTCGCTGACCAGCCAGTTGCCGTTCTGCGCGCCATCGGTCTTCACGTTCTTGCGCACGACCTTGCCGTCGGCGCCGACCACCATCACGTAGCCGCCGGTGGTATCGCGCAGCAGGGCCTGCTGCGGTACCAGGTAGGCGTTGTTGCGCTCGCCCAGGTTGGCCTGGAAGCTGACGAAGGCGCCTGGCAGCAGGATCTGCTGCGGGTTCGGCAGCACAGCGCGCAATGACACTGCACCGGTGGCCGGGTCGACCGTAGTGGAGGAGAAGTCCAGCGTGCCCGGCTCGCTGTAGGTGCTGCCATCGGCCAGCTTCACTGCCACCGTCGCCTTGCCGTCGCCGGACAGCGCCAGCGCGCCCTTGGCCTGCTGCGCGCGCAGCTGGGTCAGTTCGTCCACGCTCAGCGAGAAGTTCACGTACAGCGGGTCGAGCTGATCGACGGTGGTCAGCAGGGTCACATCGCCCTGGCCGACCAGCGCGCCCTCGGTGACCTGCTGCTTGTTGGCCACGCCACTGATCGGCGCGGTCACTTCGGCGTAACCCAGGTTGATCCGCGAGGAGGTCACGGCGGCTTCGGCCTGCTTGACCGCGGCCAGCGCGGTGCGCTCGGCCGACTCGGCGTTGTCCAGGTCGGACTTGGAGACGAACTGCTGCGGCGCCAGCGAGCGTGCACGGTCGGCGGCCACCTTGGCGTTGGCGTAGGTCGCGCGGGCCGAGGCCAGCTGCGCTTCAGACGCATTGAGCGAGGCACGCAGCGGCGCCGGGTCGATCAGGAACAGGGTCTGGCCCTGCTTGACCTGCGAGCCTTCCTGGTAGACGCGCTTGAGCAGCACGCCCGGCACCCGCGCGCGCACGTCGGCACTGCGGAACGGCGACAGGCGGCCGACCAGCTCACGCTGCAGCGGCAGGGTCTGCGGCTTGGCGTCGATCACGCCCACCTCCGGCGGCGGGGGCGTCTGCTGTTCCGGCTTCTTGCAGGCAGCCAGCGCGACAGCAACGGCGCACGTCAAGGCAAGGGTGCGGAGTGGGGCGGTCATCAGGAGGAACTCCGGGGTTGGTTTGTAGACGGGGCCGCCGACGGCTGTGGCGCGAAGGCGCGCAGGAAGCTGTCGACGGAGAACTCTGCCCAACGCCGACGCAGCAGTGCGTCATCACGGTGGGGGGTATGGAAACGCTGTTTGTCGAAATCCTGACCGGCAATCATGCTCAGCAGCAGTTCGGCCATGAAGTGCGGGTCGTCATGCCGGAGCTGGCCACGCATGCAAACGGTTTCAATCCATTCAGCAAGATGAAGCGTCAGCGCGCCGGCACCGTGCCGGTACAGCGTACGCGCCTCTTCGGGAAACTGGGCCGCATCGGCGGCAATCAGCCGGCAGGCCTGGCCCACGTGCGGTTGGTTGAAGTGCTCCAGGAAGTCAATGGCGAACTGGAGCAGGCTGGCACGCAGGTCGTCAGTGCGGAGTGCACGGACCATGGCGCCGGTGGCGTGGCCGACATGGCGCTGCATCACCCGGCGCAGCAGCTCCTGCTTGCTGCCGTAGCGCGAGTACAGGGTCTGCTTGGAGCAGCCCGCATGCTGGGCCACTGCGTCCATGCTCATCTGCATGCCCTGCTGGGCCAACAGCTGGCGTACGGCTTCGAACACGCGCTCATCGCGTGCGTCGAGGGCAACGGGGAGGTAGGCCGGATTCACGCGGTGGACTATACCGTCCAGTTCAGGATTGTGGAATCGAAACGGCGTTGCCGCGTGTGTCTTCCGGTAACACGCTTTGCCGATCCTGTCGCCAGAGCCGAACCGGGCGCCATCACCCTACCGGCGCGAACTGAATAGGCGTCTAAACCGCAGCAAACCCGAATCTGCTTATTCCGTCCTGCAGCAAGGCCTTTTCCCGCGGTAGGGCTACAATTTCATTTTCCCAACTGAGCAAGCGCATCGCTCTGCCATGAAACCGCAAAAAACCGCAGCCAAGACCGTGAAAAACAAGACCAAACCAGCAGAAGCGGAGGTCGCAGTGACCGCTGGTTTCTCCCTGGAGCCGGTGTACACGGCCTTGCGCAAGCGCTACCCCGCGGCCGCACAGGCCGAAGCAGTGGCCTTTGCCACTGACTTCTACAAGCGTATGGAGGCGGACGAGTTCCCGCACCACAGCGCTGAAGAGTGGGCCGCTCTCGCGGCTGAGACGCTGGAATTCGCCCGTGCCCGCAAGGCTGGCAAGGCCAACGTCCGCGTGTTCAATCCGACCGCGAAGGCCAACGGTTGGGAATCGCCGCATACCGTGCTGCAGATCGTCAACGACGACATGCCGTTCCTGGTCGACACCGTCACCATGTCGCTGGCCGAGCAGGGCGTGGGTGTCCACGTGCTGGGCCACCCGGTGCTGCGCTTCACCCGCGACAAGGCCGGCAAGCTGGTCAAGGTCGGCGAGGGTGATGCCGAGTCGGTGATGCTGCTGGAGATCGACCGCCAACCGGCCGACGCCATGGCCGCCATCGAACAGGCCATCAACAAGGCGCTGGATGAAGTGCGTGCGATCGTGCGCGACTGGCAGCCGATGAAGGACAAGGCGCTGGCACTGGCCGACGACCTGGGCAGCCGCCAGCTGCCGGTCGACGACGCGTCGCGCAAGGAAGCACAGGAGTTCCTGCGCTGGGCCGCTGACAACCACTTCACCTTCTTCGGCTACCGCGAGTACCGCGTCGAGAAGCAGGGCAAGGAAGAGGTGCTGGCGCCGCTGAACGACACCGGCCTGGGCCTGATGCGCGGCAAGGACAAGTCCGCCGCCCGTCCGGTCAAGACCCTGGCCGCGCAGGGCCTGAACACCACGTCCGGTTTGAAGGACGCGCTGATCCTGACCAAGACCAATGCCCGTTCGCGCGTGCACCGCGCCGGTTACATGGACTACATCGGCGTGCTGGAGTTTGACGCCAAGGGCAAGATCATCGGCGAGCAGCGTTTCCTCGGCCTGTTCACCTCCAGCGCCTACAACCGTCGCCCGTGGGAAATCCCGCTGGTGCGCCAGCGCCACGAGCACGTGATGAAGCAGTCCGGCCTGGCCCCGGCCAGCCACAGTGGCAAGGCCCTGCGCCATATCCTGGAAACCCTGCCGCGCGAAGAACTGTTCCAGTCCAGCGAGGACGAACTGTTCCGCACCGCGATGGGCGTGCTGGGCCTGCAGGAACGCGTGCGCAGCCGCCTGTTCCTGCGCCGCGACAAGTACAGCCGTTTCATCTCCGCGCTGGTGTACCTGCCGCGCGAGCGCTTCAACACCGACGTGCGCCTGCGCATCGAAGCGATGCTGAAGGACGCGCTGCACGGCGAGTTCGTCGACAGCTCGGTGGTGCTGGGCGAATCGCCGCTGGCCCAGGTGCACCTGATCGTGCGCCCGAAGCCGGGTGAAATGCTCGACGTCGATACCGCCGAACTGGAGCAGAAGCTGGCCCAGGTCCTGCGCAACTGGCAGGACGACCTGCGCGAGGCGCTGGTGGCCCGCCATGGCGAGACCGAAGGCTTGCGCATCGCCGCCCGCATCGGCAAGGCGCTGCCGGCCGGTTACATCGAAGACAACAGCACGGCTGTTGCGGCCAACGATGTCAGCCAGCTCGACGCGCTGACCGGCCCGGACGACCTGCGCCTGAGCCTGCAGGCCGTGCCGCGCGAAAGCGGTGATGGTCTGCGCCTGAAGCTGTATCGCCAGCTGGACGACATCCCGCTGTCGGACGCGCTGCCGATGATGGAAAACATGGGCCTGCGCGTGATCGCCGAGCGTCCGTACCGCCTGTCGGTCGACAACGCCCCGGTATACGTGCAGGACTTCGAGGTCGAGTCCACCGCTGGCGCGATCGATGCCGCCAGTGTCGATGAAGCCTTCGGCGAGACCTTCGCCCGCGTCTGGCACGGCGATGCCGAGAACGATGGCTTCAACCGCCTGGTGCTGGCGGCCGGCCTGCACTGGCGCCAGGTCGCCATGCTGCGTGGCTACTGCAAGTACCTGCTGCAGACCGGCGTGCCGTTCTCGCAGGCCTACGTGGAAGGCACGTTCGCGCGCTACCCGCTGCTGGCCCGTCTGCTGGTCGAGCTGTTCGAAGCCCGCTTCGATCCGGCCACCGGCCACGAGAGCAAGGACGACATCGCCGCCGGCCAGGCCCAGCTGAAGGCCCACTTCGATGTGCTGGCTGCTGGCGACGAGGCCACCCTGAAGGTGCTCAAGACCGTGGTCGACGCCCGCAAGGGCGACCGTGACGCGCAGATGCAGGCCGCGCGCGATGCGCTGCTGAAGCTGATGGACCGCGTGTCCAGCCTGGACGAGGACCGCATCCTGCGCTCGTTCATGGGCGTGATCGACGCGACCCTGCGCACCAGCTACTACCAGACCGATGCCAACGGCCAGCACGGCCATGTCATCAGCTTCAAGTTCGATTCGGCGCTGGTGCCGGACCTGCCGAAGCCGCGCCCGTACCGCGAGATCTTCGTGTACGGCCCGCGCGTGGAAGGTACCCACCTGCGCTTCGGTGCGGTTGCGCGTGGCGGCCTGCGCTGGTCGGATCGTCGCGAAGACTTCCGTACCGAAGTGCTGGGCCTGGTCAAGGCACAGATGGTCAAGAACACCGTCATCGTGCCGGTCGGCGCGAAGGGTGGCTTCTTCGCCAAGACCCCGCCGGTGAACGGCGACCGCGATGCGATCTTCGCCAACGGCGTGGCCTGCTACAAGCTGTTCATCCAGGGCCTGCTGGACATCACCGACAACATCGTCAACAACAAGATCGTGCCGCCGGTGGATGTCGTGCGCCACGACATGGACGATCCGTACCTGGTGGTGGCCGCCGACAAGGGCACCGCGACCTTCTCCGACATCGCCAACGGCCTGGCCGTCGCGCACGGCTTCTGGATGGGCGATGCGTTCGCCTCCGGTGGTTCGGTCGGCTACGACCACAAGGGCATGGGCATCACCGCGCGCGGTGCGTGGGAATCGGTCAAGCGCCACTTCCGTGCGCTGGGCCGTGACAGCCAGAGCCAGGACTTCACTGCGGTCGGCGTCGGCGACATGTCCGGCGACGTGTTCGGCAACGGCATGCTGCTGTCGCGCCACATCCGCCTGGTCGCTGCGTTCGACCACCGCCACATCTTCCTGGACCCGAATCCGGATGCGGCCACGTCGTTCATCGAGCGTGAGCGCCTGTTCACCCTGCCGCGTTCGAGCTGGGCGGACTACGACACCAAGCTGATCAGCAAGGGCGGCGGCGTGTACCCGCGCAGCCTGAAGTCGATCGAGATCACCCCGCAGGTGCGTGAGGCGCTGGGCCTGGACGAGAACGTCAAGGCGCTGTCGCCGAATGATCTGATGAGTGCGATCCTGAAGGCACCGGTCGACCTGCTGTGGAACGGTGGCATCGGTACCTACGTCAAGGCCGCCAGCGAACAGCACAGCGACGTCGGCGACCGTGCCAACAACGCGCTGCGCGTGAACGGTGGCGAGCTGCGCTGCAAGGTGGTGGGCGAGGGCGGCAACCTGGGCATGACCCAGCTGGGCCGCATCGAAGCTGCCCAGGCTGGCGTGCTGCTCAACACCGACTTCATCGACAACTCGGCCGGTGTCGACACCTCCGACCATGAAGTCAACATCAAGATCCTGCTCAACGATGTGGTGCGGGCCAAGAAGCTGACCGTCGAGCAGCGCAACAAGCTGCTGGCGTCGATGACCGATGAAGTCGCCGAGCTGGTGCTCAACGACAACTACCGCCAGAACCAGGCGCTGAGCCTGATGGAGCGGATGGCGGTCAAGCGCCTGGGTTCCAAGCAGCACTTCATCCGCACCCTGGAACAGCAGGGCCTGCTGGATCGCCAGATCGAGTTCCTGCCGTCCGACGCCGAGCTGTCCCAGCGCAAGGCGCGCGGCCAGGGCCTGACCCGACCGGAACTGTCGGTGCTGCTGTCCTACTCCAAGCTGGTGGCGTTCAACCAGCTGCTGGATTCGGACATCCCGGAAGATCCGTACCTGTCCAAGGAACTGCAGCGCTACTTCCCGACCCCGCTGCAGAAGAAGTACGCCGACGCGATGGAGCGTCACCGCCTGAAGCGCGAAATCATCGCCACGGCCGTGACCAACCAGACCATCAACCGCATGGGCGCCACCTTCCTGATGCGCATGCAGGAAGACACCGGTCGTTCCATCGCCGAGGTCGCCAAGGCGTACACCATCAGCCGTGAAACGCTGGATGCACGCGCGCTGTGGGCGCAGATCGATGCCCTCGACGGCAAGGTGCCGGAGTCGGTGCAGATCGACGCACTGGAAGTGATCTGGAAGCTGCAGCGTTCGTTCGTGCGCTGGCTGCTGTCGCGCCCGGGCGCGATGCCGGGCATCACCGAAGCGGTCAACCGCTACCAGGGACCGTTCAACGACATCCGCGTTGCCTCGGGCGTGCTGCCGGATTCGCAGCGTCCGACCTACGAGGCCCTGGTGGCCGAGTGGAAGGAAAAGGGCCTGCCGTCTGCACTGGCACAGCAGCTGGCCGAACTGCACTTCCTGGAACCGGCGTTCGACATCATCGAACTGGCCCGCACCCGCAAGCTGAAGCCGGTGGACGTGTCCAAGGTCCACTTCCGCCTGGGCGATGCCCTGCAGCTGCCGTGGCTGTTCGAGCAGGTCGATGCGCTGGAGGTCAATGGCCGTTGGCACGCCGTGGCACGTGGCGTGCTGCGTGACGAACTGGCAGCCAACCACCGCAACCTGGCCGGGCAGGTGCTGGGCACCAAGGGCAACAGTGCCGAGGCCAAGGTCGCTGCCTGGATGGGCCGTGATGACAACAGCCTGCGCTTCACCCTGGCGATGCTGGCCGAACTGGCCGAGCAGAAGACCCTGGACTACCCGACCGTCTCGGTCGCGGTGCAGCGCCTGGGCCAGCTTGCTGCCCACGGCGCGTAAGTGACGTAGCGCCGGGCCATGCCCGGCCTGCGTGGAGAAAAGGAGCGGCCCCGCGAAAGCGGGGCCGTTCTGCATTGCCTTGGTAGTGCCGGCCGCTGGCCGGCAACTGCATGAACCGTTATCGGCTGAAGCTGCCGGCCAGCGGCCGGCACTACCGGGTATGCTCTTGCTGGCACACCCACCCGGATCCACCGATGAGCGACACCCCCCGCATCGCTTTCCTGGCCAGCAACACCGAACCGGCGCAGATGGCGCGCGCGGCCATGATCTCGCGTTATGGCGATCACGCGCCTGAGCAGGCCGACGTGCTTTGCCCGCTGGGGGGCGACGGTTTCATGCTGCAGACCCTGCACCGGCACGGGCACCTGGGCAAGCCGGTGTTCGGCATGAAGCTGGGCACCGTGGGCTTCCTGATGAACCAGTACCGCGGCGACGATGACGTGCAGGCGCGCATCGCCCGTGCCGAACCGGCCAACCTGCGCCCGTTGGAGATGGTGGCGCTGACCGAATCGGGCACCAGTACCGGGTCGCTGGCCTACAACGATGTTTCACTGCTGCGCCAGACCCGGCAGGCTGCGCATATCGGCATCGACCTGAACGGCCAGGAGCGTGTGGCCGAACTGATCGGTGACGGTGTGCTGGTCGCCACCCCGGCCGGCAGCACCGCCTACAATTATTCCGCGCACGGCCCGGTGTTGCCGCTGGGGTCGCATACCATCGCGCTGACGCCGCTGGCCCCATATCGGCCGCGACGCTGGCGCGGGGCGATCCTCAAGGCCGATACCGAAGTGCGCTTCCGCGTGCTCGATCCCTACAAGCGTCCGGTCAGCGTCACCGCTGACTCGCACGAGACCCGCGACGTAGTGGAGGTGACCATCCGCGAGTCCAGGGACCGGCGCGTGACCCTGCTGTTCGACCCGGAACACAACCTGGAAGACCGGATCCTGAGCGAACAGTTCGTTTTTTGAGGACAATGGGCGGCCGGCCCTGCCGACCGCTTGAAGGACCCCCACCGATGGGCGACAACTCCCCCCGTTTGCTGACCGTCGCGGTCACCTCGCGCGCGCTGTTCGACCTCGAGGAAAGCCATGCGCTGTTCGAGAGCGATGGCGTGGCGGCCTATGCAGAATTCCAGCGCCAGCATGAGGACGACATCCTCGGACCTGGCGTGGCCTTTCCGGTAGTGCGCAAGCTGTTGGCCCTGAACCAGGGCGCCAGCCCGGAGGACCCGCGGGTCGAGGTGATCCTGCTGTCGCGCAATTCGGCCGACACCGGCCTGCGCATCTTCAATTCGATCCAGCACTATGGCCTGGGCATCATCCGCGCGACGTTCACCGCCGGCGAGCCGACCTGGCCCTACGTGAAGCCGTTCGGCACCGACCTGTTCCTGTCGGCCAACCCCGAATCGGTGCGCAGCGCGCTGCGCCATGGCATCGCGGCGGCGACCATCCTGCCCAAGCCGCCTGGCGAGACCGCAGCCGCAGCGGCCGACCAGATCGACATCGGTCGCCCTGCCGGGCAGCTGCGCATCGCCTTTGACGGTGACGCGGTGATCTTTGGTGACGAGAGTGAACGCATTTCGCGCGAGCAGGGCGTGGAAGCCTTTGGCCGCCATGAGCGCGAACGGGCCCGCGAGCCGCTCAGCGGCGGTCCGTTCCGTGGCTTCCTGTCAGCGCTGCACACGCTGCAGGAAGTATTCCCTGCCGGCGAGAGCGCGCCGATCCGTACCGCACTGGTGACTGCGCGTTCGGCGCCGGCCCATGAGCGGGTGATCCGCACCCTGCGCGAGTGGGGCGTGCGCCTGGACGAAGCGCTGTTCCTCGGCGGCCGGCACAAGGGGCCGTTCCTGCAGGCGTTCGGCGCCGACATCTTCTTCGACGATTCGCAGCACAACATCGACAGCGCCCGCGAGCATGTGGCTGCCGGCCACGTACCGCACGGCGTCGCCAACGAGGGGTGAAACCATGCCGGGTGGGTGCCAACCGTTGGTTGGCACTGCCGTTACCGGTCAATGCGCGACCGACATCCCCAGCTGCAGATCCACTACCTTCCAGCGCAGCCCCTGCGGCTCCAGTACCACCTTCATCGGCGGCTGGCCCGGACCGCGATCGACATCGATCACGAAGCGGTCCAGCGCTTCGAAATGGTGTTCGGCATTCTTCAACGGTCGCGCCGGTTCGGTCGGGCCGAAGGCATCGCCGCCCTGCAGTTCATTGCGGCCGCGCTTCCACAGCACGTGGCCCTGCAGCATCGCGCCGATCCCGGTGGGGGTCACCATGGTGTCCACCGCGGCACCGCCCAGCTGGTCGCCCAGCCCGTACAGCAGGGCACCGAAGGGACTGGCCGCCACGTCCGGGCCGGCCTGGCGCACCAGGTAGTCATTGAGCTGCGCGCGCAGGCTGCTGCGCACGCGCGGGAAATCGACGTAGCGTTCCAGGCGCGCGGTGTCGCGCTGCTCGATGGCCTTGGAAAGGCCATTGACGGTCAGGTAGGGGCCGCCGAACCACCAGGCCGCCAGGGCCAGGACCAGCAGCACAACCAGTGCAGAGAGTTTCTTCATGGCGGACAGACTGCCGCAACAGCGGCAGTGCCGGGTGAAGACTCACTGACTGGGCGAACCACGGCCATCACCGAAGGCATCGACCAGCTGTTGCCGTTCCGCCGGGGTCAGCGCCTCAAGGCGCGTCGCCAGCACTTCGTCCAGGCTGCCGGTGCGGGTGGTGCCCAGAATGCCGCTGGCGACGCCGCGATGGCCGAGGGCGTAGGCAAACGCGGTCTGGGCGGGGCGCTGGCTGTGGATGGCGGCGATGGTGTGGCGCATCCGGCGTGCGCTGTGCATCAGGGAGCGGCTGCTTGGCTTGAGCCAGGCTCTGGCCAGGTACCAGGCCAGAGCCGGGCGCGGCAGGCGGGCCCGTGATGGCAGCAGGTGGCCCTGCGCCAGCACGGTGCCGGCCAGCACGCCGATACCGGCCGCGTGCAGCCGGTCGATGAGGGGTTCACGATCCTGCTGCAGGGCGTTGTAGTCCAGAAGCACCACGTCGAACAGCGTGGGATGGTCGATCATCCAGCACAGGGTCGACGCCGTGTGCGTGTTGATGCCGGTATGCCGGATCAACCCGCGTTCGCGCAGTCGCTGCAGCGCGGCCAGCAGGTCATCGTTGATGTCGTGCTGGCTGGCACCATGCAGCTGGTAGATATCGAGGTAATCCAGGCCGAGGTTGCGCAGCGAGGCTTCGCAGCTGGCGGTGATGGCCGCTGGCGAAAAATTGCGCTGCTCGGCGCCGCTGACGCCGGCCTGGCCGGTCAGCGTGCCGCCCTTGCTGGAGATCACCAGCGAATCGCGCGGGTATTGCTTGAGCAAGGAGCGCAGGATGCGGCCCAGCCGCGGCTCGGCGTGGAAACCGGAGTAGTTGTGACCGGTGTCCAACAGGTTCACGCCCTGTGCCAGTGCATGCTCGACGACGTGCGCGGCCGACTGCTCCGGGAAGCGCCGATGCCCCCAGAAGCCGGAGCACCCAAGGCCGACCGGCGAAACCGCCAGGCCGGTGCGGCCCAGCGTGCGCCGTTGGTGCGCCAACGGCATCAGAATTCCAGGTCCAGCGCTGCGCACAGATAGTCGACGAACGGGCCGAGCGCGGCCAGATCCTTGCCCAGCGTGGACAGCAGGCGTGGGCCGGTCATCGTGGCGTCATCCAGCGGGCGCCACATCACCCAGTTGCGGTGCTTGAGGTCGTCGATGAACTCGAAGTCGGCCGGGAAGCCGCGCGGCGGACGCACCAGCTTTTCGCTCTCCTCGAACTCGAAGCGCCTGCGCAGCGCAGGTGCATGGGCCGCGGCCTTCCAGCTGCCCGGATTGTCGAGGATGAAGTGGCGCACGCGGCGCTGGGTTTCCGGTTCCGGGTGCCACAGGCCGGCACCGACAAAGCTCTCGCCTGGCTGCAGGTGCACATAGAACGAGGGCGCGGCCACTTCGCGACGGCGCTCATGGAACAGGCGCGCACCCTGCCAGGTCTTGTAAGGCGATTTGTCGTTGGAGAAACGCGCGTCGCGGTGGATGCGGAACAGTGAGCCGCCGACGCCGCGGGTATCGGCGCGGAAGTGTTCGCTGACCTCGGCAAGGGCTGGCTGAAGATCACCCAACAGGCGCAGGAACGGCTGTCGCACATGCTCTTCGTACTGCTGGCGGTGGTCGTTGAACCACGCCTTTTCGTTGTGGCGCGCCAGGCTGCGCAGGAACTTGAAGCTGGCGTCCGAGAAATAGGTACTCACAAGGTCTCCTGCAGGTGCTGGCCCCAGTCGCGCAACGATTGCAGCAGGGCCTGGCGCCGCGCGTCGTCGGGCGACTCGGCGGCCAGCGCATCGAGCTGCTGCTGGTACTGGGGCAGGTTGAGTTCGCCCAGGCCGCCGTCTCCCAGCAGGCGCTGGCGCCGGTAATCCTGCCAGCGCTGGCGTTCAGCCGGCGCGAGGCTGTCGGGATGATTGCGCGCACGATAGCGGAACAGCAGCTCCGGCAGGCGCGGGTCGCGGAAGCGGCCTTCCAGCGCGGCCAACTGCTCCGGTGCGGTGGTGCGGGCCAGCGCCAGCAGCGGTTTGTCGCCGTTGCCGAGGAAGCCGTCGTACAGGGAGGCATCGACGTCGGCCACGGTGGCCGCGCGCGGCTGGTTGTAGACCTGGCGCGCCTTCTCGGCAAGTTGAGGGGCGAACCCGCGCAGCCGTTCAACCTTGGCCTCGATCGCGGCCACGTCCAGGCCCAGGCGCGCGTGGTCGTCGCCACGAAGGTGGTTCCAGGCGACCAGGGCGGGCACCTTGTTAAGGTGCACTTCCTTCAGCGGCACCCGTGCCACGCCCTCGGGCAGTTCACTGGCGCGCAGGTACAGGCGCTGTGCGATCACCTCGGCCGGCAGGGCCAGCAGGTCGTCGATGTCGCCGTCCAGGTCGAACACGATCACCCGGTTGCTGATCGTCGGGTGCACGGCCAAGGGCAGCACCGGCACCGCGCACAGACGGCTGGCGGGGTAGCGCATGGAAATGTGCAGCACCGGCGTCATCGTGGTGACATCCAGCAGGGTGCCGACGAAACGCTTGTCGCGCAGCTTCAGGGCATAGTCCCACAGGCGCGGCTGCGACTGCTTGAACAGCCGTGCCATGCCGATCGTGGCTCGCACGTCGGATAGCGCTTCGTGCGCATCACCCTCGCGCACGTTGTTGGCTTCGGCCAGGTGCTCGAGTTTGAACGAGGTGGCACCGTCCTCGCGCAGCGGCCACTGGATGCCATCCGGGCGCATCGCGCGCATCAGCCGCAGCATGTCCAGCAGGTCCCAGCGCGAATTGCCGTTGCGCCACTCGCGTTCGTATGGGTCATGGAAGTTGCGGAACAGGCCGTAGCGGACGAATTCATCGTCGAAGCGCAGCGTGTTGTAGCCCAGCGCGCAGGTGCCGGGTCGCGACATCAGTTCGTTGATGCGGTCGAAGGCTTGGGACTCGCTGATGCCTTCGGCCAAGGCCTGCTGCGGGGTGATGCCGGTGACCAGGGTGGCCATCGGCGAGGGCAGCAGGTCATCGGCCGGGCGCACGAAGAAGCTGACCGGCGTGTCGATCTCGTTGAGGTCGGCGTCGGTGCGGATGGCGGCGAACTGCGAGATGCGGGTGCGCCGTGGATCCTGGCCGAAGGTTTCCAGGTCGTAGAACAGGAAGCTGTCAGCCATCAGTGCGCACCCTCCAGGACCGGTAGCTGCGCGTGGATCTGCGCTTCCAGCGCCGCCCAGTCGATGTTGTCCAGCGACTCGTGGCCGACCGTGGCCGCCGCCAGCAAATCGCGCTGCAGTTCGGTGCGGCGCAGCGCTTCGGCGTACGGCGTGTGCAGGAAGGTGACCATCGTGTAGTGCGGGACGAAGCGGGTCGGCCAGCGCCGCTGCAGTTCCTGCTCCAGTTCGCGCTGCAGCAGGAACGAGGGATCGGCCACGCGGTTGCGCATTTCCAGGTAGTTCTCCAGCGCCATCTGCTGGATCGCGCGTGCATTGGGTTTGCGCTCGGCCTCGAACGCAGCGAACGCACTTTCCAGGTCATCCGCCTCCATCAGGTGACGGGCCAGCGCAACGCAATCCTCGAACGCGCAGTTCATGCCCTGGCCGTGGAACGGCACCATTGCATGCGCGGCGTCGCCGATCAGTACGGCGCGACCCTGCTGGTGCCAGCGCTCCAGGGTGAGCGTGCCGAGCAGGCCCGGCGGGTGCTGTTCCCAATCCACGCGCAGGTTCGGGATCAGCGGCAGCGCGTCCGCGAACTCGCGAGCGAACAGCGCCTCGGCCTGCGCACCGGTATTGATCGTGGCAAAGCTGGGATCGCCCTGGTTGGGCAGGAACAGGGTGACGGTGAAGGTGCCTTCATGATTGGGCAGGGCGATGCACATGTAGTGGCCGCGTGGCCAGATGTGCAGCGCGTTGCGCTCGATGCGGAAGCCCCCGTGTTCGGCCGGCGGAATCTCCAGCTCCTTGTAGGAGTGATCGAGGAAGGCGATGTCCTCGCCCAGCGGCGCGCGCCGGTTCATTGCCGCACGCAGCGCCGAACCGGCACCGTCTGCACCGATCAGGGTGTCGAAGCGGATGTCGTGCGGGCTGTCATCGCGGTCATCGATGAAGCGGGCGTAGCCGGCATCGAAATCAACGGTGTGCAGGCGGCGATGGAAATGCACGGTGGCCCCTGCCTGTTCGGCCAGTTCCAGCAGCGTGGTGTTCAGGTCGCTGCGGTGGATCGACCAGATCACTTCGCTGTCATCACGGCCATAGCGCTGCAGCTGCGGTTCGCCGTCGCGTGGATGCACCATGCGTCCGCGCATCATCACCGCGCGCGCCATCACCTCGTCTTCCACACCGGCCTGGCGCAGGGCGTTGCGCCCACGCTCGGCCAGCGCCAGGTTGATCGAGCGGCCGCTCTCGTAGTCGGCCACGCGCGGATCGCCGCGGCGTTCGTACAGGGTGATGCGCCAGCCCTGGCGTGACAGCAGGATGGCCAGCAGGGAGCCGGCGAGGCCGGCACCGATAATGCTCAACGAGCGGGAGGCGTGTGCGATCAACGAACTGTCCAGCAGTAGGGGAGGGACCGGCTCAAAGGCCGACCCAGGCTTCCACTTCCTCGACGAAGTGGTGCACGTCCAGGTAGCGGTTGTAGAGCGGGGTGGGCGAGATGCGGATCACGTCGGGCTCGCGCCAGTCGCCGAGCACGCCGATGCTGCGCAGGTGCTCGAACAGGGCGCGCCCGCGCTCGCGGCCGCCGATCACGCGCAGCGACAACTGGCAGCCGCGGCGCTGCGGGTCTGCCGGGGTGATGATCTCCAGCACCTGCGGCAGGCGTGCGCGCACCAGTGCTTCGAGCATGCCGGTCAGCGCCAGCGATTTGCTGCGCAGCGCGTCCATGCCGGCTCGCTCGAACAGGTCCAGCGAGGCGCGCAACGGTGCCAGCCCCAGAATGGGCGGATTGCTCAGCTGCCACCCTTCGGCACCGATGGCCGGGGTGAACTGCGGTGCCATCTGGAAACGGGTGGCTTCCTCATGGCCCCACCAGCCAGCGAATCGGGGCAGGGTGGTGTCGCGATGGTGGCGCTCGTGCACGAAGGCGCCGGCAACCGCGCCCGGGCCGCTGTTGAGGTATTTGTAATGGCACCACACCGCAAAGTCCGGCGCCACGTCATGCAGGCGCAGCGGCAGGTTGCCCACCGAATGCGCCAGGTCGAAACCGATGCGCGCCCCCTGCAGGCGTGCGGCGCGGGTGATTGCATCGAGGTCGAAGGCCTGACCGGTGCGGTACTGCACGCCGGGCCACAGCACCAGCGCCAGGCGCGGGCCGTGCTCGGCGATGGCGCGTTCGATCGCGGTCAGCGAGATCGTGCCGTTGGCTTCGTCCGGCTGCACTTCCACCAGGCACTGGGCCGGGTCGAAGCCATGGAAGCGGATCTGTGCTTCGACCGCGTGGCGGTCGGTCGGGAATGCGCCGGCTTCCATCAGGATCACCGGGCGCTGCGTGGTCGGCCGGTAGAAGCTGACCATCATCAGATGCAGGTTCACGCTCAGCGTGTTCATCGCCACCACTTCGCTGGGCAGCGCACCGACCACGCGGGCCAGCTGCGCGCTTACCAGGCGGTGGTAGGACAGCCACTGGGTAGGGCCGGTGAAGTGGCCTTCCACCGCCAGCTCGCCCCACTGCTTCATCACTTCCTGCACCGCGGCCTGAGCGCCACGCGGCTGCAGGCCCAGCGAGTTGCCGACGAAGTAGGTCTGCTCGCCGCCGCCATGGCGCGGAATCAGGAATTCGTTACGCATCGGACGCAGCGGATCGGCGGCGTCCAGGGCAATGGCGTGGGTGCGGCTGAGCAGGTCGGACATGGTCGGGCAACAGGCTGCAACGGGACCGCCAGTGTAGCGCTTGGCGGCGTGCCTGCCGCCGAACCTGTAGAGCCGAGCCCATGCTCGGCTGCCGGGCCACGAAGCCGAGCATGGGCTTGTATGTTCCTCCCGGCTCCTACGCGGTATGTAGGAGCCAGGGTGGAGGGACCGTCAACATGATATCTGCGGATAGCAGCCGACAGACGAGCCGAGCGATCCCCATCCCGCACCTTAACGTCGATAAAGGATCTAGCGGCCTTTGAGGACCGCCGATGTAGGCAAGCCAACGTGGTGCGGTACCACCCCAGCCCCTCAACAATAGCTGGGAGTTGCGCAGATGTCAGATCATTTGGCCGTCGGCATCGATGCCGACTCAAAGAGCCTTGTGGTGGCACGCCATGGCACCAAGGGCAGCACTCGAATCCCCAATTCAGCGTCAGCCATCGGTAAGTGGCTGTCCACTCTGCCGGTCGGGTCTCGCATTGGAGTGGAAGCAACCAATCGCTACCACGAGCTTGTGGTTCAAGCTGCCCAGAAGGCCGGCCACGTCGTCTTTGTGCTCAATCCGCGCGACATCAAACATTACGCCAAGGGCGTGGCCTGCCGCGGCAAAACCGACTCAGGTGACGCGCAGGTCATTGCGCGTTACATCGCCAAGGAGGCCGACAATCTGCATGAGCATGTCGCCCGATCGCCTGCGCAGGAGCAGCTGCATGTGCTGCTCCAGCAACGTGACAGCCTGGTCCGGAGCAAGGCGAAGTTGAATCTCTCGCTAGGCGCGGGGGCGTCGGAGTCGGCCATCTTTGGGCGCATCTTCGATGGTCTGAAAGAGGCCATTGCCCTGCTCGACCAACAGATTCAGCAACTGTGCCGCAGTGGCGAACAGCGCGACCTGTATCGGCGGATCATGACCATTCCGGGGGTTGGGCCGACGGTAGCGGCCTTCGTCACCCATCACATCACACGATGGCCCTTGACCAGCTCGGACGCCTGGATCGCCTGTACCGGCCTGGATCCGCGCCCCAACGAATCCGGCGCCCGGATCGGTAGGCGGCGCCTGTCCAAGCGCGGCAACGCCAGCCTGCGCCAGATCCTCTACATGGCGGCCATGGGACTGACCCGCTCCAAAAATGGCAAAGCCCTTTACAACGCCATCCGCGAACGCGGCCACAGCAGTACTGCCAGTTTCAACATCCTGGCCAGAAAGCTGGCCAGGATCGCTTGGGGCGTCTTCAAGAGCGGCCGGGACTTTGACCCGGCCATGCTGAAAGTGGGTCAAGCCTGCTTCCAGCAGGCTTGACCACGAACATAGGATCTCGGTTCTACAGGGGCAGGTGCTCAGCCCGCCGCCGGCACCGGCAGCGGATCCACGTGCCCGCACTGGCTGCAGGTGCGCAGTTCCAGGCTGGCGTGGTAGCGCGCGAACACCTTGGGCAGGTCGGTCTCGATGTTCTGCAGCGCGAAGAACTCTTCGTGCAGCTTGTGGTTGCAGCGTTCGCAGTGCCAGATCACCCCGTCCTTCTCGTGCGGCAGGCGCTTGCGCTCGACCACCAGGCCGATGCCCCCGGGCGGGCGCCGCGGCGAGTGCGGCACCTTCGCCGGCAACAGGAAGATCTCGCCGGCGCGGATCGGAATGTCGCGCACCGCGCCGTCCTCCTGCACCTTCAGCACCATCTCGCCTTCGAGCTGGTAGAACCACTCGGGGCCTTCGTCGTAGTGGTAGTCGGTACGCGAGTTCGGTCCGCCGACCACCATCACGATGAAATCGCCGTTGTCGATCATCTTGTTGCCCACCGGCGGCTTCAGCAGGTGGCGGTTCTCTTCGATCCAGGCGTGCAGGTTGATCGGTGGGGCGAGCATGGTGGTCATCCGTGTGGGGATCAGTCGCGACGGCCCTTGCGCGGCACGAAGGACAGCGCTTTTTCATACGCTGGCTGCAGCTCTTCCAGCGAACCGACGTCGATGCCCATTTCACGCACGCGACCGTCCTTCAGGCTGTACACCCAGCCATGCACCATCAGCTTCTGGCCGCGGGCCCAGGCATCCAGCACGATGGTCGAGCGGCAGAGGTTGGCGACCTGCTCGATCACGTTCAGCTCGCACAGCCGGGCGTGCTTGAGTTCGTCGTCTTCGATGTCGTCGAGGATGCCCTGGTGCTTCTGCACCACGTCACCGACATGGCGCAGCCAGTTGTCGGCCAGGCCGACGCGGGTGTTGTGCAGGCAGGCATGCACGCCGCCGCAGCCGTAGTGGCCGACGATCAGGATGTGCTTGACCTTCAGCTGGTCCACCGCGTACTGCACCACGCTCAGGCAGTTGAGGTCGGTGTGGGCGACCACGTTGGCGACGTTGCGGTGCACGAACACTTCGCCCGGCGCCATGCCGATGATCTGGTTGGCCGGAACTCGTGAATCGGAGCAGCCGATCCACAGGTACTCGGGATGCTGCTGCTTGGCCAGCTGGTGGAAGAAGTCCGGGTCTTCCTTCTCGATGCGGTCGGCCCAGTCGCGGTTGTTCTGCAGCAGCTTGTGGATGTCTTTCATGTTCGGATGCCTGGCGTCGGGTGGGGGCGCGCCGCAGCCATCCGGCTGCGTCGTCGCGGGAATCGGGGGCGTTCAGCCGCTGCGGGTGGCCTGTTCGCGGTGCCAGCGCATCCACTGCGCCAACTCGGTGGAGGAAGGGGTGCCCAGCTGTTCCAGTTCGGCGATCACGGCACGCTGGTTCGCATCGGGGTGGTTCTGGCTCAGCTTCAGCTTCAGCTGCACGTGTTCAACCTGGAAGCGGAAGCCGACGATGGCGCGCAGCTCCGGGCCGTGTTCGGCGCGCGCGGCATCGAAGCGCCAGGCCTGGCCGACGCTGGCTTCGAAATGGTCGCTGATCGCGCCGACCAGTTCGGCCAGCGCATCGGTGTCGTCGAAGGTGTGCAGCTGGCCGCGCAGCTCGGCGGCCGCATAGTTCCAGGTCGGCACCCGCGCGGCGGGCTCCTTGTCCGGATACCAGCTGGCCGAGACGTAGCCGTGCGGGCCATCGACCAGTACCTTGGCCGCACCGCTGTGGCGCGACTGCGGGTTGGCGCGGGCCCAGTGCCCGCGCAGCTCGATGCGCTCGCCCTCGCGCCGGTACAACACCGGCATCCGCGTCAGCTCCGGCAGGCCATCGCTGCCCGGGGTGAGCACGCTGACGAACGGATCGCGCGCCAGCAGGCGGTCCAGCCAGAGCAGGTCGGTCTCGGCGAAGGCGCGCGGGGTGAACATGCCAGGGTCAGGCGCGCCCGCCCAGCGACTGGATCATGCGGCCACGCAGGCCCTCGTCGCTGTCGGCCTGCGGCGGCTGCACTTCGTGCAGGCTGAAGCCGCGCACCAGCGCGTCCTCCTCGTCCAGGCCGTCATACTCGACGAATTCGGCGTCGAACAGCTGCGAACGGGCGGTGTCTTCACTGTCATAGCTCAGCGTGTTGCCGTCGCTGTCGAGCACTTCGGCGGTGCCGGCAGGGCGCACCCGCAGGCGTGCCCAGATCAGGGTGTTGCCGAGGCTGGCCAGCCACCAGCTGTCGCGCGAAGTGGTGATGTCATTCATGGATGTGTTACCAGAGCGAGGCCAGCCAGAGCAGGGCAGCCATGCCCAGTCCGGCCAGCAGGGTCAGCAGCGATACCCAGGCCGGCGTCGCCAGCCCGGACAATGATCGGTCCGGCTGCTGGCGATAGTCGCGGCGCAGCAGCCAGGCCAGGGCATCGGGCTTGAGGAAGGCGCCGCTGCCGAAGCGCTCGGCGAGCGCCGGATGGCGGTCGCGCACGTGCACCAGGGTCAGCGGCCAGAAGATCACGAAGGCACTGAACCCGGCCACTGCAACGCCAACGAAACAGAGGGCGAAGAACAGGGTCATGGGGGCAGCACCTCCGTGGTCGTTTGGGGCTTAGAAGTCCGCGCTGCCCGGGGCGCGCGGGTAGGGGATCGCATCGCGGATGTTGGACAGCCCGCAGACGTAGACCACCAGGCGCTCGAAGCCCAGGCCGAAGCCGGCGTGCGGCACCGAACCATAGCGGCGGAAATCGCGGTACCAGCTGTAGTGCTCGCGATCCAGGCCGAACTGGGCCATGCGCGCATCCAGCACGTCCAGGCGCTCTTCGCGCTGGCTGCCGCCGATGATCTCGCCGATGCCCGGGGCCAGCACGTCCATCGCGGCAACGGTCTTGCCGTCGTCGTTCAGGCGCATGTAGAAGGCCTTGATGTGCTCCGGGTAGTTGGTCACCACCACCGGGCGGCCGACGTGTTCCTCGGTCAGCCAGCGCTCGTGCTCGGTCTGCAGGTCCAGGCCCCATTCCACCGGGAAGTCGAACTTCCTGCCGGACTTCTGCAGCAGGCTGACCGCATCGGTGTAGTCGATGCGCTCGAACGGTGCGTTGATGAAATCTTCCAGCTTGGTGATCGCGTTCTTGTCCACGCGCTCGGCGATGAAGGCCAGGTCGTCGCTGCGCTCGTTCAGCACCGCGCGGAACAGGTACTTCAGGAACTCTTCGGCCAGGCGTGCGTCTTCGGCCAGGTCGGCGAAGGCGATTTCCGGCTCGATCATCCAGAACTCCGCCAGGTGGCGGGTGGTGTGGCTGTTTTCGGCGCGGAAGGTCGGGCCGAAGGTGTAGACCTTGCTCAGCGCCAGGCAATAGGCCTCGACGTTCAGCTGGCCAGACACGGTCAGGAAGGTTTCCTTGCCGAAGAAGTCGCGGCTGAAATCGATCGCGCCCTTCTCGTCGCGCGGCAGGTTCACCATGTCCAGGGTGGACACGCGGAACATCTGGCCGGCGCCTTCGGCGTCGGAGGTGGTGATGATCGGGGTGCTGATCCAGTTGAAGCCGTTCTCGTGGAAGAAGCGGTGCACGGCCTGGGCCAGGCAGTTGCGGATGCGGGTGACCGCCCCGAACAGGTTGGTGCGCGGGCGCAGGTGCGCCACTTCGCGCAGGAACTCCGGCGACATCGGCTTGGGCTGGATCGGATAGGTGAGCGGGTCTTCGACCCAGCCGACCACTTCAAGCGTGCTGGCCTGGATCTCGAACGACTGGCCCTTGCCCTGCGACTTCACCAGGGTACCGGTGCCGATGACCGAGCAGCCGCTGGTCAGCCGCTTGATCTCGTCGAAGTTGCCCAGGGTGTCGTTGGCCACGACCTGGATCGGGGCGAAGCAGGAGCCGTCGCTCACATTCACGAAGGCCAGATTCGCTGAACCGCGCACCGTGCGCACCCATCCGCGTACCGTGACTTCGCCGCCTTCCGGGATCTTCCCGGCAAGCGCATGTTCAACGCTGACCACCGTCATGACTTGAATCCTCTGCTGATCGACTCGATCTGTGAACACGGGAGTTTACCGGTTGCAGCGTTCTGCTTGCGAGGCATTTTTCGCAGCCACAGCTCCTTATAATGTCCCCGTACCTCTGGAGTAGCCCCATGGCCGTCAGCCTGACCCCCGTTGCCTTCGAGCGCGTGCAGCGCTTTGTCGCCCAGACCCCCGGCGCGCTGGGCCTGCGTTTCGGCGTGACCAGGACCGGCTGCTCCGGCTGGGGCCACATCACCGACCTGGCCCGCGATGAGCGCGAGGGCGATACCGTGTTCGAGCAGGACGGCGTGAAGATCTATGTCGACGCCAAGAGCCTGGCGCTGGTGGACGGCACCGTGATCGACTTCGGCAAGCACGGCCTGAGCGAGACCTTCACGTTCAGCAACCCGAACGCCACCGCCGAGTGTGGCTGCGGCGAGAGCTTCACCACTGACGCCGACAAGGCCTGACGGCCGGCCGGGGCCTGATCGTTCTGGTAGCGCCCAACCCGGGTTGGCTGGGCGCTCGCCCCCGGTTCAGGGTGTCAGGTGGCCCACCGGTTGCCCGGCCACCCCATCTGCGCCATAATGCGCGGCTTCCTGCCTCCCTGGCGGGAACCCTTGCCCCACCGCGGTCTCAACGGCGGGGGGCTGTCCGGCCGCAAGGCCACATCCGAAAGGTAGAAAAAAACATGAGTCGTCATTACGAAATCGTGTTCATGGTCCACCCGGACCAGAGCGAGCAGGTCCCGGCCATGATCGAGCGCTACAAGTCGCTGGTCGAGAACGGCAACGGCACCATCCACCGTCTGGAAGACTGGGGCCGCCGCCAGCTGGCGTACCCGATCCAGAACCTGGTGAAGGCCCACTACGTGCTGATGAACATCGAAGCCGACCAGGCCGTTCTGAACGAACTGACCGAGAGCTTCCGCTTCAACGACGCCGTGCTGCGCAACCTGGTCATCAAGCGTGACGAGGCTGACACCGAGCAGTCGCTGATCATGAAGAGCAAGGACGAGAAGGGTGACAAGCCGGAGCGCGGTGAGCGCCGTCGTCGTGACGACGAAGAAGGCGAGTCCAACAACACCGCTGACAACGAAGCCGGCGACGACGCCGCTTCCGCCGCCTAAGGAGCCTTCCCATGTCCAAGTTCTTCCGTCGCCGCAAGTTCTGCAAGTTCACTGCTGAAGGTGTGAAGGAGATCGACTACAAGGATCTCAACACCCTGCGCCAGTACCTGACCGAGAACGGCAAGATCGTGCCGAGCCGCGTCACCGGTACCAAGTCGAAGTACCAGCGCCAGCTGGCGACCGCCGTCAAGCGCGCTCGCTTCCTGGCCCTGATCCCGTACACCGACAACCACGACGTCTGATGCAGGCGGGGCGGCCCGACGCCGCCCCCGCTGTGCCAGCTATTCGGACAGCCTTTGTTGCGGGGCGTTGCCTCGCTAACGAATAACTTATCTGGAGCAATACCATGCAGTTGATCCTCCTGCAGAAAGTCACCAACCTCGGCAACCTGGGCGACCTGGTCGACGTGAAGCCGGGCTACGGCCGTAACTTCCTCGTGCCGCAGGGCAAGGCCGTGCCGGCCACCGAGAGCAACAAGGCCGAGTTCGAAGCCAAGCGCGCCGAATACGAAGCCAAGGCCCAGGCCATCCACGCCGACGCTGAAGGCCGCAAGGCCAAGCTGGAAGGCGCGAGCGTGACCATCGCCGCCAACGCTTCGACCGAAGGCAAGCTGTACGGCTCGGTTGGCCCGCGCGACATCGCCGAGGCCTTCACCGCCGCCGGCCTGCCGCTGGAAAAGAGCGAAGTCATCCTGGGCGAAGGCGCCTTCCGCAACATCGGCGAATACGACGTGCTGGTCCACCTGCACGCCGACGTCGAGACCACCGTCAAGGTCGTCGTCGTCGCCGAAGCCTGATCCCACGCCGCAAGGCCTGGCATCACCGCAGAACGGGCGCCCGCAAGGGTGCCCGTTTTGTTTTGTGGCCCCGTTTCATGGCGTCGATCCATGTTCGCCTGGCGGCAGGGGACCGGTAATGTTCCACGCCCATTCGTAGAACACGGCCACATCGGTATACTCAGGGCGTCACACCCGTTCCACGGGCATCGATCCCAGCAGGATCAATGACTTGGAGGGTACACGCAGGCCGCTTGCCGGCCCCAGTCCGGAACCCCTATGCGTCTTTCCACGATCAAGCTGTCCGGCTTCAAGTCGTTCGTCGATCCGACCACCCTGCACCTGCCGACCAACATGACCGGCGTGGTGGGGCCCAATGGCTGCGGCAAATCGAACATCATCGACGCCGTGCGCTGGGTCATGGGCGAGAGTTCGGCCAGCCGCCTGCGTGGCGACTCGCTGACCGACGTGATCTTCTCTGGGTCCAATGCCCGCAAGCCGGTGTCGCAGGCCACCGTCGAGCTGATCTTCGACAACTCCGACCACACGATCTCGGGCGAGTACGCCTCGTTCAACGAGATCTCGGTCAAGCGCACGGTCAGCCGCGACGGCACCAGCAACTACTACCTCAACGGCACCAAGTGCCGTCGCCGCGACATCACCGATCTGTTCCTCGGCACCGGCCTGGGGCCGCGCAGCTACTCGATCATCGAGCAGGGCATGATCAGCCAGATCATCGAGGCACGCCCGGAAGACCTGCGCGTGTACCTGGAAGAGGCGGCCGGCATCTCCAAGTACAAGGAGCGCCGCAAGGAGACCGAGACCCGCATCCGCCACACCCGCGAGAACCTGGACCGGCTGGGCGACCTGCGCGACGAGATCAGCAAGCAGCTGGAGCACCTCAAGCGCCAGGCCAAGCAGGCCGAGCAGTACCAGGCCCTGCAGGAAGAGCGCCGGGTCAAGGACGCCGAGTGGAAGGCACTGGAATTCCGCGGCCTCGACGGACGCCTGTCCAAGCTGCGCGAAGGATTGTCGCAGGAAGAAACGCGGCTGCAGCAGCTGATCGCCGACCAGCGTGATGCCGAAGCCCGCATCGAAACCTCGCGCGCGCGGCGCGAAGAGGCTGCCGACGCGCTCAACACCGCACAGGCGGCGGTCTACCAGGTCGGCAGTACGCTGGCGCGCCTGGAACAGCAGATCCAGCACCAGCGCGAGTTGTCGCAGCGCCTGCACAAGGCACGCGATGAAACCCAGCAGGCCCTGGCCGAACTGGGGCAGCACATCAGCGGTGATGAGGCCAGGCTGAGGGTGCTGCGTGAGGCGGTGGAGGCCGCCACTCCGCAGCTGGAAGCACTGCAGGAAGAAAACGAGATCAAGCAGGAAAGCCTGCGCGAGGCCGAAGAGCGGCTGGCCAGCTGGCAGCAGCGCTGGGAACAGCACACCTCGCAGAGTTCGGAAGCCTCGCGCGCCGGCGATGTCGAGCGCACGCGCGTGGACTATCTGGACAAGCAGATCCTGGATGCCGACCGGCGTCGTG
This sequence comes from Stenotrophomonas maltophilia group sp. msm1, assembly GCF_032025805.1. NCBI lineage: Bacteria > Pseudomonadati > Pseudomonadota > Gammaproteobacteria > Lysobacterales > Lysobacteraceae > Stenotrophomonas > Stenotrophomonas maltophilia group sp. msm1. Next base: position 748,294 of record NZ_JAVSKH010000002.1, read on the forward strand.
AGGCCCTGGCCGCCGAGCGCGCCGGGCTGGATGTGGATGCGCTGGAAGAGGCCTTCGAGCAGCTGCACCTGCAACACGACACGCAGAAGGCTGCGCTGGATGAGCTGAGCGAAGACGTCGAGCTGCGCAAGCAGGGCGTGGCGGCGGTGCAGGAACAGCAGCGCAATGGCCAGAACGAACTGGCCGAACTGCGCAAGCAGGCCAACGGCCTGCGTGGCCGCCTGGCCTCGCTGGAGGCCCTGCAGCAGGCCGCGCTGGGCCAGGAGCAGGGCGCGGCAGTCGCGTGGCTGAAGGCGCGTGGGCTGGATTCTGCGGCGCGTGTCGGCGAGCGCCTCGACGTGGATGCCGGCTGGGAAAACGCGGTGGAAAGCGCGCTCGGCCACTTGATCGAAGGTGTGCTGGTCGATGACCCGGCCAGCCTGGTCGATGCCCTGGGTGAGCTCGGCGATGGTCACCTTGCGCTGGTCGCCAACGGCGATGACGAGCTGAAGGTCGCCCCGACCTCGCTGGCCGCGCGCGTGCGTGGCCCGGTGGCGATCCGTCGCCTGCTGGCACACCTGCATGCTGCCAAGGACCTTTCCGAAGCGAAGGCGTTGCAGGGCAGCCTGCCGGAAGGTGATTCGGTCATCACCCAGGGTGGCGAGCGCCTGGGCCAGGGCTGGCTGCGCGTATCGCGCTCCGGCGCGGCCCAGCAGGGTGCGCTGCTGCGCGAACGCGAGATCCAGGAGCTTCGCGAGCAGATCGAACAGCTGCAGGACCGCGAGGCCGAGCTGGAAGAACAGCTGGCCGGTTTCCGTGAGCAGCTGCACGCTGCCGAACAGCAGCGTGAAGACGCGCAGCGCGCGCTGTACCAGGCCCATCGTGCGGTCTCCGAACTGGCCGGCCAGTTGCAGGGCCAGCAGGGCAAGGTGGAGGCGGCGCGCACGCGCATCGACCGCATCGAAGGCGAGCTGAAGCAACTGCAGGAAACCATTGAAGCCAACAACGAGCAGGCGCGTGAAGCACGCTCGCGGTTGGAGAGTGCGGTCAGCAGCATGGGCGACCTGGAGTCGACCCGGCAGCGGCTGGAGGGCGAACGCCGCCAGCTGACCGAAGCCCGCGACCTGGCCCGCGATGCCGCCCGCGCGGTACGCGAGCGCGCGCATTCGTTGGCCCTGACTTTGGAATCGCAGCGGGCGCAGCTGGCCTCGTTGAGCCAGGCGCTGGAACGCATGGGCACCCAACGTGGGCAGTTGGATTCGCGGCTGGGCGAACTGCATTCGCAGCTGGACGAAGGTGATTCGCCGATCGAAGCACTGCAGGCCGAGCACCAGAATGCGCTGGAGGAGCGTGTGCGCGCCGATCGCGTGCTGACCGAGGCGCGAACGCTGCTGGACGGCATCGACGCTGAGCTGCGCAATTACGAGCAGACCCGCCACCAGCGCGACGAGCAGGCGTTGGTCCAGCGCGAGCGCATTTCGCAGCGCAAGCTCGACCAGCAGGCGCTGGTGCTCAGTGCCGACACCCTGCAGGCGGCGGTGGAAAAGGCCGGCTTCGTGCTGCAGGACGTGCTCAACGCACTGCCCGAGGATGCCCGCCTGGGCGACTGGGAGCAGGCGGTCCACCAGATCGATGCTCGCATGCGCCGGCTGGAGCCGGTCAATCTGGCGGCCATCCACGAGTATGGCGAGGCGTCGCAGCGCTCGGACTACCTGGATTCGCAGCACGCCGACCTGACCACAGCGCTGGAAACCCTGGAAGACGCGATCCGCAAGATCGATCGCGAGACCCGCGGCCGCTTCAAGGACACCTTCGACCGCGTCAACGCCGGCGTGCAGGCGCTGTACCCGCGCCTGTTCGGCGGCGGCCATGCTTACCTGGAGCTGACCGGTGAAGACCTGCTCGATACCGGCGTGACCATCATGGCGCGCCCGCCGGGCAAGCGCGTGTCCAGCATCTCGCTGCTGTCCGGCGGTGAGAAAGCGATGACCGCGGTGGCGCTGGTGTTCGCCATATTCCAGCTGAATCCGGCGCCGTTCTGCCTGTTGGATGAGGTGGACGCACCGCTGGACGAAGCCAACGTCGGCCGCCTGGCCAACATGGTCAAGGAAATGAGCGAGAAGGTGCAGTTCCTGTTCGTCAGCCACAACAAGGCGACGATGGAGGCCGCGCACCAGCTGTCCGGCGTGACCATGCGTGAGCCAGGCGTCAGCCGCCTGGTCAGCGTGGACCTGGAAGAGGCCGCGCGATTGGCGGGCGCGGCCTGACGTGCCATCCTAGTTACCTGAATGAACTAGCCGGAGAACCTATCGAATGTCCGACACGGCACTGTTGCGCATCGGCATCCTGGCCGCCGGCCTGCTGTTGATCGCCGCGATCTTCCTGTTTGGCCGTCCGAAGAAAAAGCCCCAGGGGCGCCGCGTGGAAAGCGCGGAGCCCACCAGTGGCGAGCGCCGTGAGCCGGTGCTGGGCGACGACGGCATCGCCGTGGCCGAGGGGCGCGTCGAACCGGGCATGGGCACGGAGGGCGAGCAGGCCGAACTCGGCCTGACCGATACCGACCCGGGCGCCAGCGACCTCGGCAAGCGCGCCACCCAGGATTTCGACAAGATCGTCTCGCTGTTCGTGGCCGCCCGGGCCGGCGAGCAGCTGCGTGGCGAGGACATCGTGGTGGCCGCAGAGAAGACCGGCCTGGTGTTCGGCCACATGAACGTGTTCCACCGCCTGGTGGAAGGCCACCCCGAACGCGGGCCGATCTTCTCGATGGCCAGCATCATGAAGCCGGGCAGCTTCGACATGGCCAACATCCGCGCCATGGAAACCCCGGCCATCGCATTCTTCCTGACGCTGCCGGCGCCGCTGACCGCGCTGGACGCCTGGGAGAAGATGCTGCCGACCGTGCAGCGCATGGCCGAGCTGCTCGATGGCGTGGTGCTGGATGACAGCCGCAACGCCCTGGGGCGCCAGCGCATCGCGCACATCCGTGACGAGCTGCGCGCCTACGACCGCCAGCACCAGGCACCGCCGCTGACCAAGACCCCGCGCTGGTGAGCGCCATGGTGTGCCGACCAACGGTCGGCACCCACCCCGACCAACGGTCGGCACCCACAACAGTAGATGCACGCCATGCGTGGATGGGGCGAACCAAGGTTCGCCCCCACCAACAGGGTCAGGCCGGTACGCCGGCCACCTTGGCGAACGCACGGCGGAATGCGGCCATCTCCTCTTCGGTGCCGACCGTTACGCGCACGCGCTGCGGCCAGATCGGCCAGCTGCGCCCGATCACCACGCCGTTCTCCGCCATTGCCTTGGCGAACGCGCTGCCATCGCGCTGCACGTCGACTATGAAGCAGTTCGCCTCCGAGGGTACGCAGCTGAACCCGCGCTTGCCGAGCCAGGCGATGGTGGCCTGCCGCACCGTAGCGTTCTGCAGGCGCCGCTGCGCGATCAACTGGGGATCCTGCAGGCTGGCCAGTGCTGCGGCCAGTGCTGGCACGGGCAGTGGGTTGTCGCCCAGGCTGGCCAGTTCGCGCAGGCGGTCGGGATGTGCGGCCGCCACGCCCAGGCGCAGGCCGGCCATGCCGTACAGCTTGGAGAACGTGCGCAGCACGATCAGGTCATCGCGCTGCGCTACCTGCGCGATCAGGCTCGGCTGCTCGCTGTACTGCAGGTAGGCCTCGTCGACCAGCACGCGGGTCGATGCGGGCTTGTGGGCCAGCAGCCAGGCGAGCTCATCCGGTGGGCTGATCGAACCGGTCGGGTTGTTCGGATTGCACACATACACCAGCCCGGTCGGGCGCGCTTGCGCGGCGGCGACCATCGCACGCAGGTCATGCGCGCCGTCGTCGCGCAGCGGCACCTTCTGCACGTATGCACCGTGTGCGGCGGCGACCTCGCCCAGGGTCTCGAAGGTCGGGTCGGCCACCACCAATCCCGCCTGCGGCCCGGTCCACACCGTGGCGGCGCGGTTCAACGGCTCGCTTGAGCCGGGATAGAGGCGCACGTGGTCGGCCGGAATACGTGCCTGCTCGATGAAGGCATCGCGCACCTGTGCGGCCAGGGCGAAGCGGTAGCGGCCGCAACTGGCGATACTGTCGCGCGCGGCCTGCTGGGCCGCCGGCGAGGGGCCGTAGGGGCACTCGTTGAAGTTCAGCAGTACCACGCCTTCGGCAGGGGCCGGGGCGACGGCGGCCGCAGGTTGGGCCTGGCCAAGCCGCGGCAGTCCGCTGCCAGCGACGGCGAGGCCGGCACCGGCCAGTTGCAGGAAGCGTCTACGGGAAGCAGGCAGGGTCACGGGTGGGATTCCGAGGAGTAGCCTTCGCACGCTAGCGCTGGTTGCGGTGGGCGGCAAGCCCGCTTTTTGTAGTGCCGAGCCATGGTCGGCTGCAGGTGTGCCAACCAAGGTTGGGCACCTGCCGGGCGGGGAGATGGTTGGCATCCACCAGGGCAGGGGGGCGCCCGTCGAGCATGGCTCGGCGCTGCGAAGGCAGGGCATTACAGGGCCTGACGGCCGGGCGCGGTAGAATCCCCGGCCATCCCAGAACCACCGGATCCCGATGAGTCCCAGCCCCGCCGAACGCGCCGACGACCTCCGCCGGCAGATCGCCCAGGCCAACCGCGCCTACCATGAGCTGGACGCGCCGGAGATCCCCGACGTCGATTACGACCGGTTGGTGCGCGAACTGGAAGCACTGGAGCGCGAACATCCTGAACTGGCCCGCGCCGACAGCCCGACCCAGCAGGTCGGTGCGCGTCCTTCCGGCCGCTTCGCCGAGGTGCGCCATGCTGTGCCGATGCTGTCGCTGTCCAATGCGTTCAGCGACGAGGAGGTGGTTGATTTCGTGCGCCGCATTGACGAGCGGCTGGGGCGTCGCAGCCTGCGGTTTTCGGCCGAGCCGAAGATGGACGGGCTGGCGATCAGCCTGCGCTACGAGGACGGTCATTTCGTGCTCGGCGCGACCCGTGGCGATGGCACGACCGGCGAGGACGTGACGGCCAATCTGCGCGAGATCGGCGACATTCCCAAGCGCCTGCACGGCAAGGACTGGCCGGATGTGCTGGAGGTGCGCGGCGAGGTGTACATGGCCCGCGCCGACTTCGAGGCCTACAACGAGCGTGCGCGCCTGCACGGCGGCAAGGTGCTGGCCAATCCGCGCAACGCGGCGGCCGGTTCGCTGCGCCAGCTCGACCCGAAGATCAGTGCGCAGCGCAGGTTGAGCTTCTTTGCCTACGGTACCGGTGAAGTGCAGGGCGGCGAGCTGCCCGATACCCATTCGGGCACCCTGGCCCAGCTCGGCGCCTGGGGCTTCCCGGTCAGCGAGCTGTGCAAGGTGGTGGAGGGCACTGATGGCCTGCTCGGCTACTACCGCGATATCGGTGAGCGCCGCGATCGCCTGCCGTTCGACATCGACGGCGTGGTCTACAAGCTGGATGACCGCGCCGGCCAGCAGGCCATGGGCTTCGTTTCGCGCGCGCCGCGCTGGGCCATCGCGCACAAGTTCCCAGCGCAGGAACAGAGCACGACGGTAGAGGCCATCGAGATCCAGATCGGCCGCACCGGTGCCGCAACACCGGTCGCGCGACTGGCACCGGTGGCCGTGGCCGGCGTGATCGTGTCCAACGCCACCCTGCACAACGCCGACCAGATCGCACGCCTGGATGTGCGTGTGGGCGACAGCGTGATCGTGCGCCGTGCCGGCGACGTGATCCCGGAAGTGGTCAGCGTCATCCTCGATCGCCGCCCACAGGGCACTATGCCGTGGCAGATGCCGACGCGCTGCCCGGTGTGCGGCTCGGAGATCGTGCGCGAGGAAGGGGCAGCAGCATGGCGCTGCTCGGGCGAACTGTCCTGCCCGGCGCAGCGCAAGGAAGCCATTGCCCATTTCGCCTCGCGTCGCGCGATGGACATCGATGGCCTGGGCGACAAGTACATCGAAACCCTGGTCGACGCCGGCATCGTCAGGAGCGTGGCCGACCTGTACCGGCTCAGTCGTGACCAGCTGCTGCACCTGAAGCTGGTGCTGGATGCGGAAGACCCGTCCGCACTGGCCGCTGCGCTGAAACCGCATCTGCCCGCCGGGGGCAGTGGCGCGGTACTCAACGCCGTGCTGAAGCTGGACGGCAGCGATCCGGGCTGGCGCGCGCAGGCGCTGGCACAGCCCGCCAGCTTCGAATGGAACACGAAGAAGATCGCCACCAAGTGGGCCGACAACCTGATCGCAGCAATCGACGCCAGTCGTGCCGCCACGCTGGAACGCCTGCTGTTCGCGCTCGGCATCGAACACGTTGGCGAGAGCACCGCCAAGGCCCTGGCGCAGTGGTTCGGCGACCTGGAACTGATCCGCCATCTGCCGTGGCCGCTGTTCAAGCGCGTGCCGGACATCGGTGGCGAAGTGGCGCGCTCGCTCGGTCACTTCTTCGAACAGCAGGGCAACCAGCAGGCCATCGATGACCTGCTGCAGGTCGGCCAGGTGCGCATCAGCGATGTACATGCCCCCAGTGCCAAGCTGCGCGAGGGACTGGACCTGGCGCAGCTGCTGGTCGAATCGGAGATCCCCGGCATCACCCGTCTACGCGCCGAAAAACTGGTGGCAGCGCTCCCGGGGGCACAGGCGGTGCTCGATGCCGAGCATGGCCAGTTCGTCAATGCCGGCTTGCCCGATGACACCGCGCGCGGACTGGGGGAGTGGCTCGATGCCGATGGCCATGGCGTGATGTTGCTGGCGGCCGAGAAGGCGATGCAGCAGATCCTGGCCAAGGCGCCGGCGCTGGCCGAGATCGTGGCGGGCCCGCTGGACGGGCAGACCGTTGTGCTCACTGGCACCCTGGCCCAGCTCACCCGCGATGTCGCCAAGGAGCGCCTGGAGGCGCTGGGCGCCAAGGTTTCCGGCAGCGTGTCGAAGAAAACCAGCTTCGTGGTCGCCGGCACCGAGGCCGGCTCCAAGCTGGACAAGGCGCAGTCGCTGGGCGTGCCGGTGTGGGACGAGGAACGCCTGCTGGCCTACCTTGCCGAACACGAATGACGATCCCGCCGGGTGCCGCGCCTGGCATGCAGCACAAAGGAACACCGATGCAGACCGTCCCACTGGATTTCCGCCTGGCCACCCGTGCCGACGAGGAATTGTTGATCACCTTGATGCGCGAGTTCTACGCCGAAGACAGGATCGACTTCGATGACGCGCGCGTGCGTCGCGGCGTGGACGCGCTGCTGGCCGATCCGCGCAATGGCGAAGTGCTGTTGTGGCTGGACGAGGCGGGCGAGGTGGTCGGCTACGCGGTGATCGCGATGGGCTTCAGCCTGGAGCAGGGCGGCCACTTCATGCTGCTGGACGAGCTGTACCTGAGCCATCGCGCGCGTGGGCGTGGCCGCGGCAAGCAGGCGCTGGCCATCTGCGAACAGCGCGCTCGCGGTCGTGGCGTCAGCCGCCTGCGCCTGGAAGTGAACCACCACAACGAACTGGCACGCCGCCTGTACCTGGCCAGCGGCTACATCGACGATACGCGCGATCTGCTGACCCTGCCGCTCGACCATCCGCGCCCGGAGGGCATCCTGTGAGCGAGGCCCTGCTGCGCGCGCTGCAGCAGCGCGCCGCGCTCAATGCGCTGGTGCGCCGCTTCTTTGCAGAGCGCGATGTGCTCGAGGTGGAGACGCCGATCCTGTCGGTCGCGGGCAACACCGAGCCGAACATCGACAGCTTCCATACCGACTTCACCGGCCATGTCGATGCCGGCGGACGCCGCCGATGGCTGCGCACCTCGCCGGAGTATCCGCTCAAGCGCCTGCTCGCTGCCGGCGTGGGCGACTGTTATGAACTGGGCCGGGTGTTCCGCAATGGCGAGGCCGGCGGCCGCCACAACCCGGAGTTCACCATGCTTGAGTGGTACCGGGTCGGCTGGGACCACCACCGGCTGGTGCAGGAAACCGCCGAGCTGGTAGGCCAGGCGTTGGCCCTGGTCGGGCGCCATGCGACGCTGCATGTGCTCAGTTACCGGGAGCTGTTCCAGCAGTACGTGGGCGTGGATCCGTTCGAGGCCGATGAGGCCGCGCTGCGTGCCGCGTTGGGCGAGGTGCACATTGACCCGGTCGGGCTGACCCGCGATGACTGGCTGGATCTGCTGATGACCCACCGTATCCAGCCGCGCTTCGATGGCGATGTCATGACCGTGGTCCACGACTGGCCGGCCAGCCAGGCAGCATTGGCCCGCGTCCGCCCGGGCACGCCCCCGCTGGCCGAACGTTTCGAGCTGTACCTGGGCGCGGTGGAACTGGCCAACGGCTACCACGAACTGAACGACGCCGACGAGCAGCGCGCGCGCTTCCAGCGCGATCTGCAGCGCCGCCACGAGCGCGGCCAGGTGCTACCGGCCGTGGACGAGGCGCTGCTGTTGGCGCTGCCGTCGATGCCCGCCTGCGCCGGGGTGGCGGTGGGTGTCGACCGCCTGTTGATGGCGATGAACCGCACGCCGCGGATTGCTGATGTGCTGGCCTACGACTTTGCCCACGCGTGAGTGCGGCGCACGTTCCTGAACGTTGAAGACTGAACGGATTGCCGCGTTTCCGCGCTTGCTTCGGTAAGCGGGATGATGCTCTTATCACGGCAGATGCGGGACACTGGCATCGGAATTCGTCCACTCCTGTTGGGGAAGGCATTGGTCAAGTGGTTTGCGGTCGTGGCGGCACCGGTGTACTCCATCGCGCTTTGGGGTGCCTGGCTGCCGTCATCGGCGTCGGCCCAGCAGGCAGGCTATGGCGGCGAAGTGGTGACCTGCGAATCGCGCGACATGGGCTGGGTGCACTGCGATATCGATGTGGACAACGGCGTCGATCTGGTGCGCCAGCTGTCGAGCAACAGCTGCATCCGCGGCAGCGAGTGGGGCACCGACCGCAGCGGCGTGTGGGTCACCCTCGGCTGCCGCGCCGAGTTCCGGGCGCGCCGTGCGCAGGGTGCGGCGCCTGCGGCAACGGAAGGCAAGCGCCTGGTGCGCCGCGTGGTGCGCTGCGAATCCAATGGCCGTCCGCAGAGTTGCCCGGTACGCCTGGATGGCGCGCCGGTGCGCCTGCTTCGCCAGTTGTCGGTGCTGCCGTGCCGCGAAGGCCAGGGATGGGGCTACAAGCGCAATGAAGTCTGGACCACCCGTGGCTGCCAGGGCGATTTCGAGGTGGCCGACGAGGAGGGCCGCTTCGTCGATGTGCCGCGCCGCCTGACCTGCGAATCGAAGTCGAAGAAGCGCCGCTTCTGCGGCGCCAGCATCTCGGTGGGTGCTGTGGTCTCCGAGCAGCTGTCCAGCACGCCCTGCGAGGAAGGCAGCACCTGGGGCTGGAACCGCAACGGGATCTGGGTGGACGGCGGCTGCCGCGCCGAATTCTCGGTGAATTGAGCCGGGGCAGGCTCCAACCACGCGGGGCGTGGCCCTACAATGGGCCCATGAACACTGCCTCCGACATCGACTACGCCCGTTACGACCACATCCGCCCGATCCTGTGGACCGGCGATGCCTTGCAACTGCTGGACCAGCGCAAGCTGCCGTTCGTGGTCGAGCACGTGGTCTGCCATGACAGTGACGAGGTTGCCAGCGCCATCCACGCGCTGACCGTGCGTGGCGCGCCGGCGATCGGTATTGCCGCCGCGTGGGGCGTGGTGCTGGCGGCACGCGAGGTGCAGGCCGCCGATGGCGCGCATGCGCTGCAGCAGCTGGAGCCGGCCCTGCAGCGCCTCAATGCGTCGCGCCCGACGGCGGTCAACCTGGCCTGGGCGCTGGCGCGCATGCGCCGTTGCCTGAACGCCGCCGGCGCAGACTGGAAGGCGTTGCTGGAGGCGGAAGCGCAGGCGATTGCCAATGAAGACCTGGCCGCCAACCGCCACATGGGGGCGCTGGGTGCTGGCCTGATCGAGGCCGGCAGCGGCGTGCTGACCCATTGCAATACCGGTTCGCTGGCCACCGCAGGCTTCGGCACGGCGCTGGGCGTGATCCGCGCTGGCATGGCCCAGCACCGCATCGCCCGCGTGTTTGCCGGCGAGACCCGGCCCTGGCTGCAGGGCGCCCGCCTGACCGTGTGGGAACTGCAGCAGGATGGCATCGACGCTACCCTGATCGCCGATTCGGCTGCCTCGCACCTGATGAAGACCGGCGCCGTGCAGTGGGTGATCGTCGGCGCAGACCGCATCTGCGCCAATGGCGATACCGCCAACAAGATCGGCACCTACCAGCTGGCCATCGCGGCCCGCCATCACGGCGTGAAGTTCATGGTCGTAGCGCCGTCCTCGACGGTGGACATGGACACCGTGGACGGCAGCCAGATCGAGATCGAGCAGCGCGATCCGGGCGAGCTGTATGGCGTGGGCGGGACCCGCACCGTGGCCGAGGGCATCGCCGCCTGGAACCCGGTGTTCGACGTCACCCCGGGCGAGTTGATCGACGCCATCGTGACCGAGCGCGGGGTGATCCTGAACCCGACCGCCCACAACATGCGCACCGCCTTCGACGGCTGAGGCGGGACAGGATCGAGGATGTCTGTAGAGCCGAGCCCATGCTCGGCTCAGCCAGCGAATCCGCCGCAGCCGAGCATGGGCTCGGCTTTACAGGGCGGTATGGGGCCCTAAGTTCCTGATTTGTGCCGGTAAAATCCCCATGAAGGGAGGCGGAAAACGGCCTGTTGTGGTAGTATCCACAGGTTGAATCGAGGTTCCGGCGCGACCCCCTCCCGCAGAGGGCTGCGCCGGACTGGACCGCTACCAGACAACGGAACCCGAATGGCAGAAACCGCCAAGGAAATCATCCAGGTCAACCTGGAAGACGAGATGCGCAAGAGCTACCTCGATTACGCCATGAGCGTGATCGTGGGCCGCGCGCTCCCGGATGCGCGCGACGGCCTCAAGCCGGTGCATCGTCGCGTGCTGTTCGCGATGAACGAGTTGAACGCGCACAGCAACAAGCCTTACTTCAAGTCGGCGCGTATCGTCGGTGATGTCATCGGTAAGTACCACCCGCATGGCGATCAGTCGGTATACGACACGCTGGTGCGCCTGGCTCAGCCGTTCTCGCTGCGCTACATGCTGGTCGACGGCCAGGGTAACTTCGGTTCGATCGACGGCGACTCCGCTGCGGCGATGCGATACACCGAGGCGCGCATGTCGCGCCTGGCGCATGAGCTGATGGCGGACATCGACAAGGAAACCGTCGATTTCCAGCCCAACTACGATGAAAAGGAACTGGAGCCGACGGTCATGCCGACCCGGTTCCCGAACCTGCTGGTCAACGGTTCGGCCGGTATCGCGGTGGGCATGGCGACCAACATCCCGCCGCACAACCTGAGCGAATCGATCAACGCCTGCATCGCGCTGATCGACAACCCGGACATCGATGTCGACGGCCTGATGGAATACATCCCGGGCCCGGATTTCCCGACTGCCGGCATCATCAACGGCACTGCCGGCATCGTCGCCGGCTACCGCACTGGCCGTGGCCGCGTGCGCATCCGTGCCAAGGCCGATATCGAAGTGGCCGACAACGGCCGCGAATCGATCATCGTCACCGAAATTCCCTACCAGGTGAACAAGGCGCGTCTGATCGAGAAGATCGCCGAGCTGGTCAAGGAAAAGAAGATCGAAGGCATCAGCGAGCTGCGCGATGAGTCCGACAAGGACGGCATGCGCATCTACATCGAGATCAAGCGCGGCGAATCTGCCGAGGTTGTGCTGAACAACCTGTACCAGCAGACCCAGATGGAGTCGGTGTTCGGCATCAACATGGTGGCGCTGGTCGATGGCCGCCCGCAGTTGATGAACCTCAAGCAGATGCTGGAGGCGTTCGTCCGTCACCGCCGCGAAGTGGTCACCCGCCGCACCGTGTTCGAGCTGCGCAAGGCGCGCGCCCGTGCCCATGTGCTGGAAGGCCTGACCGTCGCGCTGGCCAACATCGACGAGATGATCGAACTGATCAAGACCTCGCCGAACCCGAATGAAGCCCGCGAGCGCATGCTGGCACGCGTGTGGGAGCCGGGCCTGGTCGGTGCGATGCTGGGTGCCGCCGGTGCCGAAGCATCGCGTCCTGAAGACCTGCCCAAGGGTGTGGGCCTGATCGAAGGCGGCTACCAGCTGACCGAGATCCAGGCCACCCAGATCCTGGAAATGCGCCTGCACCGCCTGACCGGGCTGGAGCAGGACCGCCTGACCGACGAGTACAAGCAGCTGCTGGAAGTGATCGCCGGGCTGATCCACATCCTGGAAGATCCCGATCGCCTGCTGCAGGTCATCCGCGAGGAGCTGGTCAACGTCAAGGCCGAGTTCGGCGACGAACGTCGCACCGAAATCCGCCACAGCGAAGAAGACCTGGACATCCTTGACCTGATCGCACCGGAAGACGTGGTGGTCACCGTGTCGCATGCCGGTTACGTGAAGCGGCAGCCGGTGAGCGTGTACCGCGCACAGCGCCGCGGTGGGCGTGGCCGCAGTGCGGCGGCGACCAAGGAAGAGGATTTCATCGAACAGCTGTGGCTGGTCAACACGCACGACACGCTGCTGACCTTCACCAGCTCGGGCAAGGTGTTCTGGCTGCCGGTCTACCAGCTGCCGGAAGCGGGTTCCAACGCCCGCGGCCGTCCGATCATCAACTGGATTCCGCTGGAACCGGGCGAACGCGTGCAGGCCGTGCTGCCGGTGCGCGAGTACGCCGATGGCCAGTTCGTGTTCTTCGCTACGAAGAACGGTACGGTCAAGAAGACCCCGCTGGGCGAGTTCGCCTTCCGCCTGGCCCGCGGCAAGATCGCGATCAACCTCGATGAGGGCGATGCCCTGGTCGGCGTCGGCCTGACCGATGGCCAGCGCGACATCCTGCTGTTCGCCTCCAATGGCAAGACCGTGCGCTTCGGCGAGGACAAAGTCCGCTCGATGGGCCGTACCGCAACCGGCGTGCGTGGCATCAGGATGCCGGCCGGCGAGGAAGTGGTCAGCCTGATCGTGGCCGAAAGTGCCGGTGGCATAGAGGACGAGAACGAGGACGACAACGGTGTCGAGGAAGCCACCGCCAATGGCGATGCGGTGATCGATAGTGCCGATGACGCCAGCGTGCAGTACATCCTGACCGCCACCGAGAACGGCTACGGCAAGCGCACCCCGCTGCCGGACTACCCGCGCAAGGGCCGTGGCACCCAGGGCGTGATCGGCATCCAGACCACCGAGCGCAACGGCAAGCTGGTCGCTGCGGTGCTGATGGGCTCGAATGACGAAGTCCTGCTGATCTCCGATGGCGGCACCCTGGTGCGTACGCGTGGCTCGGAAATCAGCCGCGTCGGCCGCAACACCCAAGGCGTCACCCTGATCCGCCTGTCCAAGGATGAGAAGCTGCAGGCGGTGGAGCGCTTGGATGCCTCGATCGATGAGGACGAGGACGAGGTGGCGGTCGCCACCCCCGCCACGACCGACGGCGCGCCGGCTGCGGCCAGCAGCGAGGACGCCGCGCAGGAATGACCCTGCCGCTGTGAGAGGTACCCGACGACGCCGGCCCTGTGCCGGGCGTCGTCATTTCTGCGGATCTTCGTGGTGGATTCTCCGATCGCTGCGGACCCTCCGATCGCTGCGGTAGAGTCGACTGTTAGTCGACTGCTCTGCGCAGGGCGATGAAAAGCCCGCGCTGCGCGCGATAGTCGACTAACAGTCGACTCTACCCAGCCGACAACCACCCAGCCGACGATCACCCCGTCAGGTCCACCCAGAAAATACGCGCGCGCTTCACATCGGCGGTGGGATAAGGGCGCATGCTGCCCCCGGAGATCGACGATGTCCGCCACGCCGCAGTCCGCTCCCGCCCGCGCCTCCCGGCATCCCCTTGTCACCGTGCTGTCGCTGCTGCTGGTCGTGCTCGGCCTGGTCATCGGCGGCCTGGGGGCGTGGCTGCTCAGTCTCGGGGGCTCGGCCTACTACGTCATCGCCGGGGCCGGCCTGCTGGCCAGCGGCATCCTGCTGTTCGGCAACCGCCGCAGCGGGGCGCTGCTGTACGCACTGGTGTTCATTGGTACGCTGCTGTGGACCTGGTGGGAGTCAGGCAGCGACTACTGGCGCTGGGTGCCGCGGCTGGGCCTGGTGACCGCACTCGGCATCGTGCTGGCGCTGCTCGCGCCGACCCTTCGCGAACCGGTTTCAAAGCGGCTGTCGCGCAGCGTGGCGGGCGTCCTGATGCTGGTGTTCGTGGCGGCCTTCGGTCTGGCTTTCGCCCCGCATGGCGAAGTGGATGGGCACTTGCCATTCCCGGAAGGCGCAGCCAGTGCCGGACTGGAACCTACGCGCGATACCACTGGCCTGCAGCCGGCTGACCAGCCCGCCGAAGGCGACTGGCCGGCCTGGGGGCGCAGCAATGCCGGCACCCGCTACTCGCCGCTGCAGCAGATCACCCCGGCCAACGTGGCCACGTTGCAGCTGGCCTGGCAGTTCCGTACTGGCGACATGCCGAACAAGCGCTGGGGTGCGGAAACCACGCCGCTGAAGATCGGCGACCGCCTGTACCTGTGCACCGCGCGCAACCGCCTGATCGCACTCGACGCCGCCAGTGGCAAGGAATTGTGGCGGTTCGATCCAAAGGTAAGGGATGCTTCGATTCCGTATACCGCCGCCTGTCGTGGCGTGAGCTATTACGAGCAGCCCAGCACGCCGACCATTGCCGATGCGGCGTTGGCCGATGCCGCTGCGGATCTGGCCCTTCCCGAGCCACCGCCAACGGTCACCCGCAGCGCCGCACCCGGCAGCCGTCCGGCGTGCTGGGCGCGCATCATCGAAGGCACGCTGGACGGGCGCATCATTGCAGTGGACGCGGACAGCGGCCGTCCGTGCGTGAATTTCGGCAACAACGGCCAGGTCGACATCACCCTGGGCATGGGCGAGGTCCCACCGGGCTATGTTTCGATCACCTCGCCACCGGCCATCGTGCGTGGGGTGATCGTCACGGGTCACCAGGTGCTGGATGGGCAGCGCCGCGATGCGCCGTCGGGCGTGATCCAGGCCTACGACGCGGTCAGCGGCAAGCTGCGCTGGGCGTGGGACATGGACCAGCCCGAGCGCAGCGGACTGCCGCCACGCGAGCAGACCTATACGCGTGGCACCCCGAACATGTGGACCACGGCCACCGGTGATGAGGCGCTCGGGCTGGTCTACCTGCCGCTGGGCAATTCAGCCGGCGACTACTGGAGTGGCTCACGCACGGAAAACCAGAACCGCTACTCGACCTCGCTGGTGGCGATCGACGTCAGCACTGGCAAGCCGGCCTGGCATTTCCAGGCCGTGCGCAAGGATGTGTGGGACTACGACCTCGGTTCGCAGGCCAGCCTGATCGACTACCCGACGGCTGCAGGCAAGGTGCCGGCGATCCTGCTGCCGACCAAGCAGGGTGACATCTACATTCTCGACCGCCGCAACGGCCAGCTGCTGACCGCTGCCGAAGAGCGCAAGGTACCGGTGGGTGGCGTCGAGCCCGAGCAGCGTTCACCCACCCAGCTGTTCTCGCTGTACCACACGCTGCGTCGCGAGCATGACCTGACCGAGCGTGACATGTGGGGCATCACCCCAATCGACCAGCTGGTCTGCCGCATCCAGTTCCGCAAGGCGTACTACGAAGGCTTCTACACGCCGCCGAGCAGCGAGCGCCATTCCATCGAATACCCCGGTTACAACGGCGGCTCGGACTGGGGCAGCGTGTCCATCGACACGCGACGCGGCGTGATCGTAGCCAACTACAACGACATGCCCAACTACAACCGGCTGGTGCCACGCGCAGAGGCCGACCGGCTGGGCTGGTTGCCGCGCGAGAAGATCCGCGCCGACAAGGGCGGTGGCGAGGGCGCCGGCGATCCGCAGGTCGGCACGCCGTATGCCATCGACGTCAACGCCGGTTGGCGCCTGCCATTCACCGGCCTGCTGTGCAAGCAGCCGCCCTATGGCGGCATCCGCGCCATCGACCTGCGCACCGGCAAGCTGCTGTGGGACCGCCCGTTCGGCAGTGCGCGCGGCAATGGTCCGTTCGGCATCCGTTCCGGCCTGCCGATCGAGATCGGCACGCCGAACAACGGTGGTTCGGTAGTGACCGCCAGCGGCCTGATCTTCATCGCCGCCGCCACCGATGACCTGCTGCGCGCCATCGACCTGAAGACCGGCAAGGAGCTTTGGCATGCCAAGCTGCCTGCCGGCGGCCAGGCCAACCCGATGGTGTACGAGCAGGGCGGGCGCCAGTACGTAGTGATCATGGCCGGCGGCCACCATTTCATGGAAACCCCGAACGGCGATTATGTGATGGCGTTTGCGTTGCCCAGGTAGGGCCGACAGGGTATGACCGGCTGGGTAGAGCCGACCGGGTAGCGTCGACTGTTGGTCGACTGCTCTTCTCTCCCACGCTGGAAAGCCCGCGCTTCGCGCGACAGTCGACTCTACCCAGTCGACTCCACATACCCTGATGCTGTATCGAGAGGATCCCTGATTCTGGCATTGGCAGGGAACCGATGCCGGAAATCCATGCGGGCGGGCATTCTCGAACTCATGCCCAGCCCTCAACTGCTTGCCGGCCGGCGATCCATCGCGGGCAACGTCTACAGCATCACCATGGTGTGCCGGAACCGCCATCGCGTCTTCGATTGTCCTGCCAATGCCGACCTTGCCATGCAGCTCCTCCGATCGATGGATCGGGAAGGCCTGACTGCATCACTTGCCTGGATCATCATGCCGGATCACATTCACTGGCTGGCTCAACTTCGTGGTCATTCGCTGGGCTACTGCGTGCAGCGTTTCAAGGCACGCAGCAGCTTTCTAATAAACCGGCGGCGAGGGAGCCGGGGGGCAATCTGGCAGGCGGGTTATCACGATCATGCGATCCGCAGTGACGCGTCGCTGCACAGGCACGCTTGCTACATTCTGGCAAATCCCGTTCGAGCCGGTCTTGCCGCGCAGATCGGTGACCATCCGTATGGATGGTGCCGCTGGCCGTTGAGTGAGCTTGAATCCGCAGGCGAACGCGCATGGTGATGGAACCGGCCGGGCAGAGTCGACCGGGTAGAGTCGACTGTTAGTCGACTGCCTTTCTCGCTGCCGCCGAAGAGCCCGCGCTGCGCGCGTTAGTCGACTAACAGTCGACTCTACCAGTTGCCGCTACGCGGATGGTGCCGGCACCCGCACCATCTTCGTCATCAAGTGTTCCACCACGCCCGCCGGGTCCGCCGTGCGGCCCACATGCGTGCTCGACATCTGCACAACCGAACTGCGCTTGGCGGTAAGGAAATGGAAGCGCGCACGCGCGGGCAGCTGTGCGATCGGCCCGGCGCTGGCGTCGCCGCGACAGATCGCCACGATCGCATCCAGCCACGGCTGCAGCGCCTCCTGGTCCAGCGCCGGCGCGAAGGCGCGCAGGCGCGCAGGATCGATCTCGATGGCCGCCTCCAGATGACGCGCACCAGGACAGGAGACGATCACCCCGACGTTGATGAACTCCTCGCGTTCCACCCGCGGTACCACGCGGATGACCGCATAGTCATACGTGTGCAGCGTGGGCACGGATGGCCTCCTGCACGAACACCGCACGCACTTTCAGGCGATGCTTGAGATAGTCGATGTAGCCTTGGCGATAGGCCTGCGGGCTTTCGAATGCCGGCTCGTTGACCAGCCAGCTGTCCGGCACCAGGCCGACGATGCGCTCGATCTCGGCATCGGTCAGGCGCGCGGCCAGTTCGGCATCCACCTCGGCGACGCGGCTGGCGAACGACAGCAGCACGTGGTCGCGGATCAGCACGAACGGCTTTTCGCAGGCATCGCCGGCGTTGGCCCAGTCGTGATGGAAATACATGGCGGCACCGTGATCGATCAGGTACAACTTTCGATGCCACACCATCAGGTTCGGATTGCGCGTGGTGCGATCGACATTGCTGGTGAGCGCATCGAACCAGACGATGCGCGAGGCCAGGTCGGCGTCCACCGGCATCGCCGCAGGGTCGTAGTTGATCGCACCGGGCAGGTAGTCCAGGCCCAGGTTCAGGCCCTCGCTGGCGCGGATCAGCTCCTGGATCTCCGGGTCCGGTTCGGTGCGGGCGAACTCGCGGTCCAGCTCCACGAACAGGATTTCCGGAATCGGCAGGCCCAGCGTGCGCGCCATTTCGCCGGCGATCAGCTCGGCGATCAGCGCCTTCGGGCCCTGGCCGGCGCCACGGAACTTCAGCACGGCCATGCCGTCGTCGTCGGTCTCGACCACGGCCGGCAGGGAGCCACCTTCCCGCAAGGGCGTGATGTAGCGGAGGGCATGTACGGTGCGCATGGGCGCATTCTAGCGTGGTGCAGGTGCAACCCCCTGATCGGCGAGGACCGAGTTCGGCCTTCACCTGTCCCTTCCGCCTGTGATGGCAGCATCGTGCTCCAGGAACCCTTGGGTTCATGGGCGTACTGGCACTCTCGATGCAGAGGCTTCAGGCCGGGCATTTGCTCGGCTGCCAGCGACGCCCACTGCGAAGCGGAAACCTCATCCACGATGTCCTGCAGGCTACGGAGGTGCACCGATGAGCGACGAATTCACTCCCATGCTGCCGCCCTTGGACGACGCCAAGGCGGAAGAAATGATCGGCAAGGTCGTACTGGTCGGGGTCACCCGCTATGGTGGCGACGGCCAGGTGAAGGGGCTGGAGCAGTACGCCGGCACGGTGTTGCGCATCAGCGCCGACGAGGGCGTGGTGCTGGCCGACGAGAATGATGGCCACGAGCGCTATCTGCCGCCGATGCTGGACCAGTACCAGCCAGCCGAGCCTGGGGAGTACCGCATGCACACCAGCGGCATGATCGTGGTCGATCCCGATTACCTGGCCACCTGGGACCTGCACGCGCAGCAGTAGTGCCAGGCCACGCCCGGCAGGTGCCGGCAGTTCCGCGGCACCTGCCGGGGCTGCACTTTGCCCCATCCGGCCACTAGCCCTTCCGGCCCATTCACGACAACCCCTGCGGTGCTAGATTCGGGTTCATGCCCGGTTCCGGGTACCCATTCACACCCAGGGGATAAGGATGCTGATCCGTCGAACCTCTCTGGCGGCGGCCGTTGCCGTTGCCACCGTCGGCCTGCTGGCCGCTGGCCCGGCGCTTGCCGACTACGCCAAGCCGCCGGAACACCTGCTCAAGGTGCTGAAGGCACCGCCGCCGCCGGCGCCGAACGTAGCCCCGGGCGGCCAGCGCCTGCTGCTGACCACCGCGCAGACCTACCCGTCAATCAGCCGCGTCGCCCAGCCTTACCTGAAGCTGGCCGGCGTGCGCCTGGAGCCGAAGAACCGCAGTCGCCATGACACCCCCGGTGGCTACGGCATTCCGGCCTGCGTGGCCGACTTCACCCTGGTCGACATCGGCAGCGGCAAGGAGACCAAGGTCAACCTGCCGCAGGGCTGCGCCACCGGCGCGTTGTGGTCGGCCGATGGCAGCCACTTCGCCTTCCAGAATGCGGTCGATACCAGCGTGCAGCTGTGGGTGGGCGATGCGGCAACCGGCCAGGTGAAGCAGGTGCCGAACGTGCAGCTGAACCCGATTTTCGGCTATACCGTGCAGTGGCTGGGCGGCAGCCAGAACCTGCTGGTGAAGCTGGTGCCGGCCAACCAGGGCCCGGCGCCGTCCAATGGCGGCGTGCCGACCGGTCCGGACGCGCAGGAGTCGCTGGGCAGCAGCGGCGAAAGCAGCACCTACGAAGCCCGCGACACGCTGACCAGCGTCCATGACGAGAAGCTGTTCGCCTATTACGGTACCTCGCAGCTGGCCGTGGTCGATACCGTCGCCAACCGCGTGCGCCCGGTCGGGCAACCGGCGCTGTTCAATGAAGTCAGCGCCGCGCCCGATGGCGTGCACGTGCTGACCGAATCGATCAAGGCACCGTATTCGCATGCGGTGACCTACCAGCGTTTCGCCAACGACGTGGCCGTGCTGGACATCGCCAGCGGCAAGTCCACGCCGATCGCCAGCCTGCCGTTGGCCGACCGCGTGCCGGTGCACGGCGTACCGGAAGGTCCGCGCGGTTTCGACTGGCGTGCCACCGATCCGGCCACCCTGGTCTATGCCGAAGCGCTGGACAAGGGCGACTGGAAGGTGAGCGTGCCGCATCGTGATCGCGTGCTGATGCTGAAGGCGCCGTTCAACGGCAAGCCGGTCGAGGTCACCCGCACCGCACAACGCTTCGAAGGCTTCGCATGGACTGCCGATCCGGCCGTGGCGTTCCAGTTCGAGAACGACGAGAACCGCCACTGGATGCAGACCCGCATCGTCGATGTGGACCAGCCGAAGAAGGAAGGCCGCCTGCTGTGGGACATGTCCAGCGATGAGCTGTACGGCAACCCCGGCAACCTGGTCTTTACCCGCCTGCCGAATGGCGCGCAGGTCGTGCGCCGTGAGGGCAACCATGTGTTCCTCAGCGGCCGTGGCGCGTCGCCGCAGGGCGACCGTCCGTTCTTGGACCGCCTCGACCTGGGCACGCTGAAAAGCGAGCGCCTGTTCCGCAGCAGCGCCGATGCCTACGAGCAGTTCCTCGGTTTCAGCAACACGCCGGGGCGCTACCTGACCTGGCACCAGTCGGTGATCGATCCGCCGAATGCCTTCGTCCGCCAGCAGGGTGAGGCGGTGGCCGACGCGAAGGCCGGCGAGGCGCAGTTCGCGTCCACCGCGACCGCGCTGACCAAACTGATCGACCCGACCCCGGAAGTGCGCCAGATCAAGAAGCAGCTGGTGACCTACAAGCGCGCCGACGGCGTGGACCTGTCGTTCACCCTGTACACGCCGCCGGGCTACAAGGAAGGCCAGCGCGTGCCGGCCATCCTGTACGCCTATCCGGCCGACTTCGCCAACGCCGCGCAGGCGGGGCAGGTGTCCGGTTCGCAGCAGACCTTTACCCGTCTGCAGCCGTACCGGCTGATGCTGCTGGCCGGCTACGCGATCATCGACAATGCCTCGTTCCCGATCGTGGGTGACCCGAAGAACGCCTACGACACCTACCTGGAGCAGCTGGAAGCCGATGCCAAGGCGGCGGTCGACAAGGCGGTGGACATGGGCGTGGTCGACCGCAACCGCATCGGCGTGACCGGCCACAGCCACGGCGGCCTGATGACCGCCAACCTGATCGCGCACACCACGCTGTTCAAGGCGGGCGTGGCGACCAGCGGTTCGTACAACAAGACCTTTACCCCGTTCGGCTTCCAGAACGAGCGTCGCTCGGTGTGGCAGGCGCAGGATGTCTACCTGAAGGCCTCGCCGTTCTTCTATGCCGACAAGATCAAGCTGCCGCTGCTGCTGGTCCACGGCGAGGACGACGCCAACCCGGGCACCGAGCCGTTCCAGTCGCGCAAGCTGTACCAGGCGATCCGTGGCAACGGCGGTACCACCCGCCTGGTGATGCTGCCGAATGAGCCGCACTGGTATACCGCGCTGGAGTCGAACGAACAGCTGGTTGCGGAAATGCTGAACTGGTTCGACACCTACGTGAAGAACGCCAAGTAAGGGAACAGAAAGGCCACCTCCGGGTGGCCTTTCTGTCTCGGGATGTGAGTGGGCAGACGGCCTGGATCCGGATGCGCAATCGGGAATCGGGAAGCCACCTGCCATGCGGCATGCGGGGCCACCCGGGCTGCTAAGCTGGGAATGGAAACAGACCAGGAGACATCGATGCATCGCAATGGAATGCGCGCCATCACTTTTGTCATCGCGACGCTGTTGGCCGGGATGACACACGGAGTGGAAGCGCAGGCTCTGCGGGCAGATGACCGCAGCTACTTTGGCAGCGCCTCCCTTGAACGTGAGGCATGGCAGAACCTCGAGCGCAGCACCGATGCCCTCAAGGCCCTTCAGGCGCCGCCAGACGTGCGGTTCCAGCAGGCCGAGCAGCTGTATGGCGAGTGCCTCCGGCACCATGGCTACCTGCATCTTCAGGCAGCGCGCAATGCTGATGATGCCCGGCTGGCCAACACCCAGGGCGAAGTGGCCGGCACATGTGGACGCATCGCGGCGATTGCCAAGCAGGCATTACGTGATGCGCCCGCGCAGGCTGCCTGGATCGAGCCGCATGCCGACCTGCGTGAACGGGCGTTGCGGGAGGGTGTGCAGCCGGCCAATGCCGCGCTGGTGGATGCGGTCGACACGTTGGCCGACCCGGCGCTGGACAGCTTCGGGCGACTGCACCGGCAGCTGCTGCAATCGGCGCCCTTTGCGCGCTTCGAACATGAAGGCGGCACGTTTGACAGCCGCACCGATGCGCGAGCCCTTTCCCGCCTGCCGGACCGTTCACTGCGCGAAGCGGCATGGCGTGCTTACTGGCAGGGAATGGCGTCGCGGCGCAGCGAAATGGCAACGGTGCTGCTGGGCCTGGTCCGCCTCAACGAGCAAGCGTCGGAACTGCAGGGCGATGGAACTGCGCCTGACCGCAGCTACCGGCACATGGGCCTGGATCAGGCCGCCGTCGACGCGACACTGGCGGCGGTAGCGCGCCACGCGCCGCTGCGACGCAACTACCAACAGATGCAGTTGACCCATCTTGAGCGCATGGGCCAGGCCTCCCCAAGGATCTGGGACATGGGCCTGCCTGATGCGGGCTATATCGCTCCGCCGCTTGACCTGGCGCAATTGCGTGATGCGGCAGCGGCATCGATGCAGGTGCTGGGGCCGGACTACGTGACAGGGCTGCGCGGGCTGCTCGATCCTGCGGGCGGACACATGGATCTGGGTGGATCGGCAGGGCGGCGCGCGATGGATGCGTTTTCGATCAGCGCCCCTGGCGCGCCTTCGCTGCTGTTCGTTGGTCATCGACAGGGCGATCTGGAGGGGGATGTCCAGATCGCTCACGAAGCCGGCCATGCCATGCATGGGCAGTGGATGCAGCGCGGTGGCGCATCCTCGTTCCAGCGCAACGGCAACAAGTGGTTGACCGAGGCCTTCGCCATCTACAACGAACTGAAGTTCCGCGATCAGCTCTATCGGCAGGCCAGCGATCCACGTGCCAAAGCGTATTACCTGAAGTCGTTGCTCGATGACATCATCCTGCAGCTGTTCGTATCGTCTGAAGAGGCCGATCTGGAACAGTCCATCTATCAGCAAGTGGCCGCCGATGAGGTTGGCAACGCAGACGCGCTTGATGCGATGACGGTGAAGGTACTGGGCCGGTATGGGGGCGCATCGGAGCAGTATCCCGAGCTGCGCAGCACCTGGGTATCCAAGCGGCTGATGTATGAGGATCCGCTTTACCTGGCCAATTACCTGTATGCCGGATTGATTGCGGTGCAGCTCTTCGCACAGGACCAGCAGGATCCGGAGGGATTCAGGGAGCGCTACCTGGCCGTCCTGGGCGAAGGGTTTGATCGCCCGCCGCAGCAGCAGGTCGAGCAGTTGCTGAATGCGAAGCCCGACTGGCCACGCCTGGTCGAGCAGGATCTGGGCATCTTCCAGCAGTACCTGGCGCAGCTGCAGGTACTGCACGCGGAAATCGAGCGCCAGCGCGGTCGCTGAACAGGCGACAGCCTGCTGCTGACCGGCACCCGGGTGATATACGCGGTACGCAACGAGCCGGACGCGCTTTCCGCGGTCCTCGACTCGGCCAGCAATGCGCCGGCCGCGCGCGAAGCGAACCGGATGCGGCCCCGGGGTGACCTCGTGTCATTGGCCGTTGCGATTGCGTAACCGTATGTGATGCGGGTGCAATGGCGTGCGGAAGCTGCGATACGCTGCAGGCCTGTTGCTGTCTGCCAGGGGTTTCACGAATGAAGTCCAAACGTATCGCCGCAGTGTTGGCGCTGGTGATGACGCCGATCCTGCATGCGCAATCACTCCCCTCCGAACTGGCGCAGCTGGGCATTGTTGCCGGCATGCCTTATGCCAAGGCCAAGCGCCTGATGGATGCGGCAGGGTGGCAGGCGAGTCCGGTCCAGGGCGCGCCTGAGTCACTCGAGGGCTTTCCGGAAGTTGGATGCCAGAAGGGCGCCAAGCAATGCGCAACAACCTTCGAAAAGGGCGGGCAGCAGGTCGCGATGCGGCTGGGCACTACCCTGGCAGGGCAGCCGTTCGTACAGGGCGCTGATTGAGCGCCTGCTGCGCTCACGCCAGCGGCAGACGGTCCTGCGCGTGCGACAGGCGGTCGTGCAGCGCACGCACGTGCTCGGCCTTGGCATGGATGCGCGCGGTATCACCGAAACTGCGCAGGTAGGTGCACGCGGCAAAGCCAGCGCTCTTCTTTTCGTATTCGGCAATCCAGGCCAGACGGTCCGGGTTGTTGGCCTGTTCGGCTGACCACGCGGCCACCGGTGGGCGGATGCGGTATTTCAGGCCGACGCGCCAGGGCTTCGGTGTCAGTCGCGCACGGAAGCAATGCTGCAGCCGGCACATGCGCGCGTACAGGGCGTCGGTACCCAGCGCCTTGAAGAAGGCCTGCAGTTGCTCGTCCTCGGGCGAGAACGTGGCATGCATGACCAGCACGCGTAGTCCGGCTGGCGTGCGGTAGGCGCGCAGATGCCAGTCCGGATGCTGTTCGCTGAAGGCCGCGACCCGCTGCAGCGCCACACCTTCGGCGCCACCGGCGGCGGCCAGCCGCCGCCTGCGCTGCATCAGCATCGCGGCATTCACCAGCACTACGGCCGCCACGCCCAATACCAGTCCCACCAGCCAGTGCCACAGCAGGGTGCCGACGATGGCGCCAGCAAACAGCAGCGCTGCGGCGATGACAGCGGGCATCACGCAACCCGCCGGTGGCTGCGCATGGTCGATATCGGCGAACAGCACGTCAGGGGTATTGAGGCAGAGCGCACCGTAGCTGTTGCGGGTGATGATGACGTCGCCGTCGCGCTGCACGATCTGCTCGCGGATCGGAACGCCCTCCACGCCGTAGTTGCTGCGCACTTCGCGACGCGGCAGCACCTGCCCGGCGAGGATGGCATTGAGGGCTTCGTTGGCGCGGCGGTCGGCGTGCACCTGCGCCTCGGCAGGGCCTTCGTCGGACCAGCCGAAGCGGCGCACGACCACCGGCCGGCCACGGAAACGGGCCTGCAGGCGGGCTTCGGCCCAGTACGCGGGAACGATCATCATCGTGCGGTGCTCCATCTTCCATGGCAGGTGCCGAAGCGAGTCTGGCACAGCGCCGGTGCGCCCGCATCCGCCTGCTGCAGTGGGCCGGGCGGAGTGATAGATTGCGCGCTTCGCATGCACTCCACCAAGGACGGAGCGATGTTCATGATCCTGCGCGGCCTGTTGGCCCTGGCCTGTGCCGGGGCGGTAGGCGTGGCCACCGCAGCGGTACCGGCAGGGCCGCAGATCCTCACCCAGGATGTCAGCCGTTTCTATGCACTTTATGACAGCGCTGGCGGCAAGCCCAGCGTTGCGCAGCTGCGTGGATACCTGGCCGAGGGTTCGGCGGGCCTGGCCGAACTGGCGAAGGTGCGCCGGGTCACCCCCGAGCGCATTGCCGAGTCCATCGCCAAGCAGCCGGAACTGTATGCGCAGGGACGAAGCTGCCTGGCCGAACTGCCAGCGGTGAAGCAACGCCTGACGCAGGTGTTTTCCAACCTGCAGGCGATCTACCCACAGGCCGCGTTTCCGCCGGTGACCATCGCGGTGGGCCGTGGCCGTCCGGTCGGGCTGACCTCGAAAAGCGGGGTGATCATCGGCCTGGAAGCGCTGTGCGCAGCCGATTTCATGAATCCCAATGTGCAGGACCGCTTCGTGCATGTGATCGCACACGAATACGTGCACATCCAGCAGACCGGCCTGATCGACTTCGAGCCGGGTGACCCGCGCGCGACAGTGCTGCGTGTTTCGCTGGGCGAGGGCATCGCCGAGTTCATCGCCGAACTGATTTCCGGCAACGTCGGCAATGGGCGCCACGCGGCCTGGACCCGTGGCCGGGAAGTGCATATCGAAAGCGCGTTCGCGCTGGATTTGGACAGCACCGATCTGTCGCCGTGGCTGTACAACTACATGCCGGGCTCGCAGGAACCCTACGACCTGGGGTACTGGGTGGGTTACCGCATCGCCAAGGCCTATTACCTGCAGGCCAAGGACAAGCGTGATGCGGTGCGCGCGCTGATCCAACAGGACAACCCCAAGGCGATCCTGGCTGCCAGTGGCTGGACGCCCGGCATGTGGATGCCGGCCAAGGTGACCGGCGTGGCAGCGCGCGCGGCAGCACGCTGATTGCAGGCCGGGGCGCTAGACTGCCACCGTGAACCGGGAGAGTCTCCATGCGTATTCCTGTAGTGCTTGCCGGAACGTTGGCCATCGCCTTCAGCATTGGCTTGACCGTTCCGACCGCGGCTGCTGAAACGGGCGCGGTCAATCCGATGCTGCTCAAGCCCGTAGAGCAGCTGCGCCCTGATGAGATTCGTTTCATGCAGCAGCGCCTGGCTGATTGGCCGCAGCTGCAGCACTATCGTGATGCCAACGCGCGACTGCCCGCGGCGGCGCCGGGCCAGCCACGCGTGGTCTTCTTCGGCGACTCCATCACCGAAGGCTGGGGCAGGGAAGGCAGCGCGGCTTTCTTCCCCGGCAAGGGCTGGCTCAACCGCGGTATCAGCGGCCAGACCACGGCACAGATGCTGGTGCGCTTCCCGCAAGACGTGCTGGCGCTGAAGCCACAGGTGGTGGTGATCCTGGCCGGTACCAACGATATTGCAGGCAACACCGGTCCATCCACGCAGGCGATGATCGAAGACAACCTGCACGCGATGGTGGACCTGGCCCGCGCACATGGCATCGCCGTGGTGCTGGCATCGGTGCTGCCGGTCAGCGATTACCCATGGATGCCCGGGATCGCGCCTGCGCCCAAGGTGCGTGCGCTGAACACGGCGTTGAAGCGCCATGCCGATGCACAGCAGCTGGTCTATCTGGACTACCACACGCCGATGGCCAATGCCGCCGGCGGACTCGATCCGCAGCTGGCCGAGGATGGCGTGCATCCTACGGCGAAGGGCTATGCGGTGATGGCGCCGCTGGCCGAAGCGGCAGTCAAGCGCGCGCTGCAGCAGAGGTCGCAGCGGCAGGCAGGCTTGTCGACCACCACGTATCGAAACTGATCAGCAGCGGATCTACCGCCCTGTACTGGGGCATCAGCCTACTGCGGCGCGGCGGAAAGCGCCCCATGCAGGTCGCCCCCATCTGTGCCTCAGGCATCGTCCTGCTTCAACGCCGCATCGGCCGCCAGCAGCGCCTCGGCGGCTGCACTGAGCGACGGCGACGGTGGGGCGACCACGCCGATCGCTTCCATCATCTTCGGCATGCCCAGGAACTGGCGCGCGCGACGGTCGTAGGTGCCGGTGACCAGCAGCGCACGTGTGGCGATCTTCTGCTCGGGCCCGATCAGCACGCGCTGCTCCATGATGCCGCGCGAGCCGACCCAGCCCACCAGGCGCGTTTCCAAGGTAAAGCGCTGGAACGGCTTGAGTTCGCGGCGGAACTGGATGGTGCCTGCACCGACGATCGGTGCCCACTTCTCGCGCAGCGCCACCCGGCCCAGGCCCATGCGCAGGATCAGGTCCAGCCGGCCCAGATCGAAGATGTTCCAGTAGCGGCCGTTGGTCATGTGCAGGTTGCTGTCCAGGTCGTTGGGCAGTACCCGGAACTGCAGCCGTGAGACCCCGAACGGGGCCTCCAGCTTGGGCCGGAACAGGCTGCAAAGCAGTAGATGGAGCAGGCGGAACCAGAGATTCATGGCTATGACGACTGTTATAGAACGGCCGGTACGCTAATCTATGACGACTGTCTTAGCAAGGCGATCGCCGTGAGTCCACGACCCTCTGATGCCCCGCAACGGGTGATTGATGCCGCAGCACTGATGCTGGCGCGGGTAGGCCTCAATGCCACCAGCATCCGTGAGGTGACCAAGCTGGCCGAGGCGCCGTTGGGCTCGACCTACCACCATTTTCCTGGCGGCAAGCAGGAGCTTCTGGCGCGCGCCACCTACATGGCTGGCGACAAGGTGGAGGCGCTTCTCGTTGAACTGTTGAAAGGCGGAGCCGTGCAGGGCCTGCAGCAGTTCCTGGCGATGTGGCGCGAGCGCCTGCTGCGCTCCGGGTTCCGCGCCGGCTGCCCGGTGCTGGCCGCCGCGGTCGAGGAACCGGTCGAGGCGGTTCCCAGCCAACCGCGCGCGGCCGCCGCAGAGGTGTTCATGCGCTGGCAGGGGCATCTGGCCGCAGCCTTCATTGCCGACGGCCACCAACCTGCTGTGGCGGATGGGTTGGCCAGCCTGGTGATCGCCAGCGTGGAAGGCGCCGTGGCGATGTGCCGCGCACTGCAGGACATCGCCCCGTTCGACCAGGTCGCAGCGCAGTTGCTGAAGGCCGCCGCGCCACCTGAGCGCTAGAATGCACCCGAACGCGCTACTGCGTGCCCGGCAAGGATGTCCGCATGTTGCACCACCTTTCCCTCGGCGTTCGTGACCTTGATATCGCAGGCCGCTTTTATGACGCCGCGCTCGCCGCACTCGGGTACCGCCGGGTGTTCGAGGACGAGACCGCGATCGGCTATGGGGTGGTCGATGATGAAGACGCGTTGTGCCTGAAGCTGCGTGATGACGCCGCAGCGCCAGGCCCCGGCTTCCACCTGGCGTTCGCTGCAGCGTCCGCAGCGGCGGTGGATGCCTTCCACGCAGCAGCCATCGCCAACGGTGGCACTGACAACGGTGCGCCCGGACTGCGCCCCGATTACGGTGACTTCTACTACGCCGCGTTCGTGGTCGACCCCGAGGGCCATCGCATCGAGGCGGTGACCAAGGCGCGGCCGGCGTGAAGCAGCCGGGCATTCCGGCGCCAGCCCGCTGAAGTTGCCAATCGCATGCCGTAGCGCGTCATGGCCCATACCAGGCCGGCGATCGGCCAGCGCCCGTCCGCCCCTGGTACTCCCCAAGCCGTAGAGGCACGCGCAGTTTTCGATCCTGCCCGACTCTGCGCTATTATCCGCCGGGGGCCTCGGAACGTGGCCCGGCTTCAACCAACCCTGACAAGGACAAGCGCATGGATGTCGCTGCACGCAGGAACAGGACGTTGTTTCGTTGGATCATGGTGACGCTGCTGGCGATACTGATGCCGTTTGCAGCGCTGGCGCAGCCCGCAGCCGGGCAGGCCGATGGCGCCGAAGCCGCCACTGCCACGGAAGAGGCGCAATGCCGCGCCTGCAGCTATGAACGCATCGGGCCCAAAGTCGATATCGGGCTGGTTGCATTAGTGTCGCTGCTGGTGGTGGGTCTGCTGATCGCAGCGTCGCGGGAATGGGGCAGCACGTCGCAGCGCTGGACCTGCCGCACGCTGGCTCTGTTGCTGGTGGGCATCGGCCTGGCGTTGTTGTGGTGGGCTGGCAGCGTCGTCTACCTGGGCTACAACCCGTGGCAGGAAATGGCCGCCCCCGTCGGTGGCTCGCTCACCTCGACACTGCTCACTACCTCACCGAAGTGGCTGGCGGCGCTGGTGTTGATTGGTTTCGCGCCTTCCATCTGGAAGCGCAGCGAACGCCTGCCGGCCTGGCGTATTGGCTGACCCTGGAACGACGGCGCCGGGTCAGACCCGGCGCCGCCTGCGGCCATCAGTCAAAGCGCCAGCGCACGCCCGCATAGACGCCACGGCCTTCGCCTGGCGTCGAGCGCGCGACATCCTTGCCGGCGTCGTCGTAGCCCGGCGTGACCGTGGCCGCGTAGTGGCGGTTGCCGATGTTGCGCATCTCCGCCCAGGCTTGCCAGCGGCCACCGGGTGCGTCGTAGCCGATGCGGCTGCCGAAGATCACGTGGCTATCGGCCCAGTAGCTGTTGGCGTAGTCCACCGCGATGCGCGAGGCGTATTCGCTGTTCAGCGCGGCGTACAGGCCGGAGGCATGATCGAAGCGCAGCTCGGCCTGGTAGCTGTGGCGCGGCAGGCCCGGCAGGCGGTTGCTGCCGAAGCGCGCATCGTGGCGGTAACCGAAATCACTGAAGGTGTACGCCTGGCGCAACGACAGGCGCCCCGGCGCGGCCTGCCACAGTGTGCTGTCCAATCCGGCTTCGATGCCACGGTGCACGGTGGGGCTGGCGTTGTTCTCTGCGATGAACAGGTTCGGTACCGGCTGCAGCTCCACGCTCAACAATTCATGGTTCACGTGGGCGTAGTAGCCGGTCAGTTCCCAGCGACCCAGCGCCGCGTCACCGCGCGCGCCCAGTTCCAGCGTGGTGGCGGTCTGGTTCTGCATCGGCACCGGCGCGCGCTGGCGGCCGGTAGACGGGCCATTGCCCGGCCCGAAGTACTGGTTCGAGCCCCAGATCATCGACCACGGGTGCGGCGCCTCCACCGAACGGCTGAGGTTGCCGAACCACTGCGTCTGCGCGCTGTGCTGCCAGGTGAAGCCCAGCCGCGGCGCGTAGTCCCAGTCGCGGTCGCGCAGGCGGCCGCCGCTGCTCGGCCAGGTCACCTGAACATCGCGGCGGGTGTTGATCAGTGCCAGCCCAGCCTGCATGCGCAGGCGGTCATTGAAGGCGAGGGTGTTGCTGACGTGCAGTGTGCTGTCGGTGCCGTGGTGGCGGAAGTAACGCGTGCGCGTACCGGCGGCATAGCCGTTGCTGGCAAAGCGCAGCGACTCGCGCACATCGGCGTCCAGATCGTGGGTGACGCGCAGACCAACCGTGGTTTCGCTGTCTAGGCCGAACAGCCGGTGGCGGTGGTGGTAGTCCAGCGTGGCGTTGAGGTTGGCATAGTCCAGCTGCTGGCGGTACAGGCTCTCGTTCAAGTCCATCGGGTACGTGTGGTAGACCAGCCCGGCCTGCAGCGAAGAATCCTCGTCGATCTGCAGCGTGGTGACATTGCCCACCCAGGTACTGCCCGGCTGCGGGCGGCGCGCATCGATGGCCAGGTTGGCCGCATTCGCGGCGTGTGGATCGTTGCGGATCTGATCCCGGCTCAGGCGGCCGGGCGTTTCATGATTGGTTTCGCGATAGCGCACGAAGAAGCGCGTCTGCAGGTCGGGCGTGATCTGCCAGCCGATGTTGGCCATCGCGCCCTTGCCGTCGCCGCGCGCATGGCGCTGATAACCATCGAACTCGGTATCGGTGTAGGCCAGGAAGTAATCGAGATCTCCGTTGACACCGCCCCAGCTGATGCCGCGTTTCTGGTAGCCACGGCTGCCCGCTTCGTAGTGCAGCTGCACGCCGGCCGAATCACGGCCGCTGCGGCTTACATAGTCGATGGCACCGCCCAGCGCCAGCGCGCCGCGCTCGAAACCATTGGCGCCCCGCAGCACCTCCACGCGTGAAAGCCACAGCGGTTCGAGCAGCTCGTAGGGCGTGCCGCCCGGTCCGGTCAGCGGCAGCCCGTCGATCGAAACTGCAATACCAGACGCATGCGCACCCGTGCCACGGTTGATGCCCGAACCGCGGATCGAGATCTTGGTGCCCTCATTGCCCGGCGACTGCGCACTGATGCCCGGCCGGTAGGCCAGCACATCCGCGCTGGAGGACAGGCGGCTATCGGCCTTGGCCACGTCGATGACGTTGCCGGCGCCGGGTACGCGCTTCAGCGCCTCGCGCGCCTGCGCGCTGGCATCGGCAGCAGCGGAGACCTGCACAGCATCCAGCGTGGTGGCCTGCGGGGCTGCGGCGGCGGTGGAGGAAAGGCCGAGGGAAACGGCCAGGAACAACTGCGACGGGGTGGGGCGGTACGACGAGAGCGACATACGGAAATGCTGTAAACCACGAAGGTGGCGCGCAAGTTAACAGGTCGACGGCGCCACGTCACCCATCGGCGGCGTATGGCCGCCCGCCGCGTTCCTGTAGAGCCGAGCCCGCGCTCGGCTAATCGCGCAGCGCGGGTTCTCTGCGATCGCCATGAAGATCAGCCGAGCATGGGCTTGGCTCTACAGCAGGGTTTACGGCGAAGGCTTCGCCAGCGTCTTGGCCTTCGCGTACAGCGCCTTGGCAGTCTCCGCCTCACCCAACGCCGCATGGCACTCCGCCAAGCTGTCCCAGACGTTGGCGGATTGCGGATACAGCTCGGTGTTGAGCGTGAACACTTTCAGCGCCTTGCCAGCACCCAGACTCTCGCGGATGGCGTAGCCATCGGCATTGATCGCGCGCTCCAGTTCGCCGATGGGAACGCCATTACTGTCGCGCAGCCAGCTACGCATCTGCGGTTTCGCATCGGTGCTGTCATCCAACGCATAGCCGATCAACCGCTCGGACAACACCGCATGCGGGAATTCCTTCGGCGCGGCCACCGCCATCGTGCTTTCCACCAGCGTGCTCGACCAGACATTGCGGGCGCTGCCGTTGGTCAGGTAAACGAATACCCAGTAGCCGCTGTCCAGCGTGCCCTTGTAGGCCAGCCGCGCACGTACACGGGTGCCGCCATCATGGCCGACCTGGGTGTAGCCGTCGCTGCGGGTGGTGTCCCAGCCGGTGGAGAAGAAATTGCTGCCGCCACCGCTCAGTTTCTGCGGCTGCCAGAGTTCTTCCAGGGTCGCCGTGCGCACCAGCTTGCCGGTGGCCAGTGCCTGCAGGAAGCGGTTCATGTCGCCCACGGTGGTCTGCAGGTCGGCATGGCCCCAGCCGTAGTCCGGCCAAGGGTCTTCATTGGCCGGCTGCAGTTGGCCGTCCTTGCCGATGTAGGGCACGGCCGCTCGTTGCGTCGGCACACTGGCCCCGCCCCAGGAGGTGCTGGCCATCTTCAGCGGTTGCAGGATGCGTTCGCGCGCGATGGCCGGGTAGGGCTTGCGATAGTGCGCTTCCAGCAAGGCGGTCAGCACCAGGTAGTTGGCCTGGGTGTACTGCACGCGGCTGCCGGTGGCGAACTGCATCGGTGCCGCGCCGGCCACCTTCAGTGCAGCGCCAAGGTCAGGGGCTACACCAGGGTAGCCCCTGCTGACCCAACGGTTGTCGACACGATCGTAGTATTCGCCGATGCCCGAGCTGTGGTTGAGGAAATCGCGCACGTGGATTGCCTGCCATGCTGCAGGCAGGTCCGGCACATAGCGGCTGGCCGGTGCGTCCAGATCCACCTTGCCCTGATCGACCAATTGCATCACCAGCGTGCTGGTCAGCAGCTTGGCCATCGACTGCGCGGTGAAGATGGAATCGATGGTGGCCGGTGCATGGGTAGCGGGATCACGTTCACCGCTGGCGCCCTGATAGAGCACCTGGCCGTTGTGTGCGACCAGTACCGCCTGGCCGGCAATGCCGTAGCGCTCGCGGTTGGCCTGCAGTTGGGCGTCGAGCTGATTGGAAAGATCGCCGGAGGACTCATGCGCCGAAGCGATCGGAGCGGCGAAGAGGGCGCAGAGCAATGCAGCAGCAAGGGTGCGGTACATCGCGATGATCCATCAGCGGTGATGGCGCATGTTGGTCAGCGTCGGAGGCTGGGTCAAGCATGTGCAGTCGCGCCCATGCTCGGCTGCACGGGCAACGCATCGTGCGGTGCCGGCCAGCGGCCGGCACTACCACACGTTCCCGGTAGTGCCAGCCGCCCTGAGATCAGCCGAGGATTCCCGGCAGATCCAGTCCCTTTTCCTTCGCGCAGTCGATCGCGATCTCATAGCCCGCATCGGCATGGCGCATCACGCCGGTGGCCGGATCGTTCCACAGCACGCGGCCAATCCGCTTCGCCGCTGCCTCGGTGCCATCGCACACGATCACCATGCCGGCGTGCTGCGAGAAGCCCATGCCGACGCCGCCACCGTGATGCAGCGAGACCCAGGTCGCGCCGCTGGCGGTGTTGAGCAGGGCGTTCAGCAGCGGCCAGTCGGACACCGCATCGGAACCGTCGGCCATCGCTTCGGTTTCGCGGTTCGGCGAGGCGACGCTGCCACTGTCCAGGTGGTCGCGCCCGATCACCACCGGCGCCTTCAGTTCGCCGTTGGCGACCATCTCGTTGAACGCCAGGCCGAGTCGATCGCGATCACCCAGGCCGACCCAGCAGATGCGTGCCGGCAGGCCCTGGAACTTGATCTTCTCGGCGGCCATGTCCAGCCAGCGGTGCAGGTGCGGGTTGTCCGGAATCAGTTCCTTCACCTTTGCATCGGTCCTGGCGATGTCTTCCGGATCACCGCTCAGTGCCGCCCAGCGGAACGGGCCGATGCCGCGGCAGAACAGTGGGCGGATATAGGCCGGCACGAACCCCGGGAAATCGAAGGCATTGGCCACGCCTTCTTCCAGTGCCATCTGCCGCAGGTTGTTGCCGTAGTCCACGGTCGGCACGCCCAGCGCGTGGAAGCCGAGCATGGCGCGGATGTGGTTGGCCATCGATGCACGCGCAGCCTTCTCCACTTCCTTCGGTGCACTCACACGCTTCTCGTCCCACTGCTCGACCGTCCAGCCCTGTGGCAGGTAGCCGTTCACCGGGTCGTGCGCGGAGGTCTGGTCGGTCA
Organism: Stenotrophomonas maltophilia group sp. msm1; assembly: GCF_032025805.1. Taxonomy (NCBI): domain Bacteria; kingdom Pseudomonadati; phylum Pseudomonadota; class Gammaproteobacteria; order Lysobacterales; family Lysobacteraceae; genus Stenotrophomonas; species Stenotrophomonas maltophilia group sp. msm1. The sequence goes on from NZ_JAVSKH010000002.1 coordinate 782,595, forward strand.
GCAGGTCCGGCTTCACGCCACGCTTGAGCAGTTCGGCCAGCACATCGGCAACGTTGCCGAGCAGGCCCACCGACTTCGGCGTGCCGGCCTTGCACGACTCGTCGATCAGGCGCAGCGCTTCGTCCAGGTTGTCGGTCCAGGTGTCGAGGTAGCCGGTGCGCAGGCGCATGTCGATGCTGCTCTTGCGGCATTCGACGGCCAGGCAGGAGGCGCCGGCCATCACGGCAGCCAGCGGCTGTGCGCCGCCCATGCCGCCCAGGCCACCGGTGAACAGCCACTTGCCGGTCAGGTCGCCACCGAAATGCTGGCGCCCCATTTCCACGAAGGTCTCGTAGGTGCCCTGCACGATGCCCTGTGCACCGATGTAGATCCAGCTGCCGGCGGTCATCTGGCCGTACATGGCCAGGCCCTTCTTGTCCAGCTCGTTGAAGTGGTCCCAGTTGGCCCAGCGCGGCACAAGGTTGGAATTGGCGATCAGCACGCGCGGCGCGTCGGCGTGGGTGCGGAACACGCCTACCGGCTTGCCCGACTGCACCAGCAGGGTCTGGTCGTCGTCCAGGCGCTTGAGCGTCTCGACGATGGCATCGAAGCTCTCCCAGTCGCGCGCGGCGCGGCCGATGCCGCCGTACACCACCAGTTCTTGCGGGCGCTCGGCCACGTCCGGGTGCAGGTTGTTCATCAGCATGCGCAGCGGCGCTTCGGTCAGCCAGCTTTTGGCGTTGAGCGTGGTGCCGGTCGGCGCGGCAATGGTGCGGGACGGGTCGTTGCGGGTCATGCGGCGCTCCGGTTCGTAGCGAATTCAAGGCAGGCGTTGAGCACCTGCGCCAGGGTGTGGCGCAGCGGTGCGGCGTGGGCGGGGTCGAGCGGGGTGGGCCAGCTGTGTTCGTCTACCTGGTCGGGCAGCGGCTCGTGCATGTAGCCGCGGCAGGCAAGTTCCATCTGCAGGCTGTGCACGCCGCCGGCGATGTTGCTGTAGTGGCGGGTGATCCAGCCGCCCTTGAAGCGGCCGTTGCGCACTTGGCTCATGCCGCTGATCTTCAGCAGGTTTTCCACCACGTCGCTCAGGGCGTTGTCGCAGGAGGTGTCCGGTGCGCCGGACGGACCGGCAGTCCCCAGGTTGAACTGCGGCAGTTCGCCCTCGAACAGGTGCGGGATATGCGAGCGGATCGAGTGCGCGTCGTACACCACCACGGTGCCGTGGCGTGCGCGCAGGCGCGTGATCTGCGCCGCCAGCGCATCGTGGTAAGGCAGGAAATACGTGTCGCGGCGACGGGCGATTTCCGCTTCATCCGGTTCGCGCCCGGCGTGGTACAGCGGCTGGTTGTCGAAGGTGGTCAGCGGGCACAGGCCGGTGGTGTTCTGCCCCGGGTACAGCGAGACGCCGCTGGGATCGCGGTTGAGGTCGATCACCGAACGCGAGATCGCCGAGCGCACCGTCGTCGCGCCCATGCCGCGCACGAAGTCGTACAGCTCGTGCACCCACCAGTCGGCATCGCGGCGGGCCAGCCACGGCGAGTGGTAGTCGCCGATCAGGTCGTGCGGCAGCTCGCTGCCGGTATGCGGGAAGCTGACGATGAGGGGGGCGTCGCCTTCGTGCACCGTCAGCCATTCGGGACGGGTATTCATGCGTGGGGTTCCACGGTTGGCAGCAGGTCGGTCAGGCCCTGCGCCAGCGCGCCACTGCGCACCAGATTCGTGGCGGTCACCATGTCCGGATGGAAGTAGCGGTCTTCTTCCAGCGTCGGCACCTGCGCGCGCAGCGTGGCACGCACGTTTTCCAGCGCGGCGCTGGAGCGCAGCGGCGCATGGAAATCACAGCCCTGCGCAGCGGCCAGCAGCTCGATGCCGATCACGTTGGCGGCGTTCTCGGCCATCTGCATCAGCCGGCGTGCGCCATGCGCGGCCATCGACACATGGTCTTCCTGGTTGGCCGAGGTCGGGATCGAGTCAACGCTGGCGGGGTAGGCGCGCTGCTTGTTTTCCGAGACCAGCGCCGCAGCGGTCACCTGCGGAATCATGAAGCCGGAATTCAGGCCCGGGCGCGGGGTCAGGAACGCCGGCAGGCCGGACAGCGCCGGGTCCACCAGCATCGCCAAGCGGCGCTCGCTGATAGAACCGATCTCGCACACCGCCATCGCCAGCATGTCGGCGGCGAAGGCTACCGGCTCGGCGTGGAAGTTGCCGCCAGACAGCGCTTCGCCGGTATCGGTGAACACCAGCGGATTGTCGGACACGCCGTTGGCTTCGATTTCCAGCGTAGTCGCGGCCTGGCGCAGGATGTCCAGCGCCGCACCCATCACCTGCGGCTGGCAGCGCAGGCAGTAGGGATCCTGCACGCGCACGTCGTTGTCACGGTGTGATTCGCGGATGCCTGAGCCCTGCATCAGCGTGCGGAGCGTGGCGGCGGTGGCGATCTGCCCGCGCTGGCCACGGATGGCATGGATGCGCGGATCAAACGGCGTGTCCGAACCCTTGGCCGCTTCCACCGACAACGCGCCGGTGACCAGTGCCGCCTGGAACACGGTTTCGATTTCGAACAGGCCGGCCAGCGCATAGGCGGTGGAGAACTGGGTGCCGTTGAGCAGGGCCAGACCTTCCTTTGCGCCCAGATCGATCGGCTGCAGGCCGGCCCGCGCCAGTGCGTCGGTTGCGGGCAGGCGTTCGTCACCGATGTAGGCTTCGCCCACGCCCAGCATCACGCCGGCCAGGTGCGAAAGCGGTGCCAGATCGCCGGAAGCACCCACCGAGCCTTGTGCCGGCACCACGGGCAATACGCCCTTGATCAGCATCGCTTCGAGCAGCAGCAGGGTTTCCTCGCGAATGCCCGATGCGCCTTGCGCCAGGCTGACCAGCTTCAGCGCCATCATCAACCGCACCACGCTGGCCGGCATCGGTTCGCCCACGCCAGCAGCGTGCGAGAGCACGATATTGCGCTGCAGGGTGGCCAGGTCTTCGCGCTCGATGCGCACGCTGGCCAGCTTGCCGAAGCCGGTGTTGATGCCATACACCGGTGCGCCTTTGGCGACGATGGCAGCCACCGCCGCAGCGCTGGCGCGCACCACCGGCAGCGCGGCCGGGTCCAGTGCAAGCGGCGCACCGCGATAGACCTGCCGCCACTGGGCGAGAGTGACATGGCCGGGGCGAAGAACCAGGGTGTTGCTCATGTGTTGCTCCAGGAGGCAGGCAGGTCGGGCTGTCCGCGCACCACGCGCGCGTGCAGCGGGTTGAATCCAATGCGATAGACCAGGTCGGCGGGGGCATCGATGTCCCAGATCGCCAGGTCGCAGTCCAGGCCCACGGCGAGGCGGCCGATGCGGTCGCTGCGCCCGAGCGCGCGCGCCGCTTCACGGGTGAAGCCGGCGATGCACTCGTCCACGGTCAGGCGGAACAGGGTGGCGCCCATGTTCATCGCCAGCAGCGGGCTGGTCAGCGGCGAAGTGCCCGGGTTGCTGTCGGTGGCCAGCGCCAGCGGCACGCCGGCCGCACGCAGCGCGGCGATCGGCGGGAGGGTGGTATCGCGGGTGAAATAGAAAGCACCGGGCAGCAGCACGGCGACGGTACCGGCAGCGGCCATCGCGGCAATGCCGGTATCGTCCAGATGTTCGATATGGTCGGCCGACAGTGCACCGAAGCTGGCGGCCAGTTCAGCACCATGCTGGTTGCTCAGCTGCTCGGCATGGATCTTCACCGCCAGCCCGTTGGCGCGCGCTGCTTCGAAGACCTGCCGCGCCTGCGCCGGCGAGAAGGCGATGTTCTCGCAGAATACGTCCACCGCTTCGGCCAGGCCTTCGGCGGCGATGGCCGGAATCATCACGTTGCACACCTCGTCGATGTACTCCTGTGCTTCGCGGCCCGGCGGAATCGCGTGTGCGCCAAGGAAGGTGGTCACCACATTGACCCGGCATTCCTCGCCCAGCGCACGCGCTACCTGCAGCTGCTTGCGTTCGTCGGGCAAGGTCAGGCCGTAGCCGGACTTGATCTCGATCGTGGTCACGCCTTCGGCACGCATCGCCAGCAGGCGTGGCCGGCTTTCGCGGGCCAGCTGTTCCGGCGTCGCGGCACGGGTGGCGCGCACGGTGGAAACGATGCCGCCGCCGGCACGGGCGATCTCGGCATAGCTGACGCCCTGCAGGCGCTGCTCGAACTCGTTGGCGCGGTTGCCGGCGTAGACCAGGTGGGTGTGGCAGTCGATCAGGCCGGGCGAAATCCAGCGGCCTTCGCCATCGATGCGGGTGGTCGGCTTCAGGTGAGCGTCGCTGCCGGCCGGGCCAACGTGGACGATGCGGCCGTCGGCGCAGGCCAGTACGCCATCGCGGATGACACCCAGGCCGTCGCCGTCGAGGGTGATCAGGTGGACATTGGACCAGAGGGTATCGACGTGCATGGCATCCACAACGCGGCTGTGCTTATATGTCTATACAATATAGGCGTCCATTTCGGGTTGTCCAGCCATGTCCGATTCGCGTTCCCTGCTCAGTTTCCATGCCACCCACGCCCTGCTGGCCGAGGGCTGGGCCCGCGATGTCCGCCTGCAGGTGCAGGACGGTCGCATCACGGCAATCAGCAAGGGGCAGGGCGCGCAGGCGGGCGACGCCCGCGTCGGCATCCTGGTGCCGGGCCTGCCCAACCTGCACAGCCACGCGTTCCAGCGCGGCATGGCCGGCCTGACCGAGATCGGCGGCGGTGACGGTGACAGCTTCTGGAGCTGGCGCGAGCTGATGTACCGCTTCCTGGCCCATCTGCGCCCGGACGCGGTGCAGGCCATTGCTGCCCAGGCCTACATGGAAATGCTGGAAAGCGGCTTCACCCGCGTCGGCGAGTTCCATTACCTGCACCACGACGCCGATGGCCATGCCTATGCCAACCGCGCTGAAATGAGTGCGCGGATCGCGGCCGCTGCCGACCAGACCGGTATCGGCCTGACCCTGCTGCCGGTGTTCTATGCGCATGCCGATTTCGGCGGGGCGGCGCCAAATCCAGCGCAGCGGCGCCTGATCCACGACGTGGACGGCTTCGCGCAGCTGCTGGAGGCCGCCAAGCCGGCATTGGCCGCGCTGCCCGACGCGGTGCTCGGCATCGCACCGCACAGCCTGCGTGCGGTCACCGGCGAGGAACTGAGTGCGTTGCTGCCGCTGACCGACGGCCCGGTGCACATCCATATCGCCGAGCAGGTGCGCGAAGTGGAGGCCTGCCTGGCCTGGAGCGGCCAGCGCCCGGTGCAGTGGCTGTACAACCATGCGCCGGTGGATGCGCGCTGGTGCCTGGTGCATGCCACCCACATCACCGATGACGAGCGCGCGGCCATCGTGGCCAGCCAGGCCGTGGCCGGCCTGTGCCCGATCACCGAGGCCAACCTGGGCGACGGCCTGTTCCCGATGCAGGCATTCGCGCGCGAGGGCGGACGCTTCGGCGTCGGCTCCGATTCCAATGTGCTGATCGACGCGGCCGAAGAACTGCGCCTGCTTGAATACGGCCAGCGGCTGACCCTGCGCGGTCGCAACGTGCTGGCGGCGGATGCCACCCGCAGCACCGGTCGCTTCCTGTTTGAAGGCGCACTGCACGGTGGTGCACAGGCGCTGGGCGTGCCCGCTGGCCTGCAGGTGGGCGCCAGTGCCGACCTGGTCGAACTGGATGCCGGGCACCCCGCGCTGCAGGCGCGACAGGATGACGCATGGCTTGACAGCTGGGTGTTCGCCGCACGTAATGGCGCGCTGCGATCGGTCTGGCGCCATGGCCGCCAATGCGTGGCCGAGGGCCGCCACCTGCAGCGCGAGGCGATCACCACCGCCTTCGCCGCCGCCCTGCGCGGCGTGCTGGGCTGATCGCCTCCCGCTACCGAGACCCCATTACGTGAAGGCCAGCAAGTCCGCCACGCTCAACCAGCGTATCCGCAGCGATCTGGAAAGCCGCATCCTCAGTGGAGCGTGGGCGCCGGGCTTCCGCATTCCATACGAACACGAGCTGATGGAGCAGTACGGCTGCTCGCGGATGACGGTGAACAAAGTGCTGACCGCGCTGGCCGAGAGCGGCATGATCGAACGTCGCCGTCGTGCGGGTTCGTTCGTGGCGCGGCAACCCCCGCACCTTGAGCAGGTGGCGCTGGAGATTCCCGATATCGCGATGGAGGTGGGCTCGCGCGGCCATCAGTACGCCTATCGTCTGCTGCAGCGCGACCTGCGGCTGGCCGATGCCGGCAATGCTGGTGAAGTCGAGCTGGCTGGGCAGGAGAACCTGCTGGCAATGCGCTGCCTGCACCTGGCCGATGGCCGTCCGCTGGCGCTGGAGCACCGCCTGATCAGCCCGGTGGGGGTGCCCGAGGTGCTGGAGGTCGATTTCAGTACCACCGCGCCGGGCAGCTGGCTGCTGCAGAACGTGTCGTGGACCCGTGCCCAGCACCGCATCAGCGCCTGGGGCGCGGATACCGCCACCGCCAGGCTGCTCGATGTGAAGCCCGGCACAGCCTGTCTCGTGATCGAGCGGCTGACCTGGCGCGGTGAACAGCCGATCACCCGCGTGCGCCAGGTGTTCCTGGGGGATGCCTGGGACCTGGTCGCGCGCTTCGCGCCGGGCGCGCGATAGGGATTCCATCCACGCGTGGCGTGGATCTACTGGGCCGGAACGACTGTCCTTGAACTCTGTCGGGGCGTGTGTGCGATGTGTATCGTCCCTGCATGAAGAGCAGGGACCTCATCCGGGATCTGGAAGCGGCAGGTTGGATCTGTCGCCGGATCCGCGGATCCCATCATGTATTCGTGCACCCGCAGCACCCTCACATCATCACCGTTCCTCACCCAAAGGAAGGATCCGGGGAAAGGACTGGTGCAGGCGTTGCGGAAGCTCGCAGGACTGACGCAGGAGGGCCCATGCGATATCCAGTCTTGATCGAGGCAGGCGATGAGCGCACCGCGTGGGGTGTGGTCGTTCCAGATCTGCCGGGGTGCTTCTCGGCGGCCAACACGCTTGATGATGCGCTCAGCGCTGCCGAGGAAGCTGCACTCGCCTGGATTGATGCGGCCCTGGATGAGGGGCGCCCGATTCCGACACCTTCCGCGCCGCAGAAGATCGCCGCCGAGGCATCCAAGGACATCCGTTGGATTCTTGCGTACATCTGCATTGATCCGGCTCTGCTGGACGATACCATCGAGCGGGTCAATATCAGCCTGCCACGCCGGATCCTGGCGGGGCTGGATGCGCAGGCCAGAGCGGCGGGTGAATCGCGCTCCAGTTACATCGCCCATCTCGCGGCATTGGGCTGAGCTGGCGCCATGTGGCGCCGAGCCGATGCTCGGCTGCTGTTCGCGTGTGGCTCAACTCTGCAAAGGCATCCACGCGTGGCGTGGATCTACCAAGGGGTCGCGCATCGGGGTTCAGTAAATCCACGCCACGCGTGGATGCGGCCCCATCAGTACGTGGCGCATTGGCGCCAGCGCACCGGCTCATCCACGCCGGGGCGGGCGTTGAGCTGGATGCGCACGTTGCGCAGGGCGGGGTAGTGCAGCACTTCCTCGCAGACCTGCGGCCACACCGCGTCCAGCTCGCCCGTGCGGTTGATCGCCAGCGTCTGCCGGGTCAGCCAGACCCCGCTGGCGATACCGGGCTTGCCGGCCAAGGCGCGGGACAGATCGGCCTGGAAACGCTCCAGCGTGGCGGCATCCGGGTTGGGGTTGCTGCGCGCGTCGGCTGAGGGCGTGGCCGGTGCAGGCGCAGCGGCCGGCGGCGTGGTGGCGGGGGCCGGCGCCGGTTCGGGCGCCGCTTCAACCGCAGGCGCAACCGGCGCGGGGGTGTCCGCCACCTCGGCAACAGGTGGGGTGTCCTGCACATGCAAGCCTTGCAGGCTCAATCCCACCAGCAGGCCCAGCGTGACCGCGCCGAGCGCGGCAATGGCGATCCGGCGCAGGGCTTCATGGCGGGCGCTGGCGCGCACACGGGTTTCGATTTCTGCCGGCAGGTAGGGCTGCAGCAACGGCCACAGGCGCGGACCGTCCAGTACTTCTACCGCCTGCTTCTCGGCAGCGCTGCGCCCGTCGCGTTCCATCCGGCCTTCGGTCAGCAGCACGCCGCCCTTGGCGCCGGCCAGGCGCGCAGCAGCCCCCAGCTCGTTCACTGCGGCGGTGCCGATACGGTAAGCAAGGCCATGCTTGCAGGACACCAGCCACTGGTTGGGGCCGTCGCTGAGCAGGAAGTCGCTGCTCGGCTCGCGGGATTCCTCCGCCGGGTCATTCAGTTCACGCAGGCCGCGCTGTTCGCGCATCATGCGCTTGACCAGTACCGAGAACTCGCGCCAGTGCATGCCGGCCAGGGCTTGCAGGCCGAGTTGCATCTCCTTCTGCCGCCGCTTGATCCACCACAGATAGACAACAGCCAGGGAACAGGTAAGCAGGGCCGACAGCAGGGCCAGGATCCAGGGGAGCATGCAGGAGTAGGGCGGAAGGGGCGAAAGCGGAGAACGACAGTGTAAAGGTCGCGGTACCTGGCCGGGTCAGGAGGTTCCTGACAGGAAGCGTGATGGAACGCGCAGTTCGGAATACAGCAGGCACGAAAAACCCGCCAATCCTGAAGCCGTGAGGGGAGGGAACAAACGGCAGCCGAAGCGATTGGCGGGTTGCTCGCGATTGTCAATCAAAGTTTATTGCATTGCAACAATGAGCCGGTCAGGGCTGGCCGCCTGGCGACTGATGGCTGCCCGGAGCAGGGGCGTCGGTGCCGGACGCGGCGCGGTTTTCCAGCTTGGCCAGGCGCGCGTGCAGGGCATCGATGCGGGCTTCGAGCGCCGTCACTTCGTCGGCGGTGGGTACATGCAACCGCTTGAGCACGCCCTGCACCTGGTCATCAAAGGCCTTCTCGACCTTGTTCCAGGTGCCCGAGGCCTTCTCGCGGGCTTCGTCCAGCGAGCTCTCGACGTTATCACGCCAGCCCGGGCCCTGTTCGCTGCTGCGCTCACGGCGGCGGGCTTCCCAGGCTTCGCCTTCCTTCACCAGGCCGTCAAAGAAGCGGCTGCCTTCGGCCTGTGCACGGCCGAGAGCGCCAAGACCGGCCAGCCACACCTGCTGCGCCGAGTCACTCAGCTTGCGCGAAAAGCGCTCGGCCTGGTCACCGAAAGAGGCGTCGTCGTTGCGGCGGTCGTCGTTCTCGTAGTGGTTCATCGCAGTTCCCGTGGAAGTTGGGCCTGCCCCGAGAGTAGCGCGCCGTGGCGTTGCACGGCCGTGATGGCCGCGGCCGGGGTTCAGCCCAGCTTTTCCTTCAGAACGCGCTGTATCTCGCCTTCGACCATGCCCTTCATCGCCGACAGCAGGAAGCCCAGTTTGGCCGTCACGCGCACGGCGCCTGGCTGCAGTTCGATCGCGCCGTCCACGCCGCTGCCGGAGAAGTTCAGTACATCGGCGGTCCACGACGACTTCAGGCCGAAGCGCTCGGACAGCTTGGCGGCGACCTGCTCGATCGCGGCGCGCGCCTGCGCGTCGGGCAGGCCGTGGGCGTGGCGGACATCGATGGTGGACATGCAGGCTCCTGGCGCAGGGCGGGGATGATCAATGAGGGCGAGCATTGTGCGCATGGAGGGCCTCCGCGCCAAGCACTCATCCTGGGTTCTTCTTCGTTGGCGACCAACCTGCTAGGCTGCGCCGCGTGCAGAACCTGCTTGTTCACTTCAGCCAACAACAACAGCCCGACCAGCCGCTGCGGCCCGGGGTGCAACGCATCGTGCGCCAGGCCAACGGCAGTGTGCGGCTCGGCGATGCCGGCCATGGTGCCCTGTTGCTGGCGCAGTTCTGCCTGGATGATCGCGGCCTGTGGCTGCAGGTCGGCAACGGGATCCGCGGCATTCATGTGAACGGTCGACCGGTGCGGCGCATGGCGCTGCTGCGTGCGGGCGATGCGGTGTATGTGGACGGCGTGGAGATGGTCCTGCAAGGTGAAGTCGAGAGCCTGCTGCAGGCGCCTGCGCCGAAGAACGAGGAAGGCAGCGACGAGCAGCAGCGGCTGTTGCGCGGAGTTGGCGGCCTGCACCACGGCCGCAGCTTCACCCTGTCGAGGGCCCGCCTGATCGGCCGCGGCGGCGACGCTGACATCGCCATTGACGATCCGGCCTTCGCCGAACGACACGCCCGCGTGGAAGTGCATGGTGATCGCGTGCTGCTGCGCGATCTGGGCAGTGCCGACGGCACCTGCGTCAATGGCGTGGCCGTGCGCCATTGCTGGCTGCAGGCCGGCGACCAGGTGGTGTTCGATGGCCAGCACCGGTTTGTGCTGGAAGTGCCGCATGACCCGCGCCGGCGCCCGCTGCCGGGTGAAGACGAGTCCGGCCAAGACGCCGAGCAGGCGCCGGTGCTGCCGGCGGTACCGCGCAAGGTCCGGCGCTGGCCGTGGCTGCTGGCCAGTGCGCTGCTGCTGGCCGCGCTGCTCAGCCTGCTGCTCTGGTTCGGCGCGCGCTGACCCCCCCCCCCCCCCGGGCGCGGGGGGGGGGGGGGGGGCGCGGCGCCGCGGCCCCCCCCCCCCCCCCCCCCCCCCCCCCCCCGCGGGGGCCCCCCCCCCCCCCCCCCCCCCCACTACCCGGTCGCGTTGCCGATGGATTCCAATGAAACCAAATTTCCCTTGCGCCACAAGGCCGCAAGGCTGATGCGCTGCGGCATACTAGGGGTCTTGCCCCACAGGTGTGACATGACGCGCGCGTTCAACTTCAGTGCCGGCCCTGCGACCTTGCCGGAATCGGTCCTGCGCCAGGCGCAGGCGGAAATGCTGGACTGGCACGGGTCCGGCGCTTCGATCGTGGAAATGAGCCATCGCGGCGCGGAGTTCATGTCGGTGGCCGCCGAGGCCGAGGCCGACCTGCGGCGCCTGCTCGACATCCCCGACGACTATGCGGTGCTGTTCCTGTCCGGTGGTGCCACCACCCAGCAGGCGTTGATCCCGCTCAATTTCGCCGCCCCGGGCCAGCGTGCCGACTACGTGGTCAGTGGCCACTGGGGCAAGACCGCGGTCAAGCAGGCCGGTGTCTACGTCGACGTCAACATCGCCGCCAGCAGCGAGGCCGATGGCTATCGCACGCTGCCGCCGCGCGCCGGCTGGCGGCTCTCGCCGGATGCCGCCTATGTGCACGTCACCGCCAACGAGACCATCCACGGCGTCGAGTTCCGTGATGTGCCCGATACCGGCAACGTTCCGCTGATCGCCGACTTCAGCTCGTCCATCGCCAGCGAGCCGCTGGACGTGCGCCGCTACGGCGTGATCTATGCCGGCGCCCAGAAGAACCTGGGCCCGGTCGGCATCGCGGTGATGATCATCCGTCGCGACCTGCTCGAGCGCAGTGGCCAGCCGCGCGCGGACATCTTCGATTACCGTTCGCATGTCGCCCGCGATTCGATGCTCAACACCCCGCCGACCTGGAACTGGTACCTGGCCGGCCTGGTGTTCAAGTGGATGCTGGCCGAGGGCGGCGTGGCCGAGTTCGCCAAGCGCAACGCCGCCAAGGCCGCGCTGGTGTACAGAGCCATCGACGACTCCGGCGGCTTCTACCGCAATGAAGTTGCACAAGCGGCCCGTTCGCGGATGAACATCCCGTTCTTCCTGCCCAACGCCGATCTCGATGCCCGCTTCGTGGCCGAGGCCAAGGCCGCCGGCCTGCTGGCGCTGAAGGGCCACAAGGTGGTCGGTGGCATCCGTGCCTCGCTGTACAACGCCATGCCGCTGGCCGGGGCCGAGGCGCTGGTCGCCTTCATGGCCGATTTCCAGCAGCGTCACGGCTGAGCAATGAACGGCGCGCACCGTCGGGTGCGGGCCCCGCAACAAGGAATTCCGATGGCAAGCAGCAAATCCAGCAAGAAGGCGCCGAAGAAGGCCGAACCGGCCAAGGACAGCGCGCCCGCCAAGGCGAAGGGCAAGGCCAAGGCCGCCTCGAACCCGGCACCCACCCTGGCGCCGCTGGCGCTGGCCGATGTGCGCTCGAAGATCGACCAGATCGACCGCGACATCCAGAGCCTGATCGCCGAGCGCGCGCGCTTCGCCCATCAGGTCGGCAAGGCCAAGGGCAAGCTCGCCGCCGCCGTCGACTACTACCGCCCCGAGCGCGAAGCGCAGGTGCTGCGCATGGTGGTGGATCGCAACGAAGGCCCGCTCAGCGATGAGCTGCTGGTGCACGTCTACCGCGAGATCATGTCGGCCTGCCTGGCCCAGCAGGAGCCGCTGAAGATCGGCTACCTCGGCCCGGAAGGCACCTTCAGCCAGCAGGCCGTGCTCAAGCACTTCGGCCGCTCCGCGCTGGGCCTGCCGATGGCCAGCATCGAGGAAGTGTTCCAGGAAGTGGAAGCGGGCAACGCCGATTTCGGCGTGGTGCCGGTGGAGAACTCGGGGCAGGGCACCATCCAGATCACCCTGGACATGTTCCTGACCTCCAACCTGAAGATCTGCGGCGAAGTGGAACTGCGCGTGCAGCAGTACCTGATGTCGCGCAGCGGCCGCATCGAGGACATCGAGCGCATCTACGCACATCCGCAGTCGTTCATGCAGACCTCGGCGTGGCTGCGCGCCAACCTGCCGAAGGCCGAGAAGATTCCGGTGTCGAGCAACGCCGAGGGTGCGCGCCGTGCGCGCAACGCCGACGACGCGGCGGCCATCGGCGGCGAGAGTGCCGGCCACGTGTACGGCCTGAAGAAGGTGGTCACCAAGCCGATCCAGAACGATGCCGACAACACCACCCGCTTCCTGGTGGTGGGCCGCAACATCTTCCCGACCTCCGGCCACGACCGCACCTCGGTGCTGGTGTTCATCCATGACAAGCCCGGTGCGCTGTTCGACGTGCTCAGCCCGTTCGCCCGCCACGGCATCAGCATGAACCGCATCGAGTCGCGGCCGTCGCACCATGGCAAGTGGGAGTACGGCTTCTTCATCGACCTGGCCGGCCACATCGACGACGCGCCGATGCAGGCGGCGCTGGCCGAACTTGAAGCGCACTCGGCGCAGATCAAGGTGCTGGGTTCCTATCCTGTGGCCGTGCCCTGAGTGCTGCTGGGGCGGCCCCGGCCGCCACCCCCTGATGCATCGCCGGCGGGCTGCCGGCGTTTACGGAATTATCGAACGATGAGCAACGCGCAACACTGGATCGCCCGCAAGGGCCAGCCCCTGCAGGGCAGCCTGACCATTCCCGGCGACAAGTCGGTCTCGCATCGCTCGGTGATGTTCGCCGCGCTGGCCGATGGCACCTCGCATATCGAGGGCTTCCTGGAAGGCGAGGACACCCGCGCGACCGCGCGCATCTTCAGCCAGCTGGGGGTGCGCATCGAAACGCCCAGCCCGTCGCAGCGCATCGTGCACGGCGTCGGCATCGACGGCCTGAAAGCGCCGAATGCACCGCTGGACTGCGGCAATGCCGGCACCGGCATGCGCCTGCTGGCCGGGTTGCTGGCGGGCCAAGCGTTCGACTGCACGCTGATCGGCGATGAGTCGCTGTCGGGCCGACCGATGCGCCGCGTCACCGGCCCGCTGTCGCAGATGGGCGCTAAGATCGACACCCAGGATGACGGCACGCCGCCGCTGCACGTGCATGGCGGCCAGACGCTACATGGCATCGACTTCGCCTCGCCGGTGGCCAGCGCGCAGATCAAGTCGGCGGTGTTGCTGGCAGGCCTGTACGCACAGGGCGAAACCAGCGTTGCCGAACCGCATCCGACCCGTGACTATACCGAGCGCATGCTGTCGGCGTTCGGCGTGGACATCGAATTTTCACCGGGCAAGGCCCGCCTGCGTGGCGGCCAACGCCTGCGCGCCACGGACATCGTGGTGCCGGCCGACTTCTCGTCTGCGGCGTTCTACCTGGTGGCCGCCAGCATCATTCCTGGTTCCCAGCTGCGCCTGAAGCAGGTCGGCCTGAACCCGCGCCGCACCGGCCTGCTGCACGCGCTGCGCCTGATGGGGGCGGACATCACCGAAGAGAATCCTGCCGAGCAGGGCGGTGAACCGGTGGCAGACCTGGTGGTGCGGTACGCCCCGCTGAAGGGGGCACGCATTCCGGAGGAATTGGTGCCGGACATGATTGACGAGTTCCCGGCGCTGTTCGTGGCGGCTGCAGCCGCCGAAGGCCGGACCGTGGTCAGTGGCGCCGCCGAGCTGCGGGTGAAGGAATCCGATCGCCTTGCGGCGATGGCCACCGGCCTGCGCGCGCTGGGCATGCAGGTGGACGAGACCGAGGATGGGGCCACCCTGCACGGCGGTGTGCGCCTGGGCAGCGGCACCATCGAAAGCCACGGTGACCACCGCATCGCCATGGCATTCGCCATTGCCGGCCAGATCAGCGATGGCGAAGTGCGGATCAACGATATCGCCAACGTCGCCACGTCCTTCCCGGACTTCGATGGTCTGGCCCGCAGCGCCGGGTTCAACCTGGCCTGATCGGCATCGCGACCACCGGGCCATGCCCGGCGGATCGCATTGCCCGGCAGGTGCCAACTTTGTTGGCACGCTCACATCTCCCGGTAGGTGCCAACCTTGGTTGGCACGCTTTCCGCATAAAAGGACGGAGGCCGAAGCCTCCGTCTAAACATCACGAACCCCTCGTCCGCGATCAACGCTGCTCGGTACGGAAATCCACCGGGACCCGCACCACGCTGGCTACTGCGCGGCCATCCTGCACCGCGGGTTGGAACTTCCAGTTCTGCACGGTGCTGAGCACCGCACGATCCAGATCGCGACTGCGCTCGCCGCTGCGCGAGACGATCGCAGCGTTGGCGACATTGCCGCGGGTATCCACATTCAGGCTGGCGATCACGCTGCCCTGCACGCCGCTACGCAGCGCGGCGGCGGGGTAGGTGGGCATGCGATTGCTGGCCAGCGGGCGGGCCTCACGGTTGCGCACTACCGGCGCGGCCTTCCGCGAAGCGGTAGCCGGGGTTGCCGGACGTGCAGCAGGCGCCGCTGCGTCCGTCACCGCCGCCTGCTCGGGGGCCGGCAGCATGCGCTCGCCGACCGGCGCAGGTGCCACCTCTTCCTGGCTGGAATGACGCAGCCAGAGCAGGGCGGCAGCAAACATCGCCACGATCAGTGCGATCCACATCCAGGGCGACGCGTTCTTGTGCTGTACGCTTGAGTCCCGCTGCAACCGCGGCGAATGAAGGTCTTCGTGGGTGGTAACAGCCATCGCAAACTCCTTCCGTCAATGGACGACATGGGCAGTGTTGCCCGAGCCACAGACGGAAAGTGTCAGCGTTGCGTCAACATCACCGGCAGGGTTCAGCTTGCCTGCTGGGGAGCGTTCAGTTACTGCGTCTTGAAGTCGAACGGCACTTCAATGCTGCCAGGCACGGCCTGGCCGTTGCTCTGGGCCGGAGTGAATCGCCAACGGCGCACGGCGTCGGTCGCGGCACGGTCGAGTTCGCGTGAACCGCTGCGCTGGATCACCGTGGCGTTGTTCGGATAGCCGGTGGCGTCTACATCCACGCGTACCACCACGGTGCCGGTTTCGCCGGCGCGCAGGGCGGCGGCGGGGTACGACGGCGGCGGCGACTGACCGGCAATCGGCATCGGTTGGCTGTTGCCGGTCGTGGCCGGCGCAGCGCCCGGGTTGGCCGGGGCCGGCTCGGCGATCGGGGCGGGTGGTGGCGGGGCGGTTTCGACCAGCTTCGGCGCTTCTTCCTCGACCGGGGCCGGCTTGGCATCGGGCATGTCGCTGGAACCGGCCGCAGCGGCCAACGGTTCCGGGAGGGGCTCGACCTGGGCGGTTTCCTGCGGGGTCTGCGCGGCCGGGTCGGCGCGGAAGAACTCCTTGTCGCGGCCGGTCAGCCAGACCAGCACGAACAGCAGTACGCCCACGCCGAAGGCGATGCCGGCGATCTTCAGGGCGTTGCGCGGGATATGCACAGTGAACGACTTGGCGGACGACGAGCGGGGTGCAGACATGGACCGGACCAGTACGGAATGGCTCGATTCTGCCACGGCGGGAATGAACCGGGCGGCAGAAATCCGTATAACAAGCGATAATCCCGTTCCTGATACCCACCACGACACCTGCCATGCTTGATCCAGCCCTGCTCCGCCACCAGCCCGCCGACCTCGCTGAACGCCTGCGCACCAGCCGCGGCTTCGAGCTCGACGTGTCTGCCCTGGAGGCCCTGGAGGCTGATCGCAAGCGCATCCAGGTACGGACCCAGGAACTGCAGAGCCTGCGCAACAGCCGTTCCAAGGCCATCGGCCAGGCCAAGGCCAAGGGCGAGGACGTTTCGGCCATCATGGCCGAGGTTGCTGCCTTCGCCGACGAGTTGAAGGCCTCGGAAGTGGCGCTGGACGAACTGCGCGAGAAGATCGAAGCGATCTCGATGGGCATCCCGAACCTGCCGGCCGATGACGTGCCGGCCGGTGCCGATGAGAGCGACAACGTCGAGCAGGCGCGCTGGGGTACCCCGCGCCAGTTCGATTTCAAGGTGCTGGACCACGTTGAACTGGGCGCCCGCAACGGCTGGCTGGACGGCGAGACCGCGGCCAAGCTGTCCGGTTCGCGCTTCACCGTGCTGCGCGGCCCGATCGCGCGCCTGCACCGTGCGCTGGCCCAGTTCATGGTCGACCTGCATACCGGCGAGCACGGTTATGAGGAAACCAACGTGCCGCTGCTGGTCAACGCCGATTCGCTGCGCGGCACCAGCCAGCTGCCGAAGTTCGAGGACGACCTGTTCAAGACCGCCGTGGGCGATTCCACGCGCTACCTGATCCCGACCTCGGAAGTGCCGCTGACCAACATCGTGCGCGACGAGATCGTCGATGCCGAGCGCCTGCCGTTGCGCATGACCGCCCACTCGATGTGCTTCCGTGCCGAGGCCGGCAGCGGCGGGCGCGACGTGCGCGGCATGATCCGCCAGCACCAGTTCGAGAAGGTCGAGCTGGTCTCGATCTGTCGCCCGGAAGAGAGCGATGCCGAACACCAGCGCATGACCCGCTGCGCTGAAGTGGTGCTGGAAAAGCTGGGCCTGCCGTACCGCAAGGTGCTGCTGTGCACCGGCGACATGGGCTTCTCGGCGGTGAAGACCTACGACCTGGAAGTCTGGCTGCCGTCGCAGGAAACCTACCGCGAGATTTCCTCGTGCTCGAACTGTGGTGATTTCCAGGCCCGCCGCATGCAGGCGCGCTGGCGCAACCCGGCCACCGGCAAGCCGGAGCTGGCGCACACGCTGAATGGCTCGGGCGTGGCCGTCGGCCGCGCGATGATCGCGGTGATGGAGAACTACCAGAACGCCGATGGCAGCATCACCGTGCCGGAGGCCCTGCGCCCGTACATGGGCGGACTGGAAACCATTGGCTGACAGCCGGCGCTTCGCGCTGCCGCCCGAGCATAGGCTCGGGCGCTACCGGGTTTCTGCTGCCCTCAGCTTCTCCAACGGCACCCATCCCGGTTCGCCGGTCTCCGGCACGCACCACGCCCAGCCATTGAGCGTGCGCATTCCTCGCAGCAGCTGCCCCGGATCCACATCCAACTCCCGCGCGCAGTAATCCTCCGTGGCATAGGCGTCACCCTGCGCATTGCGACCGATCACCGGCGCCGGCACGAAACCGGGCTGCTGCCCCTTGGCCTCGCACAGGAACCAGTCTTCCCAGCCCTCCGGGCCTTCATAACGTTCGCCCACCACCAGCGCCTGGCCACGGCGCAGGGTGATCGGGTGCGGAAATTCGCTGCGGTGCGCAGCCGTCACGATGTAGTTCATGACCCCAGCCTAACGCGCCCACAAAAAAACGGCCCCGCAAAGCGGGGCCGCCAGGGTGGGCCGGGATGGGGGAGGGGATCCCGGCCCGCGTTCAGCGCCCAGACGAGGAGAGAGGGGCGCCGAACGCTGGGACGCGTTATGCGGCGACGGGTTCGGCCGCTTCGTGCGACGGCAGCGCCGCCAGCGCACCGGCAATGGCGTCTTCACGGTGCTGCGGCGAATAGGCGATGCCTTCGGCGCGCACGAATTCGATCTCGTTGATGCCCATGAAGGCGAACACCTGGCGCAGGAACGGCTCCTGGAAGTCGGCCGGCGAGTCGGTGTAGATGCCGCCGCGGCTGCTGGCGATGATCACCCGCTTGCCACCGGCCAGGCCCACCGGGCCGTTCTCGGTGTACTTGAAGGTGCGGCCGGCCACGGCCACGCGATCGATCCAGGCCTTCAGGGTGGACGGGATGCTGAAGTTGTACATCGGCGCGCCGATCACAACGATGTCGGCCTCCAGGAACTGCTGCATCACCTGTTCAGCATCGGTCGCTTCAGCGGCGTCGGTCCTGGCCAGCGAGCTGCTGCGCAGATGCGGTACCGGATTGGCGTCAAGATCGCGATAATCGACCTGCAGGCCGTCGATCTGGCTGGCGAAGCGGGCGACCACGGCGGCCGACAGCTGGCGCGAGACGGAGTTGTCGCCAAGCACGCTGGCGTCGAGATGCAGAAGCTTCATGGCAGTCACCTGTGTTCTGGGAGGAAGGGGCGGGGTGGCCCCGCCGACGGAGAGAACGATAGGTTGTTGCAAAGGCGGAATAAAGGTGGTTGAATGCCACGTATTGTTCTAGATATGGAACTCGGGTATGCATGACCTGAATGACCTGTACTACTTCGCGATGGTGGTCGACCACGGCGGATTCGCCGCCGCCGAGCGCGCACTGGGTATTCCCAAGTCGCGCCTGAGCCGCCGCATCAGCCAGCTGGAAACCGACCTGGGCGTACGCCTGCTGCAGCGCTCCACGCGCCGTTTCGCGGTCACCGATGTCGGCACCAGCGTGCACCGCCATGCGCAGACGATGCTGGCCGAGGCCCAGGCCGCCCGCGAAGTGGTGGACCGCCTCAGCGCGGAGCCGCGCGGCGTGGTGCGCGCCAGCGTGCCGGTGTCACTGGCGCAGATGCAGCTTCCTAAGCTGCTGCCCAAGTTCCTTGAGCAGTACCCGAAGGTGCGGCTGCAGCTGAACATCAGCAACCGCCGCGTGGATATCATCAATGAAGGCTACGACGTCGCCCTGCGCGTGCGTTCGCGCCTGGACGACGACGGCAGCCTGGTGATGCGCAGCTTCGGCCAGGTGCAGGAACTGCTGGTGGCCAGCCCCAAGTACCTGGATCGCGCCGGCCGCCCCAAGGACCCGGAAGAGCTGACCCAGCACGTCACCCTCAGCATCAGCGAAGACGAAGCACGCCAGCGCTGGGAACTGCATGGCCCGGAAGGCGAAGTGCGCCGGGTCGACTTGCAGCCGCGCGTGGCCGGTTTCGACTTCCCGCTGCTGCAGAGCATGGTGAAGGACGGTTTCGGCATCACCATGCTGCCGGAGACCGTGTGCGCCGACGCGGTGCGTAACGGCGAACTGGAAGTGGTGCTGCCGGACTGGTCGCTGCCGCAGGGCGTGTGCCATGCCGTGTTCGCCTCGCGTCGCGGCCTGCTGCCGGCAGTGCGCGTGTTCATCGACTTCCTGGCCGAGCACCTGCCGCCGCAGCTGGAGGCCTCGCGCCTGGATTGCGGTGGCGCCTGTGAAAAGGCCAAGGAGCGGATCAAGGCCAGTGCGCTGGGCGCGTTGGCAGTGGATGCGGGCTGAGGCACCTGCCCGCAACTGCACCGCCAATCTGTGAAACGGTAGCGCCGGGCCATGCCCGGCGTTGCTGCTTTCCGGCCCCGGTCAGTTCCGGCCGAACAGTCGGACCCAGAAGCCGCGCCGCGGCGGTGCGGCCGGTGTGGGCTCGGCAATGGCCGGTGCTTCCAGCACCGCCATCAGCTCCGCGCTGCGCGGCTTCTTCAGGAACCGCGCGTAGTCCAGATAGCCGGTCACCTTGCTCATGTGCAGGCGCTCGGGCATCGCCGGTAGCTCGCCACCCTGTAGCAGCACCCGCAATGCCTGCGGGCGGTCCAGGCGGATCGCCTCGTACAGAGCGGTGCCGCCACAGCCTGGTTCGATCTGGTTGGCGCGCTGCGGCGCGTCCTTCAACAGGACGTGCAGCGCATCCGGGTCGTCGCGTTCAACGGCCGCTACCAGCCGTGCCAGCGCTTCAGCTTCGTCGGGTGGAAGGCTGTCGCGATAGGCTTGGTCGGCAATCTCGCGCTCGTCGCGTCCATCGCCGCCCTGGATGCACAGGAAATCGGTGACCAGGGCGACCGGAATGCCGGACGTATCCAGCGCCCAGTAGCTGGGATAGACACCGTCGCCCCAGCCGCTGGTGAACACCACCAGGCCGTGCGGCGAGTCTTCCCCCCAGGGGCGGTACTCGGCGCCTTCGTCGAGGCCGTCGTGGTCGATCAGGGCATCCGACCACGCATTGTCTTCGTCGCCATCGGCCCGTTCGATCAGCGCCAGCAGTGCCTGTTGGGTGTCGGTATCCATGAAGCAGCCGATGCCGGCGTCGACCGGGTAGCCGATGAAGCTGTCCTCATCCAGGCCGGTCAGGTCCTGCGTGGTCCAGCGCGCCATCTGCCAGTGCAGGGCAGACGCAGTGAGGGCTTCGCGGGGCTTGAACCAGACCACGGCCAGCGCCGGGCGGCCGCTGTGCACGATGATCTCAACCGGATGCCGGCCCAGCGGGGCGGTGTAGTCGGCCAGCGCTGGTGCTTTGGCCTGGACAAGCGGATCGCAGACCACCAGATGCCCGCTGCTGACCGGCAGATGGCCGGCGAAGGTGCGGTGCAGGGCCACAGCGGCCAGCTGGGTGTCGTCCAGCAGGGTGGTGCGCAGGTTGGCCAGGTCGAGGTGGGCCATGGCGGCTCCGGGTGCGGTGAAGGCCCCCACCGTGCCGGATGCGAAGGGCAGGGGCAAGGTGGTCTTGGGCAAACGCCCTTCACGTGCGAGAATACGCCGCTGCCCGGGCCACCGGGACCCGATTGGAGAGATGGCCGAGCGGTTTAAGGCACCGGTCTTGAAAACCGGCGAAGGGTCAAACCTTCCGTGGGTTCGAATCCCACTCTCTCCGCCAGGATTCCACAAGGCCCCTGGCGACAGGGGCCTTCTTCTTTTCTCAAGCTTCTCTACCCGCGACGCCCATCCTTCGGCTTGTTGTGGCACAACGGATAGCTGGAGCACGACCGGAACGCCCCATGAGGCCCATTGCGGTCCACAAACACGCCCACCTTGCACACTGGGCAGCGCTCTTCCGAAATGGCCGCACCTGAAACCGCGGTCACTTCCACTGCGCCGTCCTTCACCAGCTCATCCAGAAACGGCGAGTGCTTGCCCTGCAGGGTGAACATCGCAACCGACCGTCGGGCACGCGTCAGCGCGACATAGAACAGCCGCCGTTCTTCGCTCAGCGGATAGGTATCCCCATCCGGCATTGCCAGCGAAAGCACCGGGTCATCGGCGCGCAGGCTCGGGAAGCTGCGGTTGATCATGCCCGGCAGGATCACGTAGTCCGCCTCGCGCCCCTTCGATCGATGGACGGTCAGGAACTCGACGTCCATCGTGCTGCCGAAGGCGGTCTTCCAATCCGAAGGCATCGCGCTGCGGTCCGCGCGATACCGCCCCAGAACGAATACAGTCACGCGCCCGTTGAGGCCCTGCGGCACTGCACCTGACAGCAGTTGCCGGTGCAGCGTCGCAAGGTATTGGCGAACACCATCCTGCACCTCCTCACGCCGGTTCATCTGGAACGCCTGCAGCACCGGACCCATTGCCGGCGCAGCAGAACGGACCTTCTTGCCGATCTGCGCGGGGTTGCGGCTGATGAAGCGGCTGGAAACATCACACAGTGCCTGCGGGCAGCGGAACGTCTGCTCCAGTTTCAGCACCTGGCCATGCCCCATCCACTCGCGGAAACCGGTCATCACCGAAACGTCGGCGCCAGCGAAGCGATTGATCGACTGCCAGTCATCGCCCACCGCAAACAGATAGCGGCCCGGTTGGCTGACCAGCGCACGGCAGAGGCGCGCACGGGCGCGCGAGGCATCCTGGAATTCGTCGGCCATCACCAGGTCGTAGGGCGACTCATAGTGGCCCTGTTCCAGCAGCCCGGCGGCCATGTTGAGCATGTCTTCGAAATCGATGCTGCGCTCGTCAGCCAGTGCATCGTCCCAGGCCTGGAAAACCGGCCCGGCGATCTCCAGGAAGCGCCGGTAGCGTTCCTTGAACTGATCCTCAGGCATCTGCCGCAGGCGTGCGGCCATGTCATCCAGCGTCAGGCAGTTGCTCTTGGCATGCGCAATGAAGGTGCGCATCAGGCCAATCAGGTCTGCATCCGGCATCGGCTTGGCGCCCTGGTCAGGCAGCTCGCGGTCCGGGTTCGGGTCGAGTTCAACACCAGACGCACCCAGCCGCTCGGCAAGGTGCTGCAGGGCCTGTCCACTGCGCAGGCCAAACGAGGTCGTCTCGACCAGGGCAGTGCCGCGCGCCATATGCTGCTGAGGCTTCCAGTGCATCCCTTCGCTGTAATCGGCAAAGTGCGGCGGCGGCTGGCCATCGGCATCCAGCGCGAAGTGCTCGTGATACAGCCGGGCGTCCGGGTAGTAGAAGTCCGGACGATACTGGCGATGGGTATCCGTCGCGGTATCGAACTCGTAGCGCCGCTCGTAGTCATACGCCACGCCGTTGTAGAACAGCCAGTCGGCGATGACGCACTCTTCCAGGCTCTTCACCCGCTCGCCCTGCAGGGTACGCATGTAGGGCGCACCATCGCGGTCGTAGCCATCGGCCATCATGTCGGCACCCAACGGCGGCAGATCGCGTCCGAACACCAGGCGGAACATGTCCCACTGGGTGCGGAAGTGGGTCGAGCGGTCCTTCAGGTCGTCCACCAGGTCGGCCAGCTTGTTGAAGCCCAGCGTCGCGTCGATCGCCCATTCCGGAATATCGGGCTTGTGCCCCGTGGCCTCGGCGATGATGGACAGGCCCAGGGCGTGGAAGGTCCGGGCCTGCACTACGGTGTCGCCCATGCCGAGCCGGCTGAAGCATCGCTGTGCGCGCTCCTGCAGCTCTTGGGCGGCATCCTTGTTGAAGGCGAGCATCACGATCCGTTCGGGTTCGACAAAGCCGCGATCAATGGCATACGCGGCCTTGGCGACCATCGTGGAGGTCTTCCCAGAGCCGGCCGCGGCCACGACCTGCACGCGGTTGTCGAAGCAGATGACGGCGCGAGCCTGCTCCTCGGTCAGCGGCCTGCTCTCGACCCGGTCCAGGAAGGGCTTGGCCAGACCCAGTTCGCGGGTCGCCATTGCCTCATTGGCGTCCGCCCACACGGCGGGCCAATCCAGCTGCCAGTCGTGCAGTGCGTCCAGCGCGATGCGGTGGCCGGGCGCGTGCAGGTCGTCGTGCAGCTCCTCGTCGAGGAACAGCTGCTCCAGCTTGGCGGGCGGGAGGGGCAGGGCGGGGCGGTCGGCCAGCAACGCCTGCTGCTGTTCGTACGTGATCCAGCGGCGTCCGGTAGTACCTCGGTCGGCAAGCGCATCTGCCTCGGCCAGCCACGCCTGGATCTGCGCCAGAACGTGCTCAAACAGTGCCTTGCGCCCCCGCCTGGAGCGCGTGAAAAGCACGTGCTGCACGGCAGCGGCAAGCCGGGAGCCCTGGCGGTTGGGCAGCCCATCCACGGACAGTGCTTCACCGCGCTCGGTCGTCAGTTCGACCCTGGACCAGAGCACGCCGCGAACGACCCGCACGCTGTGTTCGTTCGCTACATGCTGGCGGTACTGCCTGCCATCGATCAAAAGCGCGACCTGTTCGCCATCCAGCCGCAACTGCCAGTCCGGCGAGCGGGTCACACGCTGGCCCCAGCCCGAGGGGCGCCATTCCATAGACATCCAGATACTGCCTTGCGTACGTCACCGGGCGTAAAGCGCCCTTGCCGACCCATGATAAGGCGGCTTGGCATGGCACGCTGCGTTTCCGGTCACTCGCACACGCGAGCCAGCGCGACAGGCGTCAGGCGTTCACATCCACGACGATGCGGCCGCGCACCTTGCCGGGGATGATCTGCTCATAGACATCCAGCACCTCTGCCAGGCCGATCTGCTGCACGGTGCTTTCCAGCTTCCGCGGATCCAGGTCGGTCGCGAGCCGATCCCAGGCGCGCTGGCGAACCTCTTGTGGCGCATTCACCGAATCGATGCCGGCAAGGGTCACATTGCGCAGGATGAAGGGCAGCACCGAGCCGTGCAGCGCATCGCTCTGGGCCAGGCCACAGGCGGCCACGGCACCGCGGTACTTCGTTTCGGCGATGGCATTGACCAGCGTTGGGCCGCCGGCCACATCCACCACGCCGGCCCATCGCTCGGCACTCACCGGCCGCTCGCGCGGCTCCGAAAGCTGCGCACGATCGATGATCTCGGCCGCACCCAGGTTGTGCAGATACTCGGCGTGCTCCGGTCGCCCGGTGGCGGCCACCACGCGGTAACCCAGCTTCGAGAGGATCGCCACCGCGATCGAGCCGACGCCACCGTTGGCACCGGTAATCAGCACATCGCCCTGTTCGGGCGTCACCCCGGCATGTTCCAGGGCCAGCACGCACAGCATCGCGGTGTAGCCAGCGGTGCCGATGGCCATTGCATCGCGGGTGCTCAGGTTGTCGGGAATCCGGTTGAGCCATTCGCCCCGCACCCGGGCGCGCTGGGCCAGGCCGCCGTGGTGGCCCATGCTCAGGTCCCAGCCATTGAGCACGACGCGGTCGCCTGGCTTGAAGTCGGCCCTGCTGGATTCCAGCACCACGCCTGCCAGATCGATGCCGGGAATGAGCGGGAACGTCCGGATGACCGGACTCTTGCCGGTGAGGGCAAGCGCATCCTTGTAGTTGAGCGTGGAGTACTCGACCTGTACCAGGACGTCGCCGTCCATCAGGTCGGCCTCGTCGAAATCGACCAGCTCGGTCGAGAGCTGGTTGTTCGTCTTGCGGGTCAGCAGTGCTTTGAACGTCATGGACGGCCTCACATTCATGGGATGGGGCCATGCTAGGCTCGCGCCTCTATCGCAACAAGAACGACGATTTTCCGTAGGTACTATGGTTTTCCGGAGTATGCATGCGTAGCAAACGGTGGGACGGCAAGAGCGGTTGCGCGGTGGAAGTCACGCTGTCGGTGATCGGCGGCGTGTGGAAGCCGATCATTCTTTTTCACCTGATGACCGGCAAGCGGCGTTTCATGGAACTGACGCGGCGGGTGCCCAATGCCACCCAGTCCATGCTCACCAGCCAGCTGCGTGAACTGGAAGCCGATGGCGTGGTGATCCGCCACGTGTACCCGGAAGTGCCGCCGAAAGTGGAATACGAGCTGTCCGAGTTCGGCCGCACGCTGGCGCCGGTGCTGCTGGCGATGCGCGAGTGGGGCGAGACCTACCGCGGCTATCAGAGCACCCAAGGCGATAGCTGAAGGCTGCGCGGCGTTGCGCTTGCCGCATGTGGGTTTCGCGAATGCTCACAGCCGCCGGCAGGTCTTTGGCACCGGGAGCGCGCGTGTCGCTTACGGCTGGACAGGGTATCCGGAAAGTGCGCGTCGACCGGAGTCGTCGGTTGGCGAAGAACGCCAGTCAATGGACAACTCGACATCCACTGACGCAACCAACGTAGCAACGTGATCGATCAGGATTTTCCTGCTTTCCACCGCCGGTTCAGGGCGGTAACCATGGCCGCGCCAAGGCACTCGCCGTGGCCGGGATTGGCGTCCTGAACGTACATGATGCGCGGCGTCACGGTTGCAGCCAGAGTTGCAACCGTGACAATGCATCGCCTGCCAGTTCATGGCGGACGGTGCGTGGGGATCTCTCGATCCGCCGGCTTCTTGCATCATGTATCCGGCACGCCAACCCGCACCGTCCGCCACCTTGCATCTGCAGGTGGCCACATCGTGAGGTTGCCGTCATGCCCGAACGTCTTCCCGACCATCCCCGCCTGCATGCGCTGCTGGGCGCCGCCGTGCGCGATCTTCCCGCTGCGTTGGCCGAAACGCTGGAGGACGCGCTCGGCGAGTCCGCCGAGTTCGTCACGCCATCGGCTTTCTTTGCACACCTGGCAGGCCACGGCAGGAACCTGCGCGCTGATGGCGAGGCCTGGAGTGAAATGTGCCTGAGCCCCGGCCGCGCCTTCGACATGGCCTTGGCGACCCGCAGCATTTCGGGCATCACGGCGTTGACGGCGGTACTGCACGCTGCGCATGTGGCGCGGGAGAGCGACGATCCCGCCTGCTGTCCCTCCGCAGCCGTGATCGAGGGCCTGTTCAACGCCTGCCAGGTGCTGTCACTGCAGGTGGAGCGCTGCCTGATTCCATGAAGGGCTGCGATGCGGTTCCTGTTCCGTTGACGCCCGGTTCCCTATAGTGGCGCTGGAACCCTGCAATGGAATGCCCATGCACGTGATGTCCCCCGGCCGTTGCCTGACGCTTGCACTTGCCGTCGCGGTGAGTGCCGGCGCGTGTGCGCGGCCGCCGTCCACCGAACACGAAAGGAACCCCGCCATGTCCGGCGCCCCACAGACCGGCCGCACGATCAACGGCCACACCTATACCGATGCGCCCGTGGACGTGAAGCTCGGGCCGAACACTTTCCGCATTCCGGCCAACTACCTGGACAGCCAGATCGCACCGTGGCCGGGCGAGGGCGTGACGCTGGTCATCGAGTGGCCGGACATGACACCGACGCCGCCGGGTGCGCGGGCGAGTCCGCGTACGAATGATTTCCGGAAGGAGATTCCCATCCGGCTCAACTACGTTGATCGCGTTCCCGTCGAAACACTGCTTTCAAGGCTGTCGTCAAATGAAGCCATCACGGAGGAGGGCTCTGTGGAAAGGGAGGATCCCAGGGACCGTCTCGATCAACGCGTTGCACAGCCGGAGACCTTGGGCCTGACGCCCTATGCAATCGATGAAGCGAAGATGGTGGTGTACGCGAAGAAGTATGAGGCGCGGTACGGAAAGCCGCCTGTGCGCAATCCCGCCTACGAAAGAGACTGGTACATCGCACGCCAGGCCGACGGCCGGATCAGCTCATTCATCAAATGTGACGGCGAGGAATTCCGACGCGACGGCGTGCGGCTGGAGGGGCGCGAGGTGATCAGTGAGCCTGGGGAAGTAGCAGCTGGCTGCGTTCATTACTTCGTGGACATCGACAACAAGCTATCCGTCAGCCTGGACTACAAGAGAGCGTTTCTGAAGGACTGGAAGCGCATGGAAGAGGCCGTCAGGGACGTCATCGCGCGCACCCGGTCCAAGTGATCGGTGATTCAAGGAAGAAGAGGGGCAGGGTATGAGTGGATTGACCGAACGCGATTTGAGCGTCCTTGGCAGCTATGCCAGAGACGGCAACCGCGAGCTTTACTGGAACTACCTGTCGCAACTGCCGGGAGCCGATGGATACGGGACACTGGCACTGGGTGTTGTACGCAATGACAGCCTGCCGGGACGCGTCGCGAACGCGTATGCACAAAGCTACGCAAAGACCCAGCAGGACGAGGGATCCCGGTTTTCAAATGCACAGTTGACGGAGCGTCAATGGGAGTCCTTTGGGCAGACGCTGCTAGAAAGAGATCTTGAGTTGCGGCAGCAGTGGATGAACGAGCGCCGTCCAGACCTGGCACTGAATCTCCCCGGCAAGGACGTGATGCTGGCTCACGACCGCGCATTTGAACGGCATGAACTCGATCCCAACTGCTGGACGCCGCGCGTGTTGCTGCAGGCAGCTGAGCAGAAGAGCGGCCCTGAGAAGCTGGAGCAGATCTGGACCAACATGCTCAACAACGACTATGCCGGAGGCCCGCGCGTAGGCAACACCAGCGTCGATGCCATCAGCCAGATGGGATGGGCGAAGGGCGGCCAGTACCTCACCCGGTTGAGCGTGCTGGAAGCCACCCAGGCCCTGGAGGGCCGCTCAGCAGTCGATCCGAACGTCATTGGTGGCAGCAGCTACTACGCGATGTACTTCGAAGCGGACAGGAAGTGGGCCAGTGTCAGCGCGGGTGGTGGCCACATGTCGATGCGTGAGATCACCGATCCGGCCCGCATCGCCGAGCTCAACGACGCGCGCGAGGTTCGTCTGGAGCGCCAGGAAAAACGCACCCGGTTCCACCCGGACGACCCGTACCGGACCATCACCCGCAGCCCGCTGACCGCAGCCGTGGACGACGTGCCGGATCCCTCGCAGGCACCGACCCGCCTGGCCGACATTGGTCCGGGCCACCGCGACTACGCACTGATGCAACAGGTGCGCGAAGGCGTGGCCGCGATCGATGCCCGCGCCGGGCGTACCCACGACGAGAACAGTGAGCGCCTCGTAGCGAGCGTGATGGCATTGGCCCGTCGCAACCAGCTTGAACGGGCCGACCATGTGCTGCTGAGCGCGCAGACCGCCGAGCATCCGGCCGGCCGCAACGTGTTCGTGATGCAGGGCGAGATGAGCGATCCCGCGCATCTGCGAGCGGTCATGCCTACGGACACGGCAGTGCAGACGCCGGTCGAACACTCGCTGCGGCAGATCGAGGCCGCCAGCCTGGAGCGACAGCAGGCGGCCATGCAGCGCCAGCAGGACAACGACGTCCACGCGCGTGACAACCCTGCGATGCGGATGGGCTGAGGTTACGTAGCAGAGCCGAGCGGGCGCCCGGCTCTGCTGGAAGGCCTTCTCAGAAGCGGTAGGCCGCCTGCACATACACCCGCCGTGGCTCGCCCGGGAAGTGCCCGTTGCGTTCGATGAAGCCACTGGCTGCGTACACCTTGTCGAACAGGTTCTTGACGTTGGCTTGGAACTGCCACTGCTTCCACGTGGTCTTCCAGCTGATGTCGAAAACCGTGTATGCCTTGACCGTCTGCCCATCCAGGCTGACACGCTCGCCCACATGGTCGGCGCCGAATCCGATAGCCGAGTTGATCGACGGCAGGTCGTAGCGTGTCCACAGGCCGAGCTTGTTGCGTGGCGCATTCGCGAAGCGGTCGCCGGAGGCGTTGGTGATGCCGTTCGGTCCGGCATCCTTCACCCGTGCGTCGTTGTAGGCGTAGGTCAGATTCACCACCCAGCGCTCGGTCACGTCAGCCAGCAGGTCCAGTTCCATGCCTGTGCTGCGTACCAGGCCCAGCGCGGCCAGCTGGTTCACGCCGTCCCGCACTTCGCCGGTGGCCTGCACGATGTTGCTGCGGTCGATGCGGTAGGCCGCCATGTTCAGGGTCACACGTTCGGCCAGCAGCGATTTCATGCCGATTTCCCATTGCCTGCTGCGCTCGGCGTCGAACGGTCCGCCGGCCGCTGGGTTCTGGTTGGCGGCACTCTGCGGCACGAAGCCACTGGCGACGTTGGCGTACAGGTTCACGCCGTCCCGGACGGTAAAGGTACTGCCCAGCCGCCAGCTGAGGTCGTTGCCATCCACGCTGCCACCAGTGATGCGATCGTCGTCCTGGAAACCATCCCAACGCAGTCCGGCCAGCACATGCCAGCGCGTGCCCAGTGCCAGCTCATCCTGCAGATAGCCACCGTAACGCTTGCTGCGGGTGGCGGTGCTGCGCCAGGGCAGGGCGACCAGGTTGTAGTCGTGCCAGGTGCTGGCGCCATAGACCGGGTTGAACAGATCGATGCCGCGCACCGGACCGGCGCCGCGTGCCAGGTCGGCACTGTTGGCGGTCTGCGCGGTGAAGTCGGCGTCGAGCTGGTAGACGTCGGCGCCGAACAGCACCTTGTGTTCGATACGGCCGGTGTTGATCCGCCATACGGCATTGCCGCTGGCGGTGAAGGCCTCGTTGTCGCGGATCTGGTTGCGCAGCTGGCGCGTCATCCATTCGGCTACGCCGTCGCGGTCACGATCGATCAGGCCCATCGGTTCGTGGTACGTCTGGTGCTCGTTGTTGCTGAACCAGCGCGCAGCAATGTCCACGTCCAGCGTATCGAGCGGTGCGAAGCGATACTGCGCCAGTGCGACCCTGGCGCGCATGTCGAGGAAATCGCTGGCCTCGTTGTGGTTCCATCGCCGGTCGGTCAGGAAGGTGCCGGCATCGTTCACTGGCACACCGCGCAGTCGGTTGCCGCCCAGGTTCTGGGTGATGTCGGTGAACTGCAGCACCAGCTCGCCGGTCTGGCCAACGTCGAAGGCCAGTGATGCATCGCCGATCACGCTTTCGCTGTCGGCGTTCCAGCGCACGCCCTGCTCGGTGTCGGCATAAAGGCCGGCGCGATAGCGGATGCTCCCGCTGGCATTCAGCGGGCCGGTGCCTTCTATCGATCCGGCGCGGAAGTCCTTGTCGCCTGCCTGCAGTTCGATGCGGCGTTCGGCGGTGGCCTTGGGCTTGCGCGTCACGTAGTTGATGACACCGCCCGCATCACCACCGCCGTACAGCGCACCGGCCGGGCCCTTCAGCACTTCCACGCGTTCGATGTTGAACAGTTGCGGCACCGAGAAGCCTGCATAGGGATCGCCGCGCAGGCCGTCGTAGAGCACGTTTTCCTGGCGGAACCCGCGCAGGGTGACGCCGGCATAGCTGAAGAAGCTGATGCCGCTGATGCTGCGATACAGGTCGGTGACCTGACGCGCGGCCTGGTCGTCGATCAGCTCGCGCGGCACGACCTGGATCGACTGCGGTACCTGCTCCAGAGGCGTGTCAGTGCGGGTGCCGACAGCGGCATCGTTGGCGCGGTAAAGCGTCTGCGCGCGGCCGCGGACTTCGACCTTGTCCAGATCCTTCGGGGCGTCGGCCGGGGCTTGGGAGGCCAATGCAGGCGTCGCCAGGGAAAGGGACAGCGCCGCGCAGAGCGCGTTCTTCAGAAGGGCGGGAAGGGGCATGAGGGAGTCAGGATGGGCTGCAAATGAGAAAGATTAGCATTTGCAAAGGTTCGTGGCCCATCCCCCTTGGTGCGCTGTGGACGCAGGCTCGGGTGGGTGTACGGTGTGCCCGGCAAAGCCACCCGCACACCGGTGCGGCCCCGCACGTGCCATCAGCGGTGCGAGGTCGGCGACAAAGCGTCCGCGCTGGAGTCCTCACTGGAACGCGGATTCGGTTCGCTTCAGCAACGCGCCCGCTAGGGCGATGCCACCACGGCCTGCGCGCGGCGCGCGGCCTCGGTCATTACCGAGGCCAGCTGCTTCAACGAGTATGGCTTGCGCAGCAGGGTAAAGCCGTGGCCCGGATCCCGGGCAAGCAACTCGCTGTAGCCGCTGGTGAGGATGACGGGGAGCTCTGGCAGGCGGTCGCGGATGGTGCGGGCCAGATCCAGGCCGTTCATGCCCGGCATCACGACGTCGCTGAACACGACGTGGAAGCGCGAGGCATCCCGTTCCAGCTCCGCCAAGGCCTCGTCTGCATTGCGCGCAAGCATCACGCTGTAATCGAGCTCGCGCAGGGCGCCAACCGCAAATTCGGCCACGTCGACGTTGTCTTCCACCACGAGCACGCAGACGCCGTGGCCATGCTGCAGCCCCGATTGCGCCGCCGGCCGTTCCGTCGTTTCTCCTGCCTGCGCCAGCGGCAGGTACAGCGTAAAGCGGCTACCGGCGCCCGCCTGGCTCTGCACGTCCACCTCGCCTTCGGACTGCTTGACGAAACCGAACACCTGGCTGAGACCGAGCCCGGTCCCGGCACCGACGCTCTTGGTGGTGAAGAAGGGCTCGAAGATGCGGTCGACCACTGCAGGGTCGATGCCTGCGCCGGTATCGGTGACACTGATGGCAGCAAAGTCGCCCTTCATCGGGGCGGCGAAGCGCACCGAAGGCACCGCAGTGACCTGTTCCACTTCGATGGTCACCCTGCCGTGCCCGTCGATCGCATCGCGGGCGTTGACCGCGATGTTGATCAATGCGGTGTCGAGTTGGGTCCGGTCCAGCAGCACCGGCAACGGCGTACTGGGCAACGACAACGATACCTGGATGCGCGCGCCCAGAACCGTGGTGATGATATCCGAGAGCGCGTGCACGCTCTCGCAGAGATCGAAGACCTCCGGCGACAGGCTCTGGCGACGCGAGAAGGCCAGCAGCTGCGCGGTCAGCTTGGTGGCGCGGTCCGACGCTGTTGCAATGGCCTGGATGTACCGGCGCCGGGAGTCGTCTACCGGCCACGTGTGCAGGAGCATGTCCACCGAACCGGTGATGACCTGCAACAGGTTGTTGAAGTCGTGCGCCACGCCGCCGGTAAGCTGGCCGATCGCCTCCAGCTTCTGCGACTGGCGCAGCTGCTCGCGGGCGCGTACCAGTTCCAGGTGGGCTTCCCGCGCCTGCTCGGTGATCGCCGCGACCTGGCGGCTGTGCAGGTCGCGCTCGATCACCCGTTCGGTCTGCTCGCTCACCACGCACAGGATGCCCGCCACATTGCCGCAGCCGACGCGCAGCGGCGAATAGGAGAACGTCCAGAATGTTTCGCGCAGCGTGCCGTCGCGGTCCATCATCAGGGGCAGGTTCTTGAAGCTGCGGCTGGTGCCGGCAAAGGCATCGTTGACCGCCTGCACCACATCCGGCCATACGTCGGTCCAGACATCCTCCAGGCGATTGCCCATCGCGCCGTGCAGCTTTTCCCCCAGCATCGGCAGGTAGGCATCATTGAAGAAGAAGGCCTTGTCTTCCTTGCCCCAGGCGAGCCAGAGGGGTTCGGGCGAATCAAGGATCATCGCCAGCAACATGCGGAGCTCGGCCGGTGCGCTCGCGGCAGTGGCCGAACGCGCCCAGTCACTGTCCTGCAGCAGTCGGTAGGCAAGCTGCTCAGGCGCCGAGACGGGCAGGGGAAAAGGATGCATGGCCGCCATTGGCGCAGGAAGGTGGCGCAGCATAGCCGAGTGGATGTCATGGCGCCCTGCACATCACCGGCATGAAGGGCATCACCATTTCGGTTGACGGGGCAGCGTTGCACCTCTGTCCTGCAGGTTGCCGCGATCGGGACCGCCGCGCGCTGCTCACTACGCCCGCGGACTCTGCCCCTGGCGGAAGCTCGCGAAGGCGGCCTGATCGCCGCGTCTAGTCCTCACGTGCGGTCCGCGCGGCGAGGGCGTCGCGGCCGGCGTCGGTGAGATCGATATCCCCGTCTTCCGCCTGTACCGCCAAACCCGCGTTGACTGCCCACGTCGCCGCGTCGCCGCGCACCGGTTGCGCAGCGGCGATTGCCTCCAGGATCTCCCGCTGTTGCGCCGTCATGCCCATGAGCCGGCCCTCAGATGCCCAGCAACGAGGTCGGTTGCCAATCCGACAGCCTGGCGTGGCTGACCGGTTGGTGGCAGCCGCACTCGTCGCAGCGGAACAGTGCTCCACCCGGAAGGTGAACCAGATTGTCTTCGCTGGCCGAACTGGTCGAGGAGCAATGCCGGCAGGTAACAGTGAGCGCCGTGATGCGCTGCACGCCGCCGGACAGATCGAACACGGCCTCGAATGCGCGAATGACAGGATGGGCAGTGTCCGGCATCTGGATCTCGACAGGGCAGGGAGGTTGGGAGATCGCATCGTCGCGCGTTGGCCGTGATGGCGCAGTCAGCCAGATGCATGGACACGATCAAGACAGGCGCGGCAATGGGGAGCGGTTCCTTTTCAGGGATCCTTTCCAATCAGGTCCCACGGCTCACAGCCGTCGCGCTCGCTTGATCACACTCCACGCCCTTGTTGCAGCGGGTCCCGCAGGACAATGAAGGCGACAGAAGAAGTCCCGCCCTGCCGGCTCAGGCGATGCAGATCATCAGTACCGTGCACAGCACCAGCATCAGCACGAACACACGCCGGCTCAGCGCCAGGCACGCCAGATAGGCGGCCAGCGCCCATGCAGCCAGCAGCGCGCAGGCCACCAGCCACAGCCCGATGGCCATCACCGATCCGGCCGCCAATGCAGATAACGCGATGGCCTTGAACAGCGCCACGCCCAGCACACTGCCCAGCATGCCGGCCTGCAAGGCAATGGCATCGTGGTGGGCAGGAACGCGGTGGTGGCGCATTGCGGGTCCGGTGCAGGCCGAGGGGCGTCGGCTGCACTTTGCCCAAAGGCACATCCACGAAATGTGTTCATTGCACCCGAAGCGCGTGGTCGAGCATCCTTGGTGGAACACCCCTCGGCAGATTGCAGGTGCTGCCGGTACGAAGCGCCGTGCTGGTCAAGGCGCTGGCATCCACTTGCCTGTGAATGCCGGTTCTTCAGTGGCTGCCGGCGACGGCGGCCTTACGCTGCCTGTCCAGTGACACCGCCACGCACCACAGCAGCAGGCCGCCAATGGCAGTGGCCGCACCGACATAGCCGGTGCTGGCCGGGCTGAAGCCGGCGCTGATGGCCATGCCGCCCAGCCACGGGCCAAGTGCATTGGCAGTATTGAACGCAGCATGGTTGGAGGCCGCCGCCAGCGTCTGCGCTTCACCGGCCACGTCCATCAGGCGGGTCTGCAGCACTGCCGCCAGCGCGCCCATGGTGCCGACGGTGATGATCATCGGGCCGATCGTCCACACGGACTGCGCGGCCAGCGGATACAGCAGCAGCATCAGGATCGACCACAGCAGGACCACGGCGGCGGCCTTGAAGTGGAACCTGTCCACCAGCCAGCCACCGGCGATGTTGCCGATGATCGCGCCGATGCCGAACACGCCCACCGCCAGCGGCATCCACGATTCGGCCACGCCGGTGACCTGCACCAGGGTCGGAGCCAGGTAAGTGAACACGCAGAACATGCCAGCGAAGCCGACTGCGCCGATCGCCAACGCCAGCCACACCTGGGACGTGTTGAAGGCGCGCAGTTCGCGCATCGGCGAGGTGCGCACCTCGTCCGGATCCGGCAGCAGGAAGCGGGCGATCATCGCCACGGTGGCGATGGCCAGCACGCTGACCAGGGCAAAGGCGGTGCGCCAGCTCAGCTGCTGGCCCAGCCAGGTGGTCAGCGGGTTGCCGACCAGGATTGCGATCGACAGGCCCAGCAGCACCCGCGACATCGCCTGGCCGCGCTGGCCGGCAGGGCTGATCGCCGCGGCCACCAGCATCGCAACGCCGAAGTAGGCGCCATGCGGGAGGCCGGCGACGAAGCGTGCCGCCAGCATGGTGCCGTAATTGGGTGCCAGCGCGCTGGCGAGGTTGCCCACCGCGTAGAAGCCCATCAGCGCCAACAAGAGCTTGCGGCGCGGGAAGCTGGCACCCACGAAGGCGAGGATCGGCGCACCGACGACAACGCCGATGGCATAGGCGCTGATCAGGTGACCGACCTGCGTTTCGGAGATCGACAAGCCGCGACTGATCTCCAGCATCAGGCCCATGCTGGCGAACTCGCTGGTCCCGATGGCGAAGCCACCCAGAGACAGGGCGAGGATGATCAGGGTGCGCTGACGGGGCGTCAGCCGCGCAGCCAGGGAAGAAGTGGGGCTCATGCGGGGGGCGCGACGGGGCGGGGGAGCCCCCCATTGTACTGCTGCACCGCAACAAGGGCAGCCGCGCTCAGGTAAATCAGCGTTCGATCAGTGACACGCCGCCCCCTGCTGTCCGTGCGGCCTGGTCAGATGCCCAGCGCTGCCCGGGCGTGCGCGTATTTGCCGCGTAGGCGCCCGGCCGTCGCCGCGTCGAGCATCGCCAGGCGCTGCGGATCGGCGTTGTCATCCAGATCGGCCCGCTTCACCTTCAGTGCCAGCGGTGGGCGGCAATGCGCGCGTAGTAGCTGTCCGCGTCGGGGCCGCGGCGCGCTTGAGCAGGTGCACCGCCTCGCGCAGCGGGGCGGGGAATGCCTCGATGCGTGCGGCAAACGCCGGGCAGTCCTCGGCCACATCATGCAGCCACGCCACCACTTCGGCGTCATCGTCGCCGAGCACCGCAGCCGCCACCCGTGCCACATGACCGATGTAAGGCTGGCCGGCCTTGTCCATCTGGCCGGCGTGCGCCTCGGTGGCCAGGGTGCGGGCAAGTGCTACCCAGTCCATATCGGTCTCCTTGGATATCGGCGCGCAGTTTCGCGCAAAAGCAGGGAGCGGTTGTCGATGCGGCGATGACACTGCGATGGGCATGATGGCTGGGCAGGGGCGCGGCGTCGCCCCGAGGAGGAGGAGTTCGATGCAGGAATTCAGGCATGTGCTGGAAACCCGTGGCCGCTACCAGCTGGTAGCGGTGTCCCACGAGCCGGTGTACGCTCCGGGCGATGTGGTCGGCCATGCGGTCGTTGCCGACGATGGGGATCGTCTGACCGACCTGGTATCGCTGGCCGAAGCGCGCCAGTTGCTGTTGCAACGGGTGCGTGAAGAGGGCGAAGAGCCCGGGCTGGAGAACGAAAATCACCTGCGGAAAAAGGCGTCGCGCTGGCGCCGCCGCTAGGCCGTCGCGCCCTCGTGCGCATCATGGAGGATTCGGGTGTTGCCCAGTAAGAAGTATCTGCTCATCGCCATCATCACGCTGGCGACCCTGCTGCTTGGTTTCGTGTTTTCCGGCTACCTGACGCTGCTGTTCCTGGGCCTGGATACCAAGCTGTTCACCTGGAACACCTACTACCAGTACTTCAACGCGCTGGACCAGCCACAGGTCGCGCCCTTCGTTGGCAAGATCCGATGGGCCGGCTACGTGGGCTTCGGCCTGCCGCTGCTGGTATTGGTGGTGACCGGCCTGGTGCTGCTGCTGAAGAAGGACAAGCGCTCGCTGCACGGCGATGCACGCTTTGCCACCGGCGCCGACCTGGCCAGGCATGGCATGTTCAAGAAGACCGGCCAGAGCATCGTGGTCGGCAGCCATGGTGGCAAGCTGGTGCGCCTGGATGGCCAGCAGTTCGTCATCCTGGCCGCGCCCACCCGCTCGGGCAAAGGCGTGGGCGTGGTCATCCCGAACCTGCTGGAGTACGGCGAATCGCTGGTGGTGCTGGACATCAAGCAGGAAAACTTCGACCTGACCAGCGGCTGGCGCGCCAGCCAGGGTCAGGAAATCTACCTGTTCAATCCTTTCGCCGAGGACCGGCGCACGCATCGCTGGAATCCGCTCAGCTACGTCTCCGACGATCCGGCGTTCCGCGTCTCGGACCTGATGAGCATCGCTGCGATGCTGTATCCGGATGGGGCCGAGGACCAGAAGTTCTGGGTCAGCCAGGCGCGCAACGCGTTCATGGCCTTCACCCTGTACCTGTTCGAGAACTGGGACGACGAGCGCAGCAGCGGTTTCCCGGGGGGCGCCGGCACGCCCACGCTCGGCGCGGTGTACCGGTTGTCCTCCGGCGACGGGACCGACCTGAAGAAGTACCTCAAGACCCTGTCGGAGCGGCCGTTCCTCAGTGCCAACGCACGTTCGGCCTTCGCCAACATGCTGTCGCAGGCGGACGAGACCTTCGCCTCGATCCTGGGCACCTTCAAGGAGCCGCTGAACCCCTGGATCAACCCGGTGCTGGACAAGGCCACCAGCAGCAACGATTTCCTGCTGACCGACGTCCGCAAGAAGAAGATGACAATCTACATCGGCATCCAGCCGAACAAGCTGGCCGAGAGCCGGCTGATCATCAACCTGTTCTTCAGCCAGCTGATCAACCTCAATACCAAGGAACTGCCCAGGTCCAACCCGGACCTGAAGTACCAGTGCCTGCTGCTGATGGACGAATTCACCTCGATCGGCAAAGTCGAGATCATCGCCTCGGCGGTGTCCTACATGGCTGGCTATAACATCCGCCTGCTGCCGATCATCCAGAGCATGGCCCAGCTCGATGCCACATACGGCCGCGAAGTCTCGCGCACGATCATCACCAACCATGCCCTGCAGATCCTGTACGCGCCGCGTGAGCAGCAGGATGCCAACGACTATTCGGACATGCTGGGCTACACCACGGTGCGCAAGAAGAACGTCACGCATGCCAGAGAGAAGACCCACAACTTCACCGAAGAGCGGCGTGCACTGATGCTGCCGCAGGAGCTGAAGGCGATGGGGCCCGACAAGGAAGTGTTCCTCTACGAAGGCATACCGCATCCGGTGAAATGCGACAAGATCCGCTATTACAAGGATCGCTATTTCACGTCCAGGCTGCTGCCGAAGGTCGATGTTCCGATGCTTAACGTCTAATTCACGACGCTAAATTTGTGACTTGGATTCATATTCACTGAAGTGAAAACGTGAGGTAAGTCAAGAATTCGGCATCTGTTCATAGATTTTCAGACTTGTCTGACATGGAATTGACGCGTGGTTGTGCGACCCTATGTCTGTCGTCCAGAAATGTGTGCTGGATGTCAAAGATGTGGCAGTAGGGTGGCCAGGAGTTTGTGCCATGGAAACAAGGATGGTTTCGACGTTGGTGAGGTATGCGGGTGGGTTGTCGGCTATGTCCGGCGGCCCCGCAACTTGGTTGGCAGCCGTTGGCTGCAGGGGAGCCGGAGTGGGTGTGCCGCACGCAGCGCATCCCTCTGATTCCGGCGTGCGCGATGCAGCGCCGGACGACCAGGGGACCAATGCTCGGGACTGCTTTTTCGTACGTCAAAGTGAAGCCCGTATGAATCAGGCGTTTATCGCGAAAATGTCCATCGCCGCAGTGGCGGCGTTGATGGTGGCCGGTTGCGCCACCAAGTCCGCTCCCGATTTCGGAGGCCGCTGGAAGCCGGTCAACCGCTTTGCTGCGACAACGACCGAAATTCCGCTGTACTCCAGCTACGTCTACCAGGCCTCGCCGATGGATGGCACGCTCAAAGCCATGCTCGAGCGCTGGGCCAAGGATTCCGGGCGCACGCTGGACTACCGCCTCAGCTCGGATTTCACCCTGTATGGCGCGGTCTCGAAGATCGATACGACCAACGCGCAGCAGGCCGTGATCGATCTGACATCGGCCTATTCGGCGCAGGGTATCTCGGTCTCCATCGTTGGCAACCAGATCGTTGTGCAGAGCGCTGGCTCGACGCCGACCGCGTCGGCGCAGGGCGCTGATTCCAACAGCGGCACCTGAGTCCACCTCGAAATCATCGAACGTGCCGCTCCCCGCGCCTGTCGCAGGGGTGCCACGCCCATTGATGTTTCAGCAGTACGGAAGAATCCATGTTCCGCAAGAAGGATCCCGGCAATAGCCCCAAGGTCGAGCAGTCGGTCGCCAAGGCGGTCAGCTACGAGATCACCGTGGCCGACATGGCACGCCGCAGCGAGCGGCGTGCATGGTGGGTCGCCACAGGCTCATTGCTGATGTCGCTCGCACTGGCGGGCGGCTACTACTACATGCTGCCGCTGAAGGAAAAGGTGCCGTTCCTGGTGATGGCCGACGCCTACACGGGTACGGCGACCGTCGCGCGCCTGAGTGGCACCTTCCAGGGCGAGACGATCACCACCAACGAAGCGATCAACCGCAGCAACGTCGCCCAGTACGTGCTCGCACGCGAATCGTACGACTCGGCGGTGATGGGCCTGCGTGACTGGGAACTGGTGTTCGTGATGTCCACCGATCCGGTGGCGCAGTCCATGCGCGTCCGCTATGCCGGCAACAATCCGCAGAACCCGTTCGTGATGTATGGCCGCGAACGCGCGATCCGGGTCAAGATCCTCAGCATCACGCCATTGGGCGCAGAACCGAACGGCAGCTTCCGCGGCGCTTCGGTGCGCATCCAGCGCAGCCTGCTGGACAAGCGCACCGGCGTCTCTACCTACCTGGACAACCAGTTGGTGACGATGCGCTTCGAGTACAACCAGAACCTGGCGTTGTCCGAACAGGATCGCATCCTCAATCCGCTGGCGTTCCAGGTCACCGAGTACCGCGTCGACAACGATTACTCGCGTGGCGTGCCGGTGCCCGATGACGGCGCGATGCAGGCGCAGGCACAGCAGGCCGCACAGCACGCGCAGGGCATCTACGATCCCAACAACCCAGCCGCGGCCACCATGATCGACCCGGCCACCGGCCAGCCGGTCGCGGTGCCGGCCAGCGGTCAGGTGCCGGGCCAGCCGATGCAGGGGCAGCCCGTCCAGGGGCAACCCATCCCGGGGCAGCCGGTGCAGGGGCAAGCAATGCCGGGGCAGGCCATGCCCGGACAGCCGGCCATGAGGCCGGCGCAGAACAATTCCACCGGAACTGCTGATGGAGCAAGCAACCGATGAGTAGTCGAAATATCAGGGGAAGCGCGCTGGCGCTGCTGTCGATGTTGTCGTTGCTGTTCTCAGCAGCGGCGATGGCGCAGGCGGTTGACCACTACGAGTACGAGAAGGACCGTATCTATCCGGTTCGCACCGGCCTGGGCCTGACCACCCAGATCGAGTTGAGCCCGAACGAGAAGATCCTCGACTACAGCACCGGCTTCAGCAGCGGCTGGGAACTGACCCGTCGCGATAATGTGTTCTACCTCAAGCCGAAGAACGTCGACGTCGACACCAACATGATGGTGCGCACCGAGACCCATTCCTACATCTTCGAACTGAAGGTGGTGGCCACCGACTGGCGCCAGCTGGAGCAGGCCCGTCGTGCAGGCGTGCAGTACAAGATCGCCTTCGTCTATCCCAACGACACCGTGTTCGGTGTCGCCCAGGAAGCGGTGGAGGAAGAGGCCAAACCGCTGTTGAGCTCGGAACTGGCCAAGGACCGCCAGTACAACTTCAACTACTCCTATTCGACCAGCAAGGCGAAGAAGATGGGGTGGCTGATCCCGGTCAACGCCTATGACGATGGCCGTTTCACCTATCTGAAACTGCCGAATTCGCCGGAGTACAAGACCGGCATCTTCCCGGCCGTGTTTGGTCGCGAAACGGAATACGGTGAAGACTTCGTGGTCAACACCACGGTTGAAGGCAATACGCTGATCGTGCACGGGACCTACCCGTACCTGGTCATCCGCCACGGCGACTTCGTCGTCGGCCTGCGAAGGAACGTGAAGAAATGAGCCAGCAGAACACTCCCGGAAACGACCCGAACAATGGACGCGACGAGAGCCAGAGCCCGTACGGCGCACAGGGTGCCGCGGACGCGCCGTCGAATCCCTACTTCGGCACGGCCCAGGCCGAGCCGGCGCCGGATCTGGACGCGGCCGCGCCGCAGCTGCGCTCGGCCGAAGAGCAGCGGCTGAACCGGAAGGCGCTGCTGTTCCTCGGTGGCATCGTGTTGCTGTTGGTGGCCATGGGCTTCCTGCTGTTCCGCAAGGGCCAGGATGACAAGGACGCTGCACAGAAGGTGCCGGAAGTCGCGCGTGTGTCCACGCCGACGCTGCCGGACGCTGTGCAGACGGATCCGGTTCCGTCCCAGGCGATGCAGCCCGTTGACCCGATTCCGATGCTGCCGCCGCCGCCGTCCGGGCCTACT
This sequence comes from Stenotrophomonas maltophilia group sp. msm1, assembly GCF_032025805.1. Lineage (NCBI taxonomy): Bacteria > Pseudomonadati > Pseudomonadota > Gammaproteobacteria > Lysobacterales > Lysobacteraceae > Stenotrophomonas > Stenotrophomonas maltophilia group sp. msm1. The sequence goes on from NZ_JAVSKH010000002.1 coordinate 823,606, forward strand.
CGCGCAGAACCGGCCTTCAGCATGAGCGAGCGCGAAGCCCCGCGGGGTCCGACGCTCGCCGAGCGCCGGATGGGAGCGTCGGGGAACGGCTTCGTTGGTGCTGGCGACAGCGCGGGCGGTGATGGGCAGGGGGGGCAGGAAGACGAGCTGACCCGTACCCTTCGCCTCCAGGCCCAGATGATGGGTGGACAGCAGAATGCAGCGCCGGCCCGGGTTCGTCGCGGCCCCGATGTTGATGACGTGTCCAATGCCAGCTACATCCGCAGTCCCGATGCGCTGCTGGTGCGGGGTACCTACCTGCGTTGCGTGCTGGAAACCCGCATCATCACCGATATCGCGGGCTACACTTCGTGCCTGCTGACCGAACCGGTGTACTCGATCAACGGCCGCAATCTTCTGCTGCCGAAGGGCTCCAAGATCTATGGCGCCTATGGCGGCGGTCCCACCGGCAAGCGGGTGGAAGTGATCTGGGATCGCATCACTACGCCGAATGGTATCGACGTGGCCATGTCCAGCCCGGGCGTGGATCAGCTGGGCGGCGCCGGGCATCCGGGCCAGTACAGCGCGCACTGGGGCAGCCGTATCGCCTCGGCTCTGATGATCAGTCTGCTGGCGGATGCGTTCAAGTACGCCGCTGCAGAGCATGGTCCGGAAACCACTACCGTGGCGAATAACGGCATGACCATCCAGTCGCCCTATGAGAGCGCCACCGCACGCACCATGGAGCGCTTGGCCAATGAATCGCTGAGCCAGCGTCGTCCGCCGACCGTCACCATCAACCAGGGCACGATCGTGAACGTCTACGTTGCAAAGGACGTTGACTTCACCAATGTGCTGAATCCCCGCCGGTAACCCAACGAACGATCATGGACGCCGAAGTGTCCCCCCTCGCCCTCGTCTCCAGCGATTTCCTGCGCTATCAGTACGAAGTGCTGGGCATCGCCGAGTACATGACTTCTCCGGAAGTGACGGAAATCTGCATCAACCGTCCCGGCGAGCTGTACCTGGAAACCCGGGCGGGGTGGCAGCGGGTGGACGTGCCGAGCCTGACGTTCGAGCGGGCCCGGCAGTTCTGCACGGCAGTGGTGAACGAGAGCAACACCGGCCAGCGCATCACCGATGCCGATCCGGTGGTGTCGCTCACGTTCCCCACCGGCCAGCGTGCGCAGTTCGTGATTCCGCCGGCCTGTGACGCGGGGAAGGTGTCGATCACCATCCGTTTGCCTTCCAAGCACACCAAGTCGCTCACGCAGTATCAAGAAGACGGCTTCTTCAACCAGATTCTGGAAAGCGATGGCAGCATCAGCGAGCAGGATCGCGAGCTGCTGGAGCTGCGTCATTCGCGAGAGTACGCCGAGTTCTTCCGGCGTGCGGTGATGTACCGCAAGAACATCGTGGTATCGGGCGCGACCGGCAGCGGCAAGACCACCTTCATGAAGGCGCTGGTCAACCATATCCCGGACAACGAGCGCCTGGTCACCATCGAGGATGCACGCGAGCTGTTCCTGACCCAGCCCAACGTGGTGCACCTGTTGTATTCCAAGGGCGGGCAGAGCACCAGCAATGTGACGGCCAAGAGCTGCATGGAAGCCTGCCTGCGCATGAAGCCCGAACGCATCATCCTCGCCGAGCTGCGCGGTGACGAGGCGTTCTACTTCATCCGCAACTGCGCGTCCGGCCACCCGGGGTCGATCACCAGCTGCCACGCCGGCAGTCCGGAACAGACCTGGGACCAGCTGGCACTGATGGTGAAGGCTTCGGCCGAGGGTTCGGGCCTGGAGTTCAATGTGATCAAGCGGCTGTTGATGATGACCATCGACATCGTCGTGCATATCAAGGCGCATGCCGGTTCGCGCTACATCACCGGCATCGACTTCAATCCTGGGCGTGCCCAGGGGCAGGAGGGCTGAAGGATGCTGCCAGGATTGGAAATGATGGCGTGCCCGGAGATGGCCGTCTCGATGGACGTGATGCAGCACGTCATCAACGTCGAGTCATCGCGCAATCCCTACGCCATCGGTGTGGTGGGCGGTGCACTGGTGCGCCAGCCCAAAGCGCTGGACGAAGCGCTGGCGACGGTACGGATGCTGGAAGAGAAGGGCTACAACTTCTCGATCGGGCTGGCCCAGGTCAATCGCTACAACCTGGGCAAATACGGGCTGGATTCGTACGAGAAGGCCTTCCAGCAGTGCCCGAACCTGCAGGCCGGTTCGCGCATCCTCGCCGACTGCTACAAGCGCTCCGGTGGTGACTGGGGCAAGTCGTTCAGCTGTTACTACTCGGGCAATTTCGAGACCGGCTTCCGTCACGGCTACGTGCAGAAGATCTACGACTCGATCCGCCGCGGCCAGCAGGTCGCCAGCAATGGTGTCGCACCGATCGACGTGGTCAGTCGCGGTGAGCGCCGTGCAGTGAAGGTCGAGCATCATCCGCAGCTCGCTTCGCCGGCGCAGGCGCGCATCGTTGCACAGTCCAATGGCCCGGTGTACGTGCCGTCGGAAGATCCCGCACGCGCCTATGTCGTGTACCCGTCCACCGGTGCGATGGCGCGGGGCAGTCTGCTGAATCTCGCCGACCAGGCGCTGTCCAAGGTGGTGCTGGGTTCAGTGGACAGGATGATGCAGCCCCAGGCGCAGCCCAGCCAAGGGCCCGCCTATCCCCAGCAGCAGGCCGGTGGCATGCCGCAGCAGCTGCCTCAGCAGGGTGCTGCGCAGGCGATGGCCATGCCGCAGCAGTTGCCGGGCGCTGCCGGTGCCAGCAATGAGGGGCCCGTGATGCTGCGGCCCTGGAGCGAGCGCAACCAGCCTGTGGCGGGTGCCGACAATTCGTACAACGCACCGGTGCAGGCCGCACCGGTGCAGCAGATTCCCGCAGGGGATGCGGCCTTCGTGTTCTGACGAAGTCGTGGTGCGGCCAGTCCCCCGGCTGGCCGATTCAGTTGTGTTAGTCCATCAACAAGGAAATCAATCCATGAAGCGATCCAATCTCGACCTCGTCCAGGCCCAGCGCACGCTGAAGACCCTGCTGATGGCCACGATCTTCGTCGGCGCCATGTTCGCCCCGCAGGTCTTCGCCAACGGTGCCGTCGACTTCGGCGGCACCGACAAGAAGGTGTGCGGCTTCTTCAACAACATCAACGGCCTGCTGAACATCGCCTCGATCGCCGTGGTCACCATCGCGGTGATCTTCGCCGGTTATCAGATCGCCTTCGCGCACAAGCGCATCGCCGACGTTGCACCGATCCTGATCGGCGGCGTGCTGATCGGCGCTGCGGGCCAGATCGCGCGCATGCTGCTGGGTGACGGCAGCGACGGCAAGTGCGGTGGCGGCAGCAGCACCTACTACCTGATCAACAACGCGATCCAGTACTACAGTGCATAAGAACGTCGTGTTCCGCGGCTGCACGCGCCCAGCAATGTTCCTGGGCGTGCCCTATCTGCCATTTTTCATGGTGGCAGGCGGGTTGCTGCTGCTCAGCATGTACACGAACTTCTGGTTCCTGCTCACCATTCCGGTGGCGGTCTTCATCATGCGGCAGATGGCCAAGCGTGACGAAATGATCTTCCGCCTGTTGGGCCTGCGCCTGATGTTCAAGCTGAAAGTCCGCAACGTGCAGGAACACGATGGTATGTGGGTGTTCAACCCCAACCATTACCGCGACAAGCCGGCCCGAATGGATTGAGGTCCGGATCCGGCCTGGCGGGCGTCCGCGCCCGCCGGGTCTTTTGTAACTCCTTGGCACTACCTCTTTGGAAGCAGTCGTATGTTCAGCCCTGACACCTCCATCAGTGAGTTCATCCCGTTGTCGTCGCATGTCTCCCCGAACGTGGTCAAGACCACGGGCGGCGACTACCTGCTGACCTGGCATCTGGAAGGGCTGCCGTTCGTCGGCCGCGAGGAGTGGGAGCTGGAGCATCGCCACAACACGTTCAACCGCCTGCTGCAGACGCTGCGGGCACCCGATTTCGTGAACGTGGCGTTCTGGGTGCATGACATCCGACGTCGCCGCACCCTGAAGGGCAAGAGCAACTACAAGCAGCGCTTCAACCAGGATGTGTCCGATCAGTACATGGGCATGTTGTCCTCACAGCGCATCATGCAGAACGAGCTGTACCTGACCATGATCTACCGCCCCGTGGTGGCGGGTAAGCGCTTCGTCGAGAAGTCGGCGAACGTGGACAAGCTGCGCGCCGAGCAGGAGCAGGCAGTCGAAAAGCTGATGGAACTGGCCGGCAACGTCGAGGCCGTCATCCGAGACTATGCGCCGTATCGCCTGGGCATGTACGAGGCCAAGAATGGCGTGGTGTTCTCGGAAACGCTGGAGCTGTTCGGTTACCTGATCAATCGCATCGACGAGCCGGTCCCGGTGCTGTCGGCACCGATCAAGGACTACCTGCCTGTCAGCCGGCACATGTTCTCGTCCAAGACCGGTGACTTCGTCATCAATACCCCCAATGGTGCCAACCACTTCGGCGCCATCCTGAACATCAAGGAGTATGCCGAGGGGACTTACCCGGGCATCCTCAACGGCCTGAAGTACCTGGACTACGAGTACGTCATCACCCATTCGTTCAGCCCGATGGGGCGTCAGGACGCGCTCAAGGTGCTCGACCGCACCAAGGGCATGATGATCTCCTCCGGTGACAAGGCAGTCAGCCAGATCGTCGAGCTGGACCAGGCGATGGATCAGCTCTCGTCGGGTAATTTCGTGCTCGGCGAGTACCACTTCATCATGGCGGTCTACGGCGACAGCCAAGCCAAGCTGTCACAGAACGTGGCCACGACGCGCGCCGAGCTGTCCAATGCAGGTTTCGTGTCGACCAAGGAAGACCTGGCGGTCACCTCGTCCTTCTATTCGCAACTGCCGGCCAACTGGCGCTACCGCACCCGCCTGGCCAATGTCAGCTCGCTGAACTTCCTGGGCCTGTCGCCGCTGCACAACTTCGCGACCGGCAAGCAGCACAACAACCCGTGGGGCGACTGCGTCACCACGCTGCAGACCACCAACGGCCAGCCGTACTACTTCAATTTCCACGCGACCCATCCGTCAGAGAACTCGTTGGGCGAGAAGGCGATCGCCAACACCATGGTGATTGGTAAGTCGGGTACCGGTAAGACTGCGCTGATCAACTTCCTGCTCAGTCAGGTGCAGAAGTACGAGCCGTCGCCGACCATCTTCTTCTTCGACAAGGACCGTGGTGCGGAGATCTTCGTCCGTGCCTGCGGTGGTAACTATCTGGCTCTGGAGAACGGCGCGCCGACCGGCTTCAACCCGTTCCAGTGCGAGAACAGTGAAGCCAACGTGCAGTTCCTGGCCGACCTGATCAAGGTGCTGGCCGGCAAGCGTGAATACAGTGCGCGCGAGGAGGAGGACATCTACCGCGCAGTGGAAAGCATGCTCGATACGCCGATGCACCTGCGCAGCATGACCAACTTCCAGAAGAGCCTGCCCAACATGGGCGACGATGGGCTCTATGCACGCATGCGCCGCTGGACCTCGGGCAATTCGCTGGGCTGGGTGTTCGACAATCCGGTGGATACCGTCGACCTGAGCAAGGCCAACATCATCGGCTTCGACTACACCGACATCATCGACAATCCCGAAGTGCGCGTGCCGGTCATCAATTACCTGCTGCACCGCCTGGAGTCGTTGATCGATGGTCGTCCGTTGATCTACGTGATGGACGAGTTCTGGAAGATCCTGGACGGCGAGGGTGGCCTGAAGGAATTCGCGAAGAACAAGCAGAAGACCATCCGTAAGCAGAATGGTCTCGGCATCTTCGCAACGCAGAGCCCGGAAGATGCACTGAAGAGTGATATCTCCGCCGCCCTGATCGAACAGACCGCCACGCTGATCCTGCTGCCGAACCCGAATGCCAGCAAGAGCGACTACATGGATGGCCTGAAGCTGACCGAGGCCGAGTTCAGGGTGGTTACCGCCCTGGACGAGCGCTCGCGCTGCTTCCTGGTCAAGCAGGGCCATGCGTCCAGCGTCTGCCAGCTCAACCTGCGTGGGATGGACGACATCCTGTCGGTGATCTCGGCCTCGACCGACAACATCGACATCATGCATCGGGTGTTGCAGACCGCTGCAGTCCGCAATCGGATCACCGTGGACGAGCTCACGCCGGAACAGTGGTTGGAAGATTTCTACAAGAACCGGAAGGGTTCGGGGAAGGAACCCCGTTCCGACGCTGCCTGACGGCAGCGCAAGCAGGAGACAGGCAAGTGGATGTCAATCTGAACAACAGGAGTTTTGCCATGAACAACGTCAAGCGTCGGGCCAGCGCCCGCAAGGTACTCAAGCCGGTGGCCAAGGTGCTGGGTGTTGCCTTGGCGCTGTCTGCCACCAATGCTGGGGCATTTGGTCCGGTGCAGGAAACCGGTCCAGCGCTGATGCAGCACATCTGGAACCAGTTCAATACCCTGCAGTCCAAGGTGCAGGAGAAGACCCAGTTCGTCAGAGAAAATACACAGTGGCTTCAGGACTGGAACCAGACCATCAAGGAGTATGGCGAGATGCTGGTTCAGGTGCAGGGTATCGTCAACAACTTCGGCCTTCCTTCCGCTGCACAGCTGACGCCCGTTTCGCCCAAGTACCTGGTCGCTGAAACCTGTGGCACCGGCGCAGATTTGAAAGACATGCTGCCCAACATCATTTTCAATTCAAAGGGCGACTGGAAGAGCCAGCAGACGCAGATCTGCGTGAACATCCGCATGATGCAGAATCGCAAATACAACGATGCGGTTTACTTCATGCAGACGACCGGGCCTGCGTTCCTGAAGAGCATGGATGACATCGCCCAGTTGCGTTTTGGTAGCAATCGGCTCGGTGACATGAACGCAGTGGCGAACGACTCGATGCGTACTGCGAACGAAATGAACGCAACGATCAAGAACTTTGAAGCCCGGATCAAGGCATACGACGCCTACATCGATGTGATGGAGGCCAATCAGAAGGTCGTGGCCCAGTCTGCGCTCAAGGGCGATCCAACCAAGACCGTCATCAGTGACCTGGTCAAGACAGCAGCGCTGAAGACGGCGTTGTCCATCGACTGATGCGTGGAATGAAGCACCTGAGGTTCGAGTCCCTACGGGGCGCCTCAAGCGATAGCGGTATCACCAAGGGAATGTGGGTATGACGATCAGGTCGATTGCCAACTTTGATTTTTCGGGCGGATTCCAGGATTTGATGGGGCACGTGGCGCGCGTCCAGTCGGTCGGCGACTTCGTTTTCTTCAAGCTGATCCTGGATTATCTGCGGGAGCGAATCGGCAAGTTCGGCTTCGACGTCATGGACAACATGATGGCGTGGGTGGGCGGAATGGCGCTGACCCTCATGACCTTGTGGGTCCTCATTCAGGGCTATCGTATCGTCACCGGACGTAGCCGCGATTCGATGATGATCTTGGTGACCAACATGGCGCGCGCCGCACTGATCGTGGCTGTAGCGACAAGCATGGGCATGTTTGGCCGGGATCTTCATGGATTCCTGACCGAGGACGTGAAGGGTCTCATCACCCATGTCGTTACCGGGAAGGATCAGAAGCCCGAGGAGCAGATCGACAAGAGCTTGGCCTGGATGCAGGTTGCGCTGTCCAGTGTGGATGGAATCAAGATCCTGAATGACCCGGGGCTGCAGGAAGACAAGACACGAGCCATGTGGTTCATCGGCTTGGGTACGGGCGGCCCGGCGGTGACTGCTGGCTCGATGCTGTTGCTCTATGAGGTCGCGATGGCGTTGTTCATCGGTTTCGGCCCACTGTTCATCCTCTGTCTGTTGTTCGATCAGACCAAACAATTGTTCCAGCGATGGCTCTTCTACGGAATCGGGACCATGTTCTCGATGGCGGTGCTGTCGGCAATGGTGTCCATTGCATTGGATATGGTGATCCGCGTGTCTTCCTCGTTCTGGGCGACGGCGCTGGTGAACAGGTTCCTGCTTGACGGGGCTTCCAGCGACGGTATGACCAGTCAGGCGATGCAGCAGGGTGGCATGGGCCTGATTCTCACGACCCTGATCCTGACCGCTCCCCCAATGGCAGCGATGTTCTTCCAGGGCACGCTGGGTAGCTTCATGGCATATTCGCAGATAGGCGGCAGCCCGGTTGCTGCTGCGCCGGGCCCGAATGGGCAGCCGCCGGGTAGCTACTACACGCCGGCCGCTCCGGAGAAGGGGCAGTCCGGCCAAGACAGTGGTGCGCATGATCGACATGCGACCGCACGTTCAACCCTTCCGTCGTCGGAATCCTCCAGGGTTGCCGAAACCGGTCTCAGAGCTGCACATCCCGGCAATCAATAGCCCCCATGCGTACGGAGTAGAAGTGTGAAATACATGTTTCCTCTCATTCTTGTCGGCTTGCTCCTATGTTTGTTTGTGGCGGGTGAGGTGAGAGCGGAAGGGCGTTGTCCGCCAGGGCAGTACCCCATTGGTGGTCAGGGCGTAGGTGGATGCGCACCTATTCCGGGCTCCGGTACCGGTGGCGTCCAGAGCGGCCCCATTGCTACTGGGCGTTGGATCAAGACTTGGGGGGCTATTGCGGGGGCGGCAAGCACGGGCGATATGGGGGCTTCCGTTGGAAGGCGCTCCAAGCGAGAGGCTGTCTCAGAAGCGCTTGCTCGGTGCGCGACACATGGAGCGAAAGACTGCAAGATCGATACAACGTACAAGAACCAGTGCGTCGCATATGCTGACCCTGAGCCGGGCAGTAAGGGAATAGTTTCTATTTCAGTCGCCGGCTCAAGAGAGGACGCGACCAGTCGGGTTCTCTCCTACTGCGCGAAGAACGGTGGAGGGCAGTGCAAGGTGTTGTACACGGATTGTGCTGAGCCAATATTTGAATCTTTCTAAGCTATGCCAGTCGAATCATGGACGGGATCCTTGAATCGGCCTTTGCATGTTGGGAATGGCCTGCTGAAGAGCAGGCCATCTCATTTGTGGGTGAGCTGGAACGGCCGATCTAGGTGGTAATGTTGAGTGTGTGACCTTGCCCCTGAATTTCGTATCCCATAGCCGGGACCAGGAAGCGGATGCAGGTGGCGCTGTCGAGCATTGATGGCATCAAGATCCTGAATGATCCAGGGTTGCAGGCGGACAAGACGCGGGCGCTGTGGTTCATCGGCATGGGCACGGGCGGTCCGGCCGTCACCGCTGGTGCGATGTTGCTGCTCTACGAGGTCGCGCTGGCGCTGTTCATCGGCCTGGGTCCCTTGTTCATTCTGTGTCTGCTGTTCGACCAGACCAAGCAGCTGTTCCAGCGATGGCTGTTCTACGGCATCGGCACGATGTTCTCGATGGCGGTACTGGCAGCGATGGTATCGATCGCGCTGGACATGGTGATCCGTATCTCGACCGCGTTCTGGACCACCGCCCTGGTCAACAAGTTCCTGCTCGAGGGCGCCTCCAGCGACGGCATGACCAGCCAGGCGATGCAGCAGGGCGGCATGGGATTGATCCTGACGACCTTGATTCTGACTGCGCCCCCAGTGGCGGCCATGTTCTTCCAGGGCACGCTGGGTAGCTTCATGGCATATTCGCAGATAGGTGGCAGCCCGGTGGCACAGGCGCCGGGGCCAAGTGGGCAGCCACCGGGTAGCTACTATGCGCCGGCCCAGACAAAGGATCATTCCAGTGCTCCATCGGTCAGTTCCGGCCATGGCGCGACTTCTGGTTACGGTATCGGGCGCTCAGGTGAGGTCAAGAAAGATACTGGAAAGTATGGGCAGGTGGGCGCCTGAGCGTGGATTGACAGTGTCGAATGATAAAGGTGTGCGTATGAAGTGCATTGTCGTACTTTTGCTGCTCGTTATTTCTAATGTGGCGTTGGCAGAAGGACGTTGCCCCCCAGGGCAGTACCCCGTGGGAGGTCAGGGTGTAGGAGGTTGTGCGCCAATTCCCGGTGGTCAAGCTGGTGGTGAGAGCAGTGGCCCCATGCCGACCGGTAAATGGGAAACCCGATGGGGTGCTTTGGCGCAAGACACAGACCATCAAGTCGGCCAGAATTTGGCGATTGGTGTGGCAGAGGTTAAAAAAACAAAGAGAGAAGCTAGGTCCCTCGCGCTTTCTGAATGTCAGCGCATGGGGGGGCAGAAGTGTAAAGTTATTCTTGAGTATCACAATCAATGCGCCGCGCTAGCTGGCCCGGTGATTGGTTCAGTACCCCTCGTCGACGTGAGAACTGTGGCGTATCGATCACCTAATGAAGAAGATGCGAAGGTGGAATCAGTGCGCCGTTGTGAGTCCGAGGGTAAGGGTCGCAGTTGTACTGTTATCTACTCTGCCTGCAGCATGTCTGAGTTTAAGCCCTTCCGCTGATGTGAATCCTGGCGTTGGGTTGATGTTGTGAATAATGACATTTTGTTTGTTGTTTTAGAGGGTGGCCTGCTGAGAAGTGGGCCGCTTCTATTTTTCGCTTGAGACGTCTACTTTGCACTAAGGTTGGGTGTCGCTGTTCACAGGTTTAGTCTACGTGAGAGTGTCGAGCGCTCTTGGAGAGCAAGCTTCGGTCTGAAATTCATTTGCCTGCTGGCTTATAGCTGCAATGCTGATTTCATTGGCATGGGGTGAAGTTAGTACTTTATCTATTGTTTGATCAGGACAAACAGTTGTTCCAGCGATGGTTCTTCTGCGGAATCGGGACCATGTTCTCGATGGCGGTGCTGTCGGCAATGGTGTCCATTGCATTGGATATGGTGATCCGCGTGTCTTCCTCGTTCTGGGCGACGGCGCTGGTGAACAGGTTCCTGCTTGACGGGGCTTCCAGCGACGGTATGACCAGTCAGGCGATGCAGCAGGGTGGCATGGGCCTGATTCTGACGACCTTGATTCTGACTGCGCCCCCAATGGCGGCCATGTTCTTCCAGGGCACCTTGGGCAGCTTCATGGCATATTCGCAGATAGGTGGCAGCCCGGTGGCACAGGCGCCGGGACCGAGCGGACCGCCGCCGGGTAGTTACAAGCCGGCAGCTCCAACCAATTCAGAGGAATCGGTGAGTAGCCAGAGCCTTACGATCCCGAAAATCGCGCCGGGTACTAGCAACTCGGTACATACGCCGGGGTCGCTTGGTAACGCCGCAGTTCGGTGAGCTATGTCATGGCAGTTGCTGAATGGGTAGGGTACTGGATGCAAGAGGTGAAAACGATGAAGCTGCTTTCTTTGCTCCTTTTCTTTGGGGTGCTGCTGGCTCCTGTGTCCGCACTTGCCGAAGGCGGTAGTTGTCCGCCAGGGTTCTACCCGATAGGAGGGCAAGGGGCCAGAGGCTGTGCTCCGATTCCTGGTGGCGACAGCGGTGGCTCGGATCAGCTGCCGCTACTTCCTCCAACGCCGACGGGGGAATGGTTAAGTACGTGGGGAGCAATCGCTGCGTCCGAAGCTACTTCTGAGGTAGGAATGGCCTCCGGAATGAATTCCGCAGAAGCCGCCGCTGCCGAGGCTGTGAGGCGCTGTGGTGGTGGAGGAGCCACGGACTGCAAGGTTACTGTCTCTTACTCAAATCAGTGCGTCGCGTGGTTGATTCCTTCTTCAGGTGGCTCGGGGGCTAAATCCGCAGTTGGTAAGGCTCCAAAGAAAAGGCAAGCGATCTCCTTGGCGGGTAAAGGTTGCGTAGATCCCAGTGGAAAGAAGTGCAGGGTCTTTTACGCAGACTGTTCTGAACCTGTTTTCCGTAAGTTCTAGCGATGCAAGTTCGTCGATTCTCTTAAGTCGATTGATTGGTTGCGTCGGAGTCGCCTGGAGCTTGAAGGTGCATCCAGGGCTTGCGTAAATGGGCCGGAAATTCAGAGAGTTGGCTTGATGTTGATGCGTTGATTTAGATTCTTGCGCATTGTCAATCGTGGCCACTCTTTCGTAGTTTCCTGCGTTCTGCGGATTGGCGGAGCACGGGTGACTGTACCGGCTGCGAATGGCTAGCTGATAGTGGATTCTTCGGGATTTGGCTCTGGATGACAGGTGAAGAGCTTTCCTTCGGATGTTGGGGGATTTCGAACGTCATCAGGGGTTCGAAGGTCATGTATAGGTTCGCGGCGAGTCTAGCGGTAGTTCTAGCACTTCCGTCCGACCTGGCTTGGGCGGAAGGAAGGTGTCCTCCAGGCCAGTATCCGATTGGCGGGCAGGGTGCCGGCGGATGCGCGCCAATACCTGCTGGTGGATCAGGAGCGGAAAGCCCGCGTCCAACGGGGCGGTGGATCAAGACTTGGGGAGCATTTGCCGCCTCGCCTTCCGGAATCGCAGGAGCGGCAAGTGGGTGGAGGAAGAAGGTGGATGCGGGAAGCGCGGCGGTGAGATCCTGCTCTGATGCAGGCGGTCGGGATTGCCAAGTGAAGTTCACCTATAAGAATCAATGCGCGACGGCGGCTGTTTCGAATGCGGGAGCCGGAGGGACTTTCTACTCTGCTGCAGCCACAAAGGAGGAGGCGGCAGGCCTATCCTTGGCGCAATGTCGTGCTGCTTCCAAACGGACATGTGAAGTTGTCATGTCCAATTGCACCGAGCCGGAGTTTGAGAAGTTTTGAATAATTGCCCGCATTTTTCTCATGATGCGGCGATAGAATGGCCCGCCGTTGAGCGGGCTGTTTCTTTTCTGCGCCCATCAAACTAAGAAGAACTCTACTCTTGATGTTGGGAGATTCTCGGTATGATCAGGCGTTCAGCAGCGACAAATTTGGCCGCAGCAATTGACGTGGCGGGTGCTGTGCTCACATCTGAGTAGGTCCGGGCAGCAGTAGCGCGACATGGGCTTGATCCTAGCGAACACTATCTGACTGTCGCCAATGGCGGCCATGTTCGTCTAGGGCGCCTCGGGCAGCTTCATGGCATATTTGCAGATGGGTGGCAGTGCAGTCGAATACGGGCAGGAGGCGCGATGTCTTGGAGGCTTACGCTTCTACGTAGTTGGCGGGTGATCCTGGGCCTTTTGTTCGCCGCAGTCTTCCAGTCGGCAGCGTTCGCGGAGGGCGGGTGTCCTCCGGGGCAGTATCCTATTGGCGGGCAAGGTGTCCAAGGATGCGCTCCGATCCCTGGGGCGGGTGACGGCTCGCTCAAGACGCCGCAGCCCGGAGGGAAGTGGATCAAAACGTGGGGCGCGATCTCTGTTTCTCCTGAGGGCGCGTCCGGAGTGTCTACCGGGAAGCGTAGTAAGTCTGAGGCAGAGGCAGAGGCTGTGATGCAATGCCGGCACTCAGGTGGTCGTGCCTGTCGAACTTCTTTTTCCTACGAGAATCAGTGCATTGCTGCGGTGGTCCCCAGTTCGGGTTCCGGCGGCACCAGCTTTGGTGGAAAGGCGACTGTTGATGAAGCAATTCAATTGGCAACTCGTCTTTGTATAAGGGATGGGGGTCAGGGATGCCACGTCGTGTACACCGCGTGCTCAGCTCCTGAGTATGTGCGGAAGTGAAGCGAGGATAGCGCCGCGCGAGCGCCCCGGTTGTTTCGTGGGGCCGGCCGTAGTGTTTTCAATTTTTTGGAAATTCTCATTGCGAATGACGGATCCCGAGCGCCGCAATGGTGCTTGTATTCGGGTGGGTTCGTTCACCTGATCCGTGTTCGCTGCACCCGTTCTGCTTGCGTCTGCACGAGCGTTAAGTGCCTGATCAGCGCTGCCGTCATCTCCAAGTAGGCATCCATTCACGTTAACCGCACTCTTTCTGTGATCAAGTGCGCTTTTCATCCCAAGCCCCCTTCGACGAGACCCGCCTCCTCGAAGTAAGCTGCGTGCGCGTCAAAATCCCGACGCGCCGGTGCCATCGAACGCAGGAGCTTTTCCGTCCATGAGGACTGTGTCCCCCCGCGGTGCGGGTGACGCTTGCCACCATCGCGGTTGCCGTGGGCTCGGGGCTATCATCCGCCATGGCGGCCGCCGGGCACGTGCGGGGCATCGCCCCGTTTCCGGCCTCCGCTCGGGAACTGGCAAGACGGGATTGAAGGAGTTGCAGGGGATGGAGAAGGGGAGTGGCACGCACATGGACAATGCCCTGGCGTTCGTTCCGTCCGGCGCGAACCTGCTGGAAGCCGTACGCGGCGATCTGACCGGCAATGGTTTCCAGGACCAGCTCCTGGTGATCGACCAACCTCCTCCGGAGGGCTTGTTGCCCGGCGAGCACGGACCGAACCGGGTCCTGCTGTTGCTGCTGGGCGATGCCACGGGCCGCTGGCAGCTGGCGGCACGCAACGACAAGCTGGTGCCGTGCTCAACGCGCGGTGGCATGGCCGGTGACCCCTTCGCCTACGTGACGATTGAAGACGGCGCGTTCAGCGTGATCACCAACGGCGGCAGCCGCGAACGCTGGAGCAGCGTCTACACCTTCCGGTATGCACCTGCCGAGCAGACGTGCTGGGTGCATGGCGTGCAGCGCAAGGTGGTGGACACCGAAACCGAAGCGACCCACACGCGCGATTTCTCCGCGGCCGAGCTTGGCCGGGTGCGGTTCGAGGATTTCGATCCGTCCGTCGTCGCCGACGTGAGCTTGCCCTGAGTGCCATGCCTGTGAGGAGGCGGGAGTATCCAACGATGATCGAGCAGGAGTTTCACCGTGTCGCAGGATAGGGAGTCGTTGCTGTTGCGGCAGGCCACGGAGGCCGGCATGACTTCGTCCCGGGAACTGGCCAACTTCATGGCGCAGGCCGGGCATGAATCCCGGGGCTTGAGCCGTCTCAACGAGAGTTTCAACTTCACCCGGGGCATCTCGCAGATCCCGGTGGAAGCGGCGTGGCGCAATGGCAACGCTGCGCTGGAGAGCGCCCGCCAGGAAGCGCTGCGTGGCCGCCCGGAAAACCTGGCTGAGCTGATGTACGGCGGGCGCATGGGCAACGACGCGCCTGGCGACGCGCTGAAGTATCACGGCCGCGGCTATCTGCCGCTGGTCGGCAAGGAGAACTATGAGCGTGCCGGCAAGGCGCTGGAACTGGACCTGGTGAATCACCCGGAACTGGCCGCGCAGCCCGAGCACGCAGGTCGCATTGCCGTGTGGCAGTGGCAGACGCGGGTGCCGGAGGCGGCGCGCGAGGATGTGCGCGAAGCCACGCGTGCCCTGAATGGTGCGCTCAACGGCATCGAAGCCCGCCAGCAGCGTTTTGACGTGTGGCAGCAGAAGCTGACCCCCGATGTGATGGCGCGCCTGGAGCGCGGCGAAGTGGGGGCGCCTGCCCACCAGGCAACGGGACGCGACATGTCGCAACCGGGCGAGCCGGGATACACGCTGTTCTCGGGAGCGCGCCAGCACCTGCAGCAGATGGGGCCGCAAAGCGGTCTGCGCAGCGTGCAGGAACTGGACAATGCTGCCGGCGCACTGGCGCTGAGCGCGCAGAAGGCGGGGATGTCGCGTATCGATCATCTACTGGCTGGCAACGACGGCCGCACGTTGTTTGCCGTGCAGGGCGCGCTGGGTGACCCGGCCATGCTGCGCGCATCGGTTGATCGCGAACAAGCGGCGCAGCAGCCGCTGGCGCAGAGCAGCCAAGAGTTGGCTGCCAATGTCGCCCAGCAGGACCCGGCGGCCGCGCTCGCCCGCGAGCAGGAGCAGCGTTCTCGATCCCTGTAGCACTTGATGCCGGCGGGCAGGGTGCCTGCAGGCGCTTTACGTACGACGCGTGGCGCCCTGTGGCGCCGACATGGAAACCCCTCGTAAGGACACCACATGCGAATCGTTACCTCGAATGCCCGGTACGCTGCTGCCCGCTGCAATGCATCCGCGCGCCGCCTGCCGCCACTCTGGCTGCTGTCACTTGGACTCGCCGCAGCGTCGGCACAGGCTCAGGAGGCAGCGGCGCCCGTCGTGGAGACGCACCCCGCTGCAGAGGCAACTGTTGACGCGCCTGCAGGGGCGGCGCCCGTTACAGCGCCCGCGGCGGCCGACGCCGTTGTCGTGGCGCCGGCTCCCGAAGTACCGGCTGCCGTGATATCCCCTGCGACACCCGTGGTGGACACGCAGCCGGCGCCGGCTGCGGACCCGGCGCCTGCGCCCGTTGCGCCCGCAGCGGCGGCACCTGTGGCTGCACCGCCCGCCTCCGTCGAGCCAACCGTTCCCGCGGTAGCCCCCGCTCCGCCCGCATTGGCCATCGTGCCGTTGCCGCCAGAGCAGGCGACCGAGCGGGCGCTCGGTGCCCGCTGCCCGGTGGATCTGGCCGGGCGGCTGGCGACCCAGGGCGACCTGCTGATTGGCGCCTGCCAGGGCACCATGCCGGCGCATCTGGCCGCGTTGCTGGTCGCGCTGCCCGTGCAGGACATCCACCTGCCGCGCAGCTGGCGCGAGCGCGAGGTGCGGCAGAAGGCCTGGTTCAAGGCTGTGCCGGGCTATGGCCAACGCCCGGACTTCATCGTTCGGATGGGCGACATCTGGGTGCGTTCGCTGGAAGGGCGCGACGCCGACAGCACGTTCTATCTGGTGTCAGCACCGTTCACCTGCAGCGACCAGGTCGCCAACCGCGATGAGTACGGCGCGGAGCCGGTCCGCGTGCCAGCGGGTGAATGCCGCGAGGCTCATGTGGCCCAGCGTGTGTACCAAGTCCGCGGGGACGCGGCGCCGAGGGATGTGACCGCCGATGCGTTGCCGGCCACGCCGCCGGTGACGGACGCCGACCGTGCGCGACAGCTGTCGCGTGAGGGCCGGCTCAATCTGGACCACAGCAAGTTGCAGTACGGCCCGGCGATGCGCTGGTTCGTGCAATACCCGGAAACGGCGCAGAAGGGCGGTCCGCGCGCCTACAGCGACTGGAACCGCGAGCACATCGCGTTCGTGGTCTGGACCGGCGATCGCTTCGAGCTGCGCGAGAAGGTCGCACGCGCGCAGTGGCCCTGTGATCCGGTGGCACCCGGCGATCGTGCCTGCGGTGCATTCCCGGATTCCGGCCCGGATCCGTTCGTGACTGCCGGAGGAGCCGTGCCAATGGCGGCCTCCAGTCCCTGAGCCGGAGTGCCGAAGGGTGCGGGAGCCGGGGTGAGTGGCTCCCGCGCCGCCATCAGGCCTGCATGCTGCGGGTCTGATGCTGCTGCTGTTCCAGCTGTTGGTCGCGCTCCAGCGCAAGCCGCTGGCCTGCGGCCTGCTGGTCGATGCGCTGGCTGCTCTGTTCCAGTGGGGTGTTCATCGCCACTGCCGTATCCACCGACACGCGAAGGTGGGCGGGATCGCCGCCCTGGCCCTGCACGGCGAAGCTGCGCGAGGCATCGGCATTCATGACCACTTCGTCGATGCGCTTGCCGCCCGCCGCGTGCATTTCGGCGGCCAGGCTGCCGGCCAGTTGCGTGCTCATTACGTCTGGTACGCGGCCGACGCGGACGTCCTGCGCGTGCACGCCACGGATCGCGTCGTTGAACAGTGGGTTGCCCACGTGGTTGGCATCGTCCATGCGCAACATGCTGGTGTGATGGCCGTTCTTCTCCGCTTCGCGGCGTGCCGGCTCACCGGGCTGCAGCGGGCCGCGGATGTGGTCGTACAGATCGACGGCGCCGCCTGGAATGCCCCGCGCCGCGCGGGTGACACCACGGCGCAGTGATTCAACGTCGTCGCGGTACTCCTCGATCATCCTGGCGTTGTCTTTTGCCAGCTTCTGCGTTTCCGGGTGTTTCAGCACCGAGCCGTCGCCGAGGAAGTTGCCCAGCTTGTGCGCGCCGAACGAGCTGCCTGCTGCGACGAGCGGGCTGTCCGGGATAAGGGCGCGCAACGAGTGATTGCTGAAGCCGTTTGCGGCGAGTGTCTTGATCTCATCCGGCTTGGCGTAGATGCGCACTTGGCCGAAGTGCGGCGAGGCAGAGCTGACCGGATCGGAGGCCATGACATGGTTGATCATGGTGTTGCCGCCTTCCGGGATGCGGTAGCTGAGGCTGACCGCGCCATAGGCGTTGAAGGTCTCGCCCTTGACGTTGAAATGGTGCGAGGTGATCTGGGCCAGCGCGCCACCGAGAGAGTGGCCGGTGACGGTGACTTCAGGTGCACGGCCTCCAAATGCAGCTTCCTGCTTTGCGTAGTCCAGCGCGCTCTTGGTCAAAGCGATGGCATCGGGGGCCTGCACATTGGTGCGGGCGACGACCATGCCGCCGTCGGTCAGGATGGCATCACGAGCTATCTGCTCGGTCCCGCGATGAGCGACCACGATCTCATTGGTGTCGGCTCGCTGATAAACCGTGCCTTGGTAACCATTGAGCCGATTATTGACGTGATCGAGAATCTTGTATTCATGCCCATTGATCGTGACGAGCTCTTCTTCCCCCGGACGCCTCCGACCGACAGCGCGATCCTTGTAGGCATCGTCGGAAAGCGCCGCATAATCCTGCGTGCTGATGGTCATTGGGTGACCTCGCTGGCGCTGAGACTCATCGTGAACAACTTGCCCTGAAGTTCAGCAACGTAGTCAGCCGGATCCGCCTTGCCGGTGGCTGGGTAGTTGGCAGCAAGCGGTGCGCGCGGATAGGCCGCGTCCGGATAGTAAAGCGTGTGGGTCTTACCGTCGGTCAGTGGATCGGCCTTGACGAAGGTCAGGAAGCGGGTCTCTTCTTCAGCGCCCGTTGCCTTCAACATCGCCCCAGCACCAGTGAACTCCCAGTGGCACACGCCGCGGCCGTAGTAGTCTTCATCCAGCATGCGGTCCACATACAGCGTGCCCCGGTACTCACCATCGCCGACCTTGCGCAGTTCCACCGGTTCCTGGCTGGTGATGCGTGCAGCTGTGCCGGTGGCCGGCTCGATATAGCCGCACTGGTCTTCGTTGGTGACGTCGTACTGCGCGACGGCTTCGACCACCGCGAAATCGCCGGGGGCGTCCTTCAGTCGCAGCACCAGTTCATAGGCCTTGCGCGGGCTGGGGTTGAGCTTGGCGAGGCCGCGCCCACCCTGGGCGACATCGGCTTCAGCAGCGGCACGTTCCTGGTTCATGGCGGTCTCCGGATGGCAGGCGGTCAACAGAAGCAGAGCAAGGCACGGAATCATCTTGTGGCGCAATGTCGGCCTCCTGGTGTGTAGGGGGAAATGTGGCACTGGCAGCTCATGGCGCGAGTGTCCGCACAGCGGTTGTGGTCGAGAACAGCGCGTCGCGCAGATCTTCGCTATACCCCGACGGATCTTCCTCGCCACTGGCGCCGAAGTTGGCGACGGTGGTGGCGCGCGGATAGATGAGTGTCGGGTAATAGAGCGTCAGAGGTGAATCCCTCTCCATGCGTTTCCTGTCGATGAACGTCAGGAATCGCGTATCCGCCTCGCCGTTCGTAGCGCGCAACATCGCACCGACGCCCTTCAGCAACCAATGGCAGGCACCGCGCCCGTAGTAGTCCTCATCCAGCATGCGGTCCAGGTAGAACGTACCGCGGTACTCGTTCTCGCTGGCCTTGTGCAGGGTGACGGGCTCTTGGCTGGTCATGCGGCTCGCAGTGCCTGTGGCAGGCAGTATCCGCCCGCAGTCTTCGTAGTTGCTGACGTCGTACTGGGCCACGCCCTCCACGATCGCGAACGGGCCCGGCGCGTCCTTCAGTGTCAGCACCAGTTCGTAGGCCTGCTTCGGCGCCGGGTTGAGCTTGGCCAAGCCGCGTCCACCCGCGGCGACGTCACGCTCGGCATCGGCATAGGGCGAACATGCCGCCAGCGGGACGAGGGCGAGAAATGCCAGCAGCGGCCGTCCCCTGGGTTCGGGGCGAGCTACACCCATGGCGCGATCCTGCATCGTGCGTCCATGTCCATCTATCCTTCCTGGGTGGCAGGTTTCTCGATTATGGAACGTGCCGGGAGCGCTGTGCCACCCTCGGAGACGGATTTTTGACGCCCGGGGAAGCATCGCCCGGGCGGATTGCTTGCCGCACAAGGCTCGCGATCGTCACGTTGGCATTGCTGCCGGAGGCAGGTCTGCTGCTGAATCCGTGACTGAAATCAATCATTCACATGTCCATCACTTCATTGAAGGCGCCCTCCTTGAACTGCAAGATCCGCCCTGAAATCCGCGAAGACCGCGCTGTCATCCACGCACTCACCGAGGCAGCCTTCCGCGAAGCCCCGCACAGCAGCCACACCGAGCAGTTCATTGTGGATGCACTGCGTTCGCGTGGAGAGCTGAGTCTGTCGCTGGTCGCCGAGAAGGACGGGCAGGTCGTCGGGCATGTTGCCTTGTCGCCGGTGACGATCAGCGATGGCAGTACGGGCTGGTTTGGCCTGGGACCAATCTCGGTGCTGCCCGGATGGCAGGGGCAGGGTGTCGGCGCGGCGCTGATGCACGCGGCGCTTGGTGCATTGCGTGAGCAGGGGGCGCAGGGCTGCGTATTGCTGGGAGAACCCGCGTATTACGGTCGATTCGGATTCCGCGCCGAGCCGGGCCTGGTGCTGCCGGGTGTGCCGCCAGAGTACTTCCAGGCACTATGCCTGCGGCCACCGATGGCGCAGGGAGAGGTGCAGTACTCACCGGCATTCGAAGCCACGGCCTGATGATCGGGGGCGGGCCTCGAACATCCGTCAGCCGTTGTGCCGGAGATGGATCAGGGGATACGGACGGCCCTGCGAATCGAGCGGTGAGCGGCCGGTTTCGACGAAGCCCATGCGCAGGTAGAAGCCAACGGCCTGTGCGTTCTGCTCATTGACGTCGGTAGTCAGCTGCGGATGCCGGGCCAGCGCGTGCTGCAGCAGTTGCCGGCCGATACCAGTGCCGCGCACGTCCGGATCGATGAACAGCGCTTCCATGTGCGTGCCGTCGATCAGCATGAAGCCCAGTGGCCGATCCTGTGCATCGACCGCAACGGTCATCGGCGCCTGCGGCAGGAAGCTGGCGACTTCGGCATCGATGGCCTGGTGGTCTTCGGCGCTGAGAAAGTCATGGGTGGCGTCGACGGCGCGGCGCCAGACATCGATGAGGGCGACGCCGTCGTCGGCACGCGAGGGGCGCAGGGTGGTCATGGGTTCACCAAGGTGCTTTCAATGAGCACGTAGTATCGCGCGTCCCGATCCAGCGCGCAGGCGTGGATTCATCCGGTGGTGCGATGGCGGATGAAGGGGCTGTAGGCAGTGGCCTCCGCGCGCAGCACCACGCCATCCTCGAAATCGTCGCTGTCGTTGAAGGGCACGGTGGGCCACTGCGTCCAGTGCGCCAGGCGTTCGCGGTAGTAATAGGTTGCTGCAGCCAATGCCTCGTCGTGTGCCTGCACGCGCTCCGGTGCCAGCCCGGAACGCACACCGTGCACCACATGCGGTTCCAGTACGTCGAAGCCGACGTAGCGTAGGCAGTACATCAACTGCCACAGCAACAGACGGGTATCACCCTCGCGGCCATCCACCGCGCAGGCCCGTGCCGAAGAGCCGGTGGTGACGCTGAGCAGGGCACGCTTGCCGCGCATCGCGCCGTGTTCGTGGCGCAGGCGACTGTTGTACATCGGCCCGTAGACCAGCACGCGGTCCAGCCAGCCCTTGAGGATCGCCGGTGCCGCGAACCACCACAGCGGAAACTGGAGGATGACCCGATCCGCGGCCTGCAGCAGCTGCAGATGGCGCTGCACATCGGCGGGTAGTCGGCCCTGTTCGGCGCCGTAGCGCTGTTCGCGCTGGGCATCGAAGCGGCCGGGCTGCAGGCGACTTGAATGATGGTGGGCCGCTTCGAGCGGATCGAAGCCCTCTGCATACAGGTCGACCACGTCCACCTGCAGCGCGTCATGGCGCAGCTGCTCCGCGGCCTGCGCGGCCAGGTGGGCGTTGAAGGAGCGGGGTTCGGGATGGGCAAGCAGGATCAGGGCGCGCATGGGGCGAGGTGTTCGAGGAGTGTGCGACCATCCTCGCGGCGCCGGTATGCCCCGGCAATTACGCACCTTGAGGTAACCATGGCCTTTCCCGGAGATGTCTATGCCGCCGACTGCTCGGCGCGCGATGCGCTGGCGCTGATCTCGGGCAAGTGGGTGATGCTGCTGTTGCCGGCGTTGGCGCATGGCCCGCAACGCAACGGTGCACTGCTGCGGAAGATCGAAGGCATCTCGCAGAAGGTGTTGACCCAGACCCTGCGGCAGCTGGAGCGCAATGGCCTGGTCGAGAGGTGTGATCTGGGGAGCAAGCCGCTGCATGTCGAGTACCGGTTGACCGAGGTTGCACGCAGCCTGGTAGACACCTTGACCGCGTTGGACCGTTGGGCCGAGCACAATTTCCCGGCGCTGGACGCTGCCCGCGAGCGCTTCGACGCGCGTTAGCGCCGCCTGCACGACCGCGCGCGTACAATGCGGCCCCGGCGGCCATCCTGGCCCTGCTGACACGCGAGAACCGCCATGACCGACCCCCTGGGTGTACCGGTGCACGACGCCGATGAACACTGGATGCGCCATGCGCTGGCGCTGGCCGAGCGTGCGCAGCGCGAGTACGACGAGATCCCCGTTGGTGCGGTACTGGTGGGCGCCGATGGCCAGCTGCTGGGCGAGGGCTGGAACCTCAACATCGCCTCGCACGATCCCAGTGCGCATGCCGAGATCGTGGCCATGCGGGCCGGTGGCACGCGGCTGGCCAATCATCGGCTGCTCGGCAGCACCCTGTACGTGACCCTGGAACCGTGCGCGATGTGCGCGATGGCCATCGTGCATGCACGCGTCGCCCGCCTGGTCTACGGCGCCAGCGACCCCAAGACCGGCGCCTGCGGCAGCGTGTTCGACCTGCTCGGCGATGCCCGCCACAACCACCGGGTGGAGATCCATGGTGGGGTGCTGGCCAAGGAGGCCAGCATGCGCCTGACCAATTATTTCCGCGCCAAACGTGGCAAGCCGCCGTTGCTGCTGGAAGACCACGCCGGCGAGGGCTGAGGGGCGAACGGGTATGATGGGCGCCTCTTTCCTTCACCGGTAGGCCGCGCGCCTGCCCAGCAACGAGGCGACACATGGCGGACAACGGCGCGGCCAACGAGCGACTGATCTGGATCGACCTGGAAATGACCGGGTTGGATACCGACAACGATTCGATCATCGAGATCGCCACCGTGGTCACCGATGCCCAGCTGAACGTGCTGGCCGAGGGTCCGGAATTCGCCATCCACCACCCGCTGGAAACGCTGGAAGCGATGGATGAGTGGAACCGCAACCAGCACCGTCGTTCCGGCCTGTGGCAGCGCGTGCTGGACAGCACCACCACGCTGGGCCAGGCCGAGGCGCAGACCGTGAACTTCCTGGCGCAGTGGATCCCGGCTGGCCTGTCGCCGATGTGCGGGAACTCGATCTGCCAGGACCGTCGCTTCCTGCACCGCCAGATGCCGCGCCTGGAGAAGTACTTCCACTACCGCAACCTGGACGTGTCCACGGTGAAGGAACTGGCCAAGCGCTGGGCGCCGACCGTGGCCGCCGGCGTGGGCAAGAACAGCAACCACACCGCGCTGAGCGACGTGCACGACTCGATCGCCGAGCTGCGCCATTACCGCCAGTTCATGGGCGCGCTGTCGGGCTTGCCCACGGCCTGAACAACAACGCCGGGCATGGCCCGGCGCTACCGGATGACACGCGAACTGGTAGTGCCGGCCGCTGGCCGGCAATTCAGAAACGGGGGACAGAACCGCTCCCCCTGTTTCCACCGTCAAGGAGACCAGTTGGGTCCGGGGTCGGGACCACGGCCATACAGGTTGACTGGCCGGCCGCAAGTGAAATGAACCGGTCGGCAGCCGTTGGGGCAGGCCTGGCGTGCGACCTCGGTGCCGAGTGCCAATTCGTTGTCGCTGCGGAAGACCACTTCAAACTGGCCAGTGTCGTAGTGCTGCAATGCGTAGGCACATCTTTCAGTGAACGAGGCAATGATCTCGCACTGTGTTCCGCTGCGCTTGTTACAGGTCTTCAATGCCTCTTTCTCGGCAGCCTTCTGTTTGTGTTGGCGAACGCTCCATGCGAGGAGTGTGCCGTTCGGCGAGCGGGCAAATGCAACCCATTCGGAGCCCATCTTTACTCGGGTGGTTGGGATGGACGGAGCAAGTCCGGCATCGCCACCACCGCCTCCGGGAATCGGCGCACAACCCAACACGCCTTGCCCGCCAATAGGGTAGGAACCCGGTGGGCATCGACCTTCGGCCTTGACGATGTGAGGCAGGCCGAGAGCAGCGAGGGAAAGGGTGCAGAGCAGCAGTAGTCGGGCGAGCATGGGGCGTCCTTGCCTGGGTTGTTCCATGGCCCCATGAAAGCGGGGCTGCTGGCGGGATCATAGACCGGTGGCGAGGGTGCTACCACCCTCCGTTCAACTCCCTGGCGCTAAGATCGGCGCCATGAACGAGCCGATCCTGCTCCCCCGCGACATCGCCCATGACGCCCGCGACTGGTCCGACCTGCAGCGCGCGGTGGCCCTGCTGGAAGCGCCGACCCTGACCGCGCGCATGGCCAACCTGGTCGGTACGCCGCTGGAGTTCGCGGTGAAGGCGCTGCCCAGCTCGGTCTCCAACCGCATCCACGGTGCGGTGCAGGCGGCGCTGTCCAAGTCGGCGCAGGCAGCCCTGTGGAGCATGGACAACTCGCCCGGCAAGGGAGCGTCGACCCGCTGGCACAAACTGGCGGCAGCCACCTCCGGTGCGGTCGGCGGCGCCTTCGGCTTTGCCGCCTTGCTCATCGAGTTGCCGGTGTCGACCACGATCATGATGCGTGCGGTGGCCGACGTCGCCCGCAGCGAGGGGTTTGACCTGTCCGACTTCAGCACCCGCCAGGCGTGCCTGGAGGTGTTCGCGCTCGGTGGCAACTCGCCGCGCGACGATGCCAGCGAGACCGGCTACTACCTGGCCCGCGGCTTCACCACGGATGTGATGCGCCACCTGTCGGCCGAGCTGGCCGGGCGGGTGGTGACCGGCCGCGACCTGACCCTGGGCGTGGCGCCGAAGGAAGCCGGCAAGCTGCTGGCGAAGCTGGTGGAGAAGGTGGCGGCGCGCTTCGGCGTGGTGGTCACCGAGAAGTTCGCCGCACAGGCGGTGCCGATCGTCGGTGCTGCCGCCGGTGCAACGCTGAATACCATGTTCACCGACTACTACCAGGACATGGCGCGTGGTCACTTCATCGTGCGCCGGCTGGAGTTGAAGTACGGGGAAGATGTGGTGCGCACCTGCTATGACCGCGTGGCACACGGTGCGGTAAAGATCGAGCCAAGGGTGGAGTAGATCCACGCCATGCGTGGATGAGCCCTCGTACCGGGTGATCCTTGCCGTGGGGGAACAACTGTTTTGCCAGTGCGTGCCTGTTGCCTGGCGGGGGCCATCCCCATTCTTGGTGGCACTCCTCCCGCAAGAGATCGCCGCCATGTTGTTCACTCCTCATCATCTGGGCGCACTGACGCTGCCCAACCGCATCGTGATGCCGCCGATGACCCGCTCTCGCTCGTCGGCCGGCAACGTGCCCACTGCCGAAATGGCCACGTATTACGCGCAGCGCGCCAGCGCCGGCCTGATCGTCAGCGAAGGCACCCAGATCAGCCCTCAAGGCCAGGGCTATGCCTGGACCCCGGGCATCCATAGCCCGGATCAGGTGAAGGGCTGGCGCCGGGTGACCGATGCCGTGCACGCTGCCGGCGGTCGCATCTACGCCCAGCTGTGGCATGTCGGCCGGGTCTCGCACGTGGCGCTGCAGCCGGGCGGCGCCGCCCCGGTGTCGTCGTCGGCGTTGTTGGCGGAAGGCGTGAAGGTGTTCGTCGACCCGAGCGGGGCAGGTCCCGAAGCCGGGGTGGGCGAAATGATCCAGCATTCGATGCCGCGCGCGCTGCGCGAAGACGAGATTCCGGGCATCGTCGCCGACTACGCCCAGGCCGCGCGCAACGCGCTGGATGCAGGTTTCGATGGCGTGGAGTTGCACGGTGCCAATGGCTACCTGATCAACCAGTTCATCGACTCGCAGGCCAACCAGCGCACCGATGGCTATGGCGGTTCGCTGCAGAACCGGCTGCGCTTCCTGCGCGAGGTCGTGCAGGCGGTGGTTGCGGTGGTCGGTGGTGATCGCATCGGCGTGCGCCTGGCGCCGCTGACCACGTTGCAGGGTGCGGTGGACGATACGCCGCAGGCGACCTATCTGGCGGCCGCGCATCTGCTGGGTGAACTGGGCGTGGGTTACCTTCACATTGCCGAAGCGGATTGGGAGGATGCACCGTTGATGCCGGCGGCGTTCAAGCAGGCGCTGCGCATGGTCTACCCGGGTACGCTGATCTACGCCGGCAAGTACACCGCCGAGCGTGCCGAGCAGGCACTGGCCGAAGGCTGGGCTGACCTGATTGGCTTCGGCCGGCCGTTCATCGCCAACCCGGATCTGCCTGAGCGCCTGCGACTGGGGGCGGAACTGAATCCGCCGGATCGTGCGACGTTCTTCGGTGGTGGAGCGGTCGGCTTCACCGATTACCCGACGCTGGAAGAGAGCGTCGCGGCCTGATCCTGAAGGCTGCCCGGCCAGCGGCCGGCACTACCGGGAGGCGAGGGATAGTGCCGGCCGCTGGCCGGCATTCCAGTCAGGCGGCGAGGGGGTAGTGCCGGCCGCTGGCCGGCATTTCAGTCAGGCGGCGGGGGTAGTGCCGGCCGCTGGCCGGCATTTCAGTCAGGCGGCGGGTAGTGCCGGCCGCTGGCCGGCAGCCCGGGGATGGATCAGGGCTTGTCGCGCACCAGCGCGTCGGCCTCCACCACGCTGCCATCCTTTCCATGCAGGTACAGGTGCATGTCCTGCTGCGGATACGGAATGTTGATGCCGGCCTTGTCATAGCCCAGCTTCAGCTGCTCCAGCAGCGTGACCTTGGTGCCGAACCAGTCGGCCGACTTCACGTAGCAGCGGATGCCGAGGTTGATCGCATGCGCCCCCAGCTCGTACACCACCACGTCCGGGGCCGGCGTCTGCAGCACGCGCGGGTCGGCCTTCATCAGCGCCAGCGCGGTGTCGCGTGCCAGCTGGATGTTGTCCTCGTAGCCGATGCCGATCACCAGTTCGACGCGGCGGGTCGGTTCGGCGGTGAGGTTGATGATCGGTGCGGCGGTGATCAGCGTGTTCGGAATGGTGGTGTGCTGGTTGTCGGCACCGGTGATGACGGTCTGGAAGATGCGCACTTCGCGCACCGTGCCGGTCTGCCCGGCCACGGTCACCACATCGCCCACGCGGAACGGTCGCAGCGTCACCAGCATCACGCCCGAGGCGATGTTGGACAGCGAATCCTTCAATGCAAGACCGACCGCCAGGCCAGCGGTGCCGAGCACGGCGAGCAGCGGAGTGATCTGCACGCCCAGCGTGCCGATGGCGAGCACCACCACGATCACCAGCGACGCTGCGTAGACCACATTGCGCAGGAAGCTGCCCAGCATCGGGTCCACGCCCATGCGCGCGGTGGCGCGCGGCATGGCATTGGACAGGCGACGTGCCACCCACAGGCCCACCAGCAGCACTACGATGGCGGCCAGCAACGGCACACCGTAGGTTTCCAGCAGGCGCTCCCAGTCGAGCGAGTGGAACCAGGGCGTTGCGGCGGGGGCGGGAGGTGCGGCGGCGATCATGCGGAAGTCCTTTGCTGCGTAGCGATGTCTGCGTGGGGCAGGGCGTGCGTGGACGCCAGAAACAGCAAGCCCCGCAAAGGCGGGGCTTGCGTGCAGCAGCAGTATGCGCGGACGCCGATGAAAGCGACGTCAGCCCATCACGGCATCAGCCGTTGGCCTTCAGCTTGGCCAGGCGCAGCCAGGTATCAACCACGGTGTCCGGGTTCAGCGACACCGACTCGATGCCTTCCTGCATCAGCCATTCGGCCAGATCCGGGTGATCGGACGGGCCCTGGCCGCAGATGCCAACGTACTTGCCCTTGGCACGTGCTGCCTTGATCGCCATCGACAGCAGCTTCTTCACTGCCGGGTTCCGTTCGTCGAACAGGTGCGCGACGATCGACGAGTCGCGGTCCAGGCCCAGGCTCAGCTGGGTCAGGTCGTTGGAGCCGATCGAGAAGCCGTCGAAGATCTCCAGGAACTCATCGGCGAGCAGTGCGTTGGACGGCACTTCGCACATCATGATGATCTTCAGGCCGTTCTCGCCCTGCTTCAGGCCGTTCTGTTCCAGCACCTCGACGACCTTGCGGCCTTCTTCCAGGGTGCGCACGAACGGAATCATGACCCACAGGTTGTCCAGGCCCATTTCGTTGCGCACGCGCAGCACGGCCCTGCACTCCAGCGCGAAGGCGGCCGAGAAGCTCGGGTCGACGTAACGGCTGGCGCCGCGGAAGCCGATCATCGGGTTCTCTTCGTGCGGCTCGTAGTTGCTGCCGCCGATCAGGTTGGCGTACTCGTTGGACTTGAAGTCCGACAGGCGCACGATCACCGGGTTCGGTGCAACCGAGGCGGTGAGGGTGGCGATGCCTTCGGCCAGGCGGTCCACGTAGAAGCTGACCGGATCACCGTAGCCGGCGATCTTCTCGTCGATCTTCTTCTTGGTCGCGGCGTCCTGGCGGTCGTATTCCAGCAGCGCATTCGGATGGATGCCGATGTGGCTGGCGATGATCATTTCCAGGCGGGCCAGGCCGATGCCGGCGTTCGGCAGCTGGCCGAAGTCGAAGGCACGTTCCGGGTTGGCCACGTTCATCATGATCTTCAGCGGGGCCGGCGGCATGTTGCCCAGATCGGTCGTGGTGCGTTCGAAGCCGAGCTTGCCTTCGTAGATGAAGCCGGTATCGCCTTCAGCGCAGCTGACGGTGACCAGCTGGCCATCCTCGATGACCTGGGTGGCGTTGCCCGAACCGACCACGGCTGGCACGCCCAGCTCGCGCGCGATGATCGCGGCGTGGCAGGTGCGGCCACCGCGGTTGGTGACGATGGCCGAGGCGCGCTTCATCACCGGTTCCCAATCGGGATCGGTCATGTCGGCGATCAGCACGTCGCCCGGCTGCACGCGGTTCATGTCGTCCAGCGTCTTCACCACGCGGGCCACGCCCGAACCGATCTTGGCGCCGACGGCACGGCCCTCGGCCAGCACCTTGCCGCCCTTCTCGGTCAGCGCGAAGCGCTCGATCTGGGTGGCGTGGCTGCGCGACTTCACCGTTTCCGGGCGCGCCTGCACGATGAACAGCTTGCCGCTGACACCGTCCTTGGCCCACTCGATGTCCATCGGGCGGCCGTAGTGCTTTTCGATGACCAGCGCCTGCTTGGCCAGTTCCTGCACGTCCTCGTCGCTGATCGAGAAGGTGGTGCGCAGTTCGGCCGGGGTGTCTTCAATACGGACGCGCTCACCGGGGACATCCGAATACACCATGCGGATCGCCTTGCTGCCGAGCGAGCGGCGCAGGATCGCCGGCTTGCCGGCCTGCAGGGTGGGCTTGTAGACGTAGTATTCGTCCGGATTGACCGCGCCCTGCACGACCATCTCGCCCAGGCCGAACGAGGAGGTGACGAACACCACGTCGCGGAAGCCGGACTCGGTGTCCAGGGTGAACAGCACGCCGGAGGAGCCGACGCCCGAACGCACCATCAGCTGCACGCCGGCGGACAGGAACACGTCCTCATGCTTGAAGCCGTGGTGCACGCGGTAGGCGATGGCGCGGTCGTTGTACAGCGAGGCGAACACTTCCTTGACCTTGTGCACGACGTCGTCGGCACCGGTCACGTTGAGGAAGGTTTCCTGCTGTCCGGCGAAGGACGCATCCGGCAGATCCTCGGCAGTGGCAGACGAACGCACGGCCACGGCCACGTCGCCGCCGCCATTCTCGGCGCTCAGCTTGGCGTAGGCGGTGCGGATGTCCTGGTCCAGCTGCGGCTGCAGCGGGGCGTCGATTACCCAGCCGCGGATTTCCTTGCCGGCGGCGGTCAGCGCGTTGACGTCCTCGACGTCCAGCGTGGCCAGCCTGTCGAAGATGCGCTTGGACAGGTCGTTGTGCGCGATGAAGTCCTTGAAGGCTTCAGCGGTGGTGGCATAACCGCCCGGCACCGAAACGCCCAGACCGGCCAGGTTGCCGATCATCTCGCCCAGGGACGAATTCTTGCCGCCTACGCGGGCCAGATCGGCCAGACGCAGTTCGTGCAACCACAGGATGTTCTCGTTCAAGCGCGATGCTCCGTTTGGCCATCGCCCGAGGCGGGCTGAGTGGCCGCGTCCGTAGGAAGAAGCCGATATGATGCCGGGCAGAGCACCGTCGGCACAAGCTTGTGCTGGCGGCCTTTTTAAGCTTCGTAGGGGGTAAAAGCGCGCATGTCGACCATCCGTCCGGTGTTCTACGTTTCCGATGGGACCGGTATCACCGCTGAAACCATTGGGCATAGCCTGCTGACCCAGTTCTCCGGGTTCAGCTTCATTACCGATCGGATGTCGTTTGTCGACGACCCTGAAAAAGCGCGTGAAGCCTGCGCCCGGATCCAGGCGGCGGGGGAGCGGTACCAGGTCCGGCCGATCGTGGTGAACTCCTGCGTGGACCAGAGCCTGAGCCTGATCCTGGCCGACAGCGGGGCGCTGATGCTGGATGTGTTCGCGCCGTTCATCGAGCCCCTGGAGCGTGAACTGGCCAGCCCGCGCCTGGCCCGGGTCGGCCAGGCCCACGGCATGGTCGATTTCGATACCTACCACCGCCGCATCAACGCGATGAACTTCGCCCTGACCCATGACGATGGCATTGCGGTGAACTACGACGATGCCGACGTGATCCTGGTGGCGGTGTCGCGCGCCGGCAAGACGCCCACCTGCATCTACCTGGCCCTGCATTACGGGGTGCGCGCGGCCAACTACCCGTTGACCGACGAGGACCTGGAAAGCGACCGCCTGCCGCCGCGCCTGCGCAACTACCGACGCAAGCTGTTCGGGTTGACCATCGACCCGGACCGCCTGCAGCAGATCCGCCAGGAGCGCCGCCCGAACTCGCGCTACGCCAACCTGGACACCTGCAAGCGCGAGGTGGCCGCGGCCGAGACCATGTTCCGCATGGAGCGGATTCCGACCCTGAGCACCACGCATACCTCGATCGAGGAGATTTCCAGCAAGGTGCTGGCCACATTGGGGCTGCAGCGCGAGCTGTATTGATCCGTGCGCCACGACCAACGGTCGTGGCCTACCTCCGGGGTGATGACCCTCCTGCGCTGGGGCATCGACCCTCCTGCACGGTGGGTATCGACCGTTGGTCGATACCGAGCCCCTTTGGTCGGGGTGATCCCGCCCCCACGTTGAAGCACCAACGTGTAGGATCGACCCATGGCCCGAGCCTTGCCCCGTACCGAACGCATTCCCCGCCTGAGCCGGCTGAGCTGGCTCATGGGCCTGTACGCGGAGAACTACCGCCATCTGGTGCGCCTGTTCGAACCGGCTGGACTGATGACGGGCAGCTACGTCTCCTCGGTCGGCGATGGCCTGGACGTTCGCCTGGACGTGATCGAGTGCCACCGCTACACGGTGGAACTGCGGCTGACCTACGATCTGGCCGACCCGGTCACTGGCGAGCCTGATCCCTCGGCCTATGTTCGCCTGTACCGTGACGCGCGCCAGGCCGAGACCACCCACTGCTACGTCGGCCGCCGCTGGCAGGACACCATGGGGCTGTACCCGCCGCCGGCGGAGCTGATCAGCCACCGCATGCGGATGAACACCTTCCTCGGCAAGTGGCTGGAGTACCTGGCCGAGCGCGGCCACGGCGTGGCCACGCTGCGCCGCGATGCCGATGGCGTCGCGGCGCCCGCCGAACGCCGCCTGTCGCTGGTGCGCTGATCGGCCATAATCCACGGCTCACCTGCCGCTGGATGCTGCCCATGCCGTACACCCCGATCGTCGCCACCCTGGGCTACGTGCTGTCGCCCGATCGTCGCCAGGTGCTGATGATCCATCGCAATACCCGTCCCGGTGACCATCATCTGGGCAAGTACAACGGGCTGGGTGGCAAGATCGAACCGACTGAAGACGTCGCGGCAGGCATGCGCCGCGAGATTGCCGAGGAAGCCGGCATCGACTGCACCGGCATGCGCCTGCGCGGCACTCTCAGCTGGCCCGGTTTCGGCAAGCACGGCGAAGACTGGCTGGGCTTCGTGTTCGTCATCGACAGCTTCGAAGGTACCCCGCACGGCGGCAACCACGAAGGTACGCTGGAGTGGGTAGATCTGGACAAGCTGGACACGCTGCCGATGTGGGAAGGCGACCGCAACTTCCTGCCGCTGGTGTTCGACGCCGACCCGCGCCCGTTCCACGGGGTGATGCCATACAAGGACGGGCGCATGGTCAGTTGGTCCTACAGCCGGCTGTGACCCGGTGAATCGGGGAGGTGCCAACCATTCCGGGGAGTGCCAATCTGGGTTGGCACGCTCTTTTGGTCGATTAATACCCGGGCAATATTGACAGTCATAAATTACCCGGGCAATATTCGCGCATCACCTCTGATGCCATTGCCATGCCTGCGTCCCGACTCCCTCCTTTCAGTTGTTTCGACGGCCATCGCCTTGTTGCCTGCGGCAGCCCGGAAGTGGCGGCACTGGCGCTCAAGCGGCTGCGCGCCGACAACGCTGCCGGACCATTGCTGGTGTTCGACAACGCCACCGGTCGCGCCCGCGATTTCGATACGCGCGGCAGTGACGAGGAACTGCTGGCGCGGGTAACCGAAGCGTTTCCCCCCTCTGACGAGGCGGATGCCGAAATCACTGCCGAAGACGCTGCGACCCCGCGTGGCCGTGGCCGCCCCAAGCTGGGCGTCGTCGCCCGTGAAGTGACCTTGCTGCCGCGCCATTGGGCCTGGCTGGCCGAGCAGCCGGGCGGCGCCTCGGTGGCATTGCGAAAACTGGTGGAGACGGCCAGCCGCGCCGGTGCGGACAAGGACCGCCGGCGTCGCGATGCCGAACGCGCCTATCACTTCCTGCAGACCATCGCCGGCGACCTGCCGGGCTTCGAGGAGGCCATCCGCGTGCTGTTCGCGCACGACCGTGCGGGCCTGGAAGCGGTGCTGCATTCCTGGCCCAGGGATGTGCGCGACCACGCCCTGCGTCTGGCGTTCGACAGCGCTGACGGCTGATCCATCGCGCCGTCGTTGAGCGGCGGCGCCACCTGATCGCGGGCCACGGCCCGGTCCCTTGTGCTTGCTTTGCTGGTGGAAACGCCGGGCAGGGCAGTGCCTTGCCCAGAGAACCCCATGAACTCCCCTGTACATCCCACGCCCCTGGTCGCGCCGCCTCTGTGGCGCACCTACCTCGCCCTGCTGCTGCCGATGCTGCTGACCAATGCGCTGCAGCTGGCCGCAGGCACGCTGGACAACATCTACCTCGGCCATCTGCTCGGTACCCAGGCGGTGGCCGTGGCCGCTGCGTTCTTCCCGGTCTTCTTCCTGCTGCTGGCCCTGGTGATGGGCCTGGCGACCGGCGCGATGGTGCTGATCGGGCACGCCTGGGGCGCGGGTCGGCCGCAGCAGGTGCGCGCGGTGGCTGGCAGTGCGGTGGCGCTGATCCTTGTGCTGTCGGTGCTGGTGATGCCCCTGGGGAGCGGTTTCGCACCACAGCTTCTGATGTCACTGGGTACACCGGCACCGATCCTCGGTGAGTCCATCGTCTATGCGCGGGTGCTGCTGCTGAGTGCGCCGGTGTTCTTCCTGCTGTGGCTGGCGACGGCCGTGAGCCGCGCGGTGGGTGATGCAAAGACGCCGCTGCACGCGCTGCTGCTGGCGACCGTGCTCGGCCTGCTGTGCACGCCACTGCTGATCCTCGGCTGGGGCGGCCTGCCGCAGCTGGGCGCGGCCAGTGCCGCGGTGTCGGCAGCATTTGCCTCGCTGCTGGCGTTGGTCTGGTTGCTGTGGAGCTGGCATCGCCTGGGGCATCCGCTGGCACCCGGCCATGAGCTGCTGCGGGCCATCCGTTTCGATGGCGCGATCATTCGTTCGATGCTGCGCATCGGCGTGCCGTCCTCGCTGCAGATGCTCAGCCTGGCCATTGCCGAGATCGTGTTGCTCGGCTGGATCAACCGCTATGGCTACACCGCCACGGCGGCCTACGGTGCGGTCAACCAGTTGATGAGCTGGGTGCAGCTGCCGACCATGTCGCTGGGCATCACCGCCACCATCCTCGCCGCGCATGCGATGGGGGCAGGACGTGCGGCACGATTGCCCGCCATTGCCCGCACCGGGGTGCTGCTGGGCCTGGCGATGCTGACGGTCGTGGTGCTGCTGGTGATGGCGCTGGCGCCGTGGCTGACCGGCCTGATCCTGACGGCGCCGGAGGTGCGCGAACTGGCCGCACTTCAGCTGCGCACGGTGGTGTGGGGCGTGCTGGCGATGGGCGGCACCACGGTGCTGGTCGGCGTGATGCGCGGCAGCGGGACTGTGCTGCTGCCGGCGTTGCTGGGCATGACAGCGGTGTTGCTGCTGGAGCTGCCACTGGCGATGTGGCTGCAGGCGCGGCACGGGCTGACCGGCCTGTGGTGGGCGTGGCCGCTGGGACTGGTGGCGATGCTGGTGTTGCAGATGATGTGTTTCGCGAGGTGGCGCAGCCGGTTGCCGGCGGCGGCCTGACCGCAGCGCCATTGCCGGGGCAGCCGGCCAGCGGCCGGCTCCACCGCTCGGTCGGATCGCATCCGGCGAAAATCCACGCCGATGCGGGTCGGGTAGCGCCGGGCCATGCCCGGCGGCAATCAGCGCCGATGCGCCAGCAGCAGGTGGAAATGCTTCTCCCGCGTCTGCCCGTCATTGCCGGCAGCAGTTTCGCGATGGCTGCGCCAGGCCGAGATGTTGAATCCCGACACGCGCATCGCCAGCTCAACTGCGTCCAGTTCGTGCAGCTGGAAATCGGCGGCAAACGGCAGGCTGCGCATGAAGGCCGCATCGCCGAACGCCAGGCACAGCCGCCCTCCCCGGCGCAGTACGCGCGCAAGCTCGTCCAGCACCGGGGCCAGGTTGGGCCAGAAGTACAGGGTGTTGACCGCCAGTGCGGCATCCACGGATGCCTCGTCCACCGGCAGCGCATGGGCATCGCCAAGCCGCATCGCGGCCCGGTCGCCCAGGCCGGCACTGGCCAGCCGCCGGTTGCCGGCCTCGACCATGGCGGCGGACAGTTCAACGCCCAGGTACTGGCTGCCCGGCGCTTGCAACAGCTGGGGCGCGAAGGCCGCATTGCCGGGGCCGATCTCCAGGATGCGTTCGCCGGCCGCCACCGCCAGCAGCCCGATCGCGGCCAGGTTCAGGGCGCTGTTGCTGCGGTTCATCGAGTCGGCCACCGCCAGTGCGGCGTCGCCATGGGGCTGCCGCAGCTGCGCGGCCAGGGTGGAAGCATCCAGCATCGTCGTCGTCCATCGAAGAGATTCGGACGTGGCGGCGGCGGGTCCGCCGATGACCATAGCGCTGACCTTGCGGCTTGGGAAGTAGGGAAACCCCGCTGCAGGGTGATGAGGAAATGTCCAGCGTCGCAGTCGGTGAGATCTGGTTGTCCACAGGGGGTGTGGATTACGCGTGGGCAACTTTGTGGATAAACCGCGACAGGCGCCACCCCCCTAGGCTGTCAAGATGGGTGGCGAAAAATTCACCGCCGGTGAGGGCGCGTGAGGGAACGGTGAAGGCCGCGGCCTGCCGGCGCTGTCGCCGGCAGCGGCGCTCGCGGTAACCTGTGGGCCTCGATGCTCCGTGAGACCCCATGAAACGTCACTTCTCGATGCTGCGCGAATTCCAGCTGGCCGACTGGTTCACCTTGGCCAATGCTTTCTGCGGCACCGGTGCGGTGTTTGCCGCAATGCGCTTCCTGCAGGACGGCGAGCGCGGCTACCTGCTGTTCGGCATGGCGCTGATACCGCTGGCCTTCATCTTCGACGCCCTCGACGGCCGCATCGCGCGCTGGCGCAAGTCCAGCTCCACTCTGGGGCGCGAGCTGGATTCGCTGTCCGACGTGATCTCGTTCGGCGTCGCGCCGGCGGCGCTGGCCTATGCATGTGGCATGCAGGGCGGCTGGGACTGGCTGGTGCTGAGCTATTTCGTCTGCTGTGGCGTCAGCCGCCTGGCGCGCTACAACGTCACCGCCGAGGCAATGACCGGCGACGAGGGCAAGGTCACGCATTTTGAAGGCACCCCTATCCCGACCAGCCTGGTGCTGGTGATCGTGCTGGCGATCGCCGCCGGTACCGATGCCATCGGCCAGAACATCTGGTTCGGCCAGTGGCAGATCGGTCCGTGGCAGCTGCACCCGATGGCGCTGCTGTTCGCCCTGTCCGGGTCGCTGATGATCAGCAAGACCCTGCGCATTCCCAAGCCATGAGCCAGCCCTGCGGAGGCCTGCGATGACCAGCTCGGCCCACGACGCCGGCAGCAGTGATTTCGAGACCCTGGCCCGGCAGTACTTCGGCGCCTGGGGCGATGCCCTGCGCCACGCGGGCACGCCCGGCGCACCGGCGGGCGACGACCCGGGCAGCTGGCAGCGCCTGTTCGACTGGTGGGGCCAGCTGTTGCCGGAACAGGGCCCAGGCGCGCCGGAAGATGCCGTGCGCCGGTTCCGCGAACAGGCCGGGAGCTGGTACGGCACCATGCAAGAGGTCGCCGCTCGGTTTGCCGGCCGCGACGCCAGCAGTGCCGATGTGGCCCAGGCCTGGCGTGAGGCGGTGCAGGGGCAGGGCGATGGCATGCTGCAATGGATGCTGCAAGGGGCCCGTGGCAGCACCCACGCCGGCGCCGCCGTGCCCGAATTCGCCGCATGGCTGCAGCAGTTCCAGCTGCAGGCGGGCCCATGGCTGCAGAGCCCGGCATTCGGCCCCGGCCGCGAGCACCAGGCGCGCTGGCAGGCCCTGCTGCGTGCGCAGGAAGAATACCAGCAGCATTCGCGCGCCTATGTCGACCTGATCAAGCGGGCACTGGACGAGGCCTTTGCGTTGTTCGAGCAGCGCCTGGCCGAGCACGAACAGCCGGGCAGCCAGCTGACCAGCGCCCGCGCGATGTTCGACCTGTGGATCGAAGTGGCCGAGGAGGCCTACGCCAAGGTCGCCATGTCCGAACCGTTCCAGCAGGTGTACGCCTCGCTGGGCAACGCGCAGATGCGTCTGCGTGCCGGCCTGCAGCGCGAGGTGGAACAGATGAGTGAACGTATCGGCCTGCCGACCCGCAGCGAGATGGATGCCGCACACCGCCGCATCGCCGAGCTGGAGCGCAGCCTGCGCCGCCTGCAGGCGCAGGTGGCAGTGCAGGCCGGAACCGCTGCGGTCGATCCGGTTGCGCAGCCGGCGCCGGCAAAAGTGAAGCCTGCCGCGCGCAAGGCCGCGAAGAAGACCGCACCGGCAACGAAGGCGCCTGCAAAAAAGGCGGCTGCGAAAAAGCCCCAATCTCGCACCTCCTCACGGGCGAGTGACCGATGAAGGGACCGTTGGGCTTCAACGCCGATGACCTGATGCAGGAGACCCTGGCCATGCAGCGCAAGCTGATGGAGGGGCTGAAGCTGCTGCCGCAGGTGGAAGACGTGGACTATGGCGTGACCGCGCGCGAGGAAGTCTGGCGCGACGGCAAGGTGGTGCTGTACCGCTTCGTCGGCGAACAGGCGCCGACCCGGCGCACGCCACTGCTGATCGTGTACGCGCTGGTCAACCGGCCGTACATGGTCGACCTGCAGGCCGACCGCTCCCTGGTGCAGAAGCTGTTGGCGCTGGGTCAGGACGTCTACGTGCTGGACTGGGGCTACCCGGATCGCTCGGAGCGCTTCCAGACCCTGGAGGACTACCTGCTGCGCTACATCGACGGCGCGGTGGATGCGCTGCGTGCGCGCAGTGGTAGCCCGGTCGACCTGCTCGGCATCTGCCAGGGTGGCGTGTTCGCGCTGTGCTACGCGGCGCTGCGCCGGCAGAAGCTGGGCAAGCTGATCACCATGGTCACCCCGGTCGATTTCCAGACCGCCGACAACATGCTCTCGCACTGGGCGCGGCAGGTGGACGTGGACCTGCTGGTCGACACGCTGGGCAACATCCCGGCCGACCTGATGAATGCCAGCTACCTGATGCTCAAGCCATTCCGCCTGAACGTGCAGAAGTACGTGGGCCTGCTCGACATCCTCGATGACAAGGCGGCGCTGGAGGACTTCCTGCGCATGGAAAAGTGGATCTTCGATTCGCCGGACCTGGCGGGCGAGGCGTTCCGCGATTTCATCAAGCAGTTCTACCAGGCCAATGGCCTGATGAAGGGCACGGTACGGATCGGCGACGAAGCGGTGGATCTGTCGCAGGTGACGCTGCCGGTGTTGAACATCTACGCCGAGCAGGACCATCTGGTGCCACCGGACGCCTCGCGCGCGATGCGCGGGCGCCTGGGTACGGATGACTACACCGAGTCCAGTTTCCGCGGTGGCCATATTGGTATCTACGTGTCCGGCCGCGCGCAGCGCGAAGTGCCGGCCACGATCGATGGCTGGCTGAAGGCGCGCGACCTGTAGAGTCGGGCCCTGCTCGACTGACTTGGAGGGATGATGACGTACCGGATTTTGTTGATTCTTGCGGTACTGCTGGCAGCGCCACTTGCCCAGGCCGCACCCAGTGCGGATGCACGGCGGGAGATCGCCCAGTTGATCGCCAGCCTGGACGGCTCGCAGTGCCGGTTCCAGCGCAATGGCAGCTGGTACGACGGCAGCGATGCGCGCGCCCATCTGCAGCGCAAGTACGACTACCTGCTGAAGAAGGACATGGTGGACAGCGCCGAGCAGTTCATCGAGCGCGCCGCCAGCCAGAGCAGCATGAGCGGCAAGCCTTACCGCATCCAGTGCCCGGGTCAGCCTGAACAGACCGCAGCCACCTGGTTCGGCGCACGCCTGCAGGCCCTGCGCCACCGCACGCCGTAGACATCGGGGCGGTGTAGAGTCCAGCCATGCTCGACTGCCTTGTCCGTTTCCCGGAGCCGCTGCCATGAACACCACGCCCAAGACGCTGTCGCGCTCATTGAACGATCGCATGATCGCCGGCGTGATGGGCGGCATCGCCCACCGCTTCGGCTGGAACCCCACGCTGGTGCGGATCGTGTTCGTGCTGATATCGATTGGCTCGGCCGCCTTCCCCGGCATTCTGATCTACCTGATCCTGTGGCTGCTGATGCCGAACGAGGCCGATTGAACACGGCCGCTCGACCCTGGCCGCTGTGGCTGCGTGCGCTGCAGATGCTGGGCGCAGCATGGACGTTGCCCAATTCGCTGCTCGGCCTGATTGGCGGCCTGGCCGGTATGCTCGGCGGCGCGTCATTGCGTTGGAGCGCGCGCGACTGTGCGCTGGTGTTCGACCGCTGGCCGTGGGGGCCAGGCGGGGCGATCACGCTGGGGAACGTGATCCTGCATACCGGCCATGACCTGGGCATTTCCTGCCGCACCTATGCGCATCAGGCGGGGTGGGGCGTGGAACCGCTGATCCGGCTGGATGATCACGAACGTGCGCACGTGTACCAGTACATGGTGCTGGGCCCGCTGTACCTGCCGGTATACCTGCTGTGCGGCGGGGTGAGTGCGCGCAACCCGTTTGAACGGGCGGCCGATCATTTCGCCCGGTTCGGGCGTGGCTGGTGGCCGTAGTTTCCAGCCAACGGCGCAGCCCCTCGTGGCTTGGTCGCGGAATACGTTTCATGTGATCGGGCCGGGCGGGGTGGGTTCGCGGGACACGCCGTAAACCCGTCCTTGGGGGCTCGATGGCGCCATCCATGGCGCCAACGGTCCCGCGAACCCATCCCGCCCGGCCGCTGACAGTTCTCGGCCGCGTCCAGCCACGGAAAAGAAAAAGAACAGCAGAAGCGGGTCGCGCGCTGCGCTTGCTCGTGTAGAGCCGAGCCCGCGCTCGGCTGCTTTCAGGCCAGCTCGCGAAGCCGAGCGCAGGCTCGGCTCTACAACAAAAAAGCGGCCAGCCCGGCTGCTTCTGCTTTTGATCTTCTTTCTATTCTCCGTGGGTGGCGGCAGGCACCAGGAATCTGTCAGCGGCCGGGAGGGTGGGTAGGGCGGGGTGTCCGCGGCATGGATGCCGCGGCCAAGCCCCCATGGATGGGTTCACGGCGTCCCCGGCCTACCCACCCTCCCGGCCAGCCCACAGGAAACCGGCTTTCCGCGACCAACCAAACCACCCACGAGGGGCTGCGCCGTTGGCGGGAATCCCGTACTGATTCGTTAGCCGAAAGTTAAGGATCCGTAAGCATTCTGCTGCGATCCCGCAGTCATCTGCGTGCAACCGATCGTCATTAGCCTTCGTGACGTTCCAGTCAGGTTCGACGCGGTAAGCTCTCCCTCGATGAGCTCGCAGCATCGCTCATCGAGTGCAGTACGCAGTAGCAATTTGGAGGAATACATCACATGGCAATCGTTCTTTATGTCGGTGGTAGCAAGGATGGCGAGAAGGGCGTGGTGCCCTACGGCTTCAGCAAATCCCGCGCCGACACCGCGCTGGGGCCGGAGTTCTACACGGAGCGGTTCATGGAACTGCAGGGTGTCGGCAAGGTCCGCCTGATGGCCCTGGAAGGCATGCGTGACGAGATCGTCATGCAGCGCGCCGCCCGCCACTACCGCTGACCTTCGTAACACGCGGCAGGGCGCGCCCACCATCGCGCGCCCGCGCCGGCATCCCAGCCCAGGGCCAGTCCGGGCCCGCGCTTTGCCAGGATGCCGGCGTCCAATCCGGCTACGCCGCTGAACCTTGCGCCCTGTCAATGCCTTGTCCGGCTCCGTCGCGGGTTGCCAGAATGGGGTCTTCCCGTAATGCGGCACAGACCTGAAGCAATGCACGACGCCAAGAACGCCCAGAGCGCGCTCGCCCAGCAGATCGCCCAGACCATCGCCGACGAGATCGGTGCCCAGTCCGCCCAGGTGCGCGCCGCCGTCGGACTGCTCGACGAGGGCGCCAGCGTTCCGTTCATCGCGCGCTACCGCAAGGAAGTGACCGGCGGCCTGGACGACACCCAGCTGCGCAACCTGGAAGTGCGCCTGACCTACCTGCGCGAGCTGGAGGACCGTCGCGCAGCGGTGCTGGCCAGCATCGGCGAACAGGGCAAGCTCAGCGACGAACTGCGCAACGACATCCTGGCCGCCGATACCAAGAGCCGTCTGGAAGACCTGTACCTGCCGTACAAGCCCAAGCGCCGTACCCGCGCCCAGATCGCCCGCGAGGCGGGGCTGGAGCCGCTGGCCGATGGCCTGCTGGCCGACCCGACGCAGGACCCGCAGAGCTTTGCGGCCAGCTTCGTCAATGCCGACAAAGGCGTGGCCGACACCAAGGCTGCGCTGGAAGGTGCGCGCGCGATCCTGACGGAGCGCTGGGGTGAAGACGCCGCGCTGGTCGGCGAACTGCGCACCTGGCTGGGCGAAACCGGCGTGATCCGCGCGCGCGTGGCCGAGGGCAAGGAAACCGAAGGCGCCAAGTACCGCGATTACTTCGATCACGCCGAGTCGTTGGCGAAGATTCCCTCGCACCGGCTGCTGGCGCTGTTCCGCGCGCGCCGCGAGGAGATCCTGTTCCTGGAGCTGGACCCCGGCAGTGATGCCGAGGCCGGCCACCAGTACGCCGAAGGGCGCGTGGCGCGCAGGGCCGGCATCGCCGACCAGGGCCGCGCCGCCGACCGCTGGCTGCTGGACGCCTGCCGGCTCACCTGGCGCGCCAAGCTGCACACGCACCTGCTGCTGGACCTGTTCAACCAGGCCCGCGAGAAGGCCGAAGCCGAGGCCATCGCGGTGTTCGGCGACAACCTGAAGGACCTGTTGCTGGCGGCACCCGCCGGCCCGAAGACCGTGCTCGGACTGGACCCGGGCATCCGCACCGGCTGCAAGATCGCCGTGGTCGATGCCACCGGCAAGCTGGTGGCCACCGACACCATCTACCCGCACGAGCCGCGTCGCCAGTGGGAGCAGTCGCTGCAGACGATCAAGCAGCTGTGCGCCAAGCACAACGTGGAACTGATCGCGATCGGCAACGGCACCGCCAGCCGTGAAACCGACAAGCTGGCCGGCGAAGCGATCAAGGCCGCTGGCAACCCGAAGCTGCAGAAGGTGGTGGTCAGCGAGGCCGGCGCGTCGGTGTACTCGGCGTCCGAGTTCGCGGCCAGGGAGTTCCCGGAGCTGGACGTGTCGCTACGTGGGGCGGTGTCGATCGCCCGCCGCCTGCAGGACCCGCTGGCCGAACTGGTGAAGATCGAACCCAAGGCCATCGGTGTCGGCCAGTACCAGCACGATGTGGACCAGTACCGTCTGGCGCGCGCGCTGGATGCCCGCGTGGAGGACTGCGTGAACGCGGTGGGCGTGTACGTGAACACCGCTTCGGCTGCACTGTTGTCGCGGGTGTCCGGCCTGTCGGCCACGGTGGCCGAGAACATCGTGCGCCACCGTGATGCGAACGGCCCGTTCAAGCGCCGCAAGGACCTGCTGAAGGTGGCGCGCCTGGGCGAGAAGACCTTTGAACAGTGCGCGGGCTTCCTGCGCATTGCCGACGGTGATGAGCCGCTGGATGCTTCGGCGGTACACCCCGAGGCCTACCCGGTGGTCGAGCGCATTGTGGCCAGCACCGCGCGCCCGATCAAGGCGCTGATCGGTGATGGCAGCTTCCTGCGCGGCCTGAAGGCCGAGCAGTTCACCGATGCCACCTTTGGCGTGCCGACCGTGCGTGACATCCTCAAGGAACTGGAGAAGCCGGGCCGAGATCCACGCCCCGAGTTCAAGGCGGCACGCTTCGCCGAGGGCGTCGAGGACATCAAGGATCTGCGCGAGGGCATGGTGCTCGAGGGTGTGGTAAGCAACGTGGCGGCCTTTGGTGCCTTCGTCGATATCGGTGTGCACCAGGATGGCCTGATCCACATTTCGGCCCTGTCCGATACGTTCGTGAAGGACCCGCGCGACGTGGTCAAGGCCGGCGATATCGTCAAGGTGAAGGTGCTGGAGGTGGACGTGGCGCGCAAGCGCATCGCCCTGACCCGGCGCCTGGATGATACCCCCGGCCAAGCCACCAGCCGCCCGGGCCAGCGTGATGAGCGCGGCCATGGGCAGGGTCCGCGCCGCGATGCAGGCGGCCAGAACCGCGGGCCGAACCGGGGCCAGGGCAATGGCGGCCGTCCCGCCGCGTCCGCGCCCCCGGCCAACAACGCCTTGGCCGAGGCCTTCGCCCGCGCCAAGCGCAGTTGAGGACCGTGTTCCCCGTCACGCTTGATTCGTGGCGGGGGACTTGTCGATTTTCCCCGTGATTGCGCACACTTGCGCTTGAGGGGAGGCGTCCGGCCACCCCGCTGTTGCTGGGGAGGGCCATGACGCCAGCAGGACCCGTCGTCTTCGTTGAGGTCTGCAGCGTCGCGCTGCGGCCGCTGCCTCCCTGTGCGGGCCGGGGTACGGGTTGATGGCCGGCCAGGGAACCAACGGCAACGGGTTGCTGGAGCGGCGCCTGCAGGCGCTGGCCGAAGAGCGTCGTCGCCTGGCGATGATCATTGACGGCACCGCCGCCGGCACCTGGGAGTGGAACGTGCAGACCGGCGAGATGCGGGTCAATGCGCGCTGGGCGGAGATCGTCGGTTATCGCCTGGAAGAGCTGGAGCCGGTGTGCCAGAAGACGTTCCTGAAGCTGGTCCATCCCGATGACATCGTCCTGTCTGACGCGGCACTTGAGGATCATTTTGAAGGCCGCAGCGACAACTATGTCTGCCTGCTCCGCATGCGCCACAAGAACGGCCAGTGGATATGGATCCACGACCGTGGCCGCGTGTTCGAATGGGATGGGCAGGGACGACCGCTGTGGATGGCCGGTGCGCATGCCGACGTGACCGAGCTGCAGCAGGCGCGGCAGGACGCCGCCGAAAGCCGGCAGCGGCTGCAGGCCGTGGTCGATGCGTCCGACGAGGTGGCGGTGATCGCGACCGATACCGAAGGCACCATTACCCTGTTCAATACCGGTGCGCAACGCCTGCTGGGATACAGCGCGGAGGAAGTGGTCGGACAGCGGCGACTGGGTGATTTCCACGATCCGGACGAGTTGGCGGCATGGCTGCGCCCGCTGGCGGCTGCGGACGGACGCCTGCCGGGCGCGTTTGAAGCCCTCAGCGCTCGTGCCGATGCGCAGACCTATTCAAAGCAATGGACATTGCGGCGCAAGGACGGCCAGCCACGCCAGGTGCGCCTGTCGATCAGCCGCATGGATGGTGCCGGCGGCGCGCGCATCGGCTACGTCGGCATGTCCATCGACATCACCGAGATCCTGCAGGCACGTGCCGAAGCACGCCTGGCGGCGGAGAAATTCGCCGGTGCGTTCACGTCGGCGGCGCTGGGCATGGCGCTGGTGTCGCTGGAGGGGCGCTGGCTGGACGTCAATGACGCCCTGTGCCGGATCCTGGGCTACCCCCGCGAGGAACTGCTGCAGGTTGATTTCCAACGCCTGACCCACCCCGATGACCTGCAGGCCGACCTGGCCCTGGTGCAGGATCTGCTGGCCGGGCGGCGCAGTCACTATCACCTGGAAAAGCGCTATCTCGATCGCGACGGCAAGGTGATCTGGGCGCGGCTGTCGGTCTCGCTGGTGCGCAACGAGCATGGCGAGCCGCTGCATTTCGTGTCGCAGATCCAGGACATCAGCGCCCAGCGCAGCAGCGAACAGCGCCTGTTCGAGAGCGAGCAGCGCAGCCGCATCACCCTCGATGCCGTGGCCGATCTGGTGCTCAGCGTCAGTCTGGACGGTCGTATCGATTACGCCAACGCCGCTGCTGTCCGCACCCTCGCCGGTGATGGCGCGCTGTCGCTGGCAGGGCACAACGTGCAGGACGTACTGGCGCTGACCACCGAATACGCGCCCGGCTCGGTGCTTGATGTATCCGTGCTGCTGGACCCGGAAAGCAATGCGGTGGACCTGCATGCCGACCTTCTGCTGCGCCTGGGCACGGCCACGATCCCGGTCGATCTGACCCGCGCCTGGCTGCGCGATGACGAGGGCCATGTGCGCGGCGCGGTGTGGGTGCTGCGCGACGACACCCAGCAGCGGGCGCGGCAGCGCGAAGCCCGCCACCTGGCCGAGATCGATC
The DNA here is from genome assembly GCF_032025805.1 of Stenotrophomonas maltophilia group sp. msm1. NCBI lineage: Bacteria > Pseudomonadati > Pseudomonadota > Gammaproteobacteria > Lysobacterales > Lysobacteraceae > Stenotrophomonas > Stenotrophomonas maltophilia group sp. msm1. The sequence continues at coordinate 868,403 of NZ_JAVSKH010000002.1, forward strand.
CGCTGACCGAGCTGAGCAACCGTCGTGGCTTCGAGGTGCATCTGCAGCAGGCGATCACCCGCGTGGAGCGTACCGGCCAGGCCGCCTCGCTGATGTACATCGACCTGGACCGCTTCAAGCCGGTCAACGACACCTGGGGCCATCTGGCCGGTGACGCCGTGCTGTGGGCGGTGGCCAGCGTGCTGCGCCACGGCGTGCGGGATTCGGATGTGGTGGCGCGGCTGGGTGGGGATGAGTTCGCGGTGATCCTGTCCGGTTGCACGCCGCGTCGTGCAGCGCGCATTGGCGGCGAGCTGCTGCACACCCTTGCGTCGCTGTCGATTCCGTGGGACCAGGACCGCCTGCATGTGGGCGCCAGCATCGGCATCGCGCCCTTGACGGGCGGGATGAGCGTCGACCAGGCCGTGGCGGCGGCCGATGCCCAGTGCTACCGGGCCAAGGCAATGGGCCGCAACAACGTGCAGGTACAGGGCGAGGCGAGTGAGCTGCCGGGCGGCGACATCGATCCGACCGAGGGCTGATCTCAACCTGTGAGAGGGCGTGCGCGAATACTCCGCGCACTTCCCCTCCTACAGGTGGTCCCATGAATGTCTGCAACCCGGTGACGCTGCGTGCCTACGCCCCGGCAATGGTCGGCTGGTGCCTGGCCCTGGCCGCCTGCCTGCGTGCGGAACAGCTGCGCGGCGACCTGCACGCGCAGGCCCTGCTGCCGGTGCTGCAGGGCGGCGCGGTCGCCTTGCTGGTGTTCACGCTGTCCTGCATCGGTGCCGCCAGCATCATGCTGTGGCGGGCGGGCAGGAACGCGGTGGAGTGATGCGGCGGATGGTTACCGCATCCCCCATGCGCAGTTGCGTCAGCGCAGTACTTCATCCGAACTGACCAGCTGCACGTCATGCATCAGGTTGAGGTAAGCCTCGTAATAGCCCTTGTGTGACGCGCCGACGATGGTCAGCATGCGGGTGCCTGGATGCTGGCCGAGCACGTCGCGCATGTTGGCGACCATGCGCAGGTTACGGGTTTCCCAGTAGCCCAGGTAGTTGCGGCCGAAGCCTTCCGGTGAGGGTTCGACAAGCGTCGCGCCGAAGTCGCTGTTGAACGCCACCATCGCGGTCTCGGGTGCGTTGTAGGCGCGATACATCGCGAGCAATCCTTCCGGCTGAACAAGATTGGCTCCGAGCCGTTCATCAGCCGCCCTGCGTGCTTTGACGAAGGCGTTGTCCCAGGCGCCGCGTATGGCGGCAGCGTAGGCCTTCTGCTGCGATTCCGGTGTGGGCGAATCCGCAGTGTGGTCGTCCACCGACCACAGGCGCTCCAGTCCGAGGCGTGCGGCAAGCACGCCGGCCACCAGGACGGCCTCGTTGCGGCGGGTCATGCGCGTGTCGAGGAACTGCACCAGCTCCGGAGTCAGGCTGTCGGCCGCACGGCGCTCTTCCCGGGGCAGCCGCAGCCATTGGACGACTGCCGAGCTGTTCTCGCCCGCAGCCAGGAAGACTGCAGCCAAGCGACGTCGCTGGGCAGCGCTTGGCGCCTTGGGCCAATCTGCAAGCAGGCGTTCCATTTCCACGTTGGCGCTGGGCACGTCCAGACCGGTGGCGGCCTGCGCCGGTGCCGGATCGACGCAGTAGTCCGCGACGCTCTCCGCGTATCGGGCCGGATTGCGGCGCATGAAGTCACACTGCAGGCCGGACAGGTTCTCCACTGCGATCGCGGTGGGCCGCCAGGCTTCCAGGCGCTGCAGCAGAGGTTCCAGCATCGCCGGCGTGAAGGTCTCCGGCAGGCTGGACAGGTGTGGGCTGCCCAGCACCAGCACTTCGTTCGGGCGTCCTGCGGGCGGTCCCTTCAGCTGGTCCGGGTGGAAGGCCGGTCGATAGGCGGTGCCGGTGGCCAGCGCATTGCTGCTGCATAGGGCCAGGAGAAGAAGGCTGGCAAAGCGAGGGAACATGCGATCTCCATGTAGATGAGCATCCTGCGGGACCTCCATGCTGGTCGTTTTCCCCTGCGGGCGAACCCCGCATCGGTCATGTAAACCTTTTTTCCTTGAGCTGCATCCTTGTGTGGGCGATGTGGTCGGCTGCCTCCCGGCGCCTGCGCTGTACAGCGTTCCGCCAACCGGTGGCGGAACGGATCCGGTCCAGCCGTTCATTGGCCCAATGCCTTGGTGTGAGGGCGGGGACACGTGAGAAAGGTGTGAAGTACACGGCAATTGTCCACCGCATTCCGCCTGTAATGGACGGAGTTGCGACGGACGTCGCGGAATGCCGCTAAAGCGGCCGACGGCATCGCCGATACTCCCTCTGGATCCCGCTCCAGTTACCCGCCGCAGGACCCCAGACTGCCCCCGATGGGCGGTCCGCGCAGTGTGTTCCGCCGCTTCCAGATGCCGATCGCAGCCGCAGCAGACGTTCTTGGCAGTCGCTCGAGAGGTGCCGGTTGGCACCTGTAGTCCCTGGCAACTGATGTTGCCGCCGGGCATCCCGCCCGTCGGGTCACAACCGCTTACCGGACACCGAGGATCAGACAATGCTCATTCCAGGCTTCACGGCGGGCGCGCAGGCGCCGGCCGAGCTGCATACCCGTTGGTCGCCGTGGCGTGCGCTGCTTGGCGTACTGGCGCCACAGCAACGCACCCGCACAGAGAAGGCGGTGACCGACCGGACCGAGCTGGAAGCGCAGGTGGCCGCGCTGCATCGCGTGCAGGCCGTCATCGAGTTCGCGCTCGACGGAACCATCCTGCAGGCCAATGACAATTTCCTGCAGGCGATGGGGTACCGGCTGGAGGAGATCCAGGGCGGGCATCATTCCCTGTTCGTCGACCCCGAGCAGGCGCGCAGCGCCGAGTACCGCGACTTCTGGGCGCGCTTGGGGCGCGGCGAATACGACGCCGGGCAGTACCGCCGGTTCGGCAAGGGCCAGCGCGAGATCTGGATCCAGGCCTCGTACAACCCGGTGCTGGATCGGCAGGGGCGGCCCTACAAGGTGGTCAAGTTCGCGACCGACATCACCCAGCAGAAGCTGCAGGCGGCCGACTCGGCGGGGCAACTTGCGGCGATCGCCAAGTCTCAGGCGGTGATCGAGTTCAGCATGGATGGCCGCATCCTGTCGGCCAATGACAAATTCCTGGCGGTGACCGGCTACAGCCTGGACGAGGTGCGCGGGCAGCACCATTCGTTGTTTGTCGAGCCCGGGCATCGCAGCAGCGTGGAATATCGCCAGTTCTGGGAGAAACTTGGGCGCGGCGAATATGATGCGGGCCAGTATCGGCGCCTGGGCAAGGACGGGCGCGAGGTCTGGATCCAGGCTTCCTACAACCCCATCCTGGACCTCAACGGAAAGCCGTTCAAGGTCGTGAAGTATGCCGCCGACATCACCGCGCAGGTGCACGAGAACCAGGCCATGCAGCGCGCCGTGGCGCAGACCCGAGAGGTGGTGGCTGCCGCCAAGCTGGGTGACCTGACCCAGCGCGTAGCCACCGCCGACAAGAGCGGGCCGATTGCCGAGTTGTGCGAAGGCGTGAATTCGCTGGTCGAGGCGATGGCCGCGATCATCGGCCAGATCAAGTTCGCGGCCGACACCATCGCCGTGGGTGCGACTGAAATCGCGCAGGGCAACAGCGACCTGTCGCAGCGCACCGAGCAGCAGGCGGCCTCGCTGGAGGAGACTGCGGTGTCGATGAAGGGTCTTGCCGAGACGGTGCAGCGCACCGCAACCAATGCCCGCCAGGCCAGCCAGCTGGCCGGTGGGGCAGCCGATGTCGCCGCGCGGGGCGGCAATGTGGTGCATGAGGTGGTCGAGACGATGGCGGCGATCAATGCCTCATCGCGGCGCATCGTCGACATCATCGGGGTGATCGACGGCATCGCCTTCCAGACCAACATTCTTGCGCTGAACGCAGCGGTGGAGGCCGCGCGCGCCGGTGAACATGGTCGTGGCTTCGCCGTGGTTGCCACCGAGATCCGTGAGCTGTCGCAGCGTTCGGCCAGCGCAGCCAAGGAGATCAAGCACCTGATCGATGCGTCGGTGGCCAATGTCGGCGCCGGTACCGCGCAGGTCGAGAGCGCGGGCCGCACCATGGATGAGATTGTGACAAACGTGCGCCGGGTCAGTGACCTGATGAGCGAAATCAGCACGGCCGCGCAGCAGCAGAGCGACGATATCCAGCAGATGAACCAGGCCGTCGATCTGATTGACCAGGGCACCCAGCAGAATGCCGCGTTGGTCGAGGAGGCATCGGCGGCGGCACGCAGCATGGAAGAACAGTCGGCGCAGCTGCTGCAGACCGTGGCCAGCTTCCGCGTGCAGGGCGCGGCAGGGCAGCGGCAGGGAGCGGCGGCGCTGCACGCCGTCTAGGCCCGGCGGTTGCATCTGTCTTCCGTAGTATCTGCGTCGCCATATACGCGGTTGCGCCCGGCGCGTTTGGCCCGATACAGGGCCTGGTCGGCGCGTTCGACCAGGTCGCGCGGATCGTGCTCTTCGCCCGGTGCCTGCCACGCCACGCCGACGCTGATGGTGACGGTGGCCTCGGGGGCGGGCAGGGCAGCCGCTTCGACCGAAGCGCGGACCCGCTCGCCCAGGGCCATGGCGTGGGCGGCATCGGGCGAGGGCAGGGCAGCGATGAACTCCTCGCCGCCATAGCGGGCCAGCAGATCGTCACCCCGTTGCAGGCAGCCATCAAGAATGGCGGCGACCGACTGCAGGCGCTGATCTCCTTCCGGGTGGCCATAGGTGTCATTGAGGCGCTTGAAGTGGTCGATATCGATCATGAGAACGGCCAGGCCCAGACCTTGGCGCCGCGCGCGGCGGTGGGCCGCGCCAAGCGATTCATCGAAGCTGCGTCGGTTGTCCAGGCCGGTCAGTGGATCACGCCGTGCCAGTTTTTCCAGCTCGTCGCGCTGGCGCTGGATCTCCACCTGGCTCAGCACGCTGCGCAGGGCATAGCCGAGCAGGGAGCCGATGAAGCCGACCGTGGCCAGGGTCGGCTGCAGGCGCGCGACCAGAAGCGCCACCAGCATCAGCAGCAATGGCAGCATCAATGGTACGCCGGCATCGATGATGCGCCGCAGGCTGCGGGATACCTCCACTGTCGGGTAGCGACGATGGCTGCCCGCCAGGGTGGCCAGCAGCACGAACAGTCCACTGATCAGCAGGTCGCCCCAACTGCCGTCGGGCACCTGCGGCTGATAGGTATTGATGTAGAAGGCCAGCAGGAAGTAGCCCAGCGCGTAGATCGTCAGCGTCCGGAAAAAATCGCGGCGGTCCGGATCGTCCTCGGCCAGGAAACGGATCAGTGCGAAGCAGAACACCAGGCTGTTCTGCATGCTGCTCATGGTGTTCAGGCACTGCGTCCACAATGCGGCGTTGAAGTGCGCCATCGCCCGCGTGTGCCCGTAGTACAACAGCCACAGCAACGCGATGATCAGCAGGTCCACCGCGCGGATGCAACGGTTGCCGCCTCCCGGGCTGGCGGCAACGTAGGTCAGGGGGATGCGGTAGAACACGTACAGGATCAGCGAAGACACGGCCGTCTGCGCGGGATCCAGGCCCGTCACATTGCGGTACAGCAGGGCCAGCAGGGCCAGCGAGAACAGGCCCACGGCCGCGCCCAGCGTCCGCCATTTGCAGGCGGCCTGGTGGCTGTCACGTGCACGCCGCACGCAGGCCAGTGCAGCCAGCAGCGGTGCGGTGATCAGCATCAGGTAGGAGCCGACCGGGTCCTGCGGGCCGATAAAGGCAATGACGAGCGCGTGCGTAACCAGAAAAAACAGCGCCGCACGCAACGTCATGCATTCCCCCACCCCCAGCTCCGGCTGGGATCACGATAGGCAGAAGCACGTGAGGCTTGCAAGAAAAGTGTGCGCTGTGTCTATTTAAATACTTGCCGGAAGTCGCAGTTGCGTTCCTCTGTGTTGGCGCGGAGCCTGTGCCGCGGGCGTTCATCCAGAAGGCACGGGTGTCCCCACGCGGTCGAGGGTGCAGCCGCGCTTGGCCACGCCCGGCAGTGAGAAGCAGCGCGACCAGGGCGTCGTGTCATCCGCGTGAGGTGGACGCAGCCGTGCGGTCGGGATCTCGGGGAGCGAGGGCAGGGCGGGCGTTGGCATCGATCCCAGTTCCGGCGCCCGGCACTGGAAATGCAGAAGGCCAGGTCAGGGACCTGGCCTTTGATGCAGTGGTGCCGGTGAAAGGACTCGAACCTTCATGGGGTTACCCCCGGCTGATTTTGAGTCAGCTGCGTATACCATTCCGCCACACCGGCAGGCAGCGTGCGAGTGTAACCGAGGTCGGCAGGGCTTTCATAGAGGCAAGGCCAATCGGGGCGCTTCCTGTCGGCATCGGCTCTGTGGTGGCTATACTGCGCCGGCTTGAATGCCTCCAGGAGCGGTGCCGGATGACAGTGTTGCAGGACCTGAGGGTGCTGGTGGTCGAGAACGACGAGATGAGCGCAGCCTTGCTGCAGATGCAGCTGGTGCATGCCGGCGCGACCGTGGTCGGGTTGGCGGCGAGCGTGGCTGAAGCATTGCGCATGCTGGAAGACTCGGCCCCGGATGTGGCCCTGCTGGACTATCGCCTGGCCCGCAATGAGACCAGCGAGCCAGTGGCGGCAGCACTGTCGGCGCGCGGCGTACCATTCGTGCTCGCCACCGGAATGCTGGCTGAGCAGCTGCCCGAGTCGATGCTGGCCGGAGTACTGCTGGTCAAGCCGTATCTGTCGGCGGATCTGACCAGGGCGCTGGCCCGTGCGGTGGGTCGTTCCAGCGCAACGGCGTGAGAACGGCGCTTCAGCCGGCCTCCTCGTACACGTAGCGGATGTCCTCGCGGTCGTCGAGGACGCGGTACTGCCCGGCCAGGTTGTCCGGATCGGGATTGAGCCACGCATCCAGATGCTCCCTGCGGATCGGTATCACCCCGCGATCGTGACCTGCGGCGGCGACATCGCGTGGCGGGGTGTCGGTGATCGTGGCGAACGAGAGCAGGCGGCCTTCCGGTCCCTCCCATTCGGCCCAAAGGCAGGCCAGCAGCAGGTCACGTGGCGGATCGGGGCGGAACTCGAGCACCACGTCCTGTTCCTTCTCGTCGGCACCCAGCATCCGGCCGGCGATGGCATGGCGTGGGACGTGCTCATAGAACGCCTGCACCACCACGACGCCGTGGCGCAGGCCAAACGCACCGCGCCAATAGCCTTCCAGGCTGTCGCGCCTGGCGTTGTAGGTGCCGGGGTACAGGACATCGTTGCGCGCCGTCTTGTCCGGCAGCCGGCATTGGTAGCGCATCGGCTTGATCACGCGTTTGCCGCCATCGCTGACCATGACCGGTGCATAGGTGCCGGGAAAGATGCGGTTGTCGCGTGGCAGCAGCTGCACCCGGTGCAGGTCTTCCAGTCGGGCTTGCGCGCGGCCGATGCGGTTGCCGGCCACGCGCAGGTCGTTGCGGGCTTTCTGGGTGGGGCGGGTCGCCAGCGTGGCATTGGCGATATCGCGTCGCTCGCGCTGGCGGGCCAGTTCCGCTTCCAGTTGCTGCCGTTCCTGCGCATGCCACTGCTGGATTTTCGCGACGATATCGCGGCCCTGCTCGGTGCGCGCGCCGGCAAAGCCGTCGTCCATGGCCTTCGGGGTCTTCGGTCGCTTCTTGCCGGGATCGTGCGCGTACAGCTCGGCGAACTCTTCCAGCGACAGGATGGCGCCGAATTCGCGCACCAGCTTGGCGTAGTCGGCGCGGATCAGGGCGGAGTAGCACATGGGAACTCTGCGGGCGTGGGTCGCAGCGGCTGCGACATGGATAAGGCAGGATAGCCCGACCTACAGGGAGATAGCGCATGAATGATTCCGTCGCCTGCCAGTTCCGCGACGCCGTGCCCACGGTTGAAGACTATTGCCAGCTGCGTGTACTGGCGGGCCTCAGTGCCAAGAGCCAGGAGGCGGCGGCACGCGCGCTGCCCAATACCCTGTATGGCGTGTGTGCCTACCAGGGCAACGAGCTGGTGGCGATGGGACGCATCGTCGGCGATGGCGGCTGCCACCTGCAGGTCTGCGATATCGCCGTGTTGCCGCGCCTGCAGGGGCAGGGCCTGGGCAAGGAGGTGATGCGTCGCCTGGATGGTTGGATGCAGGCCAACCTGCCGCCATCGGCATATGTCAGCCTTCTGGCAGATGGCGAAGCGCACCGTTTGTACGCGCGGTTTGGTTTCGCTCCCACCGCGCCTGCATCGATCGGGATGTACCGGCGGTTCTGAAGGCGGGTGGCGGTGTGGACAGGGCCTTCCCAGGAATCACAGGCAAAGAAAAACCCCGACCAGGGTCGGGGTTTTCAAGAATTGGCGTCCCCACGGGGATTCGAACCCCGGTCGCCACCGTGAAAGGGTGATGTCCTAGGCCTCTAGACGATGGGGACGCACGAAAACTTCAAGTTGTAGATGCTTCGACGGCCTAATGTCGAAGTGGTGGAGCCAAGCGGGATCGAACCGCTGACCTCCTGCATGCCATGCAGGCGCTCTCCCAGCTGAGCTATGGCCCCATTGAAACCGCGGATGATCTGCCGGGAGCAGAGTCCGTTTTGAAACTGGCGTCCCCACGGGGATTCGAACCCCGGTCGCCACCGTGAAAGGGTGATGTCCTAGGCCTCTAGACGATGGGGACGCACGAAAACTTCAAGTTGTAGAACCTTCGACGGCCTAATGTCGAAAGTGGTGGAGCCAAGCGGGATCGAACCGCTGACCTCCTGCATGCCATGCAGGCGCTCTCCCAGCTGAGCTATGGCCCCGTGTTGCCGAGCCGCCTATCATACCTGCGTGTTCACCTTTGTGGAAGCTTTTTTCGAGCTTTTTTCGAGCTTTTTTCGTTTTGGTTCAACCGGCCACGGGGGCAGGGGAACCGCTACGCCACAACCTGAATGCCGGTAGGCGGTGAACAAAAAAGACCCGGTTATCGGCCGGGTCCTCATTGTTCGTGATGAGTGGCGTCCCCACGGGGATTCGAACCCCGGTCGCCACCGTGAAAGGGTGATGTCCTAGGCCTCTAGACGATGGGGACGCAATTCTCATCAATGTTCTTTAGCGACCTTTCGACGGCCTAATGCCGAAAGATTGGTGGAGCCAAGCGGGATCGAACCGCTGACCTCCTGCATGCCATGCAGGCGCTCTCCCAGCTGAGCTATGGCCCCACGTCGCTGAGGAGCGAAATAATAGCCTCGCCCCAGGGGGTTGGCAAGCATTTGTTGCACTTTTCTTCACGCGCGTTGCGACGCCGATATCAGTCCGCTGTCGCCTGCGCAGCGTCGTCGGTCAGCGCCGCCAGGATTGGGCACTGGTCCAGTGTGCCGTGGCCGGGGCAGGCGTCGACCAGCTGCGAAAGTGCGGTGTGCATGCGTTGCAGCTCCGTCATTCGCTGTGAGATGTCCTGCAGGCGTGCCTGCGCGGTATCGCGCACGCTGGCCATGTCCTGTGAGTGGTGATCGCTCAGTGCGAGCAGATCGCCGATCTCTTCCAGGCTGAAGCCCAGTGCCTTGGCGCGGCGGATGAATCGCAGCCGGCGCAGGTCCTGCTCGCCGAAGATGCGGTAACCGCCCGCCGAGCGGGCAGCGGTCGGCAGCAGCTGCTGCCGTTCGTAGTAGCGCACCGTATCGATCGGCACGCCCGCCTGGCGGGCCAGTTGTCCAATGTTCATGGCGGATTCCTGCGGATGCTCCGGTCATTTTGAAGGATGGAGTCTGGTCGAGAGTCAAGGCTGGGTCCGGGTGCGCGCATTCAGGGCACTTTGCAACTTTCTTCATAGCCCCGCCGCTGGCCCAGTTCCTACCCTTCGCCTGAACCGGCCGTTCGATGGCCTGCAACGAAGCGAGGAGGGGCTGTGGAAGGATTCAGGAACGAAGGATTCGTCGAGATCGCGGTGGTCGAGTACCCCGGAGGTGATCCGTCCGCCGCCTCCGTTCTGGCCGAAATGGCGCACGTTGCCAATCGCCTGGCCCAGCAGCAGCGTCGGCCGTTCAAGCGGGTGCTGGTCACCCGCTGGATCGTGCCGGCCAGCCAGACCGGTGTGCATCGTATTGCCGGTGCGGAAATGCTTGATGCGGCCATTCCGGCCGTGATTGCGGTTCCCGGCCAGATCAGTGCCGGCGCGTGCCTGCGCGCGGACGAGGTCCTGCTGGACTGGCTGCGCGCACACTACGACGGCGGCAGCCTGCTGGCCGCTGCCAGTGATGGCGTCAGCGTGCTCGCACGGGCAGGGTTGCTGGCGGGACGCACGGTCAGTGGCCCCGATCTGGGGCGCCATCCAGGCCTGCTGGCGCAGGCAGCGAGCTGGGTGCCGAGCGAGCGGGCACTGGTGGATGACGGCGACCTGCTGACGGTCGGTGGGGTCCAGGCCTGGCGCTTCCTGGGGCTGCGCCTGCTGTACCGGCTGCATGGGCAGGGCGTGGCCAGCGCGGTCGCGCAGCAACTGGGCATCACCGTGCCCGCCACGATCCAGCAGGATCTTGAACGCTTCAGTGCCAACTTCGCACATGGCGATCGTGATGTGTTGAAGGCGCAGCGCTGGCTGCACACCACGGCCGCACGCGGCGCCACGCTTGCCGCGATCTGCGAGGTTTCCGGGCTGGAGCCGCGCACGCTGCAGCGGCGGTTCCTCAAGGCCACCGGCCTGCGGCCGATCGAATACTGCCAACGGCTGCGCATCGCCAAGGCCCAGACCCTGTTGCAGCAGGGAGCAGGCATCGACGAGGTGGCCTGGGGCGTCGGCTACGCTGACCAGAGTGCTTTCCGCAGGTTGTTTCTACGCATCGTGGGCATGACGCCAGCCAACTATCGGCGTCACGTCAACAGCAAGCGCCGCGAGCGGCCGTTGATGCCATCGGTGGCGGGCAGCCTGCGTGGGCTGCAATCGCCGTCGGTGATGCAACACGGGCGAAGCGCGGCCTGACGGCGCCAACATCGTCGCGCTTGCAACCGGGGCGCGACACTTCGACCATGCAGTCAGTGGACGATTGAACAGGTGGTTTGATGTCGAGCGTTGGGCCGGTGCCGATGCCGGTGGTGTTGATTCTCGCGTGCGTTTTGCTGGCGATGGCTGTGGCTCGCCTGTGGTCACGCAGGAAGGACGGCATGCCGCTGCCTTCTGCACCCAGCATGGTTCTGGACATGTTGCTGGTCGGCCTGCTGTGCGGCCGCATCAGTTTCGTAGCCTTGAACTTCACGCTGTACCGCGAGGCGCCGTGGGGCGTTCTGCAGATTGCCGATGGCGGTTATCACCTGGTGATCGTCCTGGTTGCGGGATTGGCATGGGGGCTGTGGCGACTACGCCCGTGGCGGGCGTTACGCATGCCCGTGCTGGGCGCGTCGTTGGCAGGGGTGCTGCTGTGGGCGGGTGGCAGCCAATTGCTGTCCGCATGGCAGGCGCGGCAGATGCCCCTGCCAGCAGTGCAGGTTGCTGACCTGGAGGGGGGCAGGGTTGATCTGCAGCAGTTCCGTGGCAAGCCACTGGTGTTGAACCTCTGGGCCAGCTGGTGTGGTCCCTGTCGACGCGAGATGCCGGTATTGGCAGCCGCGCAGGAGGCGCATGCGGAGGTGCAGTTCGTGTTCCTCAATCAGGGTGAAACCCTCGACGAGGTCCGGGGTTTTGTTACGCGCGAACGCCTTGTGCCGGACAACGTATTGCTGGACGGCGACGCTGCGGCTTCTACGGCGCTGGGCGTGCAGGCCTATCCCTCGACCCTGTTCTTCGACGCGGAAGGGCGCCTGCGAGAGCTGCACCTCGGCGAACTGACGGCAGCCGGTCTTGAACACAAACTGCGTCGGCTGCGGTAGCCTGCGCGGGCATCTCACTACGGAGTTCCCATGTTGTCGACTTCCCTGCGCGCCGCCCCCGCGGTGCTGTTGCTGCCGGTCCTGCTGGCATTGGCCGCCTGCAGCCAGGCACAGACGCCGCCGGGCAAGAGCGCTGCGCCACCGGCCGCGAGCGCCGCAGCTGCTGCCAACAAGGGCGACCGCCCTGCGGTGCTGAAGGGCATCGAGAAGCACGGTTTCGAGGTCGTTGCCGAGTTCGATGCCCCCGAAGGCCTGCGGGGCTTCGCTGGCGTGGTCGGTGGCCAGCAGCCGGCGGCGGCCTATGTCACTGCCGATGGCAAGCACGTACTGGTCGGCAGTCTGTTCGACGCGGAAGGCAATGATGTAGCCGCAGAGGCGGTTGAGAAGCTGGTCGCCTCGCCGATGTCCGCCAGGATGTGGAGCAAGCTGGAAGCCAGCGCGTGGGTGCCTGACGGCAAGGCCGATGCGCCACGCGTGGTCTACACCTTCAGCGATGCCAATTGCCCTTACTGCCACAAATTCTGGGAGGCGGCGCGTCCGTGGGTGGATGCAGGCAAGGTACAACTGCGCCACATCATGGTCGGCGTCATCCGTGAGGACAGTCCGGCCAAGGCGGCAGCGATCCTCTCCGCGCGTGACCCGAGCGCGGCCCTGCTTCAGAACGAGCACCAGTTCGACCGTGGCGGCATCAAGGCCCTGCCGAGCATCAGCCGCGACATCGCGGGCAAGCTCGACGCCAACCAGGTGCTGATGGTCGAGATGGGGTTCCAGGGCACGCCGGGTATCCTGTTCCAGGATGCGCAGGGCCAGGTGCAGCGCCGCGCCGGTCTGCCGCAGGGGGATGACCTGCAGACGGTGCTCGGCCCGCGCTGATCTGAGCCTGCATCATGATGTCGACCACAGGCCCGCATGGTGACGTGCGGGCCTGTTGCGTTCCAAGCCCCAGGCGAACACAACTGCTTGCGCATGGGCTGTTCGTCGTCACGGCTGAATCGTGACTGAGATCAAACATCACGCCTTGATTCCAATCAAGGCCAAAAACGACAGGCGGACTAGCCTGTGACGCATGGAATACAGCGTCAACGCGCCATGGATGCCGCGCCGCAGCTGCCCGGATGCGGGCAGGTCGGCACAGCCATTCACGACACTCTCACTCCCTGATTGTTACCCAGACTGCTGCGGTCGCCATCTCTCTGGCTGCGCGGCCTTGATGGAAGCGACATGGATAGAGGCAGGGCAGTGTCATTGTCCTGTTGTCTGCCGCGTGCAGGCTGACTGGTGTCGTCGACGCAGTACCCGCATTTCCAGCAACGGCAACGCGAGGCCAGGGCGGCGCATGCGTGCGCTCCGGAACCGTGATGCGAGTGTTCGTCCGGGGAGGATGCAATGCGTATGGCGGTACTGAATCTGGCATGTCTCGGGGCACTGGCGGTCATGCCGGCGTACGCGCAACAGGGTGATGCGCAGGATGCGCAGGCATTGCGGCGTGAGATTGCCGCCATGCGCCAGGCGCTGGAAGGCATGCAGCAACGGTTGGATCGGCTGGAGCAGCGGGATCATGCGCCTGTGCAGGCGCAGCCGCAGGCACAGGCGAAGCCCGGAGCGTTATCTTTCGCCCCCACAGCGGCCACGACGGGGGTGATCCATCCCACCCAGGTGCCGGGTGTCGCCCAGCCCGTATTGCCACAACGCGATTCGGTCGCCGATCCATCCACGGCGGCATCGCGTCCGGACAGTGCCGCGGGCCCGACCGATCCCGATCTGAAGGGGTTTTTTGCCATTCCCGGCACTGATACGGTGATCCGCATCGGCGGCTATGCCAAGTTGGATGCCATCGCGGATTCCCGCGCAGCCGGTGACGAGGACCAGTTCATTCCTTCGTCGATGCCGGTCGGTGGCAGCCACCGTGACGTGTCCAACTTCAACATCCACGCCAAGCAGACCCGCTTCAGTTTCGAGGCGCGGCGCCCGACCACGCACGGCAACCTCCGCTTTTACCTGGAAAACGACTTCTTCGGCAGCAGCGATGGCTACGAATTCCGGCTGCGTCACGCCTATGGCCAGCTCGGCAACACCTATGCCGGCTATGGCTATTCCAGTTTCATGGATCCGGACAGCCTGCCCGACACGCTGGATTTCGCTGGTCCAGGCGGCGCGGGCTATCTGCTGGTGGCCGGCATCCACCACAGCTTTGCGCTGGGCAAGGGCAACACCCTGACCGTCGCCGCCGAAGATCCGAAGACCGAACTTGCCGGTGCCAGCGAAGAGCGCGCTGCAGTGAACCGTCTGCCGGACGTGACCGTCACTGCGCGCATGGAACGAGACTGGGGCCACCTGCAACTGGGCGCAGTGGCACGCAGCCTGGCATACGACGGTGACAACGAGCGCGACCGGCGCATGGCTGGCGGCGTGCAGTTGAGCGGCTCGGCGTCGGTGGGCGAGCGCGACCTGCTGTTGTTCGGTGCGCTGGGAGGGCGCGGTCTCAGCCGCTATACCGCCGACCTGACCGGCTCCGGGCTGGACGCGGTGGTCGGTGCCGATGGCCGCCTCGACGCGTTGGACCTGCACGGCGGTTTCGTCGGCTATACCCACTACTGGTCCGAGCTGTGGCGATCGAACCTGATCTTCGGCCAGCTGACCCTGGAGCGGAATGCCGCACTGGCGGCCGATGCCTTCCGGCAGAGCCGGTACGGCGTATTCAACCTGATCTGGAGCCCCGCGCCGTCGTGGACGATGGGCATGGAGCTGCTGTACGGCCGCCTGGAACAGCAGAGCGGCGCACGCGGCGACACGGTCCGGGTGCAGGGCAGCCTGCAATACAACTTCATCAAATAGGCGCCAGCGGTCGTAAGCCAGCGCAACCGTCCCCACGCCCGGTGCTGCCGGGCTCATGCCAGTACCGGAGATCGTCATGGCAGAAGCAAAGAAAATCGGGGTGGTCGGAGCCACCTTCCTCGTCGCCGGCAACATGATGGGCTCAGGCGTGTTCCTGCTGCCGTCCAGCCTGGCCAAGATCGGTACCGCCTCGATCTGGGGCTGGCTGATCACCACTGCCGGTGCGCTGCTGCTGGCCTTCGTGTTCGCCAAGCTGGGCAAGCTCGCCCCAAAGGCGGGCGGTCCCTATGCCTACGCGCGCGACTGGTTCGGGCCGTACATGGGCTTCCAGACCAACACCATCTACTGGTTCGCCAACTGGATCGGCAACGTCGCCATCCCGATCGCGGCGGTGGGCTATTTCAGCTATTTCTTCCCGATCCTGTCCGAGCCACTGGTGCGTTGCATCGCGGTGCTGGTGCTGGTGTGGGCACTGAGCTTTGCCAACGTGATCGGCCCGGCCTTCGTCAGCCGCGTGCAGACGGTCACCACCAGCTTTGCGTTGGTGCCGATCCTGGGCATCGCCATTTTCGGCTGGTTCTTCTTCGATGCCGACATCTTCAAGGGCGCCTACAACGTGTCTGGCGAGTCGAACTTCGGTGCGATCTCGAGCGCCGCGGCACTGACCCTGTGGGCCTTCATCGGCGTCGAGTCTGCATCGGTGACTGCAGGTGTGGTCGAAAATCCGGAGAAGAACGTCGCCCGCGCGACGCTGGCCGGCGTGTTCCTGGCTGCCATTGCCTACATCGCCAGTTCCTCGGTAATCATGGGCATGGTGCCGAACGCGGAACTGCAGGTGTCCGACGCACCGTTCGCGTTGGCCGCGGCCAAGGCCGTCGGTGGCTGGGGCGGTGCACTGGTCAGCCTGTGCGCGTTCATCGGCGCGGCCGGTTCGCTGGGTGGCTGGATCCTGCTGACCGCGCAGAGTGCCAAGGCGGCCTCCGATGATGGCCTGTTCCCGAGCATCTTCAGCAAGACCAACAAGGACGACGTGCCGGTCAAGGGCGTGCTGATCGTGGCCGTGCTGATGACCCTGGCAGTGCTGGTCACCTCCACCTCGGAAACCGCATCGGCCCAGTTCGACGTGATCACGTCGGCGGCGGTGGTGCTGACCCTGCTGCCCTACATCTACTCGTGCGTGGCCTGCTACTTCGTGGTCGAGCGCTCGCACACCCTGGTCCACACCGGTGCGTTCTGGACGCTCACCAGCCTGACCGTCGTGTACTGCCTGTGGGCGATCTACGGCTCGTCGGGAACCATCGTGCAGTACGCCTTCCTGTTCGTGCTGTTCATCACCGTGTTCTATCCCTTCTTCAGCGAGGAGCGCCGCCAGCAGCGGCAGCGCGCCCGCGAGGCATCGGCCATCAGCGCCGGCGCCCGGCATTCCTGAGTTCGACAAGGAGAATCGACGTGTACTTCAAGTCCCTGGACTATCCGGTCATTGTCATCGACAACGACTACGAGTCGCCGCGCATCGGCGGCATCCTGATCCGTGCGCTGGTGGAAGAGCTGCGCAGCAATGACCAGCGCGTGCTGTGCGGGCTGAACCTGGATGATGCCCGGGCCGGCGCCCGCACCTACGTGGCGGCCTCGGCGGTGCTGATCTCGATCGACGGCAGTGAAGAGGTGGATGGCGAGTTCCAGCGCCTGACCGCTTTCCTGCGCGAGCAGAGCGCGCGCCGCGCCAACCTGCCGGTGTTCCTGTACGGCGAGCGCCGCACCATCGAGAAAGTGCCGAGCAAGCTGCTCAAATACATCCACGGCTTCATCTTCCTGTTCGAAGACACCAAGAGCTTCATCTCGCGGCAGGTGATGCGCGCGGCCGAAGACTACATGAAGAACCTGCTGCCCCCGTTCTTCAAGGCGTTGATCCACCATGCGGCCGAGTCGAACTACTCCTGGCACACGCCGGGCCATGCCGGAGGTGTGGCGTTCACCAAGTCACCGGTGGGCCGTGCATTCCACCAGTTCTACGGTGAGAACACCCTGCGCAGCGATCTGTCGATCTCGGTGCCGGAGCTGGGCTCACTGCTGGATCACACCGGCCCGATCAAGGATGCCGAGGAAGAGGCGGCGCGCAACTTCGGTGCCGACCATACCTTCTTCGTCACCAATGGCACCTCCACCGCCAACAAGATCGTCTGGCATGGCACGGTGGCGCGCGGCGACGTGGTGTTCGTCGACCGCAACTGCCACAAGTCGCTGCTGCATGCGTTGATCATGACCGGCGCGGTACCGGTGTACTTCACCCCCAGCCGCAATGCACACGGCATCATTGGCCCGATCAGCCTGGATCAGTTCACGCCGGAATCGTTGCAGCAGCGCATCGCCGCCAATCCGCTGGCCAGCAAGGCCTATCAGGCTGGCTCCAAGCCGCGCATCGCGGTGGTGACCAACTCGACCTACGACGGCCTGTGCTACAACGCCGAGAAGATTGCCGACGAAATCGGCAGCGCGGTCGATTTCCTGCATTTCGACGAAGCCTGGTACGCCTACGCCGCTTTCCATCCTTTCTACGAGAACCACTACGGCATGGCCAAGGGCAAGCCGCGTGAGCAGGATGCGATCATCTTCACCACGCATTCCACCCACAAGCTGCTGGCGGCGTTCTCGCAGGCGTCGATGATCCACGTGCGCAACTCGGCGCAACGGAACCTGGATGCCGAGCGCTTCAACGAGTCGTTCATGATGCATACCTCGACCAGCCCGCATTACGGGGTGATCGCGGCCTGTGACGTGGCCTCGAAGATGATGGAAGGCGATGCCGGCCGCTCGCTGGTGCAGGAAATGCATGACGAGGCGATTGCCTTCCGCCGCGCGATGCTGCATGTCCGCGATGACCTGGGACGCGACGACTGGTGGTTCAGCGTATGGCAGCCGACCAGGCTCGAGCGCAGTCTGGACAAGGGCGATACGCCGGCGCCGATGGTGGCCAAGCGCGAAGAGTGGTACCTGCAACCGGACGCACACTGGCACGGCTTCGAGAATCTGGTCGATGACTATGTGCTGATCGACCCGATCAAGGTGACCCTGCTGACCCCAGGCCTGGCGATGGACGGCAGCATGGGCAAGCTGGGCATCCCTGCGGCGGTGCTGAGCAAGTTCCTGTGGGGCCGCGGCATTACCGTGGAGAAGACCAACCTGTACTCGGTGCTGTTCCTGTTCTCGATGGGCATCACCAAGGGCAAGTGGAGCACGCTGGTCACCGAACTGATGGCATTCAAGGAACTGTATGACCGCAACGCGCCGCTGAGCCAGGCACTGCCCACGCTGGCGGCTGATTATCCGAACGCGTACGCCGGTTGGGGCCTGCGCGACCTGTGCGACGCGCTTCATTCGTTCAACCAGGAATTCGCCGTGGCCAAGGTGATGCGCGAGATGTACGTGGATCTGCCGACACCGATGATGACCCCGGCCGACGCCTACAACCACCTGGTGAAGGGCGAGATCGAGCGGGTCGATATCGAGCAGATCAGTGGCCGTATTGCGGCGACCATGCTGGTTCCGTACCCGCCGGGCATCCCGACCATCATGCCGGGCGAGCGCTTTGGCGACAGCGATGAGCCGATCATCCAGTCGCTGCGCATCGCCCGTGAGCAGAATGCCCGCTTCCCGGGCTTCGAGTCGGACGTGCACGGGCTCATCATCGAGCACGACGGCGACGTGACCTCGTACAAGGTGGAGGTACTGAAGGCCTGACCGGCGACGGTCGGCCCTTCGGCGAACGATGGATACCGCGCGCGAGCAACGCATCCTGAAGTTCTCGATCGGGGTCACCATCGCGGTCAGCGTGGTCGGCTTCAGCGGTGGCCTGCTGGTGGGATCGCAGGCCATCCTGTTCGACGGTGTGTACAGCCTGGTCGACGTTGCCCTGACCCTGGTGTCGTTGTCGGTACTGCGGCTGGTGGCGCGGGAACAGAGCCCGCGCTTCCAGTACGGCTACTGGCACCTGGAACCGATGGTCGAGGCACTGGGCGGGGTGATCCTGTCGCTGGCCTGCGTGTATGCGCTGGCCAACGCCGTGATCGGCTTGACCACGGGCGGGCACGAGGTGAAGTTAGGGCCCGCGCTGTGGTGGGCGGCATTGCTGAGTGCCAGCAACCTGGCGATGGCGGCGTTCGTCGCCCAGCGGGCGCGGCGCCTGCGCTCGGCGCTGTTGTGGCTGGATGTACGGGGCTGGCTGCTGGGTGGGTTGATGAGCCTGGCGGTAGTGCTGGCCTTCATACTGGCCCTGGTCCTGCATGGCGGTGAGTGGCACCACTGGGTGCCGTATCTGGATTCGATCGTGCTGGCGTTGATCAGCCTGGCGGTATTGCCGGTCCCGGCGCGCAGCGCGTGGAAGGCCATGCGTGAAGTGCTGCAGGTTGCGCCGGACGATCTGGACCGGCGCGTGCAGCAGGTGATGCAGGCGTTCGTGGCCGAGCGTGGCTACCTCGGTTTCACCAGCCACGTGGCGAAGATGGGGCGGATGCGCTTCATCGAGATCCATGTGCTGGCTGATCCGGCCACGCCGCTCGGCTCGGTGGGGGAGGTCGATGCGATGCGCGACGAGATCGCCGTGCGGCTGGATGCGCGGGGCAGCACGTTCTGGCTGACCATCGATTTCACTGCCGATCCGGCGTGGACGTGAGCCGGGATCTACACGTGGGCGCGATCGTTGCGCGTGGCGGACCGGTCTGTTGCACCGGATCTGTTTGACCTGAACCAATGTTGAGGTCGCAGACTGCCTCGCATCCCCCACGAGGCGCGCGGCATGAACCTGTTGACCACCCCGGGCCTCGGCCATGGCCTGCTGGAACTGTTCAATCCTGCGGGGCTTTACGATCCTTCGGCCAACGGCTACTCGCACGTGGCGGTGGTGCGCCTGCCCGCGCGGGTGATCCATATTGCCGGGCAGGGCGGTGAGGATGCCAATGGCCATCTCTCCCCCGGTTTCGAGGAACAGGTCGGGCAAGCGCTGGACAACCTGGAGATCGCGCTGCGGTCGGCGCAGGCAAGCCTGGCCGATGTCGCACGGTTGCGCATCCTGGTGGTGGACCACGACGAAGACCGGCTGGGCATCATCGCCCATCAGGTGCGGCGGCGCTGGCCGAACCGCTCGGCGCCCACCTGCACGCTGATCCCGGTGCCGCGGCTGGCGCTGGACGGCATGCTGTTCGAGATCGAGGCGGAGGCTTATGCCGCCTAGCGCAGGTAGTACTCCACCGGCACCACCAGCTCCTGCGGTGCCTTCAGTTCATCGGGAATGGGCGGCAGCGGCTGCGCGCGACGGAAGGTCTGCAGCGCGGCGTCATCGAGCATCGGCTGGCCACTGGACTGCTCCAGCCGCAGCGCCAGCAGGCGACCTTCGCGGTCGATGCTGGCCCTGACCCACGCAGTGCCCTGCTGCCGGCGCGAGCGCGCGGCGGCAGGGTAGTAGCGGTAACGCTCCAGCCGCGCCATCAGGCGGGCTTCCCACTGGTCGCTGGCGGCGCCGGCCTGGAAGTCTGCCGGTGGCGCGTCTGGAGCGGGCGGCGCGGCCGTGATCGATGCCGGTGCGGGACTTGCATCGGTCGCGGCCGCAGGCGGGGCGACTGGCAGTGGCTGGCGGCCCGTCCCACCCGTTTCGCTGGCGGCCAGCTCTCCCTCGCGTGCCGCCGTAGGCTTGGGTGGCGGCGGCGACTTCGTGGGCTGCGAGGCGCGGGCCTGCTGCGCCTGGCTGGGGGTCTCGGCCTGGCGTTCCTCCACCGGTTGCGGCGGCGTGGCCGGTGCCAGCAGGCGCAGGCTGATGCGCACGTCCTGCTCCGGCGGCGGCAGCATCGGCGGCATCGCGACCCAGTGCACCAACAGCAGCAGTGGCAGCAGATGCAGGACGACGGTGATCGCGATCGCCTGCCAGTGTTGGCCACGCTCACTCATCGTCCAGCACCCACAGCAGATCGGCATCAGCTGCATCGACGGTTTCACCCGGTGAAGCCAATGCGATCACCAGCGCAGGCGTATCCTGTGACAGGTAGCCCGGTACCCCGGTACCGCGCAGTACATGCCAGCGACCTGCTACCAGCAGCGCTGGCGCGGGCGCATCGAGCAGCACCCGCGCCATGCGCGTATCGCGGGCCTGTTGCACGGCCAGCATCCCTTCCAGCATCGGTGCCGCGTCTGCGTGCTGGGCCAGCACCACCGCCGACAGGCGCTGGCGGGCAGCGGCCACCGGGAATCGCACGCCCTCGGTCGAGGTCAGCAGCGCGTTGACCTCGGCACGCGACAGGTTGCCGCCGAACAACGGCGTGCCTGCATCGGCAGCCTCCCGTACCAGCCCGCCATACGCGGCCCACGGCCAGCGCGTATCCCAGTCCAGCAGTTCCCGCAGGCGTGCACCTTCGGCCTGGTTGCCCTTGGCCTGCCAGCGCTGCACCCGCTGCAGGCGTGGCTGGCGCTGGCTGGCGATCATTTCCAGCACCAGTGAACCTTGCGGGCGCTGCCGCTGCAGGGCCTGCAGCAGCCAGCGCTGGGCGGTGTGGTCTCCGGCGAGATCATGGCGTTCACCCAGCAACAGCCGCTGGGCGTCCGCCGCGCGTGTCACGAATGCGGCTTCGTCCAGGTGCTGGCCAGTGGCCAGGTCGATCACTGTGCCGGGCACCGGCTGCGCGCCAGCCACCGCGGCCAGCGCGAGCAGGCATACGGGCAGCCAGCGACGGCTAGAACGCAACATTGACGCCCATCGAAACGGTGCGGCCACGGCCGTTGCCGCGGTCCAGGATCGGGCTGAAGATGCTGTCGATCGAGGCATTGTTGTCATAGGCCTTGTTCTGCAGGTTTTCGATGTTCAGCCACAGCGTGGTGTTGGCCTGGGGCTTGAAGCTCGCGTAGAAGTCCAGCAGCACGCCGGTGCCGCCGGTCTTGCGGGTCTGGAAGAAGTCGTAGCCTTCCTCGGTCGGCCCGGAGTACTCGGCGCGCAGACCGGCCTGCACGCGCTGCTGCCACCAGCGGCCGCCCACGTCCAGCGTCCAGTAGCGGTCGGGCAGGGAGGTGATGTCTTCCAGGTTGACGAACTCGATGGCCGGCGCACTGGTGTGCGAGCGGGTCCAGCTCAGCGTGGTGTGGTAGTGCTCGCTGGCGTAATGCGCTTCCAGTTCGATACCGCGCATGCGCACCACGCCGGGGTGGTTCATCCAGCGCGTGGTGGTGCTGAAGTCGTCCACGTCCAGTGCATCGGTCCAGGCAGTGAGTTGCGGATCGCCGTCGATCGGCACCACGAACGGTTCCACTTCCGGCGGATGCACGATCAGCAGGTACTGCGGCTTGATGTAGTCGCGGATGCGGTTGTCGAAGCGGGTGACCCGCAGCTGCGCCAGGTCGCCGTCGACCAGCAGCGAGGAGGCGCTGAGGTTGGCGCCGAACTGCAGGTTGCGCGATCGCTCACGGCGCAGGAACGGGTTGGCGCCAACGCCATCGGCATCACTCATGCCTTCCAGCGGGATCTTCTCGAAGAACATCTCCTGCACGCGCGGCGGACGCGACGTCCGCGAGACCTCGGCGAACAGCTGCAGCCAGTCAGTGGCCTGCAGTGAAACCGCCAGGCTCGGGCTGAGTGCGCGCTCGCTGCGCCGCACGTCGATGTCGCCGCCATTGATCTCCGCGCACTGGCCGGGTACATCCGAGCACACCGGGATGTGGCCACGGATGCCGAACCGGTCCTGGCGCAGGCCGGCAGTCAATGCGTAGATGTCGTACTGCAGCTCCAGCGTGCTGAACATGCTGTCCAGCTGGCTGCGACCCTGCGGGTTGGCACCGCGCAGGTTGGGAGTATCGGCCACAAAGATGTCCGATTGGTGCTTGAGGCCGGTGTTCCAGCGCGCCTGCAGTGCCCCGATGTCGAAGCGGCTGGTGTTGTCCACGGTCCAGCTGTTCAGGCTGCTGTGGGTGCGGCGGCCGATGTAGCTGGAATCCTCCACCGGGGGGTAGAACAGCCGGGTCTTGTTGCTGGCAAAAGTCGCGCGCAGGTCGATCCACGGCGAATAGGGCGTGTAGCGGTAGCTGGCGCGTTGGTTGCGCGCGGAAATCTGCCACGGGTAGTTGTGGTAGAAGTCGTTTTCGTAACGCATGTGGCTCAGGTCCAGCCGGTGCTGGTCGCTGGGCTGCAGGCGTGCTTTCAGCAGCCAGCTGCTGGGCTGCTGGCTGCCGGGGTCGGCGCTGTTCTTCTGCCCACGCGCGGTCGCGTATTCGCTGCTGCGGCTGCTGCTGGCGGCGGCCAGCAGGCCGAACTGACGGTCGCCACCTTCTTCGCTGTGGCGCCATGCACCGGCGAAGGTGCGGCCGCTGCCATAGCCGTTGTTGCCATGGCGATAGCCGGCGCGCAGGCCCCAGTCACGGCCCTCACTCAGCAGATCGTCGATATCCAGGGTGCGGAAGTTGGCACTGCCGGCCAGCGTACCAGCGCCGTCACCGCCAGCGACCGCACCGCGCTGCACGTCCACACCGGCCAGCAGGAAGGGATCGACATAGGCGAACGGACCGCCCGAACCATGCCCGGCATTGTTGCGGAAGGTCTGGGTGACACCGTCGATCATGGTGTTGACCCGGCCGGCACCGGTCATGCCGCGGATGTTGACCTGCAGGCCCGGCTGGCTGCGCGAATGGAAGCTGTGGGTGCCGGGCATCGAGCGCAGCAGGCTGTTGCCTTCCTGGCGTTCGGCCATCGCCACGCGCTCGCTGCCGACCGAGGGCGCAAAGCCATCGCGGGTGGCCGGTACATACTGGCTGGCGCCGCCCCCCGGTGCCTGGCCGTGCGCGGTAGTGCCCTGCACCCGCAGCGGGCCGGTGCGACGGCTGCCATCGGCGCGTTCAGCCGGCGCCGGTTCCAGGGCGGCGCGGCGCGCATCGACGAAGCGCGGTCGCAGGCCGCTGCCTGCCAGCAGGCGCGACAGGGCCTGCGCATCGTCGAAGTCACCGCGCAGAGCAGGGGCCGAATGCCCGGCAGGCAGCGCCGCACCTATCACCAGGTCGACACCGGTCAGCCGGCTGTAGGCGTCCAGCGCGGCCGCCAGCGGCTGGGCGGGCAGATCGTAGGTGCGTGTGGCGGTCTGTGCGTGGGCACTGCCGGGCAGCAGCGGAAGGGCGCTGGTGCAGGCCAGCGACAGGGCAAGGACAAGGGGGCGGGGGCACAGCATCGGGGGCTCCAGGGGCTGACGCAGAACGTCGTCATCCTGGGTAGACGCCGTCGCAGGCCGGATGTCAGGGTCCATCACGCTGCTCCCTGCGTGGCGGCAGCCACACCTGTATGCCCGCGCCGAGGCGCAGCACGCGCACCTGCAGTTGCGTGGCCAGCTGGTCGCGATTGCTGGCTGCACCGTCGGCACTGCCGAGCAGGGTGACCGGCTGCTGGCGCAGCTGCTCGCCGACGACCCACGTATGCCCGCCATGCCAGCGGTCCAGGCCCTGCGTGACGTCGGCCAGCGGGGCCGAGACCCAGTGCAGGCGCCGCTCGCGCCAGGCCAATGTTCCGGGGGCAGCCGTTGTTGCATGGGCTGTTGCCTGCCCATCGAAGCGCAGCTGCTCGCCGTCGTCGGCCAGCATGCTGACGTTGCCGCTGTCCACGCGCACGCGATGCTCGGTAACGGTGACCACACTGCTGTTGCCCTGCACGGCAAGATCGAATGCGGTCCCCAGTGCAGTGACGGTGCCCTGTGGGGTATGCACCTGGAATGGCCGGTCGGCATCGGCGGCGACCTGGAACCAGGCCTGGCCGCGCTGCAGCTGGAGCTGGCGGCGCTGCCCATCGATGCGCACCTTCACTTCGCTGCTAGGTGACAGCAGGACATGCGAACCATCCGGAAGCGTTTCCTCGCGGATCTCGCCAGCGGCCGTACGCAGTACCTGTGCCACGTGTGGCGAGGCATGGCGGCTGTAGAGACCCAGCGCGCACAGCAACAGAACCGCAATGCCGGCTTCGCGCGGGCGACGGCGTTGCCTGCGCTGCTGTTGCCGCTGCAGGCTGGGCGTCGCCGCACCGGCCTGCCACAACTCCTGCAGGTGCAGGTACTGCGCCGCATGGCGTGGATCGGCCCGGCACCATTGCTCGAACGCGTTCTCATCGCGGTCGCCGTCGTGCGCATCCAGCCACCAGCGTGCAGCTTCGCGTGCAATGGTCTCCTGGCTCATGCGCCCGGCACCTGCTGCAACGCGACCAGGGCGCGCAGCAGATGGCCGTGCGCGGTCTGCCGGCTGATCCCCAGCTGGCGCCCGATCTCGGCCAGCGCCAACTGTTCCACACGGGCCAGCAGGAACACCTGGCGCGACCGTGGCGGCAGCGCGGCGATGATCGCGTCGAGGTGGCGCAGTTGTTCGGCGTCGAGCAGTCGCTGCTCGGGCAGCGGCGCAGGATCGGCGATGGCATTCAACTGCGTGTCATCCAGCACCTCTTCGCGACGGCGCTGGCGTTGCCGGTAGTGATCGGCGATCAGGTTGTGGGCGACGCGGTACAGATAGGCGCGGCCATTGCTCAGCAGGCCACTGGTGGCGACTTTGACGACACGCAGCCAGGTTTCCTGGACGACGTCATCAGCGTCGCTGCGTTGCGGGAGTTTGCGGCGGACATGGGTGTGCAGCGGCCGGTAATGGGCTGCGCACAGCTGCGCGACATCCGTCGATTCGACAGGCGTGGACACGGGGCGGGCGACAACTGGGAAAGGGAACAGCCCGCGGCGGCAAGGGCAGCAGCTGCACCTTACAGCAAAAGAGAATCATTTGCATCTATAGCATGAGGCGCAGTACGCATGGGCCGCCGCAGCGTCAGCGCGGGCGGTAGTCGCAGTGGATCTGCAGGGCTTCGGTGGGGTTGCGATGCAGTTCGAAGCCGCACTGCTGCAGGCTGCGCTTCACCCGCGCGACCGCTTCGGCATGATGGGCGATGCGACGATCCTGCCAGCGCGGTGGGGTGAACACGCCCAGGGGCAGCAGCCGCAGCCGCTTGCCGTGCAGTACCAGTGAGACATCGATATGACGGCCATCAATGTCGTGGCCGTTGGTACCGAAGATGGCATCGATCTCATCGCGGCGCTGCGGGTAGCGGGTGCGGAATGCTGCGATGCCGAGCCGTCGTACCACGCGGCGGAAGCCACCGAGACGGCTGTGGCCGGGTTCGAAGCCACGAGTGAGCAGCAGGCGCAGCCCGGCAGGCAGCATTGCCTGCGCGTCGAGCAGGCGTTGCAGTACCTCTTCTTCCAGTTGGATGCGGGTGGAAGGCCAGCGCGGGGCGATGAGCAGTCCGTGGTGGCTGCCGCGTTGCAGGGTCAGCATCCGTGAAGCTTCGCACGCGGGCGAACAGCCAGGGTAGTGCCGGCCGCTGGCGGGCAAACCTGTTCTCCCGTCGGATGCCGACCAGCGGCCGGCACTACCATCGTCGGGTCAGATGTCGCGGTACTGGATCTGCGAAGCCAGTACGCGCAGGCCATCGGCATTGCTGGACAGGATGCGCTCTTCGCTGACCCCTTTCTGCCGTTTCAGCTGGAAGCCCTGATCGGCAGGCAGCTGTGCGGCGATGGCGTCCATGCGTTGCAGGGCATCGGGGCCGCTGCAGTCGAAGTGACCCCAGTGGGCGCCATCGCGGTGGATCTGCAATCGGTAGTTCATTGTGGTGTCTCCGGCAGGTCCTGCAGCCAATGGTCGAACATCGCGGTGGCGGCCGCAGCCAGTGGTGCGCCATAGCGACGCGCCTGCGCGCGAAGGTCGTTGGGATCGATGCCGGCCTGGGCCAGCTCCAGCGTGTGGCCGATCAGCCAACGCTCGAACTGGCGGGCGTCCAGTTCCGGATGGCATTGCAGGGCCAGTGCGTGGCTGCCGATGGCGAATGCCTGGTGACGGCAGGCCGGCGTGCTGGCCAGGCGGCGTGCACCGGCCGGAAGTTCGAACGCTTCACCATGCCAATGCAGTACCGGAATGCCCTGCAGGGACTGCAGCGGAGAACGCTGGCCTTCATCGGTCAGCAGCAGTGGCGCAAAGCCGATTTCCTTGCCACCACTGGGAGCGACACTGGCACCGAGTGCCCGCGCCATCAGCTGTGCACCCAGGCAGATGCCGAGGGTGGGCCGCTGCCGCTGCAGCCGGCGCTGCAGCAGGGCAATGCTGTCGTTGACGAAGGGATAGGTCCCTGTGTCATTGGCACTGATGGGACCGCCCAGCACGACCAGCAGATCGGCGGTTTCGGCGCCATCGAGCACATCGACACCCGCCTGCAGCACCTGCAGCTGCCAGCTCTGGGCCAGCAGCAACGGTTGCAGGGTGCCAAGGTCCTCGAAGGCAACGTGTTGCAGGACAACCGCGTGCTTCATGCCGGGGCTCCATTGCTGGGCCAGTAGAAACTGTCCGGGGTGGCGCGTGCACCGAAGATGGCCTGGCCGACGCGGACGACGGTGGCGCCTTCCTCGATAGCCACTTCGAAGTCACCGGACATGCCCATCGAAAGCTGTGACAGATCGATGCCGGCAGGCGCGGTGCGCCGCAACTGGTCACGCAGCTCACGCAGGCGCACGAAGCACGCGCGCACACGTTCGACTTCGGGAGTGAAGGTGGCCAGGGTCATCAGGCCGCGCACGTGCAGGCGATCGAAGGCCGGCAGCTGCTGCACGAAGGCCTCGACCGCGTCGGGCTCCAGTCCGTACTTGCTGGGTTCGGCGGAGGTGTTGACCTGCACGAAAACATCCAGCGTGCGGTCTTCCAGCTGCAGGCGCTGCTGCAGCGCTTCGGCCACGCGCAGGCTGTCAAGCGCCTGGAACTCGCTGGCGAAGCGCGCCACGTAGCGCGCCTTGTTGGTCTGCAGATGCCCGATCACCGACCAGTGCACGCCCAGATCGGCCATCGTCTCGGCCTTGCGTTGCGCCTCCTGCACCTTGTTCTCGCCCAGCTCGCGGCAACCGGCGGCCACCGCCATGCGGATGCGGGCGTCATCGACGGTCTTGCTGACCGGCAGCAGGCGCACGCTGGCCGGGTCCCGGCCGACGCGGGCACACGCATCGGCGATGCGTTGGCGCACCGTGCAAAGGTTGGCGGCGATCTGTTCAACAGACTGGGCGACGGGCCAGTCGGCGGCGGCAAGGGGCATGCGGGCACCTCCAATGCAGGGTGGCCAGGGTGGGATACACTGGCACAGGACAAGAGATATTTTGGCATAGGACAAAATGAAAATCACCGGGCATAGCGCCGAGTCGATCTTCGACAGCATCCGCGACGGCATCGGCAAGGGCCGCCTGCAGGCCGGCAGCGTGTTGCCGCCGGTGCGTGAACTGGCCGAGCAGCTGGGAGTGAACCGCAACACCGTGGCTGCTGCCTACAAGCGCCTGGATGCGGCGGGCCTGGCCAGCACGGCGGGCCGTCGCGGCACGGTGGTGCGTGGCCTGCCGCCGCCGCTGGCGCGTGAAGGCAGTACGCCCGGGCTGGCCCTGCAGGACCTGGCCGGTGGCAACCCGGATCCACGCCTGCTGCCGAACCTGCGCCTGGCCCCGGCCGCACCACGGCTGTATGGCGTGGGCACGGTCGAACCGAGGTTGGAGGCGCTGGCACGCGCCTCGCTGGATGCGGACTGCCCGGAGGGCTATGCGCTGGAACTGACCCATGGTGCGGTCGATGGCATCGAACGTCTGCTGTCGGCGTGGCTGCTGCCGGGGGATCGCATCGCGGTGGAGGATCCGTGCTTCCTCGGCAGCCTAAACGTGCTCAACGCGGTGGGTCACGCGCCGTTGCCGGTGGCGGTGGACGCGCATGGCATGCAGGTCGATTCGCTGCGGCAGGCACTGGAGGCCGGTGCACGCGCGGTGTTGCTGACCCCGCGGGCACACAACCCGACCGGGGCCAGCCTGGATGCGAAGCGGGCGCGGGCGTTGCGGCAGTTGTTGGCGGCCTACCCGCAGGTGGCGGTGTTGATCGACGATCACTACGCGCTGCTCTCGCAGCAGGCCTATCACTCGGTGCTGCCGCTGGATGGCCGGCGCTGGGCGCTGCTGCGTTCGTTGTCCAAACCGCTCGGCCCGGACCTGCGGCTGGCCTGGCTGGCCTGCGATGAAGAGACCGCGATGCGGCTGCGGCTGCGATTGGCGTCCGGCACCGGCTGGGTCAGTCACCTGCTGCAGGATGCAGCGACCTCGGTGCTGTCGTCGGCAACGCAGCGGGCGAAGATCGCTTCGGCAGGTGAGCGTTACCAGCAGCGCCTGCGCTCGCTGCAGGAGTTGCTGCATGCGCGTGGCCTGCCGACACCGTTGCCGATGGAAGGATTGAACCTGTGGCTGCCGTTGCAGGCCGACAGCCATCCGCAGGTGCTGGCCCTGGCTTCGCGCGGATGGCATGTGCGCGCGGGCGAAGTGTTCGCGGTGGCAGCGCCGGGGCATGGCCTGCGCATCACCTGCGCTGCGCTGGGGGCAACGCAGCTGCGGCAGCTGGCGGATGACCTGGCGGCGGTGTTCGCTCTGTAGCGTCGAGCCATGCTCGACGTTGCTTCGCCTTTGTAGAGCCGAGCCATGCTCGGCTGCTGTTGATAGAAGCAGTCGAGCATGGCTTGACTCTACACAAGCAGATCAGGGCGCGGCGTTGGCGCCGGGACGCACGTAGTAGGACTGGCCGCTGTCATCGACGAACATCAGCTCCGGCTTGCCCTGCCAGGAGGTGAGCATGGCGCCGGTGTTGTTCTGGTGCTTGACCATCAGGCTGGCGCCGCGGTCCGGGTTGGCGACGACTTTGAATACTTCAGTGGTGCCGGTGGCATCGTCCAGGGTCAGCAGGGCTTCGCCGCCGCGGTCGCTGGTGCCGTAGCCGCCGCGTTCGGAACCATCGGGACCGAGCAGGATCAGGCCTGACAGGGCGGTGGCACGCGGCCCCTGGGTGCGGCCTTGGCTGAGCGGGTCGGGGACCGGTGCGCCGAGGATCACCCGCGGCTGGCCGCTTGCATCGTGGATGACCAGGCCGCGTGCTTCGATGATGCGCTGTGGCGATTGGCTGCGATGCAGGCTCCAGGCGGTCCAGCCGGAAACCAGCAGGGCGAGGGTCGAGACCACCAGGGTGGTCAGCAGCAGCGCACGGGGCATCGGGTCGTCCTTCCTTGGATGTGCCGACGATAGCGGATGCGGACCGGCTATGGCCAGTTCGTTGTGTGACGTTGTGTATCGTCAGTGGAAATCGCGGCTGTGGCTGCGCAGTCCCTGCAGCAGTTCATCCAGGCAGTGCATGCGTTGCACGATGACGTGCTGGACGCCATCGACGCGTTCCAGGCGACCATCGATCTGCATCAGCTGGGTATCGACCAGCACCCGGTGCTGGCGATCGGCCAGGTGCCGCCAGACCACGGCGTTGACCATGCCGGTCTCGTCCTCGAGGGTGAGGAAAGTCACCCCGCTGGCGGTCTGTGGCCGCTGGCGCATGCGCACCAGCCCGGCGATGCGCACACGGCGGCCGTGGCCGTGCCCGGCCAGCTGTGCGGCATCCAGGCAGCCACGGCTACGCAGCTGCGCGCGCAGGAACGAGATCGGGTGACGGCCGAGGGTGGTGCCCGTGCTGCGGTAGTCGGCCTGCATGTCCTCCCAGGCGCTGGGCAGTGGCAGTGGCACGCGGGCTTCGGCAGTGGCACGGGCCTGGTCGAACAGCGGCAGCCGGTTCTCTACGCCCGAGATATCCCAGCGTGCACGATGGCGATGGCCGCTGAGCCCGCGCAGTGCCCCGGCATCGGCCAGCAGGCCCTGCTGGCGGCGGTCCAGTGCGGTGCGCTGGCACAGGTCGCCGACGTCATCGAACGGGCGCCGCGCGCGCTCGCGCATGATGGCCTGCACGGCACCTTCGTTGCAGCCGTCGATCAGGCGCAGGCCCAAGCGGATCGCCGCCGGCCCCCTGCTGAAGTCCAGCGTGCAGTCCCAGTCGCTGTGGCGCACGTCCACCGGCAGCACGCCGATGCCATGGCGGCGTGCATCCTGCAGCAGCTGGTCGGGGCTGTAGAACCCCAGCGGCTGGCTGTTGATCAGGCTGGCAGTGAATGCGGCCGGGTGGTGGCACTTCAGCCAGCAGCTGTTATAGGTCAGCAGGGCGAAGCTGGCGGCGTGGCTTTCCGGGAAGCCGTAATCGCCGAAGCCCTTGATCTGCTCGAACAGGTGCTCGCCGTATTCGCGGCTGAAGCCGTTCTTCAGCATGCCGGCAAGCAGCTTCTCGCGATGCGGTTCCAGACCGCCACGGCGCTTCCACGCCGCCATCGAGCGGCGCAGGGCATCGGCCTGGCCCGGCGTGTAGCCGGCTGCTTCCACCGCCAGTTGCATCACCTGTTCCTGGAACAGCGGCACGCCCAGCGTGCGT
This sequence comes from Stenotrophomonas maltophilia group sp. msm1, assembly GCF_032025805.1. Classification (NCBI taxonomy): domain Bacteria; kingdom Pseudomonadati; phylum Pseudomonadota; class Gammaproteobacteria; order Lysobacterales; family Lysobacteraceae; genus Stenotrophomonas; species Stenotrophomonas maltophilia group sp. msm1. The sequence continues at coordinate 899,367 of NZ_JAVSKH010000002.1, forward strand.
GCGAACACGCGTTCCAGCTGCGGTGGGTAGAGCGGGTTGTCCGGGTCGTTCAACGCGTCCGGGCCTTGTTCGCGCAGGATCCGGCGCCGCTCCAGATAGGGGTGCACCATGTCGCCCTGGATCGGGCCAGGGCGCACGATCGCCACCTCGATCACCAGGTCATAGAACGTGCGTGGCTGCATGCGCGGCAGCATCGCCATCTGCGCGCGCGATTCGATCTGGAACACGCCGATGGTATCGGCGGCGCAGATCATGTCGAAGGTCTTTGCATCCTTGGGCGGGATGGCGTCCATGCGCCCTTCGTGCAGGCCGTGCTGCTTCAACATCGCCAGGCATTTGCGGATGGCGGTGAGCATGCCCAGCGCCAGGCAGTCGACCTTCATCAGGCCGGTGGCATCCAGATCGTCCTTGTCCCACTGGATGACGGTGCGATCGGCCATCGCCGCGTTCTCCACCGGCACCAGGGTCGACAGCGGATGCTCGGAGATGACGAAACCGCCCGGATGCTGCGACAGGTGGCGCGGGAAGTCGATCAGCTCGGCGGTCAGCGCCAGCAGGCGCCGCATCAACGGCGTGTCCGGATCGAAACCGCGCTCGCGCAGGGTTTCCGGCAATGGGATGTTGCCGCCCCAGTGGTCCATCGCCGCGCCCAGTTCGTTGACCTGGTCCATCGGCAGGCCCAGTGCGCGGGCCACGTCGCGGATCGCGCTGCGGCCACGGTAGCTGATCGCCACCGCGGTCAGTGCGGCGCGCTCGCGGCCGTAGCGCTTGAACACGTACTGCAGCACCTCCTCGCGACGCTCGTGCTCGAAGTCGATGTCGATATCCGGCGGCTCGTCGCGCTCGGCGGAAATGAAGCGCTCGAACAGCAGGTTGCTGCGTGCCGGGTCGATCTCGGTCACGCCCAGCACGAAGCACACCGCTGAGTTGGCCGCTGAGCCACGGCCCTGGCAGAGGATGTCCTGGCTGCGCGCAAAGCGCACGATGTCCTGCACGGTGAGGAAGTAGGAGGCGTAGTTCTTCTGCTTGATCAGCGCCAGTTCGTGCTCGATCTGCGTGCGTTGCTTCGCTTCGATGCCGCCTTTCCAGCGCCACTGGATGCCGCGCTCGACCAGCACGCGCAGCCAGCTGTCCGGATCGTGTCCTTCGGGCACCAGCTCACGCGGATAGGTGTACTGCAGCTGTTCCAGGGTGAAGTGGCAGCGTTCGGCGATGCGCAGGGTTTCAGCCAGCAGTTCGGGCGGATACAGCTGGGCCAGCGCGGTACGCGGGCGCAGGTGGCGCTCGCCATTGGGAAACAGGCGCCAGCCGGCCTCGGCCACGCTGCAGCGGTGGCGGATCGCGGTCAGTGTGTCCTGCAGGGCACGGCGGCGGCGCACGTGCATATGCACATCGCCACTGGCGACCAGGGGCAGGCGGTGGCGTTCGCCGAAGGCCCGCAGCTGCTGCAGGCGGCGTGCGTCATCGTGTTCACGGTGCAGTTCCACCGCCAGCCACAGCCGATCATCGAAGCCGGTGCGCAGCAACTCGAGATCGGTGGCGGATGGCTGCCGGTCCAGCCACAGGCACAACAAACCGTCGGGCAGGCCGAGCAGATCGTCGCGCAGGCAGCGGTACTCGCCCTTGGCAGCCCGCCGCCGACAGGTCGTGATCAACTGGCACAGCCCGGCATAGGCGGTCTGGTCGGTGCACAGCAGGGCCAGCTTCGGCCCGTCCTCGACCTGGAATTCGGCGCCGACGATCAGTGCCACGCCATGTGTCTTCGCTGCCTGCCAGGCGCGCACGATGCCGGCCAGCGAGCATTCGTCGGTGATCGCCAACGCGCGGTAGCCTTGGCCCGCGGCGCGCGCGAACAACTCTTCGGCGATCGAAGCACCGCGCTGGAAACTGAAGGCCGACAGGCAGTGCAGTTCGGCGTAGCCGGGCAGTTCGCTGTGCATGGCGGCTCAGCCGAACCAGCCGTGCAGCATCCACGGCGCATGTGGATTGTTGCGGTCACGGAAAGCCCAGCCGCGCTGGCCATGCGCGGTTTCCACCACGTAGTAGTCGCGGCGCGCGTCGGCCTGGTCCCACCAGCCCGATTCGATCCGCTCCGGTCCGGTGACGATGCGCAGCCTCGGATCACGCAGCGGTTGCGGCGCATCCAGCAACCAGCCGGGGCGCAGTGGCCAGTACGACGGGGGCTTGGCCGGTGGCTGGGTGCCACTGGCGCGTTCGGGACGATGGTCGGCCTGCACTGCCAGCGGCTGCACGGCGTCATCGCCGAGCCGCGCGCGCAGGCGCTCACGCAGCTGGTTCCACGGCATCGCCTGCGCCGGCCGGGTATCGAACAGGTCACGCGCGGCGGGCACGAACGGCGGCAGCTGCTCGGCCTGCAGGCGCAGTGCGCGGCTGCCGGCCGGCAGGGCGAACGCTTCCATGCGGTTGCGTGCGATCTCGAACAGCAGCGTGGGATCGCGCTCGGGCGCCAACAGGCCGATGGTCAGCACGCTGGCCGGCAACAGGTCATGCTCGAAATGCAGGTCGAAGCGCTGCACGCCGCCATCGCGCGAGCACAGGAAGGCGGCCAGGTCGAGCAGCAGGCGGCGCAGCGGGAACAGCAGGGCCTGGCTGGATTCGATCTCGTATTCGAATTCGATGCGCGCATCGAAACGGTCCGGTGGCTGGTAGTAGCGCAATGGCGCGGTGGGCAGCCCGCGCAATGCATCCAGCTGCTGCAGGACCTCGGGGGCGAAGCGCCGGGCCAGGCTGTCGCGCGGCAGCTTGAGCACCGCCCCCAGCGTGCGCAGGCCGGAACGGCCAAGCACGGTCACCGCCTCGCTGGGCAGGCCGCAACGTGCCAGGGGCAGCTGCGCCAGCGCCGCCGGCAGCTGCTGCGCATCAAGGCCGAGGCCATCGTGGACGTTGGCCAGCACGCGCGCGGCATGTGGGGTAGGCGCGGCCACCAGGCGGTGGCGGAAGCCGAGTTCGTGCAGTTCGTTGCGCAGGCGCTGCTGGATCGTCAGCCAGTCACCGAACAGGGCGCGGCTGGCACCGATTTCCAGCACCAGCGCATGCGGAAAATCGAGGCTGACCTGCGAGCTGTAGGCATAGGCCCAGCTGGCCAGCAGCTGCCGGGTGTGCTGTTCGGCACTCGGGTCGTAGTCGTGCAGCTGCATGTCCTGCACCAGTACCTGCGCAGCCGAAAGCAGCATGCCTGGGCGCAGCCCTGCTGCACGTGCCGACGGGCTGACCGCGCGCAGCACGCGACGCTGCGCCGGCCCCTGCAGCAGGACCAGCGGCCGCTGCGGATCCGGCTGCAGGCGCAGCACGCTGTCCAGCGCCAGCTGCGGCAACAACAGGCAGGCCCAGTGCATGGCGCGTCCTCAGTGGGCGATGGCCAGCGGCAACGGCTGCGCCGGCGGCAACCCGCCACGGCACTTCAGCACCCGCACCTGGCCGTGGTCGAGCTGCAGGCGCAGGCTGGCCGGGGAGGGATTGCGCGCGGCCTGCGCCTCGCGGAACACGAAGCCCAGGCACTGGCCGCTGTCGGCAGCCACCTGCAGCCGGCGCAGTGAACGGTCGTCGGCCTGGTGCGGCCAGCACAGTACCGCCGCGCAGGCCGCAGAGCGCAGGCACTGTTCGGCGGCCCACAGTGCCTGCTTCGGCGCGGCGTGGATGATCTGCAACTGGCCCAGGTCCAGCCCGGCGGCGGCCCAGGCCGGGGCATGCGGACGGTAGGGCGGAGCGACCAGGACGATCGGGCGGTCGCGCTGGCTCAGCCTGGCCAGTGCCGGCCATACCAGCGCCAGTTCGCCAACGCCGGGCGCCGCCTGCAGCACCTCGCACAGTCCGCTGGCCGGCCAGCCGCCGCCGGGCAGGCGTGCATCCAGTGCCGGATGGCCGCTGGCCAGATGGTCGCTGGCTGGGCCCTGGCGGGCCGGGCCGCGCCACAGCTGGCGCCCGTCCAGCAGCCGGTCGAGGGCAACGACCGCACCCATCAGCCGATCCTCCCGGGGAGGCGCCGGGTGGGCTGGAAACGGCAGGAACGGGCGGAAACGGCGGGCATGGCGCGAGTATCGACGGGCCGGTATCAGGGGCTGAGACCAGACATGCTACTCGCGTTGTAAGTAGAATTACTAATGAAATCCGAGGGCCGGGTTTCAGGTTGCTGAAGGGGGTAGGAGTGCCGGCCAAGGTCGGCACCCACAGGATGCGGTTACGGGTGGACCGGCAACGCCACCGGGCGCAGGGGCGCGGCATCGCCACCGCGGATCTTCAGCGGGCCGCCGATGAAGGCGAATTCGTAGACCTTGTCGCGGGCCAGTTCGTCCAGCGCCACCAGCTCGATGATCGGCGCACCCTGCTGTGCCAGCAGGTAGGTGTGCAGCGGCACGTAGTCGTCGGACACCTCGGAGGGGAAAGTCTCGAAGCTGAGGTTGTCGGCACCGACGATCATCGCGCCGCCGTCCTCGACCAGGAAGCGTGCCGCATCCAGGCCCATGCCCGGCGGGTTGGCCATGTAGGCCCTGGGCTGTTCGAACAGGCGCATGCGGCCGGTGCGGATCAGCACCACGTCGCCCTGCTGCAGTTTCACCTTCTGGCGTGCCAGCGCATCCTTCAGGTCCTGGCGGGTGACGCGATAGCTGTCCGGCAGCATGTCCACGCCCTTGGCGGCGGCCACGTCGATCAGCACGCCACGCGCGATCAGCGGCGGGAACTTCTCGATGCCGGTGACATTCCAGCCACGATCGCCGAGATGCTTGTCGGCCTCGAAGCCGTTCCAGATCTTCCCGTGGATGCCGAAGTGGTTCAGCGCATCGATGTGGGTGCCGGTGTGGCTGTACATCGAGAACGCGGTGCCGGTGTAGCTGCGGGTGAGGTTCATGGTCTCGCCCACGCCCATCGGGTCGTCCATCACCGTGCCGCGCGGGGTGTGGGTCATCCAGAACTGGTAGTGCGGGTCGCCGGCATCCTGCCAGCTGGGCATGCCGACGTAGTACTCGGTGGCCAGGTCATAGGCCTTGCCGCCGCTGACCCGCGACAGGATCGCCGCACGCGAGGCCTCGGTGATCAGGTTGAGGCGGCCGATCTCGTCCTTCGGCCCCCAGGGGCTGGTGCCGACCTGCTGGCCGGAGGGGACGCGTTCGTGCGCGGATACGGTGATGGAAGCTGCGGTGCCGGCCAGCAGCAGGGCCAGCGCGGTGGCCAGGGTACGTGGGGTCATGGGGAGTCTCCTTGCAGGGTGGGGGGGCGCGGCTCAGGCCGCGACCAGGTGCGCCAGGGCCTGGCGCAGGTGTGGCAGCGGCAGGGTCTGCAGGCGCAGGCCGTTGCCGCCGATCACGGTGGGAATGGAGCGGATGCCGAGGGTCGCGGCTTCGGCACGGTCGGCCTGCACGCGCCGGGCTACTGCGTCGCTGCGCATGTGGTCAGCGAAGGCGCCACGCGGGTGGCCCAGCGCTTCGGCGATATCCAGCAGGACTTCGGCGTCGCCGATGTTGCGGTGCTGGTGCAAGTGCGCCCATTGCACGGCATCAAACATCGCGCCATGGGCGTCGTTGCCACCGAGCATGCCAGCGGCCTGGCAGGCCAGTGCGCCGAGCCAGCCGGACGGATACTCGAAGTCCTGTGCGCGCATGCCCTCGATATCGATGCGCGCGGTGTCTTCATGCGCGGCGCAGTCGGTCCAGTGGCGCAGGATGATCGCCTTGGCGCGCTCCATCGAGCCGAACACTTCGACCATCTGCGCGCGCGAGTCCTGCAGCACGAAGCTGCGGTGGCGTACCTGGATGCCGAGTTCGGCGCAGGCCTGCTGCAGGCGCGGGGCCAGCACGAAGCACCAGCCGCAGACCACGTCGTGGAAGAAATCGACCACCGGCGCGGCGGTGGTGGGGGAAGGAACGGAAGACATCTGCCTGCCATCGGTGAGAGGGGAGGCGGCAGAGTAGGCAGCGCGGCGTGGCCGAAACAGCACGCCGCGGGCAGCTCAGTTTTCGCTGGCGCTTACGAATCCAGGCCAGCGCAGCCGGGCAGCTCGGCGTGCAGGAAATCGATGAAGGCACGCACCTTGGGTTGCAGATGGCGCGACGTGGGGTAGACCGCATGCACGAAGCGCGGCGGATAGCGGTGGTCGGGCAGCACCTGCTGCAGTTCGCCACGGGCCAGTGCGGGTGCCGCCAGGAACGAGGGCAGGGCGCCGATGCCCATGCCGGCCACCAGCAGGTCGCGCAGCAGCAGGCTGTTGTTGACGGTGACGCGCGCTGGCAGGGTGATCGTCACCTGGCCATCAGGGCCGAGCAACGGCCAGCTGCCGGGGGAGTCGGACAGGCTGTAGGCCAGCACGCTGTGCGCCTGCAGATCGTTCACCGCCTGCGGTGCCGGATGCTGCCGCAGGTAGGACGGGGCCGCGCACAGCACCTGCTGCAGCGACGCCAGCCGGCGCGCCACCAGGCGTGAATCATCCAGCTCGGCACGCAGCCGCAGCGACACATCGAAACCTTCGCCGACCGCGTCGAGAAGGCGGTCTTCCATCACCAGGTCCAGCGACAGCTGCGGATGCTGCTGCAGGAAGCGGGGCAGCAGCGGCGACAGCGTGCTCAGCGCGAACGACTGCGGTGCATTGACACGCAGGCGCCCGGCCACCTCGCCACGCTGTTCGGCGATGCCACGTTCCAATGCGTCCAGTTCGTCGAGCAGGCGGCAGCATTCGCGGTAATAGGCGTGGCCGGTCTCGGTCAGGCTCATGCGCCGCGTGGTCCGCTGCAGCAGTACCACGCCCAGATGCGCTTCCAGCGTGCGCAGCTGTTTGCTGAGCCCGGCCGGCGACATGCCCAGGTCTTCGGCGGCACGAGCGAGCCCGCCGCGTTCGACGATGCGACGGAAGGCACGCATCAGGTTGAAGGAATCCATGCCGGCCCCGGGCGCGATGAGGGCGCCATTGTAGATCCACGCCATGCGTGGATGTGGGAAGCGTGGTGCCCGCAGAGTTGCGCCGTTTGTTCAAGCCAGCAACCCACACGCCACGCCAGCATGCAGGCCCCTCACTTTCCGGGTTGCCCATGAAGCACTGGATGCTCCGCCTGTATGCCCCGCTGTTCCTGCTTGGATTCGTCGCCACTGCCGTCGTCTGGATCGGCCACTGCCACGGTGACCCGCTGTGGCTGCTGGCCTTGCTGGCGGCCGCCATTGCGGTTTCGTTCGCCGCCGAGCGCGCGTGGCCGTATGACCCCGCGTTCAATCACGACCACGGCGACAGCCTGCGTGACGCCCTGCATGCACTGGTCAATGAAAGCCTGAACCTGCTGTCGATCGCGGCGGTGCCGCTGCTGGCGGCAATCATTCCGTGGCAGGCCTGGCCTCTGCAGTGGCCATTCGCGCTACAGGCGCTGCTGGCCATCGTCTGCGCTGATCTCGGTATCACCCTGGTGCACTACGCCAGCCATCGCATCGGCTGGTTGTGGCGGCTGCATGCGGTGCACCACAGCGTCACCCGCATGTACGGCTTCAACGGGCTGATGAAACACCCGCTGCACCAGGCGGCCGAAGCGGTGGGTGGCGTACTGCCGCTGCTGCTGTTGGGCCTGCCGATGCCGGTGGCTGCGGTGCTGGCCTTCGCCATTGCCATCCAGCTGCTGCTGCAGCACTCCAACGTGGACATGCGTCCCGGCGTGCTGGGCCGGGTGATGGCATGGGCGCCGCTGCACCGCTTCCACCACATGCGTTACGGCACCGCCGGCGACGTCAACTTCGGCCTGTTCCTGACCGCATGGGATCACCTGTTGGGGACCGCCTTCGATGCACCGGGCTATCGGCTGCAGCAACGCGACCTCGGCATCGGCAGCCAACCGGACTATCCGCGCGATTATCCGGGGCAGCTGCTGGCGCCGTTCCGCGAACTGCCGCATGGCGAGGTGCCGGAGTTGCCGGAAGGCCTGCGCAGGCGCGAATGATTGAACATGTCAGGCCGCGTGCAGCTGCAGGCCCTGCAGCTGCGCGGCACCGATGCCGAACATGCGGCGCAGGCTGCGCGAGAGATGGGCCAGATCGGCGAATCCAGCGGCATGCGCACTGTCGGTCAGGTTGTGACCGCTCAGATGATGCGTGAGCGCAGTGCGTAGCCGTTGCCACAGCACCCAGCCGCGCAAGGTCACTGCCAGCTCGGACTGGAAGCGCCGGTGCAGCTGGCTGGTCGATAGGTGCACCGCTTTGGCGATGTCGGCAGCCGGCACCGGGCCAGGCAGGTGCTGGGCGATACGGGCCAGTGCCGCCTGCACGCGGCGGTCCAGCGGTTGCGGGCGGCTCAGCCGTGGCAGCCAGTCGTGCAGCGCCAGCGCGTTACCCGGCAGCGCATGCAGGTGCCGCTGGATCTGTTCGGGATCGGCATGCGCCGGCTCAAGGAACACCGTACAGCCCGCTTCCGGCGCTGACAGGATCGCGTGCGGCTGGAACGAAGGCAGCCATAGCCGTTGGCCCTGCTGCTGCACGCCATCGATCTCGATGTGCCAGGACGTACCGTCGCTCAACAGCAGTTGATGGGCGTAGTGCGCATGCGAAGCGCTGTCACCGGCATGACCGTGCAGTACGGCGGCGTGCGCATCCAGCAGCAACGTGCCGTTCCAGGGCAGGGCGGGGGAAGACATGACGGGATTGTAGATCCACGCCATGCGTGGATGAATCTCCATCGGAATCGAGTAATTCGACAATGAAACGAAGAGCATCCACGCATGGCGTGGATCTACTGCAGGTCGCGAGAGACTGTCGAAGGCGGGGTGGGTCCGGTTGCGGGGGCGTGAGCGCCATGGGCCCGAGGCATGCCTCGGGCGGGTTGGGCAGGACGCCCAACCCAGGTCTTGCCGTGTGCGCAGGACAGCGCACACGAGCAAGCGGCGACCGAGCTTACATGGACGTACTTGCAGCGCCCCCCGCAGCCGGCCCCCCCCCGCCACCCCACGGATAGCCGCCTTTGCTTTTGAGGTTGCCGGCCAGCGGCCGGCACTACCGCGGGGGTCGGGCGCAGCCCGGCCGTGCGCACCCTCACCGGCCGTGCGGGTCGGGCCGGTGATGCACGTACTCGACCACCGTGCCATCGGGATGCACCGCATTGAACGCCGCCCCGGTCGGCACCACCTGCAGCGGGAAGATGATCTCGGCACCGGCCGCGACCAGTTTGTCGTGATAGGGCCGAACGTCATCGACCAGCAGTGTCCCCGTGGTCGAAGTGAACGGGGCCAGCGCCGCCTGGCTGCCTTCGATCAGCAGGAAGGCGCCGACCATGGCCAGGCGCAGCCCGGCTTCCGGGAACGGGAAGCCCGCATCGGCCACCACGCCCTGCAACTGCTCGTAGAAGGCCACGCTGCGCTCCAGCTCGCCCGGAGCCACGAACACCCGGATCAGCACGCGCGGTGCGCGCTGGCTGGAGGTGTCACAGCGGTCGCGCCAGAGATGGTCGAAGTCGCGATGTACGTTCATGGGCTCGATTCGTGGCCAGGGACCTGCATTATCGGCAGCCCTGCGCGGCGCGCTGATGACCGCCAGTGATGGCCTGATAACTGCGGGCCAGGTTGCCCCTGTGACTTAGGTCCTGTTGACAGGTGTGAACGCCCTCGCACAATCTTCACAGGATTGGGTCGCCCTGCGCGGCCCGGGCAGGCAGGTTGTCACGCCGGGAGGAGGGTCCCGCGCGCAGACCGGCCCGCCCTTCGGCCTGCGGGACGTTGCCCGGCAACCCCTGCGCGGCATGAACGCTGCACCCTTCGGCGGCACTTTCCCTGGACCGATTGCCTTGGCAACGGAATTACGCCTGCCGATGAAAACGTTTACAAAACCGCTTGCACTGTCTCTGGCCCTGTCTGCCGCACTGGCCGCTCCGGCCTGGGCCGACCCCGCCGCGTTCACTGTGCTGACCCTGGAACAGGCGCCCAACGCCGAGGCGATGCCGGCCTTGGCGGCGCAACTGAAGAGCCTGAAGGTGGACGCGGTGAGCGTGCGCCAGGTGCAGCGCGGCATCGGCCAGGTCGATCCGCTGCAGGTGCTGGCCGATGGCCTGGGCTACGAGTACCGCTTCATTGTCGCCGGCAAGGACGATGGCCAGACCCAGCGCGGCCAGGCTGTTCTGACCCGGCTGCCGATCGCCGCTGAATCCGGCCCCGACCAACCGGGCCTGAACTACCTGCGCCTGGACGATGGCCGCCACACTGTGGCGGTCTATACCGATGCCGGTGCAGGTGCGGCGCAGCTGCCGGCGCTGGTCACCCGTTCGCGGCTGGGTGCACCGGCGGTGCTGCTCGGCGCGGTGGCCGGTGAATCGGCAAAGGCCGCAGGCTTCGATCCGGCGCGGGTGGCGCTGGAAGCCGATGCCAGCTATTTCAGCGACGGCTTCCAGGCCGCCAGCAGCGCACCGTTCAAGATGGAGGGCAGCACCCTGCGCGCCACCCTGCTGACACTGGCCTATGCCGCCGACAAGCACGGCGAAAAGCCATGGATGGACACCGCCCTCAACGCCGATGCGCGCGCTGCGCTGCTGCTGAAGGCGATGACCGAGGATGAGAAGTTCCAGATGCTGCACAGCTACTTCGGGCTGGGCAAAGACGGTGGCCCGCTGCCGGAAGGTGCGGTCGGTTCGGCCGGCTTCGTGCCGGGCGTACCGCGGCTGGGCATCCCGTCGCAGCAGTCGGCCGATGCCGGTGTCGGCGTGACCAATCCGGGGGGCATCCGCCCGGGCGACTTCGCCACGGCGATGCCATCGGGCCCATCCACCGCCTCCAGCTGGAACCGCGAAGTCGCCTTCGCCGGCGGCGCGACCATGGGCCGCGAGGCATGGCAGCAGCGCTTCAACATCCTGCTGTCGGGCAGCGTCAACCTGCAGCGCGACCCACGCAACGGCCGCAACTTCGAATATGCCGGTGAAGATCCGCTGCTGGCCGGCTCGATGGTTGGCGCGCTGATCCAGGGCGTGCAGAGCCAGCACGTGATCTCCTCGATGAAGCACTTCGCGCTGAACGACATGGAGACCCGTCGCAACTTCCACGACGTGCGCATCGGCGAACAGGCCATGCACGAGTCGGACCTGCTGGCCTTCGAGATCGCGCTGGAAGCCGGTCGCCCGGGCGTGGCGATGTGCTCGTACAACAAGATCAACGGCACCTACGGCTGCGAGAACGGCTACCTGATGAACCAGGTGCTGAAGCAGGAATGGAAGTTCCCCGGTTTCGTGATGTCCGACTGGGGTGGCGTGCACAGTGGCTCGAAGGCGGCGCTGGCCGGCCTGGACCAGCAGTCGGCCGGTGAAGTGTTCGACGCGGCGGTGTTCTTCGACGAACCGCTGCGCTTGGCCGTGCACGGTGGCGTGGTGCCGCAGGCGCGCCTGAACGACATGGTGGCGCGCATCCTGCGCACCATGTTCCTGCATGGCAACTTCGACAACCCGCCGCAGCACCAGAAGGTGGATGCCGAGGCCGGCTTCGCCGTCGCCCAGCGCACGGTGGAAGAGGGCAGCGTGCTGCTGCGCAATGAAGGCAACCTGCTGCCGCTGGCCGACACGGTGAAGCGCATCGTCATCATTGGCGGCCATGCCGACAAGGGCGTGATCGGTGGCGGTGGTTCGTCGATGGTGGGCGTGACCGCCAAGGGCACCAATGCGGTGCCGGGCGTGCTGCCGACCACCTGGCCGGGCCCGGTGATCTTCCACCCGTCCTCGCCGCTGGAATCGCTGCGCGCAGCGCGTCCGGACGCGATCATCGAGTACGTGGACGGCACCAACGTCGCCGCCGCGGCCAAGGCGGCCGCGCAGGCGGATGTGGCCATCGTGTTCGCCACCCAGTGGGCCGCCGAATCGGTGGATCTGCCGGACATGCAGCTGCCGGACAACCAGGACGCGCTGATCTCGGCGGTGGCCAAGGCCAACCCGAAGACCGTGCTGGTGCTGGAAACCAATGGCCCGGTGCGCACGCCATGGCTGGCGCAGGTGCCGGCGATGCTGCAGGCCTGGTACCCGGGCATCCGCGGTGGCGAAGGCATTGCCGCGCTGTTGACCGGCCAGGTCAATCCGTCCGGCCGCCTGCCGGTGACCTGGGTGGTGGACGAATCGCAGCTGCCGCGCCCGCACATCGACGGCCTCGGCTTCAAGCCGGCCAAGCCGTTCGGTGATGTGTTCGATTTCGATATCGAAGGTGCCAACGTCGGTTACAAGTGGATGGCGGCCAAGGGCCTGAAGCCCACCTTCGCGTTCGGTCATGGCCTGTCCTACACCTCGTTCGCCTATGAAAACCTCAAGGTGAGTGTGGAAGGCTCGCGCCTGGTCGCCAGCGTGGACATTCGCAACACCGGCAAGCGCGCCGGTGCCGACGTGGCCCAGCTGTACCTGAAGCTGCCGGCCGGCAGCACCACGCCGATCCGCCTGATCGGCTATGACAAGGTGACCCTGCAGCCGGGCGAACAGCGCCGCATCCGCATCGAAGCCGAGCCGAAGACCCTGGCCCACTACGATGCACAGGCGCGCCAGTGGAAGATCGACGGTGGCACCTACCAGGTCCAGCTGTCGCGCAATGCGGCCGAACCGCTGCAGAGCGTGGACGTGCAGCTGGTGGAGCAGGTGCTGCGCTGATGCGGCGCGAGACTGATGGTTGAAGACACGGCCCCATAAAGGGGCCGTGTCTGTTTGCGGACTTTCGCTGCGCTCGCCGGGCCATGCCCGGCGGACGCTGGAGAAGGGGACATCCGGCAGACCGTCATGTCGCTTCTGCCACTGGAGCCGTTCTTCCACTCAGTTAATACTGACCGGCTGCCGCAGAAGAACCAGCGAATGATCACGAGCGCATGGGCATTCAAGCAGTTGTGTGAAAACGAGTCAGATGCATCATTTGCCTGGCAGCAGGCCGAGGATCAGACGTGGATCGATATCCTTGCGGCCTACCCTGAGCTGGCGCGCTGTGTCGCCGGGAACAAAACAATTCCCGAGTTCATCATCGAACAGCTGGCTACCAGCGAAGACGTCGACGTTCGTTGGCGCATCGCGTGCAAACGTCGGCTGAGTGAGGGGCTTATGTCCCGTTTGGCGCACGATGTTGATGCGACCGTTCGGCATCGTATCGCCTGCAATCCCAAAGTGACGCCTCGGATTCTAGAACTGCTTTCCGCCGACCCGGACAAGATGGTGGCGGCCTCAGCGCAGCGAAGGCTCCAGTCCGAGTGATGTCTCCCAGGGTGTGCATGCGTGGAGGTGGCGATAAATGTCCTCAGCCAAACCACCCGCGCAGGAAATCGATCAGCTGCCGCACCTTCGGCGAGGGCTGCGTGCTGTGCGGGTAGACCGCGTACACGCTCTGCTGCGGGAAGCGGTGCTGGCGCAGCACCGGGCGCAGCCGGTCCTGGGCCAGGTCGTCCTCGATCAGCCAGCGTGGCAGCACGGTGACCCCGGCGCCGGCCAGGGCGAACGCGCGCAGGCTGCTGGCACCATCCACGCGTACCACCGCGTTGCCCGGGTTGGTGGCAAACAGGGCGCCGCTGCCATCAGGCGCGATCACCGGCACGTCGGCCAGGCGCGAGTAACCGAGGCGGGGCAGGGCGCCCAGCTGCACGGGGTCGTCGGCAGCATCGGCAGAGGGCAGGCGTGCCAGTAGGGACGGAGCCGCCACGGGGCACAGTGGATGGCGTTCCAGTTCGCTGGCGTGCAGGCCCGAATCCGGCAGGCGGCCAAGACGGATTGCCAGGTCGAACCGCTCGGGAATCAGGTCGGCCGGTGCCGGTGAGGTCGACAGGTGCAGCTGCAGGGCCGGGTGCCGCGCACGAAACGCCTCCAACGCAGCAATCAAGCGTAGCTGGGCGTACTCCGGCGTGGTGGTCAGGCGCAGCACACCCTGCAGCTGGTGCTGGTCGCGGCGCGCGGCATCGATGGCTGCCTGTGCGGCATCCAGTGCCTGCACGCAGTGTTGCAGGAACTGTTCGCCGGCCTCGGTCAGGGCCAGGTGGCGGGTACTGCGCAACAGCAGGGTCACGCCCAGCTCCTGCTCCAGCCGCTTCAGGTTGAAGCTGACCACCGCGCGGCTGAGGCCGAGGCGATCAGCCGCAGCGGTCAGGCTGCCGGCCTCGACCACGGCGCGGAAGATATCGAAGCGATCGAGGCTGACCATGGCAATTCATTGTCAAAGTGGATTTGACAGTGTTGCAGTTGCTGTCGTGTTTTTCCAACAAGGCCCGCACGGCATGCTGGCCGCTTCCCTGTTGGAGCGCCGCCGATGCCGTCTCCCCGCCTGCGCCATGAGGCGATCTTCCTGCTGGTGTTCGCTCTGGATCTGGTCAACATGTTCATCGCCACGGTGGCCTATCCGGTATTGGCAGCGGAGCTGCACGCCGATATCAGCACCCTGGCCTGGGTGGGCACCGCCTACATGCTGGGCCTGAGCGTGGTGATCCCGCTGGCGCCCTGGCTGGCCGCGCGCTGTGGTGAGCGTCGCCTGCTGCTGGTGGCGTTGCTGCTGTTCGCGGTTGCCGCTGCGCTGGCCGGCGCAGCAGCGGGTATTGGCTGGCTGCTGGGCTGGCGCCTGCTGCAGGGCCTGGCCGGTGGCCTGCTGATTCCGGTGGCACAGGCGGCAGCGTACCGGCAGTGCACGCCCGACCAGCGTGGCGCGCTGACCCGCCGCATCCTGCTGGTTGCGCTGCTGGTACCAGCACTGGCGCCCGCGCTCGGTGGGCTGCTGGTGCAGTGGTTGTCCTGGCGCGGCGTGCTCTGGGCCAGCCCGCCGCTGGCCGTGGTGGCGATTGGACTGGTGCTGGCGTGGATGCCGGCCGATGGCGCGCGCAGTGCGCCGCGCCTGCAGACCTATGCGCTGTCCACCGCGATGCTGGCGCTGGGCGCGCTGCTGCTGGCGTTGACCTGGCTGGGTGAACCCGGCCATCGGGCCGCCGGTGCCGTACTGCTGTTGATCGCAATGCTGTTGGCGGCGGCCCACCTGCGGTATGCACGGCAGCAGGCGCAGCCCCTGCTGCGCTGGTCGCTGCTGTCCCATCGGGGCCTGCGCCTGGCGATGCTGGTCTATCTGGCAGTGCCCGGTGTGTTCATCGGCAGCCAGCTGGTCAGTACCCTGCAGCTGCACCAGGCCGGTTACAGCGCGGCACGCATCGGCGCGTTGATGCTGCCCTGGGCGCTGGCCTCGGCCGTGGCGATTACTGCCAGCAAACGCCTGCTGGCCCGTTTCGGCCCGGCCACGGTACTACGCGTGGGCATGCTGCTTCAGGCCAGCGGCCTGCTGTTGATGGCGCTGCTGCCACAGCCGGCCTTCGCGTTGGCCGGGCTGCTGTTCGCGCTGATGGGCGCCGGCGGCAGCCTGTGCAGCAGCACCGCGCAGACGCTGGCTTTCCACGGCGTGGAGGGTGAAGCGCTGGGCGATGCCAGTGCCCTTTGGAACCTCAACCGTCAGCTCAGTTTCTGCCTGGGTACCGCCGCCATCGCGCTGCTGCTGGCGCTGGCCATGGAGTGGCTGCCGGCCCATGCCACCGGCGTGGCGCTGGGTCTGGCCGCCGCAATGACGCTGTTGCCGATGGCGTTGCTGCGTCGGCCGCAGAGGATCACCCTTTCGCAACCGGAGAACACTTGATGGCTACGACCGCAGAACATGAAATCCACCACCTGCACGACAAACTGCAGGCCTGGTTCCGGGCCGAGGTGGCTGCGGATGCGCTGGATGATCTGATGGCGCATTTCTGCGCAGACTTCAGCATGGTCGGCATCGCAGGTCGCAGGCTGGACCGTAATGCCGTGCAGGCACTGTTCGCGGGTGGCCATGGCGCGCGGCCGGGGCTGCAGATTTCCATCGAAGCCGTGCAGGCGGTGGATGCGATATCACCGCTGGCGGTGCTGCGCTATCGCGAAGGTCATTCGATCGACGGTGGCGCACCCGCATGGCGGGAGTCGCTGGCGGTACTGAGGCAAGAACAGGGGCGCTGGTGCTGGCTGGCGCTGCATGAGGTAACGGCAGATTGATCGGTGGTGCCGGCGAGCGCAGCGGCAACGCAGGCACATGTGCCATCAGTCCTGCCCGCATCCACCGCAGAATGCAAAGCCTGCACACACTTCACGGCCCGGGGCAGGAGTAGGCTTGAGGCTTTCCTGCCGGGAGGGGTTGTCCATGCGTGTGCGTGCCGTCGCTGTAGCCATTGCCCTTTGCCTGTCCAGCACCGCGCTGGCCGCCGATACCCCGCCGATGACCCCGGACATCAGCGGCAAGCCCTTCGTTGCCCCCGATGTCGGTCGTGACTACGACAAGCACGTGGTGATGGTGCCGATGCGTGATGGCACCAAGCTGTATACGGTGATCGTGGTGCCCAAGGGCGCCCACAATGCCCCGATCCTGCTGACCCGCACGCCTTACGACGCTGCGGGCCGTGCCAACCGCAGTGATTCGCCGCGCATGCGCGATCTGCTGCCGCAGGGCGACGAGGTGTTTGTCGACAGCGGTTACATCCGCGTGTTCCAGGACATCCGCGGGAAGTACGGCTCCGAAGGCGATTACGTGATGACCCGGCCGCTGCGCGGGCCATTGAACAACACCAAAGTCGACCATTCCACCGACGCCTGGGACACCATCGACTGGCTGGTGAAGAACGTGCCGGAGAGCAATGGCAAGGTCGGCATGCTCGGTTCGTCGTACGAGGGTTTCACCGTGGTGATGGCGCTGACCGACCCGCACCCGGCACTGAAGGTGGCCGCACCGCAGAGCCCGATGGTTGATGGCTGGATGGGCGACGACTGGCTCAACTACGGTGCGTTCCGCCAGGTCAACTTCAACTATTTCGCCATGCAGACCGAGAAGCGCGGCAAGGGTACGCCGCTGCCCAGCCTCGGCTACGACGACTACAGCACCTTCCTCCGCATCGGCTCGGCAGGCGACTACGCGCGTTTCACCGGCGTGGACCAGTTGACCTGGTGGAAGAAGCTGGTCGAGCATCCGGCCTACGACGGCTTCTGGCAGGGCCAGGCGCTGGACGCGGTGATGGCAAAGACACCGCTGAAGGTGCCGACCATGTGGCTGCAGGGCCTGTGGGACCAGGAGGACATGTGGGGTGCCAACCACGCCTACCAGGCGATGGAAGGACGCGATAGCGGCAACAACCGCAATTACCTGGTGATGGGCCCGTGGCGACACAGCCAGGTGAACTACAGCGGCAGCGAACTGGGTGCGCTGAAGTTCGACGGCGATACCGCGCTGCAGTTCCGCCGCGACGTGCTCAAGCCCTTCTTCGACCAGTACCTGGTGGATGGCGCGCCGAAGGCCGATACGCCACCGGTGCTGATCTACAACACCGGCGAAAACCACTGGGACCGCCTGAAGGGTTGGCCGCGCAGCTGTGACAAGGGCTGTTCCGCCAGCAGCAAGCCGCTGTATCTGCGTGCCGGCGGCAAGCTGGCGTTCCAGGCGCCAGCGGCGGGCGAGGGCGACTTCGAGGAGTACGTGTCCGACCCGGCCAAGCCGGTGCCGTTCGTGCCGCGCCCGATCCGCTTCGGCGACCGCGACATGTGGACCACCTGGCTGGTCAAGGACCAGCGCTTCGTCGATGGGCGCCCGGACGTGTTGACCTTCATCACCGAACCGCTGACCGCGCCGCTGCGCATCGGCGGCGCGCCGGTGGTTCACCTGCAGGCTTCGACCAGTGGCACCGACAGCGACTGGGTGGTGAAGCTGATCGACGTGTATCCGGACCAGGAAGCGTCCACGCCGGAGATGGGGGGGTACCAGTTGCCGGTGTCGCTGGCGATCTTCCGTGGCCGCTACCGCGAGAGCTTCACCGATCCGAAGCCTCTGGCCGCCAACCAGGTGCTGCCGTATCGCTTCGATCTGCCCAACGCCAACCACACGTTCCAGAAGGGCCACCGGGTGATGGTGCAGGTGCAGTCCAGCCTGTTCCCGCTGTATGACCGCAACCCGCAGACTTACGTGCCGAATATTTACCTGGCCAGGCCGGGCGATTACCAGAAGGCCACGCAGCGGGTCTGGCACAGCGCGGCACAGGCGAGCTACATCGATCTGCCGGTGTATTGAAGCGGCCAGGGTGACGCCGGGCATGGCCCGGCGCTACCCAGGGATGTGCGGTGTCGGTAGCGCCGGGCCATGCCCGGCAGCACGTGGAAGTGCCGGCCGCTGGCCGGAATCCGCGATGGCGCAGGAGCGTGTCGACCAAGGTCGACACCTGCCAGGGCCCGGGCCTTCAGTCCACCTTCGATGGGCCCGTGCGCCAGCGGCTGGGCACCAGTCCGAAACGCTTGCGGAACGCCGCAGCGAAGTTGCTGGGATGGCGGTAACCACAGGCCGCAGCGGCCTGTTCAACTGTCCAGCCGTCCTCGCGCAGGCCCTGTTCGGCGTGGCGCATGCGCTGTTCGTGCAGATAGTCGAACACCGAGCTTCCATACTGCTGTGCGAAGTGGCGGCGCAGCGAACTGGGACTCATGCAGGCCAGCTGGGCCAGTTCGATCAGGCTGTGGGCATGGCTGGGGTCGTCATGCAGGTAGGCACGCACGCGCTCCAGCCGCTCGCGCTGGCCGGCGCGCAGTGTGCGTACATGCTCGGTCTGCATATCCTCGGCCTGGAGGCCGACGGCCAACACCTGCAGGGCCACGCCTTCGCGCCACAGCGCATCGATGTCGTCCTGCCAGGGACTGTCGAACAATTGGGCGAGCGTTGGCAGCAAGGCATGCGGAATGGCCCAGTGGCGGCACTGCAGAGGGGAATGAAGGACCCGTTGCAGTGCCGGCAGGCGCAGCATGTCCACGTCCAGATCGGCCGGTACGCTCAAGCTGACCCCGCGCAGGTGGCTGCCACCAGGATGCAGACCGGCCATGGAAACAGGTTCATGGTGACTTGTGGTCATGCCTGTGCCGGCGCGCAGCGTGAACCCCTTGCGACGAGGAAACTGGACATCCACTTCGCCCTGCAGCATCAGGCGGATGGTCAGGCCGGCACCGTGCACAGCGGTGGCCGTGTAGGTGAACCGGTTGTGCACGTCCGAGGCGATCAGGCCCAGGCCACCGCGCAGTGACTGCTCGTGGACGTCGCCACGCCCTGCCCATTGGTCGTCGCGCAGTTCACTCCCTTCGATCCGGTAGTCGTAGCCATGGCGTTCGCCGAAGTGGCGGTAATCAGCAAAAGTGAAATATCGGGACATCGCTCTGCGCAAACACAGGTTGAATTGGATGTGTCGAAGAAACTGGAAGTGTTTCCCATTGTCGCCGCGATTCGCGCGCTTTTGACCTCAATAAGGTCAAAACGATTGGCGATTACGGCCAAAGTGAAAATGCCGCCGAACATACGCCGGCGTTTTGCATGCATATCCGTACGTAATTCCATACATAAACTTCAGTTGAGGTCTTATGGCTGGAACGATCACCTGAAGATGCGATGTCAGCCTGGCCGTCACGGGCGCGCGCGTAGGGTGGGGCGGTTGGCTGTTGCAGGCCACTTAGATACCCCCCACCGACGGAGAACGCAGATGATTGACTACCAACTCACCGGCAAGACCGCGATCGTGACCGGCGGTGTGTCCGGCATTGGTCTGGCCGTGGCGCAGACCCTGGCGGCGTCCGGCGCGCGGATCTCGGTCTGGGACTTGAAGCAGGATGCGGTGGATGCCACCGTGGCGCAGTTGCGCGATGCCGGTGCACAGGCGATTGGCATCGCGCTGGACGTCACCGACGATGCAGCGGTGGAGGCGGCGGTGCAACGCACCATCAAGGAACTCGACGGCCTGCATGTGGCGGTCAACAACGCCGGCATCAGCGGGCCGGCGGCCAGCAGCGGCGATTATCCGATTGATGGCTGGCAGCGCGTGATCGATGTCAACCTCACCAGCGTGTTCCTGTGCCAGCGTGCGCAGATCCAGGCCATGCGCGCGGCCGGCACGGGCGGCAGCATCATCAACATGGCCTCGATCCTGGGCCAGGTGGGCTATGCCGGTTCCACTGCGTACGTGGCGGCCAAGCACGGCGTGGTCGGGCTGACCCAGACCGCAGCGTGGGAACATGCGGGCCACGGCATCCGTGTCAACGCGGTGGGTCCGGGCTTCATCGGCACGCCACTGCTGGAGAAAATGGACCCGAAGGTGCGCGCCACGCTGGAAGGGCGGCACGCGTTGAAGCGGCTGGGTACGCCGCAGGAAGTGGCCGCGTTGGTAGCCTGGCTGGCCAGCGACGATGCCTCGTTCGCGACCGGCGCGTACTATGCCATCGATGGTGGCTATCTGGCGCAGTGAGCGAATGCGGTCAGTAGATCCACGCCATGCGTGGATGAAAGCGTGCGGTGAAGAAGGCGTGCCATCGCCTTCACCGCCGTCCCACGATCGTCGCGCGACGCTCCGGGAAAATTCCGGAGCTTTCCCATGGAACTTACCCAGGATGTCTCGATCCTGCTGCGCGTTGCCGCAGCGATGCTGTTCGGCGGCGTGCTCGGCGTCGAGCGCGAGATGGGCAAGCACGCCGCTGGCCTGCGTACGCACATGCTGATTGCCGGAGCAGCAGCATTGATCGTTGGCCTCGGCGACTCGGTGGCCGAACATTTCCAGCAGGAGCGTTACCGCGACCTGTTGCAGGTCGATCCGGTACGCCTGATTGAAGCGGTGGTGGCCTGCGTCGGCTTCGTGGCCGCCGGCACCATCCTGCGCGGCTCACGCGAGGACCAGGTCAGCGGCCTGACCACGGCCAGCTCGTTGATCATGGCGGCGGCCATCGGGATTGCGGTGGGGATCAGCAAGTACGTGATCGCCATCGGCGTGAGCGTGCTGTGCGTGCTGGTGCTGGCGGTGATGCGGCGGTTGGAGAAGCGGATTTCGTAGGGAAGGTCGCGTTGCCGGCCCGCGGCCGGCACTACCATGACGTTTGCAATGGTCGGACCAATATGAAGGCTAGCCCTATGGTCTAATAGGCTCGTCGTCGGAGTGGCGGTTAAATCTGCTACAAGTGGTCTGATCGAAATCATCAATGGTAATACCAATGATCGACGGCCACGGCGACCCACCGCCTGCGGTGGGCTCCTCCGTTCCCAGTCGAGAATCTTCATGCAGCCCTGGCAACACCTGTACGACCCCGCCGGCAACCTGTGGTTGTCCAGCCTGATCGCGCTGCTGCCGATCGCGTTCTTCTTCGTTGCCCTGGCCGTGCTGCGCATGAAGGGCTGGCTGGCCGGCACGATCACCGTGGCCATCGCACTCGGCGTGGCCCTGCTGTTCTACCGCATGCCGGTGCCGCAGGCGCTGGGCGCGGCCGGCTTCGGTTTCGTCTACGGCCTGTGGCCCATCGCGTGGATCATCATCGGTGCGGTGTTCCTCTACAAAGTTTCGGTCAAGACCGGGCAGTTCGACATCATCCGCGCCTCGATCCTGTCCGTGACTGAAGACCAGCGCCTGCAGATGCTGATGGTCGGTTTCGCGTTTGGTGCCTTTCTGGAAGGCGCGGCCGGCTTCGGTGCGCCGGTGGCGATCACCGCAGCGCTGCTGGTCGGGCTGGGCTTCAAGCCGCTGTATGCCGCCGGCCTGTGCCTGATCGTCAACACTGCGCCGGTAGCGTTCGGCGCGATGGGCATTCCGATCATCGTGGCAGGGCAGGTCACCGGCCTGGATGCATTCGAGATCGGCCAGATGGCCGGCCGCCAGCTGCCGTTCCTGACCATCATCGTGCTGTTCTGGATCATGGCGATCATGGATGGCTGGCGCGGCATCAGGGAAACGTGGCCGGCGGTGCTGGTTGCGGGTGGCTCGTTCGCCATCGCGCAGTACCTGACCTCCAACTTCATCGGCCCGGAACTGCCGGACATCACCGCGTCGCTGGCGTCGCTGGTGTGCCTGACCCTGTTCCTGCGCCGCTGGAAGCCGGTACGGATCTTCCGTTTCGACACCGAAACCAGCGCCGAGGCGGCCGCACAGGCACTGGAGGCACCGCGCCACAGCGTCGGCCAGATCGCCAGGGCGTGGTCGCCGTTCCTGATCCTCACCGCGATGGTCACGCTGTGGAGCATCAAGCCGTTCAAGTCGCTGTTCGCGGCGGATGGCCCGCTGGAAAGCTGGGTGCTCAAGATCCCGGTGCCGGGCCTGGACCAGATGGTGCAGAAGATGCCGCCGATCGTGGATGCACCGTTGAGCTACGAAGCCGTCTACAAGTTCGACTGGTTCTCGGCCACCGGTACCTCGATCATCCTCGCTGCGGTGATCGCGATCATCGCGCTGCGCATGCCGGCCCGTTCGGCGCTGCGCACCTTCGGCGAAACCGTGCGTGAGCTGCGCATGCCGATCTACTCGATCGGCATGGTGCTCGCCTTCGCCTTCATCGCCAACTATTCGGGCCTGTCGGCGACGCTGGCGCTGGCACTGGCGCACACCGGCGACGCGTTCCCATTCTTCTCACCGTTTCTGGGCTGGCTGGGCGTGTTCCTGACCGGCTCGGACACCTCGTCCAATGCCTTGTTCTCGGCACTGCAGGCCACCACCGCACAGCAGATCGGCGTGTCCGACGTGCTGCTGGTAGCGGCCAACACCACCGGTGGTGTCACCGGCAAGATGATCTCGCCGCAGTCGATCGCCATTGCCTGCGCGGCAGTCGGCCTGGCCGGCAAGGAATCGGATCTGTTCCGCTTCACGGTCAAGCACAGCCTGATCTTCACCACCATGGTCGGCCTGATCACCCTGGCCCAGGCTTACTGGCTGACCTGGATGATTCCCTGAGCCATGCGCGGCTGGCCGACCACCCGCTGCGCGCTTCGGGCCACAATGGCGCCATGAGCACGCAACGTATTTCGGACAAGGTGGCTGCGCAGCTGCGCGGCCTGGTGCAGGAACAACAGCTGCGGCCGGGCGACCGGCTGCCGGCCGAGCGCACCCTGGCGGTGCAGCTGGGGGTCTCGCGCACCGCGCTGCGCGAGGCCATCGCGCAGCTTGCCAGCCAGGGTCTGTTGACCGCACGGGTCGGTGGCGGCACCTACGTGGCCGAGCCTGCGGCACGCGCGCGGCAGGCGCTGGATGAACCGCTGGCGCCGTACCTGCCGCTGTTCCAGGGCGACCCGGAATACCGCTTCGACGTGCTGGAGATCCGCCACGCGCTGGAAGGTGCCACCGCCTGGCATGCGGCGCTGCGTGCCACCGACGAGGACCGCGCGCGCATCGCACAGGCTTTCCAGACCATGATGGACGCGCACGGCAAGGACGACCCCACCGGCGAGGCGGAGGCCGACGCGGCCTTCCACCTGTCCATCGCCGAGGCCTCGCACAACCTGGTGCTGCTGCAGGTGATGCGCGGGCTGTTCGAACTGCTGCAGACCAACATCTCGCAGAGCCGCGAAAAGCTCTACACCTCGGCGAGGACCTTCTCGCCTTTGTCCGACCAGCACCGCGAGATGATGGACGCGGTGCTGGCGGGCGACCCCGAACGCGCGCGCGCCGCCGCGCATGCCCACCTCGAATTCGTGCACACCACGCTGCGCACCCTCGATGACAACGAAGCCCGGCGTGCGCGGGCCTCGCGCCTGCCTTCCCCACACGGTTGACCCCATGATCATCTCCGCCTCCACCGATTACCGTGCCGCAGCGCAACGCCGGCTGCCGCCGTTCCTGTTCCACTACATCGATGGCGGCGCGTATGCCGAGCACACGCTGAAGCGCAACGTTTCCGACCTGTCCGACATCGCGCTGCGCCAGCGCATCCTGCGCAACATGTCCGACCTGAGCCTGGAAACCGAGCTGTTCGGCGAAGAGCTGGCAATGCCGGTGGCGCTGGCGCCGGTCGGCCTGACCGGCATGTATGCCCGGCGCGGTGAGGTACAGGCGGCGCGCGCGGCCGACAGCCGCGGCATCCCGTTCACCCTGTCCACCGTATCGGTGTGCCCGATCGAGGAAGTGGCACCGGCCATCCAGCGGCCGATGTGGTTCCAGCTGTATGTGCTGCGCGACCGTGGCTTCATGCGCAACGCGCTGGAGCGGGCGCAGGCCGCGGGCGTGACCACGCTGGTGTTCACCGTGGACATGCCGGTGCCGGGCGCGCGCTACCGCGATGCGCACTCCGGCATGAGCGGCCCGAACGCCTCGCTGCGCCGTATCGGCCAGGCCATCACCCATCCGCACTGGGCGTGGGACGTGGGCCTGTTCGGCCGCCCGCATGATCTGGGCAACATCTCCACCTACCGTGGCAACCCGACCGGGCTGGAGGACTACATCGGCTGGCTGGGCAGCAACTTCGATCCGTCCATTTCATGGAAGGACCTGGAATGGATCCGCGAGTTCTGGAAGGGGCCGATGGTGATCAAGGGCATCCTCGACCCGGACGACGCGCGTGATGCGGTCAAGTTCGGTGCCGATGGCATCGTGGTCTCCAACCACGGTGGCCGCCAGCTGGACGGCGTGCTGTCCACCGCACGCGCACTGCCGGCCATCGCCGACGCGGTGCAGGGCGACCTGAAGATTCTCGCCGATTCGGGCATCCGTACCGGCCTGGACGTGGTGCGCATGCTGGCGCTGGGTGCCGATACCGTGCTGCTGGGTCGCGCCTTCGTCTATGCGCTGGCTGCGCAGGGCGAAGCCGGGGTGGCCAACCTGCTGGACCTGATCGCCAAGGAAATGCGCGTGGCGATGACGCTGACCGGCGCGCGCCGCATCGCCGACATCGGCCGCGATTCCCTGGCCAGCCTGCCATGAGTGACCACGATGCGGTGCTGGCGCAGTTGCGCGATACGGTCGGCGGTCGCCATGTACTGACCGGTGACAAGGCCACGCGCCGCTTCCGTCGCGGCTACCGCTTCGGCGATGGCCCGGTACTGGCGGTGGTGCGTCCGGGTACCTTGCTGGAACTGTGGCACGTGCTGCAGGCAGCGGTGCAGGGCGGCGCGGCGATCATCCTGCAGGCGGCCAACACCGGCCTGACCGGCGGCTCGACCCCGGACGGCGATGACTATGGCCGGCCGATCGTGCTGGTCAGCACGCTGCGCCTGACCGGCATCCAGTTGTTGAACGAAGGCCGCCAGGTGCTGTGCCTGCCGGGTGCCACGCTGGACCGCCTGGAGCAGACGCTGGCCCCGCTGGGTCGCGAACCGCATTCGGTGATCGGCTCGTCCTGCATCGGTGCCTCGGTGCTGGGCGGCATCTGCAACAACTCCGGCGGTGCGCTGGTGCGCCGTGGCCCGGCCTATACCGAGCTGGCACTTTACGCGCAGGTCGACGCGGAGGGCCGGTTGCAGTTGGTCAATCATCTGGACATCGCGCTGGGTGACACGCCCGAGCAGATCCTGCAGCGCCTGCAGGCCGGTGACTACACGGCCGCCGACGTGGGCGATGGCGGCGGCCGTGCGGCTTCCGACCCACGCTATGCCGAGGAAGTGCGCAAGGTCGACGCCGATACCCCGGCACGCTTCAATGCCGACCCCAGCCGCCACTTCGAGGCAGCGGGATCTGCCGGCAAGCTGGCAGTGTTCGCGGTGCGCCTGGACACCTTCGAAAAAGAGGCTGCAGAGGTCTTCTATATAGGCAGCAACCGCACCGACAGCCTCACCGCGATCCGTCGCCAGCTGCTGACCGGCTTCGAGCGCCTGCCGATTGCCGGCGAGTACATCCACCGCGATGCCTATGACATCGGCGAGCGCTACGGCAAGGACAGCTTCCTGCTGATCGACCGCCTTGGCACTTCCCGCGTGCCCGCCGCGTTCGCGTTGAAGAGCCGTGTCGATGGCTGGTTCGAGCGGTTGGGCCTGCGCGGCGTGACCGACCGTGTGATGCAGGTGCTGACGGGCCTGCTGCCCTCGCACCTGCCCAAGCGCATGGGCGAGTTCCGCCAGCGCTACGAGCATCACCTGTTGCTGAAGGTCTCTGCCCAGGACGCTGCGGAAACCGAGGCCTGGCTGCGCAGCTTCTTCGCCGGCCACGAAGGCGGCTATTTCCACTGCACGGCGGAGGAGGGACGCAAGGCGTTCCTGCATCGCTTTGCCGTGGCCGGTGCCGCGGTGCGCTACCGTGAAGTGCATCGTGACCAGGTGCAGGACATCGTCGCGCTGGACATCGCGCTGCGACGTGACGATGCCGACTGGTTCGAGCAGCTACCGGCGGATATCGACGCGCGCCTGCTGCACAAGCTGTACTACGGCCACTTCCTGTGCCACGTGTTCCACCAGGACTACATCGCGCGCAAAGGTGAAGACCCGATGGCGATCGAGCATGCGATGTGGGCGCTGCTGGACCAGCGTGGCGCCGAGTATCCGGCCGAGCACAATGTCGGCCACCTGTATCCGGCCAAGCCGGCGCTGGCCGGGTTCTACAAGCAGCTGGACCCGAGCAATACGTTCAATCCCGGCATCGGCCAGACCTCGAAGGCCAAGGGGTGGGGTGGCTGCGACTGTAGTGGGCATTGACGGATACAAACTGGCTTTGCTGTAGAGCCGAGCCTATGCTCGGCTGCTCTTTCCGACAGACAGCAGTCGAGCATGGCTCGACTCTACAACGGCAGCGGTTACCATCTGGATCCCACGAGCAGGAATCTCCTCAATGCCCATCATCGTTGCCCGCACGACCATGGGCGTCGCATTGCTGGCGACCCCGCTGCTGGCACTGGCCCAGAGCGCGATCCTGCCGCAGCAGCGCGATGCCGCCGGCAACGTGATGGAGCCGCTGGGACAGGTGCTGATCGCGAGTGAGACTGGACCGTCGGGGCTTTATGACTGCACGCGTGACGGCAACTGGTGCATGCGCGTGCAACCGGTTGCCGAGGAGGGTGACCGGCCGAGCGTGCTGGAAGTGCTTGAGAAGGTGCAGGGCCGGGGCAAGCCGCACACCTACCACGTCAGCATCGACGTGCCGCAGGAAAGCGAGCTGTCGCTGTGGCCATGGATCGTGCGGCTGGCCCCTGGCGTGGGCAGCGATGAACCGGTGACCGACCCGCAGCAGCGCGCCCGCCAGAATGTGCTGGTGGGTGGCATCGTCACGTTCAGCACCATGTACTCCGGTGGAGGTGCCGACGCGTCCACGCTGCAGCTGGCACGCGTGCGCCACCTGCAGAACGACATCCAGGTGGACGACGACGTGCTGACCGTGCCATGGCTGGGCAATGCGATGATCCGCGCCTGTTTCAGCGAGCAGGACATCAGGCAGCGCGCTGGTGCCTGCCACGACGAATACGGCTTCTCGGCGAAGCTGGCGCTGGACACGGCTGCCGAGGGTATGCCGGTGCTGCGCTACCAGACCGTGGCGACCCGGTTCCCGGCCGGTGTTTCGCGCTTCGAGGATTCGCTGGCCAAGGGGCCGCTGAAGAAGCAGGATCTGCGCACCGAACAGGACCCTGTGTGCACCTACACGCGGCTGTTCCGCTTCGGGGCGGGGATGTTCCACCCGGACCAGGCGCTGCCGGACTGTGCCGGCTATACCGAACCCTGAAATGTAGAGTCGAGCCATGCTCGACTCGGGTTCTCGCGTGGCCGGACCAGAGAGCAGCCGAGCGTGGGCTCGGCTCTACAGAAGCCTGTGGCGGCGCTTACTCGCAGCGCGTGGACGTGATGACGTTGTCCTTGTCCACGAACACGCGCAGGCGGTCCTGGCGGATGTCCTTGGTGGTGATGGTGCTGGGGCCGATCGGGTTGACCAGGCCGGCACCACTCTCGCGGGACAGGCGGCGGATGTTGGGCTCATTGGCCGGCTGGCCGATCGCCCAGCCCAGCTGGCTGGCGTCGCAGCGGCCGCTGCCTTTGACTTCCGGGCCAGGGGTGCTGACGCAGGCCGACAGCAGCAGGGCAGAGGCTGGCAGCAACAGGGACAGACGGAATGCGGACATGCGAGCGCTCCTGCGCAGGGGAAGATGACGGGAACGATAGCACCGGGCGTGCGAAAGGCGTCAGCAATCCGGTCATTGCCGGCACAGCGTGGTCATTGCATAGTGGGAGCAATGGCTGGCAGTACGCCAGCAGGCAGGCCGGGCCCTTCCGGCGCAGGTGTTGGGTACGGTATGACGTCAGGCAGTTTCCGCGGCAAGAACAAGACGATGACGGCGCTGGCGCTGGCGCTGTCGTTGCTGGCCGTGGCGTCTTCCGCCTCCGCTGCCGATCCGGAACCTGCGGCGGTCGAAACCCCGGTGTTCGGCGCCTGGCGCAACCTGCAGACCGAAGCGGGCTACGAGCCTGCGCAGCGTAATCTGGCCTTTGCCATGCTGCCGCAGGCGGCGACCCGTGGCGACCGTTTCGCTATCCTCGACCGTGAAGGCAAGCGGACGGTGTGCTGCCTGCAGGTGGCCAGCCCCTCGCTGGGGGTGGCCGCGCTGCGTGAGCAGTACCACCTGCCGCAGGCCTGGGTGACCGACCTGAGCAATGGCCGCAGCCCGGTACGTCCCTATGTGCCGCACGTCTATGCGATGCAACGGGTGGACGAACTGGCCGACTACAGCTTCGCCGACGTGCCGGGCGCCTACAGCGACCTGGGCGGGCTGCTTATTCCCGAAGGTGCCGCGCTGGAGGCCGACGGCAGCGCCGTCCGCCTGGGAGACATTCGCTATCCGCTGCATTTCCAACGCCAGCCGCATGCTGATGACGATGGTGCGCTGGACCGCTACAGCCTGCAGGCGGGCGAGGGCGGGGCACCGATCGTCGTTGAAGTGCCGTTCGGCACCTACTGATTGCAGCAGCGCACTGGCTAGAATGCAGCGCGGCGCTGTGTGCCGTGCCTGTTCCGTGAGTTGTTTCCGTGTCCCTGCGCCCCTTCCTGCTGCCGTCCCTTCTGCTCTTGTCTGCCTGTGCAAGCGCGCCGCCGCCACCGGCTCATGCCGATGCGCTGTGGCGGTTGATCGAGCGTGACTGCCGTGGCGCTGGAGGGCCGCGGGGTGACTGCCTGCGGGTGGAGCCGGCCGCAGACCGCCGCGATGTGCTGGTCAAGGACGCGCACGGCGACTACCAGTTCCTGCTGATGCCGCTGGACAAGGTCAGCGGTATCGAGAGCCGCAGCCTGTACCAGCGCGGTGCACCGAACTACTTCGCTGCGGCCTGGCAGGCGCGCAGCCACACCGAGCAGGCCTTGCGGCAACCGCTGCCGCGCAACGTCGCGAGCCTGGCGTTGAACTCGCCGCACGGCCGTTCGCAGCACCAGCTGCACATCCACGTGGATTGCCTGCGTGCCGACGTGCTGCAGGCGTTGGACGCGCATGCCGCTGCCCTGGGCAGCCGCTGGGCACCGCTGCCGGTGCCGCTGCGTGGTCATCAGTACCAGGCCCGCCTGTTGCCGGGCGCGGAACTGACCGCCAATCCGCTCAATCTGCTGGCCTATGACCTCGCCGGCGTGGGCGACGTGGGCCAGTGGAGCCTGGTGGTGGCCGGCCGGGAACCCGTGCAGGGTGGCCCCGGCTTCATCCTGCTGGCCACCCGTGTGGACCCCGGCACCGGTAACGAGGCCAGCGCTGAAGAGCTGCAGGACCACGCCTGCGCAGTGCTGACCGGCGCAGGTGCATCGCTGGAGCGGGTCCGCTAACTCTCGGGGTGCTGGCGGCTGCGCCAGACCGGCGCGGTCAGCGCCAGCAGCTGGCGATCCTGCCAACCGTCCAGATCCAGGTGATGGTCGCGCAGCAGCCCTTCCTGTTCGAAGCCGAAGGCGTGCAGTGCAGTGGCGAACGGGCTGCTGCAGTCCGGTGGCAGCATCACGAACAGGCGGTGCACGCCCACATCCTCGAAAAGGAACGGGCACAGCGCCCGCAGCGCTGCATCCGCGTGCGGGTGCCAATGCTGCAGCGACAGCAGCTCGGCGCAGCGCGTCTGCAAGCACTGCAGGCGGACATGCAACTGGTCCAGTACTGTGCCGTGCTCGTCATCGAATACTCCCAGCATCAGCTGATCGTTGTCCTGCTCCAGCCGCGAACGGTGCATGTGGGCCAGGAAGCGGGCTTCCTCATCGATACCCGCCGGATGGCGTCGGCCGCGCCGGCGGCGATCATCGAACAGGCGCCAGCGCGGCAGGTCGGTACGCTGGAACGGGCGCAGGGTGACCGGTGCGGCCTGCAGCTGCAGCAGGTGACGGCGCAGCACCGGCCGCAACGGGGGGAGAAGCGGGGTGGAATACGGGATCATCATCCCCGGCACGATGGCCGTGCCCGCCCCCCTGCACCATTCAAAACATTGCAAAAATGCGGTGAGCGGCGCCGGGGGACTGATTCGGTTCAGGCATAAGGCCATCAGGCCTGGTCATTTCCGTTGAAACCACCCATTCAGGACACTTTCGTTACGGGATCGTTATGTGCCCCACAGGCCGCTCCCGCTACTACCCGCCCAACTCCCCCCAGGAAGCCCATGTCCGCCTCCCCCAAGGCGCTGCGCCCGCGTCCGCTGGTGCTCGCACTGTCGTCCCTGATGCTGGTTTCGCTGCCGGCCTTCGCGCAGGAAAGCGCGCCCACCACATTGCAGGAAGTGAAGGTCACCGGCTCGCGCATTCCGCGCGCCAGTGTCGAGGGGCCCTCGCCGGTGACGGTGATCAGCCGCGAGCAGATCGACGCGCAGGGCTACCGCAACGCCTTCGATGCGCTGAGCGCGCTGACCGAGAACACCGGCAACGTGCAGGGCGAGGACTTCGGCAATACCTTCACCCCGGCCGCCAACACCATCAACCTGCGCGGGCTGGGCCCGAACCGCACGCTGGTGCTGGTCAACGGCCGCCGCCAGGCCGACTATCCGCTGGCCTACGAGGGCTCGGTGAACGTGGTCAACCTGGCCAACATCCCCAGTGCGCTGATCGAGCGCATCGAGGTGCTGGCGGCCGGTGCGTCGGCGGTGTACGGCTCCGATGCCATCGCCGGTGTGGTCAACATCATCCTCAAGGACCGCTTTGAGGGCGTGGACGTGAACGTGCGGGCCGGCGGCACCCAGCAGGGCGGGGGTGACAACCAGCGCGCGCAGGTTGTGGGTGGCAGTTCCGGCGAGCGCTGGGATGCCCTGTTCGGCTTCGAGTTCGACGTGCGCAAGGCGATCCATGCGCGCCAGCGCGATTTCATGGACTCGCTGGATGATGACCCCGCCGGCAAGGCGCCGCAGGCGACCGCGATCGCGTATCGCCGCAACTCCGCTACCGGTCGCAACATCGATCCGGGCGCCAATGGCTGCGACGCGGCGTCGGACATCTATGGCGGCAGCGTGTTCCGTGCCTTCAACCCGCGCCAGGGCTGGTACTGCGGCAGCAACGAGGCCGCCGCCAGCTACTGGACGGTGCAGACCGAGAAGCGCAACCTCAACGGCTACGGCCTGCTGACCTTCCACGTCAACGAGACCACCGACCTGTTCGCCGATCTGGCCGTGGGCAGTGCACGCATCACCAACAACACCCGTGCGCCCACCTGGACCTCGGCGCGCAACTACTTCTACAACCAGACTACCGGCAACCTGGAAAGCTGGTACCGCCGCTTTGCGCCCGAGGAAATCGGTGGCCTGCCGCGCAACGCCAACCGCTTCCTGGAAAACTCGTGGTCATTCAACGTCGGTGCGCGCGGCCAGATCGGCGACAGTGGCTGGGACTATGAGGCGGTGTACAGCCGCTCGCGTTACGAGAACCGCACCCGCCGCCCGGTGCTGCTGGCCGGTATCAACGAATACCTGCTTGGCCCGAAGCTGGGCGTGCGCAATGGCGTAGAGGTCTATGCGCCGGATCCGGCGCGCCTGTTCCAGCCGCTGAGCCCGAACGAGTACCAGAGCCTGTCCGGCTACCAGGAGAGCCGCAACGCGGCGTGGCTGCAGACCTTCAGCGCCAGCGTCAACGGCCGGCTGTTCGCACTGCCCGGTGGCGACGCTGCGCTGGCCGCGGTGGTCGAGGCTGGCAGCCAGGGCTATCGCAATCGACCGGACCCGCGACTGGGCACCGGTGAATTCTGGAACACCAGCGCCGGTATTGGTGCCGGTGGCGAGCGCGACCGCTATGCTGCCGGCGTGGAGCTGCAGCTGCCGTTGCTGCAGTCGCTCACCACCACCCTGGCCGGGCGCTATGACCAGTACCGTGCCGGTGGTGAGCACATCGGCAAGGCGACCTGGAGCTTCGGCGTCGAGTTCCGCCCGATCGAGAGCCTGCTGATCCGTGGTACCGCTGCCACCAGCTTCCGGGCGCCGGACATGAACTACGTGTTCGCGACCGAGACGCGTGGTTACAACCCGGGCATGACCGATTACTGGCGCTGCCGTACCGCAGGCCAGTCGTATGACAATTGCGATTACAACGGCCTGTCGATCGACTACAGCAACCGCGCCAACGCACAGCTGCAGCCGGAAACCGCCAAATCCTATGGTTTCGGCGTGGTCTGGTCGCCGCTGTCCGGGCTGGATTTCAGTGCTGACTACTACGACATCCGTATCGACAATGAGGTCACCAGCCTCGACACCAGCCGTATTCTTCGTGATGAAGCCGATTGCCGCCTGGGCCGCACGTTGGGTGGCGAAGCACGCGATATCGGTTCACCGCTGTGCCAGGACGCGCTGTCGCGGGTGATCCGCAACCCGTCCAATGCCACGGTGCAGCCGGACCAGGTAACCCGCGTGCTGATCAACCCGATCAACGCGGCCTCCGAATCGGTGCGCGGCCTGGACCTGAAGGGCAACTGGCGTTTCGATGCCGGCCACTATGGCCGGTTCACCACGCGCCTGGCCTACACCGTGGTGCTGGAGCACAAGTACCGGCAGTTCTCCGATGATCCGGAGCGTGACATCCGCAATTCGCTGGATGACTACCAGTGGCGCAGCAAGGCCAACGGCAGCATCACCTGGAACCAGGGTGACTGGACCACTACGCTGTACGGCAACCGCTTCGGCTCCCTGCCGAAGACCGATGGCAGTGGCCGCATCGCGCCGTACATGACGTACAACGCCAGCGTGTTCCGCCAGTTCGGCGAGAACCTGTCGGTGGGCGTGATCGTCAACAACCTGCGCGACAGCCGCCCGCCGGCGGACAGGAACGGTGGCGGCTGGCCGTTCTACCCGGTCGGCAACTACGACCCGTATGGCCGCCAGTACTGGGTGCAGCTGGACTACCGGTTCCGCTGATGGGGCGGGCAGACAGAAGGCCCGGCAATGCCGGGCCTTCTGCTGTGTCCCTATCCGCTGTGATGGCGCGCGCCGGCGGCCTAGGGCAGTGCCTGCTGCAGGTACGACTCGATGACGTAGCTGAAAGGCTGCTGCTGGCGGTCGCGCAACAGGGCACGCACCTCCAGGATCACGCCGCGGTCGCCTTCGCCCCGCGGCGGCCAGAACGTCTGGTCGGCCAAGGTCTGGCGCTGGAAACCGAGCGGGCCGACCACGCGACCGAAGGGTTCGTCGGTGCTGTCCAGCACCTGGTTCATGGCCGGGCTGAGATGGCCGGGCAGGTACCAGTTGTCGGCCTCGGACAGCACGCGGCTGCCGCAGACCAGCTGCACCCGGCGATAGCGCAGGTCGGCACCCGGCTTCACACCCAGCGCCTGCAGCACATCGGCCGGGGCAGGCTTGTCCTGGCCGTGCACACGCACCGCGCGCACTCGCGCCAGTTCGGCCAGGCCGTGCTCGGCGCACCAGTATTCCAGCGTGGCAGTGGCGCTCTGCCCGGACAGCACGCGCTGGTGCAGGCGCTCGACCAATGCAGCCGGGGCAATGCGCTGCTGGCCCGGCGGCGACTGCGGCGCAGCGGTCGCCGCATCAGTGGCGGACAGGCTGGCGATCGGGGCGGCGGCAAGCAGGGACGCGGCCTGCCAGCGGCGGAGACGATCGTGGCGGTCGGACGGGCCCATGCGGCATCACAGCGGAAACAGGCGCCCATGTTACCCGTTCAGGGGTGTGCACGGCGTGGCTGCGACCGGTTGTCGCAGGGCAGTCATCGTTCTGGTGAATGCGTGCCATCCAGATATTTCGTTGGCCGATGGCTGTGGCGAGGCGCACGATGGCGCCATTCTTGGCATCCCGGGAGTTCCCGATGACCCTCCAGTTCGTCCATGGCGGTGTCGACCGCGACGGTGCGCCACTGCATTTCCATATCCGCGATGGCCGCATCAGCGGGCTCAATGGCGAGACCGCGCCGGATGACGGAGCGGAATGCGTCGACCTGCAGGGCTTCGCGGTGCTGCCCGGGCTGGTCGACGGCCACATTCACCTCGACAAGAGCTTTGTCGGCGACCGTTGGCACCCGCACCAGCCGGTGAACAGCCTGCGTGAGCGGCTGGCGGTGGAGAAGGCGGCGGTGGCGGATGCG
Source organism: Stenotrophomonas maltophilia group sp. msm1 (assembly GCF_032025805.1). NCBI lineage: Bacteria > Pseudomonadati > Pseudomonadota > Gammaproteobacteria > Lysobacterales > Lysobacteraceae > Stenotrophomonas > Stenotrophomonas maltophilia group sp. msm1. The sequence continues at coordinate 933,513 of NZ_JAVSKH010000002.1, forward strand.
GCACCGATGGTGGACCGTGCCGAGGCGCTGATCCGCCAATGCAGTGCTTTCGGTACCGTGGCGATGCGCTGCCATGTCGATATCGACGCCAGCACCGGTCTCGGCCATCTCGAAGCAGTGCGCGAGGCGGCGCTGCGCTGCGCCGACATCATGCGGATCCAGCTGGTGGCGTTTCCGCAGGCCGGGGTGATCTCCTGTCCCGGCACCGCCGCCGTACTGGAGCAGGCGCTTGCTGCGGGCGTGGAGGTGCTCGGCGGCATCGACCCGACCACGCTCGATGGTGATGCCGAAGGCCAATTGGCGCTGCTGTTCGGCCTGGCCGAGCGCTACGGCGTGCAGCTGGACATCCATCTGCACGAGCCCGGCGAAACCGGCTTGGCGCAGCTGCTGCGCATTGCAGCGCGGACGCGGGCCGCCGGCCTGCAGGGGCGGGTTGCGGTAAGCCATGCCTATTCGCTGGGCGACGTGCCGCTGGCGCGCGCGCTGCAGGTGGGCGAAGCACTGGCCACGGCGGGTGTGGCGATCATGAGCAATGCGCCGGGCGATCATCCGTTCCCGCCGCTGCGCGCGCTGCATGATGCCGGTGTGCGCGTGTTCGCAGGCAACGACAACATCCGCGACTGCTGGTGGCCTTACGGCAACGGCGACCTGCTGCAGCGGGCGATGTTGCTGGGCTACCGTTCCGGCTTCTACACCGATGCCGACCTGATGCTGGCGCTGGACATGGTCACCACCCATGCCGCGCAGGTGATCGGCCTGCCGCAGCATGGTATTGCCGAAGGCCGGCCGGCGACCTTCGTGGCCGTGCGTGCCGACCACGGCCCGGCCGCCGTGGCCGGGGTGCCGGTGGAGCGCAGGGTGGTGGTCGACGGCCGCTGGCTGTAGATCCGCGTCATGGCGTGGACGGCACCATCGCGCGGTCTCATTCATCCACGCATGGCGTGGATCTACCCCGATATGCCGTCAGGCGTAATCGTCAGCGCGGGTAGCGACGAACTCTTCCAGCCACGCAAGCAGGTGGGCGATGTCGATGATCTCGCCCTGCTCCACGCGCTTGAGCAGCAGGGTGCTGGCGCCGATCTGCAGGCTGCTGTCGGCATAGCGCAGCACCGCGTCGATGCCCCAGACATCGGTCACCTGCATCCAGGCCAGGCCCGGCACACGCTGGGCCAGAGTGTCACCGAATGCCACGCCCAGTGCTTCCCAGCCATCGCAGTCGGCGCGGTCGATCAGCTCGGCATCGACCACGCGCTGCAATGTGCTGGGGGCCAGCGGCCATTGCACCGGCAACGTCGGGAAGCTGGCGGCCACGCGCGCGGCGATCAGCGAGCGCTGGTGCTGCAGATGCGTCTGCAGTGCAGCAGGCAGGGGATCGAAACGGGTGGGAATTTCGTCGGACATGGCAAGGCGCCGTGGAGCACGGAAACAAGAGGCACTCTACGAGGCGATTGTTGCCCGTCGTACGGGCGGAGTGACCATGTTTCGATGCGTGATGCGCGAAAGGCATCCACCCATGGCGTGGATCTACTGTGGTCAGTCCGGTTCGCGCTGTACCTGCCGCCACAGCTCGCTGGCCAGTGCCCGCACCGCATCATCGGCGTCGGCGCGATGCAGCAGGCCGATCTCGTAGTTGTCGACCACCGGCAGCCCACGCTCGCCATCGATGATGCGGTGCTCGCGCGTGACCGCGCGGCGCGGCAGCAGGCTGATGCCGATGCCATCGGCCACGGCGCCCTGGATGCCACTGAGCGATGAGCTGGTGAAGGCGATGCGCCAGCGCAGGCCCAGCGCTTCCACGGCGTGGATCATCTCGTCGCGGTACAGGCCGCGCGGCGGAAACGTGACCAGCGGCAGCGGGTCCTGCTGCAGGCAGCTGCTGCGCAGGCTGTCGATCCAGTGCATCGGCTCGCGCCGGCAATGCACCGCCTGGCGGCTGTTGCGGCGCTGCTTGACCAGCACCAGGTCCAGCTCGCCGTGGTCGAAGCCCTGCGCCAGGTCACGGCTGAGGCCGCTGCTGATCTCCAGCTTCACCTGCGGGTGGCGGCGGCTGAAGGCGGCCAGCATGCGGGTGGTCTGCGGGTTGACGAAGTCCTCCGGTACGCCGATGCGGACCGCGGTTTCCACCGTCGCGCCGGCCAGCGCCTGTGCCATTTCCTCGTTCAGGTCGAGCATGCGCCGCGCGTAGCCGAGCAGGGTGTGGCCGGCATCGGTGGGGTGCACGTCGCGATGGCCGCGCTCGAGCAGGCGATGCCCGGCCAGTTCCTCCAGCCGCCGCACCTTCTGGCTGACCGTGGACTGGGTCGAATGCAGGCGCGTGGCCGCCGTGGTGAAACTGCCGCAGTCGGCCACCATCACCAGCGCCCGCAGCAGGTCCAGTTCGAACAGGGTTCTATTCGATTTGGCACTGTCTTGCATTTGAACATTTCACTTCTGGATACCCAGGCCGACTTCTACCATGCGGGGCAGGGGCCGGCAATGCGCGGCTGTTGCTACCGTCGCACGGCGTTCCGTGGCGACGGACACGAGGAGATACTGTCATGCGTGTCCATCATTCCGCTGGCTGGCCTGCGCCCTTCGCGCGCGCGCTGCTGTTGTGCCTGCTGGCCATGGTCACCCCCGCCTGCACCGCCATGTCCCGGGCCGACGCAGACGCGCGCCTGCGGGATGCTGCCAGCCGCGGCGACGTCGATGCGGTGCGACAGGCGATCGAGGAGGGCGCCACGCTGGAGGCGCGCGATGGCCAGGGCCGCACCGCGCTGCTGCTGGCCACGCATGGCAACAACGTGGAGGCCGCGCGTGCGCTGATCGAAGCCGGTGCCGACGTCAATGCCAAGGACGCGATGCAGGACAGCGCCTACCTGTACGCCGGCGCGCGGGGCCTGGATGAGATCCTGGCGATGACCCTGGCGCATGGCGCCGATCTGCGCAGCACCAACCGCTATGGCGGCACCGCGCTGATTCCGGCCGCCGAGCGTGGCCACGTCGCCACCGTACGTACGCTGCTGCGCGCGGGCGTGGCGGTCGATCATGTCAACCGCCTGCACTGGACCGCGCTGCTGGAAGCGATCCTGCTCGGCGATGGCGGTGCGCGCCACGTGCAGATCGTGCAGCTGCTGCTGGAGGCAGGTGCCGACCCGGAGCTTGCCGACGGCGATCGCGTGACGCCGCTGACGCACGCACGCCAGCGCGGCTATGCCGGAATTGAGACCCTGCTGCGCCAGCACGGCGCGCTCCGCTGAATGCAAACCCCTTCCACCCGCACGCTGGGCGTGCCCATCAGGATGCTGTCCATGTTCCGTTCCCGTCCGTTGTCCCTTGCCATCCTCCTTGCGGTAGCACCTCTGTCGGCGTCTGCCGCCGAGCGCGCCGACCTGCTGATCCGCAATGCCACCGTGGTCGATGTCGAGCACGCCAGCACCCTGGCCGGGCAGAGCGTGGTGATCCGCGGCGAGGACATCGTCGCTGTCGGTCCAGATGCGCAGCTGCGCAGCCAGTGGAGCGCGGCCCGCCAGATCGATGCCAAGGGCAAATACCTGATCCCGGGCCTGTGGGACATGCATGTGCACTTCGGTGGCGGCCCGGCGCTGATCGAAGAGAACAAGGCGCTGCTGCCGCTGTACATCGCGCACGGCATCACCACCGTGCGTGACTGCTCGGGCGACCTGCCCGAGCAGGTGCTGCAGTGGCGTGGCGAGATCGCCAGGGGCACGCTGTTCGGCCCGCGCCTGCTCAGCTCGGGCGCGAAGATTGAAGGCATCAAGCCGGTGTGGAAGGGCACGATCGAAGTGGGCAGCGAGACCGACGTCGACAAGGCGATCACCCGACTGCAGCACGACAAGGTCGATTTCGTGAAGATCACCGACAGCACGCTGACGCCGGAACTGTTCCTGTACTCGGCCAGCGCTGCGCGAAAGGCCGGCTTCAAGGCCTCGGGCCACATTCCAATGGCGCTGACCGTGGAGCAGGCGGTCGATGCCGGCCTGGCGTCGATCGAGCATCTGGACTACGCATTCAAGTCCGGCAGCAAGGATGAAGCGCAGATCGCCGCCGACTTCGGCGCCGGCCGCATCGACCGCGCCGAAGCCAATCGCCGCCTCGACGCCAGCTTCGACCGTGACACCGCGATGCACGCCTACCGTGACTTCGCCAAGCGCGGCGTGTTCGTGACCCCGACCCTCAACGGTGGCCGCATCCTCGATTTCCTTGACCAGGATGACCACGCCAACGACCCGTACCTGGCCTACATCGGCCCGGGCCTGCGCGCGACCTACCAGTGGCGCGTGGACCGCGCGGCGAAGGCGACGCCGGCGCAGATCGAAGCGCGCCACGCGCAGTACCACCAGGTGGCCGCGGTGCTGCCGATGCTGCAGGAGGCCGGCGTGACGATCATCGCCGGTACCGATGCGGGCTTCCTCAATTCGTTCAATTTCCCGGGCATCGCCCTGCACCAGGAGCTGCAGCTGTTCGTGAAGGAGGGCCTGAGCGCGCCGCAGGCGCTGTCGGCCGCCACCCGTTCCGGCCCGGCCTGGTTCGGCCAGATGGACCGCTACGGTGGCGTTGCACAGGGCAAGGCTGCCGATCTGGTGCTGCTGACCGCCAACCCGCTGCAGGACATCGCCGCCACCGAGAAGATCGACAGCGTGATCCTGCGCGGCAACGTGTATGACCGCGCCGCGCTGGACAGGATGTTGGCTGATACCAGGGCCAAGGTCGCGGCGTGGAATGCGGAGGCGGCGAAGGCCAATTGAGGGTGGGGCGGGGCGGAATCCACGCAACGCATGGCGTGGATCTACCGGTTGCCGTCCGGGCATCCATACCCGCGATCAGCAGTAGATCCACGCCATGCGTGGATGATGCAGCCGATGACCTAACGCGGTGCCGGCCGCATGCCATGCAGCTGCGGCAGTGCGGCCTTCATCGCATCGATGAAGGCGCGCAGCCGCGGCGGCTGCTGGCGCGCGGCAGGAAACACGACATGCACCGGCAGTGCCGGCGCCTGCCAGTCCGGCAGCAGCTGCACCAGACGCCCTTGGGCGAGGTCGTCGGCCACCAGCCAGGCTGAGACCACCGCTGCGCCCAACCCGGCGCGTGCAGCCTGCTGCACCACGAACAGGTTGTCGCTGAGCAGGCGCGGGCTGATCGAAAGGGTATGCGCGCGCCCCTGCGCGTCATGCAGCAGCAGGCGTTCGCGGTAGTAGGTGACCAGCGAGATCCATGGCAGTGCCTGCGCCTGTTCCGGCGTACTGACCGCCGTGGCGTCCACCAGCGAGGGCGCTGCCACGACGATGCGCGGCACTTCGGCCAGCGGCAGTGCCACCATGCGCGGTTCGTCGACCGGTCCCACACGCACCGCGCAGTCGATGCCTTCGGCGATGAAATCCGGGCGACGATCTTCCAGGATCCACTCCAGGCTCAGCTGTGGGTGTTGGGCGAGGAACGCGAGCATGGTCGGAAGCAGCTGCGCCTGGCCAAAGGCATGCGGCACCATCACCCGCAGGCGTCCGCGCAGCGTTTCCGGTTCGCCGTTCAGTTCGGCCTGCAGCGACTCCCATTCGTCGACCACGCGTTGTGCATGACGCTGGCAGCGCAGGCCGTCCTCGGTCAGTTGCAGGCCGTGGGTGGAGCGCTGCAGCAGGCGCAGGCCGAGCTGTCGCTCCAGTGCCTGCAGGCGTCGGCTGACCGTCGGCTGGGTGGTGCCCAGCTGCAGGGCCGCAGCAGACAGGCTGCCGGCATCGACGATGCGCAGGAAGGTGCGCAGCAGATCCAGGCGATCAGCGCCGGTGGCGAGGTCATTCATGCATGTTGCGTATGAAATATATGTACCAGAGCCTACTACAGACGTCTGGCGAATACAGGCAGGATACGCCCACTTCCTATCCGGGCTCTCCCATGTCTACCCCCTCGCTGTCTGTTGCGGCCGCACCGGCGACCGTACCTTCCACCCCGTTGGTGCTGGCAATGGCTGCCGGTGCCGGCTTCTCGGTCGCGTCGCTGTATTACAGCCAGCCCATGCTGGGCCTGATAGCCCAGGACCTTGACGCAGGTGAGCGCGCCGCCGGCCTGGTGCCAACCCTGACCCAGCTCGGCTACGCACTGGGCCTCCTGCTGCTGGCACCGCTGGGCGATCGCTTTGACCGCCGCCACCTGATCCTGTTGAAGTCCGCGCTGCTGGCGCTCGCCCTGGGCGCAGCAGCAATGGCCGGGCAGCTGCCGGGCCTGCTGGTGGCCAGCCTGCTTGTCGGGCTGACGGCCACCCTGGCGCAGGACATCGTGCCCGCAGCGGCGGTGCTGGCGCCGGACGCGCAGCGCGGTCAGATCGTCGGCCGGGTGATGACCGGCCTGCTGCTCGGCATCCTGTTGTCGCGGGTGGTCAGTGGCGTGGTGGCTGAAGCGTGGGGTTGGCGCACGCAGTTCGTGCTGGCGGCGGTATCGGTGGCGGCGATGGGCGCGGTGATGGCGCGTGCGCTGCCGCGCTTCGCGCCGACCAGCACGCTGCGCTATCCGGCGTTGTTGGGTTCGTTGTTGGCGTTGTGGCGCGAGCAGCCGCAGTTGCGCCGTGCGGTGGCCAGCCAGTCGCTGCTGGCCGTGGGATTCAGCGCGTTCTGGTCGACCCTGGCGCTGATGCTGCATGCCCGCCTGGGTCTGGGTAGTGCGGCGGCGGGCGCGTTTGGTATTGCGGGTGCGGCCGGTGCACTGGCCGCGCCGTTTGCCGGCCGTTTTGCTGATCGACTGGGGTGCCATGCGGTGGCACGGCTGGCGATTGCGGTGGCGCTGCTGGGCTTCGGCCTGCTGCTGGCCGAAGCCTGGTTGCCGGCCGCCGCGCTGCTGCCGTTGCTGGTGGTGAGTGCGCTGCTGTTCGACTTCGGCTTCCAGTCGGCGCTGGTGGCGCACCAGACCCTGGTCTACGGCCTGGTACCGCCGGCACGCAGCCGGCTCAATGCGCTGTTGTTCACCGGCATGTTCATCGGCATGGCCGCCGGCGGTGCGCTGGGCAGCCTGGCGCTGGCGCAATGGGGATGGCACGGCGTGGCCTGGTTGGCGGTGGTGTGTGCGGGCAGCAGCCTGCTGCTGCGTTTGAAGTAGGGGGGTGTTTGGCAGGGCTTGCAGCCCTGCACCTGCTGGAGGCAACAGCAACAGCAACAGCAACAGCGGGGTTACTGTAGGGAGGCGGGGTGGGTCCGGTTGCGGGGGACGCCGTGAATCCCCAGTCCGGCCCAGCCGCTGGCGGCTGGGCGTTCGGGCGCTTGCGAAGCAATGCTTCGCAAGCGAAGCGCCCTCACCCATGGGGGCTCGGTCGCGCCTTGCTCGTGTGCGCTGTCCTGCGCACACGGCAAGACCGGGGTTGGGCGTCCTGCCCAACCCGCCCGCGGCATGCCTCGGGCCCATGGCGCTCACGCCCCCGCAACCGGACCCACCCCGCCTTCGACAGGTTCCTGCGGTCTGTTGGAATGGCTCTTGGGGTCAGATCCGTTTTCCTTCGGAAAACGGATCTGACCCCTGATTGATTTCGATATCTGACAGAAGTGTCGACCAAGGTCGACACCTACCAACCGCCATCGGAATCTGTCAGAGGTGGGGCGGTGTCGGAGTGCGGGGTGTCAGTGCCATCGGAATCTGTCAGAGGTGGGGCGGTGTCGGAGTGCGGGGTGTCAGCCGCATGGATGCGGCTGCCAAGCTTACAGGGACGTACTTGCAGCGTCCCCGCACTCCGACACCGCCGCGCCATCCCACGGAAAGCCCGCTTTTGCTGTTGAGGTTGCCGGCCAGCGGCCGGCACTACCGCGGGTGCAGGGCTGCAGGCCCTGCCGAACCCCCCCCCTAATCGTGCCCGCTGTCGTCCAGGCTGATGATGCCGCGCCGCAGCGCCTGGGTGACCGCATGGGTGCGATCACCCACGCCGAGCTTGTCCATCAGGCTTTTCATGTGCGCCTTCACCGTCTGCTCCGAAATCTGCATGCGCTCGCCGATGCGCTTGTTCGACAGCCCTCCGGCCACGTACCGCAGTACCTCGGTCTCGCGCGGTGACAGGCGGTCTTCGATCACATGCGCGGCGATGCTGGCGGCCACCGCTGGAGGAATCGGCGCACGGCGGCCACCGGCCACCATGCGGATGGTGTCGACCAGTTCGTGGCGCAGCATGTCCTTCAGCAGGTACGCGCTGGCGCCGGCCTGCAGTGCCCTCACCGCACGTACGTCACCACGGTAGGTGGTCAGCACGATGATGCGCGCGCGCGGATCCATCGCGCGGATCCGCACGATGGCTTCCACACCATCCAGGCGTGGCATCTGCAGGTCCATCAGTACCACGTCTGGCTGCAGCTGCTGGTAGCGTGCGATGGCTTCTTCGCCATCGGCGGCTTCGCCCAGCAGGCGCAGGTCGGCATGGGCGCCCAGCAGTGCCGCCAGGCCATCACGCAGCAGCGGGTGGTCGTCGACCACCAGCACGCCGATCGGGGCAGGGGACTCAGTCATGGTTTTCTCTACTCCAGGGCCAATGCCAACGCGATCGGCGGCGCTGATACAGCCGCCGGGCCGGAACTGCCAGCGCGACTTCGGTACCCAGCCCGGGGCGGGTCCACAGCTGCAGTTCCGCGCCGAGGCGCTGGGCGCGCTCACGCATGCCCTGCAGGCCCCAATGGCCATGGCCGGCATTTTCGTGGGTGATGCCCACGCCATCGTCGCGCACGTGCAGCAGGAAGCAGCGCGTTCCGTAGGAAAGTTCCACTTCGATGGCGCTGGCGTTGGCATGACGCAGCGCATTGCGGATGGCCTCGCGCCCGATCAGGAACACCTCTTCGGCCGCGTCGGCCTGCAGCGGTGGCGCCGCGCCTTCCACGGTCAGGCGCAGCGGATTGGTGCCGTGCCCGGCATACTCGGCGTGCACATCGGCCAGTGCCGAAGCGAGGTCGCGACCCGCGAACGGCCCCTCGCGCAGCGCATTGACCCGCTCGCGACCCTCGGCCAGGTTGCGCTCGGCCAGCTGCATCGCTGACTCAAGCTGGCTGCGCACCGGCTCTGGTGTCTGCGCTGACTGGCTGATCGCGTGCAGGCGCAGGATCAGGCCCTGGCTACCCTGCAGCAGGGTGTCGTGCAGGTCGCGCGCGATGCGTTCGCGCTCGCCGTTGCGTTCCTGCAGGCGCGCGCGGAACAGTGCGGCCAGCTGCCCGCTGCGGATGCGTACGGCCAGCACCAGCAGTGCAAGCACGGCGGCGGTGCACAGCAGCTTGAACCACACGGTCTGCATGAAGGTGGGAGCGATGCGGAAGCTGCGGCTGGCCGGTGCGGTGCTCCAGATGCCGTCCTCGTTGGCGGCTTCCACCTCGAACCGGTAGCTGCCGGGCGCGAGGTTGGTGTAATACGCACGTGTGCTGCTGCCAGCGTCCTGCCAGCCGTCATCCACGCCCGACAGGCGGTAGCGGTATCGGTTGCGCTCCGGACGTGCCAACGACAGCGCCACGTAATCGATCTGCAGCTGGCTGGTGCCGGCCGGGAGACGCAGACCATCGCGTAGCGGCGCGTGCTCGCTGCCATACAGCACCTCGCCGATGCGCACGCTGGGAGCCATCGTATTGACGTGCGAGCGGGTGGTGTCCAGCCAGGCCAGGCCCTGGTTGGTGGCCAACCACAGCAGGCCGTCGTCGGCCAGCGTTGCGGTGGCGATCGGTCCGCTCTGCAGGGCAATGCCCGGCATGCCGTCAGCTGCGTCGAACAGGCGTGGCATGACCGGCACGCCGCTGCGCACGGCGCGGCGCAGCAGGCCGGTTTCCAGGCGAACCAGGCCACGGCTGCCGTTGAGCCACAGGTATCCATGTGCATCGGTGACCATGCCGGTGATGCCTTCCAGTACGCCGGCCATGTCAGTGCGCACCGGAACGAAACGGCCATTGCCCAGGCGTGCTGCCAGCCCGGCCTCGCCGGCGATCAGCAGAAGGTCCCGGTGGTGCAGCATCGCGGTGATCGGCCCTACCGACAGGCCGTCCCCGGAGTCGAAGCTCTCGGTGCCATTCGCACCCAGGCGGCGCAGGCGGCCATCGGCATAGCCGAGCAGCAGCTGGCCATCGGCATCCAGCGCCAGTGATGAGCAGGCCTGCTCGGGCAGGCGGATTTCACGTTGCCACTGGTCATGCTGGTAGTGCAGCACCCCGCGTTCGCCGGTGCAGACCCAGGCCTGTCCGTCATCGGGGAACAACAGGGCATGCAGCGGCTGCCCGGTGAACGGCGCCGGCAGCGGGATCAATGTGGTGTGGCCGGCGACCGTGCGCGCGAGGTTGACCCAGTCGAACTGCCAGATCGGTGTGGGTGCCTGGCGCGCGGCAGCCTGCAGCTGCGTGGCGCTGCCATCCAGCAGGGTGCGCCGCAGGTCGTAGGGCTTGAGGTCTTCGCCATAGCCATACGCGCGGCCATCGCTGGCCCGTACCAGCGAGCGGTAGGGATCGCTTGGACCCACCGCCAGGGTGTGCACGCTGCGTGCGCGGAAACGGTTGAGGCCGAGATTGGTGCCAATCCAGAGATTGCCTTCGCGATCGACGATGATCGGTACTGCCGATGTGGCGGTCAGTCCTTGCGGCGAATCGAAGCGTTCCATGCGCACGGCCCGGGTGCCGGCGAAGGTGATGTGGGCAACGCCGCCGTGCGGACTCATCGTGGCCCACAGCGCGCCATCGGCAGTGAACTGCAGGCGCGCAGCGACCAGTTCCGGCAGCCGCCGTGCCTCACGTTCGCTGTCTGCCAGCAGACCCTGCGCGTTCGCCAGTGGCGAGGTGCCGCGCACCCGGTCGGCCAGCCACACTTCACCCTGCGGGCTTTCGGCCAGCGTCGCCATCTGCGAGACCGCGATGCCGGTGTCCTCGAACGCGGTCTGGCCCGCCGCGCGCATCCAGATCTTCAGGCCGGCCAGCACCCAGAACCTGCCCCGGCTGTCGTGCAGCACCCACTGCACACGGTGCTCGGGCAGGCCGGCAGCGGCCGGCAGTGGCTGCCAGCGGTGTCCGTCAAAGCGGCGCAGCCCGCCATTGATCGCCGCCCAGAGTTGGCCATCGCGATCCTGGCTGAAGCGCGGCACCACGCCGACCGGCACCCCCTGCTCACGGCCGTAGCTGTGCAGCCGTCCCTGCGCGAAGCGGCTGATGCCGGCCTGGAAGTAGCCGATCCACAGGGCGCCGTCGGCGGCATGCGCCAGCGTGACCATGTTGGTGGACGGGAACTGGCTACCGACGGGCGCTGCCTGCCGTTCGAAGCGACGGCCATCGAAGCGGTACAGGCCCGAGCCGGTAGCCAGCCACAAGAGGCCCTCACGGTCCTGGGCAATGTCCCATATATCGCCTGGGGCGCCCTGGCCGACACGCCAGGCGGTATGTTCGTAATCGGGCAGCCCGCCGCTCACCGGCGGGCGCTGCACGGCAAGGGCGGGCAGGGCGGTCAACAGCAGCAGGCACGTCAGCAGCGCCGGCAGGCAACGCAGGAACGGGAAGGGGCGGCCACGCATGGCGCGCATTCTGGCAGGTGTGGGGCAGCCCGGGGTGACCCGAACGGGGTAGGCGGTGGCCGCTGCGCTCGGCTATCACGCCGGCATCTCCTCCTGGAACCTGGCCATGCAGCGCCTGTTCGTGATGTTCCCTGATCGGGGGCCGGGCATCGGCCTGCTGTGGTTCCGGCTGTGCGTGACCGCCGCGCTGTGCGCGCCGGATGCTCAGGGCAGTGGGTGGTCGGCGCTGTGCCTGCTTGCAGCGGCCATGCTTGCACTGGGTATGTTGACGCCACTGGCAGCGCTCACGGCGGCCGTGGGCCTGTTCGCGCAGCAGGCGCCCTGGCCACTGGTGGCATTGCCGCCGGCGCTGCTGCTTGTGGGGCCGGGGGCCTATTCACTGGATGCGTGCCTGTTCGGGCGCCGCCTGCTCGGCCGTCGGCCTCCCCCATTCGGGTAGGTGCCGGCCTCGACCGACGGGGGTAGGGCATCGCGCAACGGCCACGCACCATGGGGCACCCCCTCGCGGCGCCCCGCATGGCCACCGTCACTCCGCCCGATCCGCCCGCCGCGCCACTGGCACCGCAGCAGGCCGCCGCACTGCAGCGCGCCCTGCGCTATGTCGATGAGCATCTGTCGCAGCCGCTGCGGGTCACCGAACTGGCGGCCGCCGCCTGCGTCAGCCGCTTCCACCTTGTGCGCCTGTTCCGTAGCGGCACCGGCGCCAGCCCGCTGCGCTATGTGCGCCGTCGCCGCATCGAACGCGCACGCCAGCTGCTGCCTGGCGCGCAGTTGCCGATGGCGTGCCTGGCCCAGCAGCTGGGCTTCTTCGACCAGAGCCACTTCGTCCGCAGCTTCCGCGCGGAGACCGGCTGCAGCCCCGGCCAGTACCTGGCCGGCGATGCCGCCCTGTCGCTTCCCCTTGATCGTGTTTCCAACGGAGTCCATCCATGACCCATGCCACCGCCACGCCCGCCCCGGCCCTGCTGTCGCCCGCCGACCATGCCCTGGTGCTGATCGACTTCCAGTCACAGATGGCGTTCGCCACCCACACCATCGATATCTCCACGCTGCGCAACAACGTGTCGCTGATCAGCAAGGGCGCCAAGGGGTTCAAGGTGCCGGTGGTGCTGACCACGGTCGCCGAAGCGTCGTTCTCCGGGCCGATGTTCCCGGAACTGCCGCAGATCTTCCCCGGCCAGCCGGTGTTCGACCGCACGTCGATGAATACCTGGGAAGACCGGCCGGTGATCGACGAGATCAACCGCATCGGCAGGCGTCGGCTGGTGCTTGCCGGCCTATGGACCAGCGTCTGCATCGTCGGTCCGGCGCTGTCTGCGCTGGCGCAGGGCTTCGAGGTCTACGTGATCACCGATGCCTGTGGCGATGTCAGCGAAGAAGCGCACGAGCGTGCGATCACCCGCATGGTGCAGGCCGGCGCGGTTCCGATGACCAGCGTGCAGTACCTGCTCGAGCTGCAGCGCGACTGGGCGCGGGGTGAAACCTACGACCTGACCACCGGCATCGCCCGCGACCACGCCGGCGGCTACGGCATCGGCATCCAGTATGCCAAGCGCATGTTCGGCGCGCAGGAAGGCGGGCACTGAGCATGCTGGCCGGCCATGGCCTTGACCTGGCCCTGCTGATGCTGCGCGTGGCGGCAGGAGGCTTCCTGCTGCCGCACGCGCTGGGCAAGCTGTTTGGCTGGTTCGGCGGACCGGGGCTGGCCGGCTTCGCCACCGAGCTGCGCGGTTTCGGGCTGCCGGCAGTGGCGCCGTTGCCGCTGCTGTTGGCCCTGTTGCAGGTGCTGTCCGGGCTGGCCGTGCTGCTGGGATGGCAGACCCGCACTGCCGCGCTTGCAGCGGCTGCTTTCATCGGCTTCACCGTGCTGTTGGCCCTGCCCAGGGGCTGGTTCTGGATGCGCGGTGGCAGTGAGTACCCGTTGATGTGGACCACGGTACTGCTGGCCATCGCGCTGGCCGGGCCCGGCACCTGGGCACTGGACGTCCATCGCCTTCCGGGAGACCTCGCATGAGTCACGATCCCCTCGACCACGGCCGCCGCACCGTGATGCTGGCCAGCGGCGCCGCGGTTGCGCTCGGCCTGGCCGGTCGCGCCGCTGCCGCACTCGATTCCACTTCCAAGGAGCGTCGCATGAGCACCCTGGTCATCCGCAATGCCCGCATCACCACCCTCGACCCTCAGCAGCCGCACGCCCAGGCACTGGCCGTGCAGGAGGGCCGCATCGTCGCCGTCGGCAGCGACGAGGAGATCATGCGCGGCTGGGGCAATGAAGCGACGCTGATCGACGCGCAGGGCAGGCGCCTGCTGCCTGGCCTCAACGACAGCCATACCCACCTGATCCGTGGTGGCCTGAACTACAACCTTGAACTGCGCTGGGACGGCTTGCGTTCGCTGGGCGACGCCCTGGACATGTTGAAGGCCCAGGTCGACCGCACCCCTGCACCGCAGTGGGTGCGCGTGGTCGGTGGCTTCACCGCCGCACAGTTCAACGAGAAGCGCCTGCCGACGCTGCAGGAGCTCAACGACATCGCGCCGGATACGCCGGTGTTCCTGCTGCACCTGTACGACCGCGCGCTGCTCAACCGCGCCGCGCTGCGTGCGTGCGGCTACAGCAAGGACACGCCGGATCCGCCGGGCGGGCAGATCGTGCGCGATTCGCTGGGCAACCCGACCGGGCTGCTGCTGGCCAAGCCGAATGCGTTGATCCTGTACGCCACGCTGGCCAAGGGGCCACGCCTGCCGATCGAGTACCAGGCCAATTCGACGCGCCACTTCATGCGCGAACTGAACCGGCTGGGCGTCACCTCGGTGATCGACGCTGGCGGCGGCTTCCAGAACTACCCCGAGGATTACCAGGTCATCGAGCAGCTGCACCGCGATGACCAGCTGACAGTGCGCATCGCCTACAACCTGTTCACCCAGAACAAGGGCAAGGAAGTGGATGACTTCCGTGGCTGGAGTGAAATCCTGCAGCCGCGCCAGGGCGATGACCTGCTGCGCCACAATGGTGCCGGCGAGATGCTGGTGTTCTCGGCGGCCGACTTCGAACTGTTCAACGAGCCGCGCCCGGAACTGCCGCCGGAGCTTGAGCCCGACCTGCACGACGTGGTGAAACTGCTGGTCGAGAAACGCTGGCCGTTCCGTATCCACGCCACCTACGACGAGAGCATCACCCGCATCCTCGATGTGTACGAACAGGTCAACCGCGAGGTGCCGTTCGATGGCCTGCACTGGTTCATCGACCACGCCGAGACCATCACCCCGCGCAACATCGAACGCATCCGTGCGCTGGGTGGCGGCATCGCCGTGCAGCACCGCATGGCCTACCAGGGCGAAGCCTTCGTCGAGCGCTACGGTGTGCAGGCTGCGCGGCACACGCCGCCGGTCAGGCGCATGCTGGCCGAAGGCGTGCCGGTCGGTGCCGGTACCGATGCCACCCGCGTGGCCAGCTACAACCCGTGGGTGGCGTTGTCCTGGCTGGTGACCGGGCGCACCGTGGGCGGCCTGGCGCTGTATGGCGAGGAGAACCTGCTCGAACGCGAGCAGGCGTTGCGCCTGTGGACGCAGGGCAGTGCCTGGTTCTCCGGCGACGAAGCGGTGAAGGGCACGCTGAAAGCTGGCCAGCTGGCTGATTTCATCCTGCTCTCGGCCGACTTCTTCCGCGTTGATGACGCGCAGATCGCCGACATCACCAGCCTGCTGACCGTGGTCGGCGGCCGCATCGTGCACGCCGACGGGGATTACGCCGGCCTGGCGCCGCAGCTGCCGCCGGCGATGCCGGACTGGTCGCCGGTCAACCGCTTCGGTGGCTACCACGTCGGCGGTGCCGCCATCAGGTTAGCCGCCGCGCATCGCCACCATCACGGTGTGGCCTGTAGTACGCATGGTGCTCACGGCCATGCCGCGCTGCATGCGGCGCCCACCGACGACCTGAGCGCCTTCTGGGGTGCGATGGGATGCTCGTGCTTCGCGTTCTGAGCCTGGCGCTGCTGGCCATGCCATGCATGGCGCTGGCCTGTGACGCCCCCCGCTGCGCCGACGTGGGCGGCGGGCAACTGCAATGGGACGCCTCGCTGCGCCTCAGGGGGATGTACTACGACCCGGCCCGATTCGGTATCGGCGGCAATGAAGACGGCTACGGCCTGCTGCGTGCACTGGCGTCGGCCACGTATGTCGAGGACAACTGGCAGGCACGGCTGCAGCTGGGCGTGCATGCCGAGAATGGCAAGGCAGGCGGCCCGGGCCGTACCGACAGTGGCGCGTTGGACGTGCAGCAGGCCTACTGGCGCTGGCAGCGCGGTGGGTTCCATCTGCAACTCGGTCGGCAGGAAGCCGGCTATGGCAGTTCGCGGCTGTTGTCGGTGCGCGATGGGCCGAATATCCGGCTGGCATTCGATGGCGCCCGTGCAGGCTGGAAAGGCCGCCTCGGCACGCTGGACCTGATGGCGCTGCGACCGCTGGAGAACCGACCCGGCGCCTTTGATGACCGCGGCGAACGCGGTGCCCACCTGTGGGGCGCGTATGCGACCACCGCGCGTGGTCGTGGCCCAGGGCAATGGGATCTGTACCTGCTGGACTACCGTCGTGAAGGCGCGCGCTTTGCGGCGGGCTCCGGTACCGAGCGGCGGAAGACCCTCGGTGCGCGTTGGTTCGGCCAGTTCGGTGCGCTGGACTGGAACAGCGAGCTGGTGGCGCAGGGCGGTGAACTGCAGACGGTTGCCGGCACGCTGGATGTCCGCGCCTGGACGCTCGCCACCGACACCGGCTGGCGCTGGACCGAGCGGCCGCTGCAACCGAGGCTGGGGCTGAAGGCGGATATCGCCAGTGGCGACGGCAAGCTGCATGACGGCCGCCTGGGAACCTTCAATGCACTGTTCCCTAAATCGGCCTACTTCAGCGAGGCCAGCCTGCTGGCCCCAGCCAACCTGATGGACCTGCAACCGACCCTGACCCTGCGCCTGCATCATGCGGTGACGACGGAACTGGGCGTACAGATGGCCTGGAAGCAGCGTCGTGCCGATGCGGTCTACACCACGCCGGCGCCGCTGGTGGCGTTGCCGGGCAGCGCCGGTGGCGCGCGCCGCATCGGCACCCAGTACAAATCCGAAACCCGCTGGCAGGCCAGCGAACACTGGCAATGGCAGCTGCAGCTGGCCTGGGTCGACGCCGGTCCTGCACTTAAGCAGGCTGGAGGCCAGGACACGCTGTTCGCCTCGATCGTTGGAGCATGGCAATGGTGAACGCACCCGCGTCGCAACCCCCCGCACAGGCCGCAGGGGCCTGGTCCCCGCTGAAGATCCAGATGTTCCGCTCGATCTGGCTGGCGATCCTGGCCAGCAACATCGGCACCTGGGTCAATGACGTGGCCGCCGCCTGGGTGATGGCCGAGCGCACCGGTTCGCCGTTGATGGTGGCCCTGGTGCAGTCGGCCACCACGGTGCCGATCGTGCTGCTGGCGCTCGCTGCCGGCACCCTGGCCGACATTGTCGATCGCCGGAAGTACCTGTTGGCGACCCAGGGCTGGATGCTGCTGGTGGCCGCAGCGATGGCTGCGTTGACCGCGATGGACCTGCTGACCCCGCAGTTGCTGGTGCTGCTGACCTTCTGCATGGGCTGTGGTGCGGCGATGGCAATGCCCGCGCAGGCCGCCATTGTCTCCGAGCTGGTACCCCAGCCGATGCTGGCCTCGGCGGTGGCGCTGAACTCGATCGGCATCAACATCGCGCGCTCGATCGGCCCGGCCATTGGTGGCGTGATCGTGGCGCAGCTGGGTGCGGTGTGGGCATTCGGCTTCAACGCCATCACCTTCGCCGCGATGCTGTTCGTGGTGTGGGGCTGGACGCGTGATCCCAAGCAGTCCAGCCTGCCACCGGAAGGTTTCGGTGCCGGCTTGAAGGCGGGCCTGCGTTACGCCAGCCGCGCCGGGCGGCTGCAGGCGGTGCTGATCAAGTCGGTCGGCTTCTTCTTCTTTGCCGCGGCGATGAACGCGCTGTTGCCGGTGGTGGTGCGTGGGCAGATGCATGGCGGGGCGGGGCAGTACGGCATGCTGCTGGGCTGCATCGGCATCGGCGCAGTGGGCGGTGCGCTGCTGCTGCCGAAGCTGCGTGCGCAACTGGATCGTGACCTGTTGGTACTGCTGGCGACCTTGTCGCTGGCCCTGAGCCTGGTCGGGCTGGCGCTGACCCGCAGCTGGTACGTGCTTCCGGCGGTGATGCTGGTCATTGGATTTGCGTGGATCACCGTACTGTCGTCGCTGCAGATCGCTGCGCAGACTGCGGTTCCGGCATGGGTACGTGCGCGTGCGCTGGCGCTGTACATCATGGTGTTCTCTGCCGGCATGGCCGCCGGCGGCCTGAGCTGGGGCGCGCTCGCACAGCGTACGTCGCCGGAGCTGGCGTTGCTGGTGGCTGCCGCAGGTGCGGTGATCGGCGGATTGCTGGTGTGGCGCGTGCGCATTGCTGGCACCGAGGATCTGAACCTGCGTCCGGCCGGGCACTGGCCGGCGCCGGAACTGTCGGTGCCGGTGTCGAATGATCGGGGGCCGGTGCTGGTTACCATCGAGTACCGCATCGACGATGCTGACCGTGCCAAGTTCCAGGCGCAGATGCGCGCGCTGGGCACGATCCGTCGCCGCGACGGTGCGGTGGTCTGGGGTGTGGTCGAGGACGTGGCCAGCCCGGGCATCCACCTGGAGTATTTCGTGACCCCGTCGTGGCTGGAGCACCTGCGCCAGCACGAGCGCATCACCGCGGATGACAAGGCCATCCAGGAAGTGCTTCGGGAGCTGCATCGCGGCGAGCGCGCCCCCGTGGTGCGTCACTTCGTGGGAGGGCATGACCCGCTGCCAGCCGCCGTGCCGCATCACCACACCGACATCTGACCCGCAGGTGGCAGAGCCGGCCGCTGGCCGGCTCCGCGTGATCACGATGGATGATCGGGTTGCCGGCCAGCGGCCCACTACCGAAGGAGGGGCGGCGCCCGGGGGCGCCACCGCGGGACATCATTTGCGCGCGAACGCGAGCAGGTCGGCATTGAACTGGTCGGCGTGGGTGATGGTCAGGCCATGCGGCGCGCCGGCGTACACCTTCAGCTCGGCATCCTTGATGATCTGCGAGGACAGCTTCGCCGAGGCATCGAACGGCACGATCTGGTCGTCATCGCCGTGTACCACCAGCGCCGGCACGTCGATCTTCTTCAGGTCTTCGGTGTAGTCCACTTCCGAGAATTCGTGCACGCAGTCGTACTGGCCCTTGACGCCACCGAGCATGCCCTGCAGCCAGAACGCATCACGCATGCCCTCGGTGACGGTATTGCCATCGCGGTTGGCACCGAAGAACGGTGTGGTCAGGTCCTTGAAGAACTGCGAGCGGTCACCGCCCGTGCCCTTGCGGATGCCGTCGAACACCTCCAGCGGCGTGCCGGCCGGGTTGGCATCGGTCTTCAGCATCAGCGGTGGCACCGCGCCGACCAGGACCACCTTGGCCACGCGCTTGCTGCCGTAGCGGCCGATGTAGTGGGCCACTTCGCCGCCGCCGGTCGAATGGCCGACCAGGATCGCATCCTTCAGGTCCAGCGTCTCGATCACTGCAGCCAGGTCATCGGCGTAGGTGTCCATGTTGTTGCCGTTCCAGGTCTGGCTGGAGCGTCCGTGGCTGCGGCGATCGTGGGCGATCACGCGGAAGCCGTTCTGGCCCATGAACAGCATCTGCGGATCCCAGGCATCGGAAGACAGCGGCCAGCCGTGGGCGAAGACGATCGGCTGGCCGGTACCCCAATCCTTGTAGAAGATGCGGGCGCCGTCGGCGACGGTGATGAAGTTGCTCATTGTGGTTTCCTTGGCGGAAGGGAGGGACGGCCCCGGCGTGGATGCCGGAGCCTCCGGCAGTACAGCGCAGCGCCAGAGCGGCGACTTGCACGGCTGTGCTGGATTGCGCCGGATGTGACGCATATCGCTCTAGCACGAAGCCGTTCCGGCATTGACGATGGCGGCTGCCCTGTCGAGGAGCCTGCAATGTCGAATGCGTTCTGGAGCCTGTGGGTGTGCCTGCTGCTGACCACGGCGGCGCACGCCCGGACCAACGTCTACAAATGCGTTGACGGGCCGCATCCTGTCTACCAGCAGACGCCGTGCCAGGGGCGTGCGGAATGGCGCTGGGAGGTGCCGCCGGAGCCGCCTTCGACAGGTGCGACCGTGGCCAAGCCAGCGAGCCCGGCCTCAAGCCGTCCGCGTGTGGTGCAGCAGGGGCGTGCGCGGGCCGCTCTGATACCCATCAGCACCGATCCCGCCGCCTGTGAGCACGCGCGGCAGCAACGCGGGAAGGCGCTCGCCCAGGCCAAGCGCCTGGACTTCGTACAGCGGCGGCAGCTGGATGATGCGGTGCATGACGCGTGCCGTTGAATCCAGGTGCCAGAAACGACAACGGCGCCCAAGGGCGCCGTTGAGAGCAGATGCCAGGTGCCGGACCTCAGCGACCGTCGCTGGCCGTCGCCGGTGCCGGCGAGGGCACGCTGTCAGGTTTGGGCAGGCTCAGCTCCGGGTTGCCCTGTTCGGCCTGCAGGATCTGGATGCGGCGCTGCAGGGCGTCCAGCTGGCTGTTCGTGCTCTGCACGTCGCTGCTCAGGCTGACTGCCTGCTGCTGGGCCTGCTGCAGGGCCGCGCTGACCTGGGCCGACTGCGCCTGCTGCTGTTCCATTTCCTGCTGCAGGGTGCGCAGGCGTTCCTCGTTGTAGGCCACCAGGCGCTCGGTATAGCGCTTGCCGGCTTCCAGGCGGGTGGTGTCGATGTAGACCTGGGCAAGCTGCTCGGACTGTTGCGCGAAGGTGCGGTAGACACGCTCGGCGTTGTCGACGGCGTCAGTCTTGATCACCCGCCAGAAATTCTTCTCCTGGAACAGGGCGACGTAGTAGGTCAGGGTGTTGGCGTTGAACAGCAGGCTGGCGCCGTAATTGCCGTTGTAGGTGGTGCGCAGCTCGGTCAGCTGGCGGGCATCCATCAGCTGCTTGAGCTCGTCAACGGTATTGCGCACCACCGGTGCGCTACGAGCGGCCGGCTCTGCGGCAGCTTCGCGGTCGCCACGGGCAGCCATCGCCGCTGGTGCCACCAGCATCATGCTCACGGCCAGCAGTGCCGCGCCGTACGCGCGCCGGGCGAAGACCACGCCCCCTGAAGTTTCTCGCATGTCTAGACCATCCACGGATGAGTGTGGGTTGAGATGAAAGTGGTTCCCCGCCGGGAGTCTAGCATGCGCGCGGGCGCCGCCAAGGGCGCCCGCCACGGGTCAGTAGACCAGCTGTGCGGCGCTGCACTGGATCGACTGCACGTTGACGTCGGTGCGCCCCAGCTCCAGGCCCAGCACGCTGGCCAGCAGGTTGGTCAGCAAGGTGCCGACGCTGTTGAGGACCGGGCGCAAGGCGGACAGGATCGGCTTCAGCAGCGTGCACAGCAGGCCACTGCAGCTGACCGTGCCATCGGGGTTGGTGACGCCGGTGCCGCCGGTGCCGTCAAGGAACCCGGCCGGCGCGGTCTGTATGTACGAGGCCAGGTTGTTGCGCACGCAGCCGTTGTAGTCGATCAGGTTGCCCAGCAGGCTGTCGCAGCGGTTGATCAGCAGGCCGCCCACCAGCGAGCCGAGCAGTCCATCGAGCACGCCCAGTCCTTGACCGGTGACCGTCACCTTGAACGCATCCCAGACCGGACCGTCCTTGTGGCAGGTGGACAGGTTCAGCAGGCCACAGGCGTAGGGCAGGCCTCCGGGTACGGTCCAGCTGTTGAGCGGGGCCAGTTGCCGGCTGGCGTCGCCATCGCGCAGCAGTGGAATCAACTTGTCCACCTCATACCGGGTGTTCGGCGGGAAGGTGGCCTGCAGGTAACGGTCGGCCAGGGCCTTGGCCGTGTCGTTGGCACTCATGCCCTGCTTGGGTGAACTGAGCATGCCCGACAGCACGCGCAGCAGCTCATTGACAAGGTCGGATACTGCGTTGCCGAGAGCAAGTGGATTGATGCGCGTCGAGCCGGTTTCGCCAGCGGCCAGGGTGAGGTTCTGCGAGCTGGTCAGGGCCGGCAGCGTGATCTTGTCGTTGATCAGGGGTTGTCCGAGCAGTTTCAGCAGCTGTTCGTTGTTCAGCGTCGCGTCGCAGACATTGTTCTTCGAGAAACGCTGCGATGGATCGACGTTGCCGACGCAGGCCCGCAGGACCGACGAATCCACCTGGATGGTGGCCCTGGGTGGATTGGCGCCACACTGGATTCCGGTCAGCGTTCCCATTCCGTTGGCGACATCGACATGCAGCGGCAGGTGCAGGCGCGTGCCCAGCAGGTTCAGAAGTGGCCCCAGTGCGAACAGGTTGTTGCTGTCCACGTCTGCCACCAGCCTTACCTGCGCGTTGTAGGCGCGGCTGCCGACACCGCCGATGGCGATCGATGGCGGCTCGACCACGCCGGCCTGGATCTTGATGCCCAGCAGGTCCAGCCCCTTGACCGCCACGCCGTTGCCATCGTTGGCGATGGAGATCGCAGTGTTGATCAGGTTGAGCACGTTGATCTGTGACTCCAGTGCACTGCCGACCGTGCCGTCGGGCGAGACGACTTCGGCGAACAGGCCGCCGCCGCCGGACTGGCTGCCCAGCACGATGTTGAGCTTGTTGATGTCCAGCTGGGTGGCAACCAGGTCGGACAGGGCGCGCAGCTGCACGCCCACCGTGGAGTCGCGGCCGACCACGGTGGCGGTGGCGTCGACCAGCTGCGCCAGCGAAACCTTGTTGACCGACAGAAGCCGGTTGAAGTCAGCCACGCTGAGGTTGGCGCTGACCGGGATGTTCAACGCCTTGAGCAGGCCCGATGGCGTGATGTTGGCCTGGGCGAGGCCGTCATAGGAGAGCACGGTGGCGTTGGTCACATCCAGGCCGACCAGGCGCAGGGTCGACAACAGTACCGAGTCGCCATTGGTGCGCAGTAGCTGCGAACCGACCGCGAACACCGCAGTCGGTTCGGAACGGCGGGCCACGGCCTCCACGCTGACGGTGGGCAGGGTGGTGTTCTGCCCGAAGAACGGCAGCACGCTGCGCTGCGCGACGACCTGCACGGCATTGCGCGGGTTGCTGGCATCGATGGTGGTGACGAAGCGGTTGGCGGTGGTGCGGTTGGCGCTCCAGTTGCCGCAGCGGATCTGCAGGCTCCCTTCGAACGTGTTCTGGGTGAGCGCGCTGTGCCGCGCAGCGCTGTTGTCGCTGTTGTCCGAGGTGCACAGCTCCAGTCGTCGCGCTCCGGCCAGTGCGGCCAGATCAGCAACTTTCTGCGCATCGCGTTTGGCCCAGAACAGGTAGCCGATCTCGATCAGGCCCAGCATCGCCAGCAACGCCAGCATGACCAGCATCATGGTGATCGACATGCCGCCCCGTGCGCGGCTGAAACTGAACTGGCGTGGGCGTTTCATGGCCTACCTCAGCGTCCGGATGAGGATGATCCCTTGGACTTGGCGACATCGGTCTCAAAAAAGTCCGGGATCTCGTGTTCGAAGCTCTTCATGTAGCGTGCGTAGCTCAGCGTCGCCTGGTCGCCGAGGATCGGCAGGTGCTGCCCGGCCTGCTGTCCGGACGCCTGCAGGCGGAACAGGTTGCGCGCGGTATCACCGATCTGGCTGCGGCCGGGTCGCGCGGTTGCAGCGTTGCCGTCGGTGATGTCCACTGCAGCAGGCGCCGCCTGCGGCACTGGTGCGGGCCGGGCCGCCAGGTCCACGGCGGGCAATGACTCGGACTGCAGCGGCTGCGCAGCCGGCGCTGCCGGTGTGCTGCGGCCAAGCATCTGTCCGGTGAGCGGCTGTTGCTGCGCCTGCACTGCGGCGGCCGGCAGCAGGCAGATCAGAGCGGGCAGCAGGCGTCGGGCCAGGGGCGTCGCGGTCATGGTGTGTTTCCGTTCGGGTGGTCGTTGGCGCTGAAGCGTTCCAGCATCGAGGGCGGCAGGCGCTGTGGATCGCGTTCGTCGCGGCTGTCGCGGCGCGGTTCCGCCGCCAGTCGCGTGACGCCGCGCGGGTTGTTGGTGGCGTCGCTGTCGACAGCGCGCACAGGGGGCGGCACGACCGCCGCAGCAGCCGCTGCGGCCTGGCGCTGCTGCAGGCGGGCCCGGATCTGCGCCGCCTGCTGCTGGATGCTGAGCCGGGTGTCCTTGTTGAGGTTGGCCTGCTGGGCGAGGCGCTCGGCGGTGGCGGTGTCGCCACGCAGCACCGCCCACAGGGCGAGGTTGGCGGTGGCCTTGGCATTGCCTGGGGACAGTTCCAGGGCCTTGGCCAAGGGTTCGCGCGCGCGCTCGAACTGCCCGGCGCGCAGCCTCGCATAGCCCAGATCGCCGAGATAGCTGGTATTCAACGGTTGCAGTTGGGTTGCCCGTGCCAGCGCCTGCTCGCTGCCGGCGTCATCGTCTCGGCGCGCGGCGATCAGGCCGAGCCCATGCGCGGCTGCGGCGGCCTGGGGGCCGCTGGAAAGCGCGCGGTACAGTGCGATCGCGGCATCGGCCTGGCCGGTCTCTCGCAGCGCATCGGCCTGCAGCAGCCGCAATGCCGGCGGGTCGCCGTAACGCTGGCGGAAGGCGTCGACGTGGGCGAGCGAGGCATACCACGCGCCTTGCTGCTGCATGCGCTCGATCAACTCCAGGTACGCATTGCGGCTGTCCTGCGGTGCCGGTTCGGGCGCAGCCAGGCTGGGCGCGCGCAGGTACTTCGGCGTGGTCGACCCACAACCACTGGTGATGGCAGCGAGGGCAAGCAGCAGGCAGGAGGTGCGCAGGGCAGGCATCAGGGCGATCCCATCTTGGACAGGGTGGTGGCCAGCGCGACCAGCGCCGGCCCGGCGAGCACCAGCATCAACGCTGGCAGCAGGGTCAGCATCATCACCACGGTCATCTTCACCGAGAGCTTGCCGACCTTTTCCTTCAACGTGTTGCGACGCTGCTCGCGCAGGCGGAGGCTGAACTGCCGCAGGGGCTCCTGCACCGCACCGCCATGGGCATGCACCTGCAGGATCAGCTGCATCAGGCTGGTCAGGTCATCGTCGGCATAGACTTCGCTCAGCCGCCGCAGGGACTGCGCGCGCGTGCGGCCATGGGTATAGGCGACATTGGCCTCCTGAAGTTCGCTGCCGAGTACCGGCAATGCATCGCGAAGCTTGTCGCCGAGCGTCTGCAGGCTCTGGTCCATGCTGAAGCCTACGCCCTGCAGCAGGCGCAGCAGGTCGATCAGCAGCGGCAGCTCGGTTTCGACTGCACGCCGGCGCCGCTTCACCCAGGAAGAGAGAACGAATTTGGGCAACAGCAGTCCAGCGGCCAAGGCACCGATGATCACCATGATCCTGGCCAGCCCGGTGACGCTGCTGAATGTCAGCACCAGTGCCAGCACCAGCACGGCCAGCAGCAGGCGCAGGCCGAGGTAGATGGCCGTACCGCGACGGGTGTTCCACCCGGCCAGATCCAACAGCAGCCGATCTTCATTGGCCAGCAATGCCGTTTCCAGGCGGCCGCCGCTGAGGGCACGGCCGAAGCGTTCGAGCCAGCCCAGCGAATCGTGCCGTGCAGGTTCGGTGTCACGGGACGTCTCGCGCGGCTGCAGGGCGGTCTTCAACGTGGCCGTTGTACGCTGCTCACGATGGCTGCGTATCCAGCCGCCGATACCCAGCAGGGCGATGCCGGCAGCCAGCACGAGCAGGGAGAGGGCGAACCAGGCGCTGGCGCTCATCGGTCGTCTCCGGCTGGGCGGGGGTTCATAGCGATTTGGCCAGGCGATACAGCAGGAAGCCGCCGACAAGCTCCATGCCCAGTGCAAGCAGCAGGATCTTGTGGCCAAGCGGATCGTGCAGCACCGGCTGGAAGAAGTCCGGGCTGGCGATCGCCATCAGCACCGCGCAGGCCGGTGGCAGCAGGCCCAGCACCCACGCAGACATGCGTGTCTCGGAGGTCGTCGCCGAAAGCTCCTGCTGCGCCTGTTCCAGGTCGCGCATGAAATCACCCATGCGCTGCAGGATCTGGTCGGAGCGCCCGCCGATGCGCACGCTGACACCGATCACCACCGACAACACCTTCAGCACCTCCATGCGATAGGGTTGCGCGGCCTGCGCGAGTGCACGGTCCAACTCCATGCCGCTGCGCGCAAAGCGCACCGTGGTGTCCAGCAGCCCGCGCAACGGCGCGCTGGTCTGCATCGACGCAACCTGGAACGCGGCCTGCAGGCTGTTGCCCAGTGCAGTCAGCCGCACCAGGTTGTCGAGGAAGTCCGGCAGCTGATGCAGCAGTTGCGCACGCAGCTTCGTGGTCCGCCGCATCACCCACAGCCAGCAGCCAAGCAGGTACAGCAGCAGGGTCAGCGGAAACATCCACGCGGTGCCCAGCCGCGCCATCGCTACCACCGACAGTACCAGCCCCGGTACCAGCAGCATGATGGGGATTTTCCAGCCGGTCTGCAGCCCTGCGCGCTGCAGCAGGCCATCCAGCGGCAGCACGCGGCGCCCGGTGCTGGCGGGCCGCGCCGGATCGTTGGCAGCGGTGACGGACGGCCCGGCGGGTGCCCCGCCCGTGGCGCTTCCGCGCGAAAGCTGCTGCTCGGCGTGCCGCATTGAAACCTGGCGTTGTTCACGGCTGCTGGCCGTGCCCCACAGCCAGGCTGCCAGCGCCAGCAGCACCGCGATGATGCTCAACATGCCCAGCAGCGCGCCGGTTCCCATGCTCAGAAGTCTCCGTAGAGCGATTCGCGCAGCTGTTGGCGGAACGGCTCCAGCTTGTGCGAGTGTGGATGGAAGCCCAGCCCGACCCAGCGATCGATCTCTTTGCCGTTGCCGTCGATCTGCAGTTCGTGGCGGAACATTTCCTGGGTGGTGATCAGGTTGTCGCTGACACCGGTGATCTCGGTGATCGATACCAGCACGCGGCGGCCGCTGCCCAGGCGCGAGATCTGCACGATGAAGTCGATGGCACTGGCGATCTGCCGGCGCAGGCTGTCCTCGCTGCCCTGGAAGCCGGCAAATCCAGCAAGCATCTCGATCCGGTACAGGCAGTCGCGTGGTGAATTGGCGTGGATGGTGGCCATCGAACCGTCGTGGCCGGTGTTCATGGCCTGCAGCATTTCCAGCACCTCGGCGCCACGCACCTCGCCCACCACGATGCGATCAGGGCGCATGCGCAGGCTGTTGCGGACCAGATCGCGGATGCTCACCGCGCCATGGCCTTCGGCGCCACCGATGCGGCTTTCCAGGCGGACCACATGCGGGTGGTTGAGCGAGAGTTCTGCGGTGTCCTCGACGGTGATCACGCGCTCGTTCGCGGGGACGTAGCTGGCCAGGGCGTTCAGCAGCGAGGTCTTGCCGGAGCTGGTGCCGCCGGATACCAGGATGTTGCAGCGGCCCAGCACCATCGCCTTCAGCAGGGCGTGCATCGGTTCGTCGAAGGTGCCCTTGGCCAGCAGTTCATCGGGAGTGAATGGATCCTTGCGGAACTTGCGGATGGACACCATCGGTCCGTCCACGGCCAGCGGCGAGATGATCGCGTTGAGACGGCCGCCGTTGGGCAAACGCGCATCGACCATCGGGTTGGAGTCATCCAGGCGGCGCCCGAGCGGGGCCAGGATACGTCGCAGGATGCGCAGCAGGTGCGTATCGTCGGTGAATCGCTGGGTGGCCCGCTTGAGCTGGCCACCCTGGGAAACATGCACATCCTTGAAACCGTTGATCAGGATGTCTTCGATGGACGGGTCGTGCAGCAGGTCGTCCAGCGGGCCAAAGCCGGTCAGCTCCTTGACCAGGCCGTCGGCGACCACCTGCATCTCTTCTTCGTTGATCGGGATGCGCCACTCCTGGATGAAGCCCACCGTCTGCACCTGCACCCAGCGGGCGATGGTGTCGGGCGCCCAGGAATCGATGTCGATGCGCTCGTCCTCGATGCTGTTGAGCAGGTGCTCATGCGCTGCCGACAGCACCTTCTGGTACTGCTCGGTCTGCGCGAACGGCTGATGGCCCGGCGTGCTTTCGGGCAGCACCGGCCGGGCAACGGCATGCGGGAAAGGGGTTACCTTGTCTTCCATTGCGATCCACCCAGGGCAAGGGAGAGTCTTTCCCGCAGGCCCTGCGCCTGCACCCGGCAAGCGGCCGGGTCCAGGCGCGAAACCAGTGGGGCGAGGGCACGCAGATAGGGGTCACGCGGCGCATCCTGCAGCAGCAGGTGGCCCTGGCTCGCTGACAGGCGCACGCGGGGGCGCTCGGGAAGCGTGGCCAGCAGGGGCACCTCGAAGCGGCGCGCAATCTGCTCCGGGCTCATTCCGCTGCTGTCATCGTGGCGGTTGATCACCAGCTGCAGCCGCTTCTCGCGTTCGCGTTGCCCGGCAAGGTGCTTCAGTGCCTGATCGAGCGACACCAGCGTGGCGATCGAGGCATCTGTGACCAGCCAGATCTCGTCGGCCTGGTCCAGCAGCAGCGGTGGCAGCTGGCGCACCGGGCAACCGCCGGCATCACACAGCACGCTGGCGAACACGGTGCGCAGGCGCTGCAGCAGCGCACCCGGATCGGACGGCGGCACCGCGTCGCTTCCGCTGGCGCGGTCCAGCAGCACCAGCCCGGAATCGTGCCGGGCCATGGCCGTGCGGGCGAGGGTGGCGTCGATGCGGCTGGCGTTGCGCAGGGCGTCTTCGTAATGGAAGCGGCTGTCCAGGTTGAGGTACAGCGCAAGGTCACCCGAAGGCTGGGCCAGTTCCATCAGCAGGCCGTCCTGCTGCACTGCCTCGCCCTGTGCCAGCGCACGGGTCTGCTGTGCCAGCACCGAAAGGTGCGCGGCCATCGTACTGGTGCCGACCCCGGCGCGCACGCCCAGCAGGACGGTCAGGCGCGCCTTGTGCGCGTGCTGCGCGGCGGCAGCTGGTCGTGGTGACAGGGCACGACGCAGTGCGGCCTCGACACCGGCGTTGTCGCTGTCCAGGTCCAGTACGTCACGCAGGCCCGCCCGCAGTGCGATGACGACGCCCTCTACCTGTCCGGCACTGGTGGCACCGACGGCAACCAGTGCGAGGTCCGGTTCTGTCTGTTGCAGTTGCTGCGCCAGCACGCTGGAGGCGGCGGCATGCTCGGGGCGGAAGTCGAGCAGCACAAGGTTCTGCGGCCCGCGGTGCAGGTCCTGGGCGGAGGTCGGGGCGCTGCTGTCCTGCCAGTGCAGGGTGGTGGTCGGCGGCAGTTTGGCCGCCAGCCGGGGCAGCAGTTCGCGATCCATTCCGTACAGGACCAGGTTCATCGGCGGTCCTTGCGGATGCAGCGGCTGGGCAGTGGCGTAGGGCATGGGCGTGGTATCGCAGGCATCATGGAATCAGCGTGAGAAGCCGGGTACCGGGTCCTGGCTGATTGGACCCAGCAGCCAGGCACCCCATTCGGGCATGTGCGGCTTGGCTTCGCGGTCGCCGGGCAGTGGCAGTTCGGTGTTGCGGGCCAGCGGCTTCACCAGGCGTGGCGTGACGATGATCACCAGCTCCTTGTCCTGGCGCTTGTAGTCGAAGTTGCGGAAGAACGAGCCGATGACCGGCAGGTCACCCAGCAGCGGAATCTTGCCGACGCTGGAAACCACGTTGGAACTGACCAGGCCACCGATCACGAAGCTCTCGCCATCGCCCAGCTCGACCGTGGTGTCGGCGCGGCGGGTGGTGATCGATGGAATCTGCACGCCATTGAGCGCGATGGCGTTGCTGTAGTCCAGGTCGCTGGCTTCCGGCGCGACTTTCAAGGCGATGCGGTTCGGCGCCAGTACCGTCGGTGTCACGGTCAGGCCGATGCCGAAGGGCTTGTAGGTGATCGTGGTGGTGCCCAGCCCCTGCGGCTCCAGGATTGGCAGCTCGCCGCCGGCAAGGAAGCTGGCGCTCTGGCCGGACAATGCGACGAGGGTAGGTTCGGCCAGCACGCGCGCCATGCCATTGCTCTGCAGCAGGTCGACGTCGGCATTCCACAGGCCCTTGGTCGAGCCGAACACCAGGCGGAACGCCGAAGAAATGGGCGATTCGGCTTCGTTGCTGGAGTTGCCTTCCTGCATGCCGGGCAGGATGCCGGTGTTGCCCGGCAGCTGGCCGCCCGGGCGGGCGAATCCGTAGGCGAAGTTGCCATTGCGGTTCTGGAAGCTGATGCCGATCTGCTTCAGAGCGGTCTTGTTGAATTCGACCACCTTGACCTCGACCTGCACGACGCCGCCGCTGCTTACCGTCGATGCGTCGGCAAGCAGTCCGTCCTTGCCCAGGGCCATCGCGGCGGTCTTCTGTTCCTGCATGTGCGACAGCACACTGTCGGTGCTTCCCTGCAGCAGGCCCTGATTGTCCTGCTGGGTGAACACCAGTCCGTTCGCGCCCGCGTCGGCCGCGCCCTGCACCGCGCTTTGTACCCGCACCTGCAGGCGCTGTGGCTCGGCCTGCTTGCGGTGCCAGAGCAGGAGCGTGGTGGTGCCCGGTGCCTTGCCGACCAGCAGTGCCTGGCGCTGGCCGCGCAGCATCACGATATCGGCCACGCCCGGGTCGGCAATGGCCACCCGCTCCAGGTCACCCGGCAGGGGCCAGGGGCGCTGCTCGCGCGTCTGCAGTACCAGGTCGTCGGCGGCCACGCTCGTCGCCGGTGCCAGCAGCACCAGCAGCAGGGCCAGCCAGCGCTGGCGGGGGGAAGGGCGTGGACTGCGGCGACGTTCGGTCATGGATGCGCTCGATGCAGGTCAAAGGGAACCACGGGGGGCGGAGCTGTCACCTCGGATGATTTCGATACCCGATGCGCGCGGGGCGCTGCGCCGGGGGGCGGGTATGCGTGCCGGGGCATCCTGGGTGCTGCGGGCCGGCGTGTTGCTGCGGCCGGCCAATGCATCACCGTCGATGCCGGCGTAGGCGTGATTCTCCGGCCGTTGCAGCGCAAGCTGATGTTCCGCATCCAGCCCCCGCAGCGGATCGATCACACCGCGTGCCTGCGGGAACAGCGCCAGATCGGGCTGGCCGGGATCGGCAGGGTTGCGCAGGGCCAGGAACAGTTTGCCCTGCTGCGCACCCAGCAACAGCCGGTTGGCGTCGGCCACCGGTACCGCCAGTACCGCGCTGCGTGCCGGCTGGGTGGTCTCGCTGCCCGTGCTCTGGGTGCTGCTGCTTCCGGTGATGTCGGCGGCGCGTGGATCGTTGCGCGCATCGGCTTCAGTGCTGGCGACAGCGCCAGCGTTGGCCAGGGCGATGTCCTGCTGGCCATAGCTGAGCACGCGCAGGCGCGACAACAGCAGGCGCGTCTGTGCTGCATCGGCCGGCCCGCTGGCGTTGGGTTGGGCGTTGCGCAGGTTGAGGAACACGTCGACAAAATCGCCCGGCACGATGCGGTTGCCGGCACCCACCAACTCGTCAACCGGTACCGCGAGTGCGCGCTCTCCGGGGCGCAGCTGCAGCGAGAATCCCTGCGCAAGCGCATTGCTGCTGATTGCCGTGCCTTCGGCAATGTCCTGCACCGGCACCTTTCCCACCACGGCGGAAATGCTGGAGGCGGCACCGGCAATCGGGGCGCTGCGCTGCGCCAGGCGCAGTCCATTGGCAGAAATGGGTTCGCCGGCCGGCAGTCGCGCCACCGCCTCCACCACGGTGATTGCCTGGGCTTCGCTCTGCGCGGCCGGGGCAGCCGTGGCCGGCGCGGCTTGCCTGCGCCCGATCATCAGGGCGATGACCGCCAGCAGCACGGCCAACCCGATCAGGGCGACGGCGGCGATGCGGGTCAACTTGAGCATGGAACCGTCTCCTGTAGCGATCGTCAGTTGCCGCTGCCGAGGTCGAGTTGCGCGACCGCCACGCTGCGGATGGGAGCCCGCATTACCCACTTGTAGAGCGTGGCGGTGCCGGGCAGGAAGGGATGGCTTGCGTAGTCGTAGCTGACGGTCACGGTCATGCACTGGGCGCTGGCCAGTCCGGCGCAGGGCGCCTGCGCGGAAACCAGGATGGCGTTGCTTCCCCCATTGCTGCAGTCGACGGACTGCCCGGAGAAGTTCAGCAGCCACTGCATCGAGCTGCGCGCCGCAATACACGCCGCGGTACGACGTTCATTGGCGCTGCCATAGCGCAGCGATGCGCGCGCACCCTCGGCCGAAGCGGTTGCCAGCGTCTGCTGGGCCGCCATGATCATCACGCCGGAGAACGTAAACAGCAGCAGTGGCAGCAGGCCCAGCATGAGCATCAAGGCGAACTCGATGCTGGCCGCACCACGTTGCCGGCGCGGGTTGGGGGTGTTCATGGCACACCTCCATACGTAGTGATGAGGATCCAGGCGATGGCCGACACGGCCAGGTAGGCTGCATAGGGAATGCCATGGCGTCCCTGGCGGGCGTTCTGCATGTCGCGCAGCGCCGGGTGTGAATGCCACTGCGAACTGGCCCGGTTCAGCTGGGCTTGCAGGCCGACGGGCAGTACTGGACCCACCCGGCGTGACGCCAGCACCAACGCGGCATGTGCGCCCGCTGCGAGGCTGGCCGCGATCCAGATCGGCAGCAGTGTCTGCCAGCCCAGCATCAATCCCAGCACGGAAAAGAACTTGACATCCCCGGCGCCCATCCAGCGCAACGCATGGAACGGCAGCAATGCGACCAGGCCGAGCGCCGCGCCGGCAACGTGGGAAGCCCACGGCAGGCGCGGCGCGTTGAACTGTCCGGCGATGAGCACGACAACGGTGATCGCGCATGCGGACAGCAGCCAGGCGTTGGGCACCCGCCGGGCGTACAGATCGCTGATCGCGATCCGCAGGCATACGCCGATGGCCAATAAACCCAGCAGTGTCATCGCACACTCCGTCGCCCGTCAGTGGACGCTCAGCAGTTGCTGTCCCTGATCCAATCCAGGAGGCGGCTCAGGCGGGCGTGCTGCCTGAAGCCTTGTTGGCAAGCTTGGTGAGATTCTCAAAGAGCGTGCTGAAGAATGTCTGGATCTGCGTACTGCCCAGTGCGATCAGCACTCCCGCAATCACAGCGGCCAGCAGCCCGTACTCGAGCGCGGTGACACCATCTTCTTCCTTCAGGAACTTGCGGATCGATGCGTTCATGACGATTGTCTCCCTCTACCTGTCTGCTACAGGACACCTGTTGGGCGGTGGCCCGGCTCCGCCGGGATCGTCCGTGGACCTCCGCACGTCCTGGCGGAGGAGGCAAGGCGGGATGGACCCGCTGTGCTCAAGCAGGGTGATCGCTTCCAGGCGGGACGCCGTTCGCACAACCGCGACCGCGCGGCGCGGGGCCGGTGGTCGACGTGTCGAGCGATACGTGCATGGTCATGCTGTCCCCCTGGGTGCGGTCATTATCAAAGACCGGATCACCGTGTTATCGACTTTGCCTGAATGGCGGCCGGCTGCAACCGGAACCTATATGCAAATTCGGCAGAATCCCTTCGGTCCTTAATTTTTCACGCGGGTTCTGTGACGGAAATCCGTTCGCTCGCACAACGATTCATCGACGTGCAGATAATGTGATTTTGGTTTCAGTCGAATGCGAGAACTGTGCCAATCACGTCAGCATGATTTTCACGTCTGTATCCATCCTATTCAACGCGGGGCAGATGTTTACCCCGCTGAATTATCGGGCATACTCGTATTCAAGTACTCGCGTTTCTTTTGGGGTGCGTGCGTTGGCGGCGCGCATCCCGGTGATGGAAGAGATTCCATGAGAGGTGCGCGCCCTGTCAGGCAGTGGGGGCCGTATCGCACGACGGATAATCGGGGGACGACACTGTCATGGTCGATGGTGGGGTAGGAGACAGCGACGACAGCGGCCTGCGGTCGATCGACCTGGCGACGCTGAGCGGCGTGCTTCGTGTATGTGATGTTGAACTGCTACTGCTCGATGGCAATGGGCCACGGGCGGCCTTCGCTTCACGCGTGCACGAGGAGGCGTTGTTCTGCAGCATCAGCTGTGGATTCCATTGCCGTGGACGATTCATGCTGCCGCCGGACTGGGCGATGCTCGGCTATCTGCACGCCACCGATGAGACGCTGAGCTGGTGCCATGGTGTACCGCTTGCGGCGGGTATGGCGTTGACCGTGATGCCGGAGGGCATCAGCGAGTTCACCCTGAGCCCGGGCACGCACATGAAGCTGATGCTGGTGCCGGCGGCGCGCGTGCAGCGCAAGCTGACCGAACTGAGCCTGCGCAGCACGCCACCGGCTGGGCAGGCACTTTCGTTGTTCAGCCTGGCCAACGAAGCAGCGCCGTTGGCGCGCCATTATCAGCAGCTGCACCTGCAGCTGGGACAGGGTTCCGGCCTGCAGCCGGAAGAAGCCGAGCGGCTGCTGCATGAGCATGTGCAGGCACTGCTGGGCGCGGGTACCGCCGACCGCCCGGGCTGCAGCCGTGCGCGGCGCACACATTATCTGATTGCTCAGCGTGCCGAGAATTTCATGCGGCTCAACCTGCGCCGCAACATCTACATGAATGAGATCTGCGATGCCGCTGGCGTCAGCGAGCGCGGCCTGCGTTATGCATTCGAGGACCTGTTCGGCACTTCGCCGAACCGGTACCTCTCCATGCTGCGCCTGTGTGCCGCCTGCCGGAGCCTGTCGATGGCCGATTCCAGCCGCCGCTCGGTGAAGGCCATCGCGCTCAGCTGCGGGCTTTGGGACCTCTCGCGCTTCGCTGATAATTATCGCAAGGTATTCGGCGAACTGCCGCGCGATACCCTGATGCGCGCGCCCGCGCAGATCGGCCAGCCGGCCTGAGCCAAGGTCCCGCAAGGGTTTCCACGGCATTCATGCCGGAATTGCGCATCCGTTTGCCGATCATGCTGCCGCTTCTGCATAGACGGCTGCCGATTCCGGCCGTGGATTTGCCGGAATGCGCGATTGCCGTGCCGGATTGAAGTGCGCCACCGCCGTTGCAAACGCTGAAATGTCAGTCACCTGCCTAACGGCAAGTCCACTGACATTCCAGTTGTTCGCCTACGGGGGAAATGCTCATGAACCGCATCTACCGGCGTGTATGGAACCGCCAGCTCAACGCTCTGGTTGTGGCCTCGGAACTGGCCACCGGCGACAGCGGCGGCAGCGCCGCCCGCGATCCGCGCAGTGCACTGCTGATGCCGACCGCACTGGCCCTGGCCCTGCTGTGTGCGCTGGCCAGCGGGCATGCAGGCGCGTCCGAATCCAATCAGTCTCTACGTGACCTGCAGGCACTGGCCGCGAAGTACGCGCAGCCGATGCCGGTCAAGGTCGACGCGGAAGTGGCGCTGGCTGCCGCATCGCGCCAGGCGCAGAGCAGTCCGGCTATCAGCGCTGACGCGCGTGTCGGCCTGCAGCTGAGTACGAACTCGCTGCCGATCGTACGCGACGTGCTGCCGGCCACCGTGCAGGTGAAGCTGGCGGCGAGCGCTGCGCCGAAGCAGGTCGCGGTTCCTGCGCTGGCTGCCGATGTCCGCGCCAATGTCGGGCTGGGTCATGCAGCGTCCCATGTGGCGAAGATTGATGCATCGCTGGCGGCCAACGTTGCGCCGTCCGCGCATGCGCCGCTCGGTGTGGCTGCGGATGCCCAGGCGAAGGCCGGCGTTGGCATCGCCGGTACCGAGGTGGCCTCGATCGACACCGGTGCCAAGGCGGCCGCCGCTGTTGCTGGCGCACCGGCTGGCTCGCTGTCCGGCCTCAAGGCGTCCGTTGACGGCAAGGTGGATTCGCAGCTGAAGCTGGCGGGCCACCATATCGACGGCCAGGGGCAGGTCAAGGCGACGGCGGCGGTCACGCTGCCGGCCAAGGAGGAGCTGCCGGGCGAGACTCATGATCGTGCGATCACCGCGGCCTTCGATACCGGTGTTGCCGGCAAAGTGCGCGTGCAGGCGCCGCGTGGCCACGAAGTCGTGGCCGACCGCAATCTGAAGCTGGCCGGCCAAGCGACCGTGGCGGCGCAGAACAGCGCGCTGGGCGTCGATGGCCTGGTGGGCGGCGTTGTCGGCGCGGCAGGCGGCGCCGTAGGTGGCGTGCTTGATGGCACCGTAGGCAACACGGTTGGTGCGGTCGGCGGCGCCTTGCACGGCACGGTTGGAACGGTAGGCGAAGCACTGGGCAGCACGCTCGATGGCACCGTTGGAACTGTCGGTAGCGCGGTGGGTGGTGCAGTGAACGGGGCTGTTGGCACGGTTGGTGCAGTTGGCGGCACCGTGGGTGGTGCACTCAACGGCACGGTCGGTTCGGTCGGCAGTACCGTCGGTGGCGCGCTCAACGGGGCTGTTGGTACGGTTGGGGCAGTTGGCGGCACCGTGGGTGGTGCACTCAACGGCACGGTCGGTTCGGTCGGCAGCACCGTCGGTGGCGCGCTCAACGATGCAGTTGGCACCGTCGGTGCCGTTGGCGGTGCCGTGGGCGGCACGCTCAACAGTACAGCGGGTGCAGTGGGCAGCACCGTCGGCGGTGTACTCAACGGCGCTACAGGTGGCAGCCTCGGCGGCCTGGGTGGCCTGCTGGGCGATACGCTGGGCAATGTCGGCAGCGCCGTAGGCAACCTGCTCAACGGCAACCTCAACGGCACCATCGGCAATCTCGGCAGTGCCGTAGGGGGGCTGGTCGGCGGCACGCTTGGCGGGCTCGGCCTGACCCAACCCTCGGCCATACCGCCCACCAGCCCAAAGGCGCCGGCGCCGGCCGACCCGAACGCGGGCCTGATCATCGGCACCGGTGGCCTGGTCGGCAATGTCGGCCAGCTCATCGGGCCGACCACCAGCAGCCTGTTCGGCGGCGACGGCTACCTGAGCAACGGCAATCTCAAGCTCAGCAACGCCAACGTGATGCAGACCTACTCGACGGTCAATGTGCTGGGCCTGCCGGTGGTCAACCTGTCGCCGGTCGGTAGCACCCTCAATGGCCTCGGCGGCGCCGTCACTGGCGGCAGCTCGCACCTGACGCTTATTGGCGGCGTTACCTCGGACAGTTACATCTACAACATCAACAACGGCAATCCGGGTGGCCTGCTCGGGCTGCTGCTGCCAACGGATTCGCCGGAATGGGCGGCGAAGTGCCTGGACATCGCGCTGGCCGACATCTCCTGCTGGGCCGTCAACGCGGCACAGGACTACCAGGTGCTGATGGGTGACGGCGCCTTCGCCAACGGTTCGAAGGAAGTGGTGATCGGCGCCAATGCACGGCACGAACTGCCCAGGGTCGATGCCAACGTTGCCTTCCCGGGCGATGGCGTGAACGATTCCACCAACCCGACCGGCGTCCCGACCGCAGACTACGCTGCGCGCATGGGCCATTCGGTGATCGTCGGTGACAGTGCCGTCGGTACCGCCAACGGCCAGACCCTGCTGGGTGCTGAAGCCACCTCCAACCAGGCGAACTCGGTCGCACTGGGCTACCGTTCGGCTGCACTGCGCGGCGCGCAGGCCAGCTACAGCGCTTATGGCCTCACTGCACCGCAGGTCTCGGCCGGCGAAGTATCGGTGGGCACCGCCGGTGGCGGCGAGCGCCAGATCACCAACGTGGCTGCCGGCAGCGTCAACACCGATGCGGTCAATGTGGCCCAGTTGAAGGGCGCCATCAGCCTGATCGATGATGTGGCGGCAGCTGCGGTGACCTACGACCTGGACGGTGCCGGCAACCCGAACTACCGTCGGGTGACGCTTGGCGCGGGCACTGGCACCACCACCATCGGCAACCTGGCCGGCGGCGCGGTCACCGCGGGCAGCCTGGAAGCAGTCAACGGTGGCCAACTGGCTGCGACCAACGCCGCCATCGCCAGCTTCTTCGGTGGCCGCGCCGCGTTCGATCCGGCCAGCGGTGCCTTCACTGCGCCGCTGTTCGAGATCAGCACGATCTCCACCACCGGCGCCATCTCCCAGGGCCTGTACACCAACGCCACCGATGCCTTCGCGGCGGTGGATGGTTCGCTGGTCAACCTCAACACGCAGATCACCGATATCCGCAACGGCGGTACCAAGTACCTGCGGGTGAACTCGACCGGTACCGAGGCCGTGGCCACCGGCGCCGACTCGATCGCGGTTGGTACCAATGCCCGCGCCACCGCCTCCAACAGCATCGCGGTGGGCGCCGGCAGCCTGGCTGACCGTGCCAACAGCGTATCCATCGGTGCCGCCGGTGCCGAGCGCCAGGTCACCAACATGGCGGCCGGTACCGCAGCGACCGATGCGGTCAACCTGGGCCAGCTGCAGGCCTCGGAGCAGGGCGCCCTGCGCTATGACCTCAACGGCGACGGCAGCGTCAACTACGCCAGTGCCACGCTGGGCCAGAGCGGCACCGCCACCACGCTGCGCAACTTGGGCCCGGGCCAGGTCAGTGCCACCAGCAGCGAGGCCATCAACGGTGCCCAGCTGTTTGCGGCCAACCAGGCCGTTGCCACCCACCTCGGAGGTGGCGCGGCGGTCAACGCCAGCGGCGTACTGACCGCGCCGACCTATTCGATCAACAACGTTGCCGCCAACGGCACGATCACCAAGGGCAACTACAACGACGTCGGTACCGCCTTCGACGCGGTCAGCAATTCACTGGCCAACGTTGCCGACCAGACCGGCGAGATCGACAAGCTGGCAGTGAAGTACGACGTCGACGGCAGCGGCAACGTGCTCAACAGCGTGACGCTGACGGGCACCGGCAGCGGCGCGGTGAAGATCACCAATGTGGCCGCCGGCAGCATCCTGGCCGGCAGCAGCGACGCCATCACCGGCGACCAGCTGTTCAGCACCCACAGCACCGTCGCCAACTACTTCGGCGGCACCACTGCCTACAACGGCACCACCAACGCGTGGACCGCGCCGACGTTCAGCATCTCCAGCATCGCCACCGATGGCACCTTCAGCAGCGGCGATTACAACAACGTCACCGCCGCCTTCACTGCCGTCGATGGCTCGCTGAAGGTCCTCAACCAGCGCATCACCAACGGTGGCGGTGGCAGTGCCTACCTGGCGGTGAACTCGACGGCGGCCGCAGCCACCGCGGCCGGTGCGGAAGCGGTGGCGGTCGGCCCGCAGGCCAGTGCGGCCGGTGCCAACAGCGTGGCGGTCGGCAACGGCGCCAGCGCCGGTGCCGGCAACAGCGTGGCACTGGGTGCAGGTTCGGTGGCCAGCGTCGGTGCGCAGAGCGGCTATACCGGTGCCTACGGCCAGACCGGCGCCAGCAACTCGGCCGGTGAGGTCTCGGTCGGCAGTACTGGCAGCGAGCGCAAGATCACCCATGTCGCCGACGGCTCGGACACCTACGACGCGACCAATGTCGGCCAGCTGAAGAACGGCGTGAACTACGCCATCGACGAATCGAAGAAGTACACCGACCAGAAGATCCAGAACATCACCAACGTGGCCGGCAGCTTCCGCGCCAACAATACCAACAACCTGGCCGACCCGTCCGCCAGCGGTGCCAACTCGGCCGCCGGCGGTGCAGGCTCCACCGCCGCCGGGACCAACTCGACCGCGCTGGGCAATGGTTCACAGGCGCAGGCCGACAACTCGGTGGCATTGGGTGCGGGTTCGGTGGCGAACCGGGCCAACACGGTCTCGGTGGGTGCGAGCGGCGCCGAACGCCAGGTGGTCAACGTGGCTGACGGCTCGCAGGCCACCGACGCGGTCAACGTGCGCCAGCTGCAGGCCTCGCAGCAGGGTACGCTCCGCTACGACACCACGGTGAACGGTGCGACCAATTACAACAGCGTCACGCTGGGATCCACCGGCAGCGGCCCGACCACGGTGCGCAACGTTGCCGCTGGTACCGCCGGTACCGACGCGGTCAACGTGGATCAGCTGAAGTCGGGGATGGCGCAAACCCTGGACTGGTCCAAGGCCTACACCGACGAGCGCATGGGTGGCTTCGAGCGCGACCTGCGCAAGACCGACAACCGTGCTTCGGCCGGTATCGCCTCGGCGATGGCCACCGCAGCGCTGCCGCAGCCCAGCGAGGCGGGCCGCAGCATGGCCTCGATCGCGGCTGGCAGCTACAACGGCGAATCGGGCGTGGCGCTGGGCATCTCCGGTGTCTCCGAAGGCGGCCGCTGGATCTACAAGTTCAGCGGTTCGACCAACAGCCGTGGCGAGGCCGGCGTGGCCGTCGGTGCCGGCATCCAGTGGTGATATCTCCGCCGCCGGGCCGCACGCGCGGCCCGGTACCGCGGAAACGTCTACAGGGGGAATGACATGAAACAGCATCGTATCGCCCGCGCCGGCCAACATGCCGCTACGCTGGGCCTTATCCTGGGGATGGGCCTGCTGGCCGCCTGCCGCAGCCATGCGCCGGCCACCGACGGTCCTGCCGAAGCCACCGTCGTGCAGTTCCCTGAGGCCTCCAGGGCCTCGTTGAAGGAAGGCATCTATCCGGACGTCGCCGACCTGCGCCGCTTCGCGCCGGGCATGAGCAAGCGGCAGTTGTACACGCTGCTGGGCACGCCGCATTTCAATGAAGGCATGTGGGGCGTGCGCGAGTGGAACTACCTGTTCAACTTCCGCACCGCGCAGGGCGCGGAGTACTTCACCTGCCAGTTCCAGGTCCGCTTTGACAGCAAGGGCATTGCCCAGGTGGGGTACTGGAAGCCGGAATCGTGCGCGGCCGTGCTGGAGCCGCCGCGGCCACCGGCCCCGCCGGCACCGGCACCGCTGCCAGAACAGCCGCTGCGGCTGTCTGCCGACGCGCTGTTCGGCTTCGACAGCGCTGTACTCAGCGCCGAGGGCCAGCAGGCGGTGCAGGGCATCCTGGCGCAGGTGCGTGAAGCCGCACAGGTGCAGTCGATCCGGGTGACCGGCTACACCGACCGTATCGGCAGTGCCAGCTACAACCAGACCCTGTCGCAGCGCCGCGCCGAGGCCGTGCGCAGCGCGCTGGTGCAGGGCGGCGTGCCTGCAGCCAGCATCAGCGCCGAAGGACGCGGCGCGGCCGAGCCGATCGTGCAGTGCGAGCAGCGCAATCGGCGCGCGCTGATCGCCTGCCTGGCGCCAAACCGCCGCGTGCAGATCGCCGGAGTGGCACAGCCGCGCTGAAATTCCCTCACCGGGGCCAGGCCCCGGTCCCGAGTCCCCCCTGACCGCCGGCAGGCGTGGCAACGTCTCCCCCGTCGTCCACGCCTGCCTGCGGCTCAGGTCTTCTAACGGTGCACGCGATGAACGCTCAATTCCTGCCTCTTTCCATGAAGACGGAAACCACACTCAGCGTGTACGGCCAGCTCGGCAACCATGCCGTGGTACGCATTCCGGGGCGGCGCCTGCCAGGCCTGATCCTGCAGGCCGATACCGTGGCCGGGTTCCTTGCCCAGCTGCAGGAGGCCCAGGCCTGCCTGCGCAGCGGCCGCGCGCAGCGTACCGATGCGGAGCTGGACATGCTGATCGACGTGCTACAGCAGTGGTATGCGTTGATCGAATCTCGTCTGGCCGACGCCGGTGAGGCGCTGTAGACGACAAAAGGGGACGGAGGGGATTAAGTCGTTTCCGGCACGACACGGACATGGACGACTTAATCCCCTCCGTCCCCTTTTCTGTGTCATGCGCGTGCGCGGATCAACCAGCAGGCAGCACCCACGCGGACCCGATCGCCCTCGATGAATGGTGTGAATGCTGCCAGCGCCTGGTCGCGCAGCCCGGCGGCCTCCGCTTCGGGCAGCGCCCGCAGCGCCTGGCCCACCGGGCCCAGCTGGCCGACGTAGGTCGGCAGCTCATCGCGTGCGATCGAACACGGAAGGTCCACCGCAACCACCTCCACATCCTTCCAGCCGGCAGCCTGCAACAGGCGCTGCACGCGTTGGCCATCTGCGAAGGCGAACTGTCCCGGGGCACCGGGTGCGCGCGGCGGAAGCTCAAGCGCATCGCCGATCGCGCGCTCGGCCGTGGTCATGAATGGATTCTCGTCAGCGCTGCGCCAGGCAATGAAACGCAGGCCGGCACCGGGCCGCGTGGCGCGGCGCAGGTTGACGAAGGCGGCCTCGGTATCTTCGAAGAACATCACGCCCAACCGAGATTGGATCCAGTCGAAGTGCGCGGTGGGCAACGGATGCTGCTGTGCGTCGGCGACGATGAAGTCTGCGTCCAGCCCTGCCGCCTCGGCGCGTTGACGGGCCAGCGCCAGCATCGGCGCGGAGATGTCCAGGCCGGTGCAGTGCGCCGACGGGCGTGCGGCGGCTGATGCCAGCAGGCTGGCCCCGGTACCGCAGCCGATGTCGAGCAGTTGCGTGACGGTTTCCGGAAGTTCGGCCACGAGCAGGTCGGCCATCGGCTGGAACAGGCCATCGAGAATGGCCTGCTGCGCAACCCAGACCTGGCCGCCAGGGCCGTTCCACAGGGCGTTCTGATCAAGGGGGGGGTGCTGGCCATGGCCTTGCCTCGGTGGGTAGTTGCCCATAGGTTGGCGCTTGAAGGTCACTTGAGGTCAAGCCCGTGCGCGAACTGGATATTGGCGAGGTGGTCAAGCGCAGCGGCGTGCCGGCCTCGACCCTGCGCTACTACGAACAACTTGGGCTGCTGCAGGCACTGGGCCGTCGCGGCCTGCGCCGGCAGTACGACGAGCAGGTGCTG
The DNA here is from genome assembly GCF_032025805.1 of Stenotrophomonas maltophilia group sp. msm1. Lineage (NCBI taxonomy): Bacteria > Pseudomonadati > Pseudomonadota > Gammaproteobacteria > Lysobacterales > Lysobacteraceae > Stenotrophomonas > Stenotrophomonas maltophilia group sp. msm1. Next base: position 975,471 of record NZ_JAVSKH010000002.1, read on the forward strand.
GAACGGCTCGCGTTGATCGGCCTCGGCCAGGCGGCCGGTCTGTCGCTGCAGCAGATCGGGGCATCGCTGCCACTGCAGCGCGGGTGCATCTCCTTGGACCGGGAGGCCCTGCTGGCGCAGGCCGATGTGCTGCAGCGGCAGATCACCCGGCTGCAACGGGTGCGCCGGCACCTGCAACGCGCGGCGGCCTGCCCGCAGGCGGAGGACGCCCGGAAGTGCGGTTCGTTCCAGAAACTGCTGCGTGCGCAGCAGCGCATGGCGGGTCGGTGAGAGAAGCATCCACGCATGGCGTGGATCTACTTCACCACGACCTCGGTAGATCCACGCCATGCGTGGATGGAATCAATCGCGGGTACTGACTTCCCAGGTGGCATGCAGCACGCCCGGCACCTGCTCCATCCGTGCCAGCACCACGTCCAGTTCATCGGCACTCACCGCCGTACTGACCAGCACCGCGATCACATCGGTGGGCGCGTCGGCATGCTCGACCAACTGCACATCGCCCACCGGATACTGCGCTGCTTCCAGCGCGTCGACCAACCGCTCGCGCACGCGCGGCACGGCTTCGGCATCCACGCTCAGGCGCACTTCGTAGGTCGCCTCGGTGGCGGCCTCATTGATCGGAATGCGGTTGATCGCATTCACCAGCGGCCGCAGCAGGGTGTTTCCGGCGATGATCAGCACGGTCAGCAGCACGCCTTCGGCCAGCATGTCCGCGCCGGTGCAGCTGCCGACCGCCGCAGAGCACCACAGGGTGGCGGCGGTGTTCAGGCCGCGCACGTTCATGCCTTCCTTCATGATCACGCCGGCGCCAAGGAAGCCGACGCCGGAGACCACGTAGGAGATCACCCGCACCGCCTCGGCGCTGCCGGCGATGCGCATGCCCAGGTCGACGAAGGCAGCCGCGCCGACGGCCACCAGCACGTTGGTGCGCAGGCCGGCGGTGCGCTGCCGGTACTGGCGTTCGGCGCCGATCAGCGTGCCCAGTACGAAAGCGGCCAGCAGGCTGACCACGGTGTCGGCGAAGGGACCGGCCTGGAAGGTCTCAATAAAGCGCATGGCCGGAGTCTACCCGGTTGAGGTGACAGTAGATCCACGCCATGCGTGGATTTCCAGCGGTCCACGCCACGCGTGGTTAGTCAGCGTGCCCGAAACGACTTAATCCCCTCCGTCCCCTTTTTGCGGGGTCAGTCGGTGTCCTCGACGCGCTCGCCCATCAGTTCGCGCTGGCGCTTGTCCAGTTCCTCGGCGTAGCGCTTGCGCACGAAGGTTTCGGAGACGACGCCCAGCACCTGGCCGTCGGCGCCGACCACCGCCAGTTCGTCGGCCTGGGTCTGGTCGAAACGCTGCATCACGCTGACCACGTCCGCGGCCGGCGACAGTGAAACGTCACGGTTCTCGGCCAGTTCGCCGATCAGGGTTTCCGGCTTCACGCCATCGCCGTAGACCCGTGGAATCTGCACGATGCCGGCATAGTGGCCCTCGCTGTCGATCAGGATCACCCGGGTGCCCGAGCCCAGCGGGAAGCGCTGGCGGAACGCGGCGGCATCGAGATCGGCCGGGGCGGTCGCCACGCCCTTGCGCATCAGCCGGCCGGCGTTGAGGTTCTGCACCCAGCCCACGTCGCGGGCGCTCTTGATGGTCTCGCCGCGCAGGTGCATGCGCCAGGTCGAGAACGAGTAGCCGAACCACTGCCGCACCAGCGTGCTGGACACCAGTACCGCGCTCATCACCACGCTGGTCAGCAGGAAATCGTGCGTGCCTTCCAGCACCAGCATGGCCATGGTCATCGGCGCGCCAACGACGGCGGCGGCCAGTGCGGCCATGCCGGCCAGCGCGGCCGAGGTGGCGTCGATCACCGGAACGCCGGTGGCCATGCCCAGCAGTCCGGCGAACAGCGTGCCGACCAGGGTGCCCATGAACAGCGAGGCGAAGAACAGGCCGCCACGGAAGCCGAAGCCCAGCGAGATGCCCGAGGCCAGGCACTTCAGGGTCAACAGGCCGCCGATCCAGATCAGCGGCAGGTGCGTGGTCAGGTCCAGATGCAGGGCGCCGTGGCCGGACGACAGCACCTGCGGGCTGGCCAGTGCCAGTGGAATCAGCAGCAGCCCACCCACCACCGGCCGTCCCCACGCGGGCAGGGGGCTGCGCTTGACCGTGCCTTCGATCGAGGCGATCAGCCGCATGATGGCGATGCCGACCATCGCGCAGCAGCAGCCCAGCAGGCCGTAGATCGCGTAGTCGGCGGCGCGCACGTCGATGGTCGAGGCCGCTGGCAGTAGATAGGCTTCGATGCCGGCCTGGTCGGCCACGAACGCACCGGCCAGCGCTGCGACGGCCACCGGTGCCAGCGCAGCGGGGGTGTAGGCGCCGATGACGATCTCGAAGGCGTAGAACGCACCGGCCAGCGGCGCACCAAACGCAGCGGCGATGGCACCGGCGGCACCGGCACCGACCAGGATGCGCACGTCGTTGCGACGCAGGCGCATCACCCGGCCCAGCTGCGAGCCGCTGCCCGCGCCCATCTGCGTATACGAAGCCTCAAGGCCGACCGACGCGCCGCAGCCGTTGGACAGCAGGGTCTGGGTCAGCACGATCAGGTTGTCGCGCATCGACATGCGGCCGCCGTGCAGCGCATTGGCTTCCACCGCATCGAGCAGTGGCCGTTTCAGTCGCGTCGCCGCCAGGCTGACCAGGCCGACCAGCAGTCCGCCCAGTGGCAGCACCAGTAGCGCGGTCCAGGTCAGCGAGGGCAGGGAGCTCAGCCGCATGCCGTCGTCCAGCCCATACAACGTGCCCTGCAGCCAGCGCGCGATGCCCGACTGCAGCAGGGTCAGGTAGCCGGCGATCAGGCCAACCAGCAGCGCCAGCGCGATGAACCACAGGTCGCTGCCGCGCAGCCGTAGGCGCAGGCCCTGGAAGGCCAGATGCAGGCGCGATGGCGAAACGGGCGAAGACATGGTGGCGGCATGATACGCCGCCACCGTGAGCGCCACCGTCACCGCATCGGGTGGCTACCGCCTCAGAAGCGGTAGCGGCCCTGCACGTAGAACGTGCGCGGCGCGGCCACCATGCGGCCGGCGTTGCCATCAACGTTGCGGGTGTACCAGCGCTTGTCGGCCAGGTTGTTCACGCCCAGTGCAATCTCGCTGTCACCCAGGCCCGGCACCTGCCAGGCCACCTGCGCGTTCCACAGGCGCACGCCCGGCACGCGACCCACGCGCGCATCGGCGGTTTCTTCCCAGGTGTTGGCGGCATCGGAGAACTGGCCGCTCTGGTGGGTGCTGGAGACATTGAAGGTCCAGCCGGCCAGCGCGTAGCGGGCGCCCACGCTGTCAGTGTCGCGCGAGTAGAAGGGCACGTCCAGGCCACGGTTGTCGCCGGACTGCTGGATCGCCTTGGTCCAGGTGTAGTTGGCGTACAGCTCCAGCCCGGCCAGCGCGCCGTCCTCGGCGAAGTGGTACTCCAGTGCGCTCTCCACACCCTTGTGGTCGGTGGCACCGATGTTCTGGAAGGTGGGCGGGGTGATGCCCGGCACCTGCAGGATCTGGTTGTCGAAGCGCATCTTGAACACGGTCACTTCCGCGCGCAGTGTCCCCTCTTGCCAGCGTGCGCCCAGCTCGGTGGTCTTGGCCACTTCCGGGTTCAGCGGATTGCTGGCGGTCTGCGAATTGAGCTGGATGTTCTGTACCGGTCCGAACGAGGTGGTGTAGTTGCCGAACACGGTCAGCTGCGGAGTCAGCAGGTAGGCGATGTTGATCGAGGGCAGGGCCTTGTCGTTGCGGCTGCTGAAGGTCGCCGTGCCTCCGGCCTGGCGGCGGTCCATGTCGATCCATTCCATGCGCACGCCCGGCGTGATCCGCCACTGGCCGATCGCAATGCGGTCGTCGATGTAGAAGGCGTGCGCGTCGGTGGCGTTGTCGAAGCGGGTGGTGGCACTGGCCGCGCCGGTGCGGCGGGCGACGGTGTAGCTGCGGTCGTTGCCGCGCTCGCGCAGGAAGCGGTAGCCGGCGGTGATGTCATGCACCGCGCTGCCCCAGTGCAGGCGCCGGGTATAGCGCGGCTCGATGCCAAGCACGCGGTAGTCGCGCGGCTGCACGGTCAGCTGGGTATTGGCGGCGTTGATCAGCGAGCTGGCTCGGCTGCTTTCGTTGTAATAGGCCAGTACCTCGAACTCGCTGTTGGCCGACAGCGTGTTGGTGTAGGCCAGGTCGACGCCGGTGCGGTGGCCCTTCCAGAAATCGGTGGGGCGGGTGTTCTGGAACGGATCGGCCTCGTACTGGTTGCGGGTCAGGCCGCCCGGGGTCAGCGAGCGCACATCGTAGTAGGACAGCTTGGCGCGCAGTTCCTGCTGCGCATCGATGGCGTAGGCGAACTTCAGCGCGAGATCATTGAAGCGGTCATCGCTGCCCCGGCGCCAGCCGCGGCCGTCCTGGCCGGAGTAGAGCAGGGCGGCGCCCAAGCCGTTGTCGCCGGTGCCGCCGAGGAAGGCGTTGTACTGGGCGCTGTCGCCGCCGCCATGGTCGTAGGCGGTGTAGCGCACGCCGGCTTCGCCGTGCAGGCCGGCCTCGGTGGGAATGGCGCGGGTGCTGAAGTTGATGATGCCACCGACGTTCTGCGGTCCGTAGCGCACCGCGCCGCCGCCGCGCACCACGTCGATCGACTCGATGTTGGACAGGCTGGTCGGCGCGAACGACAGCTGTGGCTGGCCATACGGCGCCACCGCCAGCGGCACGCCGTCCAACAGGACGGTCGAGCGCGGCGAGTAGCGCCCGGTGAGGCCGCGCACGCCGATGTTCAGCGACACCGAACTGCCAGCGGTGCCGGAGTTGTCGGTGACCTGCACACCCGGAATACGGCGCATGGCATCGCCGATGCTGGCCGCGCCGCTGGCCTCGATGCGCTGGCGGTCGACCACGGTGCGCGCGCCGGCAAAGCGCTTGACGCTGTCATGCAGGCCGGTACCCAGCCAGCTGCCGGAGACCTGGATGCTGTCCAGCGTGGTGGCGCCGTCCTGGGCGAAGGCACGGGTGGTCGGGAGCAGGCACAGGGCGAGGGCGGCGGCCAAGGGCAGGCGGGCCGGTTGCAGGGCGAGGATGGGCATCGGTGCAGGCTGCGGAAGGTCGTAAATGAGAATTATTGCTGATTCCATTCGCTATTGGAATGCGCCTCCGGTTCATGCCGATGCCCCGGTGATAGAGTGGGCGATTGCTTACTGACCCGCTGAGATCTGCCATGTCCCAAGCCGCTTTCTACCCCGTCGGAACCCCTGGCCAGCCGTGGGGAGCGGCGGAACGGGAGGTGTGGCGTGGCCGCCAGCAGCGCCTGCGTCGCTATGACGAGGAGGTGCTGCCCCGCATCGAGGCGCTGGCTTCGCGCTTCGACAAGGTGGCCTATGGCCAGCTCGACTACGCTGGCGAGACCTACACTCTGTTCGCCCTGCGCAGCCGCGATTGGAACCCGGCGCTGCCGGCTGCCCTGGTTACCGGTGGCGTGCACGGTTATGAGACCAGCGGCGTGATGGGCGCGCTGGAATTCCTCGAAAAGCACGCCGCCGACTACGCCGGCAAGGCCAATCTGCTGGTGGCACCGTGCGTGAATCCGTGGGGCTTCGAGCGCATCAACCGCTGGAACTTCGATGCGATCGACCCGAACCGCAATTTCCGCGCCGATGGCCCGGCCCGCGAGTCGACCGCGCTGATGGAGCTGATCGCACCGATCAAGGACCAGTTCGTGCTGCACATCGACCTGCACGAGACCACCGACAGCGACGAGAGCGAGTTCCGCCCGGCGCTGGCCGCGCGTGACGGCAAGCCGTTCGAGCCGGGCCTGATTCCCGATGGCTTCTACTTGGTGGACGACAGCGAGAACCCGCAGGCGGCGTTCCAGCAGGCAGTCATCGCCGCGGTGGAGAAGGTCACCCACATCGCGCCGGCCGACGACAAGGGCGAGATCATCGGTTCGCCGGTGGTGGCCCACGGCGTGATCGAGTATCCGCTGGTGAAGCTCGGACTGTGCGCGGGCATCACCGGTGCGAAGTTCACCACCACCACCGAGGTCTACCCGGACAGCCCACGGGCGACCCCGCAGCAGTGCAACGACGCACAGGTGGCGGCGGTGTGCGCGGCGCTGGATTACGCGCTCGCCCATCGTTGACCGGTAGTGCCGGCCGCTGGCCGGCAACCACGCGACAACAGGATTGCCGGCCAGCGGCCGGCGCTACCTCACCCCAACGCGTCGGCCCACCACAGCGCCGCTGGCCCCGGCGGCGTGTCGCGGCGCCACAGCAGGTCGCTGTGGATGCGCCGTGGCCACCCGGGCAGGGTCAGTTCCACCAGTTGCCCGCGGTCGTAGCGCCGCACCAATGCGCGGGGCAGCTCGGCCCAGCCGATGCCATCCTCGGCCATCTCCATCACCATCAGGTAGTCGGTGGCGGTCCACGCCAGCCCGGTAACCGCCCGCGCATGGTCGACCTCCGCGCTCAATCGCACCTGCCGGTACCGTGCCAGCTGGGAAGCTGCGCGACGGCCGGCGTCGGCCAGCGCATGGTCGCGCGCCACATACACCGACAGTTCGCTGTGATGGGCCAACGGCCGTGCCACCAGACCATCCGGGTAGCTTTCCTGGCGCGGCAGCAGGCCCAGCGCGGCGCGACCACTGCCGACCAGTTCCAGCACGTCTTCGCCTTCGGCATCCAGCCATTCCAGTTCGATCTCGGGGAACGCTTCGGCAAAGCGCTGCAACACGCGCTGCTCCGGATCGAGCTGATACACGTCGGAGAACACCACGGTCAGCCGCGCTTCGACCGGGGCGGCCAGCCGCACGCTCAACTGCTGCAGGCGGGTATCGGCGGCGAGGATTTCCTGGGCATGGGCGAGCACCTGGCGCCCGGCTTCGGTCAGCTGCGGGTAGCGTCCACTGCGGTCGAACAGGCTGACGCCCAGGTCCGCCTCCAGGTGGGCGATGGCGGTGCTGACCGTCGATTGGGTCTTGCGCAGGCGACGCGCCGCCGCCGAGAACGATCCGAGCGCGGCCGCTTCGACGAACGCCTGCAGGGATTCAGGGGAATAGGGCATTGATCCATCGCTCCTATCGATGGTATCCATTTTGAATCGACCGTAAAAGGCGATGATACTGTCCGCCGTCGCCCCCTGTCTGCGGGGCATCCACGCATGGCGTGGATCTACTGAGGGCGGGGCGCTGTCCGCGTCCCGCAAGGAGTTTCACATGTCCCGTACTGTTCCCGCCCGTGGCGCGCTGGTCGCCTGGGCCTGCCTGACCGTGGCGATCGTTGCCGAAGTGGTCGGCACCTCGTTCATGGCCCATGCCGCCCGCGATGGTGGCTGGACTGGCTACCTGATCATGGCCGGCGCGCTGGCGTTGTCCTACTTCTTCCTGGCGCAGTCGGTGCGCCGCATTGCTGTGGGCGTGGCCTACGCGGTGTGGGAAGGCCTGGGCCTGACCCTGCTGACCGTGGTCGGCCTCACCGTGTTTGGCGAGAGTCTGTCGCTGCAGCAGCTGGCCGGCCTGATGCTGGCCGTGGCCGGCATCGTCTGCGTCACCCTCGGGGAGGCGCACTGATGAATACCCTGGCCCTGTTTTTCGTGATCTGCTCGGCGCTGATCGACGTCGCCGCCAACATGATGGTGGCCAAGTCGGAAGGCTTCCGCCGCTGGCGCTGGGGTGTCGGCGCGGTCGTCATGGTCTGGATCGCCTTCGCCCTGCTGGGCCAGGCGGTGCGCTACATGGACCTGGCCACCGCCTATGCGATGTGGGGTGCAATCGGCGTGATCGGTACCGCCACTTGCGGCCGCGTTTTGTTCGGCAACCGCCTGCGGCCGATCGGCTGGGTTGGCATCGCCCTGGTCACGGCGGCGGTACTGCTGCTCAGCACCGCCAAGTAGCTGCACGCCTTGTCGCGAGCTGGGCGGCGATTGTGCAGCGATTTGCGAAGTCGCCCCTGCTCATCGACACTGCGGTTTTCCACATGGAGTGCCCGCATGTTCAGCCACATCACCGTAGGAACGAACGACATGGAGGCCGCGCGTCGCTTCTACGACGCCCTGTTCGCCGCGATGGGGGCACGTGCGGGCGTATTCGACGAGAAGGGACGGCTGCTGTACTTCAAGGATGGGCGGATGTTCGGTGTAACCGCGCCGATCGATGGGCAGCCAGCGTGCCATGCCAACGGTGGCACCATCGGTTTCAGTCTGGGCAGTGCAGAGGCCGTGCGTGCCTGGCAGGAAGCTGGCGTGGCTCACGGTGGTACCGCCATCGAAGATCCCCCCGGCGTCCGCAACATGTCCGGTCGGCAGGTGTTCCTGGCCTATCTGCGTGACCCGGATGGCAACAAGCTGTGTGCGGTGCATGTGATGTCGTGATTGGACAGGACGCGCGTGGCCGCACCGCAGCCCGCGCGGCCAAGGTTGCGCTCCGGCGCGCGCGTGATAACACGGAATGGTGGGCCGGGCCTGTGACCACAGGCCGCAACTTCATGCTCTGTCCACTGCGGTTCAGCCAGAATCGGTCGGCTAACCCTTTGATCTACCGGAGAACGCCGCCCCATGGATGTACTGGAGCCGCAACAATCCCCGGTGCGCACCCTTCGGCCTGTGTTCGCCTTCGCGGCGATCGTTGTCGTGGCGTTCGCGCTGTTCGTCAGCCTGTTCCCGCTGGGGGCAGGCCGCCTTCTGCTGAAGGCACAGGACTGGGCCGCTCTCAACGTCGGCTGGTATTACCTGCTGGCGATGACCCTGTACCTGGTGTTCGTGGTGGGCGTGGCGCTGTCCAAGTACGGTGGCATCAAGCTCGGTGCCGACCATGACGAGCCGGAGTTCAGTTACCTCTCCTGGGCCGGCATGCTGTTCGCTGCAGGCATCAGCATCACCCTGTTCTTCTTCTGCGTATCCGAACCGCTGACCCACTACCTGCAGCCGCCGCAGGGCGATCCGGCCGCAGGCGAGGCTGGCGCGCGCCAGGCCATGCAGCTGCTGTTCCTGCACTGGGGCCTGCACGGCTGGGGCGTGTTCGCGCTGGCGGCGATGGCGATGGCCTACTTCGCCTATCGCCACAACCTGCCACTGGCGCTGCGCTCGGCGCTGTACCCGCTGATCGGCAAGCGCATCAATGGCCCGATCGGCTACACCGTGGATGCGCTGGGCATCGTCGCCACCGTATTCGGCATCGGTGCCGACATGGGCTTCGGTGTGCTGCACCTCAATGCCGGCCTCTCGCACCTGTTCGACATTCCGCACTCCAACCTGGTGCAGATCATCCTGGTGGTCAGCATGATGGGCGCGGCCGTGGCCGTGGCCGTGTCCGGCGTCGAGAAGGGCGTGCGCTGGATGGCCAACATCAACATGCTGTTGGCGATCGCGCTGGTGCTGTTCATGCTGTTCGCCGGGCCGACGCAGTACCTGTTCAGCACGCTGATGCAGAACCTGGGCGACTACCTGGGCAGCGTGGTCGGCAAGAGTTTCGATGTGTACGCCTATGGCGGCCGACCGGAATGGCTGGGCGGCTGGACGGTGTTCTACTGGGCCTGGTGGATCGGCTGGGCACCGTTCGTCGGCCTGTTCATCGCGCGCATCTCACGTGGCCGCACCATCCGCGAATTCGTGTTCGGGGTGCTGCTGATCCCGCTCGGCTTCACCCTGGCCTGGCTGTCGATCTTCGGCAACAGCGCGCTGGACCAGGTGCTGCACCACGGCCAGCAACAGTTGGCGCAGCTGGCGGTGGATGATCCACCGACCGTGCTGTATGCGCTGCTGGACGGCTACCCCTGGAGCCGCGCGGTGATCACGGTGACAGTGCTGGTCAGCTTCATCTTCTTCGTGACCTCGGCCGACTCGGGGGCGGTGGTGTTGTCCACGCTGTCCTCGCATGGCGGTGCGCCGGAGGATGATGGTCCGCGTTGGCTGCGCGTGTTCTGGGGCACGGTGATCGCGGTGCTGACCGCCGGGTTGCTGCTGGCCGGCAGCATCGATGCGCTGAAGTCGGCGGTGGTGCTGGCGTCGTTGCCGTTCTCGGCGATCCTGTTGTTGATGATGTGGGGGCTGACCCGCGCCTTCAGTGACGAGTCGCACCGCAAGCGCGCGCTGCAATACCGGCCGTCGCCGTTGATCGGCGATGATCGCCATCATCAGGGCTGGCGCCAGCGCCTGAGCCAGGCCATGCACTTCCCGGTGCGCGACCAGGTCTACCGCTTCATGGATGACACGGTGAAGCCGGCGATGGAGGCGGTGGCCGAGCAGCTGCGCGGGCAGGGTTGGGATGTATCCACCCGCTTCGAGGCCGGCGACATGGAGCTGACGGTGAACCACGGCGAGCAGCAGGACTTCCTGTACCGGGTGATCCTGAGCGGCTACCTGACCCCGTCGTTCGCCGCGCAGCAGTTGCGCAACCAGCGTTACTACCGCGCCGAGGTGCACCTGTTCGAAGGCAGCCAGGACTACGACCTGGTGGGCTACAGCCGCAAGCAGATCATCAACGACATCATCAGCCAGTACGAACGGCACCTGCAGTTCCTGCACCTGAGCCGGTGATGCGGTGGGTGCGGACCGTTGGTCCGCACCCCCTGTAGAGCCGAGCCCGCGCCCGGCTCCTCGGTGTCGGAAGAGCAGCCGAGCATGGCTCGGCTCTACAGTGGCAATCAGAACCTGTAACGAGCGCCCAGCGAGACGAACTGTCCGCGCAGGTTGTACTGGCTGATGTCGAAACCGTTGGAGCCACCGGCGGGGTCGAACGGCGGGTCCTTGTCGGTCAGGTTCAGCACCGACAGCGACAGCGTGGTGTTGGGAATACCTTCGTACGCTACGTACAGGTCCAGCTGGTGATACGGCTTGATGCGGTCGCGCAGGCCCGGGTTGCTGGTTGCCGTCGCCACACGCTGGTCGTAGCCACTCACGTACTGCAGGCTCAGCGTACTGCTCCAGTCGCCCACCGCCCAGTTCAACGAGGTGGTGCCGCGGGTACGCGGCAGCGCGCCGTGGCGGTTGTTGCCGGCGCCGTCATACGGTGCCTGCCCAGCCACCAGCGGCTGCTTGAAGCTGAGCAGGTGGGTCCAGCTGCCGGCCACGGTGAAGTTGCCCCAGCCGTCGGTACGGAAGGTGCGGCTGGCGTCCAGATCCAGCCCCGAAGTGGTCAACTCCCCTTGGTTGGCGTACTGGTTGGTGATGAACTGGATGCGTCCCTGCGCATCACGTTGCACGCGGCCCGGGAACAGGGTCGGGTTGTCGACGATGAACTGCGCGCTGTCCGGCTTGACCAGGTTGTCCTGCTCGATGCGGTACCAGTCCAGGCCGATGCTGGTATCGCCATCCGGCGACCACACCGCACCCAGGTTGAAGTTGCGCGAGCGCTCCGCCTTCAGATCCGGGTTGCCGGTGCGGATGTTGGTCACGCCACGGCTGCCGCCCGGTTGCAGCGGATCCAGCGGATCGATCACCGAGCCGTAGCTGACGGTCTGGCCCGGCGCGATCTCCGGCAACGAGGGCGCGCGGAACCCGCGCGAGAACGAGCCACGCAGCAGCAGGCTGTCCAACGGCTGCCAGCGCAGCGCCACCTTCGGCGAGAACGCCTTGCCGAAGTCATCGTAGTGATCGCCGCGGCCGGCCACCTGCAGCTCCAACGTGCGGTGCAGTGGCACGCTCAGTTCGGCATAGGCGGCACTGACCTGGCGCTCGCCGTTGACCACGTTGATGGCCGGGCGCAGTTCGGTGCCCGACAGCACCTGCGCGCTGGTGCGCGCATCCAGCGATTCCTTGCGGAACTCCGCACCCCAGGCAAAGCCGACCGTACCGGCGGGCATCTCCCACAGCGAGGTCGAGGCCTTCACGTTCAACGCGTGCAGCTTGTACCAGCCCGGACGCTTGGTCTGCAGGCGCAGTGCATCCAGCGCGCCCGGCGTGCTGGACGGGTTGAGGAAGTTGTAGCTGCCATCGCGCAGGATCTGCTCGAACGCATAGCGATTGACGAAGTTGTCGACGTACTCGCGCTGTGCACTCTGCGAGGTCAGCGCTGCCACTTCCCAGTCCCAGCGTTCGCCGCTGCCGCGCACGCCCGCCAGGGCACGGTAGAACACCTGGGTGTTGTCCTTCAGGCGCGGGCCGAGGTCGAAGAAGGTGTACTCGAACGGCAGTGGCGTGCTGCCCGGGTTGTTGGGATGGCCGACCGGCAGCACCGCCGGCACGTCGATCAGCGTGCCGCTGGCCGGGTTGTAGGCACGCAGGCCAGGGCCAACGGTCAGCGGCGCACTGAAGATCTGGTCGGCTTTGTTGTGGCTGTACAGCACGTCGGCGAACGCTTCGACACTGTCATTGAAGCGGTAGGTCGCGCTCAACGACGCCTGCAGGCGCTCGGCGCCGGGCTGCAGGGTCTTGAACGGCTGCGCGTTGAAGGCGCAGGCCTGGCCGGGCAGGGTGCTGCCGAAATCGCTGTAGGGACGCAGCTGACTGCCATCCGGGCAGTTGGCGAACGGTTGCGGCGCGCGCGGGTTGGACAGCCAATTGCCACCGGCGGTGGACCAGCCGGCCAGGCGTCCGCCGGGCTTGTCGCGGAAATCGCCGCTGCGGGTATAGGCGCGCTGGTCGGCGTCGAGGCGATCACGCTTGAGCAGGTCCAGCCCGAACAGCACGTTCCAGCCCTGCTGCTCCAGGTCGCCGAAGCCGGCCAGCAGGTTGGCCTTGCGTTCGTCCAGGCCGCCCTGTGTGGCGGTACCGAAGCCGCCGCCCACTTCCAAGCCCTGGAAGTTCCTGCGCAGGATGATGTTGATGACACCGGCGATGGCGTCGGAGCCATACACCGCCGAGGCGCCGTCCTTCAGCACTTCGATGCGTTCGACCGCGCTGATCGGCAGCGCGTTGAGGTCGACGAAGGTGTCCTGGGTATTGAGCGCGAAGCCGAAGTTGGACACGCGGTAGCCGTTGACCAGCACCAGTGTGTTCTTCGGCGACAGGCCACGCAGGCCGATCGAGGCCGAGCCGGCGGCGAAGCTGCCGGTGTACTGCTCGTCGAAGCTGTTGCCGGCATTGGCCGACAGGTTGCGCAGCACGTCGGTGAGGGTGGAGCGGCCGGTCTGCTCGATCTGTTCGCGGCTGACGATCTGCACCGGGTTGGGCCCGGCGGTATCGCTGCGCTTGATGTTGGAACCGGTCACCAGCACGGTGCCGAGGGTGGTGCTGTCCTTGCCGGTGTCGGCGGATTCAGCGGCGCCGGCAGCGCCGGCGGTGAGGCCCAGCGCGATCGCGCCGGCAAGCAGGTTCAGGGTGGTGCGGTACATGGAAGCGACAACGCCGAACGGGGGAGGAGCCGTCAGTACCGCACGCAGGCACGTGCGCCTTCCAATGACGAAAGCGCATTCAGTTATATATCACAGGTTCTTAACGAAAGTCGGTGCCTCCGTTGGAGCAGACCCACTCGGTGGGTGCGGCACCGATCTTTGGTGGGTGCGGACCGTTGGTCCGCACACCCCTGCAGAGTCAGAGCCCTTTCCCTGTGGAAAGAAGCCTCATACCCCCGCGCTACGCGCGAGAGTCGACTGACAGTCGACTCTACCGGGACTGCGCCACCACCGGGGCAGCGCCATTACCGGGGCAGCGCCATCCGCTGAGGCATCAAGGCCGCAGCAACACCTTGCCGTTACGGCCCGAACCGGCGCCGGCCTTCGCTGCCTGGGCGATGTCGTCCAGTGCGAAGATCTGCTCCACCGGCAGGGTCAGTTCGCCGCTCGCCGCACGCTTCAGCAGTTCACCCACCAGCCGGCGCTTGTCCTCCACGGCCATCGCCTGGCTGACCTTGCTGCCCCAGAAGCCCTTCACCGTGGCCTCCTTGTAGATCAGGCCGCCGGCCGGGATGCGCATCGGTTCGCCGCTCATCACCCCGAACGACACCAGCGTGCCGTGGTGGCCGAGCAGGTCGACAAGGTCACCGCTGGCATCACCGCCGATGGAATCCACCGCGGCCGCGGCCTGTGCTTCGCCGGTCGCTTCACGCACGCGATCCTTCCAACCATCCACCGAGGTGTCGAACACATGATCGACGCCCAGCGCCCGCAACTGCGCGACCGCATCGGCATTGCGCACCAGGTTGGCTACATGCACGCCACGCGCCCGCGCCAGCATCGCCAGCGACTTGCCCACCGCGCCGTTGGCGGTGTTCTGCACGATCCACTGGCCCGCCTCGACGCGCAGGAACTCCAGCAGCATCAGCGCGCTCAGCGGCATGGCGATCAGCTGCGCGGCCATTTCGTCGGGGATCGCCTCCGGCATCGGAATCACCATGCGTGCCGGCGCGATGAAGGCCTCGGCCCAGGTACCGTGCACCGAGGCGGCGGCTACCCGCTGGCCGATCTGCAGGCCGTCCACGCCATCGCCGAGTGCATCGACCACGCCCAGTGCTTCACTGCCACCGATCGCCGGCAATGTCGGCTTGTACCCGTAGAGGCCACGCACGGTCAGCAGGTCGTGGTTGTGGATCGAGGCCAGCACGGTGCGGATGCGCACCTCGCCGGGGCCGGGCTCGGGCAGGGCGGCATCGGCAATGGCGAGGACGTCGGCCGGGTTGCCGAAGGAGGGGTACTGGGCAGCGCGCATGGGCGGTGTTCCGGGGAAAGTGGATGTTGTACCGAACTGGGGCCGCAGGGGCTGTCGACAAGGCGCCGCAGCTGCAACACGGCATCCTGCGACTGATCGTCGCGACATGTGCTGATTACCGCATCTTGTGTTGACGGTTCGAGATATCCCCACTATGTTGTGGCCGTCACTCCCGGTCAGCCGCCGCCGCCGGACATGCAGCAAACGTCCCGCGGCCCGCCCCTGAAGGCTTGCCGTGTCGACGCGGCCGCCATCGTGCGGACGCAGGTCGCCCCCACGGCCCGGATACCGGCCGCAGGCGCAGGCAGATGCCGACGACCTACGTTCCCGTGCCCTGGCAATCCACCCGTTCGCCCCGTGCGCCGGTATCGCGTCCAGGGCCGCCATGGCATCGACCGCCAACGCGCGTGCGAGCCTGGAGTTTCACCACCATGACCGACAGTACCTTCCGCGTGGCCGATCTGGCCGGCGCCGGCGACGCCTTGCGCGCCGGTGGCGAGCGCGTGCCGACCTGGATCACCAAGGAGGCCGGCAACCGCCGCCTGCCGTTCGAGGCCGAGCGCCTGCAGCGCAGCATCGACGCCGTGCATGCCGAGTTCCCGCAGCTGGACGTGAGCGACTATCGCCGCGTGGTGCAGGCGATGGTCGAGCGCAAGCCCAGCCTCAGCGCCGATGACCTGGTCGATCTGTTGATCCGCGAGGCCGAATCGCGCGTGGACCTGGTCGCGCCCGAGTGGGAACAGTTCGCTGCGCGCATCTACCTGCGCCGCCTGTACAAGCGTGCCAGCCGCAACCGCTTCTACGATGTCAGCCTGAAGTACGGCTCCTACGTAGGCCTGCAGGAAAGCCTGGCTGACCGCGGCATCTACAGCAACGACATCCTGCGCTGCTATTCCAAGGAAGAGCTGCAGCAGGCCGGTGAGATGATCGATCCGGAACGCGACCGCCTGTTCGCCTACAACGGCCTGTACCTGCTGGCCACGCGCTATCTGGCCAGCGACCGCAGCCGCGAGGTCTATGAACTGCCGCAGGAGCGCTGGCTGACCATTGCGCTGTACCTGATGCAGGAGGAAAAGCCGCGCGAACGCCGCATGCAGCTGGTTGGCGAGGCGTACTGGGCGCTGTCCAACCTGTACATGACCGTGGCCACGCCGACGCTGGCAAATGCCGGCAAGGTGGGCGGCCAGCTGTCCAGCTGCTTCATCGACACGGTGGACGACAGCCTGCAGGGCATCTATGACTCCAACACCGATATCGCGCGCGTGTCCAAGCACGGCGGCGGCGTCGGCGCCTACCTGGGCTATGTGCGCAGCAGCGGCGCGCCGATACGGGGCGTGGCCAATTCCTCCGGCGGCGTGGTGCCGTGGATCAAGCAGCTCAACAACACCGCGGTGTCGGTCGACCAGCTTGGCCAGCGCAAGGGCGCGGTGGCGGTGTACCTGGACATCTGGCATCGCGATATCGAGGCCTTCCTGGATCTGCGCCTGAACAACGGCGACCAGCGCCTGCGCGCGCACGATGTGTTCACCTCGGTCTGCGTGCCCGACCTGTTCATGGAAGCGGTCGAGCGCCGCGCCGACTGGTACCTGTTCGACCCGCACGAGGTGAAGCAGGCCAAGGGCTGGTACCTGCAGGACTTCTACGATGAGACGCGCGGCGCGGGCAGCTTCCGCGACCGCTATGCCGAACTGGTGGCCGACGAGCGCATCAGCCGCCGCACGGTGAAGGCGATCGATCTGTTCAAGCGGATCATGCTCAGCCAGTTGGAGACCGGCAATCCGTTCCTGTTCTACCGCGACGAGGTCAACCGCCGGAACCCCAACAAGCACGCGGGCATGATCTATTCCAGCAACCTGTGCACCGAGATCCTGCAGAACATGAGCCCGACGCGGATGATCCAGGAGATCGTCAGCGGCGACCAGATCGTCACCACGCGCCGCGCCGGTGACTTCGTGGTCTGCAATCTGTCTTCGATCAACCTCGGCCGGGCAATCAGTGCGCCGGATGACCTGCTGGCCACCGATGTGCTGGAGCGCCTGATCCCGATCCAGGTGCGCATGCTCGACAACGTGATTGACCTCAACGCGCTGCCGGTGCCGCAGGCCACCATCACCAACCGCAAGTACCGCGCCATCGGCCTGGGCACGTTCGGTTGGCACCACCTGCTGGCGCAGCAGGCGATCCAGTGGGAGTCACCGGATGCCGAGGATTTGGCCGACCGTCTCTACGAGCGCATCAACTTCCTGACCATCCAGGCCAGCGCGCAGCTGGCGAAGGAGAAGGGCAGCTATCCGATGTTCACCGGCAGCGATTGGCACAACGGGCGTTACTTCCGTGACCGCGACTACACTGGCGCCGCATGGGACAGCCTGGCCCGCGAGGTCGCCACGCACGGCCTGCGCAACGGCTGGCTGCTGGCGGTGGCGCCGAACATGAGCACCGCGCAGATTGCAGGCTCCACGGCCTCGATCGACCCGATCTACAGCGCGTTCTACTACGAGGAAAAGAAGGACTTCCGGCGGCCGGTGGCGGCGCCGGGCCTGTCGCTGGAAACCTGGCCGTACTACGAGAAGGGTGCCTACAAGGTCGACCAGTTCGCCAGCGTGCGCCAGAACGCCCGCCGCCAGCGCCATGTCGACCAGTCGATCAGTTTCAACCTGTACGTACCCAGCACCATCCGCGCCAGCACGCTTCTGGAGCTGCATCTGACGGCCTGGCGCGAAGGGCTGAAGACCACCTACTACGTGCGCTCCAACGACATCGACATCAGCGAATGCGAGTGGTGCGCCAGCTGACCATCCACGGTAGCGCCGGGCCACGCCCGGCGAGCGCATCGCGCGGCCGTCGCACATTCCGCCGGGCATGGCCCGGCGCTACCCCCTGCAGGTAACACCATGGCAACTCCCCTCGACCGCATCAAGATCCTCGAACCGCGCCATCCCAACCGCAGCACCGGCATCATCAACGGCCGTACCAGCGGCATCCTCAACTGGAACGATATCCCGTATCCGTCCTTCTATCGGGCCTACAAGGAGCTGTCGACCAACTTCTGGATTCCCGACGAAGTGGACATGAAGCTGGATGCGCGCCAGTACGGAGAGCTGTCCGGGCGCGAGAAGAACGCTTACGACTCGATCATCGGCCTGCTGGCCACGCTGGATTCACCGCAGACGCGCTTCATCTACAACGTGGCCGAGTACATCACTGATCCGGCCGCGCATGCCAACGCGGCGATCATCGGCCAGCAGGAAGTGATCCATAACGAGAGCTACAGCTACGTACTGGCCTCGATCACCGACCTGCCGAACCAGAACCGGATCTTCGAGATCGCCCGCACCCACCCGACCATCATCAAGCGCAATGCCCCGATCATGGGCGCGTATGACGACTTCATGCGCGAGAAGACCGCCGAGACCCTGCTCAAGTCGCTGATCCAGTCCTCGATCCTGGAAGGCATCAACTTCTATTCCGGTTTCGCCTACTTCTACAACATGGTGCGGCAGAACCGCATGAACGGCACCGGCAAGATCATCAGCTTCATCAATCGCGACGAGCTGGCCCATACCAAGTTCATCAGCGAGCTGATCCGCGCCATCATCGGTGAAAACCCCGAGCTGCAGACCAATGAGTTGACCGCCTATGTGCACCAGTCATTCGAACATGCCATCGAGCTTGAGACGCAGTGGTCGTCGGAGGTGCTGGATGGCATCGATGGCATCGACGTGGACGAGATGGTGCGCTACGTGAAGTACCGCGCCAACAAGATGGCCGGCATGCTCGGGATCGAGCGCCTGTACAGCGACACCACCGACAACGTGATGCCGTGGATCAAGGCCTACGCCGACAACTTCACCGAGACCAAGACCGACTTCTTCGAGATGCGCAATGCAAGTTACAAGAAGACCAACGTCGACAACGGCTTCGACGATCTCTGAGCCCGGCGCCGCGCTGAGCATCCTGATGGTGGTCGCCTCCTTGAGCGGCAACACCCGTGAGCTCGGCCGGCAGATCGCCGAGCGCTGCCGCGCGGCAGGTCATGCGGTGCACTGGCAGGAGGCCGATGACCTGCGTCAGCCCCCCCCATTGGCGCCCAACGAGGCAGACCTGGTGCTGCTGGGCTGCTGGACCGACAACGCCGGGCGCACGCCAGCGGAGATGAAGGCGTGGGTGGCCGGCATTGCCGAGCACGGTCAGCAGCCACGCCAGCTGGCGGTGTTCGGTACCGGCGAAACGCAATGGGGGCAGGAGTACTACTGCGGCGCCGTGCACCGGCTGATCCGCTATTTCCGCAGCGACTATCCGCCGCTCGAGATCGAGCAGATGCCGCATGGCGAGCGTCACGCCGCAGCCATCGACGCCTGGACCGATACGGTCCTGGCCCACTACTGGAGCAACACCGATGCAGATCATCGACGCCACCACGCCTGAGCAGTTCCAGCAGCTGCTGGCCGAACATCCGCGGGTGCTGGTGGATTTCCACAAGGACCAGTGCCCGGGCTGCCGGATGCTGGAGATGTCGTTGCATCGCGTGGCCAACAGCGTGGCGGGGCAGGGCACGACCCTGCTGCGCGTGCAGCTGGAGGTGCTGGGTGAGGCGTTCTTCAGGGAGCTGGGACTGCGGCAGACGCCGACGCTGTCCCTGTTCCGTGACGGTAACGAACGCACGCGCCTGGCCGGGTTCCAGTCGCCGCAGCAGATCGAGGCCGCGATCGCGCTGCATTTGTAGAGCCGAGCCCATGCTCGACTGCCGTTCGCGCGGTGAGCGATGAGTCGAGCATGGCTCGACTCTACAAGGGCATCCACGCGTGGCGTGGATCTACCGGGGCAGGGTCCGTGCTTTGGCGTCAGGCTCCGCTGAAGGTATCCACCAGCAGCTTCACGTTCAGCACCACGATCACCAGCGCGATCACCCAGGCAATCGCGCCCAGCCAGCGTGGTGCGACCAAGGCGCCCATCGTCACCTTGTCGGTCACGATCCGCACCAGGGGGATGATCGCGAACGGCAGCTGCATCGACAGCACCACCTGGCTCAGCACCAGCAGCTTCACCGCGCCCTGGTCGCCGAACAGCATGATCACCACCACCACTGGAATGATCGCCAGTGCGCGCGTGATCAGCCGACGCAGCCACGGCGGCAGGCGCAGGTGCAGGAAGCCTTCCATCACGATCTGGCCGGCCAGCGTGGCGGTCACTGTCGAATTCAGGCCCGAGGCCAGCAGGGCAATCGCAAACAGTGTCGCCGCCGCGCCCACGCCCAGCATCGGCGCCAGCAGCTGGTGGGCCTGCTCGATGTCTTCCACATCGAAACGGCCATTGGCATGGAACACCGCCGCCGCCAGGATCAGGATGCTGGCGTTGATGAACAGTGCCAGCGTCAGCGCGAGGGTGCTGTCGGTCACCGCCCAGCGCAGCGCGCTGCGACGGCCCTCGTCGGTGCGCAGATAGGCGCGGGTCTGCACGATGGAAGAATGCAGGTACAGGTTATGCGGCATCACCGTGGCGCCGATGATGCCGATGGCGATGTACAGCGCGTGCGGATCAGTCACTACCTGCGCGCGCGGAATGAATCCGCCCAGCACGTCCATCACCGGCGGTGCGGCCAGCGCGATCTGCACCATGAAGCAGCCGAAGATCACCATCAGCAGCGCGATCACGAAGGCCTCCAGCGCACGGAAGCCGCGGTTCATCAGCAGCAGAACCAGCAGCGTATCCAGCGCAGTGAACACCGCGCCCCAGAGCAGTGGCAGGTCGAACAGCAGCTTCAGCGCGATCGCGGTGCCGATCACCTCGGCCAGGTCGCAGGCGATGATCGCCGCCTCGCACAGCGCCCACAGCGCCAGGTTCACCGGCTTGGGGTAGCGCGCGCGGCAGGCCTGCGCCAGGTCCATGCCGGTGGCGATGCCGAGCCGCGCCGACAGCGCCTGCAGGATCACCGCCATCAGGTTGGAGATGAGGATGACCGACAGCAGCAGGTAGCCGAAGCGCGAACCGCCGGCGAGGTCGGTGGCCCAGTTGCCCGGGTCCATGTAGCCGACCGAGATCATGTAACCCGGGCCGAGGAAGGCCAGCAGGCGGAACCACCAGTGACCCTTGTCGGGCACCGCCACCGAGGCATTGAGTGCGCCCAGGCTGGCCGAGGTGGAGGCCGAAGGGTCGTGGGGCGCCAGGGTGTTCATGGGTCCGAATATAGCTCCTGCTATAGTAATTAGCAATGCGAAACAATCGTCTTTATCGCGTTACTGGTCCAGAATTCAGTTTCAAACCCGGAGTAGACCGGAAGGACAGGCGCAGGCGTGGGCAAGACCGACGATTCGACATCGCTGAAAAGCACCCCCTTGATCGAGGCTGAGCGCCAGGTCGAGAGCTTCCGGCAAGTGCGCGAAGCGCACCGGATGGAGCTGGTGGAGGACTATGTCGAGCTGATCTCGGACCTGCTGGCCGACGGCGGCGAGGCCCGCCAGGTCGACATCGCCACCCGCCTGGGCGTGGCCCAGCCCACCGTGGCGAAGATGCTGCGGCGCCTGGCCCGCGATGGCTGGGTGGTGCAGCGACCGTACCGCGGCGTGTTCCTGACCCCGGAAGGCGAGGCGCTGGCCCATGCCAGCCGCCAGCGGCACCAGACCGTGGAGCGTTTCCTGCTGGCGCTGGGCGTGGACCCTGATACGGCACGGCGTGATGCGGAGGGTATCGAGCACCATGTGAGCGAGCAGACGCTGGCGCTGTTCGAGGCGTTCGTGCGCAAGGCCGAGGGCGAGGCGCCGTATCGGTAGCACCGGGCCATGCCCGGCGGCCGTTCGCGCGATCCGGTTTTTGTAGAGCCGAGCCATGCTCGGCTGCCGTTCGCACGGTGATGGAATGCGTCGAGCATGGCTCGACGCTACAGGTCAGGCGGGCAGCGGGCCTGTACCTGCGCGCACGCCCGTTTCGTCCATTCCTTCAACACCGGCTGCAGGCCTTGGTAACGCCGGCCTTGCCAGCCATTGGCCAGCACTGTGCCGTCGGCATCGATCAGTATCAGATTCGGCGGTGCCAGCCCGGCCAATGCCTGCAGGGCCGGCATGCGCGCAGCGCGGCGCGGGTCAAGCACCGGCCACGGCATGTCCTGCGCGTGCATGTAGCGGCGAAGCGCGGCCTCGCTCTCATCCAGGCTGATGTAGACCACTTCGGTATCGGCCCCGGCCTCGCGCAACATGTCGCGTACGCTGCGCAGCGTGGGTACGAACGCATGGCACGGTGCGCACCAGTCGGCACCGAAGTACAGCGCCACCAGTTTCGGCGGCTGTGTCCATTGCATCGGTCGCAGCGAGCGCTGTTCCGGCCGCATCAGCGAGGCCGAGACCTGCGCGTGCAGGTCCGCAGCCATCGCCGGTGCAGCCAGCAGCACGGCACAGGCCAGCAACAACGCTCGCAGAGCTTCAGAACGCATAGCGCAGGTTGACGTACCACGAACGCGCGAAGCGCGGCCCGTAGACATAGTCGCTGTCACGCAGCGCGCCCACTTCCAGATCTTTCTGGCGCTGATCGAACACGTTCTTGACACCCGCGGCCACCGACACTTCCTGCTGCGCCTGCGCGCCCAGATGGCGGTGCCAGCGAGCACCAAGATCGGTGACCAGGAAGGAACGCGTACGGTGCAGCTCGCCCAACCGGTTGTTCAGCACCGACATCGGCCCGGTGTGGCGCAGCGCGACGAAGGTTTCCCAGGGCTCGGCGGGCATCCAGCTGAGCTGGGCCAGGCCGGTCCAGCGCGGTGTCTTCAGGTAGTCGCGGCTTTCGATCACGGTGTCGCCACCATCGCCGCTGTCGTCGAAGATGCGCTGCGGTTCGCGGAAGCGCGAGCGGTACCACGAGGCACCGGCGGTCAGGCGCCACTGCGGCGACGGCTGCCAGCCGAGGTTGGTTTCCGCCCCCAGCACGTTGGAGCCGGAGGCGTTGTAGCGCAGCTGGCTCAGTTGTCCGTCATCGTCGCGCTGGATCTCGCCCAGCGCGAAGGTGTCGCGGATGCGTGCATAGGAGGCGGTAGCATCCCAGCTCCACACTGGATTGGCCGGGTCCGAGCGCCAGTCGAAGCCGAACAGGGTGGTCAACGCGCGCTCTTCCTTCAGGCCATCGGTGTTGCGCACGCGCACCTGCTCGCCACCCAGCGTATCGACGTGCACGTCCTCGACGAAGATCTCCGGCGCACGGAAGCCGGTGGCGATGCCGGCGCGCCATTTCAGGTTGGGCGTGGCCTGCCAGGCCAAGGCGATGCGCGGCGAGAACACCGCGCTGTCCAGTTCCGAGCTCTTGTCCACGCGTGCGCCCAGTACCAGGTCGACGTTGTCGCGCAGGCTCCACTCGTCCTGGATGAAGGCGCCCAGGTTGTGGAAGGTCGCATCCTCCAATACCGCAAGACGCTGGCCGTCACCGGTGCGGTTGTCGTCGCGCAGCGCCTCGTGCTTGTACTGCACGCCGAAGGCCAGCGCGTGCGCACCCAACCGCCAGTTCAACTGGCTGTCGATGTAGTGCAGCGGGTTGTGGGTGCGGCCGTACTGGCGCCACGAACGCGAGGCCGCGCTGCCGGCCACGTTGGGATCCAGCTGCGACGGGTCATAGCCGGGCGCGGACGGATCGGTAACGACGTCGCCCAGACCGCCATAGAAGCTGCCGCGGTCAATGTCGGCGAAGGCGTAGGCCAGGCGGAAATCGACGTCGGCATTGACTTCCTGGTCCCACGACACGCTGCCGCGGCGGTATTTCGTATCCAGCGATTCGGCGATGTTGGCCAGGTATTCGGGCTGGTCCAGGCGATTGCCGCCGCGGCGGGTTTCATCGGTCACCTGCAGGTCCAGGCGCAGCCGCGTTCCCGGCGTGGGCGCGTACCAGGCCTGCAGCCCGCCGACCTTGAGGTTCTTGCGGGTGATCTCGGTGTAGCCGTCACCGTTGTAGTCGATGCCGCTGTTCCAGTTGCGCTGGGCAATCACTGAAAGCCCGGCGTCGGCATCTTTCGCCACCAGGTCCAGGCGCACGTCGGCATTCTTCTGCGGTGTGCCCTTCAGGACATCCACGCCGGCCTGCACATGGCCGCCGCTGCGCGCCGGCAGCGGCGGAATCAGGTTGATCACACCGGCCACCGCACCCGGGCCGTACAGCGCCGAGCCGCCGCCCTTGACCACTTCGATGCGGTCGACGAACCCGGCCGGGATCTGTTCCAGGCCGTACACGCTGCCCAGCGTGGACAACAGCGGGATGCCATCGAACAACAGCTGGTTGTAGGCACCGGGCAGGCCCAGCAGCTGCACTTCGCTGGTGTTGCAGTTCTGGCAGTTGCTTTCCACGCGCAGGCCGTTGATCAGCTCGGCGGCGCGCGAGAAGTCGGTGGCCGCGCGCAGCGCGATGTCTTCCTTGCGCAGCACTTCGGTGCGGATCGGGACATCGGATAGCAGGCGTTCGCTGCGGGTGGCGGTGCTGACCTTGACCTGCACGCGGTCCAGCTCGGTGGGCTTCGAGGTGGCGGCCAGTGCAGGCAGCGGCACGGTCAGGGCAATGGCGGCGGCCAGGGGCAGCCGATGGAAGAGGGGCGTGGCAACGGGCATGAGGGCGTCGTCCTTGGGAGAAGAAAGGCGGCGAGGGCGACTTGGCTGACGCATATGAAAGCAGCGGCTTATTAATATAGCAAGTGCTATATAACGAGGCTGAGGCAATTACGCTTTGGGTACCAGTCGAGTCAGATCATGCATGTGTTATAACATTACATAAAACGACTGCAACCCTGCCGGTGGTCATGTCCATAGGATGGAGTTGCCGTGTAGGCGCGGTCGGATCGTCAGCCGCGGCGGAATGCGGCGGGGGTCCGGGCGCCGACGATGATCATGCGGATCATCGTGGAGATCTGTTCGACCAGTTCCGGATCCTTCTCCGGCGGCAGGTCCATGGCGGTGGCACCCATCGCGAACACCAGCCGGGTGATGGCCTTGGCCACCAGCTCGGGGGCATGCAGCACGGCGCCGTCCAGTGCAGCCAGGCGCACCAGGTCGTGCTGCAGCTCTTCTTCGAAATAGTGCAGTTCGCGTTCGACCGCATGCTTGAAGTCGTCCGAGCCGACCGCGCCTTCGCGCAGCAGCACGTGCAGCAGCTTGTCGTCGGCGCGCAGCTGTTCCATGAAGGTCTCCACGGAAACGCGCACCACGCTGGTGGCGGTAGACGTGGCGCGCTGGCGGGCCTCGCCGATGATGGTGCGTAGCGAGCGGCCGGCGGCGTCGATCAGCGCCACGGCCAGTTCGTCCATGTCGCGGAACTGCCGGTAGAAGCTGTTCGGCGCAATGCCGGCCTCACGTGCCACTTCGCGCAGGCTGAGCGTGGACAGGCTGCGGTGTGGCCCGATCAGCTTCAGGGCGGCGGCCAGCAGATCCTCGCGGCTCACCGTACGGCGGGCCGGGCTGTTGGCATCTTCAGGCGTCGACAAGGCGGTGGCGGCGGCCATGGGGGTTCCGGTGGGGCGAGGCTGAATCATACCCAATCCGGTTCAATATACACATGTATACACAGGTGTATGTGCGCCCGTATAGTGCGCCCATGAGCGCTGTCGTCCGTCCGTCCCTGTTCTCTCCGTACCGCTGGGTCTCGCCGTCGCTGTTCGATTTCTGGGCCGGCCAGCTCAATCCCCTGTGGACCCTGCGCGAGCCGGTGGCCCGACTGGTCCGGCGCGAGCCGGCTGGCGTGGGCGCGGCAACCCTGGTCCTGCGCACCAACCGGCACTGGGCCGGCATGCGCGCCGGCCAGCACGTCACCCTGGGCGTCGAGATTGAGGGGCGCCTGTGGCAGCGCAGCTACAGCCCTACCGCACTGGGTCGGCGCGAGCTGGCGATCACCGTCAAGGCGATCGATGGCGGCCGGGTCAGCCAGCATCTGGTAAACCATGCACAGCCGGGCGAACTGTTCCGCCTCGATGCCGCCTTCGGCGAGTTCCAGTTGCCGGCCGCGGCGCCGGTGCTGCTGCTGGCTGCCGGCAGTGGCATCACGCCGATGCGCAGCCTGTTGCGCGACGCCTGCCAGCGCCCGCTGGCAGCACCGGTGGACCTGTTCTATTGGGAGCGCACCGCCGCCCATCTGCAGTTCCGTGATGAACTGCAGGCGCTGGCCGCGGCACATCCGAACCTGCGCGTGCATCTGCTGACCACCCGCGAGGGTGAGGCGCCGGCCGCGCGCATCGATACCCATGATCTGCAGGTGGCCGGCGATGACACGCCGCTGGCGCAGCGACATGTGTTGGCCTGCGGTCCGGATGGCTTCGTTGCCGCTGCGCGTGAACGCCTGGCGCACCAGGTGGCTGGCTTCCAGGCCGAAGCCTTCACCCCGCCGGCGCCACTGCGCGATGCCAGCAGCGAAGGCGAGGTGTCGCTGACGCTTGCGCGCAGTGGCCGCCAGCTGAGCGTGCCGCGAGGCCGCTCGCTGCTGGAAAGCCTGGAAGCGCATGGCATCAAGCCCAAGCACGGTTGCCGCATGGGCATCTGCAACACCTGCACCTGTGATCGCGTCAGTGGCGCCACCCGCCACCTTCGCACCGGCGACCTGCAGTCCGAATCGGCACAGCCGGTGCGGATCTGCGTGAGCGCACCGACCACCGACCTGACTCTGGATCTCTGAGGACGCCTGCCATGACCCGCGCTACCGACCGTGCCCTGAGCACCGCCGAGATGCATGCCTTCGGTGAGGAACTCGATGCGATCCGCGACCGTGTGATCGGCAGCCTCGGCGCCTCCGATACCCGCTACATCCGCCGTGTGGCTGCCGCCGTGCGATGGTTCGGCGTGGGTGGCCGTGGCCTGCTGTTCCTGGCAGCATTCTCGCCGCTGTTCTGGATGCCGCTGCTGTGGCCGGCCGCGATCACTGGCACGCTGCTGCTGGCGTTGTCGAAGATCCTGGAGAACATGGAGCTGGGCCACAACGTCATGCACGGCCAGTTCGACTGGACCGGCGACCCCAAGCTCAATGGCAACACCTACGAGTGGGATATCGTTGCCACCGCCGACAACTGGCGCAAGACCCACAATTTCCGCCACCACACCTATACCAACGTGCGTGGCATGGACGATGACATCGGCTACGGCCTGCTGCGCATCTTCCCGGAACAGCGCTGGAAGCCGTTCTACCTGCTGCAGCCGATCATCGCGCCGATCTTCGCGCTGCTGTTCCAGTGGGGCGTGGCCGCGCAGGACCTGCGCCTGGGCCGTTGGCTGAAGGGCCGCATCAGTGGCCGTGCGATGTGGATGCAGACCCGCCCGGTGGCGCGGAAAATGGCTCGCCAGGTGCTGAAGGACTACGTGTTCTTTCCGCTGCTGGCCGGCCCGTTCTTCCTCACCGTGATGCTGGGCAACCTGGTGGCCAACGGCCTGCGCAACATCTGGACCTACGTGATCATCTTCTGCGGCCACTTCACCGCCGAGTCGGAAACCTTCCCGAAGGAATGCCTGCGCAATGAATCGCGCGGTCACTGGTACCTGCGCCAGCTGCGCGGTTCGTCCAACATCAGCGGCGGCTTCCTGATCAATGTGCTGTCCGGCAACCTCAGCCACCAGATCGAGCACCATTTCTACCCGGATCTGCCGGCCAACCGCTATGCGGCCATCGCCAAGGAAGTGAAGGACATCTGCCGCCGCTACGGCCAGCACTACAACAACGGCTCGCTGCCGCGCCAGTTCGGCCAGGTGGTCTGGCGCATCCTGCGCCACGCATTCCCGAGCAAGCCGCGCCGCCTGCCGATGCCGGACATCATGTCCGCACCGGCATCGGCCAACGCGGGCTGATCGACTCAGCCCGCCTTCGCCGGGGCGGCCTGCTCGCGGTCGAGGCGTCGCAGGAACACCTGCATTTCCTTGCATGCCTGCTGGTCGCCCTTGCTGCCGGCCACGCTCAAGCCGCGCTGCCATGCCTCACGGGCCGCCTGTGGCTGGCCACTGGCCAGCCAGGCTTTGCCCAGCAGCTTCCAGGCTGCCGAGTACTGCGGATCAAGCACCACGCAGCGGCCCAGGTGGGTTGCCGCGCGTACCGGGTTGCCGGCATCCAGCCAGCCCTTGCCCAGGCCGAAGCGCAGCAGCGCGCCGTCCTTGCCGGCGGCAAGCATGCATTCCAGAGCTTCGATGTTCATCAGCGCACCTCCACCAGCAGCTCGGCCGGGCCGGGCTGGAAGCGGCCACGATGGAACAGCAGCGGCGCGCCGCCGTTCTCGTGCACTTCGATGATGCGGCCAGCCAGCAGCAGGTGATCGCCCACCGGCCACTGTGCGTGGCGGGTACATGTGAGATGGGCGACCGCACCGGCGATGCGCGGTGGGGCGTCCTCGTAGTCATCCAGCAATGCCAGGCCATCGAAGCGGTTGCGCACCTGCGGATCGGCAAAGCGCCGGGCCAGCGCTTCCTGGTCGGCCGCCAGCACGCTGATCGCAAAGCGGGTGGCGCGCTGGAAGGTGGACAGGCTCTGCGCGTGCAACGCCAGGTTCCACAGCACCAGCGGCGGCTGCAATGACACCGGCACGAACGAATTGATGGTCAGGCCGATGGGTTTGCCCTGCGCATCGCGCGTGCAGACGATGGCCACGCCGGTAGGAAAGTGGCCGAGCAGCCGCCGCAGGGCACGCGGCGGCATCTCGACCGACGGCACAGGGGCCGGGGCGGGGAACACCCCCGCCCACGGCCCGGCGTACGGCAGTGTCTCGCCGCTCATGAGGCCCTGGCCTGGCGGTAGCGCCGGCCGACCTCGGCCCAGTTGATGATGTTGAAGAACGCACCGATGTAGTCCGGGCGACGGTTCTGGTAGTGCAGGTAGTAGGCGTGTTCCCAGACATCCAGTGCGAGGATCGGGCTGTTGCCGGACAGGCCCACGGCTGCACCCATCAGCGGGCTGTCCTGGTTGGCGCTGCTTTCCACCTGCAGGCGACCATCGCGATCGCTGGTCAGCCAGGCCCAGCCGCTGCCGAAGCGGGTCTGCGCCGCCTTGGTGAAGGCCTCCTTGAAAGCATCGAAACCGCCGAGGTCACGGTCGATGGCGGCGGCCAGTTCGTCATCGGGTGCACCACCGTTGGTGCTGAGCACGGTCCAGAACAGGCTGTGGTTGGCGTGGCCGCCGCCGTTGTTGCGGATGGCGCCGCGCTGCGCCTCGGGCACGGCATCGAGGTTGGCGATCAGCGCCTCGACCGGCTGCTCGGCGATGCCGGCCTGCTCGATGGCGGCGTTGAGGTTGTTGACGTAGGCCTGGTGGTGCTTGCTGTGGTGGATGTCCATCGTGCGCGCATCGAAATGCGGCTCAAGGGCGTCGTAGGCGTAGGGGAGCGGGGGAAGCGAGTACGACATCGAAGCAATCTCCGTGGGGAAGGCCAGAGGGCTGGCCGTGGGGAGACTGTTATCGCACCTCAACATTGGTTGAGGTCAAGGGGCGGGATTGAGGTGCGTGCGCGTTCATCGCTTTGATTCTTCCTGCAGGACAGCACGAGCGAAATGGTAGTGCCGGCCGCTGGCCGGCATGCCGGCAAGGTCGGGTTGCCGGCCAGCGGCCGGCACTACCAGGACCCGCTTTTCGAATCCTCACCGGCGCGCTGTTGCGCTGCCCGCGCTCGCAGGAAACTGTCAGGAGGGGGCGGGGGCCGCTGGACAGGACCGTTGGCGCCAAGGATGGCGCCATCGAGCACCATGGAGGGGCTTTTGCGTGTCCTGGCCAGCGGCCCCCGCCCCCTCCCACACGTATCAACAAAAGCGCCGGCAGACGAACCAGCCGCCAGCGCCTTCATCAACTCAACTCAACCAATCCTTGCACGCACCATCCACCTGCTCCCCGCACGCCTGCTGCATCCGCTGCTGCAACCGCGCCAGCGTCTCCGCGCCCTGGTGCTTGCCGCTCCACGCCTTCAACTGCCCGGCCAGGCGCTCGAAGCGTTGGCGGGTGCGCTGGTGGTAGCCCGACGGCTGTGCCTCCAGCTCGGCGATCAGCGAGGCGGTCGCCTGCTCGATGCGTGGTGCATCGTCCGGTGCCAGCTTCAGCAGGCCTTCCACATACAGCACGCCCCACTGCACGCGGGTGGCCGGGCCCTGCGCACCGTGGTAGGCACGCTTCAACCACTCCAGCGCACCGGCGGTGTCGCCGCGCTGCTCTGCCAGTTCGGCCAGCTCGGGCATGTAGTAGTACGGCTGTTCGCTGCGCTTCAGTTCCGCCAGCAACAGCGCCTCGGCACCTGCGTCGTCGCCGACCTGGCGCAATGCGTACGCCGCGCTGCTGATCGTCGCCTGGCGTGCGTGCGCATCGGTGGCGGCCGCATCGGCAGCGGCCACCCGCTGCTTGACCCGCTCAACCAGCGCCGCGGGCAGTGCGCCCTTCGGCTGCTGCTGGCGGGCCAGCGATACTTCCGTCAGTGCGCGCGACAATGCGTCGTCGGCGCGGTCGCCGCGCTCGGCGTCTGCCCGCTCCAATGCCACCAGCAGCTGCTGTCCCAGCGTGTTGCTGGTGGCCGGCCCGGCACTGGCCTGCTTGACCAGCTGCACGCCCGCATAGCCCAGCAACTCACGGTTGCGGCGCACTTCCGCCGGTTGTGCCAGCACCGCCTGCAGCAGCTCACGTACTTCGGTGGGCGAGGCATCGGGTTTTTCGGCCGTTGCCAAGGCAAGCAGAGCGAAGCGACGCTGCAGGGCGGCATCCGGTGCCGCCTTGGACAACTGGTGCAGCACATCCTGGCTCCTGCGCTCGCCGGCCAGTCGGTTGGCGTCGACTTCCCAGCCGTAGTCGCCCAGCACCTGCCAGTCTTCGGCGGCCAGCTTGTCCGGCGTGGCCAGTGCCGTTGCCAGGGTGGCGGCGATGGCGCTGCGGCGCCCGGCCGCGACGGTCAGCGCACGGGTCAATTCGGCCGCGTCGTTGCCGCCGGCCACGCGGGTCAGTTCATTGCGCTGTGGGTCCAGCACGATCAGGGTGGGATAGCCGCGTACGCCGAAGCGTTCGCCCCAGGCCTGCGCACCTTCCTCGTCGCCATCCAAGTAGACGGGAACGAATTTGCTGGTCAGCGCGATGAAGGCCGGGTCCTTGAACAGGCCCGCCTTGAGCTGGTTGCACGGTGGGCACCAGACGGCGCCCCAGTACAGCAGCACCGGCTTGCCGCTGTCGGCGGCCTCGGCGAAGGCATCATCGACATCGCCCTGGCGCCAGGCGATTGCCTTGGCCGGCGCGGGCACCTCGGCGGAGTTGGCGATGGACACCGGGGCCGGGGTGCAGGCGCTCAGCGCCGAAGCCAGCAGCAACATAGAAAGC
Source organism: Stenotrophomonas maltophilia group sp. msm1 (assembly GCF_032025805.1). Classification (NCBI taxonomy): domain Bacteria; kingdom Pseudomonadati; phylum Pseudomonadota; class Gammaproteobacteria; order Lysobacterales; family Lysobacteraceae; genus Stenotrophomonas; species Stenotrophomonas maltophilia group sp. msm1. The sequence continues at coordinate 1,006,328 of NZ_JAVSKH010000002.1, forward strand.
GCGACGCGCATCGGCAGCATCTCGAAGGGCAGGGTGACAGGCCATTGTAGGAACGGCCGGGGAGCCTGCTGATTCAGTTTGCTTATGACGGGCGTGCCGCAGGGCATGACGCCCGCCGGGCATTGGCCGGCGGATGCCTTCAGGCCGCTGCCCGCACCATCTGCTGATACACCAGCCCATTGAACTCGCCGACGTCGCCGTCCAGCACGAAGCCATAGCGCAGGTAGGTTGGCACTGCATTGAGTGAGGCGCGCACGGTCAGGACCGGCTCGCGCACCTGCGGGAGCACCGCGTCGAACAAAGCATGGCCGATGCCTTGGCCCTGGTAGCTGGGATCGACGAACAGCATCGCCAGGTGCCGGCCTTCCTTCAGTTCGATCACGCCGACGACGCGGCCGTCCTGCTCGGCCACCAGGATGTGGTTGTCGCCGTGTAGGCGCGCGCCGAACGCTTCGGCCGCGGCGACGCTGCCGAAGGTGGCGATGCCGGCCGCGCTTAGCGAAGGTGCGACCGCCGCAGTGAAGGCAGCCAGGCACACCGTGCTGATCGCGGGCAGGTCATCGACGTGGGCGGGGCGGATCGTCGGCATGCAGTGCTCTTCCGGTGGTGGGCGGCGCGTCATTGTTGCCGCAGGCCTTCACGCTAAGCTGGCGGCATGAGTGATTTCAATCCCGCGTACGCTGCCTTGTTTCCGCAGCAGGGTCTGAGCCTGGGCCTGATGACGCCCGTGGCGTCGCATGGGTTGGCCGATCCGCGTGAGGCGCGACGTATCGCGCGACTGGCCGATGACCTGGGCTTTGCCGCGTTGTGGACGCGCGACGTGCCGCTGATGGTGCCGCAGGGTCCGGACGCGACAACGAGCGCGTTGGACGACCCGTTCCTGTGGCTGGGCATGCTGGCTGCGGCGACCGAGCGCATCGTGGTCGGCAGCGCGGCCATCGTGCTGCCATTGCGCCATCCGCTGCAGGTGGCGAAGTCGGCCTTGAGCCTGGACCGGATCAGCGACGGCCGCTTCGTGCTGGGCCTCGGGTCTGGCGATCGGCCGGAAGAGTTCGCCGCATTCGGCGAGGATCTGCAGGGCAGGGCGGCGACGTTCCGCGAACGCTGGACCTTGCTGCGCGCGGCGTTGTCACCGGAGTCCGAAGAAAGGGTCGCGGTAGTGCAAGCCACCGGTGGCTTCGACGTACTGCCGGCCCCGGCCATGCGCATTCCGATGCTGGTGGTGGGCACTGCGCGGCAGAGCCTGCAGTGGATCGCACGCGAAGCCGAAGGCTGGGCCACCTATCACCGCGAAGAGGCCGCGCAGGAAGGACGCATCGGCCTGTGGCAACAGGCGCAGGCGCAAGGCGCTGGGCCAGGCAAGCCGTTCGTGCAGTCGATGCTGCTGGATCTGCAGGCCGATCCGCAGGCACCGCCCGAGCCGCTGCCACTGGGCCTGAAGGTCGGCCGCGACGGCTTGCGTGACTACCTGCTGCGCGTGCATGCGCAGGGCGTGGGGCACGTGATGTTCAACCTGGTCGACAACGGGAGGCCGATGGACGCGGTGTTGCGCGAAATTGGAGAGCAGGTGCTGCCGGATGTGCTTCGGTAGGTGTCCACCTTGGTGGACACGCCGTGTTGCTGATGACGGTGCGCCCGCCGGGCATGGCCCGGCGCTACCTGCCGCGGCGTGCATCTGCGTATCATTCGCATTTGATACCCCGCTGCCGGAGCCCCGCGTGACCCAACCTTCCCCCATGCACCCGACCGGACGCCTGTTCGCCGCGGTCGCTTTCATCGAGGCTGTGACCTGGGCCGGCCTGCTCATCGGCATGTGGATGAAGTACGGCCCGATGGCCAACGTGGCGCTGGTGAAGCTGTTCGGACCCCTGCACGGCGTGGCGTTCCTGCTCTATGTGGCAGTCACGCTGTTCGCGGCGGTACGACTGCGCTGGCCGTGGTGGGCCAGTGCCCTGGCCCTGCTGGCGGCCATCCCGCCGTTGGTGACGCTGCCGCTGGAGTGGTGGTTCAAGCGCCGTGGCCTGCTGGGCCTGCGTGCAATGCGCTGAACCCACTGTTGCATGCCCATTCAAGAGAATGGGTATCAAATGCAAATACGAGCCGTTATCATTTGAGGGTAGCATCCGGTCCTGAGTGGGGCGGGTGCCGGGCGGGGCGTGCAGACGCGCCCGGCCAATCCTTTCCTGTTACGGCTGGTGTTCCATGCACGCACGTCCCGTCGTTCCCGGCTTGCCGGCGCTGGTATTGGCCGCCCTGATCGGCACCATGGCGATGATGTCCTTCGTCGCCGTGATCGGTCCGGTGGTCCGCATGCTCGGGCTGTCCGAGTGGCATGCCGGCCTGTCGGTTACCGCCGCAGGCGTGTTGTGGATGCTGGCTGCGCGCCCGTGGGGCCAGCTCAGCGACCGCATCGGCCGCAAGCGCGTGTTGATGCTGGCGATGACTGCCTACACCGTCGTCTATATCGCGCTGGCGGTGTTCATCGATGTCGCCCTGCAGGCAGTGCCGCCGGTGCTGGTATCGGTACTGGTGCTGGTGGGAGCGCGTGGCCTGATCGGCCTGTTCTACGCGGCTGTGCCTCCTACCGCAGCGGCGCTGATCGCCGACAAGGCACCCACCGGACAGCGTGCAAAATTCCTCGCCCGCCTGGGCAGTGCCAACGCGCTGGGCATGGTGCTCGGCCCGGCCGCTGCGGGCTGGCTGGCCTATACGAACCTGTCGCTGGCGCTGTACGTGGCCGCGCTGCTGCCGTTGCTGGCACTGGCATTGCTGGCCTGGCGCCTGCCGGCTACACCGCCCGTGGTGGGCGCGTCCGCACAGCGCCGCACGCCGATGAGCCGCCTCGACGCGCGCCTGTGCCTGCCGCAGCTGGCAGCGTTCATCGCCATGGTCTCGGTGACCATCGCGCAGGTCACGGTCGGCTTCTTCGCAATTGATCGCCTGGGTCTGGATGCGGCGACCGGCGCGCGCATGGCCGGCATTGCACTCACCGCCGTTGGCGTCGGCCTGATCCTGGCGCAGGCGCTGGTGATGAAGCTGGAGGTGCATCCACGTCGCTGGATCGTCCTCGGCGCTCTCATTTCCGGCATCGGCTTCACTTCGGTGGCGGGCGTGCAGCAGGCCTGGCAATTGCCTGCGGCGTATGCGCTGGCTGCGTTCGGCATGGGCTTCGTATTCCCCTCGTTCCAGGCGCTGGCCGCCGATGCGGTAGAGGCGCACGAGCAGGGCGCCGCCGCAGGCACCGTGGCGGCCGCGCAGGGGCTGGGCATGGTGGCCGGGCCGATGCTCGGCACGCTGTTGTATCGCGGCGGGCCAAGCCTGCCTTACCTGCTGGTGGGCGCGCTGCTGCTGTTGCTGTGCCCGCTGGCCGCAGCGCATCGGATGAAGGAGACCCCATGAACGATTCCCTGATGCAGGGCGCGTGGCCGGAGGCTGCGCCAGCACCACAGCAGAGCACCGACGACGCGTCGCTGTTCCTGCTGCGGCATGCCGGCCAGCACGTGCACGCCCGCGGTTGCCGCGCCACGTTGCCAGCCGGTGCACTGGCGACGTTGGCAGAACGCGTTTCGGAGTTCTTTGCCCAGCAGCGTGGCGGCCCGGGCCTGCTGGTTGGCGCGGTGCCGTTCGAGCCGCGTGCCGACGATGCGCTGTACCAGCCCGAGCGCCTGCTGCCGGCGCTGGCACTGCAGCCGCAGGCCGCACCGCCGCTGGACGGCGCCCTGCGTGCCGAACCTGTGCCGCAGGACTATGCCGCTGCAGTCGCTGCGGCAGTGCAGGCCTTGCGTGCGCCCGAGCAGAACCTGCATAAGGTGGTGCTGGCGCGCAGCCTGCTGGCACGCACCCGCCAGGTGCTTTCTCCGGACGTGCTGCTGGCACGTCTGGGCGCGGATCCGTCGGTGGCGACCTACGCGGTGCCGCTTCCGGTGGAGCTGGGCCAGGCGCCGGCCTGGCTGGTGGGCGCGACGCCGGAACTGCTGCTGCGCAAGCGCGGCGCCGAACTGTTGTCGCATCCGTTGGCGGGTTCCGCGCGGCGCAGTGCCGATGCCGCCGAGGACGAGCATGCGGCGCAGGCGCTGCTGGCCTCGACCAAGGACCACGACGAGCACCGCCACGTGGTCGAAGCCATCGTCGAAGGCCTGGCACCGTACTGCAGCCACATCGATGCACAGCCGCGCCCGGTGCTGCATGCCACCGCCAGCATGTGGCACCTCGGCACCCGCATCCACGCCACCCTGAAGGATCCGCAGACATCGGCGGCCGAGCTGTTGGCACAGCTGCATCCCACGCCGGCGGTCTGCGGTACGCCGCGGTTGGCGGCGCTGCAGCGCATCCGCGAGCTGGAACCTGTACCGCGTGGCTTCTATGCCGGCGCCGTGGGTTGGCTGGACGCGCAGGGTGACGGCGACTGGTACGTGGCGATCCGCTGCGCGCGCCTGCAGGGCACGCAGCTGCGCCTGTATGCCGGTGCCGGCATCGTCGCCGAGTCACACCCCGAGGCCGAGGTGGCCGAAACCGCAGCGAAGTTTGCTGCCCTGTTGAACGCGCTGGGTGTCCATGAATCCGCGCCCGCCATCGAGCCTGCCGCATGAGTACCTCCACTGACGCTTCCGGCCTGCCGCTGCAGCAGGTGTGGCCCGACACGCTGGTGGCGCGCTATCGCGAAGCCGGTCACTGGCGTGGCGAGACCTTCCCGGGTTTCCTGCGCGAGCGTGCAGAACGCTATGCCGATGACATCGCGGTGGTCGCCGGCGACGTACGCCTGAGCTATGCGCAGCTGTGGCATGAGGCAGGCCGCATCGGTGCGGGCCTGCTGGCGCTCGGCCTGCAGCCTGGCGAACGGGTGCTGGTGCAGCTGGGCAATACCGCCGGGTTCATCGCCACGGTCTGCGGCCTGTTCCGCGCCGGCCTGGTGCCGGTGTATGCGTTGCCGGCGCACCGCATCACCGAGCTGGTCCACTTCGCCAACAAGGCGGAAGCCAGTGCCTACATCACCACCACACTGCACGATGGCTTCGATCATCGCGTGTTGGCTAGGGCGCTGCAGGCCGAAGTGCCGGCGGTTCGCCATGTGGTGATCGACGGCGATGCGGCGGAGTTCATCGCGCTGGAGGCACTGCAGGGCGATCGCAGCCAGCTGCCGTCCGATCCGGACCCGCAGTCGGTGGCGTTCCTGCAGATTTCCGGAGGCAGCACTGGGCTGTCCAAGCTGATTCCACGCACGCACGACGACTACATCTATTCGTTCCGCGCCAGCAATCAAATCTGCGGCATCGACCGCGACAGCGTCTACCTGGTCGCGCTGCCGGCTGCGCACAACTTCCCGATGAGCTCGCCCGGCTTCTTCGGCGCGCTGTACGCCGGTGCCCGCGTGGTGCTCAGCCCGGGCCCCGGCCCGGATGCGGCCTTCCCGCTGATCGCACGGGAGCGGGTGACCTGCTGTGGGCTGGTGCCGCCGCTGGCGTTGCTGTGGGCGCAGGCCGCCGCCACCAGCAGGCATGACCTGTCCAGCCTGCGGGTACTGCAGGTGGGCGGCGCCAAACTGGTGCCGGAAGCCGCACGGCGGGTGATCGACGGCCTTGGCTGCACGCTGCAGCAGGTGTTCGGCATGGCCGAAGGCCTGGTCAACTACACACGGCTGGATGATCCGGAGGACCTGATCGTGGCCTGCCAGGGCCGGCCGATCAGCCCGGATGACGAGGTGCGCGTGGTCGATGACCATGACCAGCCGGTGGCCGAAGGCGAGGTGGGGCATCTGCTCACCCGTGGCCCGTACACCATCCGTGGCTACCACAACGATGCGGTGGCCAATGCGCGCTCGTTCACCGACGACGGCTTCTATCGCACCGGCGACCGTGTGCAGCAGCTGCCCGGTGGCTATCTGGTGGTACAGGGGCGTGCGGGTGACCACATCAACCGGGCGGGCGAGAAGATCTCTGCCGAAGAGATCGAGGATCACTTGCTGGCGCACCCGGGTGTGTTCGACGCCGCCGTGGTCTCCATTCCCGATGAGTATCTGGGCGAGCGCAGCTGTGCGTTCGTGATCGCGCAGGGCGAGCCGTTCAAGGCCCCGGCACTGAAGGCCTGGATGCGCGGGCGCGGCCTGGCTGCGTTCAAGGTGCCCGACCAGGTCGTGTTCGTCGACAGTTTCGATACCACTGCGGTCGGCAAGATCAGCCGCCGCGAACTGCGCGCGCAATTGCGTGCGCGTCATCTGCAACAGACAGGAGGAACGCGCTGATGGCGCTGCCCCGTATCACCGATTATCCCTTGCCGACTGCCGCCGAACTGCCGCAGGCGCGTGGCCCGTGGCGCCCGCAGCGCGATCGTGTCGCGCTGCTGGTGCACGACATGCAGCGCTACTTCCTGGCTGCGTTCGACGCAGGCAGGGCGCCCCTGCGGCCGGCCGTGGACAACATCGCACGGCTGCTGGCGCATTGCCGCGCGAACGGCATTCCGGTGTTCTACACCGCCCAGCAGGGTGACCAGGACCGTCGCGACCGTGGCCTTCAGGCTGACCTGTGGGGACCGGGCATGCGCCGCAGCGCCGACCACGAACCGATCATCGAGGCGCTGGCACCGCAGCCAGGCGAGCACGTGCTGGTGAAGCACCGCTACAGCGCATTCCAGCGCAGCAACCTGGAGACGCTGATGCGGGTGCGTGGACGCGACCAGTTGCTGGTGACCGGCGTGTACGCCCATATCGGCTGCACCGCGACCGTCGTCGAGGCCTTCCAGCGTGACATCGAGGCCTTCATCGCCGCCGATGCGGTGGCGGACTTCTCGCGTGCCGATCACGATCAGGCGCTGCACTGGATCGCGCGCACCTGTGGTGTGCCGATGACCACCGATCAGCTGCTGGAGGTGCTGTGATGGCTGCCATGGGTGAGGCGCTGGATCTGGAGCGGATGCGCGCCGACGTAGCGCGCGTGCTGGAGTGCACGCCGGCCGAGATCGGTGACGACGACAACCTGATCGACCTGGACCTGGATTCAATGCGCATGCTGGGCCTGGTCCTGGCCTGGGGCAACACTGGCCTTCCGCTGGAGTTCTCGCAGCTGGCCGAGCACACCACGCTGCGTCAGTGGTGGGGTGTGGTGCAGCAACTGCAGGCCGCGCAGAACGCATGAACACCGCAGCGCTGGCCACGCCGGTGGCGTTGACCGAGGCCCAGGCCGGGCTGTGGTTTGCACAGCGGCTGGCACCGGACAATCCGTCATTCAATACCGCGCACGCGGTATGGATCGACGGCCCGCTGGACGTGGCCGCATTTGTCGCAGCGGCAGACCAGGCTGCGCGCGAGGCCGAGGCCTTCGCATTGCGCTTTGCCGAAGGGGCCGATGGCCAGCCGTTGCAATGGCATGACCCCGCACACGTGCCGTTGCTTTCGGTGCGTGATGTGTCCACCGAGACGGATCCCGCCGCTGCGGCACGCAACCTGATGCACGCCGACCGGCTGAGCCCGGTCGATCCCACCCGGGACCGGATCAGCCAGCAGGTACTGTTCGATCTGGGTGGCCTGCGCTGGGTCTGGTACCTGCGCGTGCATCATCTGGCGGCCGATGGTTACGGCATGGCGCTGTTCACTGATCGCGTGTGCGCGTTGCATGCTGGTCGTACGGGTGAGCCTCTGCCGGGGCTGGCGGGGGTGCTGGCCGACGATGCTGCTTATCGTGCCGACCCGCGCCGCACGCAGGCCGGGCAATGGTGGCGCGAGCACATGCAGGGTGCACCGGCGGGCATGGGCCTGGCCGGTACGCTCGCGGCCAGTGACGACGCGCTGCGCTGGGTGCAGCCGCTCGATGCGGCATTCCGTGAGCAGTTGCTGCAGGCATCGGTACGTTGGTTGCAGCCCTGGCCAGACGTGCTGGCCGCGTTGTCGGCCGAGTACCTGCGGCGGATGAGCGCGGCCGATGAAGTGGTGCTGGGCGTGCCCTACATGGGCCGGCTCGGCAACGCGTCGGCACGGGTACCGGCGATGGTGATGAATGTGTTGCCGCTGCGCGTGGCCGCCGGCGAGGGCAGCGTCGAAACCTTTACCCGCAGCCTGGGCCGGCAGCTCAGCCAAGGGCGCAAGCACGGCCGTTACCGAGGCGAGCAACTGCGCCGGGACCTGGGCCTGGTGGGCGCGCAGCAGCGCCTGCACGGTCCCATGGTGAATGTGCAGCCGTTCTACAAGCCGCTGGCGCTTACGGGCGTGCAGGCGACGCTGGAGGTGCTGTGCACCGGGCCGGTGGATGACCTGACGCTGGGCTTCCGTGGCGATGGCCAGCGTCTGCTGGATCTGGAGATCGAGGCCAATCCCGCGTTGTGCAGTCGCGAGGATGTCGAGGCGCACGCGGCGCGGCTGCTGCAATTCGTGTGGGCGGCACTGCAGGCTGACGATATCGCAGCCGTGCCTCTGGCAACGCCCGAGGAGGCGCAGCAGGTGCTGCAGGAATTCAATGCCACCGCGCACGCGCTTCCTGAGACCACCCTGGTTGAACTGCTGCAGCAGGGCATGGATCGGGACCCGCACGCGCCTGCGCTGGTGTTCGGCGACGCTGCCATGGATTACGCAACGCTGGAAGCGCGCAGTTTCGCGCTGGCGGCACAGCTGCGGGCGATGGATGTCGGCCCGGGCAGCGTGGTGGCGGTGGCATTGCCGCGCTCGCTGGAGCTGGTGATCGCGCTGCTGGCGGTGCTGCGTGCCGGAGCCGCCTACCTGCCGTTGGACCTTGCTCATCCGGACGAGCGCCTGGCGCGTATTCTCGCCTCGGCACAGCCGGTGTGCGTAATGGCTGCGTCCGAGGTTTCGGCGCGCATGGCCGGCGTACCGGTGCTCACGCCGGAGCAGTGGACCGCGCTGAGCTTCGCCGCGCCGTGGGCCGATCCGGCGCCCAGCGATGCGGCCTATGTGATCTACACCTCCGGTTCGACCGGCGAGCCGAAGGGCGTGGTCATCGAACATCGTGCCATCGTCAACCGCCTGCTGTGGATGCGCGAGCACTACGGCATTCGCGCCGATGACCGCGTGCTGCAGAAGACCCCGGCAACCTTCGATGTGTCGGTCTGGGAGTTCTTCCTGCCGTTGCTGTGCGGAGCAACGCTGGTGATTGCCGGGCCCGATGCGCATCGCGACCCCACTGAACTGGCCCGCTTGATCCGTGGCCATGGCATCACCACGGCGCATTTCGTGCCGTCGATGCTCGATGCCTTCCTCGCTGCACCGGCCTCCGAAGGCCTGCAGCTGCGACGGGTATTCACCAGTGGCGAGGCGCTGGACGCCGCGTTGCGCGACCGCTTCCACGCGCGCGTGCACGCCGAGTTGCACAACCTGTATGGCCCGACCGAAGCGGCCGTGGACGTCAGCTATTGGCCGGCGCCGGCGCAGGATCGCTCGCGGCCGGTGCCGATCGGGTTCCCGGTCTGGAATACCCGACTTTACGTGCTGGACGCGCGGATGCAGCCGGTGCCGGTCGGTGTGGCCGGTGACCTTTATCTGGGCGGTGTGCAGCTGGCGCGCGGCTATCTCGGTCGCGAGGACCTGACTGCTGAACGCTTCCTTGCCGATCCTTTCCTGGCGGGCGAGCGCATCTACCGCACGGGCGACATAGCGCGCTGGCGCAGCGATGGCGCGGTGGAGTACCTGGGCCGCAGCGACCATCAGGTGAAACTGCGCGGCCTGCGCATCGAGTTGGGCGAGATCGAGGCGGCTTTGCGCGAACTGCCGGGCATGAAGCGGGTGGAAGTGCTGCTGCGCCAGGATGCGCCCGGCGACGCGCGTCTGGTGGCGTATGTGCCGACTGCGCTTGCCGATGCCGTGATGCTGCGCAGCCATCTGGCCACGCGCGTGCCGGATTACATGGTGCCCTCGGCGTTTGTCGGCGTGGACTACTGGCCGGTGACCGCCAACGGCAAGCTCGACCGCAACGCATTGCCGAAGCCACCGCAACTTGAAGTTGCCGGCTTGGCGCCGCGCACGCCGTTGGAAGAGGAGCTGGCGTTGCTGTTCGCACAGGCGCTTGGGCGTGAGGCGCCGGTGGCGGTGGATGCGGACTTCTTCAGTCTCGGCGGTGACTCGCTGTCCGCGGTGCACCTGCTGCTGGCCATCGAGCAGCGCTGGCGCTGTGATCTGGGTCTGGGTGCCTTGTTTGCCCAGCCCACCGTGGCCGCGCTGGCAGTTCGCATTGCCGAGCCGCCCGCGCTGGCCGATCACGCACTGGGGCCGGTAATCGCGCTGGCCGCGACCGAAGCGGCCGGGTCCACGCCGCTGTTCGTGCTGCACCCGGCCGGTGGCATCGCCTGGAACTACCGCACCCTGGCCCGGGCACTGCAGCCGGCACGCCCGGTGTACGGCCTGCAGTCGCCGGCACTGGACGCCCGGCAGCCGCTGCCGAGCAGCATCGAGGCGATGGCCAACGACTACGTGCAGCGCGTGGTCGCACTACAGCCGAAGGGGCCAGTGCATCTGCTGGGGTGGTCGGTAGGTGGCATCCTCGCCCAAGCGATGGCGGTGCGCCTGCATGAAATCGGCCGCGACGTCGGAGAGCTGGTGCTGCTGGACGCCTATCCCAGCGAGTGCTGGCGGGCCGAGCCGGAACCCGACGCCATCGCTGCATTGCGGGCACTGCTGGCGATTGCCGGTCATGACCCGGATGCGCATCCGGAACTGGACAGCCGGGAACGCATTCTCGCGTTCCTGCGACGTGGTGGCAGTGCACTCGGCAGCTTGCCGGATGTGGTGCTCGATGGCGTGGTGCGCGCCGTGACCGGCACCAATCGACTGATCCGTGAACATATCCACCGGCCGTTCGATGGCACGCTGGTGCATGTGCGTGCGGGCCGGGATCACCAGGCGCGGCCACAGTTGCAGTCGGCGTTGTGGCGGGCACACGCGCGCAGGGTGCAGTCGTTGGAACTGCCGTTTCTGCATGCAGAACTGACCGGCCGCGATGCGGTGGCGCAGCTGGCGCCGTGGTTGTCGGCGCGGTTGCGCCAATGGGACGAGCAACAGGAGATTGCAACATGCAGTTGACCGGTTTTGAAGGCCGCGTGGCGTTGGTGACCGGTGCTGCCGGCGGCATCGGCAAGGCACTGGTACGGTTTCTGGCCGTGGCCGGTTGCACCGTGGTGGCGACCGATCGCGAGGCGCCGCGCGTGTCAGATACTCGGGTGACGTCGTTTGCACTCGATGTAACCGACAGCGCCGCGGTGGACGCCCTGGTGGACCAAGTCGAGTCCAGCATCGGACCGATCATGTTGGCCGCCAGCGTGGCCGGCGTACTGCATGTGGGCGGCGTCACCGGGACCACCGACGACGACTGGCGCCGGGTCTTTGCAGTCAATGCCGATGGCGTGTTCCATGTCGGAAGGGCGTTGGCGCGGGTGATGTCACCGCGCCGGCAGGGCGCAATCGTTACCGTCAGCTCGAATGCGGCTGGCGTGCCGCGGCACGGCATGGCGGCGTATGCCGCGTCCAAGGCCGCCGCGACGATGTTCACCCGCTGCCTCGGGCTGGAGCTGGCGCCGTTGGGCATCCGCTGCAACATCGTCGCCCCGGGGTCCACGCTGACCCCGATGCAGACCGGCATGTGGCAGGACGAGCACGGCGCCGAACGGGTGATCGTCGGCAGCCTTGAGACCTACAAGGCCGGCATTCCACTGCGCAAGCTGGCCGCCCCCGAGGACATCGCAAACGCAGCGATGTTCCTGCTCTCCGAACAGGCCGGGCATGTGGCGATGAGCGACCTGTACGTCGACGGCGGCGCGACCCTGCGTGGGTGAGCCCCTACCGCCGCTGCCCGGCAACGGTAGTGCCGGCCGCTGGCCGGTAGTCCATAGCCCCCGGTAGTGCCGGCCGCTGGCCGGCACCCTCATTCAGCTTCAGACATCTCCCAGCCCCCATCGAGGCTTGGCCCGACAGCCAGCGCCCAATGATCGACCCACCATGGCGCATGAGCAGCCATCGCCTCCGCCTGGGCCGTCGCTCGATCATTGGCCAGGCCTATATTCTGACCACCACCACGCATCAGCGCCGCAGGCTCTTTGAAAGCGACGCTTCGGCAGCATGTGTAATCGATCAGTTCGATTACATCGAACAGCGCGGGCTCGTACGGTCACAGGCATGGGTTGTCATGCCGGATCACGTCCACTGGATGTTCGAGCTGCGTGCAGCTGACCTTCCCGACATCGCGCGCCGGATGAAATCGTCGAGCGCGCTTGCCCTGAATCGCCTGGCGGGCCGTCGAAGCACGCTGTGGCAGCCCGGGTACTTCGATCATGCAGTGAGGACCGAAGAGTCGCTGGCGCGGCAGGCGCTGTACATTCTGGGTAATCCGGTGCGCGCCGGTCTTGCCGGGCAGATTGGCGAGTATCCGTATGCGTGGTCGGCCTGGATGTGATGCCGGCCAGCGGCCGGCACTACCATTCAGTGCTCAGCGCGGCTTGCGCGTGCGCTTTGGCTTTGTGGTATCACCGCCGCTGGCGGCGCCATCCTGCAGTGCCTGCAGCCAGGACAAGGTGTCCACGTAGTCGATGAAGTGGCGCAGGTAGCCGGGGCTGGTGGCCTGCATCGTGTCCAGCATGCGCTGCACCAGTACCGCCGAGTTCAGCGGGCCGCCGTCAGCCGGGGCCTCGGCGCGCAGCGAGCGGCGCACCTGCAGTTCGCTGCGCAGCTCCGACCATTCGCGCTGCACCTCCTGCAGCATCGGCACCTGTGGGTAATGCGGCAGCGAGCGCGACCCCGCATCAAGGTCACGCACCAATGCGCGCAGGCCTTCCAGCGCGGGCGGCTTACTTGCCATCCGCCGCCTTGGGCTTGGGAATCGGCGCGATCTCCACGCGACGGTTGCGTGCGCGGCCTTCCTCATTGGCATTGGAACTGACCGGCTGCTCGCTGCCGAACGCGGCGGCGAACACGGCATCAGCGGGTACGCCGTCGGCAATCAGGGTGCGGGTCACGGTCAGCGAACGCTGCGCGGACAGCTCCCAGTTGTCGGCAAAGCGGCGGTTGCCTTCGCGCACGGGCGCATCGTCGGTGAAGCCGCTGACCATCAGGATCTCCTCGCGGCTGCCCAGGTAGGCGGCCAGCGGTGCCGCCAGGCTGCGCAGCAGCTCCTGGCCTTCCGGCTGCAGCTGGTCGGAGTTGAGCGCGAACAACACGCTGCCGCTGATGCCGATGCGGCCGTCGACCAGCGTCACGCGACCGGCAGCCAGCGGGCCAGCCAGTGCCTGTTCGAGCGTCTGCAGGCGCTTGGCTTCGGCATGGCGCTGCTTCACTTCCTGGTCCAGCCGCTGCGACAGTTCCAGCTGCACGGCAACTACGCCGACCAGGATCAGCACGAATGCACCCAGCAGCACCGACATCAGGTCGCCAAAGGCGGCCCAGATCGGGGCGTGCGATCCGCCATCGACCTCCAGTTCGTCGCTCATGCGCTGCCGGCCTTGCCGCGGCGCGTGGCCAGCTGCTGCAGTTCTTCCATCACTTGCTTCTGCGACAGCAGGCTGAGGTCGACCACCTCGCGCGCCTGCGCCACGTAGTAAGCCAGCTGCTCATCGCTGCGGGCCAGTGAGGCATCCAGTGCGCCGCCAATCTGTTCCAAGCGGCCTGAAAGCGCGGTGGCGGCACTGCCGAACTGCGCGACTGCTTCACCAAAGGTGCTGGCCAACTGGCCCACTTCACCGGCGCTGCCGTGGAGCGCTGCGGCGATGCCGTCCAGCTTCCCGGTCTCGGCGGCGATATGGTCGGTAAAGCGATTGCCAACGCGCTCCAGCAGCTCGGCCGAACCGCCAACCAGCGCGTCCACGGCGGTGCGCTGTTCGTGCGACGCATGGTTGACCGCATCGAGCAGGGTCTGCACGGTGGTCAGCAGGCGGCCGCGTTCTTCCAGCATTGCGTTGTCACGCACCAGACTCTCGGACAGCGTGCTGCGCAGCTCGTTGATGACGTCGGCAGCAGCTTTCGGTGCCGCCGCCGCGGTCTGCAGCAGGGTGGAAACTTCGGCCAGCGTGGCGCTGGCCTGCGCGCGACCGTTCTCGCCGATCTGCTGCGCGGTCGCCGCCAGCGTGTCGCAGACCTGTTGCTGCTGCGCAGCCAGGCGTTCGCCATTGGCCTGCAGGCGCTCGGCCAGCTCGGTGGAAACGTGCTGCAGGGCATCACTCCAGCGCTGCAGGCGCTGTTCGTCGCCAGCCTGCAGTTGCGCCTGCAGGGCGGCGTGGGCCTGCTGCAACTCGGCGCTGACCGCGTCCCAGCGCGCTTGGCGCTGCTGCTCGCGGCTTTCCAGGCTGGCCTGCAGTTCGGCGTGCGCAGTCGCGGCGGCGGCCTGCGCGGCCTGCCACTGCTGCGAGCGCTGCGCTTCATGATCCTGCAGCAGTGACTGGTTGGCGCTGTGCTGCTGTTCCAGTGCCTGCAGCAGCGCCTGCGCACGCGCGTCCAGATGTTCGCTGGCGGCGATCAACGCCTGCTGCTGGCGCTCGGCAAGCGCGCTGTTGAGGGCCTGCTGCTGCTCGGCGGCGGCACGCAAGGCGTCTGCATTGCTCTGTGCATCGGCCTGCAGGCGCTCGCCGATACGCGCGACGAGTGCTTCGGCGTGCGTGCCCTGGCCATCGCTGAAGGCCTGCAGGTGCTGGCGCAGATCACTCACCAGCGCCTGCTGCGCCTGGGTCTGTTCACTCACCACCTTGGCCCAGCTGGCTTCGGTGGCGACCCGGCTGCGTTCGAAACCGTCGCTCAGGCCGGCCAGCTGCTGCTGCACGGCCTGCTCGACGCGGGCATGCAGTGCTTCGCCGTGATGGGCCAGGCCAGCCAGGGTGGTCTCGGCCATCGGCTGCAGCGCGCCACCGATGGCCGCGGCACTGGCCTCGGCACCTTCGCGCAGCGACTGCTGCAGCGACAGGGCCAGGCGTTCCTGCAGGGCCTGGCTCTGGGTCAGGAACTCGGCCTGGCCGGCCAGCAGGCGCTCATTGGCGGCCGCACTGTGCTGTTCAAAGGTGCTGGACATCGCCTGCAGGCGGTCGACCAGCGCCGGCAGCGCTGCGGACTGTGCCTGCAGCAGGCGCAGCGATTCGGCGCGCTGCCAGGCCTGCGAGTACGGGTGCAGGTCGCCGGCAATGGCGCGGTCCAGCTGCTGCACGGCCAGCAGGCGGTCACGACGCAGCAGCGCCGCCAGCAGGCCGAGCATGGCCGAGCTGGCCACGCCCGCGATCGAGGTACCGAAGGCCACCGCCAGGCCCTGCACCGGCGAGGCCAGCGAGCCGCGGATGGCGGCCACGTCGGTGGCGCTCTGCAGGGCCAGGCCGGTGCCACGCAGCGTGTCCATCATGCCCAGCAGGGTACCGAGCATGCCCAGCAGCACCAGCAGGCCGACCAGGTACGGGGTCAGCACCGGTGCGGGCAGGGCGGTGCGCTCGCCTTCCACGCGCAGGCGCACGGCGTTGCGCAGGCCTACCGGCACGCGCTCCAGCCATGGGGCGAGGCTTTCCTTCGCGCTGGACAGGTCATTCAGTGCGGCGCGCAGGCCGTTGCTGGCCTGGCGGTAGCGGTACAGCTCCACGCCACCGGCGATGTAGCAGGCCGCGATGATCGCCGCCACCGCTGCACCCAGCGGATGCACCGAAACATAGCCAATGCCGATCCAGCACACGGCCAGCAGGCCGACAAGGAAAACAACGACATGGAAAGCAGTTCTGGACATGGTGTTCCGGTCAGTGGGAGCGCAGGGCGTCTCGCAGCCCTTCGATCGGGTGGAAGCGCAGCTGCAGCTCGGCGAGCAGCAGGGTGCGCATGTCATGGCGGAAGGCCGCGCGCCAGCCGGGCTGGCCGTGCACGCGGTCGAAACGGGCGCCGAGCACTGCCGGCGCCGTGGCCAGCAGGCTGTGCTCGCGCGGGGTGAGGGTCTGTTCCATCACTGCATCGACCTCGGCCAGCCGCGCCAGCTCCGGCGAGACCTGTACCAGCTGGTCGCGCAGGCGGCCGCGCAGGCGCCCGGTGGCGGTCTGGATGGCCTGCTGCAACACCCGGTAGCGCTGGCGCAGCGAGGCGAAGTTGGGTGCGGCAGCGGCCTCGGCCAGGTCCAGCAGGCGCTCGGCCTCGGCGTCCTCACTGATCGAGGCGCGCAGGCTGGCGTGCGCCTGGGCGCAGTCGGCCAGCACATCCTCGACCGCTTCGACGGCTTCACCGGGCTCGGGCAGGCGTCCTCCGAGCGCCCCCGACAGGGCCACGGCACGGCTCCAGTCCACCCACTGGCCGAGGCGATCGGTCAGGGCGGGACTGCTGGCCGGCATCGCGCCGTCGCTGAGACGGGCGAGCAGGCGGAGGAACTCCGGTCCACCCAGGACCGGCTGCGCTGCGTTCGCCATCAAGGGGGTGAGGGGCCAAAAACCGTTGATTTTACAACCAGATGACCCCGGCTGGATGAAGGCGGGGCCTGGGGGGCGGTACCCGCAGGCGCGACAAGGCTTAGAATGTCCGGCTGCATCCACCCGTTCGATCCTTGGAGTACCCCCATGACTGTTGCGCAGTTCTACCCGATCGGCACCCCCGGACAGCCCTGGGGCGACGCGGAACGCGCACAGTGGCGGGCCCGCCAGCAGCGCCAGCGCAGCTACCATGATGACGTGGTGGCCGCCCTTGAGCGCCTGGACGACAGCGTTTTCGACGTGATCCAGTACGGCCAGCTGGACTATGCGCCGGACCATTACCCGCTGTTCGCCGTGGTCAACCACGACTGGAACCCGGCGCTGCCGACCGCGCTGATCACCGGTGGCGTGCATGGCTACGAGACCAGCGGCGTGCACGGTGCCCTGCAGTTCCTGGAGCAGCAGGCGGAGCGTTACCTGGGCCGGCTGAACCTGATCGTCGCGCCCTGCGTCAGCCCGTGGGGCTATGAGCGCATCCAGCGCTGGAACCCGGACGCCATCGACCCGAACCGCAGCTTCCGTGACGGCGGCCAGATCGAGGAAGCCGCCGCGCTGATGCGCTGGGTGGCCGAGCGCAAGCCGAACCTGCTGGTGCATCTGGACCTGCACGAGACCACCGACAGCGACCTGAACGAGTTCGATCCGGCGCGCTGCGCCCGCGACGGCAAGCCGTTCGAGCGCGACACCATTCCCGATGGCTTCTACGTGATCGGCAACAGTGAAGATCCGCAGGCCGAGTTCCAGAAGGCACTGATCGCCGCAGTGGCGCCCATCACCCATATCGCCCCGGCCGACGCCGAAGGCAATCTGGTCGGCCTGCCGTTGCAGTCGCCGGGCGTGGTCTGGGGCGAATCCCGTTCGATCGGCGCCTGCGCTGGCTTCACCGATGCGCGCTTTGCCACCACCACCGAGGTCTACCCGGACAGCCCGCGCACCAACCCGCAGGAATGCAACGACGCCCAGGTGGCGGCGGTGTGTGCGGGCCTGGATTTCGCCCTGGCGGCGCAGTAGCGCGCCACGTTCCGGGCAGCGACCGGCATCAGCCGGCGCCTTTCTTTCGCCGGTGAGGTGGCCACAGCCGGCGAAGCCGACGCGCGGCAACCTGCGAACACATCCAGATCGTGCTGGTACACCCCGCTGTTGACCGCGAACAGGCCCAGCAGCGAGTGGAAGAGGTTGTCGTGGCTGTGCGCCCGGTGCAGGGCATTCTGGTGCAGGCAGGCCAGGTCCAGGCCTGCGTTGCGGCTGAATTCGGGTGAGAACCACATCACCATCGGCACCTGGGTCTGCTCGCGCGGGGCGATGAAGTAGGGCGTGCCATGCAGGTACATGCCGCGTTCGCCGAGCGACTCACCATGGTCGGAGACATAGATCAGCGCAACGTCGCGGTGGGCCGAGTAGCCCCGCAGCAGGCCGATGGCCTCCGCAAGCACCTGGTCGGTGTGCACCAGGGTGTTGTCATAGGTGTTGACCAGTGCCTCGTTGCTGCAGTGCTGGATCTGATTGCTGTCGCAGGTCGGGCTGAAAGCCCGCGACGCTGCGGGATACCGTTCAAAGTAGGTCGGCCCATGACTGCCGAGCTGATGCAGCACGATCAGGGCGTCGCCGTTGATGGCATCGATGCGTGCGCCGAGCTGGTGCAGCAGCACGTCGTCGTAGCAGGTGCCGTCGGCGTTGACGCACTGGCCGGCCACCTTCAGCGCAGGCATGTCCTCGGTCGGTACGCGTTCGCACACGCCCTTGCAGCCGCCGTTGTTGTTGTTGCGCCAGAGCACGCTGATGCCGGTGCGCTGCAGGATATCGAGCACGTTCTCCTCGGTTGCGGCGCGCACGTCGTCGTACTGGCCTCGGGTCATCTGCGAGAACATGCACGGCACCGAGATGGCCGTGGCGGTCCCGCATGAGGAGACATCATTGAAGCTGATGACGCCTTCCGTGCGTGAGAGCCGGGGATTGGTTGCGCGTGGGTAGCCGTTGAGCTGGAAGTTCTGTGTCCGCGCGGTCTCGCCGACGACCAGGATCACCAGCTTCGGGCGCGGGCCAGCTATGCGCCGTGCGTCCATGCCGATCGGGTGCAACGGTTGCTGGCGGGTGCTGTAGAGACCTTTCAAGTAGCCGTGGGTATGGCGCACCACGTTCAACGGCAGCAGCTGGTCACGGAGATAGCGGTTGTTGCGCAACAGTGAGGAATAGTCCTTGTAGAACGCAAAGCCGATTGCCAGCAGTACCAGCAACGACGCCAGGACGCTGGCCGGCCACACCAGCAGCGAACGTGTCGAAGCCGCTCCGCTGGTGGTGCGCACCCAGGCCAGCCCGGCAGCGGGCAGCACGCCCAGCGTCAGCAGGGTCAGCAGCAGCGGCAGCGAGAGATAGGCGTTCAGTTCGGCCTGGTTGGTCTCGAACACGTTCTGCACCATGCTGCGATCGATCAGCACGTTGTAGTGCAGCATGAAATAGCTGCAGGCGGCGCTGGTGACGATGAGTACGGCCAGCAGCGGCTTGCGCACGAAGGGTAGTGCCAGCAATGGCGTCAGCATCAGGTTGAACAGGCAGAAGAGCACCACCGGCAAGCTGGCCAGGAACAGCACGCTGCGCAGGCTGTTGAGGTCGATCAGCCCCCACAGCGACTTCCAGAGGGCGATGTTTCCAATCGTGGTGAAGAAAAACGCTGCGGCCCAGACCAGGATGATCGGATGGGGCCGTGGAAAACGGAGGCATTGGCGCACGAGCAGGTTCCGCGGAACAGGAGTGCGCGCAGTATCGAAACGGCTTCATCAGGAAGTTGTCAGCCTTGCCGGGCTAGCCCAGCAGGATCACGCCCCACACTGCGCCGACCATCAACAACGCGGTGGTCTGCGCGGCGCTGCCCATGTCCTTGGCGTTCTTGGACAGTGGATGCTGTTCCAGTGAGATGCGATCGACCACTGCTTCGATCGCCGAGTTGAGCAGTTCCACCACCAGGCTGATGAAGCAGACCGCCAGCACCAATGCGCGCTCGACCGCGCTGATGTCCAGTACGAACGCTGCAGTGATCAACAGCGCGTGCAGGAGCAGCAGCTGGCGAAAAGCAGCCTCGCCACGAAAGGTAGCGATGAATCCGTCTCGCGAATGGATCAGGGTGTGGAAGATGCGGCCCAGGCCGGTCTTGCCATGCGGGTACTTGCCGCTGTCCTTGGGGTGCTGCATGCCGTTTCCGCCGTGAAGTGAGCAATCCCCAGCATGTGCACGCGCGTGTCAGGAAACCGTCAGGCGGGCCATTCCAGGCTGAACCGGCATCCCTGCTGCGAGGAGTGCACCGTCATCCTCCAACCCAGGTGGTCGACGATGCGCTGCACGATGGACAGCCCCAGTCCCTCGCCACTGTGCGGGCTGCCGGGCACGAAGCGCTGGAACTGCTGTGGGTCGATACTGGAGGGCAGGCCGGGTCCGGTGTCGGCGAAGGTGAGTGCGGTGTCGTGGAGGGTGATCCTCACTTCGCCCCTTTCGGTGTACTGGCAGGCGTTGCGCAGCAGGTTCCAGATCACGCTGTGCGCCAGATCTGCGTTGGTGTCCAGCACGGCGTCATGCCGGGCATCAAACGCAACGATCACCGGCTTGCCGGAAATCCACAGTTGGCAGCGCTCCATGCAGGATTCGATCAATGGGCGCAGGGCCACCTTGTTGCGCGGCACGGAGCCGGGGTACGTGAGAGCAGCAGCAGGCAGGACAGCTGGCGCTGCATCTCCTGGGTAGTGCGCAGGATACGCTCCGCGCTGGGGACCAGGTGGCTGTCGGACGGAAGCTGGCAGGCAAGGGTTTCCGCAGCGCCGCCGATGATGGCCAAGGGCGTGCGCAGCTCATGGCTGGCATCGCCGCTGAAGCATTGCTCGCGATGCAGGAACCGTTCGAGCTCATCACTGTGCCGGGCGAAGGCACGGGCGAGTACACCGATCTCGTCGCGGGCGTCCTGACAGGGAAAGGGCTTCCGCCCGCTCTGCACGGCATCGGCCAACTGCGTGATGGGCGCGATGACGTGCGATGCCACCCTGCGACCGATCAGGAAGGCGCCGAGCACGCAGATCGAAATGACCACCGCGGCAAAGGCATTGATCAGGTGTTCCAGGTAGCCATAGGGTGCAGCGTCCTGCAGCAGGTAGTAGCGCTGGCCGCCACTGTCGAACACACGCAGGTGCCACTCGTCGGGTCCTGCTTCGCCGTGGTAGCCCAGGCCGTACTGGCGCAGCACCATCGGCACGCTATGGCTGTCGTACAGCTGGCTGCCCGGGGGCAGGGCGGGGCGCTCGCCACGGGCCAGTGCTGCTTGCAGCTTGTGCACGGCACTGTCCTGGGTCCGGGCGATGACCGCGGCCCTGACCTGGTCGTAGTCCACCTGTTCGGCCAGGACGATGAAGCCCATCGCGCCGGCCATCAGCAGCACGAACGAAATCGTGATGCGGGTACGCAGGGCCAGGCGGCGGTAGAGAGCGGCAGGGGTCACGCCGGCATGCGCCAGCCGACGCTGTGCACCGTGGCGATCAACGTGGTGTCGAAGCTGCGGTCCACCTGCAGGCGCAGCTCATGGATGTGGGTACGCAGCGCGCCGCTGTCCGGTGGCTCGTCGCCCCAGACCAGGTATTCCATCTCCTGCTTGCGCACCACGGCCGGGGCCGCGCGTACCAGGCACATCAGCAGTTTGTGCGACGTAGGCGTCAGCGCGATGCAGCGCCCCTGTCGCCAGGCCTGCGGCGAGCGCGTATCTACCTGCAAGTCCTTCCACGCCAGTACGCTGTCGACCTGACGGCCCTGGGCGCGTCGCACCAGGGCCTTGATCCGCGCATCCAGTTCCTTCAGCGAGAACGGTTTGACCAGGTAGTCATCGGCGCCGAGAGCCAGGCCCTGCACGCGGTCCTCGACCGGATCGCGCGCGGTCAGCATCAGGATCGGCACCGGGTTCTGGAATTCCCGGCGCAGCTTTCGGCACAGCGTCATGCCATCCAGGCGCGGGAGCATCAGGTCCAGCAGGATGGCGTCGTAGTCGTGCTGCGTGGCCCGGCGCAGGCCGCTGGCACCGTCGCGGGCGTCGTCCAGCACGTAGCCGATAGGCTCAAAGAAAGCGTACAGGTTGGCTACGAGCTCGGGGTTGTCTTCGATGATCAGCAGGCGGGTCATGGCGTGCGTCCTTGCGCGTGGCCGAACTGTGCCCGATCCCTGACTGATTGCCAATGCGCACGCTGAATGGATCGCGGCCTGGGTTCGGCCGCGTCAAGCGACGTTCAATGGGCCGGCATCTTCGGAAACGAACTGCCAGCCGATATCTTCCGGTTTGTCCGAAAAGAACAGGCTCATGTAGGTCGGCTTGTCCTTGTTGATCAACGAGGTGCGGAACGATTCGACCACCTGTTCGATGGCATTCACATCAGCCGATGATGGGCGCTGGCTTGCGTGGGCCGGCAGGCCTGCGGCGAGGCACGCAGCGAGAAGCGCGTTCTGGATTCCGGTGGTTCGCATCGTTCATGACGGCCTTCGTAGGGTGGAAGCGCCGCCGGGGCCACGGCTACAGGGCCCCGGCGCGCTCCGCATTCAACGATGCAGCGCGTCGATGATCAAGCCGGTCGCGATCTCCACCAACAGGTACTCGGTGTCGGACTGGCGCACCCAACGCTGGCCGCGACCCGGATTGCGCAGGTCATAACGCGCGTAATCGTCCACCCAGTAGCGGCGGTCCACTTCGGCCCAGGGCAGGCGGTCGCCACGACGCCAGGCCTTCTTCTGCCAGCCGGGCGGCGGCGCATCACGGTTGTGCGGGCCGCCGGCATGCGGCGGCGGGCCGTTGCCGCGGGCGTGATGCGGCGGGTCAGCGAAGGCGGGGGCCGCAGCCAACGCGGTGGCGGTGGTCAAAGCGATGGCAAGCAAACGTGTGGTCTTCATGGAAGTGCCTCCGTCATGGCCGCAGCATGCGGCGCTGTGGCGGGAATATAGGGCAGACAACGTGAATGAATACGGGTGTGCGCGGCACTTTCCTGAACACACAGCGTGACGTGCAGTCGCCGCCCCGGAACGGATCAACGGGCCCCGTCCGGGGCCGGACCCAATGCGCCCCAGCCGCCGCCCAGTGACAGGAACAGATCCATCTGGCGATCGACCCGGTCCGCGCGCGAGACGGCCAATGCGGACTCCGCATCTGCCAGCGCGGCCTGGGCCGAAAGCAGGTCGAGGAAATCGATCCTGCCGAAACGGTAGAGCTGCTGCGCCTGCCCGGCGGCCCGCGCTGCATCCCCACGCGCCTGCGCCAGGCTGCGCTCGCGTTCAAGCTCCTGCGTGCAGGCAGAAAGCGCGGTCTCGGTCTGGCGCAGTGCCTGCAGCACGACGCCGTCAAAGGACGCGAGCGCGGTATCTGCATTGGCACCGGCCGCTGCGATGCGGGCCTTGGCCACGCGGCGGTTGGGCCAGTGCCATGACAGCGCGGGACCGATGCTCGCACCGAAGCCGTCGGCCGACAGCAGATGCGCCGGTGTGCCGGCCACGCCCGAAGAGGCGCCCAAGGTGATCTGCGGATAGAGACCCGCCGTCTCGACACCGATCATTGCAGTCGCGGCGGCCAGGCTGCGTTCGGCTGCGCGTACGTCGGGGCGCCGCTGGAACAGCTGCCAACCATCACCGACCGGCAGCGCCTGCTCCAGCTCCGGGGGGCCTGGGCAGGCTTCGGCCTCCCTGGGATAGTCCGCCGGGAGCCTGCCCATCAATGCGGCCAGTTCGAACAGTGCGGCCTGGCGTTCCGCCAGCAGGTGCGGTATCCCCGCCGCGCTGCGGTTGACGGCGGCACCGGCACGGCTGACATCGAAGTCCGTTCCGCGCCCTCCGGCAGCCAGGCGTCGGGTTGCCTCCAGGGTGGCGCGCTGCACCGCCAGCACCTGCCGGGTTGCAGCGAGCGTGTGATTTCGGGTGCATACCTGGAGATAGGCACGGGTGACAGCCGCAGCGACGACCACGCGGACCTGGTCCCGTGCCGCAGCGATGGCCTCCGCGTCGGCGTTGGCGGCTTCGATGCCGCGGCGGATGCCGCCTGCAAGATCCAGTGGATAGGAGAGGTGGAGGCCCAGCGCGTACGACTGCGGCGCGGCCGACGCCTGGGTGTAGCCACCGGCATGGACGAGCGTGCCCGATGCATCCACGTCCCCTTGCACGGCACCGCGCGCGCGGTACTCCAGCACGGTCGCGCTGGCGCGCCGAAGGTTGGCATCGGCGGCGCGCAGGTCGGTATTGGCCGCCAGTGCTTCGCGTACGTAGGCGTCAAGCTGAGGGTCGCCATACAGTTCCCACCACCGATCCGGTGGTGGGTCGTGGCTGAACGATGCCTCTTTGCCCGAGACGAACGCCTGCGCCGCGCGTGTGGAGGCAGCGACGGCATTCGCAGGCAGGTGATAGTCGGGGCCGGATACGCAGGCCGTCATGGGCAGCAGCAGGGCAAGCAGCCCACCGCGTAGTGTTCGCACGCTCACTTGCAGGCTCCCGCTGCCGAGGGCGCGATGGTCACGCTCGCAGTGCGACCCACGATCAGGCGGGTATCCGACGGCGCATCATCGATGCGGATGCGTACCGGGATGCGCTGCGCCAGCCTCACCCAGGTGTAAGTTGGCGCCACGGCGGGCAGCAGGTTGTGTGTGCTTGAGCGCTGATTGTCGGCAATGCCGGCGGCGATGGCTTCCACGTGTCCGCGCACGTCGTGGTTGTCCCCCATCAGCCGCGCCACCGCGGCATCGCCCTCGGTGATGCAGCCCAGCTTGGTTTCCTCGAAATAGCCCTCGATGCGCAGGCTGCCGGTGTCGATCAGCGCCAGTGCCTGCGCACCGGGTTGCAGGTAGTCGCCCGCGTGCAGGTCGAGGTTGGTGATGATGCCATCGGTGGTTGCGCGCACCTCGGTGCGTTGCACGTTGAGCTGGGCAACGCGCTGTTCGGCCCGTGCCTGCGCCAGCGCGGCCAGCTCGGTATCGACCTTGGCGGCGTTGCGTTCGCGGGTTTCCGAAGCGACCAGGTTGCCAAGTGCGTTGTCCCGCGCCGATTCGCGGCGAGCCAGCGCCAGCGTGGCATGCGCGCTCCTGACCGCCGCGTCTGCCTTCTCCAGCGTGGCGGCGAAGCGTGGCTGATCGAGCACCAGCAGCAGCTGGCCGGCACTGACCCGCTGGTTGTCGTGCACGAGCACTTGGGTGACCAGCCCCCCCATGTCCGACGCAACGCGCACCACATCGGCGCGCACCCGTCCATCACGCGTCCACGGGCGTGTTTCGTAACGATTCCAGAGGGAGAACGCGGCAATGGCGGCAAGCGCACACACGCCCAGCGTTGCGCTCCAGCGCCCGATAACAGCAAGCAGGTCTTTCATTTCATTTCCCGAGCAGGGGCGCGAGCCGGATCATCAGCTCCGCCAGGATCACGAACAGGGACAGGCCCACCAGCGGCCGCGCGGCGAACAACCGGTACAGGCCGAGGCTGGCGAGCAGACGTGAGGTCAGCATCGACAGCACCAGCGCGGCGGCGGCCACCGCAAGCAGGCCGGGGATCAGCACGCCATCAATGGAAAGATCAGGAAGCATGAGGTCAGCGCCGGTGGGTGAGCGGAGGTACGAGCAGGTCGCAGCGCAACCCGCAGAGCAGGTGCAGCAGATGCTCTCGATCGACCCCGCTGCTGGCCGCAGCTACCTCGCGCATGCGGTCCAGCAGTACCAGAAGATGGATGTCGACACTGCGTGCCGAGTGGACGCGAACCCCGAAATGTGCAGCGATGCGTTCGACCAGCGCCGCATGAAGCGTCCGAACCTGCGGGTTGTGCAGCCGCTTTTCCAGCGCGCGGAGTTGGCTGGATGCTCGTGCCGCACGCACGTCCGCAAACAATGCCCGCAGGTCGTGCGCGGCGCTGGAACGGCCCTGCAGCCTGGGAGCGAGCAGCCCTATTCGATCCAGCATGCGGCTGAGCCACGCGCGGCTCGCACCGCCTTGTCCGGCGGCGTAGCGTGTGATGTCCCGACGGATCGACCGCTCCAGCCGAGCGCGGTTGCGGCCCGCATCGGCGGTCTGGAACAGCTGCATGCTGCACAGTGCCACCGTCGTACCGATGAACAACGCAACGCTGTTGTTGAGCGCGCCGACGATGTTGGTCGTATTGGTCGCGCCCAGGCTGGCAATGAGCGGAAACGTCAGCACCACGCCCAAGGCAGCCATGGTGAATGGCGGCCGGGCCAGGAACGATCCGCACAGCAGCAGCACCGGCGCGAGCGCGGCAATCAGGCCGGTGATATCGGACAACGCGGGGAAGATCAGCAGACCGTAGAGCAGGCCGACGGCCACGCCGATGCACGATCCCACCAGGTAGCGCATGACATGCGGTGCCGGCGCTTCGATCGTGCCGAACAGCACGCACGCCGTGCCGATGATGGACACCGCCGTGGCGCCCTCCGACCAGCCGGTAGCGATCCATAGAACGCAGCTCAGCAGGATGCCGACGAACGCGCCCAGCGCGCTGCGCAGGGCAAGCCGATGATCCCGGTGAAGTACCGCACCCTGCACATGTCGTGCAAGGCGGGCAGGTACATGCCGGCGCCAGTCGGGCCGGGCAGTGTGCAGCTCCGCTTGCAGTACGCGGCAATCGGCGTGGGCGAGGTCGAGCTCGGCCTGTTGCGCGGCGAGGCCGGTCTGCATGAGCTCGCGCCAGCCAGGCGAATCCATGGCGCTGGCCTGTGATGAGCGCAGCCGTGCGATGGAATCTTCCACCGCGCTGGAGAGCATCAGTACATCCAGCATCCGGTCATGCAGGGCGCGCAGGATCTGCACCTGGGCCACGCCGTGGGCGCTGTCGAAGGGCAGGTGGATCGACAGCACATGCAGCTCGAGCAGGTCGGCCGCCACTTTCGAGCGGTCCGTCGCCAGCACCGTGTCCGATGCGCCGGCGCGCATGTCCCGTGTCCATCGTTCCGCGTCATCCAGCACGGCAGCGACCCGTGCGTGCACGCGCATCGAGACCCGGCGCGGCAGCACCAGCGCGTGTACCAGCGTTGCGGCCAGGATGCCGATGGCAATTTCCTGCACCCGCGTGATGGCAATGGTGAACACGTCTCCCGGCACCATCACCGCAGGAAAGCCGATCAGGCTGGTGGTATAGCCGGCCAGCAGGAACGCATAGGCACGCGGCGTGCGGTCGAGCATTGCCAGATACAGGCAAAGCGACATCCAGGTGGCGAGCGCGGCGCTCAGCACCAGGGGTGCATTGGCGAAGCGTGGCACCAGCGCGACGGTGGCGACGGCCCCGCCCACGGTACCGAGCAGGCGAAACAGGCCGCGGCTCAGTGTTGCCCCGGAAAGGGGCTGCGACACCAGATAGACCGTGCCGATCACCCAGAACGGGCGATTCAGGCCGATCCGCAGAGAGACATACAGCCCCAGCGACGCGGCGAGCAGGCATTTGAGCGAGAAGAGCACCGCCTCCTGATCGGTCCTGAGGGCAGGGCTTTTCAACTGGGCGAATGCCTGGAACACGTGGGGACGGGCAGGAGTGGGGGAGTGCATGCGGCTCATGCTAGTGATCGGCCGCACTGGCGAATTTCGCTACAATGACAATCAATCGCGAAAACCGGTCAATATGAGAATGGCTCGCATTTCGCTCCCCGGCTTTGACCTGGACCCGGACGAGACCGATCGCCCGGCGGTTGCCAGCCGCCTGCAGGTGGCCGAGCACGACGCGGAAATTCCGGTGCATGAGCATCGAAAGGGCCAGCTCATTCTTGCGCTGCATGGGGCGGTGACCTGCGAAGTGGCCAATGCGCTGTGGATCGTGCCGCCCCAGTGTGGCGTCTGGATTCCGGGCGGCATGCCGCACAGCAACCGCGCCACCGCCAACGCGCGCCTGTGCTATCTATTCGTCGAGCCCGGCATCGTCGACCTGCCGGCGCAGTGCGTGACGCTGGCCATCTCGCCGATGCTGCGCGAGATGATCCTGCACCTGGCCGACGCGCCGCTGGACTATCCGCATGGCAGCCACACCGACCGGCTGGCGCGGGTGTTGCTGGACGAGCTGGTACAGATGCCGGCCGAGCATCTGTCGCTGCCGGTCAGCCATCACCCGAAGGTGCGTGCGCTGGCGGCGGCGCTGTCGGCGGATCCGGCAGACCGCAGCACCATCAGCCAGTGGGCTGTGCGCCTGGCCCTGGGCGAGCGCACGTTGACCCGCCTCATCGAACGGGAAACGGGACTGTCCTTCGGACGCTGGCGGCAGCAGCTGCACCTGCTCATCGCCATTCGTGAACTCGCCGCGGGCGCACCGGTACAACGCGTTTCCGAGACGCTGGGCTATGAGTCGGTGACGGCCTTCATCACGATGTTCAGGAAGGCGCTTGGCCTTTCCCCGGCGCGGTACTTTGCGGTGCGCCTGCGTGGGCAGTAGCAGGGAACAACCCGGAAAGCCATTGCCTGGAACGGCTACTTCAAAGTGCCGGAGACGGATTGAATCGCGGCCACCACTGCAGCAGGATCCTCGCGCTGGAGGGTGTGCCCGGTCGCCAGGTAGCGATGCGAGCCGCGCGTGAATCCCGAGAAGAGCAGGCTATGTCTACAACGGTTTCGGTGATCTGACCGGGCAAGTCAGCCCGGACAGCGGTGCCAGCAGCTTCACCGTGGATGCCGCCGGCAACCGCAAGACGGCTACCGATGCGCGTGGCGTCACCGCCACCTATCACTACGATGCACTCAACCGCCTGATCGGCATCGCCTACCCGGATCCCAATCTGGACGCGGGCTACAGCTATGACGTGGCGCCTGCCGCCTGTGCCGCCGACGAGCGCTTCGCCAAGGGACGGCTGGGGCAGGTGCTGCACGCCAATGGCAGTACCCAGTACTGCTATGACCGTTTCGGCCAGGTCACCCGCAAGGTACAGACCGTCAACGGCGTTGCCAGCACGCTGCGCTACGCCTATAGCAAGTCGGGCCGCCTGACTGCGTTGACCTACCCCGACGGCAGCGTGGCCGACTACGTCCGCGATACCCAGGGCCGCATCAGCCAGATCGGCCTGACCCGCCCCGGCCAGGCCCGCCAGATCGTGGTGAACAACCTGACCTACGCGGCTTTCGGCCCGGCGACCGGTTGGGCCTACGGCAACGGCCGCCAGCTGCAGCGTCCGTTGGATCTGGATTATCGCCCGCAGGCGGTGCATGACCCGGCTGCAGGCGGCCTGTCGCTGGGCTATGGCTATGATCCGGTCGGCTCGATCACTGAGCTGAAGAATGGCGCAGGCTCGACGGTGCTGGCCAAGTACGCCTACGACACGCTGGGCCGCCTGACCCAGACCCAGGACGGCACGACCGGCACCCCGATTGAAACCTATGCGTATGACGCCACCGGCAATCGCACCGCGCTGACCACCTCGGCAGGCACGGCCAGCTACACCTATCCCGCAACCAGCCATCGCCTGACTGCGGTGGATGGCGAGTCGCGCAACCATGACGCGGTGGGCAACACCACCAGCATCGGCGGCAAGACGTTCACCTACAACGATGCCAACCGCATGAACGCAGTGAAGCAGGGCGATGCTGTACTGGAAAGCTACGCCTACAACCATCGCGGTGAGCGCGTACTGCGTACCCCGGCCGGTGGCGCAGCGCAGATCACCTTGTACGACGAAGCAGGGCAGTGGCTGGGCAACTACTCGGCCACGGGCCAGGCGCAGCAGCAGGCCATCTGGCTGGACAACTACCCGGTGGCGTTGATCAACATGCCGGCCACCGGCGTGCCGGAACTGGCCTACGTGCAGCCGGATCACCTGGGCACACCGCGCGTGGTGATCGATCCGGTACGGAATGTCGCGATCTGGGAGTGGAGCAACAAGAGCGAGGTGTTCGGCAACCAGATTCCGAGTGCAGACCCGGACGGGGATGGTGTGGCGTTCGAACTGGCGCTGCGCTTCCCGGGCCAGCAGGCGACGGATGCGAGTGGGCTGTTCTACAACTACCAGCGGGAGTATGACCCTGCGGTGGGTCGTTATTCGCAGAGTGATCCGATTGGGCTCGCAGCGGGGCCAAATACCTTTGGCTACGTGATGGGAAATCCGATGAGTTGGATTGACCCTGAGGGCTTGGAAGTACTTGTATGTAGTCAGCCGGCCTTTGGAGTATCCAACAATCCAATTGATCACCAATGGATTCGTACGGATACAGTTGAGGCAGGCATGGGTGGCACTCGTGGAAACGTACCTGGTAACGACAGTGGAGACATGCCGGGCGATCCCGTGCAGGTTACCAACCATGTCGGTCGTAGCAATGAGCCTGGAGCATCATGCAAAGTGGTTAAAAATGTCGACGAAGCGAGAGTCAATTCCCAGCTTCAGATAGGGAGATCACTTGGTAGGTGGGGGCCTGCCAACCATTGCCAATCATTTGTAGCCAAGACACTTTGGAATGCTAGTACAGTCGAACTGCAGCAAGAGCAGAACAAACGATTGCTCAACTCGAAGGTTCCTGGGCTGAGGTAGGTATGAAGAGATACATGACATGCGTCCTGCTGGCGTCACTTTCTTCGGCATGTGCGGATCAGAAGCAGGGCGCAACGACGAATTCGTTCGACGATGAGCGGATAGAATGTGTTGAGCCCGCTCGACTGAAGACCGAGCCGTGGGGAAAAGCGGGCTCTTTGAAGGGGTGCGAGATTGCTGATGGTCCATTTGTCGCCGCAGATGATGGGTATATTCGTATGCGTGGACAGTTTAAGAATGGGCATAAGGCCGGTGTGTGGCGATGGTACGACCGAAGTGGAAATGTCACTAAAGAAGTCAATTACTCACAGTAGTCTTTGCGGGGGAGGCTGGATGCAGTGCTCTGAAGGACATCCCGTGCCCAGATTCCTCACCCCCGACGAGGTCTCCCTCATCCACAGGCTGCTGCCCGAGACGAACGAGCTGTCCGAACGGTTGTTGAAGGATCTGGCGCTCGCCCAGGTGGAGGACGTGGAGGTCGTCGGATTCGGAGGCGTGGTGTTCCTGTCCAGCACGACCCAGGTCTTCGGAAGCGACATTGCCACTGCAATGCTTGCCGATGCCGACGGCGTGCCGGTGAGAGTCACCCTGTGCCTGGGCAATCACGATCAGCTCTTCGTGCTGGAGCTGTGCAAAGTGGACTTCTCACCGATCATCGGGGTCGATCTGAGGAGCGCTTTCAGCGAGCACTGACGCCTGCTGAAAGCGGTCCTCGCTGAAGGGCGTTGCGCATGCCCTTCACCCTTCGGGCTGCAACCGCCCCACCGCCTGCGCGCACAACGACTGGCAGGCCATGACCAACCCCTCCATCACCCGGTCGCCCACGTACTCTTCCGGTTCGCCGTTCTGGCGGGTGCGCTCCGCCGCCAGCAGCATTTCCAGCACCACCCGCAACCCGGTCAACGCGCAATCGGCGTCGGCCAGGGCGAGGCAGCGGCCGGGCAGCGGGTGACGCTCCGGCCACGGTTGCCCATCGGCCGCCGCACCGGAGCCGATGCGGTGGAGATTGGCAATGAAGGTGTTCCTGTCCACTGTTGGCGCAGCCTGTGGCGAACCGTCGTCGCCGGCGGTGCTGCGGTAGGCGTGTAGATGCGGGAAGTCCGATTCGTTCATGGCAAGGCTCCGTGCGAGGCAATCGGTAGCCGCCACCCATAAAAGTGGCGGGCGGTGCATGGTTCGAATCCGGGTTGGTCCCAAGCCGGTGGGCGCGAACGCCCCCACGCACCGCCCGCCATAGCCGGCAGACGGATTGCCAGCCGGCGCCACGGAATGTGGACGCCGACTGGCAAGCGCAATCACTCAGGACCAACTCGGGATTCGAAACCCGGCCACCCTTTTTCCGGTGGCACGCCATCTGAGCCCCTGGCGCTGTGCAATGCCAATCAGAAGAGTTGTAAACATCACTCGATTGGAGACGCTTTTGACATTGTCCTACGCTGTTAAGCCCCGCCAGTGCTGGCTGGCGTAGTGATCCGCCCGCAACGTGCAATCTGCGACAGGTGTCGAGGTTGTCACGGCGAACGGGACGGGCGGGGCGGGCCTATCACGACAGGCGGCGCCAATTCAGGCTGCGTGCCTCCCGGGTTGACGCTTTCAACGCCCCAGCGCACTCTGCGGGCTGGGGTCGACAACCCGTTCAGGGGCAGGGCTGCAGGGTGGTACCAGGAGGCGGAACAGCCATGAGCCAACTCACCGACAGCTTCGGACGCAGCTTTCCGTACCTGCGCTTGTCGCTCACCGAAGCCTGCAACTTCCGGTGCAGCTACTGCCTGCCCGACGGTTACCAGGCCGATGGCCACCCGCGTTTCCTGCAGGTGGAGGAGATCGGCCGCCTGGTGCGGGCCTTTGCGGCGCTGGGCATGAGCAAGATCCGCCTGACCGGCGGCGAGCCCAGCCTGCGCAAGGATCTGGACGAGATCATCGCCATCGTGGCGGCGGTTCCGGGCATCCGCAAGGTGGCCATCACCACCAATGGCACGCTGCTGCCGCGGCGCCTGCCGGGCTGGCACCGGGCCGGCCTGACCGCGCTGAACGTGAGCATGGACAGCCTGCAACGCGAGCGTTTCCACGCCATCACCGGGCACGACCGCCTGCCGGAGATCCAGCAGGGCCTGGCCCTGGCGCAGGCGTTGGGCCTGCCGGCGATCAAGCTCAACGCGGTGCTGCTGCGTGGCCTGAACGACGACGAGCTGCCGCAGTGGATGGATTACCTGCGTGATCGCCCCTTCAGCGTGCGCTTCATTGAACTGATGCGCACCGGCGACAACGAAGCCTATTTCCAGCGCCACCACCTGCGCGCCGACGTGGTGATCGAGCAGCTGCTGGCCGCTGGCTGGCACGAGCGCCCGCGCGCCGCCGATGCCGGCCCGGCGCGCGAGTTCAGCCACCCTGACCATCGCGGCAGCATCGGCATCATCGCGCCGTATTCGCGTGACTTCTGCAAGGGCTGCAACCGCCTGCGGGTGACCGCCAAGGGCGACCTGCGGCTGTGCCTGTTCGGCGAGTTCGGCGTACCGCTGCGCCAGCTGCTGCAGCGCGACGAGGACCACGACGCGCTGCTGGCACGCATCACCACCCAGCTTGGCCTGAAAGCGGCCGGGCATGGACTGCACCAGGGCCAGACCGGGCTGACCCCGCACCTGGCCTCGATCGGAGGATGAGCAACACGATGAGTGGGGAATTGAATGCGGCCTTCCACATGGCCGATGTCCGTAACAAGCGCATCAGCCGCCGCCGTGCGGTGGCGGTGGGCGAGCTGCATGCCGGTCCAGTGGCCTATCCGCTGATCGTCGAGCGCCGCCTGCCCAAGGGCGATGCGCTGGTGATGGCCGAGATAGCCGGCCTGCAGGGCGCGAAGATGGCCTCGATGCTGATGCCGCTGTGCCATCCGTTGCCGCTGGAGCTGGTGCAGGTGTTCTGTGCGCCGGTGCCGGAGCGGCAGGCGATCCGCGTGTGGTGCGAGTGCGCCAGCGAGGCGCGCACCGGCGTGGAGATGGAGGCACTGGCGGGCGTCAACGCGGCGCTGCTGACCCTGTACGACCTGAGCAAGCCAGTGGAGCCGGCCCTGCGCATCGAAGGCATCCGCCTGCTGTTCAAGGAAGGCGGCAAGCGTGGTGTGTGGCTGCACCCGGACGGCATGGACGAGGCCGAGCGTGAGCGTTTCAACCCGCGTGCGCCAAAGGGGTTGGAGGGTGCGGCCTGCGCGGTGATCACACTGAGTGATCGCGCCAGCGAGGGCAGTTATGAGGATGTGTCCGGCCCGACCCTGGTGACTGGGCTGAAAAAGCTGGGTGGCGAGGTGGTGGCCGCCGAAGTGCTGCCCGATGGCATCGAGCCGTTGGCGGGCCGCCTGCAGGCGTTGGCCGCCGAGGGCGTGCGCCTGTGCCTGTGTACCGGCGGTACCGGGCTGGGCCCGCGTGACCTGACCCCGGAGGCGCTGCGTTCGTTGAATGCGCGGCCGGTGCATGGCCTGGCGCAGATGGTGCGGGCACTCAGTGCACAGCACACGCCGATGGCCTGGCTGAGCCGCGCCGAGGTGGTGCAGCTAGGCAGCATGCTGGTGTTCGCATTGCCCGGCAGCCCGAAGGCGGCGGCGCAGTGCCTGGACATCCTGGCGCCGGTACTGGGCCACGCCCTGGCGATGGTCGATGGCGGTGGCCACTGATGATTGCCTACAGCGAGGCCTTGCAGCACCTGCTGGACGCGGCCACGCCGCTGCCGGCCGAGCATCTGCCGCTGCATGAGGCCAGCGGCCGTACCCTGGCCAGTGACATCCACAGCGGGCAGTCGTTGCCGCCGTTCGACAACTCGGCGATGGACGGCTTCGCGCTGCGCGCCAACGGCGCGACGTTCGAGGCCGGTACCGAATTTGCCGTGCAGGGTTGGCAGGCGGCCGGCGATGCCGGTGCCGACGGCGGCGAGGGTGCCTGGGAAATCATGACCGGTGCGCGCATGCCGGTCGGGCTGGATACGGTGGTGCCGGTCGAGAATGTGGAGATCCTCGCCAGCGAGGATGGCCGCCCGACCCGCATTGCCCTGAAGGCATTGGTGAAGCCGGGCCAGAACGTGCGCCTGCGCGGCGAGGATGTAAGCGACGGCGAGCGCGTGCTGCAGGCCGGGCAGGTGCTGGACATCAACGCGCGCACCCTGCTGCATGCCATCGGCGTGGGCGAGGTGGCGGTGGTGGCGCGGCCAAAGGCGGCGGTGATTGCTACCGGCAAGGAGCTGGTGACCGAGGCGGCGCAGACGCTGGCATCCGGGCAGATTCGTGACAGCAACCGGCCGTATCTGGTCGGCCGCCTGCAGGCCGCCGGTGCCGAGGTGGTCTGGCAGGGCACGGTGGGCGATGAGGTGGCGGCGTTCAACGCGGTCCTGGATGAAGCGCTGGACGCGGGTGCGCAGCTGTTGATCAGCACAGGCGCGGTGTCGGCCGGCCGCTACGATTTCATTCCCGACGCGCTTCGCGGCCGGGGTGCGCGCATCGTGTTCCACAAGGTGGCGATCCGGCCGGGCAAGCCGTTGCTGTTTGCGGTGCTGCCCAACGGCGCGCTGTATTTCGGCCTGCCGGGCAATCCGGTCTCCGCTGCCGTGGGCCAGCGCTTCTTCGCCGAGCCAGTGCTGCGCCGCCTGCTGGGGCTGGCACCGGAGCCGGTGCTGGCGTTGCCGCTGCAGGCCGACGTGCGAACGCCGCCCGGCCTGCGCTTCCACGCGCGGGCGCGGGTGGAAGTGGATGCGCAGGGTCGCCTGAGTGCGCGCGTGCTGGCCGGGCAGGAGTCGTTCCGGTTGATGTCCATGCTGCAGGCCAACGCCTGGGTGGTGCTGGAAGGCGAGGGCGGTCTGGCCCCTGCCGGCACGCCGGTGCGTGTGCAGGGCTGGGGTCATCAGGACCCGGTTCAGCTGGCGAGCCAGGAGCCGTGATGAGACAGGTAAATCTGCAGTTGTTCGGCGCGTTCTCCGATCTGGATGCCAGCCGCGAGATTGCCGTGGAGGTGGCCGGCGGCACCGTGGCCGATCTGCGCCAGGCGCTGCGCGAGCTGCTGCCGCTGCGTTGGCCGGGTTTCCGTGCCGGGCTGCTGGATTACTCGGCGTTCGCCGACCAGCAACGCGTGCTGCGCGACCACGAGGCGTTGCCCGACGATGGGCGGGTGGCGATCCTGCCGCCGGTGAGCGGGGGCTGAGTCATGAGCGGGAAGATCATTGCGAAGGTGGTGGACCGCGCGCAGGCGGCGATCGATCCGGCCGAGGGCATCGCGGCGGTCTCCGATCCGGGCTTCGGCGGCATCGATGTGTTCATCGGCAAGGTGCGCGACGTCAATGTGGGCCGGCGGGTGACCGGGATCACCTACGACCTGTTCGAGCCGCTGGTATTGAACGAGTTCAAGCGCCTGGCGGCCGAGGTCGAAGGCACGTTCGGGCCGAAGCTGAAGCTGTATGTGGCCCATGCCAAGGGCCGGCTCGGCATCGGCGATGTGGCGGTGGTGGTGGCTGCCGGCAGTCCGCACCGGGACGAGGCGTTCCGCGCGTGCCGGCAGCTGATCGAGGTGGTGAAGCACCAGTGCCCGATCTGGAAGCAGGAGCATTACGAGGACGGCGACAGCCAGTGGAGCGAGGGTTGCAGCCTGTGCCATGTGGACAGCGAAGCTTCGCACTCCCACGACCACACACATGACCATGGGCATTGACCGCGCCCTTCGGGAGGGCGCCGGGACCAGTAGATCCACGCCATGCGTGGATGAGGCGTCCCCGATGAATCCGGCCGACGCAGCCACGCATGGCGTGGCCCTATTGCGATGAGCATCAACGGCATCGTGCTGGCCGGTGGCCTGTCCAGCCGGATGGGCCGCGACAAGGCGCTGCTGCCCTGGCAGGGCCGCACCCTGCTGGAACACATGCGCGGCGTGTTGAAGCAGGCGGGCGCCGGGCGGGTATGGGTGAGCGGCAACTACCCGGCGTTCGGCGGCGTGCCGGACTGCGTGGCACGCTGCGGCCCGCTGGGCGGGCTCTACAGCGTGGCGATGCAGATGCCTGACGGGCCGGCCTGGGTGGTGCCGGTCGATACGCCGCGGATGACGCCCGCGCTGTTGCTACGTCTGCAGGCCGATCAAGCGCGCGCCTGCACGGTATTCGACGATGAACCGTTGCCGATGCGGCTGCAGATCGATGATCATTGCCGCCGCGTGCTGCGGGACTTGATTGATGATCCGATGGCGCGACGTTCACTGCGCGCCCTGCAGGAACGCCTGGGCGTGACCCGATTGCCATTGGCACCCGAGGATCAGGCGTTGCTGCTCAACTGCAATACGCCATCAGAGTGGGAGTCCATCACAGCATGAAGGTCCAGCTGCAACAGCAATCGATGCGCCTGCGCGTGGATGAGGAAGAGCTGGCACGCTTGCTGGCCGGCGAGTCGGTCGAGAACCTGACCCGCTTCGGCGGCAGCGGCGGCTGGGGCGTAGCGCTGTCGCTGCATGCCGGCGATCAGGCGGTGCTGCTCGATGGCGGTACATTCTGCCGGTTGGTACTGCCGCGCCAAGCCGTTGAGTCGCTGGCGGGGCGGTTGCCCTGCCGGGATGGCTTGGGCTTCGGTATCGCCCTGGATGACGACAGCATGTTGCAGCTGCAGTTCGATGTGGACGTGCGCGACAGCATGCGGCAGCGTGGCCCGCAGCGACGTGCTGAACCTGCGCCGGAGTAGGCGCATGGTGCGCAGGGCC
The DNA here is from genome assembly GCF_032025805.1 of Stenotrophomonas maltophilia group sp. msm1. Classification (NCBI taxonomy): domain Bacteria; kingdom Pseudomonadati; phylum Pseudomonadota; class Gammaproteobacteria; order Lysobacterales; family Lysobacteraceae; genus Stenotrophomonas; species Stenotrophomonas maltophilia group sp. msm1. The sequence continues at coordinate 1,042,926 of NZ_JAVSKH010000002.1, forward strand.
GTGTGGCGCGCTGTCGTATGATGGGGGCCTTCGTTCCTGCGTTGCTGCAATGCCCCTGAACCCCTCCGCTCCCTCTGCGTCCCGACCGGCCACGCCCAATCCGGCGGCGGCCGATGACGGCGACGCGCTGCACTTCTGCAGTACCTGTGCGTTCTCGGACGCCTGCATGTCGCAGGGCTACGACAAGACTGCGCTGGGCGAGCTTCATGTGCTGGTCGACCACGTCGGCCCGTTCCAGGCCGGAGACTATATTTTCCGTGCGGGCGATCCGTTCGATTCGATCGCAGCGGTCCGCGCGGGCATGGTCAAGACCTTCGTCGATGACAGCCAGGGCAACGAGCAGGTACTGGGGTTCAGCCTGCCCGGCGAGGTGATCGGGCTCAATGCCATCCACGGCGCGCGCTTCCCCTGCAATGCGTTGGCCCTGGACACCGTCTACCTGTGCCGGATCTCGTTTCCGCGATTGAGCCTGCTGGCCACCCGCATGCCGGGGTTGCAGGCACGGCTGTTCAGCCTGCTCAGTGCCGAGATCGGCAAGGTGGCCACGCTGGCTGCCAACCATCGCACCGAGGAGCGCATGGCGGCGTTCCTGCTGGATCTTTCCGAGCGCTATGCCCGGCGCGGATTCTCCGCCACCCGTTTCAACCTGAGCATGGCCCGCACCGAGATTGCCAACTACCTGCGGATGGCGCCGGAGACGGTGAGCCGGGTGCTGCGCCGCTTGAGCGACGAGGGTGTGATTGCGGTGAACCAACGTGAGATGCTGTTGCTGCAACCCGAGCGGCTGGCGGAACTGGCCGTGGCTCGGGAATCCGGACTGGACTGATCAGGCAGGCGAGGGGCCGACCCATGATGCGAGCGGGGCTGTTGGTGCTGGGAATGCTGGCTGCAGTGCCGGCCTGGGCGGCCGAGTTGACGGTGTCGGCGGCATCGAGCCTGACCGAGAGCTTCCGCGAACTGGGCAATGCCTATGAGAAGGCGCACCCGGGCACCAGGGTCGATTTCAACTTCGCCGCGTCCGGCGTGTTGCTGCAACAGATCAGCCGCGGTGCGCCGGTGGACGTGTTCGCCTCGGCCGACGAAACCACGATGGACCAGGCCCAGCAGCAGAACCTGCTGGCGGCCGGCACCCGCGAGGTGTTCGCGGTGAACGCGCTGTGGGTGGTGGTGCCGCCGCAGGCCAAGGCGGCGCCGCGTACCTTGAAGGACCTGGCCGGTGCCGGTGTGCAGCGCATCGCACTGGGCAACCCGGACAGCGTGCCGGTCGGCCGCTATGGCAAAGGCGCGCTGGAAGCGGCGGGCCTGTGGCCGTCGGTGCAGGGCAGGATCATCACGACGCAGAACGTGCGCCAGTCGCTGGATTACGTGGCGCGCGGTGAAGTGGATGCCGGCTTCGTCTATGCCACCGATGCACAGGCAATGCCCGACCGGGTGCGCCGTGCGTTCGTGGTGCCGGTGTCCGGGCGCATCGCCTATCCGCTGGCGGTGACCAAGGCCAGTACGCAGCCGGTGGAGGCCAGGCGCTTCGCTGCCTTCGTGCGTTCGCCGCAAGGCCAGGCGATCCTGGCCAGGCACGGGTTCGGCAAGCCCTGAGGCATGGATCTGGACTGGAGCGCACTGTGGTTGTCGCTGAAGGTGGCCGGCTGGGCCACCGCGATCAATCTGGTGCTGGGCGTGGCACTGGGCGCATTGCTGGCGCGGCGGCGATTTCCCGGCCGTGAGCTGCTGGATTCGCTGCTGACCTTGCCGATGGTGCTGCCGCCGACGGTGCTGGGGTATTACCTGCTGGTGCTGATCGGTCGCAATGGTCCGATCGGTGCGTGGCTGCAGTCGTGGTTCGGCATCAACCTGGTGTTCACCTGGCAGGCGGCCGTGATTGCTGCGACGGTGGCCTCGCTGCCGCTGGTGTTCAAGCCGGCACGCGCGGCGTTCGAGGAAGTGGACGGTCAGCTGGAGCAGGCCGCACGCACCCTGGGTGTATCCGAAGCGGCGGTTTTCTTCCGCATCACGCTGCCACTGGCCTGGCGCGGCATCCTCGCCGGCCTGCTGCTGGCGTTTGCGCGCGCGATGGGCGAGTTCGGCGCCACGCTGATGGTGGCGGGCAGCATTCCGGGCCGCACGCAGACGCTGTCGATCGCCATCTACGAGGCGGTGCAGGCCGGCCAGGACGGCAAGGCCAATGCGCTGGTGATCCTGACCTCGGTGGTCTGCATCGTGATCCTGTTGCTGGCCGCGCGGCTGGTGGGCGGGCGTCGCCGGGAGCTGCGCGATGTGGCTTGACCTGCAGGTGCAGCGTCGCCTGCAGGCGGCCGGCCAGGATTTCGTGCTGGATGTATCGCTGCAGTGCACGCAGCGCCAAGTGGTGTTGTTCGGGCCCTCGGGCGCGGGCAAGAGCCTGACCTTGAAGGCGGTGGCCGGGCTGCTGCGGCCGGGCCAGGGTCATGTGCGCGTGCAGGGGCAGACCCTGTTCGATGCGGCCACCGGCGTGGATCTGCCGCCGCAGCGCCGCCGGCTGGGCTATGTGTTCCAGGACTACGCGCTGTTCCCGCACCTGAGCGTGCGCCAGAACGTGGCGTTCGGGCTGCAGAAGGGCTGGTTGAATCCGGGGCTCGGCCAGCGTTTCGATGCCGTGGAGCAGTGGTTGCACGCCTTCCGCATCGACACGGTGGGCGATCTGCTGCCCTCGCAGGTCTCCGGTGGCCAGCGCCAGCGCACTGCATTGGCGCGCGCCCTGGTGACGCAGCCGCAGGCGCTGCTGCTGGATGAGCCGTTCTCCGCACTGGACCACGACCTGCGCCAGCACCTGCGTCAGGAGCTGGAAACGGTGCTGGACCGGACCGGCATCCCGTTGCTGTTGATCAGCCATGACCCGCAGGATGTGGCCATGTTCGGCCAGCAGGTGGCGCGCGTGGTGGACGGCCGGATCGTCGGCGATTGACCTGCACCTGTAGAGCCGAGCCCATGCTCGGCTGCTCTGCGCGACACCGCCAACAGCAGCCGAGCATGGGCTCGGCTCTACAGGATCAAAGGATCAATACAATTCGCAGTGCGTGCGGCCTTCACCGCGCAGCGCGTCCCAGCGCCCTTCGCCAGCGACGGCATCGATGGCCTCGCGCACCGCGCTTTCCAGGTGGCGCTTGTTGCCGCACAGGTACAGATGCCCACCGCGGGCCAGCACATCGCGCACTTCATCGCCGCGCTGCCGCAGTACATGCTGCACATAGACCTTTTCGGCGCCATCGCGCGAGAACGCGGTATGCAGGCCGGCCAGCACGCCCCGGGTATGCCAGTCCTGCAGCTGGTCGCGGTACAGGTAGTCGCGCTTGCTGTGCTTCTCGCCAAACACCAGGTGCACCTCGCGTTCGCAGCCGTTGGCCTGCAGTTCCTGCATCAGGCCCATCAGCGGTGCGATGCCGGTGCCGGTGCCGACCAGCAGCAGCGGCGTCTGGCCGGTATCGGGCAGGTGGAAGCCGGGGTTGGAACGGCAGTACACACGGGCGTGGTCGCCACCGTGCAGCAGGCTGCCGGTAGCGGTGCCGAAGCGCTCGCGGCCTCGCAGGGTGTAATGCACTTCGCGCACGCACAGGCTCAGCTGGTCGTCGTGCGGGTGCGAGGCGATTGAATAGGCACGCGGCAGCCGCGGTGACAGCAGTTCACGCAGCCGCGGCAGCGGCATGCTGTCCGGGGTGGCGTGGTCCTGCAGCACGTCCAGCAGGTCCAGGCCGTGCAGGTAGGCGTCCAGCTCGCGCTTCTGGCTGACCTTCAGCAGGCCCTTCAGCGTTTCGCTGCCACCGAGCCGGGCCAGCTCGCGCAGCACGCTCTTGCTCAGCAGGCGCAGCTCGCGGTCGCGCAGGGCGGCCACGGCCGTGGTATCGCCGTACCAGCGGGCCAATGCGTGCAGCAGGGTTGGGTCGTTCTCCGGCACCACGTGCAGGGTGTCGCCCGCGCGATAGGCCATGCCACTGCCGGCAATGTCCAGCTGCAGGTGCCACGCGGCCGGGTCGCTGCTGTTCAAGCGGCGGCGTTCGAGGATGCGCGCGGCAAAGGCGTTGTCTTCACCATAGGCGGTGACCTGCAGGTGCAGGTCTTGGCCAGCGCTGAGGTCGCCACCCAGCACCTGGCTTAGCACCGGCTGCCATTGCTGGAAGAACTGCTCGTAGCCCAGGTCGGCATCCACCCGGTGCAGCAGCGGCTGCGCCTGGCGCTCGCTCAGCGCGGCATCCAGCGCCTTGGTGAAGCCGCAGAAGCTCGGGTAGCCGGTGTCACCGAGCCCAAACACGGCATAGCGCAGGCCGCTCAGCGTCGGGGTCTGGCGCAGGGTTTCGAAGAACCGCTCGCCATTGGCCGGCGGTTCGCCATCGCCGAACGAGCTGGAAATCGCCAGCAGCACGTCGCCTTGGCCGAGACTGGCCACGTCGATGTCGTTGAACGGGAGCACCTGCGGCGCATGCGGCTGCAGGTCCGCGCCCAGACGCTGGGCCAGGGCGCGGGCGTTGCCCGACTCGGACGCAAAACCCACCAGCAGGCGGCTGAAGGGCGTACTGGTCGGGAGAGCGTTCACGCGGCCTCGTAGAAGTCGTCGAACTTTTCCTTGCTGAACTCGACCAGGTCGTAGTTCTGCATCAGGTCGTTCACCACGCGGCGGATGCTGATGTAGGAGGTGATGTTGCCGTCGGCGTCGAACAGCGGTTGCACGGTGGTGTCGACCACGTAGAGCACGCCGCCCTTGCCGAGGTTGGGCACGATGCCGGTCCAGGTCTTGCCGGCCTTGATGGTGTCCCACATGTCCTTGTAGACCGCCTTGGGCACATCCGGGTGGCGCACGATGCTGTGCGGCTGGCCGATCAGTTCCTCGCGGGCGAACCCGGTGAGCGTGCAGAACAGGTCATTGGCGTAGGTGATGTTGCCCTGCAGGTCGGTGGTGGAGATCACCATGACGTTCTGCAGCGCATTCACGAGCTGGGCGTTGTCGGGGGAGTAGCTCATCGCAGGGTCCTTGTAGAGGCCGGCAGCGCCGGCGTGTTCGGGTTCTGCATAGGAATACGCCCGCGTGGCGGCGGGCGGTTTGACATTGGTCAAGCGCGTGGCGCGAAGGCCTGCGACCGGGTGTCGCAGGGAGAATCTCTGTAAAGCCGAGCCCATTTTCGGCTCGAGCGGCAACGGGACTGCCCGCAGCCGAGCGTGGGCTCGGCTCTACAGGAGAGGCACGGGCGGCTGGCGGGCGTACCTCATGCGTACTGAGCTCATGACGCCTTGTCACAAAGAAATCGCCATGGCTTCACGGTTGATTGATCGCATGGAGGGCTATTGTCGTCCTGAGCCTCTCGCTGGCGTCCCCCACGTCCTGCGTCGACTTCCTTCCCAGCACCAGCGCCCGTCCGGGCGCCGCTGGCGTCTGTCTGCCTGAAGCATCCGAGATCATCCCCATGGCCCGCGCCGCCCAGTCCGCTTCACCCGTTGCGATCTCTCCCGTCACGCCCGTGCCGATCGGCACCCGCCGCGGCCATTCGCAACCGTTGGATCTGCCGGAACTGGTGCAGCGCGTGTTGTTCGTTGCCACAGAGATGGCGGACTTCGTCAAGGCCGGTGGCCTGGGCGACGTCGCTGCGGCCCTGCCGCGTGCGGTGCGCGGTGCGTGTGATTCGCGCGTGCTGCTGCCCGGCTACCCGGAGGTACTGCAGCGCCTGCCACAGCTGCAGCGAGTGGGGCAGGTCAGCGCGCGGGCCGGCTTGCCGGCGTGCGCGATCGGCATGGCGGTGCAGGCCGACGGCCTTCCGATCTATGTGCTGCTGTCGCCGGAGCTGTACGAGCGTGAGGGCTCGCCCTACGTGGACGGGCAGGGGCAGGAGTGGAAGGACAACGCGGTTCGCTTCGCGACGCTTTCGCATGCGGCTGCGGAGATCGCGGCAGGGCGTGCCGGGCTGGACTGGTCGCCGCAGCTGCTGCACCTGAATGACTGGCCGGTGGCCATGGCGGCCGCCTACGTACGTTGGGACCGGACCGCCGTGCCGACCCTGCTGACGATCCACAACCTGGCTTACCAAGGGCTGTTTCCGTACGCGCTGGCACCTGTGCTGGGCGTGCCGGCCGAACACCTGGATGAGCTACACTTCCACGGTCAGATGTCGTTCCTGCAGGGCGGCATCACCAATGCCACGCGGCTGAACACGGTCAGCCTGCGCTACGCGCAGCAGATCACCGCCCCGGATGACGGCTGCGGGTTGCATGACCTGTTGGCACGGAGGGCGGCCGGCGGGCACCTGAGTGGCATCGTCAACGGTATCGATGCCAGCTGGGACCCGCGCCGCGATATCCATCTCAAGGCCCACTTCGGCATTGGTGAGTGGACCGGGCGCGCCACCAACGCGCATGCGGTGCGCAAGGCGTTCGGCCTGGCGCCGTCGACCGGCCCGCTGTTTGCGGTGGTCTCGCGGCTGGTGCACCAGAAGGGCCTGGACATCACCTGCGACGTGGCGCCCCAGATCGTGGCGGCCGGCGGCCAGCTGGTCATCATCGGCGGTGGCGAGCCGCAGGTGGAAGCCCAGGTGCAGGCGCTGGCCCGCCGCTACCCGGGGCGGGTGGGCGCCTTCATCGGGTTCGAGGAAGCGCTGGCCCGCCAGATGTTTGCCGGTGCCGATTTCCTGCTGATGCCTTCACGCTTCGAACCCTGCGGGCTGAGCCAGATGTACGCACAGCGCTTCGGCTGCCTGCCCATCGCGCACGCGACCGGCGGGCTGGTGGATACCGTCGAGGATGGCGTGACCGGATTCCTGTTCCATGGCGCCAACGCTGATGGACTGCGCCGCTGCGTGGAACGGGCGATGCGCACCTTCCGCCTGCCGGGCCTGCTGCAGGCCATGCGCCGCGCGGCCATGCTGCGGCCGGGTGGCTGGGATGCGGCCGGACGCGCCTATCTGGCCCTGTACCAGCAGACCTGCCAGGTGGCTGCATGAGCCACGACAGCCTGCATCTGGTCGCCCTGGTGGATGAAGCGATCACGGAGACGGGATTGGATCAGCGCATCGCGCCGGCCCTGGAGGACCTCGTCCACGCGCGCCCGGCCGATGCATTCGCCTGGCTGGGCCCGCATCGCCAGCCAGAAGGCGGACGCCAGCTGCGCGTGCTGGTGCCGCACGCGCAGCGCGTCGAGGTGATTGCAGACGATGGGCAACGCTGGGACCTGTCTCCTGGCCCGTTGCCCGGCCTGTTCGAGGGCGCGGCCGGCGACGCGGCGATACCGCTGCTTGCCCTGCATTTCGAACAGGGCGTGGAGCAGGTGCACGATGCCTATGCGTTCGGTCCACTGTTGGACGAAGCACTGCTGCAGCGGTTCCATGCCGGTGATGCCGATGCGGCGCGGCAGCTGGGGGCGGTGCCGATGCAGGTGCAGGGCATCGCGGGCGTGCGCTTCGCGGTGTGGGCACCCAATGCCCAGCGGGTCGCGGTGGTTGGCGATTTCAATGGATGGGATGGCCGACGCCATCCGATGCGGCTGCGTCACACCGCCGGCGTGTGGGAGCTGTTCCTGCCGGGCGTGCAGGCCGGTGCCCGCTACAAATTCCGCATCGTCGGCGCCGACGGCCGGGTGATGCCCGACAAGTTCGATCCGATGGCGCGCTGGGCCGAGCTGCCACCGGCCACCGCTTCGCGGGTGCCTTCGGCGGCGCCGATGCAGTGGCACGATGACGCATGGTTGGCGGCCCGACGCCAGGCCGGAACCTGCGCACCGCTGTCGATCTACGAAGTGCATGCGGGCTCCTGGCAGCGCAGCGACGAGGGTGCGCCGCTGGACTGGGACGCCCTGGCCGACCGGTTGATTCCGTACGTGGCCGGACTCGGCTTTACCCACATCGAGCTGCTGCCGGTCAGCGAGCATCCCTTTGGCGGTTCCTGGGGCTATCAGCCGCTGGGCATCTACGCGCCGACGGCGCGCCATGGCACGCCGCAGGCCTTCGCACGCTTCGTGGACCGCTGCCACCAGGCCGGCGTAGGGGTGATCGTGGACTGGGTGAGCGCGCACTTCCCGAACGATGCGCATGGCCTGGCCGGGTTCGATGGCACCGCGCTGTACGAGCATGCCGACCCGCGCGAAGGGGTGCACGCGGACTGGGACACGCTGATCTACAACTATGGCCGCAATGAGGTGGCCGCCTACCTGATCGGCAGTGCCTTGGAGTGGGTGGAGCGGTTCCACATCGACGGTCTGCGCGTGGATGCCGTGGCGTCGATGCTGTACCGGGATTACAGCCGTGCCGAGGGGGAGTGGATTCCCAACGAGCAGGGCGGGCGCGAGAACCTGCAGGCGGTCGCGTTCCTGCGGCGGATGAACCAGGCGCTGCGTGAGCGTTTCCCGGATGTGCTGGTGATCGCCGAGGAATCCACCGCGTGGCCGGGGGTGACCGCGCCGGTGGAGGAGGGCGGGCTTGGCTTCACCCACAAATGGAACATGGGCTGGATGCACGACACCCTGCAGTACCTGGGACGCGATCCAGTCCATCGCCAGCATCACCACAGCGAGATCAGCTTCGGCCTGGTCTACGCCTTCTCCGAACGGTTCGTGTTGCCGCTGTCGCATGACGAGGTGGTGCATGGCAAGGGAGCGCTGCTGGCCAAGATGACGGGCGAGCCGGCGCAGCGGCTGGCCCAGCTCCGCGCGTACTACGGTTTCATGTGGGCGCACCCGGGCAGCAAACTGCTGTTCATGGGCGGCGAGTTCGGCCAGGGCCACGAGTGGTCGCACGATGCGGCACTGGACTGGGCACAGGCGGCCAGCAGTGAGGGCCAGGGCCTGTCGCGCCTGGTGCGAGACCTCAACGGCGTGCTCCGCGCCGAACCCGCGTTGCATCGCGACGAGCGTGACGAGCGGGGTTTCGACTGGAGCGTGGCCGACGACAGCCGCAACAGCGTTTACGCGTTCATCCGCCGGGATCCGGCCGGCAGCGGCCGCACCCTGCTGGTGGTGAGCAACTTCACCCCGGTACGTCGCGACGGCTACCGGGTCGGCGTGCCGCACCCGGGGCGTTGGAGCGAACGGCTCAACACCGACAGCGAGTATTACGGTGGCGGCAATGCGGGAAACCTCGGTGCAGTGCATACCGAGTCGAGGCCGATGCACGGCCACGCGCAGTCGCTGCGGCTCACGCTGCCGCCGCTTTCCACGCTGTACCTGCAGGTTGATGCATGACCACAGTGGCCCCGCGCCTGGGCGCTTGGCCGGTGGCCGGTGACGGGGTGGAGTTCCGCGTGTGGGCACCGGACGCAAGGACGATGGCGCTGTGCCTGCGCGGCACGCAACAGCCGATGCAACGTGACCCGGACGGCTGCCACTGGCTGCGGACACCGGCATCGCATGGCGACCGCTACCGTTTTCGCCTTCCTTCCGGTCAGGACGTGCCCGACCCGGCCTCGCGCTGGCAGCCGGACGGCATCGACGGAGACAGCGCGGTGGTGCTGGACACGGCCATGGCGCAACCCGCTTGGCGCGGGCATGCCTGGCAGGATCTGGTGATCTATGAAGCACACATCGAGGCCGGCGGCGGCTTCGCGGCGTTGACCGCGCAGCTGCCGATGCTGGCCGCGCTGGGCATCACCGCCATTGAACTGATGCCGGTCGCGCAGTTTCCCGGCCAGCGCAACTGGGGCTACGACGGCGTGTTCCCGTATGCGCCGGCCCATGCCTATGGCGGGCCGGCAGCGCTGAGGGCCTTCATCGAAGCGGCGCACGATGCAGGGCTGTCGGTGCTGCTGGATGTGGTCTACAACCACTTCGGACCACAGGGCAACCACCTGCGCGACTACGCGCGCGGGTTCTTCCGTGACGACCGCAGCACGCCGTGGGGCGAGGCCATCGACTTCCGCCAGCCCTGGGTGCGGCGCTTTTTCATCGACAACGCGCTGATGTGGTTGCGCGACTACGGCTTCGATGGCCTGCGCCTGGACGCGGTGCACGCCATTGACGATGACCGTTTCCTCCAGCAGCTGGCCGATGAGGTACGTGCGGTGGCCCCGCACGCGCACCTGGTGCTGGAGAACGAGCGCAACCAGGCGCGGTGGCTGCGCGGCGCCTACCAGGGGCAGTGGAACGATGACTTCCACAATGCACTGCACGTGATGCTGACCGGCGAGCAGGAGGGCTATTACGCGGCCTATGCCGGTCGCGCCGAAGCGCTGCTGGCGCGCTGCCTGGCCGAGGGATTCGCCTGGCAGGGCGAACCGGACCTGCGCGGCGATCCCCGCGGCGAACCCAGCGCCGACCTGTCGCCCGCGCGTTTTGTTGTATTCGCGCAGAACCACGATCAGGTAGGCAACCGCGCTCTCGGCGAGCGCCTGTCGATGCTGACCGATCCTGCGCGGCTGCGTGCGGCGCTGGCGTTGACCCTGCTGACGCCGATGATCCCGCTGCTGTTCATGGGCGAACCGTGGCAGGCGCAATCGCCGTTCCTGTTCTTCACCGACTACGCGCCGCCGCTGGACGAGGCGGTGCGCGAAGGGCGTCGCCGCGAGTTCGCTGGTTTCAGCGCCTTTGCCGACGCCGCCTCGCGCGCGCGTATTCCCGACCCGAACGACCCGGCCACCCTGCAGGCGTCCTACACGTCGCCGCCCGGCGATGATCCCTGGTCGCAGGACTGGCTGCGCTGCACGAGCGGGTTTCTGGCACTGCGCAGGCGCTATCTGCAGCCCGGGTTGCTGCAGGCGCGGTCGTTGGGTGCGCGCGTGCTGGGCGAAGGCGCGGTGCAGGCGGGCTGGCAGCTGCCGTCGGGCCAGTGGTGGATCGCGGTCAATGTCGGCCCGTCGCCGGTGGTGCATGCGATGCCGGCCGGGGAGCACGTTGTAGGGCCGGACGCTGCCACGTTGCTGCCCGCAGGCGGCGGCGTGCTTGCCTGTTGGGTCGCCGCATGAGGACCGATGCGGCGGTTCTGGAGGCGGCACGGCGCGCGGGCCTGCTGGTTCGCTGGACCGACGTGGCCGGTGTCGAGCGCGAGGTCGCACCGGACGTGCTGCGCGCGGTGCTGGAGGGGCTGCAGGGCGATGCAGCGCCCGAGCACGGTGGCCTGCGCACGGCCTGCTGTGGACAGCTGCTGGCGATGCCGGACGCAGCCGGCGCAGCGTGCTGGGTGGATGAGCATGGCGCAGTGCTGCCGGCACGCGCCGATGCGCAAGGGCGCTGGCGCGTGCCGGACCAGCCGGGTTACTGGCAGTGGCGCCGGGGCGACCGGCAACAGGCGGTTGCGGTGGCGCCACAACGTGCCTGGTGGCCGCAGGGCACGCTGCGCGGCTGGGGCCTGTCGGCGCAGGTCTACAGCCTTCGCGCCTCTTGCGACGCTGGCATCGGTGACAGCGCCGGCTGTGCACGATGGAGCGAACTGCTGCACCGTCACGGCGGCGATGCAGTGGCGTTGAGCCCGCTGCATGCCGGCTTGCCACCTGGGCCAGGCTACAGCCCCTATTCGCCCAGCGACCGGCACTGGCTCGATCCACTGCAGGTGTCCCTGCCGCAGGTACTGCCGGAGGCAGCCGACGCCGTGCTGGCTGAAGACCAAGCACTGGCGACGGCAGTTGCAGCCGCCACCGCAGCGCGCCGCATCGACTGGCCGCACTCGGCGGCGTTGAAGTGGCGCTGGCTGCGCCAGGTGCACCAGTGGCTGCGGCAGCAGGCGCCGGCACAGTGCGAACAGATGCAGACGTGGCGCGATGCGCAAGGCGAACCCCTGCTGCGCTATTGCCAGCACGCCGCCGACCGGTTCACTGGAAGCGCCGACGACCATGCGTTTGCGCAATGGTTGGCGCGGCAGGGCTGGGCGCAGGTGCAGGCGGGATTGCGCAACGACGGCGCGTCGATCGGGCTGATCGCGGATCTGGCGGTGGGTTGCGCACCGCAGGGCGTCGAGGCGCGGACCGGCGGCGACCAACTGCTGCAGGGTCTTGAACTGGGCGCGCCGCCGGATGCGTTCAATCCGCTGGGCCAGGCCTGGGGTATCACCAGCTGGTCACCCTTCGCCCTGCAGCGCGAGGGCTTTGAGCCGTTCATCCGCGTGCTGCGCGCTGTGATGGCCGGCCGTGGCGGGCTGCGCATCGACCATATCCTTGGCCTGCAGCGCCTGTGGGTGCTTCCCCGCGGGGCGGGCGCCGGGCAGGGCGTTTACCTGCGCTATCCGTTCGATGATCTGATCAACCTGCTGGTGCTGGAATCGTGGCGGCATCGCTGCGTGCTGATTGGTGAAGACCTGGGCGTGGTGCCGCCGGGCGTTCGCCAGCGGCTGGCAGCCCGCGGCATCCTGGGCATCGAGGTGCTGCCGTTCGCCCGCAACGGTGAGCGCTTCCTGCCGGCGCCACGGTGGCGCCGCGACGCGGTGGCCATGCCCTCCACCCATGATCTGCCACCGCTGTCCGGCTGGCTGCACGGGCGCGACCTGCGCTGGCGTGCCCGCCTGGGTGAGCTGAGCGGGCTTCCGTCGGCGCTGCACGCGCGCTCCAGAGAGGTCCAGGCGCTGTCCGCAGTCGCCCGGGGCGAGGTGGCCACGCTTGAAGCGCGTGCGCTGTCGCTGGTCGCGCACGCATCGTCACGGCTGGCGCTGCTCCCGCTGGAAGACGCCCTGGGCAGTCGCGCGCAGGTGAACCTGCCGGGCACCGTCAACGGCCATCCGAACTGGCGCCGGCGGCTACCGCTAGCGTGGGACCAGGACGCGGTTGACGCACGTATTGCCCGCTTCAGCGCCACGCGGCGGAGGGAGCGGCGATGACTCCATTGCGTGCCACCGTACGCCTGCAATTGCATGCAGGCTTCGACCTCGAGGCCGCCGCGACGCAGCTGCCGTACTACGCCGCGCTGGGCGTCAGCCACCTTTACCTGTCGCCGATCACCGCTGCGCTGCCCGGGTCTACGCATGGCTACGATGGCATCGACCCGGCCCGCATCAATCCGGAACTGGGCGGCGAAGAAGCCTTCCGGCAACTGGCCACAGCGACGCGCGCGCACGGCATGGGCCTGATCCTCGACATCGTACCCAACCATCTGGCGGCGTCCCCGCACAGCCATTGGTGGAACGATGTGCTGATGCACGGGCGTCGAAGCCCGCACGCAGAATGGTTTGACATCGACTGGGAGGCGCCGGGCTGCGAGGGCCGGCTCTGGCTGCCTGCACTGGACCGGCCGTTGCACGACGCGGTGCGCGATGGCGTAGTGCGCGTGGTGGTGGACAACGCGCGTCCCGTGCTGCGCCACCATGGTCTGGCGTTGCCCTTGTCGCCGCGCAGCCATCCACTGGACCCCGCGCAGTGGCCGGCGTGGGCCGAGCGCTGCAACCGCAGCGTCGAACGGCTGCATACGCTGCTGCAGCGGCAGCACTACCGGCTGGCCTGGTGGCGCACGGCGGGCGATCAGGTGAACTACCGGCGCTTTTTCGATATCAATGAACTGGCCGCGCTGCGGGTGGAGCGCGACGACGTGTTCGAGGCGGTCCATGCGCTGCCGCTGCGGTTGGTACGCGAGGGACGGGTGGACGGCCTGCGTATCGATCATGTGGATGGCCTGTCCTCCCCGGGCGCCTACCTGCGGCGCCTTCGTGAATCGCTCGACGCAGCCTGTGCGGCCGGCGGTCGTGATCCGCAGGCGGTGAGCCTGCATGTGGAGAAGATACTGGCCGAGGGCGAGCAGCTGCCCGACAGCTGGGCCTGCGACGGTACCACCGGCTATGACTTCATGGACCAGACCGGTGCCTGGTTGCACGATCCGGCGGCTGCCCCCGCGCTCTCGCGCACGTGGCAGGCGCTGGGCGGTGACTCGCGCAGCTTTGACCGGATTCAGCAGGACGCTCGCGGCATGATGTTGCGCCAGGGCCTTCACGCAGACTTCCAGCGGCTGCTGCGCAGTGCGCAGCAGGTCCTGCAGCCCCGGCTGGCCGAGGCCGATATCGGAGTGGCTGCGCTGGCACGCGCATTGGCTTCATTGCTGCGGCATTACCGCACCTACCGGCCCTATTCGCTGCAGGGGGCGGGTGAACGAAAGGCGCTGGTGGGCGCTGCAGCTGCTGCGCGCGAGGCGCTGGACGGTGCCGCACGCGCCGCGCTGGATCTGCTGCTGCAGGCACTTCCCGGCCAGGCGCCGGCTGAAACCGAGCTGCGTGTACGGTTCGGGCAGCTGGCCGCGCCGTTGAATGCCAAGTCGGTGGAAGACACAGGCTTCTATCGTTACTTCAGGCTGCTGTCGCGCAACGAAGTCGGCAGTGATCCGCAGCGGCTGGGCATGGAAGGGCGCGAGCTGCTGGAACATGCAGCCGGGCGCCTGCGGCGCCATCCCAGGGCGCTGCTTGCGCTGGCCACCCACGATCACAAGCGCGGGGCCGACAGCCGGGCACGGCTGGCGGTTCTCAGTACCTGCACGGTCGAGTGGCGGGACGCGGTGCGGCGCTGGAGCCGGATGGCGACCCACGCCGGCGCGCCGATGCCGTTGCCGGGTGCCGAGACCTATGCGCTATGGCAGGCGCTCGTCGCCGCGTGGCCGATGCACGGTACCCCCGGCGCCGACTTCGCATCGAGGATGGTGCAATGGCTGACCAAGGCATTGCGCGAGGGTAAACGGGTCAGCAGCTGGTCCGATCCCGACGTGGCCGTGGAGGAGGCCGCCGCGCAGTGGCTGCACGCGCTGCTGGATGGAGCGCCATTGCAGCCGGTGCGGGAGGCGCTGGCGACGTTCGTGGCGCGCATCGCGCCGGCGGGCGCCTGCAACGGCCTGGCACAGCTGTGCCTGCAGCACTGCCTGCCCGGCGTGCCCGACCTCTACCAGGGCGGCGAAGGCTGGGACCTGAGCCTGGTGGACCCGGACAACCGGCACGCGGTGGACTATCGGGCGCGGCACGCGTGGCTGCGTGATGCGCGCGGGTGGCCCGCGCTGCTGGATGACTGGCGGGACGGTGGGATCAAGGCATTCCTGCTCCGGCAGTTGCTCGATTGCCGCCGCAGGCACCCGCATCTTTTCCTGCACGGCGCGCTGCAGCCGCTGTCCGCGCCTGCGCGCTCGCCGTGGCTGGCGTTCACGCGCAGGCATCAGGCGCAGGTGCTGCTGGTGGTCGTACGGCGAAGTTCGCCCACCACCATGCCGGGGCCCAGCCTGCACATTCCGCGCGACGTCGGCAGCGGCGTGACGCTGCGTGGGCTGCCGGCAGGCCCCATGCGCAATGTCCTGGACGGGCGCATCGAACATTTCAACGCAACCGCGGACGTGGCCGGGCTTCTGGCTGGCAGCCCGTTGGCGATATGGATCAACGAGGAGACAGGTAGGGATGGACAGCAGGGAACGACGGCAGCGGATTGAGGCACTTGCCCACCAGATCTGGGAGGCAGAAGGGCGCCCGGACGACCAGCAGCAACGGCACTGGCACATGGCCGAGCGGCTGGTGGAAGCCGAGATTGCCGCCGCGCGCGGGGAGGAGGGCACTGATGGCGAGCCGTAAGTGGACGCAGACCTCGCGGGTGCGCGAAGGCCGGCCCTTCCCGCTGGGGGCGACCTGGGACGGGTTGGGTGTGAACTTCGCACTGTACTCGCGGCATGCCACACGGGTGGAACTCTGCCTGTTCGATGGACGCAACCGCGAAGTGGAACGCATCGCGCTGCCCGAGTACACCAACGAGATCTGGCATGGTTACCTGCCGGACGTGCGGCCCGGGCAGCGTTACGGCTACCGGGTGCACGGCCCGTATGCGCCGGAAGAGGGCCATCGCTTCAATCCCAACAAGCTGCTGCTGGACCCCTACGCCAAGCAGATCGTCGGCGAACTGAAGTGGGCCCCCCACCTGTTCGGCTACACCCTGGGTCACCGCGATGGCGATCTCAGTTTCGACCGCCGCGACAGCGCCAGCTACATGCCGCGCTGCGCCGTGATCGACCCGGCCTTCAGCTGGGGTGTCGAGCGTGCACCTGCCACGCCCTGGGACCGGACCGTGATCTACGAAGCGCATGTGCGCGGGCTGACCATGCAGCATCCCGATGTCCCGCAGGCCGAGCGAGGCACCTTCTCTGCCCTGCGCCATGACGCAGTGGTCGACCACCTCAGCCATCTGGGCGTGACCGCCATCGAACTGCTACCCGTGCACGCATACGTCGATGACCAGCAGCTGCTCGAGCGCGGGCTGCGCAATTACTGGGGGTACAACACCATCGGCTTCTTCGCGCCGCAGCCTCGCTACCTGTCGCTGGGCATCGTGGCCGAGTTCAAGCAGATGGTCGCGCGGCTGCACAATGCCGGCATCGAAGTGATCCTGGACGTGGTCTACAACCACACCGCCGAAGGCAATGAGCTGGGCCCTACGCTGTCCTTCAAGGGCATCGACAACGCCAGCTACTACCGCCTGGCCGATGATCGCCGCTACTACATCAACGATACCGGCACCGGCAATACGTTCGACCTGACCAATGCCGGTGCGCTGCGCATGGTCATGGACTCTCTGCGCTACTGGGTGACCGAGATGCGGGTGGATGGGTTCCGCTTCGACCTGGCAACCATCCTCGGCCGCGAACGGCATGGCTTCGACGCCTCGGGCAGCTTCCTCGATGCGGTACGCCAGGACCCGATCCTGAGCCAGGTGAAGCTGATTGCCGAGCCATGGGACATCGGCCCGGGCGGCTACCAGCTGGGCCAGTTTCCGCCGGGCTGGGCCGAGTGGAACGACCGCTTCCGCGACACGGTGCGCGCACTGTGGCGTGGCGATGGCGGGCAGCTGGCGGAGTTTGCCACGCGCTTCACCGGCTCGGCCGACCTGTTCGAACACCACGGCAGGCGGCCGTCGGCCAGCATCAATCTGGTGACGGCGCATGATGGATTCACCCTGCACGATCTGGTCAGCTACAACGATCGCCACAACGAGGCCAACGGCGAGGACAACCGTGACGGCCACTCGCACAACCTTTCCAGCAACCACGGCGTGGAGGGAGACACCGATGATGCGGCGATCCTTTCGTTGCGTGCGCGGCAGATGCGCAACCTGCTGGCCACGCTGCTGCTCGCGCAGGGCACGCCGATGCTGCTCGCCGGGGATGAGTTCGGCCATTCGCAGCAGGGCAACAACAACGCCTACTGCCAGGACAATCCACTGAGCTGGATCGACTGGGAGCGCGCAGCATTGCCGGCTGCACAGGCGCAGGTGGCGTTCGTGCGGCGGGCGCTGTCACTGCGCAGGCGCTACGGCCTGCTGCGCCGGAACCGGTTCCTGCGCGGCGAGTACGATGAGGCGCTGGGCCTGCGCGATATCGACTGGCGGCATCCCGATGGTCGCGGCATGGAGGAAGCGGACTGGCATGACGCAGGGCTGCGTGCGCTGCTGATCGTGCTGGACGGTCGCAGTCCGGACAGTGGCCTGCGCGAGCCCGGGCGGCATGTCAGCCTGGCCCTGCTGTTGAACGCCGGCGAGCAGCCGCAGCGGTTCTGCGTGTCAGATGACGCCCTGTCGTTCCGGCGCGTACTCCTGCAGACCGACGAAACGCCGTTGGAGCCGGATGAGGAAGGCGCCTGGACGCTGCCGGCGCGCAGCCTGTGCCTGCTGGCGGCAAGCAGCAGCGCGTGATTGCACTGCTGCGCCACTACGGTTCGCCGGGCGTTGCCCGGCGTACCGGTAGCTACCCCACCAGATAGCGCAACACACCCGCCGAGACCACGCCGATCAGCACGGTCGGGAGCATCGACAGCCGCGTGGCGGCCAGCAGGGTAATGGCCAGCGCGGCCAGGTCGGCGGGTTTGTCGGCAACGAAGTCCGGGGCGATCACCGAGATCAGCACGCAGCCCGGCGCGGCTTCCATCACCGTCACCGCACGTTTGCTCAGGGTACGGTTGCGCAACGCCAGGAAGCCGACGATGCGGGTCAGGTAGGTGGCGGCGGCCATCAGCACGATGGTCAGTACCGAGGTCCAGTGGATCAGGCCATTGAAGATCATGCTGCGTCCTCCGCCAGCAGCCAGGCTGCGGCCAGGCCGGCCAGTGCGCCGCTGGCCACGTACCACGCGCCCGGGACCAGCAGATAAGTGGCGGCGGCCACGACCAGGCTGACCAGCCACGGCCACGCCGCCTTCATGCCCTGCCACATGCCGCGCAGCAGCACCAGGAACACGGCGGGGAAGGCCATGTCGAAACCATAGGCGTGGATGTCGCCCAACAGCGGCCCGATGATCGCGCCGAGTGCGGTGCAGGCCACCCAGACCGTGTACAGGCCTGCCGACACGCCCAGGTAGTAGGCCAGGCTGAAGCCAAGCGCG
Source organism: Stenotrophomonas maltophilia group sp. msm1 (assembly GCF_032025805.1). Taxonomy (NCBI): domain Bacteria; kingdom Pseudomonadati; phylum Pseudomonadota; class Gammaproteobacteria; order Lysobacterales; family Lysobacteraceae; genus Stenotrophomonas; species Stenotrophomonas maltophilia group sp. msm1. The sequence continues at coordinate 1,061,167 of NZ_JAVSKH010000002.1, forward strand.
CGCCGGCGCGCATCGGCCACGCCCATCGCCCAGCTTTCGTCGCACATGAAGAACAGGGCCGGCAGCAGGCGTCGGCGCGGCAGGTGCTGGAGCAGCGGGGCCAGGCTGGCGCCCATCAGCAGGTGGCGGCTGTTGACCAGGGCGGTGATGGCCACGATCAGCGCGATGTGCGGTGGCGAGGTCCACAGTTCGACGGCGGCGAACTCCGAGCCGCCAGCGAAGTTGAGACCGGTCATCAGCGGTACTTCCAGTGCGCTCAGGCCCTTCTGGGCCGCCTGCGCTCCGAGCACCAGGGCAAACGGAATGAAGCCGATCATCACCGGCACGGCGGCGCGCAGGCCGCGCAGGAATTCGGCACGCGGGGCGGTATCGCAGGTGGCGGGCGGAGGGAGGGTGGTACGGGCGTCCATGGAACGGCACAACAAGGTGGGGGTGGCCCATGCTAGCGGTCCAATCACGAAATCGGGTTGCGTTGATGCCACTTGATTCTGGATGATTGATATTTCGTGCGGACAGAAGCGAAACGGGTGAAATTCCATGCAGTACCAGCTCGACAACCTCGATCGGCGCATCCTCGACGCCCTGCAGCGCGACGGTCGCCTGCAGAACCTGGAGCTGGCTCGCCTGGTCGGGCTGTCGCCGTCGGCCTGTCTGCGCCGGGTGCGGTTGCTGGAGGAGGGCGGCTACATCGACCGCTATGTGGCCTTGTTGAACGAGGCCAAGGTGGGCCGTGGCTTCACGGTGTTCGTTCGGGTGTGGCTGCGGGGGCAGGACGAGGACACCACCAATCACTTCATCAACAGCATCAAGTCGTTCCCGGAAGTGCTGGAATGCCATCTGATGGCCGGTGACTGCGATTTCCTGCTGCGGGTGGCGGTGGCGGACCTTGATGCCTACCGGCAGTTCCAGATGCAGCACCTGAACCGGATCGCCGGGGTGCAGAACACCAAGACGGAGATTCCGATGCAGCGGATCAAGCAGACGACCCAGCTGCCGCTTTGAGGGATGGGGTTTGCGGCCGGGTTGCACCCGGCACCCGCGGGTAGTGCCGGCCGCTGGCCGGCAACATCAACAGCAACAGCAACAGCGGGCCTACTGAGGGATGGCGGGGTGGGTCCGGTTGCGGGGGACGCTGCAAGTACGTCCATGTAGGCTCGGTCGCCGCATCCATGCGGCTCACGCCCCCGCAACCGGACCCACCCCGCCTTCGACAGATTTCCACGATCTGCCGGAACGGCATGAGCTGCTCTTGGTGGGTGTCGACCTTGGTCGACACGTCTGGGTCGGCACGGGGTCGGATCCCGTTGCTGCGCAACGGGCTCTGACCCCAGGCGTGGATGAGGTGGTCTGTTCGATTTATTGATTCCTGATGGGTGACTGGCTTCAGGTCGGCTGTAGGCGGCGGTCATCGCAATGACATGTGACCCCGGTACGGTTTGAGCCCGCTTGCGGGTCGCGCGCGGGCCGGGGTTCCGGTCTTGGCGCGCGTCCACTGCAGCTGCTGTCGCTGCCGAGGGTCATGTGTTCTACGTCAGGGGGCTGAATGGACACCATGCGGTCAGAACTTGGAAGGTGGCCATCGCGGCATGGCTGCTGCTGTCCTTTGCCGCTGCCGGGCAGGACGGTGTTCATGCCTACGACATCCCTGCGCAGCCGCTGGAACAGGCGGTCGAGCGCTTCAGCGTCATCAGTGGGTGGTCCGTGATGTACCCGGGCGATCTTGCCGCAGGCCGCAGCAGCCGTGCGCTGCGCGCCAGCCTGCCGCCGCTGCCCGCCCTGCAGGCGCTGCTGCAGGACTCCGGCGTCGAGGCCGAGGTGATCGGCAAACAGCGTGTGGTGCTGCGCCGGGACACGCCCTTGGCTGCCGAACCCGGTGTCGGCGCGGAACTCGCCGATGCGGAACGTCGACGTCGCTATGGTGGGCTGCAGCAGCGGCTGCGTGCGGTGTTCTGTGACGACCCGGAGATCGCTCCCGGCCGCTATGCCGCGACGCTGCGTTTCCGTGTCGACAGCGAGGGCCAGGTGCATGCGCCCGAGCTGCTGTCAGGCAGTGGCAGCGAGCGCCGCGATGCGCGCCTGCTGCAGGCGCTGCAGCACTTGGTGCTGGCACCCGATGCCGCTGCGCTGCCGCAGCCGGTAACGCTGCAGATCCGACCTTCCGGCACCGACCACGACTGTGGCGCGCGCGCGCCCCTTCCATGACTTCAAGGATTCGAACATGAGCAACGGTACGGCTGGGGCAGTTGACCTGATGGACCACCTTCTGGGTGCCTACGATGAACTGAAGCGCCGGCTGGTGCGCAAGCTGGGCTCGGAGGAGCTGGCCGGCGACGCGCTGCAGGACACGTGGATGCGCCTGAGCGCGCGGCGTGACCGCCTGGATGCCGTGCAGAACCCCGCGGCCTACCTGCTGCGCATGGCAATGAATACCGTGATCGACCGCCAACGTGCTGACCACCGCCTGCTGAGCCTGGAGGAGGTGGATACGCTGATGGACATGGCCGACCCTGCACCCGGCCCGGCGCAGGCGGCTGAACTGGACTTCGCGCTGGAAGACATGGTCGGCCTGCTGCAGCGCATGCCCGAGCGCCGTCGCCGCATCCTGCTGGCGATCCGTGTCGACGGCCTGCAGCAGCGCGATGTCGCCGATCACCTCGGTGTGTCGCTGCGGCTGGTGCAGCGTGAGCTGAAGGCCGCCCAGGACTATCTGGCCGAGCGCAGTGGAACGGGGCGCCAGGTGCGGTTCTGAACGGCGGCATCCGTCTACACTTTGACGCCGAGCAGAACCCCGCAGCGTGCGGGTCCGGCATGAGCCCCCATGGATCCTGACGATCGCCCGCAACGCCCGCTGGATGCCGTCGAGCGTCAGGCGCACGCGTGGGTGGTGCGGCTGACCTCGGGCGAGGCGACCGCCGCCGACGGGCGCCGGTTCCGCGCGTGGTGCGAGTCCGACCCGCGCCATCGCGAAGCGTTTGGCCGTGCGCGCCGGCAGTGGGAGCAGGTGCGGCTGGCCGGCGAGCAGCTGCCAGCGGCCGCGCGTCAACCGGTCGCGCCGACGCCGGCCCAGCGCTGGAGCCGACGCGCCTTCCTGGGCGCCGCGATTGCCGCCCCGGCCAGCCTGGTAGTGGTGGCGGCCATCCGCCCGCCGATGGGCCTGTGGCCCTCGGTGACAGCCATGGCAGCCGATTTCCATACCGGCACCGGTGAGCGACTGCAGATCGCGCCCTCGCCGCAACTGAAGATCGAACTGGATACGCAGAGCAGCCTGCGCCGCCGCGCGCACACGCAGGGCGAAGGCTTCGAGCTGGTGCAGGGCCAGGCCGCGATCGAGACCCAGGCCGGTCTGCGCCTGGCGTTGTTCGCGGGCCCGGGCTGCGTGATTGCCGATGAGGGCGCGGTGCGCCTGGACGTACGCAACACCCAGGGCCAGGTGCGGGTGACCTGCCTGCAGGGCAGTGCCCGCATCGAGCATCCGCAGGGCCGGCTGCGGCTGCAGGCGGGCCAGCAGACCCGGTACGACGAGCGCCTCAGTGGTGTGGTGGCCGAGGCCGTGGCGTCGGAAGTGAGTGCCTGGACGGAGGGCATGCTGGTGTTCCGCCGCGCACCGCTGCGTGAGGTGGTGGAGGAGATCAACCGTTACCGCCGCGGCAAGGTACTGCTGGGCGAATCGGCATTGGCGCGCGCCCCGGTCAGCGGCCGCTTCCGCATCGATGATCCGGACGCGGCGCTGGAGCAGCTGCGACGGACGATGTCGCTGGATCTGCGTCGCTTTCCGGGTGGCATCGCCGTCCTTGGATAGATGAAGGCGCTGGCCGTGCGCGCCGCGCCGGGCTGTTGCAAGCAAGGAGAATCCAAGGATGCGCAACGAGACCATCGGTGTGCTCGATCTGCGCCGCAATCTGTCTGCATTGCTGGAAACCACCCAGCGAAGGCCCCTGATGGTGCATCGCTATGGTTCGCCCTGGGTGTGCGTGGTGTCTGACGCGCAGTGGCAGCAGCAGGCGGTGCTGCTGGACTTCAATCCGCAGTCACACCCATTGGCGATGCTGCTGCGGCTGCAGCAGCAGGAGATGCCTTTGGTCGAATCCGGGGCGCTGCCGCCTGCGGTGCTCGCACGCGCACTGCTGTTGGCGGGCATGCATGGCATCGACGATCTCACGCAGCTGCATGAGCAGGTACTGCATCATCGGCTCTGGCACTGGTTCGTGGCGGGCGCCCATGGGGTGATGGAGGGATGGCAGCTGCCCGCACTGCGCGTTGCGCTGGCGTCATGGTGCGATGACGTGGACATGACCGATGCACTGGTCGCATTCGCTGCCCGCAGCGACGTGGCGGTACTGGCCCGCCGTTGTGGGGGTGACGCACCGCGGCTGCAGCGCGAAGCCTGCAGGCGGATGACGCTGCGATGACGTTGCCGATGAAGCGCCACCCCGTGCACAGAGTTGCATTCGCGGTGTCGCTTCACCTGCCTTGCTGACGTCTTCTCCAGAGTACGACGCACCACGCGTCGTGGAGCAGGGGCGGCGCAGATGGAAGACAGTCGCAGGATCAGCATGCTGGAGCTGGATCGCCACCTGAGCCAGTCGCTGGAGCAGGCACGGCACACGCCCCTGAACGTACAGCGCTATGGACGCTCGTGGGTCTGGGTGCTGTCCAGTGACGCCTGGGCGGATGCGGCGCGCTGGGCGGCACTGGACAGCAGTGCGCATCCACTGGCGGCACTTCGAAAGGCCCTCGACCTGCGGCTGTGGCCCTGGCCCGACGCGGCCATCAGCGCGCTGCCGCTTGGCGCAGCCGATGCGCGACTGCTGCAACGTGCGGCCCTGCTGGTGATCGTGCGTGATCTCAACACTGCGCAGCGCGTGTACGACGACCTGCGCTACCACCAGGCCTACCGCATGTTCATCGGCCTCGACCACGGCACCGCGTGGTCGCCGACGCAGTGCGTGCGCCTGCTGCAGGCGTGCGTGCATCCGTTGTTGCGCGAGTGCATCGACCAGACACTGGCCAGCGTGCCGCAACACCTGCTCGAGGCGGCACGCGTGCCGGCTGCACGTGCGCCCGCACAGGCAACCGCGCAGCGAATCGCAGGCGGATGTTTATCGTACTGACACATGCACCGCTGACCATGGTGCAGCGGTCTCTTCCAGGATGACGAGGGCGGAACAATGGCAAGGCAGGCAGGTGGTTGCAGGGCTCGGCAGCAGGGCTTCAGCCTGATCGAGATCATGGTGGTGGTGGTGATCATCGGCATCCTTGCCGCGCTGATCGTGCCGCGGTTGATGGACCGTCCGGACCAGGCGCGCGTGGTGGCGGCGCGCCAGGACATCGCGGCGCTGATGCAGGCGCTGAAGTTGTTCAAGCTGGACAATGGGCGCTATCCCAGTGCCGAACAGGGCCTGCAGGCGCTGGTGAAGCCGCCGCAGGGCAGCGGTGCGTTGCCGGTGACGCCGTATCTGGATCGCCTGCCGAATGATCCGTGGGGCCATCCGTACCAGTACCAGGTTCCCGGAACCCATGGCGACATCGATGTGTTCTCGCTGGGTGCGGACAGCAAGCCCGGTGGCGACGCCGGAAACGCGGATATCGGCTCCTGGCAGCTGTGAGGCGTGCTGATGGCAGCCCGGACGCGTTCGATTTCATGCATCCACCAGCGTGGCGTGGCGGTGATCGTCGCCTTGCTGGTGGTGGCATTGGTGGCCGTGATTGCCACTGCGCTGCTGACCCGGCAGTCGGCGCAGCTGCGTGCGCTGCGCGGCGACCAGTTGCGCGCGCAGGTGCGCATGGCGGTGGACGCCACGCTGGAGCGTGCGGCGCAGCAGCTGCGTGAGGATGTGAAGGAACAGCTGACCACGGTGCGCGGCGGACGCTGGGCGCGTCCTTTGCAGCTGCAGGCACCGTTGCCGGTGCAGCTGCAGCTGGTCGATGCCCAGTCGATGTTCAACCTGCGCAACCTGCTGGCCCATGGCAGGCCGGACCCTGAGGCGCGGGGCGCGTTCGTCGCGTTGTGTGCCGGGCAGGGGCTGGGCCAGGGCACCTGCGCATCCGCGGTGGACCGCATCCAGGCGCGCCTGCGCGACGGTGATATGCCGGCGCAGGCGCCGCTGCCGCGCGAATCACTGATCGAACAGGCGCTGGCCGGCGCCGACCCGGTGGCGTTGCAGGCGCTGGCGCGGCGCACAGTGGTGTTGCCCGCGCAGACCCTGGTCAACGCCAATACCTGCGACCTGAGCGTCCTGCAGGCAGTGGCGCCTGCGGTGGAACCGGCAAGGCTGCAGGCGCTGCTCGCTGAGCGCGACGCCGGCCACTGGCTGCTCAACCGCGGTGACATCGCCAACCGACTCCAACTGAGCAACGAACAGATGGCCGTGCTTCCGCTGGGTATCCATAGCGAGTGGTTCCTGGCCGTCGGCCGGGTGCAGGCCGACGGCAGCGCGGTTGATTTCCGCGCGCTGCTCTGGCGCGAGTACCGCGACGACGGGGTGCGTGTACAACGGGTGTGGACGAGGATCGGCGCATGACCGTGCAGCTTCGGGTGCGCCTGCCGGCGCTGGCGCACCTGCGCGCTGACAGCGCGGTGGACTGGGCGCAGCTGCACAAGGGCGAGGTGCTCGCCCACGGCCGCGACACGCTGGCGGCGCTGGGCCTGCGGCATCCGCGGGCCACGGTGCACGCCTGCCTTGATCCGAACGACCTGATCCTGCTGGAACTGCAGCTGCCGCCGCTGTCCGGGCGCCGCCTGCACGCGGCGTTGCAGGGCGAGGTGGAGGCCATGCTGCTGGATGATCTGCAGGACGTGGCGCTGGCCCACGGTGCGCAGGCGGCAGACGGTACGGTTCCGGTGGCCTGGCTCGGCCAGCAGGCCATTACGCAGGCGCAGCAGCTGCTGGCCTCGTGCGCGCTGCAGCTGCAGGCGTTGCATCCGACGCCACTGCTGCTGCCTTGGCAGGACCGCCACGCCACGCTGCAGGTCAGCGGCGAGCATCTGCTGGTGCGCAGCGGGCGCGATCGGGGACTTGTCCAATGGTATGGCGGACGTGATGCGTCTGCGGCGATGCAGGCGTTGGCCACCCGCCTGCAACAGGCCGGCGTGCAGGCCGTGCAATGGATCGACAGCGTACCGCCGGCGTGGCCGGGCAGCCTGCCGGCCACCGCCGTCGCGCATGAACTGCAGGCCTGTGGCCCCTTGCCGGGTTGGTCATTGCCGCTGCCCGGCGCAGGCCGTCAAGCGCCGCGACTGGCGATCGGCCTGGCACTGGCGGCGGTGCTGTTGGCCGCACTTGGGCTGCAGTGGCAGGTCTCGCGTTGGCGGATCGAGGGTGAGGCGCTGCAGCAGGACATGGCACGGCAGTTCAGCGCACGCTTCCCGGAGATCACCGATGTGGTGGACCCGGTGTTGCAGGCAAGGCGAGCGCTTGCGGTTCCGCCGCCAGCGCCGCCGTTGCCGGCGCTGCAGCGTCAGGTCGCCAGCACGCTGCACGCGGTTCCGGAGCTGGCGGGGCAGGTGCACAGCCTGCACTACCAACCCGGGCAGGTGTACCTGGAGCTGGACGCTGATGCTCGGGCATTGGCCGACGATCCACAGCGGCTTGAGCGCTGGCAGCAAGCGGTGCAGGCGCAGGGGCTGCAGCTGGTGCGCGATGCCGGTGGACGCCTGCGGGTGAGCGGAGCGGGACAGTGACGACGCGAACCTTGCGGCTGAGCGAGGGGCTGGCGGGCGTGCAGCAGCGCTGGCAACGCCTGCCACCGCGCGACCGGCTGATGCTGTGGGTAATGGTGGTGGCGCTGCTGGTGGCGGGCCTGTGGTCGTTATGGCTGGAGCCCTTGCTGAAGCAGCGCACGCACTGGCAGGCCGAACTCCCACGGCTGCAGGCGCAGCAGCGCGCACTGGCACCGCTGCTGCACGCCCGTGAGCGCCAGCAGCTGGCGCAGGGCCAGCATCCGACCCTGGCCGGACTGCGTGACCAGATCAAGGCCGCCGGTCTGGCTGGCGGCCTGCATATCGAAGCGCGCGACGGGCGCTGGCACCTGCAGGTACGGGCCATACCTGCCGATGCGCTATGGAACTGGCTGCTGCCGCTGCTGGCCGACCCTGCCATCGAGCTGCAGCAGCTGCAATTGACACGCACAGGGGATGCGAACATGCCGGCGGCACGGATTTCAGGACACATCGTGATGGTGGCCCCTGCGGGTGCCCATCCATGAGGGCGATGCGCAGCCTTGCCTGCAGTGCCGCATTGGCCCTGATCGTGGGCGTGGCCCACATGCCGGCGCCGGTGGCGGCGCAGGACACCCGCGATGAGCCGGTGCAGCTGAACCTGGTGGATACCGATATCGGTGGCGTACTGCGCATGGCAGCGCGCTTCACCGGGCGCCAGTTTCTGGTCGATCCACGGGTGACCGGCAAGATGACATTGGTTTCCGATGGCCCGGTCAGCCGTACCCAGGCCTATCAGCTGCTGCTGGGCGCATTGCGCATGCGTGGCTTCGCCGTGGTCGAGAACGGCGGCGTCAGCCGGGTGGTGCCGCAGGCCGATGCCAAGTTGCTCGGTGGACGGGTGGGCAGCGGTGGTGCAGGGGGCGAGATCGCCACGCGCACCTTTGCGCTGCGCTATGAGAATGCGGCGGCGCTGGTGGCTGTGCTGCGGCCGATGATCAGCCCGGACAACCCGATCACCGCCAACCCCGGCAACAACACCCTGGTGATCACCGACTATGCCGACAACCTGGAGCGCATCGCACGGGTTATCGCCAGCGTCGATACTCCGGCCGGCATGGACACCGATGTAGTGAAGCTGCAGCAGGGCATCGCTGTGGACGTCGCGGCGATGGTCGCGCCGCTGCTGGATGCGCAGGGCGCCGAGCCCAGCCAGAAGGTGGTGGTGATGGCCGACCCGCGCAGCAACAGTGTGCTGCTGCGTTCCAGCAGCCCCGGCCGCACCCGTCTGGCGCGGCAGCTGGTGGAGAAGCTGGACCGCGCCCAGGACGAGTCCGGCAACCTGCATGTGGTCTACCTGCGCAATGCCCAGGCCAATCAGCTCGCCGGCGTGCTGCGCGGCGTGGTTGCGGGGCAGAGCGATGCGCCGGCAGTGGGCAGCAATGAAGGCATCACGCCACTGCCTGGCGATGCAAGCCGTTCCGCACCGGCGCAGCCGTCGCAACCGCAGCAGGCCAAGACAGGAAGCAATGCGCTGGAATCGCAGCGGCTGGACCCGAGCCGGCGTGACCCGATCGATGCGGGAAGCACCGGCTTCAGCCAGAACGGCATCTCGGTGCAGGCGGACGTGGCCACCAACACGCTGCTGATCTCGGCGCCGGAGCCGGTGTACCGCAACCTGCGACGGGTGATCGACCAGCTCGACCAGCGCCGTGCACAGGTGCTGGTCGAGAGCCTGATCGTGGAGGTCAACCAGACCGATGCGGCCGAGCTGGGCGTGCAGTGGATGCTGGGCAATGGACGCACCTTTGGTGGCACCCACTTCGGTGGCGCCACCGGCGGCAGTGGACTCAATACCGGTGCCCGCACCACGCTGGACGTGCTTCCCCGGGATGGCCTGAAGATCGGCGTGATCGACGGCACCATCAACCTTCCAGGTGTCGGCCAGATCCTCAACATGAAAGCGCTGGCCAACGCACTGCAGAGCAAGGGCGGCGCCAACATCCTGTCCACGCCGAACCTGATGACGCTGGACAACGAAGCGGCCAGCATCATGGTCGGCCAGACCGTGCCGTTTGTCAGCGGGCGCTACGTGACCGACGGTGGCGGCGGCAGCAACAACCCGTTCCAGACCATCGTGCGCGAGGACGTGGGCCTGAAGCTGCGCGTGCGCCCGCAGATTTCCGAAGGCGGCACGGTGAAGCTGGACATCTACCAGGAAGTCAGCAGCATCGACGCGCAGAGCGCGAACAGCACGGCCGGCATCATCACCAACAAGCGCGCCCTGGATACCAGCGTGCTGCTGGACGATGGCCAGATCATGGTGCTGGGTGGCCTGCTGGAAGACAGCGTCAGCCATGGCCGTGATGCGGTGCCGGGGCTGGGAAAGATCCCGGTGCTGGGCGCCTTGTTCCGCAGCGACACGCGCAAGCGCGCCAAGACCAACCTGATGGTGTTCCTGCGCCCGCACGTGGTGCGTGACCCGGCCGCCGGCCAGCGCCTGACCCGCGACCGCTACGACTACATGCGCAACGCGCAGGCGGGCGCGCAGCCAGTACAGAGCTGGGCCTTGCCGGCGCTGTCGGCACCGCAGCTGCCACCGCAGGACCTGTCTGTACTCGGCCAGGGCAATGCGCGCGATGGCTGGGGCCAGCCGTTGCAGAACACCAGCCTGGCCGCGTTGTATCCGTCCGGTGACGGCGATGCGCAGCTGGTGCAGTTCGCGCAGGGGCTGGACCCGGCGCGTGCCAGCCAGGGCGTGGCGCAGGTGCGGGCACTGGGCCTGCAGGCCTATGCTGAAGCGACGCCCGGCGAGAGCGGGCAACGCCTGCGCGTGCGATTGCCGCGCGATCCGGCGACGCTGGACCCTGCGCTGCAGCAGCTGCGCGTGCTGGGCTACACGCCGGAACTGGTGATCGGGCCGTGAGCGCTTCCGCGCCGCTGGCGTACGCCTGGGTGCGCAGCCATGGCGTGATGCTGTCCGAAGTTGGCGGCGAGCCCGTGTTGCTGGGCACCGCCGACACCGCAGCGTGGGCCGTGGCCGAGCTGCGCCGGCGGCATGGCCCGCTTCCGTTCCAGATGCTGGATGCGGCAGCCTGGCAGCAGCGCTTGGGCGAGCAGTACCGTGACGGCGGCGATGCCGCTGCCGTGGTGGGGGCCGCCGAGAGTGAAGTCGATCTGGACCGGTTGATGCAGGACATGCCGGAGGTCACCGACCTGCTGGATGCGCAGGACGATGCGCCGGTGATCCGCATGATCAATGCGTTGCTGGCACAGGCTGCACGCGACGGTGCCAGCGATCTGCATATCGAGCCGTTCGAGACCCATTCGGTGGTGCGCTACCGGGTGGACGGCACGCTGCGCGACATGGTGCAGCCACGGCGCGCACTGCATGCAGCGCTGGTGTCGCGCATCAAGATCATGGCCCACCTGGACATCGCCGAGAAGCGGTTGCCACAGGATGGGCGCATTGCGATCCGCGTGGGCGGGCGGCCGCTGGACATCCGTGTTTCCACTGTACCGACCGGGCATGGCGAGCGCGCCGTGCTGCGATTGCTGGAAAAGGATGCCGGCCGCCTGCAGCTGCAGCGCCTGGGCATGGCCGATGACACCTTGGCCACATTCACCGGGCTGATCCGGCAGCCGCACGGGATCGTGCTGGTGACCGGGCCGACCGGCAGCGGCAAGACCACGTCGCTGTACGCCGCGCTGGGCCAGCTCGACAGCAGCACCAGCAACATCCTCACCGTGGAAGACCCGGTGGAGTACGACTTCGCCGGCATCGGCCAGATCCAGGTCAATGCGCGCATCGGCATGAGCTTTGGCACCGCGCTGCGCGCGATCCTGCGCCAGGATCCGGATACGATCATGATCGGTGAGATACGCGACCTGGAAACCGCACAGATCGCCGTGCAGTCGTCACTGACCGGGCATGGCGTGCTGGCCTCGCTGCACACCAACGATGCGATCTCGGCGGTGACCCGCCTGGCCGACATGGGTGTGGAGCCCTTTCTGCTGGCTTCGTCGCTGCGCGGCGTACTGGCGCAGCGGCTGGTGCGGCGGCTGTGCACGCAGTGCCGGCGTGCCGAGGTGGATGGCGAAGGCCGAACCGTGTGGCGCGCGGTGGGCTGTGCGGCCTGCGCCAACAGCGGCTATCGGGGTCGTACCGGCATCCACGAACTGTTCGTGGTCGATGACCGCGTGCGCGCATTGATCCATGAAGGGCAGGGCGAGCCCGCGCTGCGCGAGGCCGCGCGGCGCGCCGGCATGCGCACGTTGCGGCAGGACGGCCAGCGGTGGGTCGACAGCGGTGTGACCACGCTGGAAGAAATCCTGCGCGTCACCGGCGACGACTGAGACCACGATGGCACTGTTCGATTATCAGGCCGCCAACGCGCAGGGCCGCATCGAGAAAGGCCAGCTGGACGCCGACAGCCCGCGCGGTGCGCGTCAGCTGCTGCGCGGGCGTGGGCTGACGCCTGTGCAGGTCAGTGCGGCGCGCAGTGCCGGCAGTGGCTGGGGTGCTCGCCGGTTGTCAGCCAGTGAGCTGGCCTGGGCCACGCGCCAGCTGGCCAGCCTGCTGGCCGCCAGCCTGCCGTTGGAAGGTGCCTTGAGTGCGGTGATCGAGCAGGCCGAGCGCCCGCACGTGGCGCAGGCGCTTACTGCCGTGCGTGCGGATGTACGTGCTGGCCAGCGCCTGACCGTGGCACTCGCCGCGCGGCCTCGCGATTTCCCGCCGATCTATCGGGCCCTGGTGGGGGCGGGTGAAGACTCCGGCGACCTGGCGCGAGTGATGGAGCGCCTGGCCGACTACATCGAAGAGCGCAACGCGCTGCAGGCCAAGGTGCTGACTGCCTTCATCTATCCGGCGGCGATCAGCCTGGTGTCGGTCGCGATCGTGATCTTCCTGCTCAGCTACGTGGTGCCGCAGGTGGTGACCGCGTTCGTGCAGGCGCGGCAGACGCTGCCGATGCTGACCCAGGTGATGCTGGCGGCCAGTGCTTTCGTGCGCAGTTGGGGCGTGTGGGCGGGGCTGGGCATCGCTGCGCTGGGGGTGGCCTGGCGACTGGCGCTGCGCCGGCCCGAGCTGCGCCTGCGCTGGGACGCGATGCTGCTGCGGCTGCCGATGATCGGGCGCTTCGTGCTGGGCGTGAACAGCGCGCGTTTCGCCTCGACGCTGGCAATCCTGCTCGATGCCGGCGTGCCGCTGCTGCGTGCACTGGAGGCGGCGCGGCAGACCCTGGGCAACGCGCTGCTGGCGCGCTGTGCCGATGATGTGGCTGCACGCGTACGCGAAGGTGCGGCACTGGGTGCTGCGTTGAAGGTGCAGAAGGTATATCCGCCGATCCTGGTGCATCTGGTGGCCAGTGGCGAGAAGACCGGTTCGCTGGCGCCGCTGCTGGATCGCGCCGCGCAGACCATCTCACGCGAGATCGAGCGTCGCGCGATGGCGCTGACCGCCCTGCTGGAACCGACCATGATCCTGGTGATGGGCGGCGTGGTGCTGACGATCGTGCTGGCGGTGCTGATGCCGATCATGGAAATGAACCAGCTGGTGCAGTGATGCGCAAAGCGCATCACAGGTAGAGTCGACTGTTAGTCGACTAGCGCGCAGCGCGCGTGCTTCGTACTGCTGCTGCGTGTGAAGAGCAGTCGACTAACAGTCGACTCTACCCAGTCGATTCGATCCAGTCGATTCCATCGAATCGATCCCATCCAGTCGATCGGACGGCGTCGTTGGAATGTGGCATGGGCCGATTCTCCACACAATCCTCCACACCTTTTTTCGATCTTCCACAGGTTTCTTAAGCGGCCTGTCATCGGTGCGGACCAGCATGGACACGTCGCCGCAGAGTGGGCTGGGAGGCCCTCGGCGGCAGCAGGCGTGTAGTGACCGTTCCTCCCTTGGCGTTTCCCTTCGCAGTAAACCCTTCAGGAGAAGATCATGAACAAGTACAAGACCCTGGCCGCGCTGGTTGCTACCGCGCTGCTGGCCACTGCTGGTGCCGCTTCGGCCCAGACCGCCGTCACCGGCGGCGGCGCTTCGCTGCCGGCCGACCTGTACAAGGGCCAGGCCGACAGCATCCTGCCGGCCAACTTCAGCTATGCCGTGACCGGTTCGGGCACCGGCAAGAAGGCCTTCCTCGAAAACAATTCCAGCCTGTTCCAGGCCACCGGCACCGTGCATTTCGCCGGTAGCGACTCGGTGCTGAGCGGCACCGAGCTGAGCACCTACAACAGCACCTACAACGTGTCCGGCGACGCCAACCGCTATGGCGCACTGGTGCAGATCCCGTCGGTCGCCACCTCGGTCACCATTCCGTTCAACAAGGCCGGTTCGGCGGTTGACCTGTCGGTCACCCAGATCTGCGGCATCTTCTCCGGCAAGATCAACAACTGGAGCCAGCTGGCGGGCTTGGGCCGTACCGGCGCCATCCAGGTCGTCTACCGCGGCGAAAGCAGCGGCACCAGCGAACTGCTGACCCGCTTCCTGACCAGCGCCTGCCAGCCGGCTGACGTGTCGGGTACCAACCTGAAGCTGACCAACGGCGTGCCGGCATTCTCGGTGCAGTCGACCTTCGCCAACCTGTTCACCAGCGTGCCGTCGAACTTCATCGCTGCCCCGGCCACCGGTGGCACCGCGCTGTACAACGCCGTCTATGCCGTTGACGGCCGCGTCGGCTATGTCGGTCCGGACGTGATCCCGAGCCTGACCGATGCCACCAAAATCGCCAAGGTCAAGGGCTTCTCGCCGGATGAAGTGAGTGTGCAGGCCACGCTGGAAACCGCTGCGCCGCCGACCGGTGCCGCCGCCGAGAACCCGGCGAACTGGGTGCCGGTGTTCGGCAACCCGAACGCGGGCTATCCGATTGCCGGTTACACCAACTTCGTGTTCGGCCAGTGCTACAAGAATGGCACTGTGGGCGCCAACGTGCGTGCCTTCCTGGCACGTCACTACGGCAGTGTCGTCGATGCCAGCGGCGTCGAGAAGGGGCCGAACGACGACGCGATCCGCGCGCACAAGTTCATTCCGCTGACCAAGACCTGGCGTGATGCGGTCCGCACCCGCTTTGCGACCGCCACCAACGCCGGTGCCGTGAACAACCCCAGCACCTGCTCGGGCATCGGCCGTCCGCTGTAACTGCGATTGCTTTGGTCGTTGCAGGAAACGCAGAGGGGCGCCGGCAGTAATGCCGGCGCCTTCTGCGTATGTCCGCTGCATGACAGTGATGCGCCTGTCGCCTTCACGCCGTCGCCACCGTCTATGAGGTGCAGGGCGTGCCTGGCGCAGGCCCATCCGTACACACGCCGCGGCCGACGCGGCCCATCAGGTTGACGAGGTCCCCGATGTCGCACCCGCATTCGCCCACCGCCCGTTTCCCTGCTGCCCTGTGGCGCAGCCACCCGATGGCCTGGGCCGTCGCAGTGGCCCTGGGCAGCGTGGTGGCTCCGGCCACTCAGGCCCAACAGGCGTTCAGCCCCGGCTGGTTCGCCGAGCGCGGTGCGGCGCAGGG
The DNA here is from genome assembly GCF_032025805.1 of Stenotrophomonas maltophilia group sp. msm1. Classification (NCBI taxonomy): domain Bacteria; kingdom Pseudomonadati; phylum Pseudomonadota; class Gammaproteobacteria; order Lysobacterales; family Lysobacteraceae; genus Stenotrophomonas; species Stenotrophomonas maltophilia group sp. msm1. Next base: position 1,076,338 of record NZ_JAVSKH010000002.1, read on the forward strand.
CGCGGCGGCACAGAGCGGGCGCATGCCCAATGGCGTGCCGATCCAGTTACAGCTGCCCGCGCAGCAGCAGGATGCGGCACGGCAGAAGCTGCAGCAGTCGATCGACAACCTCGGCACGGCCGCGCAGGCCATCGCCCTGCAGCAGCGCCTGCAGGAGCAGGCACGGCAGGCGCGCCGCGAGGCGGGTTTCGTAGTGGCCGATGGCCTGGGCAAGGATGGCCTGAAGGTCGACGAGAATCCGCTGACCCGTGGCTGGATCAACGCCCGTGAGGCCATCCAGTCGCAGACCGCCGAGGGGCGGGTGCTGGTCAACATCGAGCAGACCGCCGACCAGGCGATCCTGAACTGGGAGACCTTCAACATTGGTGGCAATACCACGCTGAACTTCCTGCAGAACCCCGACTGGGCCGTGTTGAACCGGGTCAATGATCCCGCTGCAAGACCCAGCCAGATTCTCGGCCAGCTGAAGGCCGATGGCACGGTGTTCGTGGCCAACCGCAACGGTGTGGTATTCGGCAACAACAGCCAGGTCAATGTCCGCAATCTGGTCGCGGCGGCGGCGCGCATCAGCGATGCGCAGTTCCGCGAGCAGGGCCTGTACAGTGCCGACGCGAACACCTCGGCGCTGACCGACGCCGTGGGCAAGGTCATGGTCGAACGCGGTGCACGCATCACCACGCACGAACCGACCACGGCTACACGGGGCGGCGGTTATGTGCTGCTGGCTGGCCACAGCGTGGAAAACGCGGGCCAGATTGAAACCCGCAAGGGACAGGCCCAGCTGGCCGCCGGTGACAGTTTCGTGATCCGTCGCGGCGTGGGAACCGCCCAGAACACCGCGTCCACCACCCGCGGCAATGAGATTGCCCCGCGCTTCGTCGCTGACAGCACGGCGGGCAGTGTTCGCAACAGTGGTCTGATCCAGGCGCGCGAAGGCGATGTCACGCTGGCCGGCCGCACCGTCGAGCAGGCTGGAGTGGCCGTTGCTACTACCACGTTGAACCAGCGCGGTACGGTGCACCTGTTGAACTCGGCGTCCGATGCGGCCGGCAGCGTGACTCTGGCCGCCGGCTCGACCACGGCAGTACTGCTGGAGGACGATGGCAAGAGCATGGCGCTGGACAGCCAGCGCAACGCGCTCATCAAGGAATCGGCCGAGCAGGACAAGCTGCGTGGTTCCAGCAACAGTGGCACCTTCGATAATCTCTCGCGCCTGCAGGACCGCCGCGAGCAATCGCGCATCGAAGTCGTGTCCGGCGGCGATGTGAACTTCCAGGCCGGCTCGCTGGCAGTGGCCACCGGCGGCCAGGTGATCGCCGACGCCAGCCGGCGCAGCTATCTGGATGATGGCGCGCGCGTGGACGTCTCCGGTGCGGTGGGTGTGCAGGTGGCGATGGAGAGCAACAACGTCAAGGTGAAGGTGCAGGGCAACGAGCTGCGCGACTCGCCGGACAATCGTGACAGCGGCAAGCTGATCAGCAGCGAGGTGTGGATCGACCGCCGCCAGTTGACCGAAGTTGCCGCCGGTACCGGTGGCTATGAAGGCACGCGCTGGTATGCCGGCGGCGGCCTGCTGGAAGTGGGTGGCTATCTGGACAATCAGGGGCATTCGATCAGCGAATGGGCAGCGCAGGGCGGCACCGTCCAGTTGGCAGGCAAGGAAGTCGTCAGCCACGCCGGTTCGCACATCAATCTGGCTGGTGGCAGCCTGGATGTGCAGTCCGGCGTGGTGCAGCAGAGCTGGCTGCGTGGCCGCGATGGCCAGTTGTACCGCCTTGACGACGCCCCGGCGGAGATGCTGTACGACGGCCTGTACCAGGGCTATGAAGTGAAGCAGGAACGTTGGGGGGTGACCGAATCGTTCCGCAATCCGCTGGTTGCCCCGGGCCAGCGCTTCGACAATGGCTACACCGTGGGACGCGATGCTGGCCGCCTGTTGATCTCGGCGCCCACGGCCGTCCTGGAGGGCCAGGTGGATACGGTGGCCTTCCAGGGCGCACAGCAGACGCGCCGGCCCGATCAGGGGCAGGAGGGCTATGCGCAGGCACAGACGGCGGTGGCCCGCAACGCCCAGCTGTGGCTCGGGCGTTTTGACAACAGCGGGCGCAGCGCGGTGTTCGACTCGAATGTCCGCATTGGAGCGCTCAAGGCCGATCCCCGGCCGTGGACGCTGCAGGCGCCGGTCGGGGAAGCACAGCGCAATACCGTGTGGTTGGACAGTGAGGTGCTGAGCGCCCAGCGATGGGGGCAGGTGGACCTCGCTTCGGCCGGCCGTATCGACCTCGATGGCACGCTCAGGTTGCAGGAGGGCGGCCGGCTTGGGCTCACCGCAAGCCGCGTCAGCTTCGGTGGAACGGTGCAGATTGCCGGCGGGCAGGTGGAAGCCGGAAATCTGCTTGCGGCGCTTGGCGGGCCCACGGCATTGCTGACGTCCGGACGTGGTGCGGTGGATGTCGCGGCCGGCGCCCGGATCGATCTTGGCGGTGGCTGGAGCAACGCGCTTGCAGCGCCGGAGGGCGGTCCCGCACAGGCGTGGATCGACGGCGGGCAGGTGCGCTTCAACAGCAGCCACGATATCGACGTGGGCCAGGGAGCAGCGATTCTGGTTGATGCCGGCGGTGCGATCGATGCCAACGGCAAGGGGCGCGTCGGCAAGGGCGGCAGCGTCAGTCTGCTCGCGGCCAGCACCGAGGTCGCCACCGACGGCAGCGGCCGGCTGGGCTTCGGCGAGGGCGCGCGCTTCAGCGCGCTCGGCAATGGCAGCGGCAACTTCATATTGGCAACCGGCGGTGCGGTGTCTATCGGCGTGCCTGGCACGGAAGCATCGGCAGCCTCGCTGCGATTGCAGGCAGCGCTGTTCAACAGCGGCTTCGCCGGCTATGACATCGCCGGTCACAACGGTTTGACGGTTGAAGAGGGCACCCCGCTGCAGGTGCAACGACCTGCGCTGCGCTTGGCCGACGGCGCAGCACAGGCTCTGGTCCGCGAGCAGGGCGTGCAGGCCTGGATGCCATCGTTGTACGAGGCCGATCCGAGCAGTGGTCGCGTGTCGCAGCGTGGCGGCGCGAGCCTGACACTGCGCGCGGGGCATCTGCTGTCCACGGCCGACCTGCGCGTTGGCAAGGGGGCCAGGATCGAGGTCGACCCGGGCCAGTCGATCGAACTGTCCAGCGCCGGCAACCTGAGCGTGGCCGGTCATCTGAAGGCAGCCGGCGGCCGCATCCGCCTGGATGAGGCGTTCGATCCATCCGGTGTACGTGGTGATGCACGCCGCGAGCGCCAGTGGACGATCGCCGATGGCGCGCTGCTGGACGTGAGTGGCGATACCGTTTCGCTGCGCGACGCGCGCGGGACGTTGCGCGGGCAGGTGCGCAAGGGCGGAACGATCGAGATCGGGGGCGCGCTGGACTGGGAAGACCAGGACAACGTACGCCACCTGCCACCCGATACCTTCGTGGTGGTGGAGCGTGGGGCGCGGCTGGATGCCTCCGGTGCGTCGGCGCTGCTCGATATCGATGGCAGCGGGCGCACCCGCGTGGACAGCGATGGCGGCAGCATCGTGCTGCGCAGCGGCAATTCCCTGTACCTGCAGGGTGAACTGGACGCAGCGGCCGGCGGCGACGGCGCGCGCGGCGGCACCCTGGGGGTTGCCTTCGGTGGTGGCACCTACGGCAGGACGGCAAACGGCAACGACGTGCTGGCACCGCGGATGATCTCACTGACCCAGCACGCCGCGCAGACGGCGGACCTGCCTGCACGCCTTGAGTACGGCCACGCGGCACTGTCGGTGGAGCAGATCGAGGCCGGTGGTTTCGATCATCTGGCCCTGTTCGGTGACATCCGTGCGCAGGGGGATGTCAATCTGCGCATGGACCAGAGCCTGCGCATCCAAGGCTTGAACGAGCGTTACCTCGGCTTCGTCCCGGGTGGCAGCGAGGGCGGCCACCTGCAACTGGCCGCGCCGTATGTCCGCCTTGCGCAGGGCCGCTGGTGGCAACCGGCCGGCGAAGGCACGTTGCGCCCGCTGGAGGCGCCCCTCGACGCCGGCCGGCAGCATCGCCTGGAGGTGGGCGCCGATCTGATCGACCTGCGCGATGTGACCTGGCTGGCGGGCTTTGATCAGGTCGCGCTGCGCAGCCGCGGTGACATCCGCTTGCTGGCGCCGGTCGCCAGCAGTTCGCTGGTCTCCACGCTGGCAAGCCCGGGGTCTATCGACATCAGCGCCGCACGCCTGTACCCGGCAGCCCGGGCCAAGGGACGCATCGTGGCCGGCGTCCCCGACATCGGACCTTCAGGCGAGCCGTTCTGGCAGAACCCCGACGCCGTGCTGCGCATTCATGGCATTGCAGGCGGCGCGCAACCGGCACCGGATTCTGCGTTCGGAAGCCTGGAGCTGGTGGCGGCGACGGTGGTGCAGGGCGGCAATGTGCAGGTGCCGTGGGGCCATGTGCAGCTCGGCGGCCGGAAGTTCAACGCCGATGTCGCCGGCCGCGTCGACCTGCTTGCAGGCAGTGTGACGTCGGTGAGCGGAGCGGGCCTGCAGCTGCCGTTTGGCGGCACCGTGGATGGTGTTGGCTGGCGCCGCAACGGTGCCGACTTCGATGTGCTGGGCCCCGGCTCGAACAACATCCCGATCGGTATCGACATCGTGAGCAACGCCTTCAATGGCGTGGCGGGCAGCGTGCTGGACATGTCCGGCGGCGGCGAGCTGTCCGGCGCTGCATTCGTGGCCGGACGGGGTGGCTCGGTGGACGTCCTGCGGCATGCGCTGGCGGATGCGAACCCGCGCTACCGCTTCAGCGGCAGTGACAATGCGGTCTACGCGATCATGCCGGGACGCTCGGGCACGCAGGCGCCGCAGGCGCTCGCTGACGGCAGCGCCGATCCGCGCGTTGGCCAGCAGATTGTCATCCCTGCCGGGGTTCCAGGCCTACCGGCGGGAACCTACACGTTGCTGCCGGCCAGCTACGCCCTGCAGAAGGGCGCATTCCGCGTCGAAGTCGGGGCTGAAAGCGCCGTCGGCAGCCGACAGCCAGTGGCGACCGGCACCGGTTCCTGGCGCGTCAGTGGACACCAGGCGCAGAGCCTGGGGGGTGGAGTCTCATCGCTGCTCACTGATCTGGTGCTGACGCCGGCGGATGTGGTGCGCCGCCATGCCAGCTACAACGAGACCTCCTACAGCGCGTTCGTACAGGGCGTGGCCGAGCGGCGTGGTGAAGCACTGCGCTGGCGGCCAACGGATGCCGGCAACCTCAACCTGGTGCTGGGTGATGGCGCCGGACGTTCGAGCGTGCCAGCCGCGATCTTCCAGGGCGTGTCACGCTTCAACGCCGGCAGCAATGACGGACGGGGCGGCACGCTTTCGGTCAATCTGCTCGCTTCCAATGAGGCGATGCTGGAGATCGCCACCCAGGGCGTTAGTGCCGGCAGTGGAAGCGGTGCCACCCTCTTCGATTCGGCGCTCAATGCGTTCCGCCCGGAAACGATGCTGATCGGCGGCGTGCTGCGACGTGACGCGACGACTTATTCGCTGGAGGGCAGTGCGCAGCACATCGTGGTGCGCAACGGCGTCACCCTGACGGCGCAGGAAGTGCTGCTGTCGGCTGCGTTCGGGGGCAAGGGGATCCTGGTCGAGCAGGGCGCTTCGATCGATACCCTGGCCGGAGCCGATCCCTCGCGCGTGGCGCAGCCCACGGCGCCCTATCTGGTGTCGGGCGGCCTGCTTGCCGTGTCCAACCAGCGCTTGACGGCGCTCAGTGCGCAGGGCGGCAGTGCCGCCGGTCCGGTGGCGATCGACATCGGCGGATGCGAGGTGGACTGCAGTGGCCAGACCCGGTTGCTGTCGGCAGGCAGCATCAATGTGGTCACCGACGGCGCCTTGAACATTGGCGACGCAGTGAGCTATGGAACGCGCCAGCTCGGCCTGGGCATGTCGGCCCTCAACCTCGGTAGTGCCGAAGCCATTGCGACGGCAGCGGCAGCTGGTGGCCTGCCGGCCGGCATGACCATGAACCAAGAGGTACTGCAGCGATTACTGCGCGGAAACACCGCCACCGGCGCGCCGGCGCTGGAGGCGCTCAGCCTGACCGCGCGCGATGCCATCAATGTGTTCGGCAGCGTGGACCTGGATACGCGTGACAGTGCGACCGGCCGCAGCAGTCTACGCAGTCTGGTGCTGGGTGCCCCTGCCATTCACGGCTACGGCAGCGCTACCGACCGCGCGCGCATCTTCGCCGATACGCTGGTCTGGGACGGTACGCTGGCCGGCACCGCATTGGCCGGCGGTGAGCAGACCCAACCAGCCGGCGAGGCGATGGTGGGCCGGCTTGGCCAAGGGCAGCTGGAGATCAATACGCGGGTGCTGGAGCTGGGGCGTGCGCCCTTCACCCGGTCCAGCTCGACGGTGGCCGCAGATCGCCAGGTGCTCGGCTTCGCCGGCGTAACGCTGGCGGCGTCGGATCGCATGCTGTTCTCCGGCAAGGGCAGCCTGGACGTCTTCCAGCGCCAGGGCGACTACGTGGCAGGCAGCGGCTGGCAGTTGAATGGCGGCGCGCTGGATATCGTCACCCCGCTGCTGACCGGCAACGCGGGTGCGCAGCTGGCCATCCGCAATGGAGGAACGGTGCAGCTGCGCGGTGCTGCGGCGACCACGGGCAGCGATGCGTTGGGTGCAGAGTTGTCGATCACGGCCGAACGGATCGGCATCGACAGCCGCGTGGCGCTGGCGTCCGGCCGGTTCGAAGCCAATGCCCGCCAGGGCATGACGCTTGGCAGCAACGCGGTGCTTGACATGGCCGGCCGCAAGGTCAGCCTGTTCGACGTGGACAAGTACAGCTGGGGCGGCGACGTGGCGCTGACGAGCCGCGAAGGTGACATCGTTGCCGACACCGGGTCGCGTATCGATCTTTCCGCCCGCAACAACCGCGGCGGCCGCCTGACCGTTGCTGCACTGGGCCCGCAGGGCGGCCGTATCGATCTGGCCGGGACCCTGCTGGGCGGCGCCAGCGGTCGCTACGATGCCGGTGGAACCGAAGTGCCCTATGACGGTGGCGAGCTGGTGGTGCGTGCACGCCGGTTGCAGGACTTCTCCGGCCTGAACGCTCGGCTTACCGCCGGTGGCATCACCGGTGGCCGGACCTTCCAGTTGAGTGAAGGCGACCTGGTGATCGGCGATGAGGTGAAGGCCCGAAACGTTGATATCAGCGTGGATGGCGGCAGCCTGCAGGTCAATGGCCGCGTTGATGCCAGTGGCGAACAGGTCGGCAGCATCCGCCTGTCCGCCCGCGACGTGCTGCGTATCGATGGCACATTGGACGCGCATGGCAGCGGCCTGCGCGTGGACAGCTACGGCAAGATCATCGACAGCCCGAACCGGGCCATGATTGAACTGACCTCTGCCAACGGCAGCCTGCAGCTGGGTGCGGCTTCCTCGATGGACCTGCGCGCCGGTACGTCGGTGGCGACCGGTAGCGGCCCGGGCCAGAACGACGGCCGCGCACGCGGCAGCGTCAAGCTCAACGTGCCCCGCGTGGGCAGCAACGATGCAGCAATCGAAGTGGCCAGCGGCATCCGCATTGCCGGCGCCGGCGACCTCCAGGTCAACGCCTTCCGCAGCTACGATTCGGCGCCGCTGGCCAGCGCTCCAGACGTGCACGGCCATCGTCCGCAGGTGATCAACCAGCAATGGCTGGATACGGTGGTGGACCTGGACAACAGCCTGTGGATGAACGCCGCGCTGGCCAATACGGGATTGCAGCAGCGCACCGCCGCCCTGGGCAGCTACCGCCTGCGTCCCGGCGTGCAGCTGGTGGCGCGGAGCAGCAATGACAATCCGCGTGGCGACCTGGTGGTGGCCGGTGATATCGATCTGTCCGGCTACCGCTACGGACCGCAGTCGAACCGGACTGATCCAGCGCGCCGTGGCTTCGGTGAATCGGCCGCGCTCGTGCTGCGCGCCGAGGGCGATATCAACGTCTACGGCAGCATCAACGACGGTTTCGCACCGCCGCCTGCCAACCCGGATGAGGACGGCTGGGTGCTGCTGGAAGGGCGGAGCGCGGGCTCGCCGAACACCGCATTTGGTGGCGATCTGATCGTGCCCGGCGAGGGCGTCAAGCTCCAGATCGGCACTGAGTTCCGCGCCGGTGCGACACTGAATTACGACCTGCCGTTCCAGGCGCTGACATTGCCGTCGGGTACGGTGCTGCCGGTGGCCATGACACTTTCCGCAGAGCTCACGCTGCCCGCCGGCAGTGTGTTGGGGGCGGCGGTGACCACCGATGGCGGCCAGGTGCTGGCAGCAGGCACCGTGCTGGCCCAGGCGCTCACCCTTCACGCAGGCGCACGGCTGGGCGCCGGCTTCCGCCTGCGCAGTCCGGCACCGGTGGCGGCCCAGATCTGGCCTGCCGGAGTGGCGTTGCCGATGGTGATGCGGCTCTCCGGCGCGCTGGATCTGCACGCCGGTGCCATCATCCCCTCGATGACCAAGGTGGAACTGGCCGGCGACGCTCCGGTGAAGCTGCGGGTGGCCGACGCCAGCGGCCGACAGGGGCGCAATTGGGCGTTGGCCCCGATGTTGCCCGAAGGGACAACGTCATGGGACCTGACTGCGGTGGCTGGTGCAGATACAGCGTCTGCCGATCCGCGCACGCGTCGCTGGGGCAGTGACGGCAGCATCGTACTCGCCGACAGCCACTACAGCACCATCGGTACAGTGACCACCACGACGGAATGGAAAGGCGATCGTGTCGTCAACCTGGAAGGTTCGCTGTTCTGGTGGGGGGACGACAGTCTGGTCGGCAAGTCGCCCCGGGAGGCGGCTGAAATGCTGGGTGTCGCCGAAGGTGACATCTGTGAACTGGGACCGTTCTGCGGCGCGGCGCCGCGCCTGGTGGACAAGGAGGGTTCGCTGATGTGGTGGGGGGACGAGTCCTGGGTCGGCAGGCCTGCGTCGGAACTTGGCGCCGAGATGGGCATGTCCGAGGAAGATATCTGTGCAGTCACCGGTTACTGCTACGGCGGCGGCACGCTTACCGAAGTCACTACCTACGGCAAGCGCCTGGGCTCGCCGGCCTGGAGCGTGTTGCGTACCGGCAAGGGAGACCTGGCGCTGCTGGCGGCGCAGGACGTGCGCATGAAATCCGGCTTCGGTGTCTACACCGCAGGTACGCCCACCCATCTGGGTGATGGCAGCGATCCGCGCTTCAACGCGGCGCGTGCGCCGAAGCCGGAGAACACCTTGCTGCTTGGTTCGACCCAGGCCTCCGGGGCCTACGACGCGGCCCTCGCCAGCTATCAGGCGTGGTATCCGGACCAGGGCGGCAATCTGCGCATCGAGGCGGGGCGCGACATCATCGGCGATACATGGAGCTTCCGCGCGGAATCGGGCACGGTCCAGCGCGACCAGGCTGGCCACTCAAGCGCAGCAGTGGGCAACTGGTTGTGGCGGCAGGGAACGGGCACCACCGGCGGTGTCGTGCAGACGCCGACCAGTTGGTGGATCAATTTCGGAACCTACAGCACGGTGAGGCCCGAACTGGATGCAACCCCCCGCCTGGTGGGCTTTACCGGGTTCGGGACGTTGGGGGGCGGCAATCTGAGCCTGGACGCAGGCCGCCATATGGGCATGCTGGACAGCATGGGCAACGCGCTGGGATACGAGATCTCGCCGCATTCGAGTGCGCTTTCGGTCGCGGTCGGATCAACCGGGCGCGTGGTCGATGGCCAGTTGCATCTCACTGGCGGTGGTGACATGGCCCTGCGCAGCGGGGGTGCACTGAATCCGGGCCTGCGTGCCAGCAGTCGTGGCAGCACATCGGATCAGCAGGACCTGGACGTCAATGGCGTGGTGACCAATGTTCGTGGCAATACCCGCATCGACGCTGCGCGCATTGGTGGCCTCAGTACAGTCCAGGCCAGCTATGGGCAACTGGGCCTGAAGGATCCGCTGGTGGCCGACAGCCCGGTTGCGATGGCCGGACCGGTGCTGGTGCTGGGCGACTCAACCGCGCAGTTGCAGGCGCGCGGCGACGTGGTGCTGGGTAGTGCCGCCGATCCAGGCCGGGTTCCCGTGGCCAATTTCAACACGATCGTGCTGGATGATGGCAGCCGCGCGTCTGGCACGAGCTGGTTCTCGCTATGGACGCCGCGCACCGCGCTGGACCTGTTCTCCGCCGGCGGGAATCTGTCGCCGGGCCTGGTGGGCACGCAGCATGCGAGCGGCAGCAATCAGGCCAGGGAGGTGGTCGAAATCAACGCCAGCAATGGCGACATCTATCTCAACTATTGGTTGCATCCCTCCCGGTTCACCGCCATTGCAGCCTCGGGCAACATCAATCTCGCCAATCTGCGCAGCGGCAGTGTGCCTGATGCCCAGGACGTCATCCTGCTGGCGCCCTCGGCGTCGGGACGGCTGGAGGTGCTGGCGGGAGGATCGATCCTGGCCGCCAACCGAGCGACACAGATCGCGCGCTCCAGCAGTGATGCCCGCATCCCTGGGCCGTTCGATCCCGGCTTCATCGCGCAGGGGCCCGGAAACGCGGGAACGGTGCGCAGCAATGTATCCGTCGATGGGAACGCCGCCAGCCCTGACACCGTGCTGCCGTATTTCGCGTTCGGTCCCAATACCGCGCTTGGTGCGTCGTTGCCGGCTACGCCGACGGCGGTCAGCCGGTTCTATGCCGTGGCCGGCGATATCATCGGGCTGGGCAGCGGCAGCAGGCGGCAGCTCTCGCGCAATGGCCAGAATGGCGGACGTACCGTATTTGACTGGTTTGAGGCGGGCTCGGCGGTACGGCTGCGCGCCGGCCGCGATGTCATCAGCGCCGATGTCACCGCGCTCAACACCCGCGGAACCGATATCAGCGGGATCGAGGCGGGCCGGGACATCATCCGCAGCAATCTGACGGTGGCCGGCCCGGGCAATGTCGAGGTCAGCGCCGGTCGCCAGCTGCGCCAGGAAGAGGCAGGAAGCATCGTCAGCCTGGGCGGCATCGTGCAGGGCGATACGCGCCCGGGCGCAAGCATTGCCTTGACGGCGGGCAATCAGGCCATTGATTTCGATGCACTGCGCACGCGCTACCTGGATCCGGCCAACCTCGCCGATCCCTCGCAGTCGTTGGCTGCGCAACCGGGCAAGGCGGTGAAGATCTACGACAAGGAGTTGAGGGAGTGGCTGCAGCAGCGCTTCGGTCTGGCGGTTGGTGGCGCCGAGGCCCTGGCGGCATTCGACCGGCTGCCGAAGGAACAGCAGCGCATCTTCCTGCGCCAGGTCTACTACGCCGAACTGCGTGAAGGTGGGCGCGAGTACAATGATCGGAATGGGCCACGCGTTGGTTCTTACCTGCGCGGCCGCGAGGCCATCGCCACGCTGATGCCGGACAAGGACGCTGCCGGAAAGGCCATCGACCGTACCGGCGACATCCTGTTGTACGGAGGCTCCGGCGTGCGTACCGAAGCCGGCGGCAACATCGAGCTGATGGCGCCGGGCGGACAGATCGTGGTGGGTGTGCAGGGCGTGGTGCCGCCGGCCAGTGCGGGGCTGGTGACCCAGGGGCAGGGTGACATCCGGCTGTTCAGCCAGGACAGCGTGCTGCTGGGCCTGTCGCGGGTGATGACAACGTTCGGCGGTGACATTCTGGCCTGGTCGGAGCAGGGTGACATCAATGCCGGCCGTGGTTCGCAGACCACCTTGTTGTACACGCCACCGCGCCGCGTCTATGACGGCTGGGGCAATGTGCTCCTGTCGCCGCAGGCCCCGGCCAGTGGTGCAGGCATCGCAACGTTGAACCCCATTGCCGAAGTGCGGCCGGGCGATGTCGACCTGATCGCGCCGCTGGGCACCATCGATGCGGGCGAAGCTGGCATCCGCGTCTCGGGCAACATCAACCTGGCCGCGCTGCAGGTGCTCAACGCCGCCAACATCCAGGTACAGGGTGAAAGCAAGGGCCTGCCCGTGCTGGCCACGGTGAACGTCAACGCGCTGGCCTCGGCCAGTGCAGCAGCCAACAGCGCCAGCCAGGCGGCACAGGATGTGATGCGCAAGAGCCAGGATGATGCGCGGCGCAACCAGCCATCGGTGATCAGCGTGCAGATCCTCGGTTTCGGCAGCGGCACCAGCAGCATCAACCCGCCGGCGCGTGGCAATACTGCCAACGCTGGCTATGACGCCAACAGTGCCTTCCAGTTCCCGCAGGCAAGTCGCGACGAGGGCACGCAGCGCCGGTAGGCCTCTTGCAACGGTGCCGATCAACAGTCGGTACCAAGGTAGATCCACGCCATGCGTGGATGCGATCGGGCCGGAAGAACGGACAGCATCGGGCCAGCCGCCACGGAGCGGTGGCGGCCCCAGCCAGGACGGCACGGAGGGCAGGGAACGGCCATCAGCGGTGAGGACCACCGACACAACGCCGCCGGGTGCAGGAGAGTGCCCGGCGGCGGGAGCGACGCGCGAATGTGTCGCGATAGATGCCGACCTTGGCCGGCAGTAGATCCACGCCATGCGTGGATGCTTTGCCTGGGAGAAGCCTAAAGCTCCAGCACCCGCCGGTAACTCAACGGCCCACGCCCATCGCGCAGGCCCAACCGCAGTTCAAGTCCCGTGGCCGGCATTACCTCGCCTTCGCTCGGCAACACGGCCCATCCCGTTCCTGGCTGCCAGGCCCGCACCTCGAACCGCTGAACGCCGTGCGCCACGGCAATGCCCTTCGACAGTTCCGGCGCCGGCAACGGATACTGGTCCGTAGCCGTACCACTGGCCCGCCACAGCGTATTGCCCTGCCGCCACCAGCGTACCCGTTGCCAGTGCAGCCCATCGCTGCCGACACTGCGGGTGATCTCCAGCGCGAAGCTCCCATCCGGGTGCCGCTCGCTCACCAGCGACGGCGGTAGCAACCGCTGCGGTTGATCGGCCGGCCGCACTGCGCCATTCATCAACGCATCGTCTGCGCGCATTTCGATATCACGCTGGAACTGCTGCAGCACGCGCAGCGCCGTCGTGGTCTCGGCATCGGCTTGGCGCAGGCGCTGATTGCTGTTGGCCACGCTGTCGAGCGCCCGCCAGCAGATCAGCGCCAGTACGCCCATGATGGTGATCGCAATCATCACCTCGATCAGGGTGAAACCGCGCACGGCGCGCGTCATTGCGCCGCCGTCCATGGCAACTGCATCCGCGCCAGCGACTGCCGGGGTGCATCTTCGGCAACCACACTCAGCTCCAGCTGCGGCTGGCCGTCGTTGCCCGTGCGCAGATGCTGAAGCACCAGGAAGCTGCTGCGCCCCTGCACACAGCGCTGCCGGGCATCCTGCGGTGCCTGTCCGCTCAGGCGCAGTTCCTGCCAGCGATCCTGCACGCACATCAGTGCCAGGCGACGGTCATGCAGCCGTGACTGATCGTCGGTCGCCACTGCCACCGAGCGCATCACCGCTGCCAGCGCAATCGAAACGATCGCCAGCGCGATCAGCACTTCGATCAGGGTGAATCCGCGCATGTTCCGCTTCACTGCACGACCTGCAACCGTCCGCTGCCATCATCACGAAGACGCAGTTTGCGGCCATCCAGCGACAACGCAAGCTCCCAGGCGATACCGATCCACTCCGGGCTCAGCTCAATGGGGCTGGCGGGCTGCACCGCGATACCCGTTGCCTGCCACTTCTGCGGTCGCAGCAGATCATCGCGTTCAATGATCACCCAACCGCTGCCTTCGCGGCGGCTGAAACGATAGCCGTTGGCGTCGGCCTGCCAACGCAGGGGGCGGCCATCGATGCGCGCCTCATCGCGCGCCACCTGCAGGCGCTGCGCCAACCGCTCGGCTTCCTGTCGCAGCTGCCGGCCCGGGTCGAGCAGGCTGCCCAGGCCCAGCCCGATTCCGGCCGTGCAGATGCCGATGATCACCAGCACCACCATCAGTTCCAGCAGGGTGAAACCACGCTGCACGCGCTGCATCGACGTTGCCTCCTGTCCGTGTCGACACCTGCCAGCGTAGGCCTGCATGATGAAACAAAAGCGTCAGCCACAGCTGCTAGCGTAGGCGGACACGAACGTGGCGGTGGTGCGGAACATGGATGGCAGGCGCTGGGATCGCAATCGCATGTTGACCCTGCTGGCGGCGACGCTGCTGCTGGCCGTGGTGGCCTATTGGAGTGTCACCCTGTCTGCCGTGGCGCCAGCGGCCGCGGCCAGCGAGGCGAAGGCCGTGGCGCCGGTACGGCCGATGTTCGATGCAGTGGCGAGCCTGCCGCTGGTACGGCTGCTGTCCCCCGGTGCAGTGCAGACCGAGGTGGTGGTGCTGGGCGTGATGGCCGGTGACCATGCGCCATTGGCCCTGCTCTCGGTGGATGGACGCCCGGCGGAAGCGTATGCGCCCGGCCAACGGCTCGGACCCTGCACGGTGCTGGCCAGCATCAGTGCCAGCGCGGTGGAACTGAGCCAGGCCGGGCAATCGCGTAGCCTCCCGGTGCCCGAGCTGCCGCCGGTGCCGAGCGATGGCATCGTGCCCGCGGTACCGTAGAGCCGAGCCTACGCTCGGCTGCGCCTGCGCAGCATCGCCGATGAATGCAAAGACAGCCGAGCATGGGCTCGGCTCTACAAAGGCGCTGGCTCAGCGCGCAGGTCGCTGCGGCACCACCGAGCGCCCGAACGCATCGCCCATGCGCTGTCGTGTGCCTTCCAGGTTGTACTGCATCAGTTGGTTGCCGGGCTGCCGCATCAGGCGTTCGGCCTCCGGTAGCGCCGGTGATTTCGCCGTTTTCGATGCCGGCGCAAGTTTGCGCTGCAGGCAGTCCCAGGCCGGAATGCGCTCGCCATTGACCTGTACTTCGATGCAGGGCGCGGCGTCTTCCTGCTTCTTCGCCTCGTCGGCGCGCACCGGGGCCAACGCCAGCAGCAACGCAAGGGTGAGGGCAGCGCGCAGTTCCGCCATCAATGATTCACGCATCTCGAATCTCCCGCGGCAATCGACGTTCTGCAATGAAGACGTGTGGAGAGGGCAGGGTCCGCCTGCGTGCATTGCGCTGCCGTCAAAAGATGACAGTGCTGTCACAAAACTGTTGGCGGTTTTGACGCGACGTGCACGTCCTGTTGGTAGACCCACGCGCCGCTCCATGGCCATTTCCTTCGATACGACGCGATGCCTTCGATGACTCCTGTTCCGTGCCGAGCCGTCCGCCTTCCGCTGCGCCTGCATCCACTGGTGCTGGCCCTGGCGGCGCTGCCGCTGCCGCTGTTCGCGCAGGAGGCGGGGCCTGCGCCCAGCGTGAACATCAATGAATACATCGTGCGCGGCAACACCGTGCTCGATCCGCGCCAGATCGAGCGCGCGGTGGAGCCGTTCCTCGGCCCGGGAAAGACTCTGGCCGATGTCGAGAAGGCACGCGATGCAGTCAATGCGCTGTACCAGCAGGCGGGCTACCAGTCGGTCTACGTGGAGTTGCCCGAGCAGCAGGTCAGCGGTGGCGTGGTACTGCTGAAGGTACAGCAGACACCGATCGGCCAGCTGCGGGTCGTGGGAACGAAGCACGAATCGCCCGAGCGCATCCGCGAACGCGTACCAGCGCTGGCGGAAGGCAAGGTGCCGGACTTCGACCAGGCCCAGAAGGAACTGACCGCGCTGAATGAGGGCGGGCGTCGCCAGGTGATGCCGCTGGTGCGCGAAGGCCAGGTGCCGGGCACGATGGATGTGGACCTGCAGGTCGAAGAAAAGTCGCCGTGGCGTGCCAGCGCGTCACTCAACAACGACCACAGCGCCGACACCGAGAAGCTGCGCCTGAGTGCATCGCTGGCCTACGACAACCTGTGGAAGCGCGGGCACAGCGCCAACATCGGCGTGTACCTGGCACCGGAAGACACCAAACAGGCCAAGGTGTTCTCGGCCTCGTACACGATGCCGTTTGAAGGTACCCCATGGAGCCTGGAAGCGTCTGGCTACAAGTCCGACAGCCGTGTGCTGAACGCGGGCGGGCAGGTCGGTACCGGCACCGGAACCAATGTGGTCGGCAACGGCCATTCGATCGGTCTCAAGCTCAACTATCGACTGGCCGGCAGCAGCCAGTGGTGGCGCCAGCTCAGCCTCGGCGTGGACTTCAAGGACACCGAGGAAGACACGCAGATGGGCAAGGAGAGCCTGAAGACGCCGCTGAAGTACGCGCCGATCACCCTGGGGTTTGTCGGTGTGCGCCAGGGCGAGCGGGATCAGTTGAGCATCAACACCCAGCTGGTGGCCGGTACCCGCCGCCTGTTCGGCTATGGCAGTGACGCCACCGCCTTCGGCCAGAAGCGCTACTGGGCCGATCCGAGCTTCGTCGCCTTCAAGGCCGACGTGGCCAACACCCACACCTTCAGCAGTGACTGGCAGTGGTATGCGCGTGGCTCGCTGCAGGTAACCGATGCGCCACTGGTGTCGGCCGAGCAGTTCGCTGCTGGCGGCATGTACACCGTGCGTGGCTACCTGTCGGCCGAGGCGATCGGCGACTACGGCGGCCTGGCCAGCCTGGAATGGCGCTCCCCGGCGTGGTCGCTGTGGAGCGGCACCGACCTGCGTGTCTACAGCTTTGCCGACGCGGCCTACCTGCGCCTGCGCCAGCCGCTGCCCGAGCAGCGTGACAAGTACAACCTGGCCTCGGTCGGCCTGGGCGCGCAGCTGCGCCTGGGTGAACACCTGCAACTGCGCCTGGACTACGCCTGGCCTTATGCCGATGGCCCGGTCACGCGCAAGGACGACCCGCGCCTGCATTTCAACATCAGCACCAGCTACTGAACCTTCCCTTGAACATGCGTTCTCCGGAGACCCTTCGCATGGACCGTTTGCTTTCCCGAGTGTTGTTGCTGCTGGCCGCGCTGGTTGCGCTGCCGGCCGCTGCGGCCGATGCCAATTGGTGGCAGGCCGAATGGAAGTACCGCAAGCCGATCACTGTCGACGCCGGCCCGCAGGGCGCGGGCCTGGCCGGTGACCCGGGTCGCACGCCGCTGCTGCTGCGCCTGCATACCGGCAACTTCGGCTTCGACGGCACCCAGGATGCGGGCAACGACCTGCGCTTTGTCTCGGGTGATGGCCGCACCGTGCTGGCCCACCAGATCGAACAGTTCGATCCCAAGCTGGGCCTGGCGCTGGTCTGGGTGGACGTGCCGGCGGTCAGCGCTGCGGCACCGCAGACGATCTGGATGTACTACGGCAATGAAAAGGCCCCCGCCAGCGGCAACGGCCAGCAGGTGTTCGATCCGGACTATACGCTGGTCTACCACTTCGCCGAGGCCAATGCGCCGGCACGCGACACCACCGCTTATGGCAACAATGCCGGTGCCGTGGTGCCGCCATCGGAAGGCTCGGTGATCGGCCGCGGCGTTCAGTTGGGTGCAGCCCCGCTGCCGCTGCCGGCCAGCGCATCGCTTGCGCAGGAGGCGGGCGCGCCGCTCACTGTTTCGGCCTGGATCAAGCCAGGCAGCAACAACGCTGCACAGGCGATCTACGCCCGTCGCGACGGTGCGTCCGAACTGGTGCTGGGCATCGAAAACCGGGTGCCGTTCGTGCAGCTCAATGGCCAGCGCAGCACGCCGGCGCAGCCGATTCCGGAAGGGCAGTGGGCGCATGTGGCGCTGACTGCGGAGAAGGGCGCACTGCAGTTGTACCTCAATGGCCGCGTGGTCGCCCAGCTGAGCGGCGAGCTGCCGGCGCTGACCACCGCGCCGGTGGTGGGCGCTGATGCGCCGGGCGCGGTGCAGCCGCTGGCCAATTTCGAGGGCGCACTGGATGAGCTGCGTATCTCGCGCGTAGCACGACCGGCGGCACTGCTGCTGGCCGATGCCACCGCACAGGGCGCCGATTCGCGCCTGATCAGCTACGGTGCCGACGAGCAGTCCGCCGGTCAGAGCCACTTCGCCTTCATCCTCAAGGCAATGCCGTTCGACGCCTGGGTGGTGGTGGCGATCCTCGGCCTGATGATGCTGCTGTCGTGGGCGATCATGATCGCCAAGGGGCGCCACTTCGGCCGCACCAGCAAGGCCAATGCGGTGTTCACCGAGAGCTTCGGCAAACTGTCCGGCGTGCCGCTGCGCACCCTGTCCGACATGGACCGCCAGGGCAAGGCACCCACCGCGATGCACGACGGTTCGCTATGGCGCATCTACCAGGTGGCCATCGATGAAATGCAGCAGCGCCACCAGCGCGATGGCAACAGCGGTTACCTCAGTGGCGCCACCATCGCCGCGATCCGCGCCTCGATGGATGCGGTGATGGTGCGCGAGCAGGAAGCGATGGCACGGCGCATGAACTGGTTGTCGACCACCATCGAAGGCGCGCCGTACGTGGGCCTGTTCGGTACCGTGATCGGCATCATGCTGGTGTTCGTGGTTGCGGCGATGGCCGGCGCGGTGGACATCAATTCGGTGGCACCGGGCATGGCCGCGGCGCTGCTGTGTACCGCTGCCGGGCTCGGCGTCGCGATTCCGGCGCTGTTCGGCTACAACTACCTGGGAGCACGTGCCGAGGCGATCGGCGCCGACATGGCGGTGTTCATCGACGAGTTCGCCGCGCGCCTGGCCGAAGAGCAGGACGGGCGCGGCCCGGCCGCGGTCCAGGGCTGAGGGGCGCGCCATGGGCCAGAAGGCGAAGTTCGGCATCAAGAAGCGCGAGAAGGGCATCAACGTGACGCCCTTCGTCGACGTGCTGCTGGTGGTGCTGGTGATCTTCATCCTGACCAGCAACGCCTCCATTCCCGGCATCGAGGTCAACCTGCCGAAGGCCAGCAACAGCGTCGCGCTGGAGAAGCCGAAGACCAAGGCCATCACCATCGACCCCAGTGGTCAGGTGTTCCTGGATGCCTATCCGGTGACGATGGCCGAGCTGGAAGACCGCCTGCGCACCGAGCGCGCGACCACGCCGGATTTCCCGGTGATCGTGCGCGGTGACGCGCAGGTGCAGTACGCCCGCGTGGTCGAGGTGCTGGACCTGCTGCGGCGGCTGGAGCTGGCCCAGGTCGGCCTGGTCACCGGCAAAGCGCAGGGCTGAGGCATGACGGCCCATCAACCCCCTCGGCCGGAGCCCGGCATGCGCGTTCGCCAGTTGCTGGTGACCGTCGCGTTGGTGCTGGCCGCTTTGCTGGTGCTCGGCATCGCCGTGTGGTGGATGCTGTTCAAGGACACCGCCAGCACCCGCCGGCCGGTGGTGCAGCCGCCGATGCTGGCGCTGCCACCACCCCCGCCGCCGCCGCCGCCGCCGGAAAAGCCACCGGAGCCGGAGACGCCGCCGGAAGAAGCGATGCCAGAGCCGGAACCTCTGGATCCACCGACGCCGGCTGAAGAGCCAACGCCAACGCCGGACAACGCCGACCCGGTGACGATGAATGCTGATGCGCAGGCCGGCGGTGACAACTTCGGTATCCAGTCCGGCAGTGGCGGCGGCTCGTCCGGCGTCGGCCGTGGTGGTGCCGGCAATGCCACCTACGGGCGCTACCTCGGCTACCTGATGCAGCAGGCGATCTCGCGCGACGACAAGGTCAAGCGCCTGGCGTTCCAGCTGCAGGTGAATGTGTGGCTGTCCGACGATGGCCGCCTGGAAAAGGTCGAGCTGGTGCGCGGCAGTGGCAACGAGGAGGCCGACGCGGCCGTGCTCGATGCGCTGCGACGCATCGGCAAGGTCGACCAGGCACCGCCGCCGTCGCTCGATTTCCCCGCCCGCGTGCTGATCCAGGGCCGCCGGCCCGGGGCCTGATTCCCGACCTCCGTGATTTCCCTTCTTTCGATGAGAACCGTGATGAACGACCACGTCCGCGCACGAACCGACTCCCGCCACCCGCGGCCGGCCCGACGGGCGCTGCTGTGCTGCGCCGTGCTGCTCAACCTGGCCGCCCCGGCCGGTGCGATGGCCGCCGAAACCACCATGGTCAAGCTGATCAAGGGCCTGATCGCCAGCGGCGCACTGAAACCAGAAGACGGCCAGGCATTGCTGGTGCAGGCCGAGGCTGAATCCGCTGCTGCGCAGCGTGCGGTGGCCACCGGCGGTGCTGCCGCCAGTGGTGGCGTGGCCCTGGAGGCCGGCGACGTGCGCGTGCCCTACGTGCCGCAGAGCGTGCGCGACGGCATCCGCGACGAAGTACACCAGGACGTGATGGCGCAGGCCAGGTCCGAGGGCTGGGCGGCACCGAACGAAGTGGCTGAGTGGACCAAGCGCATCAAGGTCACCGGTGACATGCGCGTGCGCAGCGAGTCGCGCTTCTTCTCCGAACGCAACAGCGACATCGTGAGCAACTGGTCGTCGATCAATTCCGGCAACGGCTTCGACACCAACACCAACACCAACCTGCAGCTGCCGCCGCTGCTGAACACCCGCCAGGACCGCCGCAACCTGTGGCGCATCCGCGCCCGCCTGGGCATCGAGGCCACCATCGGCCAGCACACCACGGCCGGCGTGCGCCTGGCCAGCGGCAGCAGCAATGGCCCGGTGTCGACCACCGAGCAGCTGGGCGGTGGCCTGAGCAAGAAGGACGTGTGGCTGGACCAGGCCTGGCTGGCCTACAGTCCGGCCGACTGGGTGACGGTGCGCGGCGGCCGCTTCGGCAATCCGTTCTGGACCAGCGATACGCTGTTCTCCAACGACCTGAACTTCGACGGCCTGGCCGCCAACCTGCAGTATGACTTTGACGGTGGTGACCTCGGCCTGTTCGCCAACCTGGCCGTGGTACCGCTGGAGTACACCTCCGACAGCGCGCCCAGCCAGAGCCGGGTCAAGACCCCGAACGAGAACAAGTGGCTGTCCGGTGCACAGGTCGGCATGAACTGGCGCTTCAACGACGACAATGCGCTGCGTGCCGCACTGGGCTACTACGATTTCAAGAACATCAGCGGCCGCCTGTCCTCGCCGTGCGCGCTGTATGCGGGCGCGGTGGGCTGCGATACCGACTGGTCGCGCCCAGCGTTCATGCAGAAGGGCAATACCCTGATGCTGATCCGCGACATCGCGCGCAATCCGCTGGACCCGGCCAACACGCCGACCCCGCAGTATGTCGGCCTGGCCTCGGCATTCCGCCTGGCCACCCTCAACCTGCGCTGGGATACGCAGCTGGCCCAGGGCATTGGCCTGCGCCTGGATGGCGACTACATCCGCAACCTGGCCTACGACAAGCAGGCCATGTTCAGCCGCGCCAACAACGGCATCGTCAACAACTACGGTGCCGGTGGCGCCGCCAGCATCGATACCTTCCGCAGTGGCGACACCGCCTGGATGGTGCAGGCCACCTTCGGCGCCACTGACCTGAAGGAGAAGGGCCAGTGGCAGGCGCTGCTGGGCTACAAGCGCATCGAGGCCGATGCGCTGCCCGATGCCTACAACGACCCGAACTTCCACCTCGGTGGCACCAACGCCCGCGGCTACTACGTGGGCGGCGCCTACGCGCTGGACGCGCGCAGCTGGATCAGCGGCAAGTGGATGGCGGCCAAGGAAGTGTCCGGTGCTCCACTGTCGATCGACGTGTTCCAGCTGGAGTTCAATTCCGGGTTCTGAGTGACGGCGTGATGTGGATCACGTAGTGCGTGGCGGGGGCGCAGTGATGCGCCCGTCTAGGGAAAGGAGACCACGCGTTGCACATAAGGAGGAGTGGATGAGCCGTCGCAAGCTGTTTGAAAGTTCCGAACCGTCCAGTCGATCGCTGGGCATCGGGCCGGCCTATGTCTCGGTGGAGGGGCTGCGCCAGCACTTGGCGGAGTTCCTGCTGTATGCAGGCCGGCCGGTGGTGATCATGCGCGGGCGCAGCGAAGTGGGTTACTTCCTGCCGGCGCGCTGCTGGCGCCAGCGTGACGACGATCCGCTGGCGGCGGCCGCCGCCGGCCAGCTGTTGGACGCGGCCGGGTTCCAGGCCGAGGATATCCAGCAGGTGGAGCAGGAATTCAACGCGATGCGCCAGCGCACCGTGCTGCATTCACGGCGCTGAGCGGCCGCCAGGCCATGCCCGGCGAGCGTCGTCTGTAGATCCACGCCATGCATGGATGGGGTTACGCGGCGGCCCCGCGTTCACTGGTGATGCGCGCACCTTCGCGCATCACCAGGGTCACCGGGGTCTTTTCCACCACCTCCAGCAACCGCTGCCACTGCGCATCGCTCAGCGCGGCGCTGGCATGCAGCACGCGGTGCACATGGAAGCGACCATCCGCGTCACGTTCCGAGCGCAGCTCGGCATGGAACTCGCCCAGTTCCCAGCCCTTGCGCTGCGCATACATGCGCAGGGTGATGGCGGTGCACGCCGCCAGCGAGGCCAGGTACAGGTCGAACGGTGCGAAGCCCTTGCCCTGGCCGCCCAGCGAGGCAGGCTCGTCCGCATCCACATCGAATGTGCCGTTGCTGATGTGGTGCAGGTAGTTGTCGGCGGTCGAAACAATACGTGCGTAGGCCATCACGTTCTCCATCTGTCTGTGGCGTCGAGCCATGCTCGACTGCTCCAAAAGGCGGCGCCAGCCGGGACCGGCGCCGCCACCCAATCACTCGGTACGATCGTACGAGAACTGGATGCCCGCCGTACCGCCGGTTTCAATGAAGAGGTTCATGAAGGCCGGCACCGTTTCCGAACGTGCCCAGTCGCGCTGCAGCTCGCAGAACAGCTGCGGCACGCTGATCAACTGGCCACCGGCCTGTTCGATTCGGCGCAGCGCGGCATCGTGCGCGGCCAGCGAGGTACCGCCGACGGCGTCGACCACCACATACACCTCATAACCTTCCTTCAACGCATCCAGCGCCGGGAAGGTCAGGCAGGCCTCGGTCCACAGCGCGGTCATGATCAGCTTGCGGCGGCCGGTGGCTTCCACCGCCTTGCGGAACTCGACGTCCTCCCAGGAATTGATGGTGGTGCGGTCGTAGGTGGGGTAGTCGCCCAGCACCTTGCGCAGCTGTGGAATCGGCGGCTTGTTCAGGCCGGTCTTGACGTTGACCGTCGAATGCACGATCGGCAGACCGTAAGCCACTGCGGCCTTGGCGGTGCCGACGATGTTGTTGACCAGCAGCTGGCGGTCCATCGAGGCGATGGAGTTCACCTGCACCGGCTGGTAGTCGATGATGATGAGGGCGGAATTCTGCGGGGTCAGCAGGTGGTCGCTGACCGGGTCGCGGATCGGGTCACTGGACATGATGGGTCTCCTGGTTCGGGGAAGTGCCGGCGGTCGGCCGGCACCGGGACAGCTCAGCTGCGTTGAGAATCCAACGGTTCGTGGCTCTTCTGCACCTCCTGCGCCTTCAGGTAGCTTTCGATCAGCAACTGGTAGTTCGGGAAGATCTTCGTGTAGACCTCGGCCCATTGCTGGGCATCGTCGCGGTTCCAGGTGCGCTGGATCTCCGAGGCCACCGCGGCGGTGTCCATCGGTACCACGCCGGCCTGCACCACGCGGGCCAGGGTGATCTCCTCGGCCATTTTCGAATAGGTGCCGGACGCGTCGATGACTGCGAACACCTGATAGCCATCGGCAACGGCGGCGATTGACGGGAAGGCCATGCACACGCTGGTGATGGTGCCGGCAATGATCAGCTGCTTGCGGCCGGTGGCCTTCACTGCGGCAACGAATTCCGGGTTGTCCCAAGCGTTGATCTCACCCTTGCGTGCCACGTACTGGGCATGCGGGGCTGCGTCGTGGATCTCCGGGATCAGCGGGCCGTTCGGGCCCTGCGGAACAGAGGCGGTGGTGATCACCGGCATCTTTGCCAGCGTGGCCATCCTGGCCAGTGCGGTGGCGTGGGCGCGCACGCTGGTGAACGGCATGTCACCGATGGTCTGGAACAGGCCGCTCTGATGGTCGATCAGCAGCATCGCGGCGTTGTCCGGATCGATCACCGGGCGGGCACCGTTGAAGTTGGCGGGGGTACTCATGGTCAGTCTCCTGGAGAAGGTGGGCGATGGCCCGGAAGGTGCGGCGGGCCAATACCCGCAGCATTGAAACGATCAGTGCGCGATCTGGCCGAAGCGGCCGCTGTTGAAGTCGTTGACCGCCTGCGCGATCTCGGCCTGGCTGTTCATCACGAACGGGCCATAGCCCACCACCGGCTCGTCGATCGGTTCACCGCTGAGCAGCAGCACGGTGGCGTCGCTGTCGGCGTCGACGAACACGTCCTCGCCGCTGCGGTCGAAGGTGACCAGCTGTGCCTCGCCGACCGGCTGGCCGCCGTTGATCCGCACCGAGCCCTTCAGCACCACCAGCGCCAGCGTGCGGCCATCGGCCACCGGCAGTTCGGCGTGGTGGCCCTGCCGCAGGCGGATGTCCCAGACATCCATCGGCGTGTGGGTACGCGCCGGGCCGGCATGACCGTCGAAGCGGCCGGCGATGACACGCACGCGGCCGGCGCCATCGGGCAGATCCACCGAGGGGATCTGTGCGTCGAGCAGGGTCTGGTAGCCCGGTAACCCCATCTTGTCGCGCGCCGGCAGGTTCACCCACAGCTGGACCATGTCCAGCGTGCCGCCGCGTTTGCTGAATTCCGGCGTGTGGAATTCCTCGTGGAGGATGCCGGAGGCAGCGGTCATCCACTGCACGTCACCCGGGCCGATGGTGCCGCCGGCCCCGGTTGAATCGCGGTGGGCGACCTCACCTTCATAGACGATGGTGACGGTCTCGAAACCGCGATGCGGATGCTGGCCAACGCCACGCGGGGTATCGCTGGGAGCGAAGGTGTAGGGGCCGGCATAGTCCAGCAGCAGGAACGGGCTCAGGTGCTGGCCGTGGGTGTTGTAGGAAAACATCGAACGGGCGGGGAATCCGTCGCCCACCCAGTGCGGGCGGGGGGCGCTGTAGGTACCGGTGACACGCTTCATGGCGATCTCCTGGCCGGGGCTGCCGGCCGCTGTTCTTCGTTGCGAAGACGATATCGCCGCGACAATGGGGCCAGTAGACGCCAATATTTGCCGTCATAGTCCTATCTGGTGAACAATGGTCGCAGGCCGTGGGCCGCAGGAGATCGCCCCGTGTTCATCGCAGATATCCGCCGTTGTGACCTCAACGACCTGTTCTACTTCGCCATGGTGATCGAGCACGGCGGCTTCTCGCAGGCAGGCCGGGCGCTGGCCATGCCGAAGTCGAAACTGAGCCGGCGTATCGCGCTGCTGGAGGAACGGTTGGGCGTGCGCCTGATCCAGCGTTCGACCCGGCGCTTCTCGGTCACCGAAGTCGGCCAGGACTACTACCGCCATTGCAAGGCCATGCTGGTCGAGGCCGAAGCGGCCGAAGAAGCAATTGCGATGTCACGCGCCGAGCCGCGCGGCACGATCCGCCTGGCGTGCCCGATCGCGATCCTGCATGCACGCATCGGCACGATGTTGGCCGATTTCCTCGCCCTGCACCCGCAGGTGACGGTGCAGCTGGAGGCCACCAACCGGCGCGTCGACGTGGTGGGCGAGGGTGTGGACGTGGCGATCCGCGTGCGACCGCCGCCGCTGGAGGACAGTGACCTGGTGGTACGCGTGCTGGCGCGCCGGGTCTGGTGCACCAGTGCCAGCCCGGCGCTGTTGCAGCGGCTGGGCGCGCCGCAGGTGCCGGCCGATCTGGCGATGATGCCGACCGTCGATCTGGCATCGCCCAGCCAGCAGCATGTCTGGGAATACACCGGGCCGGACGATGTGCTGGCCAGCGTGCACCATCGCCCGCGGCTGGTCAGCGATGACATGATCGCGCTGCGCACCGCCGCGGTGGCCGGGGTGGGCCTGCTGATGCTGCCGCGGATGATGATCAGCGGCGAACTGGCCAGCGGTGCGCTGGTGCCGGTGCTGCCCGAGTGGGTGCCAAAGCATGGCATCGTGCACGCGGTGTTTCCATCGCGACGCGGCCTGTTGCCTGCAGTGCGTGCGCTGATCGATTACCTCGCCGAGCGCTTCGAGGCGCTGGAGGAACCCTAGGTCTTCCATCCACACCATGCGTGGATGATGTCGGGGCCTCTGCTTGCCGCCTGCGGCCGCGCAGCCCACAATCCACGTCCGGACCGTCGCCATCACGCCCATCATTCCCCGGTCCGGCCTTGGCACCTATGTCTCCCAATGCCCTGGCGCTGGTCGAGCTGCTGATCCGCGAGCGCCGTGCGTTGTCTCGCTTCATCGCGCGCTATCTCGACCCGGCCAGTACCGAGGACACCCTGCAGAACCTGTACCTGAAGGCCAGCAGCGTGCCCGGCGATCCGCCCATCCTCGAGCCGCGCGGCTATCTGTACCGGATGGCCTACCACCACGCGCTCAACCGCAGCCAGTCTGACGCCCGCGAGCGGCGTGCGATGGCCGAGTACGCCCTCGACATGGCCGAGGCCAGCCGCGATGGCGAGGCGCAGGCGCTGGACCAGGCGCAGCTGCGCGAGATCACCCAGACCATCCTCGCGCTGCCGGCCCAGGTGCGTGAGTGCTTCGTGCTCAACCGCTATCTGGGCCTGAGCGAGCGCGAGATCGCCGCCAGGCTGGGTATTTCCAAGAGCCTGGTCGGCAAGAATGTGCTGCGCGCGGCGCTGTTGATCCAGCAGCATCAGCAGGGAGTGCATTGATGAGCTGCGATTGCCGTGGGCAGATCGCGCCCGCCGTTGTCACAACAGGAAGGCGCACCCGTTCGTGGTGCGGCAGGCCACAACCATGAACACGTCCGAACCCTCGCCGCGTCAGGCCAGGCAGGCGTTGCGCTGGGTGATCCGGTGCAGTGCAGGCCCGCTGCCGGAACGTCAGCAACGAACCCTGCAGCGCTGGCTGCAGGCCGACCCTTGCCATGCGCTGGCCTGGCGCCAGCAGCAGGCCTTCTGGCAAGGCTTGGATGCCGCCGGGCCGGAGGTGCTGGCCGCGCTGCCTGGGCTGACGGCTGATCGCGAAGGGTTGCGCCCGATCGCACCGCGCCGCCGCCTGCCGTGGCTGTTGGCCAGTGCCGCCGCCGTGGTACTGGTGGTCGCGGCCGCACCGCAGGCGTTGCTGCTGGCACGCAGTGACCTGCGCAGCAGCGATGCACCGCGCGTGGTGCAGCTGGAGGACGGCAGCACCGCCGTACTCGATGCGGGCACCGCATTGGCGGTTGAGTTCGATGGTCAGCGGCGGCACCTGCGCCTGCTGCGCGGCCAGGCCTGGTTCCAGGTGGTGCATGAACAGCGACCGTTCCAGGTCGAGGCCGGCGGTGGCCAGATCCGTGACATCGGCACCGCCTTCAGCGTGTCGATGCGGGACACCACGGTCGTGACTCAGGTCAGCGAGGGCGTGGTCGATGTGCGCCCAGGCGATGGCAGCGTGCAGCGCCTGCATGCCGGGCAGGCACGGGTGTTCCGTGACGGTCGCTGGCTGCGGCCGGTGCAGCTGGAAGATCTCGAGACGATGGCGCCGTGGCGGCGTGGCGAGGTAGTGATCGACGATCAGCCGGCCGCGCAGGCCATCGCTGATCTCGCGCGCTACCGTCGTGCACCGGTCTGGGTACTGGGCGGGCAGGGCGCGGACTTACGGGTCAGTGGTCTGTTCCATCTGCAGCAACCGGAGGCCGCCATCGATGCGGTGGCCGCGCAGGCAGGGCTGCGTGTGCAGCGCTTGCCCGGCGGCGCGCTGGTGGTGTGGTGAGGCTCGCGCAATGCCCGGATGAACCGGTCGCATGAAAAAAAACATGAAAAAACCGTGGGCAATCGCCACATCGCGCTGTCTATAGAGGTATAGCCAGAGCGAAACACCGTTTCTCCTCAAGCCAGACATGCCACCGGCACCGGATGTGCCCGTGGTTCCGCCACGCTTGAGGAGTTCCTGTCCATGCCGTCCACGGCATCCGCCTGTCATCGTCGCGTCACCGCCCTGGCCCTGGCCATCTCCACTGCATTGCTGCCGCTGGCCTGGGCGCCGGGCGTGCAGGCGCAACCGGCGGTCGTCGCGCCGTTGCGCCAGTACACGATTCCGGAACAGCCCCTGGCCGACGCTGTGCGTGCCTTTGGCCGCCAGGCCGATGTGCAGGTGGTGTTCCGCAGTGACCTGGTGGAGGGCCGCCGCTCCAGTGCGGTGAAAGGCGAGTACAGCCAGATGCAGGCGCTGCAGCAGCTGTTGCGCGGGAGTGGCGTGCGCGCACAGCGCGGCATGGACGGCACCTGGAGCCTGCGGGCCGCAGTGGAGGCGGGTGAAGGGGAAGGGGTGCGGGTAACCGAGACTCTGGACGTGGCCGGTCGCCTGCAGTCGGAAGGGGGCGAGGCGCGTGACCGGCGCGGCTACGATGATGTGTTCGCGCTGGACCTGACCACGGCGTATTCGGGGCGCGATCGGGTGGAGCGCTACCGCGGCTCCAACCCGGCCGACGTGGTCAAGGATCTGGTCGGTGTGTTCAGTGGCGATGCGCGCAACAGCGGCGCACTGGACATCAACATCCGCGGCATCCAGGGTCCGGGGCGGGTGCCGGTCAGCATCGACGGTGGCGAACAGGCGCTCACGGTCTGGCGCGGCTACAACGGCGTCAGCAACCGCAATTACATCGATCCCAACCTGATGGGTGGCATCCAGGTCATCAAGGGGCCAGGGCTGGTGCGCGATGTGCACAGCGGGATCGGTGGCGCGCTGGTGATCAAGACCATCGACGTCGATGACATCGTGGAAACGGGTGAGCGCTTCGGCGGGGAGCTGAAGATCGAAGGCAGCAGCAATGCGGTGGCGCCACGCCTGCCGCGGCTGCACACCGGCGAGGATTACCGCACCGTGCCGGGGTTCCCGCAGGGCTCGCCGAACTCGCCCTACGACGACCGCACCCTGGTGGTGCCGGTGAAATCGCGCAGTGGCAACACCCCCTTCGATGGCGAGGACCAGGCCTGGCGCCTTGCGCTGGGCGTGCGTGGGGACAACGTCGACCTGATGGCCGCCTATGCCTGGCGCAAGCGCGGCAACTACTTCTCCGGGTCCAACGGTAGCGCCTACTACGACCAGGACCGGCGCGAGCAGTTCGAGTACCAGGGCATCGACTACATCACCACGCTGGCGCGCTACTTCAAGCCCGGCGATGAAGTGCCCAATACTTCCAGCGAACAGGAGTCCTGGCTGGTCAAGGGCAGCTGGCAGATCAACGATGACCAGCGGTTGAAGGCGACCTGGCGGCGAACGCTGTCCCACTATGGCGAGATCATGCCGTCGCGCATCCTGTCGGCACCGGACTATGGGCGCATCCAGTGGCCGCTCAGCCGGGTTGCGTCCGATGCCTGGAACCTGGAGTACCGCTTCCAGCCGGCCGGCAGCCGCTGGCTGGACCTCTACGCCAACCTGTGGCGCACAGAGACGGACAGCGATACCTACACCGCAGGCGGCTTTCCGAACTTCGCCCCGGGCAATCCGGACTGGAATGCCGGCGCCAGCCCGATTCTGCGCAACACCGCGCTGGCCAATGCGCGCAACGACCGCACCGGCCTGACCCTGAGCAACCGCTTCGCGCTGCATTCGACCCTGGACCTGACCGTGGGCGGCAACTGGCAATACGAAAAGCTCGGCTCGCGCGACCCGTATTTCGGCCCGTCCGACGGCTGGCGCATGTACCCGCGTGCCGGCCGTCGCCAGGAGGGCGAGGGCTACCTCACGCTGGAATGGCGTCCGGTCGACTTCCTGACCCTCAATGCCGGCGTGCGTTACAGCCGTTACTGGGCGTTCGACGACTTCCTGCAGGCCCACCCGGAACTGCAGACGACCTCGATCGTGCCGCGCGAAGCGCAGTACCGGGTGAATGAACTGCCGCCGCGGCCGGACAGCCTGCAGGGCGAGATCGACGCACTCGAGAGTGAGCGGGAATTCTGGGACAGCATCGGCATGGGCTGGATCGTCGATCAGTCGCTGGCCGACCTGCTGCGCAAGTACGAGACACCCAGGGAGGTCCAGCACGGCATTCCCTGGTTGCCCGATGCAAACGGTAACTACAGCCGAGCCACCAATCCCTGCCTCAACGGCCAGGTCGCCGCCATCCCCGGGCTGCTGCCGATGGTCCTCGGCACCGACATCCGCTGCAGGATCGGGGGCGGGGCGATGCAGTCGGTGGCCGGGCGCAACGAACGGCACCGCGATCACGCCTGGTTGCCGACGTTCTCGGCGACGGTGCGTTTCTCGCCGGCCGCTCGTGCCTATCTGCGCTACAGCGAGGCGGTGCGCTTCCCCAGCATGTTCGAAAGCACCATTGCGTTCTCCAGCAGCCTCAATCCGCTGTATCCACTCAAGCCGGAGCATGCCTACAACTACGAGCTGGGGTACGTGCACAACCTTTCCGGGCTGTTCGGCAACACCGCCGATGCCGACGTCAAGCTGGCCTACTACGTGCACAAGACCCGCAATGTCATCGAGCGTGATGCGTACTTCATGTTCGACAACATCGACAAGCAGACCATCCGCGGCATCGAGCTGCAGGCGCGCTTCGACAACCGGCGCTTCTTCACCGATCTGGGCATCAGCCGCATCCTTGAAAACGAAGTCTGCGATGAAAGCTCGGCGGTACGGCTGGATGCGGACCAGGGGCGGGTCCCCAACTGCGTCCAGGATGGCTTCGTCAGCGGCTATCTGCTGACCCAGGCCACGCCGAAGCTGTCGGTGAGTTGGTCACTCGGCACCCGCCTGTTCGATGAGCGCCTGGAGCTGGGCAGCCGCATCGTGCACTACCAGCAGCACGACAATCCGGACCTGCAGGCCTACCGCGACCGCCTGATCGCCGGGGGCAGCAGCCTGCTCTGGCAGAACGTGCCCTTCACCTGGGGAAACATCACCACGGTGGATGCCTACGCCCGCTGGCGCTTCAACCAGCACGCCAGCGTCGAGCTGGTCGGCAGCAATCTCGGCAACCGCTATTACGTCGACCCGGCAACACGCTCAACGCTTCCGGCACCGGGCCGCACCATCAAGCTTGGCATCACCGCGCGCTTCTGAGTCCGCATTCGACAGGGAGAATCAACCGTGAAACAGCCCCGCACCCTTGTACTTTCGATCGGCCTGCTGGCTTCCATGCCGGTCATGGCTGCCGACATCGCTGGCGGGCAGAGCCCGGCCCAGGACGGCGTCCATTACATCAACGCAGGCGAATCGACACTCAATGCCGGTCCGCACCGTTCCGGTCGCGCAGGCATTTCGTTGGGGCCGTATGCCAACGCGGCGCGAGTGGACGTGGCCAGCCTTGTGCCCTACGCCACCACGGTGGTGCGTGGCGCAACCACGGTCCGCACGCTGGGCCCGGACGCAGGCCTGCCGTTCGCCACCGCTGGCGTGGGCCACTTCAGCTTCGTGCAGGTGGGCAATGCAGATGTCTGGTTCGGTGAATGGTCATCCAGCGGCGCGCAGGCGGGCTTCAATCACCGCCAGGTGTTCTTCGTCGGTGACCGTGCCGGTACTTCGCTGCCAGCAGGCATCGTGACCTACACCTTGGCTGGCATCAACCGCTTTGATGGCAGCGGCGTGCTGGAAGGCGCACTGCGGGCGAATTTCGATACCGGCACCGTCACCGCCGGCCTGGTCGGGACCGGATACAGGCTCGCCGCGAGCGGCACGCTGGATCGCGCCA
Source organism: Stenotrophomonas maltophilia group sp. msm1 (assembly GCF_032025805.1). NCBI lineage: Bacteria > Pseudomonadati > Pseudomonadota > Gammaproteobacteria > Lysobacterales > Lysobacteraceae > Stenotrophomonas > Stenotrophomonas maltophilia group sp. msm1. The sequence continues at coordinate 1,107,791 of NZ_JAVSKH010000002.1, forward strand.
CCGGTGCGTTCAGCGGTTCGGCCATCGCCAATGGTTCGATCATCGGTACCAGCAGCGGCCAGTTCTTCGGCGCCGGTGCCAGTGCGGTGACCGGCATCGCAACCTTTGCCGGCAACAGCCAGTTCGATACGTCCTACGGCGGTCAGCGCAACTGATCCGCCGCCGTTCCTTTTTATGTTGTACCCGTAGTTCCCTCAACCCAAGGAGCAATACCATGAAAATGATCAACCGTTCCCTGTTGGCCGTCGCCGCTGCACTGGCCCTGGCCGGCACTGCGCAGGCGGCCGACATCGTCGGCGCTGCCAGCCCGGCGACCGATGCGCAGCTGTACGTCAAGGTGGGTGCGTCGGAAGTCAACGGCGGCCCGCACTCGGCCGGCAAGGCCGGTATCGGCGTTGGCACCGTGTCCAATGCCAAGCCGGTCGATTTCCAGGGCCTGGCGGCCTACTCGGCCCCGACCACCGTCAATGGTGTCACCGTACGCACGCTGGCCATGCCGATCACCGGTACCCCTGGCAGCCATTCCGGCATGGGCCACTTCAACTTCGTGAAGGTCGGCAGCGGCGATGTGTGGTTCGGCGAGTGGTCCAAGGATGGCGCCGCTGGTGGCTTCAACAACCGCCAGGTCTATTTCGTCGGTGACCGTGCCGGCACCACGCTGCCGGCCGGTGTGGCCACTTACAGCGTTGCGGGGCTGAACAAGTTCAACGGCAGCAACCTGCTGTCCGGCACCTTCCGTGCGGACTTCGGCAGCGGCAAGCTGCTCGGCGGCCTGACCGGTGGCGGCTTGGCGATCAACGTCAACGCCAACATCAACAGCGCCAACGCCTCGTTCGCCGGCACCGCCACCGCCAACGGCAGCGTTGCCGGCACCACCCAGGGCCAGTTCTTCGGCGCCAACGCGGCCACCCTGGCCGGTATCGCCACCTTCAGCGGCAACAGCCAGTACGACACCGCCTTCGGCGGCAGCAAGAACTGATCGCCACGCCCCTGACGGGGCAGGGCAGGGACAAGCCGCGATCCGCCAGTCCCTGCTTCGGCCCGCTGCATGCATCACCACGGATTGACCATGCGCCATTCCATCTTCCTTGTCGTACTGCTGTTGGCCGCCACCGAGGTGCGCGCCCAGCAGGACGATCTTCGACGCGTGCTTGAACAGGGCACTGAGCTGCGCCACCAGCAGCAGGACCGGCAGCGCCTGCTGCAGGCCGAGTCGGAGCGGCCAACCATCACCATCGACGGCCAGACGCTGCGCGTGGAGCGCACCGTCGATGATCTGGGCCAGGCTCTCTACCTGTCTCTGCAGCATCAGCAATGGCAGGCCGCCGCTGCGTTTCTCGACGAGTACATCGAACTGCCTGGGCATGACCCCCTGCTGCGCCACCATGCGCAGGGAGCGCTGGCACGGGTGGCCGGCAACCATCGTCGCGCGGCGAAGGAGTACGAAGCCCTGCTGGCTGCGCAGCCGGATTTTCTGCCAGCCCGCCTCGAGCTGGCGCGTGTCTATGCGGAAGATCAGCGCGATCGCGATGCGGTCGCGCTGTTCACGACCATCGCTGCAGGCATCAATGCCGATGATCCGGCCACGGCCGGCGTCCGCGCGCGCGTGGACGGCTACCTGGGTGCCCTGCACGCGCGCCAGCGCTGGAAAGGCGCGCTGTCCGCCGGCCCGGCATGGAGTGACAACATCAACCGCAGCTCGGCCAGCCGCACCTGCCTGTTCGGCGTGGGCGACGCCTGCATCATCGAACGAAAGCTGCCCGACGCCCAGCGCGCGCCGGGTCTTGACTACGACGCCAGCCTGGAACGGCGCTGGGTGCTCAGCGGGCATCATGGGCTGTACGTGCGCGGTCTCGCCTTTGGTCAGACATGGCGCGGGCACAGTGCGTACAACGAGCTCAATGCCAACGTACAGGTGGGTTACAGCTGGCGCAGCGCGCGGCAGACCGTGCTGCTCGCCCCCAGCCATGACTACCAGGGCCTGGGTAACCAGGCGCTGCAGGGCGGCAGTGGCGTGCACGCGGAATGGCAGTACGCCCTGGACGCGCGCAGCCTGCTCAAGCTGGAGGCCGACTGGAAGCGCCAGCGCTATCGCCAGCAGGGCCTGGCCAGCAACTACGACGGCGAGCTGGCATCGGCGTATGCCACCTGGTTTCGCGCGCTCAACCCGCGCTGGACGGTCTTCGCCGGGCTGGATGTCACCGGCAGCAGCGCCGCCGACCCGGCCAACGGTTACCGCCAGCATGGCCTGCGCCTGGGGGCGGCGCGCCAGTGGACGGGCACCACCGCCACCGTATTCGTGTCGCTGCGCCACCGCGACTACGACGCCTGGAGTCCGTTGCTGGAGGCTCGCAGGCAGGACGACGAACAGAACCTGATCGCCATCGTCCGCAGCGAGCGCCTGGCCGTGGCCGGGCTGGTACCCAGCCTGAGCCTGCGCCACGCGCGCATCGACAGCAACGTCGGCTGGCTGTACAGCCACGACCGCAGCCTGCTCAGCCTCAAGTGGGAGCGCGCGTTCTGACCTGATGGCCAGCTGATTTGGCTGGGCGGCCGGGGTACGGCCGCCCACCCAAGGCCTTCATCGATCGTCACGCGTTCTTGCAGGCCGGATCGCGCATTCTGACCGCGTTGCGATCGCAGGCAGGTCGCGTGCATCGAGGAGCGTAGGGCGTGCTGGAAGTGGGCAACAAGACGGAGGGCTTGAAGGGGCTGCGCGTACTGGTGGCAGAGGATGAATTCGCCATCGCGATGTTTCTGGTCGACTATCTGGAGCTCAAAGGCGCTCAGGTGGTGGGGCCTGCCGGTGACCTGCAGGCGCTGGGGCAGCTGGTCGATACCCACCCCATCGATGTGGCATTGCTGGACATCAACCTGGGCGGTGAGCAGGTCTATCCGCTGGCCGATCGGCTGGCCGCTGCGGGCACGCCCTTCCTGCTGACCTCCGGCTACGACGACAACCTGCCAAGCCGCTTCGCCAGCGCGCCGCGCTGTACCAAGCCGTATCACATTGAAGCCCTGGTGCAGCAGCTGGTCGGGCTGGTGGCGACGCCGCAGGTCTCTGCGGGCATCGCCTGATCGCGCGGCATGTCGCGCCGTCCTGAAGGCATCCGCGCCACCGAGCTGCGTGGCGGCATGCCACCTGCAGCGCACCCGCACGGGCGCCACGATGGCATGGGTGCGCGCATCGCCCGCCATGACTGGTCATCCACGCCGCTGGGAGCGTATGAGCGGTGGCCGCCACACCTGCGCGCCACCGTCGACCTGATGCTGGCGCATGGTTTCCCGATGATCGTGCTGTGGGGTGCGCAGCTGGTGCAGCTCTACAACGATGGCTATGCCGAGATCCTGGCCAACAAGCATCCCGGCGGACTCGGCCAGCCGACCCGTGAATGCTGGCCCGAGGTGTGGCATATCAACGGGCCGATCTACCAGCGCGTCTGGCAGGGCGAAACCATCACTTACGAGGACAAACTCTATCCCCTCGCGCGCCGCGGGCGGTTGGAGGATGTGTGGTTCACCATTACCTACAGCCCCATCCGTGGCGAAGAGGGGCGCGTCAGCGGCGTGCTGGTCACCATGTTCGAGACGACGGCGGCGCATGTGGCCCAGTCGGCCCGCGAACGCGAAGAGCAGAAGCGGCGGGAGGCGGACCGCCGCCTGGCATTGGCCTTCAAGGTACTGCCGGTGGGCGTCTGCATCGTCGATGCCGAGGGGTGCCTGCAGCTCTCCAACGACCAGATGCGCACCTACCTTCCCACCGGCAAGGTGCCCTCCACGGATCTGCCCAACCACCACCGCTGGCAGGGATGGCACCCCGACGGCTCGCGCATCGAACCCAGGGATTTCGCCATAGCCAGGGCCTTGCGCGGTGAGACGGTAGTGCCCGGGCTGGAGTTCCAGTTCACGCATGACGACGGGCGCGCGCGCTGGACCCGTGTGGCCGCCGCGCCGCTGCGCGATGCAGACGGCGAGGTGACGGGCGTATTCGCCATCGCTGTGGACATCGACGATCTCAAGCGTGCCACCGAGCGCCAATCGGTACTGCTGGCCGAACTGCAGCACCGGGTGCGCAACATCATGTCGACCATCCATGCCATTGCCTGGCGGACCCGTGAGTCGGTCAGCAGTGTGGATGATTACGCTGAACGGTTGTGCGGACGATTGATGTCGCTGGCGCGCACGCAGAGCCTGCTTACCCGTGGCGCCAATGCCGGGGTCTGCCTGCGTGGCATGCTCGATGAGGAGATCGCAGCGCAGACGCCGGTCACCGCCGCCTATCGCCTGCAGGGCGAGGATGTGCTGCTGCCACCGAAGGCGGCCGAAGTGCTGTCCCTGGCGATCCACGAATTGGCGACCAACGCCCTGCGGCATGGTGCGCTGACCCATAAGGATGGCCGGATCGACGTGTCCTGGCACCTGCAGGTGCAGGACGGACAGCCATGGCTGGGCCTGCACTGGTGTGAACGCCATGCCGCCGTGGAAGACTGGGAGCTGCCGCGCCAGCGCGGCCTGGGCCGTGCGCTGATCGAGCAGCGCGTGCCCTATGAGCTGGCCGGCAGTGGTGAACTGCACTTCGATCCGCAGGGGCTGGATGCCTGGATCCGCTTCCCACTGCGCGAGCGTGACAGCCTGCTGCAGACCGATGCGCCACAGACCGGCTCCGGCGCGTGAAACGGCATTTATATCCAATTTGGCCAAATTGGGTATAGTGGCCATTATCCACTTCTGCCTGGAGCCGTGCCATGACCCTGCCACTGGATCTGCCTGGACTTGAGAAGGCCCCGGCCTCGTCTGTGAAGACCCGGGGCTGGCCGAGCCTGATGCGTACCGTGCGCGAGAAGCAGGCGCTGGTCATCACCAACCACAACCACCCCGAAGCGGTGATCGTGGACATCCGCACCTACCAGGAGCTGCTGGCCAAGGCCGCCGGCAGCGATGCCGGTGAGCGCAGTGAAGAACTGCTGCGCCTGCGCGGCGAATTCGACCAGACCCTGGCTGGCCTGCAGCGCGGTGAGGGGCTGGGCAAGGTGCTGGGCCAGCCGATCCGCCGCGGCCGCAAGGTCACCCTCGGCCGTCCGCTCTGACCGATGGGGCGGATCCTGGTGCTGGCCGGCGTCAACGGCGCCGGCAAGAGTTCGCTGCTGGGAACCTGGCTGGAAGCCGAAGGGCTGGGCTGGTTCAACCCCGATTCGTTCACCCGCCGCCTGGTAGAGGCGGGCTGGCCGCTGCCCGACGCCAATGCCGAGGCCTGGCAGGAAGGCACCCGCCGCCTGCGCCAGGCCATGGCCGATGGCACGGACTTCGCCTTCGAGACCACGTTGGGCGGCAACACCGTTCCGCGCCTGCTGCGCGAGGCCTGCGAGCACCATCACGTAGCGATCTGGTTCTGTGGCCTGGCCACGGTGGACCTGCACATTGCCCGTGTTGCAGCGCGGGTGGCCGCCGGCGGCCATGACATTCCGGTGGAGAAGATTCACGCCCGCTTCGATTCGGCACGCGAGAACCTGCTGGAACTGCTGCCACACCTGGCCGAGCTGCATGTCTACGACAACAGCGCTCCCGCCGGCGCCGACGGCTGCGTCGAGCCGCTGCCGGTGCTGGCGATGGCGCACGGCCAGCTGCAGTACCCGGTCTCGGTGGCCGAGCTGCTGCACACGCCGGACTGGGCCAAACCCATCGTGATGCGTGCGATGGATTTGAACGCTGCGCGCGATTGAGGGCGCGTACGTTGTAGAGCCGAGCCCACGCTCGGCTGATCCCTCGAAAGGCAGCCGCGCGCGGGCTTGGCCGTACAACAACGCCGGCTTCGCCGAGCCTCAGGCCGGCTTTACCTGCTCAGGCTCCGCAGTCTCCGGCAGTGGCGGCAGGCTCGGGTCCACCGTCACCGGCACATCGCTCTTCAGCAGTGCGGCGGCTTCCTTGTCGCTGCCGACCGCCGGCGGTGAACCGCGCAGCGGCAGGCCAGCGGTCTCCTTCACGAACAGCATGGTGACCAGGCCGATCACTGCCGCGCCCATCAGGTAGTAGGCCGGCACCAGCGGATCGCCGGTACGTTCCACCAGCCATGCGGTCACCAGTGGCGTGGTGCCACCGAACAGCGACACCGACACATTGAAGGCGATCGACAGTGCGCTGTAGCGCACCGGGGTATAGAACAGCGCCGGCAGCGTGGACGGCATCGAGCTGGTGAAGCACACCAGTGCCAGGCCCAGCAGCATCAGGCCGAGGAAGATCAGCCAGTCGTTGCCGCTGCCGATCAGCAGCAGGCAGGGTACGGCCAGCACCAGCAGCGCGATGCAGGCACCGATGATCATCGGGCGACGGCCAAGCTTGTCACTGAACAATCCGCCGACAATGTTCAGCGGCATCATCACCAGCATCACGATGATGATCAGCAGCAGGCCCTTGCTCTCGGCATAGCCCATGGTGACGCTGAGGTAGCTGGGCATGTAGGTCAGCAGCATGTAGTCGGTCACGTTGAACACCAGCACCAGGCCCATGCAGACCAGCAACTGGCGGCCATGTACCTGGAACAGCGCGGCGAGCCCGGGCCGGTCGTGCTCGCGCTTCTCGGCTTCCTCGGCGAAGGCGCGGAAGGCCGGCGTTTCCTCCAGTTTCATGCGCATGTACAGGCCGAGCAGGCCCAGCGGGCCGGCCACCAGGAATGGAATGCGCCAGCCCCAGTCCAGCATCTGTTCGGTGCTCAACAGCATGTGCAGCGCGGTCACGGTTCCGGCGCCGGCGATGTAGCCGCCCAGCGTGCCGAACTCCAGCCAGCTGCCCATCAGGCCGCGGTTGCGGTCGGTGGAATACTCGGCGATGAAGGTGGCCGCACCGCCGTACTCGCCGCCGGTGGAGAATCCCTGCACCACACGTGCCAGCAGCAACAGCACCGGTGCCCAGATTCCGATGCGCTCGTAGGAGGGAATCAAGCCGATCGAGAACGTGCCCAGCGCCATCAGGATCATGGTGAACGCCAGCACTTTCTGGCGCCCATAACGGTCGCCGAGCGGGCCGAACACCAGGCCGCCGAGTGGACGCACCAGGAATGCCACGGTGAAGGTGGCGAAGGCGGCGATCACCTGTGCCGTGGGGTTGCTGGACGGGAAGAACACCTGGCCGATGGTGACGGCCAGATAGCCGTAGACACCGAAGTCGAACCACTCCATGGCATTGCCAAGTGCGGCGGCGCCCACGGCGCGCTTGAGCATGGGCTTGTCGACGACGGTGATCTCATCGACCTTCAGGTGGCGGCGGCGTTTGAACCAGCCGAAGTGGGCATGGGAATCGGGCGTGTCCTGCATAGGGGCTCCCTTGTAGGTATGGAATAGGGGAATGGGTGCTGTGGTGTGTCCCGGAAATCGGAAACGGCGATGCAGGCGCAAGTGGCGCAGCGGCATCGGAAGGCGGCGTGGGGGCCGGGGAATGTGTGCAGGCGCAACGCCACGCGAACGGCAAAGCACCGCCGCAGGGGCGGAGACGCGAAAACGGGATCACAGCGGCCGCGCAGTCAGCGGCCAGGTATCACATCAGCGTAGGGGGTGCAGGCAGAGCGCCTGCGGACGTCATCCGCCGGGATCCAGCGCGAGGCGATGGAAATGCAGGGCGGGAGCATTCGTGGCAAGCGAAGCGCCGGTCGGCAGTGCTTCCCACGTAACAGGTGCGCCCGTCACGTAGTGGGTCGTGTCGATCATCCGTTCATCATAACGGCATCGGCGTGAGCATGCAGCGAAGCAGGCTGATCTGCACGCTGTGTTCCACTTCGCCTGTTCAGAAGGCTCAGGCCGACTTCGCCACCAAACCGAACACCGTGCAGGCCATCGCCAAGGCGCCCGGCAGTGCCAGTTTCCGCGTGACCAGTGCGGCGCCGATCATGGTGAGCACCGAGAGCATGATGGCCAGGGCGAAGAACGGTTGGCCCTGCAGGAACTGGTGGATGCAACCGGCACAGCCGGCAATGGCCAGGCTGGTGGCAAAGCAGACGTGGAACAGTGAGCCAGCGTACACAGAGGTTCCTCGCGATGATGGAGGCCATAGCGGCAGGCAGGTGGACAAATTTAGCGCTGATTGCAGATTGCGATGACGGGATCACATCCTGTACCCGCTCTGGTGACATCGGCGTGCATAAGGTGGAGCGCACACCCACTTTTCGGATTGATGGAGGATGCAATGGCGCGGACGATTCCCGAAGGAACTCTGATCGTGGTGGCCGACGGTGGTTCGGCGCGGGTGTTCACCAACGTGGGCAGCAACCACCAGTTGACCCTGAAGCAGGAAGGTGAACTGCGCCTGCAGGACATCAGCGAGCAGGGTGTATCCGGGCAGGGGCCTGCGGGTGCCGTGCCGAAGGACATGTCGGTCTCGCAGCTCAATGAGGCCACGTTCGCCAAGCAGGTGGCCGAACAGCTAAACGAAGATGCCTTGAAGAACCGCTATGCGCACCTGGTATTGATCGCCGACCCGACCACGCTGGGCCGCATTCGTCCGCTGCTGCATAAAGAGGTCCAGGCGCGATTGCTCGGGGATATTGCCAAGGATCTGACCAACGCGCCGCTGGAAGACATCCAGAAGGCACTGGCGGCGTAGCGCTCATGCCGTTCATGCGTGATCACCTTGCGAACGAGCCCACCTCTGCGGAGGTGGCGGCGCAGCCTGGCTGGCAGGTGCTGGAGTTCGGTTCGCCCTGGTGTGGTCATTGCCAGGCCGCGCAGCCCGCGTTGCAGGCCTTTGTCGACGCGAACGATCTGCCGCATTGGAAGATCGAGGATGGCAAGGGAAGGCCATTGGGGCGAGCGTTCAAGGTGAAGCTGTGGCCGACGGTGGTGCTGCTGCGCGATGGAGAAGAGATCGCGCGGGTGGTAAGGCCGCTGGACAGCGCGGATCTCATTTCGTTGCGGAGCGCACTTCCCGGTTGAAGAGTGAACCCGGTGCGGGGCACCGGGCAGTCGCACTGCAGCATGCGGCGTTACATGCCCGGTGCTAGGATCCGGCTATCGCCTGAATCGATCCAAATGCCGATGCCCACGCTGGACCGTCGTCTCCTGATCGCTGTCGCCGCCACGGCGATGCTCGCTTCCGGCCTGGCGTCGGCCGCGCCTGCCAGAACCGCCGCCGACAAGGCCTATGCCTCGGTCGACCCGTTCATTGGTACGGGTGGTGAAGGCCACACTTACCCGGGTGCCACGGTGCCGTTCGGCATGGTCCAGCTCAGCCCGGACACACGCATCCAGCCACGCGAAAAGGCCTATGGCTGGGCAGCCGGCTACCGCTACGACGACAGCAGCATCGTCGGCTTCTCGCACACGCATTTTTCCGGCACTGGCCATTCCGATCTGGGCGACATCCTGCTGATGCCGTTCACCGGCAGTCCCGGCCTGGAGCGTGGCGATCCTGAGAAGCCGGGCAGCGGCTATACCTCTCGCTTCCGCCATGACGATGAGAAGGCCGAGCCGGGCTACTACGCCGTCACCCTGGACGACTACAAGGTGCGCGCCGAGCTGACCACCAGTGCGCGCGTGGGCGTGCATCGCTACGCCTTCCCCAGGGGCGCCGACGCCAAGGTGCTGCTGGACATGCGCACGAGCATGTACGACTACCCGGGCAAGGTGCTGTGGTCGCGGGTGCGGGTGCGCGCCGATGGTACCGTGACCGGCTTCCGGCAGACGCGCGGCTGGGCGCCGGGTCGCCAGCTGTACTTCGCGATGCGTTTCTCGCGGCCGCTTTCCGGGCATGAGCTGCACAACACCGAGCAGGACATCGTCTACAAGGGCTTCCCGCCGCCGGGCGAAAAGGACCCGGCGCAGCGCGCCCAGATCGAGGGCCGCCAGCTGGTCGGTACCTTCGCATTCGGCAAGCTGGATGCACCGCTGGTGGTCAAGGTCGCGATCTCGCCGGTCAGCGAAGCCGGCGCCATTGCCAACCTCGACGCGGAAGTGGCCGACTTTGATTTCGATCGCGTGCGTGCGCAGGCGAAACAGGAATGGACGCAGGCGCTGTCGGTGCTCGATATCGATGCGCCCGAGCACGCCCGCCGCAGTGCCTATACCGCGCTGTACCACACCCTGCTGGGGCCGACGCTGTTCATGGATGCCGATGGCCAGTACCGCGGGCCGGACAATGCCGTGCACAAGGCCGAGGGCTACACGAACTACTCGACGTTCTCGCTGTGGGACACCTACCGCGCGCTGCATCCGTTGCTGACGCTGGTGCAGCCGGAGAAACGCAACAGCGACTTCGTCAATTCGATGCTGGCGCACCATCAGCACAGCCCGTACGGCATGCTGCCGGTGTGGTCGTTCCATGGCCTGGAAGACTGGTGCATGATCGGCTACCACGCCGTGCCGGTGATCGCCGACGCCTACGTGAAGGGCATTCGCGGCTTCGACGCCGACAAGGCACTGAAGGCGATGATCGAGACTGCCAACTACGGCCCCTATGACGGCATCGCGCAATACCGCGAGCTGGGCTATGTGCCGATCGACGAGGAAGGCGAGGCCGCCAGCAAGACGCTGGAGTACGCCTTCGATGACTGGACCATCGCGCGCATGGCGCAGGCGATGGGCAAGACCGATGTGGCGGCGACCTTCGACAAGCGTGCCGGCAACTGGCGCAATGCCTTCGACAAGGACACCGGTTTCATGCGTGCGCGCAAGCGCGATGGCAGCTTCCGCACTCCGTTCGACCCCAGTGCCAGCGGCTATGGCACCGACTACACCGAAGGCAACGCCTGGCAGTATTCGTGGTACGTGCCGCAGGATGTTGCCGGACTGGCAGCAGCGCACGGTGGCAGCGACAAGCTGCTCGCGCGCCTGGACGATGTATTCAACGCCAAGGTGGATCCGTCCATCTTCGAGCACATGGAAGACATCACCGGCCTGATCGGCTGGTATGCGCACGGCAACGAGCCCAGCCACCACGTGGCCTACCTGTATTCGTATGCAGGTCAGCCGTGGCGCACCCAGGCGCGGTTGAAGCAGATCATGGACACCCAGTATGCCGACCGCCCCGATGGGCTGGCCGGCAACGATGATGTCGGCCAGATGTCGGCCTGGTACGTGTTCACCGCGCTGGGCTTCTATCCGGTGGCCCCGGGCTCGGGCGAGTACATCCTCGGCCGCCCGTTCCTGCCGAAGACCGCGATGCGTCTTCCGAACGGCAAGACGTTCACCATCGTGGCCGAGGGGCTGGATGACGCGCACACGTACGTGGGCAGCGTGACGTTGAACGGCAAGCCGCTGCAGCGTACCTTCCTGCGCCACGACGAGATCCTGGCCGGTGGCGAACTGCGCTTCAGCATGCAGGCCGAGCCGAACAGGGACTGGCCGGGGCAGGGCGCGCAGGCGCCGTATTCGATGAGCCGATGACGCGCACTCGGTAGGTGCCAACCTTGGTTGGCACGCTTCACGGGTGACCGGGAACATGTAGAGCCGAGCCCATGCTCGGCTCAGGTATCGCGTCAACGGCAGCCGAGCATGGGCTCGGCTCTACAAGGGCAATTCGACAAAGGTCAGCGAAACCGCAACCCCACCCGCGCACCGCCGATCGGGGCGGTATCAATCATCAAGGTCGCGCCATGCCGCTGCGCGATCTCGGCCACGATCGCCAGGCCCAGTCCGCAGCCGTCGCCCTCGCTGCTCGCCCGGTAGAAGCGTTCCGTGACGCGCGCGCGTTCGGCTTCGGCGATGCCTGTACCGTCATCGTCCACCCACACCTGCACGCCCTCGGCATCCCGCTGTAGTCCCAGGGTGATCACGCCGGGCACGGCGCCGTAGCGCAGCGCGTTGTCCAGCAGGTTGCCCAGTGCCTCGCGCAACAGCTGCGGATCGCCTTGTACCTGCACGCCGTCGTCGGGTCCGTCGTAACCCAGGTCCACGCCCGCCGCCAACGCACGGTCGGCGTAGCGCTCGACCACGCCCCGCGCCAGCGCGGCCAGGTCGAGCGGCTGCAGCGGCAGTACGCTGCCATGGGGATCTTCCGAACGGCTGAGCATCAGCAGTTGGTTGACCAGGTGCTGCAGCCGCGCCAAACCGGCCAGCGTGCCTGACAGCGCCAGCTGCTGGGACTGCGGATCCTGTTGGCGCAATGAACTCTCCAGCTCCACCTGCATTGCCGCCAGCGGCGTGCGCAGCTGGTGCGCGGCGTTGCTGACGAAGCGCCGTTGCGCGGCCTGCATGGCGTCCAGTCGCTGCAGCAGGGCGTTGTAGGCCTCCACCGCCGGCCACAGTTCGCGCGGCGCCTCCTGCGCCGGCTCCAGCGGCGCCAGCGGGTCGGGGCGTGGGCTGGCCAACCGCCGTGCCACCTGGTTGGCGTGGCGTGCAGCCGCGCCGGTACCGGACCAGGCCAGCCACGCAGCCAGCGCCAGGATCGCGGCCTGGAACGGGATGCTGGCCAGCAGCAGCTTGCGCTCCAGGCGGTGGCGCTTGCGCAGCGTCTCGGCCACGCGCAGGCGGATATCGTGGCCCGGCCCGGCGCTGACCACGACTTCGACCATGCGCACCGGCTGCCCACGCAGGCGCGCGTCGTAGTAGACGGCATCGTCGCTGCCGGCAGCGATCGCGGGGCGGGGCAGCGCTTCGGGCAGGTCGCCATACAGGCGCCCGCCCGCGGCGTCGACCACTTCGCCATGCACTTCGTCAGCGGTATCCCAGGTGAACATGCGCGACACCGCAGGCGTGATCTCGATCGAGGCACGCCCGTCCTGCACCTTCACCAGCTCGGACAACGACATCGCCGAATCCAGCAGCCAGCGGTCATAGACCTGGCCGGCGTAGAAGCGGGCCAGCGCGAACGAACCGACTGCGCTGCACAGCAGCAGCACCAGCAGGGGCAGCCACAGGCGGCGCAGCAGCAGCCCCCGCAGGCTGTGCACGCGCTCAGTCACCCCCGGCCTCCAGCCGATACCCCAGGCCACGCAACATGCGGATGCCGACGCCGGCGCGTGCCTGCTCCAGCTTGCGGCGCAGGCGGCTGACGTGCACTTCGATCACCGACAGGTTGGCCTCGTGATCCCAGCTGTACAGCGCGTCGAACAGGCGCTGCTTGGTGACGGTGCGGCCGGGATGCTGCATCAGTGCCTCGACCAGCGACAGCTCGCGCGCGGTCAGTTCGATGCGCTGGCCTTCCACCTGCACTTCATTGCGGATGCTGTCGAAGCACAACCGGCCCAGCCGCTTCTTTGCCGGTGCGTCGCTTCGGCGGCGTGACAGCGCACGCAGGCGCGCCTCCAGCTCACCGAGTGCAAATGGCTTGGCCAGGTAATCGTCGCCACCCCGGTCGAGGCCGAGGATGCGGTCCTCCACACCGTCGCGCGCGGTCAGGATCAGCACCGGCAGGGTGACGCCGTCGTTGCGCAGGCGAGAGAGCAGGTCCAGGCCATCGACGTCAGGCAATGAAAGGTCCAGCACCATCACGTCATACGGCACGCTGGCCAGTGCAGCCGGCGCGTGCAGCCCGCGCGAAAGGTGGTCGCACAGATGGCCGGCGCCCTGCAGGGCGCGGATCAGTCCATCGGCCAGAGCGGCGTCGTCTTCGATCAGCAGGATTCGCATTGCAAGCTTCGTGCAAGGTTGGGGCAAGTTTGGCGCAAGTGCATCACCTTACCGTGACGTGCATGAATTTCTCCCGTTGTCTTGCGGCCCTGCTGGCCGCCCTTTCGTGCGCGCCTGCGGCTTCGGCGCTGTCCCTGCAGGAAGCGCAGCGCGCCATGGAAGCACACAACCCGGACCTGCGTGCGGCGGCACTGGAGCTGCGCGGCGTGCAGGGCGATGTGCAGACGGCGGCGTTGCGCCCGGCGACCGAGTTGTCGATCGGCACCAGCAAGATCAGCCCCAAGCATGGCATCGGCTCCGGACGCTGGCAGGACAAGCGGGTGGACAGCACCGTGGGCCTGGGCTGGACCTGGGAGCGCGGTGGCAAGCGTGCGTTGCGTATCCGCCAGGCCGATGCGCTGCTGGAAGTGGCCGGGCTGGAGATGCTCGATGCGCGGCGCCGCCAGCAGGTGGCGCTGCATGAGGCCTACTTCGGCCTGAAGCGCGCGCAGGAGCGGGTGCAGATTGCCGAGGCCAACCGCCAGAGTTCGGCCGAACAGATGGCGGCAGCCGACAAGCAGGTTGCCACCGGGGCGATGGCGCCGGTCGACCGCGCGCGGCTGGCGGTGGACGACCTGGCGGTGGCCGACGCGGCGCGCGAGGCGGCCCTGGATCTGCGCGATGCGCGGCATGCGCTGGGCCTTCTGCTCGGGCGTGACGACAGCCATGACCTCAGCGCCGATGATCCTTGGCCGGAGGCCAGCAGCGTGGCCAGCGTGCGTGCGTTCGATCCGCAGCAGCGTGCCGATCTGCGCGCGGCACGTTCGCGCCTGGCCGCGGCCGACGCCGGTGTGGCACTGGCGCGCAGTGAGCGCCATCGCGACATCCAGCTGGGTGTGGAGGCCGAGCGCGAGCCGACCGACATCAGCGGTGTCACCTGGGGAGTGTCATTGACCATCCCGCTCGGCGGCCCGTCACGTGCACGCGGCGCGATCCAGCGAGCCGAGGCCGACCGTGACAGCGCCGCGCTGGAGCTGCAGGTACTGCAGCGCGAAGCACGCGCCGAGCTGGACCAGCTGCAGGCCAGCGCGCAGTCCGCCGCACAGCGCCGCAGCGACTATGAGGGACTGCAGTCCGACGCCGCACGCAAGGCGGTGCAGGGCATCGAACTGGCGTACCGGCGCGGCGCCGCCAGCCTGACCGATCTGCTGGATGCGCGCCGCAGCTGGCGCGACTTCGAGACGGCGCTGATCGATGCGCGTGCCGACCATGCCATTGCCCTGGCGCGCTGGGAAGCGGCCACATCCGTTGCTGAAGGAGAGTCCCGATGAAGTCCACCGTCGCTTATCGACCGCAGGCGCGACAGGCCGTGCTGCCGGCCTTGCTGGCGCTGGCCCTGCTGGGCGGCTGCGGCCGCGAACCGGCGTCGTATACCGAGGACGGGCCGAAGGTCAGTGCTGGCCAGATCCAGTTTCCTGCCGGTAGCCGCCAGCTGGACGTGCTACGCAGCGAGGCGGTCACCGCCGGCGCCAGCGCCAGCCTGCAGCTGCCGGGCCGGGTGGTCTGGGACGAGACGCGCTCCAGCGCGCTGCGTACGCCGTTGGCCGGGCAGGTGGCGCGTATCGAGGCACAGCCGGGGCAGAAAGTGAAGGCGGGCCAAGTGATCGCCTGGATCACTTCGCCCGAATTCGGTCAGGCCCAGGCGGAGGGCGTGCGCGGCCGTGCCCAGCTGCAGCAGGCGCGCAAGGAGCTGGAGCGCACCCGCGAGTTGCATGCGGCAGGTGTGGCGTCGGGCCGCGAACTGGACGAGGCCGAGGCCAATTTCGCCGGCAGCCAGGCCGATCAAGCGCGTGCCACCGCCTTCGCCAAGGCCTATGGCAATGGCCAGCACGTCGATCAGCGCCTGCCGTTGCGCGCGCCGATCGATGGCGTGCTGGTGGAGCGGCGGATGAGCCCAGGCATGGCGGTCAGCCCCGACAGCGAACGGCCATTGGCGGTGATTGGCGATCCGGACCGCCTGTGGTTGCAGCTGGATGTACCGGAGGGCCTGGCCGGACGTTTGAAGGCGGGCATGCAGGTGAGCGTGCCCGGGGCCGATGGACAGCCGCTGCAGGCGACCCTGCAGCACGTGGATGACTTCGTCGACAGCGAACGCCGCGTGGTGCAGGCGCGCGCCGAGCTGGACAACCGCGCACGCGGTTTCAAGGCGGGGCAGTACGTGCGCGCCCAGGTGGCGTTGCCGGCCGAGGGCGGTGTCTCGCTGCCCGATGCGGCCGTGTTGTTGATCGACGGCAAGCAGGTGGTGTTCGTGGAGGAGGGCAAGGGCCGCTTCGTGCGTCACGCGGTGCATGCCGAGGAGCTGGGCGATGGCCGGCTGTGGGTGCGTGAGGGCCTGGCCGCAGGCGCCAGGGTGGTGGTAGAAGGCGGCCTGCTGCTGCAGCAGCTGGCGGACAGCGCACCGGCCGCCGCCAGCACCGGCACGGGGCACGCCGCCCCATGATCGATCGCCTGATTGCCTACTGCCTGCGCCAGCCATTGATGGTGATGCTGGCACTGCTGCTGTTCATGGGTGCTGGCATTGCCGCGTTCCGCGTACTGCCGGTGGAAGCCTTCCCGGATGTATCCGACACCCAGGTGACCGTGGTGTCGCTGCACCCGGGCCGTGCCGCCGAAGAGGTCGAGCGCGAGGTGACGATGCCATTGGAGGTGGCGTTGTCCGGCATCCCGCATTCGGTGCGGGTGTTCTCGCATACGCAGTTCGGCCTGTCGATGATCATCCTGACCTTCGACGACAAGGCCGATGACTACTTCGCACGCCAGCAGGTCCTGGAGCGCCTGCAGGGCGTGGAGCTGCCGGAAGGGGTGACCCCGGAACTGGAAGCGATGAGCTCGGCGGTAGGTGAGATCTACCGCTATGTGCTGAAAGGCCCGCACATGACGCCAACCCAGCTGCGCACCGTGCAGGAATGGACGATGGAGCGCAGCCTGCGCACCGTGCCGGGCGTGGCCGATGTGATCAGTTTCGGCGGCTTCGCGCGTACCTTCCAGGTCAAGCCGGACCTGGACAAGCTGCGTGACCGCGGCATCAGCCTGGGTGAGTTCGCCGAGGCGATGGAGAGGGGCAGCTCGAATGCCGGCGGCGGCTACGTGGAACGCGGCCAGCAGCAGTTCCTGATCCGCGGCGTGGGCCTGATGCGCTCGCCGGCCGACATCGGCAACGTGGTGGTGGCGCAACGCGGAGGAACGCCGATCCTGGTACGCGACCTGGCCGGCATCGCCGATACCGGGCTGCCCCGGCAGGGCCTGGTCGGCCAGGACGACAATGACGATGCGGTGTTCGGCATGGTGCTGATGCGCAAGGGCGAGAACCCGTCCGACGTGCTCGACGCGCTGCATGCGCGCATCGCCGAGATCGAGGCCAACCAGCTGCCGGCCGGGGTCAGCATCGAGCCGTTCTACGACCGCTCATGGCTGGTCTCGACCACGCTGAAGACGGTCTTCCGCAACCTGCTGGAAGGCGCGGTGCTGGTGTTCCTGGTGCTGTGGCTGTTCCTGTACAACGCCCGTGCCGCGCTGATCGTGGCGGCGATGATGCCGCTGGCGCTGCTGTCGACCTTCCTCGGCCTGCATCTGTGGGGCGTGCCGGCCAACCTGCTGTCGCTGGGTGCGATGGACTTCGGCATCATCATCGATGGCGCGGTGATCGTGACCGAGCACATCGTCTCGCGATTGTCGAAGCTGCCACCTGCGGCTGATCGGAAGACGCGGTTGTCGACCATTCTGTCGGCCGCTTCGGAAGTGGGCCGGCCGACGTTCTTCTCGATGCTGATCATCATCGCCGCGCACATCCCGATCTTCACGCTGCAGCGCCAGGAAGGCCGCATGTTCGCGCCGATGGCGTACTCGGTGACCTCGGCATTGATCGGCGCGCTGATCCTGGCGCTGGCCGTGGTGCCGTTGTTCTGCTACTGGTGGCTGCGGCGCGACCGCATGCGCGACGGCAATCCGCTGATGGACCGCCTGACCGGCTGGTACCGGCCGGTCCTGGAGCGCGCACTGGCCCGCCCGCGTGCGGTGGTACTGACCGCAGTCGCGCTGCTGGTGGGCACGCTGGCGCTGGGCACCCGCCTGGGATCGGAGTTCCTGCCCGAGCTGGACGAAGGCTCGATCTGGCTGACCGCCACGCTAGACCCCAGCACCAGCCTGGCCGAAGCGCAGCAGCAGTCGCGGCGCATCCGCGAACTGGTCGGCACGTTCCCGCAGGTATCGACGGTGGTGGCCAAGCTGGGACGCCCGGAAGACGGCTCCGATGCCAAGGGCGCCAACCAGATCGAGGCGCTGGTGGCGTTGAAGCCGGAGAAGGAATGGCCGAAAAGCGTGGACAAGCGACAGCTGGTGAGCGACCTGCAGCGCACGCTGGAGCAGCGCATTCCGGGCCCCGAGTTCTCGATTTCGCAGCCGGTGCGCGACAACATCCTGGAGAGCATCTCGCAGATCAAGGGCCAGGTCGTGATCAAGGTCAGCGGCTCGGATCTGGACGTGTTGAACCAGCAGGCGCAGGCGATCCTCGGGCAGGTACGCGGCGTGGAGGGCGTGGAGAGCGCCTTCATCGACCGCGACGGCTCGTTGCCGCAGCTGCAGATCGAGATTGATCGCGACCGCGCTGCGCGCTATGGCCTGAACGTGCGCGACATCGACGAGGTGATCGAGACCGCACTGGGCGGGCGCCAGGTCGGCGAGCTGTGGGAGGGGGACCGCAGGTTCCCGATCACCCTGCGCCTGGACGATGCCGATCGTGACCTGCAGCGGCTGCGTACGGTGCCGGTTGGCATCGGCGATGGCCACACCGTGACACTGTCCGACGTGGCCGACTTCCGCATGGCCAGCGGCGCGATCAACATCTCGCGCGAGAACGCACAGCGGGTGAAGGCGGTGAGCATCTTCATCGCCGGCCGCGACATGGGCAGCGTGGTGGCTGACATGCGCAAGCGCGTGGATGCCAGCGTACAGCTGCCGGAAGGCTACCGGCTGGAGTGGTCCGGCGAGTTCGAGAACCAGCAGCGTGCGATGAAGCGCCTGGCCTGGGTGATTCCGCTGTCGGTGTTGATCATCTTCGTGCTGCTGTTCGATGCCTTCAAGGACATCAGCAGCGCCGCGCTGATCCTGGCCAACGTGCCACTGGCGATGATCGGCGGCATCCTGGCCCTGTGGCTGACCGGCATTCCGCTGTCGGTGTCGGCGGCAATCGGCTTTATTGCATTGTTCGGGCAAGCGGTGCTGAACGGCGTGGTGATGCTCAGCCGCTTCGCCCAGCTGCGCGAGCAGGGCATGGACCTGCTGCAATCCGTGGTGCAGGGTTCGCTGCAGCGCCTGCGCACGGTGCTGATGACCGCACTGCTGGCGATGTTCGGCCTGCTGCCGATGGCCACCTCGCATGCGATCGGTGCCGAGACCCAGAAGCCGCTCGCGGTGGTGGTGATCGGCGGCCTGCTGTCGGCGATGCTGCTGACCCTGCTGGTACTGCCCACGTTGTACTACTGGGTGCATCGCCGCCGCGAGGCGCGCATCGCCTGACCTACCTGTAGAGCCGAGCCCATGCTCGGCTGCTTCTGGCGTTTGCGCGAAGAGCAGCCGAGCATGGGCTCGGCTCTACAAGGGCGTCGCGCCATGCGTGGATGCCACCTGTGCGGACTACACCATCCCGCCATTGGCGCGCAGCACCTGGCCGTTGATCCACCCGCCATCGGCACCAACCAGGAACGCCACCGCACCGGCGATGTCCTCCGGCGTACCCAGCCGCTCCAGGGGGTTCATCTTCGCCAACCGCTCGATCAGCTCGGGCGATTTCCCATCCAGGAACAGATCGGTGGCGGTCGGGCCCGGCGCCACGGCGTTCACGGTGATGTTGCGCCCGCGCAGCTCCTTGCTGAGGATCGCGCCCATGGTCTCCACCGCCGACTTGCTGGCCGCATACACGCTGTAGTTCTCCAGCCGGGTCCCGACCACGCTGGTGGACAGCGTGATGATGCGCCCGCCGTCGCGCACCCGTCGCGCGCTTTCGCGCAGCACGTTGAAGGCGCCCTTGAGGTTGATGCCGATCACCCGCTCGAACAGGGCGTCGTCGGTGTCGGCGAGCGGCGCCAGCTGCAATACGCCGGCGCTGTTGACCACCACGTCGATGCCGCCGAAACGGGCCTCGATGGCGTTGAACAGCTGGTAGACCGCCTGCGGATCGGCCACATCGGCCTGCAGCGCGATGGCCTGCGCGCCGGCTGCGTTGAGTTCGGCCGCCAAGGCTTCGGCGTCGTCGCGGCGGCCCGCATAGTTGATCGCGACCGCGTGGTCATCGGCGGCCAGGCGGCGGGAGATGGCCGCGCCGATGCCACGGGAGCCGCCGGTGACCAGAGCGACAGAGCGGGCGGGGGAGAGGGTCATGGTGGCTTCCACTGGGGCGCGCCGGAGCGGCGCAGGGCCATGTTCGCGCCATCGCACGTTCGGATAATCCTGCATAATCCGCCAACATCATCCGGATAGCCGAACAATGGACCGCTTTACGGCCATGCGCGCCTTCGTCCGTATCGTCGAGCGCCGTAGCTTCACCCGGGCCTCCGAGGACCTCGGCCTGCCGCGGGCCACGGTGACCGACGCGATCAAGGCGCTGGAACAGCGGCTGGGCGTGCGCCTGCTGCACAGGACCACGCGGCTGGTGGTGCCGACGTTGGAAGGCGAGGCCTTCTATGGCCGTTGCCTGCGCCTGATCGCCGACATGGACGATGCCGAGGCCGCCTTCCGTGACGCGCCGCCGCGCGGCCCCTTGCGCATTGAAGTGCATGGCACGCTGGGCCGGCACCTGCTGTTTCCGCACCTGCCGGAATTCCTGCAGCGCTATCCGGAGATCGAGCTGGACGTCAGTGAAGGCGACCGCTATGTCGATCTGCTGCGCGAAGGCGTGGATGCGGCGTTGCGGGTGGGGACGCTGGCCGATAGCGATCTGGCGGCGCGCCGGTTGGCGATGCTGCGCGAGGTCACGGTGGCCGCGCCGGGTTACCTGCAGGACAAGGGTGTGCCCGGCAGCATCGCGTCCCTGCTGGGCGGCCATGAAATGGTGGGCTATCGCTCCAGCGCCACCGGCCAGCTGATTCCGCTGGAGTTCCAGCAGGGCGGGCAGGTGCGCTACGTGCCGCTGCCGGCGCGGGTGCGTGTGTCCGGTGCGGATGCGTTCCTCGGCGCCGCGCTGGCGGGCCTGGGCATCATCCAGGCTCCGCGCTACCGGATGGACCCGTATATCGCGCGCGGGCAGCTGGTGGAGCTGTTGCCGGACGCGCCGCCGACCCCAAGCCCGTTGAGCCTGGTCTACCCGCGCAACCGCACGCCGTCGCCGCGCTTGCGGGTGTTCATCGACTGGGTGGCCGGGGTGTTCGAGCAGACCGGGGTTGCCGGCCAGCGGCCGGCACTACCGGAGCGGCACGCGAAGCTGTCCGACCGCAGGGGGTAGTGCCGGCCGCTGGCCGGCATCACAGCGCTGCCAGCGACCCCTGCATGCGATGGAAACTGCCATCGGTGGCGGTGAACCAGGCCAGCGAATGCCCGCACGCGAAGTCATCGACATGCACGACCGTAGCGCCATCGGCTTCCTGCCACGAAATGGCATAGACCCCGTCGCTGATCTGCTGCCACTCGCAGGCGGCTTCACCCTGTGCACCGGCATAGGCGCCTGAGACGATGGCGTACTGCACATGGCGGCCATCGGCACTGTATGCGTTGTCTGCCGTCAGGCCGTCATAGCTGACGCGGAAGCGGCGGCCGGCGAACAGTGGCAGGGTGGACGCCGCGTTCATCGGATCGCCACCGGGTTTATGTTGACCTGGGTCGAGCCGACGTACAGCGGCTGGCCGAGCACGAACAGGAATTCCCAGGCCTTGTCGCGCACCAGCGCACGGCTGTCGATCAGCTCCAGGTTGTAGATGCCGCGCTTGGCCAGCATGTACTGGTTGATCGGGAACTCCTCGGCACCGTTCGGGTTCGGGTAGACCTCCGAGGCCCAGGTGTCGCCACCGAAGGCGACGATGCCCTGGTCGGCCAGCCACTTCGCCGCCTGCATGCCAATGCCCGGTTCCACTTCCAGGAACTGTTTGTCGTCCTTGCCGATCAGTTCCAGCCAGCCGGTGTTGAACAGCACCACGTCGCCCTTGCGCAGGCTCAGGCCCTGCTTCTTCAGCACGGCCTGGATGTCGGCCACGGTGAACTCGGTGCCGCCGGGCACGATCGCCTTGCCGTAGTACGCAGTCATGTCCAGCACGACGCCGCGGGTGACCATTGGCGGCACCTTCTCGACGCCGAGCTTGCGCACGCCGTCCACGGTGACGAAGTCGGCGGCCTTGTTGCCGTTGTAGTAGACGTTGTCGATGCCGATATGGCCGATGCCGTTGAGCTGGGTGCCAACGCCGGTCCAGGCGTTCACCAGTTCATCGTTGAAGGTGAACTTGTTGGGGCCCAGCGACGTGCCGGCCTGCTGGCCGACCTGCACGTTGTACAGGCGGAAGCTGCGGTGGCGGAACGCGGGCAGGTTCTTGTCCACCGGCACCGCCAGCGGATAGGTCTTGCCGGTCCTGACCAGCGATACCGCGTGCTTGACCACGTCCATGGTGAGCAGGTTGGCGGCGCCGATCTCGTCGTTGGCGCCGTAGGCAGAGGGGTACCACTCCTCGGCGGTGGCCTGGAAGGACAGCGGCAGGGTGGCCAGCGCAAGCGCGGCCAGGGTCTTGATCTTCATGGCAAAGCTCCGGTAACTGTCAGGCCGTCGCGGGGGCGGCAAGCGGGGCATGCGGCGCGGTGGCGCCGGCATGGGCCGGGAAGTGCGGGAGCACGTACTCGGCGATTTCGTGGAAGGTCTCGGCCAACGGCCGTTCGTTGCGGCGGAACTGCAGGCCGATGTGGTCGACACCGGCCGCCTGCATGGCGTGCAGCTCGGCCAGCAGGGCGTTGCGGCCGCCGCGCAGGCCGAAGCGCCAGCGCTGCAGAGGAGCATCGGCATCGGCCACCAGGTTCAGGTGGATGAAGCTGGCATAGGGCTTGTTGCCGGCCACGGCGCGCCAGGCCGCCACGCGTTGCGCATGGTCCTGTGGCGTGCCCGGGTAAGCCAGGCAGCCATCCATGTGCTGGCCGATCCACGCCGGTTGCTGCTGGGCCAGGCCGGCCACGAACAGCGGCAGGGACGGGCCATCCGCGGGCAGCACGTCCAGGCCCTGCGGCAGGCGCGCGGCGGCGCCTTCGCGCAGCAGTGCGATGTGCTCGCGGAAGCGGCTGCCGCGGGTGTCGAAGTCGCGGCCGAACAGCGGGTACTCCACCGGGCGGTCGCCACTGGCCACGCCCAGCAGCAGGCGGTCACCGCTGAGCCGCTGCACGCTGCGCGCCGACTTCAGGGTCAGCAACGGCTCACGGATCGGCAGCACCACCGCACCGGTGCCCAGCAGGATGTCATTGGTGATGCCGGCCAAGTAGCCGAGGTAACTGAATACCTCGAACACCTGCGCCGCATCGCCGAAGGCCGGGTCGTACACCGGCACGTCGCGTACCCACAGCGCACGGAAGCCGAGGCGGTCGGTCAACCGTGCCAGTTCCGCATGGCGCTGCAGGTCCGGTTCGCCGGGCAGGCGTCGCGCGGCGCGTCGTGCCTGTTCGCCCAGCGGCGTCCAGTCATTGTCCAGCGGTGCTTCGATGCCGATGCTGAAGCCACCGGCCTGCAGCCGCGCCAACGCACTGCCCATGGCCAGGCTCCTCAGTCCCAGGCCGGGGCCAGGCCCGGCGGATCGACTTCGCGGCCGTTGCGGTCAAGCGCGGCGATCGCGGCCATGTCATCGGCATCCAGGCGCAGGTCCTGGGCGAGCAGGTTGCTGGCCAGGTTCTCGCGCTTGGTCGAGGACGGGATGACCGAGTAACCCCGCTGCAGCGCCCACGCCAGCGCAACCTGGGCCACGGTGGCCTGGTGCTTGCCGGCGATGGCGGTCAGCACCGGATCCTTCAGCACCTTGCCGTAGGCCAGGGTCATGTAGGAGGTCACGGTGATGCCCTGGTCCTGCAGGAAGGTGGTCAGTGCCGGGTTCTGCAGGTAGGGGCTCAGTTCGATCTGGTTGGTGGCGATCTCGCCGGCACCGACCACCTCGATGGCCTGCCGGGTCAGCTCGATGTTGAAGTTGGACACACCGATCTGGCGGGTCAGGCCCAGCGTCTTGGCGTCGGCCAGCGCGGTCATGTATTCGCGCAGTTCAACGCCATTGCCCGGCGCCGGCCAGTGGATCAGCAGCAGGTCGACATAGTCGGTGCGCAGCTTGGCCAGGCTGTCGCGCAGGCTCGGGATCAGCTTGTCGGCGGCGTAGTTGTCCACCCAGATCTTGGTGGTCAGGAACAGCTGGTCGCGTGGGACGCCGGATTCGGCGATGGCCTGGCCGACTTCGGCTTCGTTGCCATAGATCTGCGCGGTATCGATCGCACGGTAGCCGACCTCAAGGGCGTTGCGCACCGAGTCGATGACGGTCTGGCCGGTCAGGCGGAAGGTGCCGACGCCAAAGGAAGGAAGGCTCATGATGGACTCCAGGGACTTCGTTGAGAGCCGGTGGGCTCGGGACAGGGCGAAGTGTGGGCGCTTTACATTTGTTGATTAAGCTGTGTATACGGGAAACGCTTTTGCGCCGAGGTAAAAAATGAAAACCACCCTGGATGAGCTGAAGGCCTTCGTGGCCGTGGTCGACAGTGGTTCGATCACGGCGGCGGCCGAGGCGCTGGAGCTGACCATCTCGGCCACCAGCCGCACCCTGGCGCGGCTGGAAGACAAGCTGCAGACCACGCTGCTGCGGCGGACCACGCGGCGGCTGGAGCTGACCGAGGAAGGCGCGGCGTTCCTGGAGTACGCGCGCACGATCCTCGCCACGGTGGACGAGGCCGAGGAACAGATGGCCGCGCGGCGGCTGCAGCCGGTCGGGCGCCTGCGCGTGGACGCCGCCACGCCGTTCATGCTGCATGTGATCGTGCCGTTGCTGGAGGGCTTCCGCGAGCGCTACCCGCAGGTCGAGCTGGAGCTGAATTCCAACGAGGGCATCACCGACCTGATCGAGAAGCGCACCGACGTGGCGTTCCGCATCGGCGTGCTGCGCGATTCCACCCTGCATGCGCGGCCGATCGGCCACAGCCGCATCCGCGTCGTCGCCAGTCCCGAGTACCTGCGACGGCATGGCACACCGACACGCGTGGAGCAGCTGCGCAAGCACGATCTGCTGGGATTTACCCAGCCCAGTTCATTGAACGAGTGGCCGCTGCACGATGCCGATGGCGGGCCTTTCGTGATCGCGCCGGCGATCGCTTCATCCAGTGGCGAGACGCTGCGGCAGATGGCGGTGGCCGGGCTGGGCATCGCCTGCCTGTCTGATTTCCTGACCCGCCAGGATCGGCGTGAGGGCCGCCTGGTGCAGCTGTTCGCCAAGCAGACGCAGGAGGTGCGGCAGCCGATCAATGCGGTGTACTACCGCAACACCGCGCTGGCCGCGCGCATCACGTGCTTCGTCGACCACGTGACGCAGACGCTGGGACAGCGACCGTTCGACGAATAGAGAAGGGTAGAGCCGGCCGCTGGCCGGCTTTCCCCACCTGCCGGATCACCGCAGCTGCCGGCCAGCGGCCTGGCACTACCGTTGGCTGCGTCGAGCGCATCGGTAGATCCACGCCATGCGTGGATGGCGTGTTCCAACCGACCTGCGGCCGGTGTTAGCGGTTGCGCAGCGCGCGCCGATTGCCGATGTGAGCGAACGCCAGCAGCGCGCCACCACTGGCTGTCACTACGCCATGCCAGAGCAGCGATTCCTTCAGCGGCAGATACAGAGAGGCCGACAGCAGCAGGATGGCGCCGGCGCAGGCCAGCCGCAGGGGCTGCCAGCGCCCGTGCCGGTGCACCCCGGCCGAGGTGCTCGCCAAGGCCAGCGAGGAGGCCAGCAGCGCGAACAGCCACTCCCAGCGCGACATCATCAGCAGCAATGTCATCGCGCCATGGCCGGGATGCTGGAACGAGCGCAGCGCCATCATCGCTGCCGGCACGAAGGCCAGCAGCAGGGGCAGGGCGATGCAGTGGGCGGCGCAGGCCAGGGACAGCCAGGCACCGGCAAGATCGAAGCGGGGGTGCCAGCGTGCCGAAGTTGGCGGCTGGGCCAGGGCCCTTGCGGGCGTCGTGGGGATATGGTCCATAATGTTACATAGTAACAATTGGAGACTCCCCCATGAAGCTTCCTGCTGTTCTATTCCTGCTGCTGGCTGCCAGCGCCGCACAGGCCCATGACATCCGCCAGCACGCACCGCACGTGCATGGCCAGGCAACAGTGGATGTTGCGCTTGACCAGCAAACCCTGGAATTCGCCCTTCAGGCCCCCGGCATCGGCATCCTCGATTACGAGCGGCCGCCGGCCAATGCAGCCGAGCAGGCCGCGCTGGCACGGGCGACGTCATTGCTGAAGGGCGGCAACTGGGTCACCTTGCCCACCGCTGCAGAGTGCCGTCTGGCCACCGGTAAAGCCGATGCAGAGGGTTTCGACGCGACGGCCGCCGCGCCGCCGCCGGGACAGCACCGGCACGCAGGTTTCAGCGCAACGCTGCAGTACCACTGTGCCAAACCTGCCGAGCTGCGGGCGATCGTCGTGCGCTTGCCCGTGCTGTTCCCGGGCCTGCACGAAGTCATCGTCAACAGTGCAACCGCCAATGGCCAGAACCGCAGTGTGCTGACGCCCGACAACCTGCGCGTGGTGCTGGCACCGTGAGCGCGGCACCGGTGATCTCGCTGGAAGACGTGCAGTTCGGCTACGGCACGCGGCTGGTGCTGGACATCCCGCGGTTGTGGGTCGAGCAGGGCAGCAGCGTGTTGCTGCGCGGAATCAGCGGTGGCGGCAAAAGCACCCTGCTGGGCCTGCTGGCGGGCGTGCTGCTGCCCGGCAAGGGCCGTGTCGAGGTGGCCGGCCACGCACTGCAGGACGTGGGTGCTGCGGCGCGGGATCGTTTCCGTGCCGACCAGCTGGGCGTGATCTTCCAGCAGTTCAATCTGCTGCCGTTCCTCACCGTGCGCGACAACATCGCGCTGGGCCTGCGCTTCTCGCGCCTGCGCAGCGCACGCATCAGCGGGCCGCTGGATGCCGAGATCGCCCGCCTGCTGCAGGCCCTGCAGCTCAATCCTGAGCTGATGCAGCGGCGGGCGGGTACGCTCAGTGTTGGCCAGCAACAACGCGTGGCGGCAGCGCGCGCCCTGATCGGCCGTCCGACGTTGCTGCTGGCCGATGAGCCCACCTCGGCGCTCGACCGCGAAGCGGCGACCGCCTTCCTGCAGCTGATGTCCGCGCAGTGCCAGGCGGCCGGCACCACGGTGCTGGTGGTCAGCCATGACGACAGCCTGCAGCCGTTGTTCGACCGCACCATTTCACTGTCCGAGATCAACCAGGCAGGTGCCGGCAATGCTTGAGCTTGCCTGGGCCAGCCTGCGCAGCCGCGCGTTGAGCGTGGGCCTGACCGTGCTGGTCATCACCCTCAGCGTGGTGCTGCTGCTGGGCGTCGAGCGTGTACGCACGCAGGCGCACGAGGGGTTTGCCAGCACCGTATCGGGCACCGATCTGATCGTTGGTGCGCGCTCGGGACCGGTGAACCTGCTGCTGTACTCGGTGTTCCATATCGGCGACCCGACCAACAACGTGTCCTGGCAGTCCTACCAGGAGCTGTCCGCATTGCCGCAGGTGAAGTGGTCGGTGCCGTTGTCGCTGGGCGATTCCTGGCGCGGCTACCGGGTAGTGGGTACCACTGGCGGCTACTTTGAACACTATCGTTATGGTTCCGGCCACGCGCTGGCCTTTGCACAGGGGCGGCCCTTCGATGATCTGTATGACGCGGTGATCGGCGCGGAGGTGGCTCGCGCGCAGAAGGTCGGCCTCGGCGACAAGATCGTGCTGGCGCACGGCACCGGCGCGGTCACGCTGGCCACGCATGCCGACAAGCCGTTCCGCGTTGCCGGCATCCTGCAGCGTACCGGCACGCCGGTGGATTCGTCGCTGCTGGTCTCGCTGCCGGCCATCGAGGCGATCCATGTTGACTGGCGATCGGGCGTACAGCTGCGCAGCCAGAGCGTCAGCGCCGAGCAGGCGCGCCACCTGGACCTGACCCCGACCAGCATCACCGCCTTCATGCTCGGCCTGAACTCGCGCATCTCCACGTTCTCGGTACAGCGCAGGATCAACGAGTATCCGGACGAGGCGATGCTGGCGATCCTGCCCGGCGTGACCCTGCAGCAGCTGTGGCAGTCGCTGGGCACCGCCGAGCGAGCCCTGCAGCTGATCAGTGCAATGGTGGTGCTGCTGGGCATGGGCTCCCTGGTGGCGCTGCTGGTCTCCACCCTGCAGGAGCGGCGGCGTGAGATGGCCATCCTGCGTGCCACCGGCGCGCGACCGGGTTACATCGCTGGCCTGCTGGTGGTGGAGGCGGTGGCGACCAGTGCGGTGGCCTGCGTGCTGGCCCTGTCGCTGCTGGTGGTCGCCAGCATTGCCGGGCGCGGCTGGGTACTGGCCACCTTCGGTCTGTCGATCACCCATGTCTGGCCGGATGGCCGTGAACTGGCATGGGCTGCGGGCGTGCTGCTGATCAGCGCCGTAGCCGGGCTGGTCCCGGCGTTGCTCGCTTACCGGCGCACCTTGGCCGATGGCCTTTCACCGGGAGGCTGAGCATGCGATGGATGCGGGTAGTGGCAATGGTGCTGGCGCTGGCCGCCTGTGAGCGGCCGGTGGATACCGGCGTACAGGCCTTGCCACCCTCGCCGGTCGTCGACCGCGATGACCCTGCAGGCGCTGTGGAGCAGGAGCTGGACTGGTTGCAGATGATGCCCAAGGACGAGCTGGCCGCGCTGGAGCGGGGCGAGGGCCCGGAGGTCGAGCACAACGGCAACCGGCGCATGCCGCAGTTCGGTACCTTCCGCACGGTGGACACGGTCCTGCAGCGGCCGGTGCGCCTGCCGGGTTACGTGGTGCCACTGGCCAACGCGCAGGACGGGCGGCTGACCGAATTCCTGTTCGTGCCGTACTACGGCGCCTGCATCCACGTGCCACCACCGCCACCGAACCAGATCGTGCACGTCGTACTGCCGCGCCCGATCGAGATGCCGGACATGTACTCACCGTTCTTCCTGGCAGGCACCCTGCGCGCCGAACGGTTGGATGACGATCTGGCCGGTTCGGCCTACACCATGCGTGACGCACAGCTGAGGCCCTATGAACCGTAGTCACCTGTTGCTGGCGGTGGGATGCCTGTGGTTGGCAGGCTGTACGGCGCCGGGCGGCGATGCCTTGGTGGTCGGGCCGCAGGACAAGCCGGCGCCCTCCGCCACGGCCGAAGCCCCCATCGACCGTTGGGACGCGTTGCGACCCGACGAAGTGACCTACCAGCGCCCACCCCCGCAGATCGGCCTGTCACGCAATGGCATGGATGGCGTGGGTGGCCTGATCGACGACACCGGCTCGGGCACGCCACCGGGGCTGGAGATCGACCATTCCAGCCCGGACCGGGTCAAGCAGTTCGGCTCCTCGCGCGTGGTCGACGCTGTCGACGGTCGCGCGGTGGATCTGGATGGCTACGTGGTGCCGCTCGGCACCAACGATGCCGGCCTGGTCGATGAACTGCTGTTCGTGCCGTTCTACGGCGCGTGCATCCATGTGCCGCCGCCGCCACCCAATCAGATCATCCACGTGACCCTGGCGACACCGATCGCGCTGGGCGATCTGTGGGATCCGTACCGGCTTGCCGGCCGCCTGCAGGTGAAGCGTTTCGACGCGGACATCGCCAGCGCGTCCTACGATGCCGCGGCAGCCACGCTGACGGCGATCCGCAACTGATGCGCAGTCGATGGCTCATGGCTACCGCGGTGCTGCTGGGCGCAGTTGTGCTGCTGGTGTGGTGGCAGCGGCGGGCGGCACCCGCTGCTCCGCCGGCAGTCGCGTTTCCGGCACCGGCGTCCGATGCCAGCCAGCGTATCGAACAGCGCCTGGGTGATGACCCCGCGTTTCGCAACGACGTGCTCTTCCTGCTCGCAGCAACATTGCGCGACCGCTGCCAGCCGGCGCAGGCGGGGCTGCTGGCGCGCATGGCCAATCGTGCATCGCTGCCGGTGCTGGCGGCAGTCAGCGCGGTGACCCAGCAGGACCCATCGCTGGACCGGCCGATCTACCAGTACATTCAGCACCGCGCCGATGCGACGCCGTGCGGGCAGCCGCTGCAGATGCCGTTGGCCGGTGGGCGCAGCATGGCGGTGGATATCGAACAGTACGCGCGCACGTTCCCGGACAGCTACTTCGACCCGCAGCGCAGCAGCGAGCCGCGGGATTTCGGTGGACTGCCGTTGCAGCAGCGTGCCGGCAATGCCTGCAACAGCGTGGTGTATTCGGTGCTGCCACTGGGTGGCGCCGACTGGCGGTGCAGCAGCCTGCGCGCGAATGCCCGTGCGCGGGTGCGCGGCCTGTGCGAGGACGAGCTGCGGCGCCAGCACGGGGGAACTGGCGGGGAACTGGACATGGCCGTGGGGAAGGGCATGCAGGCGGCGGTGGTATCGGCGATTGCCGCACTGCCGGAAGATTGCCGGTGATGATCCCTGACACCGGGCACGACCCGGCATGAGGGGCACGACAACATGAACATTGCCCGGGCCCCAATCTGAATTGGTGGTGCTGTTTTCATAACTATACAGGACATCCTGTATAGTTA
Source organism: Stenotrophomonas maltophilia group sp. msm1 (assembly GCF_032025805.1). NCBI lineage: Bacteria > Pseudomonadati > Pseudomonadota > Gammaproteobacteria > Lysobacterales > Lysobacteraceae > Stenotrophomonas > Stenotrophomonas maltophilia group sp. msm1. The sequence continues at coordinate 1,138,084 of NZ_JAVSKH010000002.1, forward strand.
TGGCCGTATTCCACCCCCGATCAGGTTCTCCCATGGCTTTGTCCCAGCCCTTGGCCGGTGCGCCGGCCCTGTCGCGTGCCCGTCGCTGGGCACTGTTGTTCACCGTCGCCGCTGGCCTGCTGCTGGTCACGCTCGACAACTCCGTGCTCTACACCGCACTGCCCACGCTGACCCAGGAACTCTCGGCCAGTGCCGGCCAGGCGCTGTGGATCATCAACGCCTATCCGCTGGTGATGGCCGGCCTGCTGCTGGGTGCGGGTACGCTGGGCGACCGCATCGGCCACCGCCGCATGTTCCTGATCGGCCTGGTGGTGTTCGGCGTGGCCTCGCTGGCAGCGGCGTTCGCTGACTCCGCAACGCAGCTGATTGCCGCGCGTGCATTCCTGGCGATCGGTGCCGCAGCGATGATGCCGGCCACGTTGGCGTTGATCGGACTGAGCTTCAACGAAGAACGCGAACGCAACATCGCCATCGCGATCTGGGGTTCGGTCGCCATTGTCGGTGCGGCGCTCGGACCGATCATTGGCGGCTGGCTGCTGCAGCACTTCTGGTGGGGCTCGGTGTTCCTGATCAACGTGCCGGTGGTGGTGGTCGCGTTCGTGGCCACGCTGTTGCTGGCGCCGGAAGGACGGCGCGACACCTCGCGGCCATGGGACCTGGTGTCGTCAGTGCTGGCATTGGCTGCACTGTCCGGCCTGGTGCTGGCGATCAAGTCGCTGATCGCCACGCCGACCTCATATGCGCTGGGCGCAGGCGCGCTGGTGTTGGCCGTCATCAGCGGTGCGGCGTTCGCGCGCCGCCAGCAGCAGCTGCCGTACCCGCTGCTGGACTTTGCGATCTTCCGTAATCCGGCGTTCCTGGCCGGCACGCTGTCGGCGGTGTTCACCCTGTTCGCGATGGCCGGCCTGCAGTTGGTCACCACGCAGCGCTTCCAGCTGGTGGCAGGTTTCACGCCGCTGCAGGCGGGCCTGCTGGTGTCGGTGGCGGCACTGGGCAGCCTGCCCAGTGCGCTGCTCGGCGGCAGCATCCTGCACCGGGTTGGCCTGCGCCCGCTGATCTGTGGTGGCCTGGCCGGAGGTGCACTGGGCGTCGGCGTGGTGGCGTTCGGTTTCCCGCACGGCCTTGGTTGGGTGGTGGCTGGCATGGCCATCACCGGCTTCGGTATGGGTTCGGCCATCTCGGTGGCGTCCACCGCCATCCTCAACAACGTGCCGGCGCACCGTGCGGGCATGGCCTCGTCGGTGGAAGAAGTGTCCTATGAGTTCGGTGGCCTGCTGGCGGTGGCGATGCTGGGCAGCCTGAGTGCCGCAATGTACAGCGCGTTCCTGCCGGTCTCGGCCGATATGCCCGCGCTTGCCCGCGAGGGTTTCACCCAGGCGCTGCATGCCGCGCGCGAGAGCGGGCAGGGCGAGTGGTTCGCACAGGCTGCGGCCGCGTATGACCGTGGCTACCAGATCGTGCTGCTGGTGATCACGGCGGTGCTGGCGCTGGGTGCGGCGATCATCGCGCGCCTGCTGCGCGGCCGCGTCGGCAGCCGCGAGGGCGCGGCCGATCGCGTAAAATGAAGCGATGAGAACCAGCAAGCGCGATCGCATCCTCGACGCCGCCGTCAACGTGATCAATCGTGACGGCGTGCGCGCGGTGACCTTCGAGTCGGTGGCGGCCGAGGCCCAGCTGACACGTGGTGGCCTGCTGTATCACTTCCCGTCGCGCGAGGCGCTGCTGCGGGGGATCGACGAACACCTGGTACAGGCCTGGGAGACGTCGATGGAAGCATTGCTGGGCAAGACCGCCGAGCAGGCCACTGCGTTGGAGCGTTACCAGACCTTCGTGCGCGTGTCTGCCCAGAGCGCCACCCGTGCCGAGCTGATGTTCATGCTCGAATCGGCCGACCCGGACGCCGAAGAGCGCCCGTGGGGACCGGCGGTGCGTCGCTGGGCACCGCTGCCGCCGGAGGCGGGTACAGCGGAAGACAGCGCAGCGCTCGACAATTTCGTGGCGCGGCTGGCCGCCGATGGCCTGTGGATCTACGAGGCGATGTACCAGGGCCAGCTGGATGCAGGCGTGCGCGCCCGTGTTGCCGAGCGCATCGCCGGGCTGTTGGCGAAGTCTGACCGATCACCGCACTTGTAGAGTCGACTGTCAGTCGACTGCTCTTCGCTCAGACAACGAAACCCCGCGCTTCGCGCGATAGTCGACTGACAGTCGACTCTACCGCTCGCGCGTCTGCCCAGCCTGGCCCCCAGCCGCTTGCGGAACGCCTTCGACAGCGAGAATGACGGAACGTCCAGTTGAGCGGCCCGCCGGCGCGCAGACATCGCCCGTGGTAGAGCCGACCGCTGGTCGGCTGCCCTTCGGTCAGGCCACGAAAATGCGCTTCGGTAGAGTCGACTGTCAGTCGACTGCCCTTCGGTCAGACAACGAAAACCCCGCGCTTCGCGCGCTAGTCGACTGACAGTCGACTCTACCGCTCGCGCGTCTGCCCAGCCTGCGCGGCGCCCGCGGCCAGCCACGCCCTCGGCGATACCCCCAATCGCTTGCGGAACGCCTTCGACAGCGAGGCGGTATCGGCAAACCCCACCTCGATCGCCACCTGCTTGACCGCCACGCCTGCCCGCAGCTGCGCGCAGGCCAGGCTCAGCCGCCAGTCCAGCAGGTAGCTGGCTGGCGTTGCCTGCATCACGTCCTTGAACACGGCCGCGAACGCGCTGCGCGACATGCCGGCGGTCGCGGCCATGCGCGGCAGCGTCCATTCGTCCTGCGGTGCCTGGTGCATCGCCACCAGCGTGCGTGCCAGCCGCGCATCGGACAGCCCCCGCATCAACCCGTGGCTGACGCCGGCTGCATCCGGGTGGTCGACCACCCAGCGCAGGATCTGGATCAGCGCCACCTCGAACAGGCGGTTGGTCAGCAGCCGTGACCCGCAGCGCTGGCGATCGGCTTCGGCGAACAGCAGCTGCAGGGTGTCATCCAGTTCGGTGATCGCGGCCAGCGGCACCACCATCACCGGTGGCAGCGACTGCACGATCGGATTGCGCGCGCCACCATCGAAATCCAGCGTGGCACAGGTGAAATCCGGGCCGTCCAGCGGAGCGTTGAAGAACACATGGTGCAGCGGCTGCGGATACAGCAGGAGGCTGGGTGTATCGATCTTCAACCGGGGCAGCGTGCTATCGCCCCCAGGATGACGGACTTCCATCTCACCCTGGCGCAGGATGTGCAGGAACGCACGACCGGGCTGCGGCTCGAAGACATGCTGCCCGCACAGCGGGCCACTGTGGAACAGGGCCGCCTGCACCCGGAAGCGTTCCAGCAGGGAGGAGAGTCGATCTGGCGCAGGGGTGGCGGCGCGCATGCTCATGGACGTATGGACAACATATGTGGCGCATTGAGGATGTTGCGTCCAGGGAGTCTACCTAGGATGAGCGGGTCGTCCAATCCCGGGCGCTTTCCCAAGGAGATCCACCATGTCCCGTGTCCCCCTGATCGATGCCGCCAACACCACCGCCGACCGCCAGGCCCTGCTGGGCCAGGTCCACGCTGCCTTCGGCGCCACCCCGGCCATGTTCCGCGCCGTGGCCAACTCGCCGGCTGCCCTGCAGAGCATGTGGGGTTCGTTCGGCGCGCTGGGCGGCGGTCGCCTGTCGCCGCTGCTGGGCGAGCAGATCGCCGTGGCCATCGCCAACCGCAACGCCTGCGAGTACTGCCTGGCCGCGCACACGGCATTGGGCCGCAAGGCCGGCGCCAGCAGCGAGCAGATGGCTGCCGCGCAGATCGGCCAGTCCAGCGACCCGGCCACTGCGGCGGCGCTCGACTTCGCGTTGAAGGTGGTCGAGCAGCGTGCGCAGATCGCCGACGGCGACGTGCAGGCGCTGCGCGCGGCTGGCTTCGATGATGAGCAGGTCGTCGAGATCCTCGCGCATGTGGCGCTCAACCTGTTCACCAACTACGTCAACGTGGCGTTCGACGTGCCGGTGGACTTCCCGAAGGTCGCGCTGCGCTGAGGTGTACCGGGCCGGGGGACGCAGTGCTCCCGGCCATCCTCAGCGGGCGTGGCCGTCGTGCGCCTGCAGCCGCTCCGGATGGGTATACACATTGAACCCGCTTTCCCGCGCGAACCCGACCAGGCACAGGCCGGCGCTGCGGGCCAGATCGATCGCCAGCGCGGTCGGCGCGGACACCGCCGCCAGCACGCTGGCGCCGGCGCGCACTGCCTTGCTGACCATCTCGTAGCTGGCCCGGCTGGAAATCACCAGCAGGCCGCCTTCGATGGCGTGTTCGTTGTGGTGCAGGGCACCGATCAGCTTGTCCAGTGCATTGTGGCGGCCCACGTCCTCGCGTACCCAGCCGATGCGCCCACTGGCGTCGGCCCAGGCCGCGGCGTGGATCGAGCCGCTTGCCGCATTCATCGGCTGGTGCTGCGCCAGGCTGGCCAACGCCCGCTGCAGGGCGGTGGCGGAATAGCTGCGGCGCTCGCGGATCTGCGGCAGTGGGCGCAGCACTTCTTCCAGCTGGCGCGTGCCGCACAGGCCACAGCCACCACGGCCGGGCAGCAGGCGCCCCTTGTCGGGGTCGAGGTTTGCGCCGGGCGCAGCCTCGTCCACGGTCATCTGCAGCTCGACGCCTTCCAGCTGTGGGTGGATATCGATCGACAGCAGCTGCGAGGGCGCGCTGATCAGGCCTTCGCTGAGCGAAAATCCGAGTGCGAAGTCCTCCAGATCACAGGGTGTGGCCATCATCACGGCAAAGGCGGCATCGTTGTAGCGCAGCGCCACCGGCACTTCCTCGGCCACCACGTCGACCTGCTGCTGTTGCGTGCCGCCGCGCCAGCGCTGCAACGGGCGTTGGGCGGTGCCGGCAGGCGGGGTGTGCGGCGGGATCGAATCAGGCATGCAGCGCGTCCGGACAAGGGAGAAACGCGGGCGGGCCACCGCCTGCGGTTTTGAGGATAGCGCAGTGGTCGCGCGCAGACGCGGCTGTAACCGTTGCCATGGCAGGTTGTGCTGAAATCAGGCTGTGCCCTCTGGCGAAGCGCCGTGGGCCGTGCTTGACTGTGCGGCTGGTCGTGCCACTGAATGCACCGCCGGACCGCGTTGTGCCGCTCGTTGCTGCGTTCCTTCCGCCAGGTTCCCGAACATGTCCGAGCAGAAACCGCCGCGCTACAAGCCCTACAAGCAGCCGGCCGGAGGCTGGGGTGCCGCTGGTGCCACCGCCAAGGTGCTGCTGCAGCAGAGTGTGATCGGCAAGGGGTCGAAGGCGCTGCTGGCGATGAACCAGCCCGGTGGCTTCAAGTGCCCCAGCTGTGCGTTCCCCGATGCCGACGAACGCAGGAAGCTGGAGTTCTGCGAGAACGGCGCGAAGGCACTGGCCTGGGAAGCCACGCAGTTCCGTGCCGGTCGTGAGCTGTTCGCCCGGCACACCGTGACCGAGCTGATGGCGCAGACCGACTACTGGCTGGAGATGCAGGGGCGGCTGACAGAGCCGATGCGCTACGACGCTGCGACCGATCACTATGTGCCGTGCAGCTGGGACGATGCCTTCGCACTGATCGGCCGTCACCTGCGGGCACTGGACAGTCCTCACCAGGCCGAGTTCTACACCTCCGGGCGCACGCCCAACGAAGCGGCGTTCCTGTATTCGATCTTCGTGCGCGAGTTCGGCACCAATAATTTCCCGGACTGCTCGAACATGTGCCACGAGCCGACCAGCCGCGGGCTGCCGCCGGCCATCGGGGTGGGCAAGGGCACCATCGTGCTGCAGGATTTCGATCACGCCGAGGCCATCTTCGTGATTGGCCAGAACACCGGCACCAATTCGCCGCGGATGATGAGCAACCTGGTGGAGGCACGCAAACGCGGCATCCCGATCGTGGCGGTCAACCCGATGCCCGAGCGCGCGCTGATCCGCTTCGCAGAACCGCAGGACGTGGTGCAGATGGCCACGTTCGGTTCGACAGAGATCAGCAGCGAGTTCGTGCACATCCGCATCGGCGGCGACCTGACCTGGCCCTGATCAAGGGCATGATGAAGGTGATGTTCGAGCGCGAGGCGCAGGGTGAGCGTGTGCTCGACCATGCATTCCTCGCCGAACACACGGTGGGCCTGGAGGCGCTGCGCGACGACGTGATGGCGCAGGACTGGGATCAGATCGTGCAGGTGTCCGGCATTTCGCAGGCGCAGATCCGTCGCTGTGCGGAGATCTACATCCGCTCCAATGCCACCGTGATCTGCTACGGCATGGGGCTGACCCAGCACCAGTACGGCTCGCGCCTGCTGCAGCAGGTCGCCAACCTGCTGTTGCTGCGTGGCAACTTCGGCAAGCCCGGTGCTGGCATCGGGCCGATCCGGGGCCATTCCAATGTGCAGGGCGACCGCACTGTCGGCATCGATGAAAAGCCGAAGCCGGCCTACCTGGACCGCGTGCAGCAGGTATTCGGCTTCGACCCGCCGCGCGAGCATGGCCATCACGTGGTCGAGTCGATCGAGGCGGTGCTGGATGGCAGTGCCAAGGTGTTCATCGGCCTGGGTGGCAACTTCATTCATGCGGTGCCTGATACACCGCGCGCGTACGAGGCAATGCGCGGCCTGGACCTGACCGTGGGCATCGCTACCAAGCTCAACCGTGGGCATCTTGTTCATGGCCGCGATGCGCTGATCCTGCCGGTGGTGGCGCGCTCGGAGCGCATCGTCACGCCGGCCGGCGAGCAGTTCATCACCATTGAAGACGCGATGTCCAATGTGACCGCCTCGCGGGGCGTACTCGAGCCGGTCAGCCCCGATGTGTTGCCCGAGGTCGAGATCGTCTGTCGCATGGCGATGGCCACGCTGCCACGCAGCAGGGTCGACTGGGCAGGCTGCATGCACGACTACGCACACATCCGTGAGTTGATCGCGGCCGTGTACCCGGAGATCTACACCGGCTTCAACCAGCGCATCCAGCAGACGCACGGCTTCCATCTGGATATCCCGCCGCGTCGCCGCGTCTGGCCCACGCCCAATGGCAAGGCCAACATCCTGGTGATGCCTGGCCTGGACGTGGATGATCCGGTTCACGACCCCGACATGCTGCGGCTGGCCACCGTGCGCTCACACGATCAGTACAACACCACCATCTACAGCTACAACGATCGCTATCGCGGCGTGTACAACGATCGCATGGTGCTGTTCATGAACATCGAGGACCGGCTGGCGCGCGGGCTGCGGAAGGAGGCGCTGGTCAGCCTGGAGACGATCAGCAGTGATGGCGTGCAGCGACGCATTGAAGGCTTGACCGTGCTCGATTACCCGATGCCGCGCGGCGCGCTGGCCGGCTACTACCCCGAACTGAACCCGTTGCTGCCGCTGGATTACCACGACCGGATCAGCGGCACCCCCGCAGCCAAGTCGATCCCGGTGCGGATGCGGGCGATGCCGGCGGTCACCTAGCAGTGGATCAATCCAGTCCTATGGGCTTCCGGCATGTGGATTGGGTTCATCCAGCGCAAAGGAGCAACGGAAATAGTTGGCGGTATCCCGCCAGGCGCCAACGATCGGTTCCTGGATCTGCGCCAGCAGTTCACGGGCCTTGACGGGATCGTTGGCCTGGCAGGCGAAGTACGCGAATGATTGCAGGTTCCATGGCGAGGGATAACGTGACAGCACGTCTTCGAAGCCGCGTTTCATGGTCGGCCAGTTCACTTTCGACTCGGTGAACAAACGGTCCTCGTACTCCCGCTGCGAGGCGACCCAGTAGATACGGGCGTACAGCATGTATTGGTCCTGCGGTGGGGCCGCAGCCATGACCCTGCGTGCATAGGCTTCCAGGCCAGCCGGATCGCCGCCCCACTTCGGAGCGAAATAGCGCACGGCAGCAAAGTAGAGCGGGAAGTAGCCCGGATAGCGCGCGATGCCTTCGTCATGCAATGCGAAGAAGCGGTCTGCATCCCAACTCTGTTCGATTGCCCGGTGTTCCATCGACTCGTACCAGTACGGGTCCGTGCTGGCGATGTCCTTGTACTTCAGCAGGTAGTCAACGGCCTGCTGCTGCAGCGCCTTGAACGGAGCCCAGTCCTCTTCCTTCACCGTATTTGCATAGCCGGGGCCGCGGATGCTCCATCCCTGGTGGCTGAGCATCTCAGCCATGGCCAGGCGCGCCGACGGCGACCTGGGGTAGCGCGAGATCCATGCCTGCACGAGTTTCTCGCGACCCTGCCAATAGGCCGGGTCACGGTTGCTCATGCTGAAGGCATAGCCGATGCCAACGTAGTACGCCGAGAGCTTCCAGACACCGCTGCTGAAGTAGCGATCCGTATCCCGGTAACGACTGGCGAGTTGCTCCAGTCTGGCGAAATCCTGCTTCTCCAGCAGTTGCTTTGCCTGCCGGGAGACTTCGGCGCGTTCGCTTGCTTCATCTTCACCGGATGCACCGGCGTGGGCGATGGTCGCGCACGACAACAACAGCATCACAAGCAGTGTTCGCATGAATCCATTCATGGGAGAAACTCCGTGTCAGGGACAGGGGCATGGCAAGGCAGTGGGCCACGATCGCCATCTCGCCATAGCAGGGGCCGTCGCGCAAGTCGGCAGCGTGGCTGCCAGGCGGGCGTGGGCGCTGCCACCCCATGCTGTGCAGTTGTGCATCGGCTATCATCGGCGGGTGAACCTGCCTGGCCTCATACTGCGATGGATGCTGCTTGTTGCCCTGGTGCTGAATGCACCGGCGCTGGCGCTCGCCGCGTCTTCCTACAGCGGTCCGGCCAGCCAGGACCATTGCGTGGCACCGCACTCGGCCGGGATAGCTTCGGCGGGGTGTTGCGATGATGCAGGTCCGGCGGCTTGCCAGAGTGGCCAGTGCGAATGCCCGCCGGCGTGCTTGGGCATGTTGGCAACGCTGAACGGGACACCAGCCTCCCTTTGGCGCGGGGCGCCCGCTCCAGCCAGTAGCCAGCAGCGCGCGCCCCCGTTGATGCCGGATCCGTTACGTCCCCCCATCGCGTGAATTCCTGCAGGCCTCAAGCGCCTGCCATGACTGTTCGACTTTCTCTCGACGCTACCTGCGCCTTCAATGCGTGGGTGGCGGGCCGCTTTGCCCGCCTCTGCAAAGGAATCACTCAATGAACCGTACTCTTTCCCTCGGCCTGCTGCTGGGCACCGTGCTGGCCACGACCGCCTGCGCTCGTGCCGCCGAAGAATCCTCCGCGGCACCGGTCGCGAGCGAAGCACCGGCACCGGCCCAGGCCAGCCCGGCCAAGATCGATCCAGCCTTGCCGGTCGCCATCGTGCACAAGACCGCCAGCTGCGGTTGCTGCGGCATCTGGGTCGACCACCTGAAGGCCGCCGGCTTCCAGGTCGATGTGCGCGACACCGATGACATGAATCCAATCAAGGTCCGCCTGGGCGTGCCGGTCGGCAAGGCCTCCTGCCATACCGCCGAGATCGGCGGTTACGTGGTCGAGGGTCACATCCCGGCCGAGGACATCAAGCGCCTGCTGGCCGAACGCCCGGCCGCGCGCGGGCTGGTGCTGCCCGGCATGCCAGCCGGTTCGCCGGGCATGGAAATGCCGGACGGCTACGTGCAGCCGTACACCGTCGAGCTGGTGCGCACCGACGGCAGCACCGAGCCGTTTGCCCAGCACGGTCAGGGCGGCTGATGGACGGAGGGTGCCGGTCGTGCTGACGGGCACTCTCCGACGCGTCTTGTGTAGAGCCGAGCCTATGCTCGGCTGTGTTTGGCCGGCAAGCCGAGCATGGGCTCGGCTCTACAGGATCAGCGTGCCGTGGCCGTTTCCTTGGCCAACTGCGCGTCGAACTTCTTCTCGGCCGCATCCGCGTAGGCTTTGCAGCTCAGTACCTTCTCGCTGGCGTTGCTGCCAGCAGCATAGTTCCAGTTGCTGGCGCCCGGATGCGGAGTCAGCAACAGGTCGCAGGGCAGGCCGCGCACCATGGCGAAGCTGCGTCGGTAGTCCTGGACCAGGCGGGGATAGCGGGCGTTGCCCTGGAGCTGGTAGCCCGGCGCGCTCAGACTGTCGGCATAGGCGATGCGCACCGGCTTGCCATCGCGGGTATCGGTCCAGGTCCAGGCAGTGCTGCCCGGGGTGTGTCCCGGCATGAAGTGCGCGGTGAACGCGATGCCGCCCACGTTGACCACCTCGCCATCCATGATGATGCGGTCGGGGCTGACCGGCGGAAAGGTGATGCTGTCGCCAAAGTGCAGGTCGTTGCTGCCACCGCGCGCCAGCAGCACCGCCGTTTCTGCATTGGCCGCCACATGCGCGCCGGTGCGACGCTTGAGCTCGGCGACCGGGCCGGCGTGGTCGGCGTGCGCATGGCTGAGCAGGATCAATCGCAGGTCCTGCGGGGCCACGTCGCGCAGCTTCATGTTGTCCAGCAGGTGACCGGCCATCTGCGGCATGCCGCCGTCAAGCAGCACCGCACCGTCGGCGGTCTGCACCAGTAGCGCGGTCAGATCCTCGGTGCCGATCTGCCAGGTGTGGTCGGCAATCTGCAGCGGTGCCATCGGCTGCAGCCATGAACTGTCCACCGTGTAGGCCCGGAGCTGGGGCAGCGGTTCGTCGGCGGCAGTGACATCAAAGGCAAGCGTGGCAGCCAGGGCGAGGGTAGTCAGGCAGAGGCGCATGGCAGAAAGGTGTCTGGACTGGGGCCGATGAAGCTAGCACGCGGGCCGCGCCGGCCGTTTCGCGAATAATTCATGGCTGCCATAAGCTCCGCCGCAGTCGATGCAGGGATTGTTCGCTTGCTGTGGATTGTGAATCCATCTCCACAGGCTGGAGCGCAGAATCGGCCGGGGCTAGCCTGCTTTCAGGCTCAAGGAGGTGGACCATGCATGTGCTCATGGTGATGCTGGGTGGCGTGCTCCTGCTAGGGGTGTTCCTGCTGTTTGGCCGCCTCTGGAGCGTGGGCACCTCGCAGCTGCCCACGGCGCTGATCGCCTTCATTGCCACCTGGCTGCTGGTGGCCGTGGCCAACATGTGGGTGGGGGTCAGCAGGGCCGGTTACGCACTAGGCGAGGAGCTGCCGATCCTGCTGCTGGTGTTCGCCGTGCCGGCGCTGCTGGCCAGTTTCCTGTACTGGCGCCTGGCGCGCTGAAGGAGTTGCATGAGTACCCGACTGCGCCTGCCCGCGCTGCGCCACCGCGATGGCCATCATGCCCGCGTGACCTACGAAGAACTGTTCTTCGACCTGGTCTACGTGTTCGCGGTCACCCAGCTCAGCCACCATCTGCTGCATCACCTGGACCTGGCCGGCGTGCTGCAGACCCTGGTGCTGTGGTTCGCGGTCTGGCTCGGCTGGCAATACGCGTGCTGGGTCAGCAACTGGTTCGACCCGGAGGCGCCGCGCATCCGGGGCCTGATGTTCGGCACCATGCTGCTGGCGTTGTTGATGTCCTCGTCCATTCCCGAGGCATTCGCCGATCGTGCGTGGATCTTCGCCGGGGCGTACGCCACGATGCAGGTCGGACGCACCGCGTTCGTGTTGCTGGAGGTCGGCCGCAAGCATCCGTTGGCGCCGAACTTCCGCCGCATGCTGGCCTGGGTCAGCGTGTCGGCCTGCTTCTGGCTGGCCGGCGCGGCGGCCGAGGGCCACCTGCGGCTGGCACTGTGGGCGGTGGCGGTGGCCTGCGAATACATCTCGCCGATGTTTGGCTTCGCGTTCCCGGGCATGGGTCGTTCGCACACTCGCGACTGGACCATTGAGGGGGGTCACCTGGCCGAACGCTGCCAGCTGTTCGTCATCGTCGCACTGGGTGAGACGTTGCTGGCCACCGGGGGTGTGCTCAGCGACGTCGAGCACTGGGACCTTGAAGTGGTATCGGCGGTGCTGGCCACCTTCGCCGGCACGATTGCGATGTGGTGGCTGTACTTTGGCATCTCCAGCCACGATGCCACAGAGGCCATCACCCACGCGGAAGACCCCGGACGGATGGGGGCCAACTTCCATTATGTGCATGCATTGCTGATCGCCGGCATCATCGCCACCGCGGTGGGCAACGACCTGGTGATGGATCACCCGGAAGCGGCGGTGACGCCGGTATATGCAGCGGTGCTGGCCGCCGGGCCGTTGATCTACCTGCTTGGCAGCGCCCTCTACAAGCGCGTTGTGTACGGGCGCGCCCCGTATTCGCATCTGTTCGGTGCCATGGCGCTGGTCGTGTTGGGCGTGGTCTTGCCGCACAGCCATCTGCTGGCCGCCGGTTGGCTGACCAGTGCGGTGCTGCTGGCCGTGGGGTTGATGGATACGCGGTTGAAGCGTCGCCTGCAGCGGGCGTGATCCGTTGCGTCAGCAAAGCGCTCCAGCCGCCATCGAGCGCAAGCGCTGAGCAGTCGATTGACACTCGACTTCAACACCGCTGCACAAGAAATGCTGGCAGGCTAGGCGAGCGCGGCGGCCATCGCTGCAAGCTTGCCCACCGTGTTCATGTTGCGGGCAGTGCCTTGCTGGGCATAGGGCATCCGCAGGCGCGAGCCGGCCATGCCGTCTCCGTAATGGATGAAGATCTCGCGCGTGCCGAGTGCGAGCTGTTCGTCGCGCAGGCCGGTCACGCCGTCGAGCGGATCGGCGGGCGGGCTGCCGTCGAGGAACAGGGCGACCACACGGTTGCCGGCCGCCTGCGGAAATGGATTGCGCGCCACCACGCCGGCGATCTCGTTGGCCGAGCGCACCAGCACGCCCACCGGCTTGCCAGCATAGACCTTGAGCCGCTCGCCGAGGGCCTGGCGCACGCCCGCCTCGTCGAGCGAGCTGCGGAACACCACGTTGCCGCTGGCGATGTAGGTGCGGACATCGGCGAAGCCTGCGTCCTCGCACATCGCCACCAGTTCGCGCATCGGCAGCTTGCCGGTGCCGCCGACGTTGACCGCGCGCAGCAAGGCGACGTAGGCGTTCATGGCGTCCCCGCCTGCAGGCGGTCGTACATGCGTACCAGGTCAACCAGGGTGCGCGCGCCCATCTTGCGCATCACCTGCGCACGACGCACCTTGACCGTGATCTCGCTGACCCCGAGGTCAGCGGCGATCTGCTTGTTGAGGCGGCCGCGCACCACGCCATCGACCACCTCGCGCTCGCCCGCGCTCAATGAATCCCAGCGCTGCTGCAGGGCGCCCAGCACGTCGCCGTCGCGGCGGCGCTGGCGGTCGATCTCGATGCCCCTGTGGATGGCATCGAGCAGCTCCTGGTCACGGAAGGGCTTGGTCAGGAATTCGATGGCGCCATCCTTGATTGCGTTGACACCCATGGTGATGTCGCCGTGGCCGGTGATGAACACCACCGGCAGCCGCAACCCAAGGTTGCCCATCGTGCGGTGGAATTCCAGGCCGCTCTGGCCGGGCATGCGCACGTCCAGCACCAGGCAGGCCGGTGCGTCTACCAGGTCGTGTTCAAGGAACGCCTGGGTGGATGCAAAGGCGTGCACCCGCAAGCCCATCGATGCCAGCAGGTCTTCCAGCGCCGCGCGCACCGACGGATCGTCGTCGACCACATACACGATGGGTGCCGGATCGACGGCAGGGGTAGCGGGCCTACGCATGTTGGGCATCCGTGACGATGGGCAGGTCGAACACGAAGCAGGCACCGCCGCCTGCCGGCCGTTCGGCGCGGATCTGGCCGTCGTTGGCTTCGATCATCGAACGGCTCAGGCTGAGGCCCAGGCCCAGCCCGTGTGACTTGGTGGTCCAGAACGCATCGAAGACGCGTTCGGGATGGTCGGCGGGCAGGCCGACGCCACGGTCGCGTACGCTGAGGCTGACACGCTGGCCGTCGCGCCGGGTCAGCAGCGACAGACGCCGGTCGCCTGCGGGTATGGCTTCCATTGCATCCACTGCATTGAGGATCAGGTTGCCGATCACCTGCTGCACCTGCACGCGGTCGGCGTGTACCTGTGGCAGGTCGGGGTCCAGCAGCAGGGCTACGGCCACGCCATGCCGGTTCAGTTCGCTGCGCGACAGCGCCAGCATTTCCTCCACCGCCTGGTTCAGGTCGAAGGCGCGTCGTTCCGGTGCCGCGCCCTGGGTCAGACCGCGGATGCGGGCGATCACGTCACCGGCGCGGTGCGCGTCGGCGAGGATGCGGGCCACGGTCTGCCGGGCCTTGTCCACGTTCGGCGGGTCCTGCGCCAGCCAGCGCTGGCAGGCTTCGGCGCTGCTGGCGATTGCGGCCAGTGGCTGGTTGACTTCATGGGCGATGGAGGTGGTGAGCTCGCCTACGGTGGACGCGCGTGCCACCCGCAGCAGGCGGCCCTGCGCTTCCTGCACGGCGGCCTTGGCCGCTTCCATGTTCAGGGCGAGGTAGGTGGTGATGCCGATCACCAGCATGCCGATCACCGAGTTGACCAGGCCGATGCGGTAGGTGCCGAAGCGGGTCAGGAAGAAGCTCAACCCGGTCAGCGCGATGCAGGCGATGGCCAGGGTGATCAGCCCGCGCGCGCCCAGCACGCGCGACGCCGCAAGGATGACCGCTGCATAGAAGCAGGCCGCGGCAACCGCATAATCGGTGACGGTGTCGATCAGGAAGATCGCCGCCATCACGACGATCAGGGCCAGCAGCACCAGCGGGCGGCGGGGCGACAGCGATGGCATCGGGGAGCTCCCTGGTGTGGGGGAAAAGGATAGCAAAGCCATCACCGTTGGATGCCGACCTTGGTCGGCGTGCTCTCGTGCGGTGGGTGCCGACTCCTGGCAGGTGCCGACCGTTGGTCGGCACAGCAATTGAATGGCGGGGGCGATGAGGGTTTGTGCCGACCAACGGTCGGCACCCACCAAAGCGATGCACGGTGCGTCCGGGGATCATGGGGTTGCCGGCCGGCGGGCCCACTACTCCTCCAGGCTGGCGTTCCAGAAGCCCTGCAGTACGCCGGGCGTGGTCGCCAGCGTGGCCAGCACGGCATCGAGCTCACCGGCATCCACCGTGGTGGCATACAGCACCGCTTCGATCTCCACGTCACGCTCGCCGAATGGCCGCTGGTCCACCGCGCGCACCGGGTACTGCGCCTGCTCAAGCAGCAGCAACAACCGGTCCAGTACCTCGGCCTGCTGCTCGCGCTGGCAGACCACGTTGATCGCATAGGTCGCCTCGCTGAACGCTTCCGGCAGCGGCTGCCGCTGGATGCGGTTCACCACCGGCCGCAGCAGGGTGTTGGCGGCCAGCACGAACACTGCCGCCAGCACCGCTTCGGGCAGCAGCTTGATACCGGCACACGCACCCACCGCCGCCGAGCCCCACAGGGTGGCGGCGGTGTTCAGGCCGGACACCTGGGCGCCGTCCTTCATGATCGCGCCGGCGCCGAGGAAGCCGACGCCGGAGATCACATAGGCCACCACATGCAGCGGCGAGGGTGAACCACCGTACAGGTCATGGAAGCGCACCGCCAGATCGACGAACACTGCCGCGCCCACCGCCACCAGCGTGTTGGTGCGCAGGCCTGCGGTGCGCTGGCGCAGCTGCCGCTCCAGGCCGATGACCGTGCCCAGCACGAACGCCACCGACAGGCTGATCAGCGAGCTCAAGGTCGCGCCGGCGTTGAAGGCCGGCAGGTTGGGATTGATGTCCATTGTGTTTCTCCCTGGACAAGCGGCGGGCGTTTACTGCCAGCCGTACCGGCGGATGTAGAACTTCTTCAGCGCGGTGGTCAGCACCGCATAGCCGAACAGGATCGCCACCAGGAACGGCCAGTAGCCGGCCGGCAGCGCCTGCAGCTTGAAGTAGCCGGCCAGCGGGCTCATCGGCAGGGCCACGCCAATGGCCATGATCAGGCCGGTCATCAGCAGCAGTGGCGGCGCGGCGATGCTCTGCAGGAACGGCACCTTCGGCGTACGGATCATGTGCACGATCAGGGTCTGGGTCAGCAGGCCGACCACGAACCAGCCGGACTGGAACAGGCTCTGGTCGCCGGCGGTGCGCGCATCGAACACGTACCACATCAGCGCGAAGCAGGTCAGGTCGAAGATCGAGCTGATCGGCCCGAAGAACACCATGAAGCGGCCGATGTCCGCCGGGTTCCACTTCAGCGGCTTGCGTACCAGTTCCTCATCCACGTTGTCGAAAGGAATGGCGATCTGCGAGATGTCGTACAGCAGATTCTGCACCAGCAGCTGCAGCGGCAGCATCGGCAGGAACGGCAGGAAGGCCGAGGCCACCAGCACCGAGAACACGTTGCCGAAGTTGGAACTGGCGGTCATGCGGATGTACTTCAGCATGTTGTTGAACGTGCGCCGGCCCTGGATGACACCTTCCTCCAGCACCATCAGGTTCTTTTCCAGCAGGATGATGTCGGCCGCCTCCTTGGCGATGTCCACCGCACTGTCCACGCTGATGCCGATGTCGGCCGCGCGCAGCGCCGGTGCATCGTTGATGCCGTCGCCGAGGAAGCCGACTACCTTGCCCTGTGCGCGCAGCTCGCGCACCAGGCGCTCCTTGTGCAGCGGCGTCAGCCGGGCGAACACGCGGTGGTGGTGCAGTGCCCGCGACAATGCGCCATCATCCATGCGCTCGATCTGAGGGCCGGTCAGGATGGTGTCGGCGTCCAGCCCCACCTGCGCGCAGACGCGGGCGGTCACCAGTTCGTTGTCGCCGGTGAACACCTTGACCTCCACGCCATGCGCGGCCAGCGCCTGCAGCGCCTGCGCTGCCGATTCCTTCGGCGGGTCCAGGAAGGCGACGTAGCCGACCAGGGTCAGGCCACATTCGTCGGCCTGCGAATAGGTGGTCTGGCTTGCGGCGGTCTCCTTCATCGCCACCGCCACCACGCGCAGGCCCTGTTCGTTCAGTTCCTCGGTGGTCTGCCGCACGCGGGCCAGGCGGTGCTCGTCCAGTGGCATGTCCTGGCCGTTCTCGCGCACGGTGCTGCACACCGCCAGCATTTCTTCCACCGCGCCCTTGCAGATCAGCTCATGGTGGTCCTCGCGCTCGGAGACCACCACCGACATGCGGCGGCGCTCGAAGTCGAACGGGATCTCATCCACCTTGTGGTAGTCCTGCGACAGCCGCAGTGAACTCTGCAGCTCCACGTGTTCCAGTACTGCACGGTCGAGCAGGTTGATCAGGCCGGTCTGGAAGTGGCTGTTGAGGTAAGCGAACTTCAGTACGTCTTCCGAATCGTGGCCGAACACATCAGTGTGGCGCTCCAGCGCGATCCTGTCCTGGGTGAGGGTGCCGGTCTTGTCGGTGCAAAGCACTTCCATCGCGCCGAAGTTCTGGATGGCATCCAGGCGCTTGACGATCACCTTGCGCCGCGACAGCAGCACCGCACCCTTGGCCAGGGTGGAGGTGACGATCATCGGCAGCATTTCCGGCGTCAAGCCCACCGCCACCGACAGCGCGAACAGGAACGCCTCGGTCCAGTCGCCCTTGGTCCAGCCGTTGATCAGCAGCACGAACGGCACCATCACCAGCGCGAAGCGGATCAGCAGCCAGCTGACACTGTTGACGCCGGCCTGGAACGCGGTGGGCGCATGGTCGGTGGCGGTGCTGCGCTGGGCCAGCGTGCCGAAGTAGGTGCGGTTGCCGGTGGCCAGCACCACGGCAGCGGCGGTGCCGGACACCACGTTGGTGCCCATGAACAGTAAGTTGTGCTGTTCCAGCAGGCCAGCCAGGCCATCGCCGGGGGATGCGAACTTTTCCACCGGCAGCGATTCGCCGGTCATCGCTGCCTGAGCGACGAACAGGTCCTTGGCGGTCAGCACGCGGCAATCGGCTGGAATCATGTCGCCGGCCGACAGCACGATGTGGTCACCGGGCACCAGTTCGCGGATCGGCAGGTCCAGCAGGCGCGCCGGGCGCGGCTGTGCAGGTGCGCGCCGAAGTACTGGTCGGCCACATCCGCAGCCTCGGTGCCCGGATTGCGGCGCAGCACGCGTGCGGTATTGCCGACCAATGCCTTCAGTCGCTCGGCGGCGCGGTTCGAGCGACCTTCCTGCACGAAGCGGATCAGCGTCGACAACAGCACCATCGCGCCAATCACGATCGTCGCCTTGATGTCCTCGGTCAGCCAGGACACCGCCGCCAGCACGGTCAGCAGCAGGTTGAACGGATTGCGGTAGCACTGCCACAGATGGCGCCACCACGGCAGCGGCTTTTCGTGATCCACCTCGTTGGGGCCGAGCGTGGCCAGTCGCTCCTCGGCCTCATGCGGGCTGAGGCCATCGGCATGCGATTCCAAGGTGGCCAGCAGCTGGGTTTCATCCTGCTGGGCAAGGGTAACCAGGCCGATGGTAAGCGCGAACGGCGCCGCTTCGGCGCTGCCCGGGCCAAACCCGGCTTCGGGCATCGCGCGGCGGCGGAACAGGTTGCCTGCGCGACGGCTGCGCAGGAAGGCGTTGAACCAGGCATTGAGCAGGCTCATGGGACGCTCCTCGAATGTCAGAGCCGGCCGCAGCCGGAACACGAACGGAATGGGTGAGGCAGATCAGGCGTGGCGCATCGCCAGCACTGCCGGCGACCACGGCTGCATGTGCAGGCGCTGGCTGCCGCCGACGCACAGCGGCTTCATTGCATCGCGCAGGGGATAGGGCAGGTGGCGCAGCACGGTGATGCGCTCGCTGATCGGCAGCAGCGACAGCGCGTCGGCCACCACGCGTGGCGAACCGAGTGACAGCGAACGGGCGAACATGACCGGGCCGTGCTGCAGCAGCTGGCTGCGCAGGGCGGCAACATCGCGCTCGCCAATCAGGCGGCGCAGGGTGATGTAGAGGATCTTGTAGGACATGGGGCGATCTCCAGGCAGGCGGCGCCTGGCGATCCCCCGTCACTCAGGCAGGCAGGGACCGGCGGGCAGGCGCCAGGAACAGGCAACAAGCGGTCATCCGGGGCGCGGTGCGCCCGGCAGGGTCGGGGTCCATCTGCGTCTCCATGAGGGAGGGTGCCGGGCAGGATTGCCCTGGCCAGTGGCGCTATTGTCCGCCCCTGAATGGGACGGGCCTAGAGGCTCGTGGGTTAGCCCGGCTATACCTTGGTATAGCCGGCATGCGCAGCGTCAGTCGAGGGCTCAATGATGGATCAATGCGAAGCGCTGGTCTGCTTGCACACGTCGTACTCGCCGCGGCTCAGCGTCTTGTTGCGGTCGGTGTCGCAGGCGTGCAGTCGTTCGGCCCAGTCCGGTGCCACGGCATCCACCTCGGCCAGCGTGACGATGCCGTCCTTGTCCTTGTCCAGCGATTCGTAGGCAGGGATGAGCCTTACTTCTGTCACGTCCTCGGCGGCGGTGGCCTTGCTGGCCTCCTGGGGATTGGAACAGGCGCCCAGCAGCAGGCCCGCAGATAGCGAGAGAGCGATGGGAAGGCAGCGATAACCGGTCATGGCGTGCTCCTGGGGAAAGGGCGAACCACCGGTGCGGTGGTCACCGCCGGATCTTCTGCGCGGAGCTGTAAGCGGGCTGCGAAGAATGGGGCCGTGGCCCGTTGCCGGTGGGTGGCCATTCACCTGGCCGCGCAGCAGCGATTGCGCGGAGTCGACGCTACCCTCGAACGGTGGGATGCCGGCCAGCGGCCGGCACTACCATCTGCTCAGAAACGGTCGGCAAAGGCGTCCGTCGCCCGCACCAGCGCATCCACCGTGGCCGGCTCGTTCGCGCTGTGGCCGGAGGTCACCATCTCCAGCCGGGCTTCCGGCCAGGCCTTGGCCAGGTCCCACGCGCTGCGCGGCGGGCAGATGATGTCGTAGCGCCCCTGCACGATCACGCCGGGCAGGTGGCGGATGCGATCGATATCGCGCAGCAGCTGGTCGGGTTCCAGGAAGATGCCGTTGCGGAAGTAGTGCGCCTCGATGCGGGCCTTGGCCAAAGTATCCAGCGGATCATCGGTGGATTGAGCGTCGACGTCGTGCTGCAGGGTTGCCGCATTGTCTTCCCAGCCCAGCCAGGCCTGTGCGGCCTCGATGCGGGTCGCTTCATCCGGGCCGTCCATGCGGGTCCAGTAGGCCGCGATCATGTCGCCTCGCTCGGCTTCCGGGATGTAGGCCTCGTAGCGGTCCCAGCGCTCCGGGAAGATCCAGCGCGCACCCCCATCGGCCTCGGCGAACCAGCGGTTCTCCGTTTCGCGGCCGAGGAATACGCCGCGCACGATCAGGCCGGTGGCGCGCTCGGGATGCGCCTGCGCATAGGCCAGTGACAGGGTCGACCCCCAGGAGCCTCCATAGACCAGCCAACGCTCGATGCCCAGGTGCTCGCGCACCTTTTCGATGTCCGCCACCAAGTCCTGCGTGGTGTTCTCGCGCAGCTCGCCGAACGGCGTCGAGCGTCCGCTGCCACGCTGGTCGATCAGCACGATGCGGTAGCGCGCCGGGTCGAAGAAGCGGCGATGGCTGGGTGAAATGCCGGCGCCTGGGCCGCCGTGCAGGTACACCACCGGAATGCCCTCCGGCGTGCCGCACTCTTCGATGTGCAGCGTGTGCAGATCGCTCACCTTCAGGGTGAACTCGCGGTAGGGCTCGATGGCGGGGTACAGGGTGCGCATGGCAGGTGTCTCACAAGCTGGGGCGGCCAGCATAGCGCCGCCACCTGCGGGCTGCAGCGACGGGCTCCTGCGCGGCGCTGGAAATGGGCTGGCCGATGCGCATAAGCTTCCGCGATGCAAGCGACCACGACCGGGACGTCAACCTTCAACTTCACCCTCTGCAGCGGCGCGCGCGAGCTGCTGAAGTGGATCGCACTGCTGGCCATGACCGGTGATCACGTGGCCAAGGTGGTCTTTGGCGGCTACGTACCGGTGGTCAGCGAACTGGGGCGCATTGCCTTCCCGCTGTTCGCGCTGGTGATGGCCTGCAACCTGGCCCAGCCCGGGGCCGACCTGCGCAAATCGATACGCCGGCTCGTGCTTTGGGGGCTGATCGCCCAGCCAGTGCACGCATTCGCGTTTGGTTCCTGGCTGCCGCTCAACATCCTGCTCACCTTCACCTTGGCGGCGGTGGCCGTGCATGCGCTTGCGAACCATCGGCCCGTTCTGCTGTTGCTGGCTGCCGGCGTGCTGCCGATGTTCGTGGATTACCAGTGGGCGGGTGTCGGCTGCGTGCTGCTGGGATGGATCGCGTTCCGGCATCGCGCGTGGTGGCTGTTGCTGGTCGGGCTCGCAGCGGTGTGCTGGGCCAATCACAACGGCTGGGCATTGCTGGCCGTACCGTTGGTGCTGCTGGCCGCGCGGGTGACATGGCCACTGCCGCGCTGGCGGTGGGTGTTCTATGGGTACTACGTTGGGCATCTGGCGGTGCTGGCATTGGTTGCCCATCTGCTTGCGTAATGTCGGAACTGGCATGTGGCATGTCCTGAATGCCGGATGCGGTCAAGGAATGCGCGGTGCCGATGCGGGTGAAGCATGCCGCCATCGGCATGCTGCAAGTTATTGAATTTTCGGCGCGATTGTCGATATGCGACAATGCTGCCACTGCGTGAACGTTGCTGTCTTTGCACTTGGGTTGTTGGCGCCTGCCACCCCGCTGTGCACATGATGGATTGCCACCGAAAAAGGGTGGCCGGGTGTGGAAACCCGTTTAGCTATGCGTTGTTTACGCTTGCCAGCCGGCGTCGCCTTGCGCGGCGCCGGCTGGCATTCCGTTCGCGTTCTATGGCGGGCGGTACGTGGGGTGCGCGCAAGCGAACCCACCGGGTAATGACGCTTAGCTACCGGTTTCCACACACGTACCGTCCGCCGCCTTTGTTAAGGGCGGTGGTCCCGCATGCCTTGCACAGAGACCTGCCATGAACGCATCGGAGTTCCCCCATCAGCGCGCCCCGGCCAATGCCGATGAGGGGCACGACATCCCGCCCGATCCCAACAACCTGACGGCCCTGCTGCACAGCATCGGGCTGGGCGCGGCTTCTGACGGCCAGCCTTGGCCCGAGCGCCACCAGCTGCCGGGCCGATGCATGGCATTGGCCGATGCCGATGGTGCGTTGGCCGGCCTGCGCATCGTCAACGAGATCCTGCTGGCCGCCGAGCGCGCCCGCCAGAACGGTGGCCCGGAACACTACGTGGGCGACCGCGTGATGGAAGGGCTGAAGCTGGCCGCGCTGGCGCTGACGAACCACGCCATTTTTCGTCTGCACCCCGAGTAGACCTACGACGAGCGTGGATGCTGTTGGTGTAGAGCCGAGCCTGCGCTCGGCTCATCGGGCAAAACGCAGCCGAGCGTGGGCTCGGCTCTACAGGATATTCGCATCCTGCCTGGATGCCGTTGGCGGATGGCCCCGCGTTCTGTAGAGCCGAGCCTATGCTCGGCTCACCGGACGAAACGGAGCCGAGCATGGGCTCGGCTCTACAAGGGGTCCATGCCAGCTCAGAAATCCATCGTCGCCGACAACAACACCGTCCTCGGTGCACCCAGCGCCAGGCTCGACAACAACGGCATGCCCCAATACGCCTTGTTGGTCACGTTGTTGACGGTGGCGCGCAGCGCCAGCGGCCTGCCAGCCAGTGTGGTGCTGTAGCGCGCGCCGACATCGAACAACGTCCGCCCAGGCACCGACAGGCGGTTGTCGGCACTGATGTACTGCTTCGACATCGCCGTGGCATTGCCGGTGAGGGTCAGGCCTTCCAGCGCGGGCACATCCCATTCCACACCGAGTTTGGCCTGCCGCTGCGCAATTGCCGTGGTCATGCGGCCTTCATTCACGCCGCCAGCCGTCCGGGTCAGCTTCGGCTGTACATAGGCCATGCCACCGAGCAGGCGCACGCCGTCCATCGGTGCACCGAAGAAGCCCCATTCCACACCCCGGTTACGTTGCTCGCCGCCAAACGAGAAGATATTCGTGACCGGGTCGGTGTAGCTGCTCGGTCGCTTGATTTCATACACGCTGAAGGTGTGCGCGAAGGTGCCCAGGTCCAGCTTCAGGCCCAGCTCCTTCTGCTTGGTGCGGAACGGTGCGAACACATCGCCGGCATTGGCGGCGGTCATCGGCGCGGTGGCGCCCTGGCTGAGGCCTTCGATGTAGTTGGTGTAGAGGGAGATCGTGTCGGTGGCCTTCAGCAGCAGCGCCGCAGCCGGGGTGGTGGCGCTCTCGTCGTAGCGTGAGGTGCGTGCGCCCGTGGCCACGCTGAAGGTCTCGCTGACTACCTGCTGGCGGCGCACGCCCAGCGTCAGCTGCACGCGGTCATCGGCGAAGGCCAGCGTGTCGGCGACGCCGAGGCTGTCCAGCCGCAGTTCGGTATGCGAGATGTGCGGTGCCACGAACGGCGCGGCCGGGCCCCATACCGGGTTGTACAGATTGGTGGTCCAGTCCCAGCCGGGTACGCTGCGGCGGCCGTAGTCGTTCTGGGTGTGCTGGTAGTGGGTCACGTTGGCGGCCCACCGGTGGCCAACGCTGCCGGTACGGAAACTGCCGCGCAGGCCGGCATCACCGGATTGTTTTTTGAGGTCGAACGCCAGCTGGCCCATCACCGTGGTGAAGTCACCGGCCGGGTTGAGGATCTGCGCGCTGATCGAACCGTTGTAGCGGTAATCGGTCTTGCTGGTGCCGTAGGCCAGGTAGGCCATCAGGGTGTCGTTGATATCCAGTTCGCCGCGCAGCATCGCGCCCTTGTCCTGGCTGTCCACGTAGGCCCAGTCCGGGTTGATCAGCGTATCGCCACGCGGCGGCCGCGGAGTGGCGACGCCGGGCGCCAGGCCGACGCCACGTGCGGGGCCATCAACACGGTCATCGGCGCTGTACAGATCGCCCGACAGCCGCGCACGCTCGCCGCGCCAGTCCAGTGCCAGCGAACCGAGCTGCACCTTCTTGCGCTGCTTGCCGACCGCGCCATCGCCATCACGGTACGCGCCGTTGAAGCGGATGCCGAACTGTTTGTCGGCGCCGAGGCGACGGCCCATGTCCACATGGGTGCCGAACTGCGCATCGGAGGCGAAGTTGGCGCTGACCCGCAGCAGCGGTTGCTCGCTTGCGCGCTTGGGGACCAGGTTGACGCTGCCACCGACCGAACCACCCGGCGGCATGCCGTTGAGCAGCGCGGAGGGGCCCTTCAGCACTTCGATGCGCTCGAACATTTCCGGCGAGGTGCGGTAGTAGGGCGCCATGCCGCTGAGGCCATTGAAGGTGGTGTCGCTGGTGTTGGAGGCAAAGCCTCGGATCGCGTAGTTCTCGCTCCACGCACCGGTGACGCCGTTGCTGAACACCGTAGGGTCGGTGGCGGCGATGACGTCGGTCAGGTCCTTGGCCTGGCGGTCGCGGATGAAAGATTCGGTGTAGCTGATCGTGCTGAACGGCGTGTCCATGAAGTCCTTGTCGCCGAGCAGGCCGATACGGCCGCCGGCGGCCACCTGACCGCCGGCATAGTCGCCGGTGACGCGGCGCTGTTCCTGCACCTGCACCGAGGGCAGGGTGGACGGCGCGGTTTCGGCCAGCGCGGCGCACGATGCCATCAGGCCAAGCGCGAGCGCCGATGCGCGGTAGCGCCGCGCCAGGCCGTGTGGGAGTGGCTGGCTGCAGAACGCGGCGGCAGCTCGGATTTGTGGAGAGGAGAAGGGGTACACGGTCATGCCAGGGTCCTGTGAATCGCGAGGGCGAGCGCGCCTCGCGCGCGGCCATCGGCACGCACGGGAAGAGGGGCGCAGCGCAGGGTTGTTGGCTGGGTGGGGACCTGGCGGAAAGTGAGCCACGGGGCTCGATCCGGGCGGCGCCATGAGTGCGAACCAGACGCATTCCGAATTAGTTGAGTAAATTAAACTAAATAGACCGAAGCGGACAAGAGGGTCCCTTTGCTGGCACCCTCGGCAGGGTATGAACACGCACCGTATGAGCCCGCACCCCGATCCAACGGCGCCGACCCGTGGCCGCCCGCCCACCATCACCCCAGAGCGCCTGGCCGACATCGGCATCCGTCTGGGCCTGCCCAACCTGACCATGGCCAACGTGGCCGCCGAACTGGCGGTGACCCAGGCGGCGCTGTACAAGCGCGTGGCCAACCTGGAGGCGTTGAAGCGGCTGGTGGCCGAAGCCGTGTTCCAGCGCTGGCAGATCCCCCGCGCCTCGGCCGATGCGGCGGGTGGCCTGCAGGGCTACCTGACGGTGTTCGTGGAGTCACTGTGCGAGGTGGTGAAGGCGCATCCCGGGCTGCCCCCGTACCTGCTGCGGCGCACGGTGGCGACCGCGCCGATGCTGGAAAAGATCGCCTCGCACCAGGCACACGTGGCTGATGTGTTCGGCCTGCCGGTGGACAAGGCGCGCTGGCTCCTGGCCACGATCGCGTTCTACTGCATCGCCGGCGCCGACACCATCTACGCGATTGCGGATGACGAGGAGGGACAGGTGATCATCGAGTTCAAGCAGGGCATGCGGGCGCTGGTGATCGGGTCGTTGCAGTTGTTGGATGCGGACGACGGGGACGGATTGCCGTGACCCCATCCACGCATGGCGTGGCTCTACAATGCGGCCATGCCTGCCACGCCCACTCTCGATGACCTTCGCCGCTACGCGGTGGCGCGCACCCTGTTCAAGCCGACCACGCTGCTGACCGCGATACGACGGTTGGGCTTCGTGCAGGCCGACCCGATCAGGGCACCGGCGCGCGCGCAGGACCTGACCCTGCGCCACCGGGTGAAGGACTATCGCGCAGGCGATCTTGAGCGCCGGTATACCCGCCTGCCGGTGGAAGAGGATTGCCTGGTGAACTACGGCTTCCTGCCGCGCGAGCATCTGGCACTGATGCACCCGCGCGTGTCCAAGCGCGAATGGGACGCCGAGACCCAACGCCGCGCCGCCGACGTGCTGGCCTTCGTGCGCGAGCGCGGCAGCGTGCACCCGCGTGAGGTGGACCAGGCGTTCGCGCATGGGCGGGTCACCAATTACTGGGGCGGCACCAGCAACGCAAGCACGCATCTGCTTGACGGCATGCACTACCGTGGCCTGCTGCGGGTGCAGCGGCGCGATAGTGGCACCCGCATCTATGCAGTGGCCGAGCACGCCGAGCCGGACGCCAGCGAACAAGCGCAGGTCGAGCGCGCCGCCGCCCTGATCGACCTGGTGGTGCGCAAGTACGCGCCGCTGCCGTCGGCCAGCCTGACCTATCTGGTGCGCCTGCTGGGCTATGGTGCACCGCATCTGGCCGAGCAGACCCGCAAGGCATTGGCGCTGGCCAAGCAGCAGCTGGCCAGCTGCACGCTGGAGGGCACCACCTGGTACTGGCCGGCGGACGAGAATCCGCGTTCGCGCCGCTATGCACCGGACGAACAGGTGCGCCTGCTGGCGCCGTTCGACCCGGTGGTGTGGGACCGCCGTCGCTTCGAGCTGCTGTGGGGATGGGTGTACAAGTTCGAGGCCTACACGCCTGCACCGAAGCGCCAGTATGGCTACTACGCACTGCCGGTGTTGTGGCACGACCAGGTGGTGGGCTGGGCCAATCTCAGCGTGCGCGAGGGTGAGTTGGTGTCGAACGTGGGTTATGCCGGCAAGTCGCTGGCCCGCGACAAGGTGTTTGGTGGTGCGCTGGACGACGAGCTGCAGCGCATGGCGGAGTTCCTGTAGCGTCAAGCGGCGCATGGGTACCTATCTGGTGCTGGCCGCGTTGATGTGTTGGTCTGTGATCGGGCTGGGCTTCGGCTGCTTCCCGGCACACAGTGCTGCACAGCTGGACCCTATCCAGGCATTGACGGCGGAATAGGGCCGCCCGCTATGCACCTGTAGAGCCGAGCCCGCGCTCGGCTGCACTCCGTTCAGGTCGCGCCGTACCGAGCGCTGCGCGCAGCAAGCCGAGCATGGGCTCGGCTCTACAGCTACTCAGCGCACCTTGCCTTTGATCGGCACGCTTCCCGGCAGCTGAGAATAGCCGCTGTCACCCCAGTGGCGGGTGATGCGCTGGAAGAACAAGGAATTGGGCACGCGCAGCAGGCAACCGCGCGCGCCTTCGCCACGATCACTCAGCGTGGTGTAGATCAGGTTGATGTCAACCACCTGACCGCACAAGCCCGGCTTGTCCACGCTTTCCAGCACTTCGATGGTGTCATTGATGCGGAACGGGCGCGTGGCGACGATCAGGAACGAACAGAACAGGTTGGACAACACGCTCCATGCGGCGAAGAACGCCACCGCACCGACGGCCATGAATCCGGTCAGCGCGGTCCACAGCACCGAGCGCGAAACGCCCAGCCGCTCCAGTATCAGCAGCGCGGCCGCCAGATACAGTAGCAAGGCACCGCCGCGGCGCAGGCCCACATGAAGCTCTGGCGCCAGCCTGCCGCGCTGCCGGGCCTGCACCAGCAGCCACGCCAGCGCACGCACCATCAGCCATGCGACGCCGAGGATGGCCAGCACCTCGGCCACCGGCACAACCACGGTCAGCCAATCCTGGATCCAGGCGGGCAATCCGGCCATGGGGGGTCACAGTGTTGCGGCGCCGCCGGAGATCGTCAGCAGTGCACCGGAGGTGTAGCTGGCGCTGTCCGAAGCCAGCATCACATAGGCTGAGGCCAGCTCGGCCGGCTGTCCGGGGCGGCCGAACGGCGTGTGCGCGCCGAACTGTTCGACCTCTTCGGCGGCCATGCCAGCGGGAATGAACGGCGTCCAGATCGGGCCGGGCAGCACGGCATTGACGCGGATCTGATGTTCGGCCAGCAGGCCGGCCAGCCCCAGCGTCAGGTTGGCGACGGCACCCTTGGTTGCAGAATAGGGAAGGATGTTCGGCGTCGGCCGCTTGGAGTTGACCGACGCCGTGTTGATGATCGCGCCGCCACCGCGAAGATGTGGCACGCACAGCCGGGTCAGATTGAACACGGCATGCACGTTGGTATCGAACGTCCGCTTCCAGTCATCTAGGGTGATGTCGTCGAAATGCTCGTAGTAGCGTTGGTAGGCCGCGTTGTTGACCAGGATGTCGAGGCCGTCAAGCTCGCTGGCCACGCGGTCGACCAGCGAGCGCGCCTGCGCCGGGTCGCTGATGTCACAGGGCACCAGCACGGCCTTGCGCCCGGCCTGTTCGATCTGCTGCTGCACATGGCGGGCGTCGTCCTGCTCTCCATCGAGGAATGCGATGGCAACGTCGGCGCCTTCGCGCGCGAACGCGATCGCCACCGCCGCGCCGATGCCGCTGTCACCGCCGGTGATCAGTGCCTTCTTGCCCTGCAGCAGTCCATGCCCGCGGTAGCTGTCCTCGCCGTGGTCCGGCCGGGGCTGCATCTGCGCGGTCTTGCCGGGGAAGGATTGCTGTTGGGCGGGGAAGGGCGGGCGTGGGTAGTCGGGCAGGGCCATCGTCACTCTCCGGAAGGAAACCGGGGCCAGTCTCCCTCCATGGCGGTAAACGGCCGGAGGGCGCGGTGTCGTTGCGGCGTGGATGTGTGCGCGCAGGACTTCACAGCGGATGGGCGATGGTGGTCATGATGCTGTTGGCCGGTTGACGCGAATCCAGTCGCGTGTGCTGCACGATGATCGGCTGGTCGGATTCGACGAGGGTAGCGAAGCCGGTGCCGCGCGGTACCGGCGCCGGATCCTGCAGGTCATTGAAGCGCAGGTGACAAGTGCGTCGTGCCGGCACGGTGACCCGGTAGGGGCCCACGGGATCTCGGTCTTCGAAGTAGAGGGTCAGGGTGACATGCGCGTCCTCGTTGCCGGCATTGAGGACACAGCAGGTTTCGTGACTCTGCATCTCCGGTGACGGGCCGTTGCTCCAGGCTGGAATGTAGCCTTCGGCGATAGCCCAGCGTCGATGCCCGATGCAGGAAGCGTTCCTTTCCATGACGCCGTTTTAGCCCGGCGGGTGTTGCCATCGTGTCCAGTCCCCGCACGGAATCCGTGATGACCATCGGCTACCACGCATCGCATGAGCAGTTCCCGCCCGCCACTTTGCTGGGCCTGGCACTGCGCGCCGAACAGGCGGGATTCGAGGCTTTGATGTGCTCGGACCACTTCCACCCGTGGACGACCGCGCAAGGGCAGTCCGGCCACAGCTGGGTATGGGCCGGCGCGCTGGCGGTGCAGAGCGCATTGACCCTGGGCATGGTGACCTGCCCGATGCTGCGCCAGCACCCGGCATTGGTGGCACAGGCAGCGGCGACGCTGGAGCAGTTGGCGCCGGGCCGGATCTGGCTGGCGCTGGGTACCGGCGAGGCCCTGAACGAGCGCATCACCGGCCAGCCGTGGCCAGCCAAGCGCGAGCGGCAGAAGGCACTGCGCGATGCGGCCGAGGTGATGCGGCGGCTGTGGGGCGGCGAGCAGGTCGACCACGACGGTGGCTTCCGGGTGCGCCAGGCACGGCTCTACAGTCGCCCGGCGCTTCCCCTGCCGCTGCCGGGGGCGGCCGTCACCGAGGAAACCGCACGCTGGATGGGGGGCTGGGCCGATGGCCTGATCACCATCAGCCAGCCACTGGCGCAGTTGCGGCGTGTGGTGGCGGCGTTCGAGGACGGCGGTGGCAGGGGCAAGCCGATGTACCTGCAGGCCAAGCTGTCCTACGCGCGCGCCGAGCAGGCGGCGCTGGAAGGCGCGATGGAGCAGTGGAGCGCCAACGTGCTGCCGCCGGAACTGGCCGAAGGGCTGGACCAGCCCGAACAGTTCGAAGCACAGGCCCGATCGGTCAGCGCCGAGGTGCTGCGCCAGCACGTGCATGTCTCGGCAGACCTGGGCCAGCATCGGGCCTGGCTGCAGGAGCTGCAGGGACTGGGCTTCGATCGCATCTACCTGCACAACGTGAACCGCGAGCAGGAACGCTTCATCGATGATTTCGCCGAGCACGTACTGCCTGCGCTGCGCACTCAGGCACCCTCGGCGGCCAGCCACGTATAGCCATGGCCCTGCAGGTGACAGCGGCGATCCTGCAGCTTGGCGCCGCGGCCAACCAGCGTGTTCAACGGACCGCGCAGGGGCACGTCCACCTCGACCGGCTCGTCGCCGAAGTTGATCAGTGCCAGCGCCTGATGGGGTGCCTCACCGTAGCGGAGCATCAGCAGCGCGGGAGATGGCGGGTCGAGCGTGTGAGGACCCTGCTGCAGCACGGGATGTGCATTGCGCTGCTGCAGCAGATCGCGCACCCGCAGCAGCAGTGAACCTGGCGTCGCGCGTTGCGCCTCGACGTTCACCGTGCGGTAACCGTACGGGCCGTCTGCCGGTGGTGCGCGCCAGGCATGCCGCGGTTGATCGGTAAACCCCGCCGCTGGTCCACCGTGCCAGTGCATCGGCATGCGCACGGCATTGCGCTCTGGCAGCTCCAGGCAGTCACCGAGGCCGATCTCTTCGCCATAGCGGATCACCGGTACCTGGCCCAGCGACAGCAATGCCGCCCAAGCCATACCCTGCCATGCGATGTCGCCCTCCAGCATCGGCGCCAGCCGGCGACGGATGCCACGGTCATAGATGCGCATGCCACGCTCAGGGGCGAAGCGCTCCATCACCGCTTCGCGCTCCTCCGGCTCCAGCTGCTCCAGGTCAAGCTCATCGTTGTTGCGCAGCCAGGCGATGCGGGTGTGCGGCGGCGCCTGCGGTCCGTATTCGGCCATGACCCGGGCCACTTCGCTGGCGTCGCCGCGCGCCAGGGCCAGGAAGAAATGATTGTTGAGGTGGAAATCCAGCAGGTGCGAAAGCCGCCGGCCCTGGCAGAGGAAGTCACCGTAGCGCGACGCGGGGACGTCCGCTTCGCCGATCAGCGGCAGGCCTGGCTGCTGCGCGTCTGCCGTGGCGCGCATTTCCTCCAGCAGCCACAGCCCGTCGTCGCGGGGGTCGGCGTGTCTCGCGCGCTCGACCATGTACGGAGCGGCGTCCACGCGGAAGCCGGCCACGCCGCGCTGCATCCAGAACGTCATCACCCGCAGCAGTTCCTCGCGTACCGGCGCATGGGCCAGCTCCAGGTCTGGCTCGTGCCGGTAGAACATGTGCCGGTTGAACGCGCCGGCCTCGGCGTCCCATGTCCAGGCAGACGCCTCGATCGGCGGGAACATCGGCTGCAGGCCGTCGTCGGGCACGTGGTCGCTCCACAGGTACCAGTGGCGCCATGCCGGGTCGCCCCGCTGCGCGGCGACGAACCACGGGTGCGCTCTTGCAGTGTGCTGCATCACCAGCTCGACGATGATGCCGATACCGCGTGCGGCGGCAGCATCGACCAGGCGCTGGAACGCCGCCTCGTCACCCAGGCGTGGATCGATGCGGTAGTGATCGGTGACATCGTAGCCACCGTCACGGCCGGCGTTGCAGTAGAACGGCAGCAGCCACAGGTGGCTGATGCCGAGCCATTGCAGGTAGTCCAGCTTTTCGGTGATGCCATCCAGAGTGCCCCAGCCGCGCCCATTGCTGTCGCGGAAGAGGTAGGGGTCGACCTGGTAGATCGCGCGCAGCGGACGCACCGCCATTGGGCCGCTCCAGCACCGTTCAAGGGTGACCAGCCTGCTGCGCGACATGGCAGCGGTCCGTGAACCGGACGGCATTGCATCATGACGCGGCATCCACGGCCCCTGCATGCCCGGACGCGCACAGTGAACGCTCACTCGATGCGCCGAGGAGCCTCTAGCCATGTCCCGCCGCAAAACGCTTCGTATTGCGACGTTCAACGTCAACGGCATCGGCACACGCCTGCCGCAGCTGTTGGACTGGCTGCACAGGGAATCGCCGGATGTGGTTGCCCTGCAGGAACTGAAGGCGACCGACGCCGCGTTTCCCGCTGCGGCATTGGAAGGGGCCGGCTACGGTGCACTCTGGCAGGGTGAGGCGCGCTGGAACGGGGTGGCGCTTCTTGCACGGGGGGCCACGCCGGTTGAAAGCCGCCGCCGATTGCCGGGCGAGCCCAAGGACACCCAGAGCCGCTACCTGGAGGCGGCGGCGCATGGCATTGTGGTGGGCGCTCTCTACCTGCCCAACGGCAACCCGCAGCCCGGGCCCAGGTTCGACTACAAGCTGCGCTGGATGGCGCGCCTGATCCGGCATGCGCGCAGCCTGGTCGAGCTGCCGCACCCGGCGCTGCTGCTGGGTGATTTCAACGTGATTCCTACCGAAGCCGACGTCTACGACCCCAAGGCCTGGCGCCGCGATGCGCTGTTCCAGCCCGAGGTTCGCGATGCCTTCGAGCGGCTGCTCGCGCAGGGCTGGACCGATGCGCTGCGAAAGGTGCACGGCGACGCCACGATCTACACCTTCTGGGACTATTTCCGCCAACATGCCGAGCGCGACCGTGGGCTGCGCATCGATCATCTGCTGTTGAATCCGATACTGGCGGAGCGACTGAAGGATGCCGGCGTCGACCGCTGGGTACGACTGCAGGAAAAGGCCAGCGACCACGCGCCAGCCTGGGTGACGGTCAGGGCGTGATCAGCGTGCGGCCGGGTCTTCGCGCCGCTCGCGGCGTACCCGCGCGCGGGTGCGGTACAGGCGGCTGTCCGCCTTCTGGATGGTGTCGGCCACGGGTTCGCCGGGCGTGTTGATGGCCGCACCCATCGAGAACGCGCTGGGCGAAAGCGCGGCGTGGTCCTGGTACCAGTGTTCCAGTTCGCTCAACCGGCCATTTTCGGGCGCGACCAGCACCACCATGAACTCGTCGCCACCCAGCCGTACCACGGTCTCGTCCTTGCCCAGCGGCGAGCGCAGGAAGGTGGCGAACTCGACCAGCACGGCATCGCCACGGCGGTGGCCCTGGGTGTCGTTGATGTGCTTGAAATGGTCCAGATCGAACATCACGCACGCCCAGCGCTCGTCAATCAGTTCATCCAGCCGGTGCAGGTAACGCCGGTTGTAGCACTGCGTGAGCGGATCCTTGAAGGACATGTCGCGCAGCTGCTGCTCCTGCATCCTCAGCGCGGTGACGTCCTGCGCATGCCCCAGCACGTAGGGCGGGCTGGCTTCGTTGTCGAGCACGTTGTGGTACGCCCAGTAGTGGCGCGTACCATCGGCGGCAATCAGCTCTATCACGCCAGCGTCGGTGTGGTTTGCCTGGATCCGGGCGAGGTAGGCCTTGAAGCCCTCGCGCTTTTCCGGTGGCATCAGGTCACACAGGCTGCGCCCGATCATCTGGCTTTCCTCGAAGCCCAGCGACTGCACCGCCGCCGGATTCACCGAGGTCAATGTCCCGTCCAGCGTGTGGGTGCAGATCAGGCCCAGGCTGTAGTGGAACAGTCGCCGGTAGCGGGTTTCGCTGGCTTCCAGCGCGTCGAGCGCGGCTCGCTCATCCGTGATGTCCTGGATGGCCCCGACCAGGCGCGGATGGCCGTCGACCTGTTGCCGGCTGCCGACCACCCGGGTCCAGATCGCGCGCCCGTCGGCGGTCGTCATTGGCAGCTGCACCTCCCAGGACGTGCCTTCGTCGATGCAACGCTGCACTGCCGCGCGGATGATGTTGCGGCTGTCTTCGCGATAGAACGACAGCGCGGTGTCGAGCGTCGGTTCAAAGTTGCTGCGCACGCCGCGCAACTGCTTGGTCTCGCGGGTCCAGCGCACCTCGTTGGTCAGCAGGTCCATCTCCCAGCCGCCTACCCGTGCGGCACGGTTGGTACGCTCCAGGAAGTCCTCGCTGCGTTTCAGCTCGCGATGCAGCGCCTTGGCCTGGCCCACCTGCGCCATCAGGGTGCTGCGCTGTTCCAGCACCTGGGTGGTGACCCGCGCCAGATGCACCATCAGTTCGCGCTGGGAGGGGGACAGCACACCGGGCATCGGGTCGAGCAGGCACAGCGTGCCGATACGTGCGCCGTGCGCCGAGCCCAGAGGGATGCCAGCGTAGTGGCGGATGCGCGGCCCACCCGTCACCAGCGGATTGGTGGAAAAGCGTGGGTCCTGGCGCGCATCGGGTATCTCGAACAGCTGGTCCTGGCGTATGGCATGGGTGCAGAAGGAGATCTCGCGGGCTGTCTCGCTGACGCCCTCCAGGCCGATGTTGGCCTTGAACCACTGGCGGTCTTCGGCCACCACGGTGATCAGGCCCATCGTCAGGCCGGTCGCGGCGCGGGCGGCGGCGACGATGGCATCGAACACCGGCTCCGGGGCGTATCCAACAGGTGCAGTCGTTCGATTTCGAGCAGTCGTTCGGCTTCGTCCATGGCGCTTTTCAGGGCTGGGTGGCGAGGGCGCTTGCGGCGGCTGTCTTGGATCACGGTAGTGCGTGCGGCGTTATGTATCGCCATGGCAGGGTGATGCCGGCGTGAGGTGGGTGCGTCGGTTCATTGCTCGCGCAGCGATGCCTGCAATGCGGTCGCCAGCGCCGCGTCTCCGGACACCAGATCCTGCCAACGCAGCGCAATGCCCTTGCGTCGTCCCTTCTCAACCAGCTTCAGGCCTTCAGGGTCCACAGTCAGGGTGTAGGGCTGGCCATCGATCTCCAGTTCGCGTCGCAACGGCTTGTCGAGAGGTGTCATCAACGTCTCCTTGCGGGGGCGGAGATGCGGCGTCGCCGCACCGATACGTGACGGTGGTCACGGACATGCCATCGCCAGGGGAAATCGACGGCGCGCGTGATGCCGATCCGTGGACCAACTTCCGGGTCGAACGGAGGCGGGGTGCCATCGCTGGCGATCACGATGCCATGGCTGCCTGTCACCAGATCCGCGCCGTCGAAGCTGCGGTCCAGCCCGAAGGCCTGCGAGAGCTTGCCGGGCCCGCTGGCCAGATCGTGGTCGCGGCGCGCAGCGGGGCGCAGTTCGCGCATGCGCTCCAGGCCCAGCAGCGGCTCGATGGCCCGCAGCAGCACCGCTACGCCTTCGCCCACTTCGCCGCAGACAACGTTGCTGCCCCAGTGCATGCCGTAAGTGAAGTAGACATAGAGGTGGCCGGCCTCACCGAACATGCTGGCCGTACGCGGCGTCTGACCGCGATAGGAGTGTGCGGCCGGATCGACACTGCCCGCGTAGGCTTCGACTTCAACAATGCGGCCGGCTCGGCCATCGTCACGGACCAGGAGCTTGTTGAGCAGCTCGGGCGCAACCTCGACGGGCGGGCGCCGGTAGAAGCTGCGGGGGAGGATCTGAAGAGAGGCAGGCAACCAATCCGGCACGGTAGAGGCAGGCTCGGGCAAACGGTGATGGCACTGTGGCACCAAACAGGTGAAACGGGCGCAGACGCAGTGTCATTCCGGCGCAGGCGGTGCGGCCAATGCAGCGCGCCGGGCGGCATACACCTCCGGCGTCTGCGGCTTGATGAACAGTGCCACCAGTTCCGGATACTCGCGCTTCACCGCCGTTTCGATGCGGGTGATGCAGGCTTCGATCTGCGGGGTCCGCCGGTCGTCCTCGAACTCGGCGCTGAGCATGGCCACGACCTGTTCCGGGCCCATCTGCATGGTGGTCACGCCATTGGCGCGGCGCAGGTCTGGATCGGTTTCCGCCACGGCCATGATCCGCTCGGCCACCGCCGGGTGGGCCGGCTCACCCACCAGCAGTCCCTTGGTTTCGCGTGCGAGAAGAAAGGCGGTGGCGGCAAGCACGCCCGCGATGCACAGCGACGCCACACCATCAAGCACCGGCGTGTCCAGGATCTGTGCGGCCACGAGCCCGATCAGTGCGAAACCCAGGCCCAGCAGGGCCGCGCTATCCTCCAGCAGCACGGTAAAGGTGGAAGGATCCTTGCTGCGGCGGAAGGCTTCGAAGTAGCCAAGCTTGCCCTTGGTACGCCGGAACTCGCGCAGCGCCACCACCAGGAGGCACCCTCGAACAGGATGGAGATGCCCAGCACGCTGTAGCTCAACGCGTGGTTGGTGGCCGGCTCCGGCTGGCGGATGTGCTGGATACCTTCGTAGGCCGAAACGCCGGCGCCGGCAGCGAACACCAGCAGGGCGACGATGAAGCTCCAGAAGTACAGTTCGCGGCCATAGCCGAACGGATGTACCGGGTCCGGCGCCTTGCCGGCGCGGCGCAGCCCGTACAGCAGCAGCACCTCGTTGACGGTGTCGACCAGCGAATGCACGCCTTCGCTGAGCATGGCCGAGCTGCCGGAGATGCCGGCGGCGATGAACTTGGCAATCGCAATGGCGAGGTTGCCCGCGAGCGCGGCATAGATGACAAGGCGGGAACCGGTGGGAGCGGACATGTCAGCAGCGGGGCACGGTGGACGGCTGATCTTCGCGGTCTGCCCGTGCCCATCGCGTGCACGTCGCGGTCAACGCCCCCTGGGATTGAGATAAAGCCGGGCTCCATCCGACTCGCGGAACCCCGACCAGCGCCCGCTGCCTGACGCGCGGAAACGCCCGTACACCGTATTGCTGGTATCGGTCAGCAGCAGCTGGTTGCCCGACAGTACCCAGCGGTTGGCCGAGAAGAAGCCGTCCGGGCAGCCGGCAGGCACGTAGGCGCTGTAGCCACCGAACCACTCACTGTTCTTCAGCTCGATGGTGCAGGTGCTGCCGTTCTCCTGGCCCAGCGTCCAGCCGCCGAACAGATCGCTGTCGCGCACATCGCGGTCGCCGCGGTGGCGGTCATGGTTCCAGTCGTCGTTGTCGTCGTGGAAACCGAAGCCCACGTCGATCTCCTTGCTTTCGGTGCGCGACTCGGACTGCGAGCTGCCACTGGTGGTGGTCTGCGTGGTCATCGAACCACTGGTCTGGGTCTGGGTGCTGCTGGATTGCGTGGTCTGGTCGGTGTGGGTGGTCTGTTCGCCGAAGCCGAACGAAGCGTCCTGGGCAAGGGCGGGCAGGGCCAGGAAGTACAGCGCCGACAGGCAGCTACGGGCAAGCAGAGCAGCCATCGCAGGATCCTCGGAAGGGTGGATCGCGCGAGTATCGAACCGGTGGGGTGGGAGACGGTGTGAGGGCGCGCCCTGAGGCAAGCCAGCCAAGAACAGGTGCTGTCCGCTGAAGGGTAGTGCCGGCCGCTGGCCGGCTCCCCTTTGACGCCCAGAGCCGAAGGAATGCCGGCCCGCGGCCGGCACCTCCCGCAGCCAGGCATGGCTTGGCTCTACTGGTCGGGTTTCACCCTTACCACCCGTTTCCGGTACTCGTACACGTTGTCACCGCGGATGCGCTTTTCCTCGGTGCCGGTGACCCGGCCCACCTGCTGGTCCGAACCGGTCACGGGCTGTGCCTCGATTTCGGTCTCGTGCTCGAAGGAATGCGATTTGTCGGTGTTGCGGTAATAGCGGTACAGCGCCCAATACAGCGCGGTCGCGCCGGCTGGACCTGCCGCCAACAGCCAGAGGCCACTGTCGTCGCTCATGTCGATGCTACCAGGAAGGCAATTGCGAGGGCTTCAATGATGGTGCCGGTGGCCAGTGCCGCCAGCAGCATCTTCCATTGCTGCACGGGCACGCTGCCCATGGTTTCGCCGGTACGGCCGTTCACCGCGATGTAGTGCAGCATGCCGCCGTTCTTTCCGGGCTGGTGATACGAGTACAACCACACCGGCAGGTACATCGACACCCAGCGCGTTCCATGCACCTCCAGCTGTTCCTGTTCCCAACGCACGCCACGGTTGTAGCGCCTCACCGAACCTTCCACCTGTGCGCGGGCAATCGACAGAAGCTGGTCTTCCAGCCGCGGCCGCAGCTTTTCCACGTCGAGATTGCGTTTTTCAGAGGTGAAGCCGGCCAGGTACGAAGCGTTCCATTTCACCGCGTTCTTGGTGTCGAATGGCAGGATGGTGTTGATGATGTTGTTGGTGTTGGCCCGGGTATCCAGATTGCCGCGCTCGGCCGAGGATTCCAGGGGCAGGTCATCGACAGTGAAGTCGACCTGGCGTTCGACCTGGTAGACATCTGCGTCGTACAGGGTGCGCTTGTTCTTCTCGGTGCCGACCGTGTATTGCCGGGTCTGGATCTCGCCCTTGCCGGCCACGGCCGCGCTGACATTGCTGTCGACGATCATGTAGGGGAGGAACACGCCCACCACGTTTTCCGGGGTGAACTGGTCCTTGAACGCTTTCAGCGCGAACATCCGGCGCTTGTCGACGAACTGGCGGATGCGCGCGACCGCATCGTCCTTCTTGATGTGGAAGGGCAGCACCGCATCGGGCACGGCGCCATTGCTGATCTGTTCGTTGACGCCGAAGACGTGGCGGCACCAGTGGCAGCGCGCCGTCATCGTGCTTTCGGTATTGACCGTGACCTCGGCACCGCAGCCGGTGCACTTGAACGTCATCAACGCCGAGGTGTCGGCGTCGATGTCACGCGCGCCGGAGGCGATGACCGTACCGCGCAGCTGGTCGATGGCCTCGCCCAGCCCGAATTCCTCCTCCACGCGCGCGCCATGCCATTCGTGACGGCAGTACAGGCAGACCAGGATATCGGTGCCGGCCTTGGGCCGGATGTCGGTGGCGCCGCACTTCGGGCAGCGGTTGAGACCGTCTTTCAGCTCGCTGGCCGAGGTATCGATGGCCACAGGATCGGGCGCTTCCACTTCATCGCGGATGGCCTGTGGCAGAGTCGACGTGTCCAGCGGGAAGCTGCCGGGCAGGGGAGGGACGTCCTGCGGCGAACCGGGCCCATCCAACGACGCCGCCGGCAGGGGCGGCGGCGTCGCGGGCACGGATCCGGGCAGCGGCGGTGGGCCGTTTCTGGGATCGGACATGTGGGTTGTGCGTTCTGCTGTTACAGGCCCAGTGCCTTGGCTTTCAGGGCGTCATAGTCGCCCTGGGTGATCAGGCCCAGGTCCAGCATTTCCTTTGCCTTCTTCAGCTTGGCCACCGGGTCATCCGCAGCCGGGGTGACCGGCTGCTGCATGCCGCCCACACCGAACATGCCCGAGGCCATGCCGACCCCGACCAGGCCCGCCGCACCGCCGTTCTCGCCGGCCGACTGGATGCCCTGGGCGACGCTGGCCTGCAGGTTGGAATTGCCGCGCGAACCGGACAGCGCATCGGCGCGCTGCACGGTCTTCAGCAGTTCGCGGGTGTTGGCGTCGTACTCGATCGAGACGATGGCGGTCTTGACGATGGCCAGGCCGCGGTCGGACTTCCACTGGTAACCCTGCTCGACGGCGGCGGACAGGCTCTGCGCGAAGCCCAGCGAGTCCTGCTGCAGCCTGGTGATGCGGTTGCCCTTGCCCGGATCGTTGGTATACAGGCTGAAGGCCGGGGCCAGCGAACCGACCACTTCATTGAACAGTTGGCTGGCAGCGGCGTTGTCCAGATCGGTGAAGTCGAACACCTGGCCCGGCCGCAGGTAGCTGGCCGGCACGAAGTTCTTCACGAACAGGATCGGGTCGACGATCTTCAGGGTGTACGAGCCACGGGTGATCGCACCGACCTGGGTATTGAGGAATCCGTCGTCCCAGTAGATTTCCGACTGGGTGCCGAAGCGGTTGTCCGGCAGTTCCTTCAGCGAGACGAAATAGGCCGCCTGCTGCGAACCCGGCTGGCCGCCAAACTTGAAGCGTTCCCAGCTCTGCTTGATGAAGGTGCTGACCAGGCCGTCGCCGGCGAAGATCGACTGCGAGTTCAGGTCGTCCGAACGCCATTCGTAGCCACCCGGTTCGGCGACGAAGGCGGTGATCGCGCCGTCCTGGAGCAGCAGCAGGCCGTAACCTTCGGGCACGATGATCTTCGAGCCGTTGGTGATGATGTTGGACGAGCCGCTGGTGTTGGAGCCGCGGCCGGCATTGGTGCCCTGCGGCACTGCCGCGAACAGGGCGGCAGTGGACGGCAGGCCCGCCGGCACGGTGTAGAAGTCCTTCCACTGGTCGGCCAGCACACCGCCAACCGCCCCCTTCACCGCCTGTACCAGACCCATGTCCAACTCCCTGTGATTCGAG
The DNA here is from genome assembly GCF_032025805.1 of Stenotrophomonas maltophilia group sp. msm1. Taxonomy (NCBI): domain Bacteria; kingdom Pseudomonadati; phylum Pseudomonadota; class Gammaproteobacteria; order Lysobacterales; family Lysobacteraceae; genus Stenotrophomonas; species Stenotrophomonas maltophilia group sp. msm1. The sequence continues at coordinate 1,177,625 of NZ_JAVSKH010000002.1, forward strand.
GGCAGGCACCATGCCTGCCGAGCTGGACTGAATATAGCAGCGGTGGAGGACGGCAGTAGTGCCGGAACATGAATCCGGATCAGCGTCGGCCAGTGCCGGTTGGCCCGGCCCGTACCGCCTGCAGCACGGCCGCCATGTCCAGCGCCCCCGATCCGGACGCCAGTGCCTGTGCGAACAGCGCGTCGCTGGCGTCGATCAAGGGCGCATGCATGCCCACCTCATGGGCGGCAGCGGCTACCAGCCCACTGTTCTTGCGCACGTCGGTGATCGACGCCTGCACGCTGAAGTCACCACGGATCATTTTGTCCAGCTTGATTCGCGATACTTCGCTGGCCATCGGCCCTGCGTTGAGCACCTGCGCGAAGCGGTCAAGCTCGATGCCGTGTGCTTCGGCGAAGCACACCGCTTCGGCCAAGCCGGTGACCAAGGTGATCAGGTACAGGTTCACCGCCAGTTTCATGCGCAGTGCGGACGGCACTGCACCGCAGCACACCGTTTGCCTGCCCATCGGTGCAACCAGTGGGGCGGCTGCCGCGAGGTCGACATCGGCACCGGCCAGCAGGATCACCAGCTGCGCCGCTTCGGCCTGCACGCGTGAGCCAGACACCGGCGCTTCCACGTAGCGGCCGCCCGCGGCACGGATCTGTTCGGCCAGCGCCTGTGAGTACGCTGCCGAGCTGGTACCCATGTTGATCAGCAGGCGGCCCTCGACCCGCTCGCCAAACGCCGCGCCATGCCGATCGAGCACGCTGTCGATGGCATCGTCATTGGCCAGCATCAGGATGAGGGTGTCGCAGGCCGCGAATACCTCGTCCACCGCCTCGCAGACGTTGATGCCGGCGGTGCGCGCGGCCGCATGGTTGCGGTCGGAGCGCGACCAGCCGCATACCTCGTAACCTGCGCGAGCCAGATGGGCCGCCATGGGCGTTCCCATCACTCCAAGTCCCAGGAATCCGATGCGCATGATGGACGTCCGCTGGCCGCAGAGCGCCCATCATGCCATGGGCAGTGGCCGCTAGAGCATGTAAGGAATCTTGAACGCCAACGTGAAGTCCGGCGCATCCGGGGTCAGCCCGATGCCCAGCAGCGTCACCAGCGTGGTGTGCTGGTTCAACGCATAAGTCACGCCCAGGTTCAAGGATGCCGCATTGGCGTCACTGCCGATCACCTTCATCCACTTGCCACCCTGGAAGCGGGTGGAGGCGCGGGCGCTGATGCGGTCGCTGAAGGACAGGCTCAGGCTGGTCCGCTCGTTGAATGCGAAGGCAACACCTGCACCGAAGTACACCGAGCCGCCCAGCTTCACGTCGCCTGGGTTGACCGTATCCGGATTGCTGTCGATGTCGTTGAAGCCGCGAGGGATGGAGTGCACGTACCCGACGTTGGCGAACAGGATGGCCGGGTCGGCGGTCTTCACCATCGACAGGCCGAGGTTGGCCTGCCAAACGCCGTTGCCGGTGGGCTGCTCGCGCGGCACGGCGAAGCGGATGTAGTCGTCGTCATCGCGCTCGATCACCTTCCAGTCCAGGCCGTAGGGTGCGCGCCCGGTGGGGGCGGTGACGCCGGCCGTGAGCACGGTCTCCGGACGCCAGCCGCGTTCGCCGAACAGCCGGTAGTTCGCGCTCAGGCCAATGTCGCCCAGGCCGTTGCCGTTGGTCTGCTCCTGCGCGATGGCGGCTGCTGCACCGCCGGCGCCGCCTTTCTGGTACACGGTGCGCCGCGCCAGGTAGGGCACATCCAGGTTGAGGGTCAGGTTCGGGCTGACGCCCCAGCGGGCTGCCACGTTATAGGTCAGCGAGTCGGACTCCACGTTCTCGATGGCGATATTGCCGAGGAAGATCGCGTCCAACGCGAGGAAGCCGTTGAGGGTGAGCTGCTTGCGGTCATAGCGGGCGTAGGTGAGGCTGTTCTCGACGGTGAAGCGACGCGAGAACAGGGCCGATTGCTGCTGTTTCACGTCGTCCACGCTGCGCCGCGACTCCTGCCTGGCCTGCTGGGCCTCTGCGACGGTACTGGCGTAGCCCTCGCTGCTTGGTGGAACCGCGGCGGCCGCCGCCTGTGCCAATGGCGCGGCCGGTGGGGTCGAAGCCGGGCCAACCCGCCCGCCCAGGCGCGCCTGCATGGCCTGCACCTGCATGTCCAGTTCGCGCAACCGCCGCACTTCCTGTGCGTAGTTGGCTTTCAGCTGTTCCAGCTGGTTGGCCAGGGCCTGCACGTCTGCGCCATCGTCAGGCGTCGGCGGCACGGCAAGGGCGGTGCCCGCCAGCGCCGCCAGCGCCAACGGGGTGATCCTCATCAGGGTGTGCATGTTCGTGTCCTGCGTTGTGGAGCGTTTCCCCCAATGCCAGGCCCTGCTACTGGCCCGGCCCCATGCCGCGGTTCAACGCAATCGCCTGGGCCACGTTCTGGCTCAACGGCAGATTGCCGCCCACGGCGTTGCGCACCAGCTCCAGCCGCAGCTGGTTGCTGGCGATCTGGCCGTCACCGGTAAGGGCGATGCCCTGGCCGACGCTGCCATTGCGGATCCACTGCTGCACCAGCCCCTGGCCATCCACCTGCAGCAGCAGGTGTGCCTGGTTGCCTTCCAGCACGGCCGTCGCGCTGGCGCCGGCCGGCTGCGCGGTGACGTTGCCTGCGCCATCAGAGAGAACAGCCGGCACGCCACCCTCGCGGACGGTCAGCGTGGTGACGTTGCGCGCGACATTGCCATCGCCGGCCACCTGCACGCTCTGCACCAGGCCGCTGGCATTGGCCAGGCCGCTGCTGTCGATGCTGCGTCCGTGGGTATCGGGCAGCGGCGCATCGGCTGCCGTGACATGCACGCTGGGCTGGAAGCTGAGCTTCGGCGCGCCAGCACCACGGAAGTCCATGCCCAGGGTCAGGCTGCCCTGCAGGGTCGTGCCGTTGCTGGCCTGCCACTGCGACACCATGGTGACCCCGAACCAGGCAACGTTGTTGCCACCCACGGTGTAGCGCCCCCGCATCAGGCTCAGCTCCGGGTCGGGGATTTCCGTGAGTCCACGCCCCGTCCTGCCGTCGGCGGCCTGCAGGGGCAGGGCAGGGGCCATCAGCAGCAGAGCCATCCATACGTGTTGACGGAACATGGTCGTACCTCCTCAGAACAGGTCGGCGTGGCTGAAGCCGAAGTCGACCAGTTCGGCATCGGTGATCGGCCCTTGCCGCGCGTAGAGCGCGCGGGCGCTTGGCCGTTCGCTGGGTTGCAGAAGAACGGTGTTGCGATCGAAGTCGCTGCCGATCACCACGAAGACCGCGCGCGATGGCCAGGCGGCCAGGAACTCCGGCAGCGCCAGGCTGCGGTTGCCGAGGATCGGGTCAGCCACTTCCACGATGCCGTTGCGCACCTGCTTGAGCACCACGAAATGGCGGAAGCCGCGCACGTCCATCAGCACCAGTCCTGGCACGCGAAGGGTGCGCAGTCGTGTTTCATCGATGCGGTAGCCCCGGCCACGCATGCCGAGTGATTCCACGTAGCGCTTGATGTCGAGCAGGGAGAAGCCGCGTTCGGCCACCAGCGCTGGATCGGAAACCCCCATCATTCCTTCGATCACCGTCGCTTCGTCGGTCTGCAGGTGATAGGCATGGCGCAGGATGGTCGCCAATGCGGCCGCCCCGCAGCTGTAATCGGTGTGCTGGCGCACCACGTTGCGGTAGCGCCGCTCCTGCATGCTTTCGACCTTCTGCTGCAGCAGCGCGCCGTTGGGCAGCACGCCGGCGAAGTGGACCTCGCCGGCCCACGCCGATGCGGTGCCCAGCAGCCACAGGCAGGCCAGCAGGCGCATCGATGGAGGGCAACGGATCATCTACGTTCTCCGGCAGCAGGGGGGAGCCCCCGTTCCAAGGGGGAGGAGGAACAGGGGCTCCCGGGGACCCGGCCATTGGCGGACGGCCGGGGTGTTGCGCTTACTCGCCGCTGCCACCACCGCCGCCGGTGCTGGGCTGGGCGACTGCCAGGGCCAGGCTGTTGGCCTGCAGGTTGCCGGTGCCCGCAGCAACGTTCACGCCGATGTTGCCGGAGGCGCCCGAGAAGGCACTGCCGGACAAGGCCGAGGTGTTGGTCGCATTGACGTTCACCCACCGCGTGGTGCTGACCGTGCCGCTGAGGCTGGCATACAGGTCAGCCACGCCCAGTTCGACGAACTGGCTGGTGCCACTCTCACGCGTATCGAAGCCCAGGCCGCCCACCCCTGGCCGGTTGGGGTTCATCGTGGCGTTCTGGATCTGGTTGTCCAGATCGATATGGCCGGTGCTGTTGCCACCCGGGTGCGGCAGCTCGCCACTCCACGTATCCAGGTAGTAGTTGGCCATCTGGTAGGCGTTGCCGGTGCCGCGGTAGGTGCCCGCGCCATAGGCCAGTGTCAGGCCGCTGACGCCGCCACGCATGCCGACCTGCACGGTATCGGTGTAGGACTGCACGAAGCCGGCGTTGCTGACCGTGTTGCCGGTGGAGACCTGGTTGGAGCTGATGCTCGACTGGGCCACCGCCGTGGTCGCGACCGAGGCCGCGAGGGCGTTCTTCTGCTCGTTGTTGTTGCCCGAGGCGATGTTCACGCCGATGTTGCCGGACGCGCCGCCAAAGGCGTTGCCGCTGAGACCTGCGGCGTTGGTGACACCGGAGTTCATGGTGGCGTTGCCGAAGCCGGCCTGGTTGACGAATACCTCGGCGTCGGCCATGCCGAAGCTGAAGGACGCATCGGCCGCAGATAGTGAGGCCGCGTTGTCCTGCGCATTGTTGTCGCCGGAGACGACATTGAAGCCCAGATTGCCCGAGGCACCGGCGCCGACGCTGTCACCGATCGACGCGCTGTTGGTGACCAGGCTGTTGCTGGTGGCGTTGTTGCTGATCGACTGCCGGTTGTCGATCACGGCAATGGCCGCCGAGTCGAGGTCGATGTCGCCGGTGATGTTCGGGTCGCCGGAGAAATTGATGTCGGTGCTCAGGCGCAGGTCCTTCTCCAGGTTCACGTCGACGCCGTGGTTGTTCTTTTCCTTGCGTTCGTCGGCCTGGATGTTGCTGTGCTTCTGCACGTTGACGTTGACGGTGCGGTTGCGCACGTCGTTGTCGGTGTGGTTGTGCGTGTCGTTGCGGGTCTCGCTGACGGTGTGGTTGTGGTTGATGTTCGCGTTGGCGTTCTGGTTGTCCCAGCCATTGGCCGCAGCGGCGGTCGAGGCAGTGGCAATCGCCATGGCGAGCATGGTCTTTTTGACGGTCGCTTTCATGGTGCCCTCTCTCTCATCAGGTGGTGCATCGGTTGGGTGGTTGTCACGGGCGGTCCTGCACGACCAGGCCCAGTACGTTGGCCGTGTCGTTGCCGTTGCCCGCGATCTGATTGAGTTGCAGGACCCCGTCGAATCCCCGCAATGCGGTGCTGGCTACACCGGCGCTGCGGGTGCCCGTCGCGACGCCGTAACCGGTGTCGTCCCGCCCCCCTGCCAACGCGGAACCCTCGGCGGCCAAGGCCGTATCGTCGGTTTCGCGTATGCCCTGTCGGGCCAGCGTCGCGCTGACGACGTTGAGCGTCGTGTTGGCGATGCCGCTGGCCTGGTTGATGGATGCGATGCCACTGGCACCGGCCAGTGCGTCACCGCCAATGAACGCGGTGGCCTGCAGCGGCCCGGACAGCACGCGGTTGCCCTGCTGCAGTTGCCGGGCATTGATCGCCACGTCGGCGCGATCGCCCTTGGCGATACCCCGCAGGTTGGCCTGCACGTTGAGGTCGCCGGCGGCCTGGTTGAGGGCGATGGCACCTGTCGCCCCGGCCAGTGCGTGGCCGTCGATGCGGGCCACGTCGAGATAGGCGAGCATGCCGCTGTAGTCATCGGCCCGGGTCGCCCAGGGCGCGGCAGCGAGCAGCAGAAGCACGCCGTGCAGGGCCTTCATTTTCCACCTGCCGGGGCCGTGCCCTGCAGGGGGAACTGGGCCAGTGCGCCGCGCACGGTATCGGCGATACCGCGGGTGCTGCTGCCGACCGCACCGAGCGGACCGCTCATGGCGCCCCCGAGGTTGCTGCCGACCATGCCATCACCACCGCGGCCAAGCGTGCCGCCCAGGGCCTGTTGGGTGACCCGTTCAACGGTAGTGCCGCCCGGTGTCGCGACGGACGCTGCCTGGCCGGCACCCATGCCGGCATAGTCCTCATCGCTCAACTCGTCCATGCCGTTCGTCGTGCCACCGGCGCCCAATGCGGTGGCGATCTCGCGCTGTGGCTTCGGGTCGGCAATCAGGGCCATGCCCGGTGGTGCCATGCGATAGGCCGGCCGCGCGGAGACGTCCCGCAACAGGACGATTTCGCCCGGCTGTGCCTTCACGCCTTGGCGGGCGCCCGACGCGGATGCGCCCGTGCCAACCGACAGCAGGGCGATTGCCAGTGCTGCGGCCAGGCCGCGAACCAGGGTGGTGCCGTCCATGCCGATCTCCCGCGATGGGTGCGGCGGAACCACGCATCAACCGTGCCAACCTGGAAGTGCCCACCCGCCAATGTCGGGACCGTGCAGCACCTGACCGTGCTGCTGCCACGGTGTTACAGGCACGTCGGGGAATTGTCGGGATTTCGAAGCCCCAGGCACCGCAGGGCAAGGGCGGCGGGCAACTGTTGCATGGGTGTTACAGGTGGCGCCGCCGTCTGCAACGGTGCCGGTTCAGCCACGAATTTCTTGACGCATTGCTCATTGCGCCGCCGTTTAGGGAAGCGCTAGGATCCGCCCAACAAAGGCCGCCCCGGTGGCCGTAGAGGTCCCGGCGGGGGGCGGCACGCCGGCGATTGCCTGACAGTCCGCCGACGGTGTCCGGATGCTGGGGGAAGCATGGCAGCGGTCCCGGAGGCTTCTACGTCACGTTGCGTGCTCTGGTTTGGCGAGCCGTTGGCGAACGAGCGCAGTGCGCTGGCGGCAGCAGGCTGGCATGTGCGCAGCATCCATCCCGATCCCGCCATGGCGATAGGCCTGCGTGGGCGCGATCGATTGCTCGCCGTACTCGATCTGCGCCATCTCGATGCGGCGTCGCTGCAGCTGCTGGCGCCGTGGATCGAGCAGCACCAGCATCTGCCCTGGCTGGCGGTACTGCCACCGGGCGCCGGCCCCACATCGCCGGCCTGGCTGCCGTTGCTGCAGCGATGTGGCGCGCGCTTCACGCTGCCGTTCGGCCTTCAGGATCTGGTCTGCGCAATGCGCCAGCAGTTCGATGCGGATGATCCGTCTGTCGATGCAACCTGCAGTGGGTATGGACCGCATGCACTGATTGGCGAAAGCGCTGCGCTGCATGCGGTGCGCACGGTGCTGCACAAGTTCGCGCCGGTGGAACTGCCGGTGCTGGTCACCGGCGAAACCGGTACAGGCAAGGAACTGGCTGCACATGCGCTGCATGCGCTGTCGGGGCGCGCCGGCAGGCCTTTCATTGCGGTGAACTGTGGTGCGATTCCGGCCAGCCTGGTGCAGTCGGAGCTGTTCGGCCACGAACGTGGCTCGTTCACCGGTGCCGACAAGCGGCAGATCGGTGTGTTCGAATCCGCCCATGGCGGTACGGTGTTTCTTGATGAGGTAGGCGATCTGCCGGCAGAAGCGCAGACCAGCCTGCTGCGCGTGCTGCAGGAGGGGACCTTCGAGCGCGTGGGCAGCAGCCAGCCGCTGCGCGCGGACGTGCGAGTACTTGCCGCGACCCACGTCGAACTGGAACACGCGGTGGCGCAGGGGCGGTTCCGCAGCGATCTCTACTACCGCCTGAACGTGCTGCGCCTGCTGATGCCACCGCTGCGCGAGCGCGGTGCCGACGTGCAGCTGCTGGCCGAGCACTTCCTGCGCTGCTTCCGGTTGCGCCACAGCGTGCGTGCACGCGGCTTCGCACCGGCCGCACTGCAGGCGATGCGGCGCTTCGACTGGCCCGGCAACGTACGCGAACTACTGAACCGTGTGCAGCGTGCAGCGATCATGGCCGAAGGCGAGCTGATCAGTGAGCGTGACCTGGAGCTGGGCGCATCGGTAGCGGCCCTGCCCGCGGCGATGCTGCACGATGCGCGCGGCCAGGCCGAGCGCGATGTACTGCTGCAGACCCTGCGCCAGACCGGCTACAACGTCTCCGAGTGCGCGCGGCAGATGCAGGTATCGCGGGTCACGGTGTATCGCCTGTGCCGCAAGCACCGGTTGGAACTGCCTGCCCAGCGCTGATCAGCCGGCCGCCAGGTGCTTGAACAGGCGCAACGGTTTGCCCGCGACGCGCTCGATCACGCCCTTGGCTTCCAGGTCCAGCTGCACGGCCTTCAACCACCAGCCGGCGGTGGCACCTGCCGGGAACAGCGCGGCGGGCAGGTGTGGCAGCAGTGCCTGTTTCGCCTGCGCGACGGTCAGGCCGGGCGGTTGCGCGGGCAGCGCCCGCAGCAGGGCATGGCGCATGGCGAGGTACTTGGCGCGATCCACGCGCTGGATGTGCCCGGGCGTGGTGATGTTTTCGATCTCGATCCGTCCTGGCTCAGGCATGGGTATCTCCCGCGACCTCGATGCGTGGGCTGCGGAAGCCCATGGCGATCCACGCCTTCATCAACCGCGCATAGAAGCGCAGCGACCGGGTCTTCAGGTTCGGCACATCGTCAGGAAGCACAGACGCATCAGGAAGATCACTGACCATGGTCCGCATCTCCACGGCAGGTCTTGTCGATGCCGGCCACAACAGGCCATACAGGCTCAGCCAATGGCCGCCGCTGAACTCCAGGAAGAGCGGCGTATTGCAGCAGCCGGCCAGCACGCGGCGGCTGCCGCCCCGGCTGGACAATCGCAAGGCACGCAGCATGGAATGCCCGGCATCGATGCTGACGCGATCCTTGCGGTGCATTACGAAGAGCGTCTGGCCGTGCGGGCCCAGCACGTCCGGTGCTCGGGGCATCGACTGCAGCATGGCGCCGGCCTTGCGGCAGCTGTCGCAGCAACATTCGACGGTGGCAATCGGTTGGCCCGTGGCGGTCAGGCGTACCTGGCCGCAGGCGCAGGCAAGGGACTGGTGTGAGGCCATCTGCGTTTTCTCCTGGGGTAGTCATCCTCTCGACGAACCGGGGCGCGGAAAATCGACAACATCTGCCTTCAAGGGCGCATCATCCGAAAGCGGATGCGGTACAGGTCCAACCCTGCACCGACCGCGCGCCGCGCCGAATAGGTCAAGGTGTCGGGTTGCGAGCCATCCAGCATCGCGCCGTAGCTGTCGCCGGAGGCCTCGTTCAAGGGGGAGGGCAATGCAAGGCCCGCGTCATACCGGCCTCCACGCTCGTAGGCGATGAACTGGCGTACCGGTGCACTGCCGAAGTCCAGGGCGCGGGCAAACACCAGCGTCCGGCCGTCGCCCAGGAAGGTGGCATCGAACTCCTGCGCTGCGGTATTGAGGTCTCCCGGCAGCGGCCGTGCCGGCTGCGCCATGTCACGGACCATCGCTGCGACGTAGAGGTCATGGCCACCCGCACCGCCTGCGCGATCGCTGGAGAACAGCAGCGTGGCTGCGTCCGGCGAGAGCATCGGCGCGAATTCATCGGCCGCGCTGTTCACTGCCGGGCCAAGATTGACCGGCTTCCCGAATCGACCGTCGCTCCCCATGCTGACCCGGTACAGATCGTCGCCGCCCAGGCCGCCTGCGCGATCCGAACAGAAATACACCACGCGGCCATCGGCGGAAAAAGCGGGATCGAAGTCGCGCCCCGGCGAGTTGAACGGCACCGGCATCGCCGGCCGCCAGCGCTGCCCATCGTTGCGGGAGACCCAGATGTCATACCCACCCGGCCCGCCGGGCCGGTTGCGGCTGAACCACAGTGCGGTTTTTCCGTCCGGGCTCAAGGTCAGTCGAATCTCGTCGTATTGCGTGGATGCAACGCCCGGGGCAAAGCGCTCGGCGGGGCCGACGATCCGCAGCACCCGTGATGGAGACGCGGGAGGCGACGCAGCAACCAGCAGCATCACGGCCAGCAGCGCCTTCATGCCTGTCGCTCGAAGTCGCTGACCCAGTTGGTTTCCCAGCTGCGCCCGCCATCGGTCGATGCCGCCTGTTCCCAGCGCGCCGAGCGCGGGGTAATGCGTGACCAGATCACCCGCGTCTGGATTGATCGACCGTCGTGCTGGTCTTCGCCGAAGAAGCGGCCGACACCGGCATGGAAACCACCACGCAGTGGCGCGCCGATCCGGGTTGGCTCCCGGCCATCCAGCCACCAGCTCAGCCAGTGCCGCTCCGCCGCATTCCAGGCGCGGATGCCCATGCCTCGCAGCGGCGCTCCAGGCATGTCCATCAGGTTTTCACCTACGTTGCCGAATCCTCCCAGGACCGGCCAGTTGTGCAGGGTGCCGTTGAACGCGTCCCATGCATCGCTGCCTGCCAGCCGAGCGCGCAGGCGACGATGGCGCACGTTCCAATGGCCCACCAGGAAATCAAAATCGCCCGGTGCATCCGGCAGCTTCGGAAGCGGAGAGGGGACCGCAGCAGTGCGGCGGAACCAGTTGCGCCAGTTCACTTCCCAGTGCGCACCGGCATCGTCGGAGAACGCCTGTTCCCACCACGGCTCCTCGCCGTGGATGTCATGCCAACGGAACCAGACCTCGACGGGGCGCCCGTCGATCCGGTCGGTGCCGCGGAAGCTGCCGGCATCGCCCTTGAAAGCGCCGCGCACAGGGGCTTCGATATGGGCAGGATTGCGGCCATCGATCCACCAGATCGACCACGTGGAAGACACTGGATCAAATGCACGCACGCCCAGCCCCCTGTAGGGGCCCGAAGGCAGCGCCATGACGTTGTCATCGATGGTGCCGAGTCCGCCCAGGGTGAGCCATACCGCGCTGGAGCCGGTGAAAGACTCCCAGCGGGTATCGCCGACCAGGCGCTCCTTCAGGCGTTGGTGCCGGACCCGCCAGTTGCCCTGCAACCATGTCCAGTCTTCGCTGTGGCTGGGCAGGGCCCACCCGGAGGGCAGCGCCGTAGATGCCGCCGCGGCGGCCAGGGTGGCCAGGAACTGCCGTCGATCCATGTGCGTGATCCCCTGTCGAAGGTGCCTCCATCGTTGCGGGCACGAGGGGGGATTGACCACGCAGATATCGGGGCTCAGGCTAAGTCACACTTATGGTCACCCAACGCCAGCTGCCATCGCTTGCCGCCATCCGTGCCTTCGAGGCGGCGGCGCGGCTGGGCAGCTTCGCGCGTGCCGCCGAAGAGCTCGACACCAGTGCGGCATCGGTGAGCTACCACGTGCGGCGGCTGGAGGCCCAGACCGGTACCTGCCTGTTCCTGCGCCATGCACAGCACGTAGAACTGACAGCGACGGGTGCCAGCGTCGCCCAGGAGGCCACCCGGGCATTCGATGCACTGCGCGCCAGCTTCATGCGCGCCGCAGACATGGATGCGGCGCGACTGCGCCTGTCCGTGCTGCCCACGCTGGGCACCAGTTGGCTGACGCCGCGACTGGGCACGTTCCGTGCCCGCCACCGGCAGCTCGTGCTGGAACTGGACCTGTCGGCAGCGCCGCAGGATCTGGCCGCCGGTCACTTCGATGCCGCCATCCGCAATGGCCAGGGCGAATGGCCGGGTCTTCAGGCAACTCCCTTGTTTCCCAGCGTGTTCACACCGTTGTGTGCGCCGGCGCTGCTGCCAGCGGCCCGTGGGTTGGGGACCAGCGCGCTGGAGATTCCCCTGCTCGGGCGGCCGGACTGGTGGGCCCTGTGGTTTGCCGCGCACGGGCACATCCCACCGCCGGCAGCGGAGAGTTTCGTCGCGCCCTTTGCCGTCGAGCATCTGGATGTCGGCGCCGCGATCGCCGGGCAAGGCATCGCCATTGGTTCGCCGATCCTTTTCCAGGCCGAGCTGGACAGCGGGCGGCTGGTGCAGGCGCATCCGGGTGTCGCCAGCGACGGTCGCAGCTTCTGGTTCGTGGCACCCACGGCGCGAAATGGCAGTGCCAAGGTGATTGCATTGCGTGACTGGCTGGTCGAGCAGGCCGCTGAGGCGCGGCACGCGGCACGCCACTACCTGGCCCAGGCGGTGGTGCCATGAACCAGAGCCCCGAACTGCTGCGGCGCCTGCTGCGTGCCAAGGACCGGATGGACCGCGCCAGCCATGAGGAATGGCCGGTCGCGCGCCTGGCCGAGGTCAGTGCAGTGTCGCCGGCGCACTTCGCCCGCTCGTTCAAGCAGGCCTTCGGGCTGCCACCGCACCGCTATCTCCTCAGCCGGCGCATCGAACGGGCCGTGGCGATGTTGCGTGACACCGAGTTGCCGGTCACCGAAATCGCCGCGCAGACCGGGTGGAGCAGCCTGGGTACCTTCGGCCGCATCTTCCGTGCCATCACCGGTGACAGCCCGGGCAATGTGCGTGAGCGTGAGCGTGCAACCCGGGCGGCGTCGGCCAGCGTGCCGGAATGCCATGCACGCGCCGCGCAGCGCCCGGACCTGAAGATCGCAGTTTTGGAGAAGCGCCGCCGCGAGGCGGTTGCTAACGTGGACCCCACCTGAGGGAGGTCCCATGACGAACACTGTGAACACGGTCGGCCTGTATGTGCGCGACCAGGATGAGGCGCTGGCGTTCTACGTCGGCAAGCTCGGCTTCGAAGTGCATACCGACGTACGCAATGGCAGCTACCGATGGCTGACGGTCCGCAGCCCGGGCCAGGACGGTTTCCAGCTGGGCCTGTTCGTGCCAGGCCCGCCCACCCACGACGCCGCTACCGCACTTGCGCTGCAGCAGCTGGTGGCCAAGGGCGCAATGCCGCCCCTGGTGCTGGCCGTGGATGACTGCCAGGCGCGCTACACGCAATGGCTGGCACAGGGCGTGGAATTCACCCAGGAGCCGATCGAGCGCTATGGCGCCGTCGACGCCGGATTCCGTGACCCGTCAGGCAATGGCTGGAAGATGATCGAAGCCCGTTCCGAAGCGAGGCGCCGGCAATGAGCCGCGGTGGCTGGGCACGGCCCGTGCATCGTTGGACCTCGATCGTGTTCACCCTGGCGGTGATCGCCAACTTCGCCGTTCGCGGGCTGGGGCAGGGCGAACCTGCAGCGTGGATCACCTATGCGCCGCTGCCGCCGCTGTTCCTGCAGCTGTTCACCGGGTTGTACCTGTTTGCGCTGCACTACAGCGGCAGGTGCCGCAGCGCCGGGCAGGGCGCTGCGGGTTGACGCCGGGTCAGGCGGCAGCGTCGGCGGCGTAGGCCGCCAGCAGTGCGGGAAGATCTTCCATGCGCTGGAAGATCACCTGGGCACCGGCCGCGCGCAGAGCTTCGGGTGTGCTGTGGTGCGGGCCGCCCTCGCTGAAGCCGAACACGGTGGCACCTGCCGCCACGCCGGCGGTCGCGCCGGTCACGGTGTCTTCAATGACCGCGCAGCGCTTCGGATCCACACCCAGCGCGGCAGCGGCCGCCAGATAGACGTCCGGGTGCGGCTTGGTGTTCGGCATGTCCTGGCCGCTGTAGACGTGGTCGCCGAATGCATCGAGGATGCCGACCTTGCCCAGCTGCAGTTTCACCTTGATCAGGTCGGCACCGGACGCGCAGGCAATGCGGCCACCGGTCGCTGCGGCGATCGCACGCACGGCCTCGGGCGCCCCCCGGATCGGCTCCAGATCCCGTTCCAGCGCCCGGTTGCGCTGCTGGCGGAACTCCTCCAGCCATTCCTCGGTGAACGGCTTGCCGGTGCGCTCTGCGATCAGCCCTGCCAGATGGGCCACGGACTGCCCGAGGAAGACTTCACCCGCCTGCGCCGGGGTCAGCGGCCAGCCGCGTGCGGTCAGCATTTCCGAGAGAACGCGGGCGACCAGCGGCTCGGAATCGACGAGTACGCCGTCGCAGTCGAACAGCACGGCATCGAAGGGAAGACGGGACATCTACAGCTCCAGGGGGCAATGCGGTGGTGCAATTGCCCGCCATTTTCCCACAGCCATCCTTGCGTGGCACCCGGACCGGGTGCCACCCATTCCCGGCAGACCGGTCAGCCCAGATCACACCCCGCCGGCTGCGGCCAGGTGCTGGCCGGCAGCATGTTCTTCAGCGAGGCCGGTGCGTTGATTGCAACGTAGCTCGCACCCAACAGCTCCTCCAGATCGGCGATGGTCACCAGGTAGCTGTCGAGGCTGCCCAGATTGGCTTCGTTGGGAATGATCCAGCTGATCGCCTTGGCCGTGCCAGTGTTCGGATCACGGGTGATGATCGTCTTCCAGAAGAACTCCGGCGTTGGGATGCCGTGGCTGGAAAGGAAATAGTCGTTGGCGGCGTCGCCGTAGACCACGCCACCATAGACATCCACCGGTGCGATGTCACGGTAGCACTCGGCCACGTTCTCGGCCTTCACCCAGATGCCCTGGTTGAAGCTGGAGACCTGCGGAACGATGTTGGTCATGTAGTTGGCGCGGCGGATGTAGGTCGCGTTGTAGTCCATGTGATTGGACGTCACCAGATGACCCCGGTCATAGCCGGACGTGATGCTGGCGTAGGAGGCGGTGCTGGTCTGGCCGAGGCAGCCTGCCGGCAGGTCCGGATCCTTGTAGAAGCTGGACGGGCGCGCGGCCGAACCGGTGTCTGCGGTCAGGGTGTATTCGTAGCGGGTGGCGCTGTGGATGCTGCAGTCGTAGGTGAGCACGAAGCCGCCCTTGTTGAGAGTGACGACCTGGGCTTGGGCAGCGCTGGCGAAGGCACTGAGGACGAACGCGAAGAAGAAGCTTGCAAGGCGCATTGCGGTTCTCCAGCAGAAGTTCAGGGCGCAGCCGTCCGCCACGACCGTGCCGGAGCGAGGTCATGTGGAGACGTTGCGGAGTCGGGTGCTACGGATTGCGGTAGGACGTGACCGCACGGGTGGGGCCATGCAGGCCTTGCGGTGTCGTAAGCGTCACAAGCTGTCGCGTTTCGGTCAACGACGAAAAGACGAAGCTGTGACCGCCCGCAAGCACTGGAGAGGTGTCAGATCACACGGCGCGTGGGTGACATGCGCGCGTGCTAGGGCGGGGCGGTCCCCTTCGCCACCAGGCTCAGGGCTGTGCCCGCAACACGTAGTCGCCGCGGCGCGCTCCAGGTACCAGCGACCATCCGGGCGCCAGGCTCAGCGTCCATCCATGATCCTGCAGGGGCAGTTCGCCCGATGCAGGCGCCTGCACGAACACGGCCTTCCAGTCGTTCCGCATCAACGCTCCGTCGGTGACCGTCAACGTTCCCCATACGTCGCTCAGCCGCATCGTGGGATACACCGTGCCGCTGCCAGGCAACGGCTGCATGTTGCCTGGGTCGAACTGGATGCGCATGCTGCGAAGATCCAGCCGCAGTACCGGGCCGGTTACAAAGCGGGCCTGGTTGCGTTCAAGCTGCGCAAGGCGCTGCTGTTCCCGCTGCACTTCCGTTTCGCGCAGCGCAGGCCCGTCATAACGCGCTGCTGTGGTGAGCAGTGCAGCTTCGTCGGTGAGTGGAGTGGTGTGCGTGCGCTCTGCCAGAAGTGAACCGAGATCCCGGGCGGGGTGGACAAGATTGCGATGCCATCCGGGCGCAACCTGGTCCAGCAGCAGGCCATAGGCCGGGCCGGTCGCGTAGGCGAACGAACGGACGAAGCTGTGATCACCCACATGGGCGCGAAGGTCATGAAGTGCAGCTTCGATGCGCGCAGCGCGAGTTGGATTGCCGACGAGAACGCCGGTGTACTCGGCCAGGCCTTCATTCAACTCCAGCGCGGCCTCGTCCCGGGAGGCGGCTGGGAAGTGACGGTAACGCTTAGCACGGAACGCGAGCGCATCGTTCATCGCGTAGCGCTGTGCGCCGGGGTCGGTTGCGGACAGTGCGGCGGCAAGTGCACGCCATTCCAGCTGCAGCCAATAGCGACCTTCGAGCGTGTCGAGGTGCTCATTGCCGCCTTCTGCCGGCGTTTCTATCGACAATGCGGGTTGCAGGCGATGGAACATCTCGTGGGCCATCAGCGTGCGTCGCCGGCTTTCGTCCTGTGGCAGCGGCCAGAGCAGCTGCGTCCATCGGGTGCCGGACCATTCGACGGCGGTGTTGGCGATGATCGCGTCCGGCGGAAGCTGGCCGACGAAGACCTTTCCACGTACCTGCAGGCGGCCCTGTGCATCTGCATGGGATGCCGTGACCCGTCGACTGGTCCGGTCTACCAGCATCATCGGCCCACACAGCGACGCTCCCCAGAGTCGACCGTTGTCGGCCTGGCACAGCGCTTCCGCCTCTTCAAAAACTGCGCCGGCGGCGACGTCGGCCAGCGCGGGTCCTTCCGCAGACACGGGGCCGACTGCACCCAGCATCAGGGCGGCAAGTGAGAGTGGCCGGGGCCTCATGGTATCTGTCCATCCTTGGGAAGTACCCCGTCATAGCATCGATCCAAGCCTTCGACAATGCAGCAAACGCCATGCTGCGTCGCAAGGTGCCACCCACCATTCGCACTGGTACGGTCCGATCCGTTGCACCACCATCGACGGGGAGAGACCACGATGCGCAAGGTAGTGCTGCTGTTGATCCTGCTGACCGGGCTGGCGCCCACCGCCTGGGCGGCCACGGTCAAGACCACCCATCGCACCATTCCCAGCTGGGATGGAACGCCTCTCGGGGCTTTCGTCATCGAACCGCAGGACGCGGGCAGCGGGCTGTATCCCTTGCTGGTGATGCCCAGCAGCTGGGCGGTGCCCAGCGTGGAATACGTGGGCGTGGCGCAGTCACTGGCCCGGCGCGGCTATGTGGTCATCAGCTATAGTTCGCGTGGCTTCTGGGAGTCCGGCGGCAGCATCGACATCGCCGGGCCGGCCACGGTCGAGGACGTCAGTGCGCTGATTGACTGGGCGCTGGACAACACCCGCGCCGACCCGTCACGAATCGGCGTATCGGGCATCTCCTATGGGGCCGGCACCAGTCTGCTGGCGGCGGCACGCGATCCGCGCATCAAGGCAGTGGCTGCACTGAGCGGCTGGGCCGACCTGCAGGCCTCGCTGTACAGCAACGACACCCCCAGCGCGCAGGGCATCGCGCTGCTGGTTGCCGCGGGCCTGGCCACCGGTCGCCCGGGACCGGAGCTGTCCACCATCAATCGCAATGTGCTGGTCGGCAACTACCAGGGCGCGGTGGACTCGCTGTTGCCGGTAGCGGCGCAGCGCAGCCCCGGGTCCAGCATCGATGAGATCAACGCCAACCAGCCAGCGGTATTCCTGGCCAACGCCTTCAACGACAGCCTGTTCCCGCCGGGCCAGCTGGTGGACTTCTTCAACCGTTTGAAGGGTCCCAAGCAGCTGCAGCTGCGCCATGGCGACCACGCCCTCAACGAGGCCCTTGGCGCTTTCGGTATTCCCAATGAGGTGTATGCCGCCGCGGGCGACTGGTTCGACCACTACCTGAAGGGGGTGACCAATGGAATCGACCGCCAGGCGACGGTGCAGCTGAAGTCGCAGAAGGGCAGCTGGAGCTACTATCCGGACTGGCAGGCTACCCGGACGGGCGCGGTCAGCTACGGGCTGACCCGCCGAGCGGGCTGTTACAACCCACCGGTGGACTGGTGGCGAACGGTGGCGGCACCGGCTGGAGCTACCGCATCGGCAGCGGCCTGCTGACGGCCGCCAACTCCGGCGTGGTGATGGCGTCCGGCGCGCTGCAGATGATCAACCTGCCACCGGGCGCGTATGTGCCGTTCGTCGGACGCAACGCCGCGGGAGTCTGGCAAGGGCCGATCTACTGGAGTGCGCGCCGTCTGGATGGCGCGCCGGAAGTGCGGATGACGGTCACGACAAGCCGCGCCGACACCACGTTGTATGCCTATCTCTATGCCGAGGACGTGCTGGGCAATGGCCAGCTGATCAGTCACAAGCCCTATACGCTGCGGGGTGCCACGCCGGGGCAGGCGAAGACTATCGACCTGCGGCTGGAGGCCAGCAGCTGGGAGGTGCCGGCCGGCAGTCGCCTGACCCTGGTGGTGGACACGGTGGACCTGCGTTATGCGGGCATCAGCCAGTTGGGTGGCACGGTAACCTTCAGTTCACCTGCGAACGCGCCGTCGGTACTGAAGCTGCCTTTGCACTGATGGGTCATCGCAGGTCCGGTGGATTCATAGAAGCGTCGCGGACACAGGGATCACCGGCGTCCGGTGTCAGGCGCGCCTCGATGTCCGGTGGAAACCGCGGAATCCTGCTGGTCTGCATCACCACCCAGCGCATGATCGTGTGCAGGTAGTTGAGTGGCAGCATCGTGAGCCACATGAAACCCGGGAGCTGCGCGTCTTCGGCGAAGATGCGCTCCTTGCCGGACGCGAAGCTCTCGCGCTTGCCGTCCAGCGGCATGCAGTAGTGCACCGCGTCCACGACGGCTGCCGGTCCTTCTTCCATGTAGCGCCGCAGGAACTCCCAGTGGGCATGCGCGTTCTCGATGCGGGAGGTCGCGATGCAGAACGCGAACGTCTCCCGTACTGTCACGCCATCCGCGTCCAGGGTCAGTCCGCGGACATCCCAGTTGTACCATCCGAAGGTTCCGGTTCCGCGGCCAAGCGTGAAATGGACCCGGTCCCAGGGCACGCTGAGGGTGGTGCCATCCAGCCGGAACACGTGTATCTGCCGGTGCTTGCGATCGAGCGCGATCGGATAGTAGGTCCAGCGGAACAGCTCGAGGCAAGCCACCCAGATGCTCGCTGCAGTGAAGGCGGCCAGCATCGCCATGCCGATGAATATCGCCTCCCACAGGCCGTTTTCGTTGGGTAGCCTGTTCACGATCAGCAACCAGAGCAGCATCAGCATGCCGCCCAGCCCAAAGGCAATGCCGATCGCGCCCAGCAGGGCTGCAAAGCCATGCGCGGCGAACCAGCGATCCACCGAAACCAGGCCGTTCGAATTCATCTTCACCACGCACAGCTGCGCCAACGGCACGACATCCAGCCGCTTCTTCTGCAGCAGGCGGTGCTCGCGTTCAAACGCATTCAGCGGGCGGTTGTTGGGAAACTTGCGCGTGTATCCGGTGTAATCCATGGGCGATCCCTGCGCCATTCCAGCGCCCGTTGGATTCTAGCGGGATTCTCCTGGGGGAAGATCAGCGACGAACGTCGAACGGGTGGCTCTCCATCAGTGCCCCGACTTCAGCTTCGCGAGCAGGGCTGAAGTCGCCGTGAATGGCGTGCTTCAACGCGCCTGCGGCCAGTCCGAAGCGCACGGTGCTTTCTGCGTCCAGCCCGGACAGCAATCCGTGCAGGATGCCGGCGGCAAAGGCATCGCCACCGCCGATGCGATCAACGATGCCGGGCAGCGGCCTCGGAGCGGCCTGCGCGCGGGTTCCATCGCGTCCCAGCAGCAGCGCGCCGAGCACGTGATGGTCGGCGCTGATCACCTCGCGCTGGGTGCAGGCCAGCCACCGCAGGTGCGGGAACGCGGCAAAGGCAGCGGCCGCAGCGGCCCCGGTTCGGGCGACCGCATCGTCCTGCGCGAAGTGCAGCCCCAGCACCAGTTCGATGTCCCGATGATCGGCAAAGACAATGTCGGCCTCGGCGAAGACCTCGCGCAGGATCGCCGCTGCGTCGCCATCCCAGCGTCGCCACAGTGACGGACGATAATTGCCGTCGAAGGACACCTGCACACCGGCCGCGCGAGCCGCACGCACCGCACCCAGCACCGACTCGGCCACGTTGGCGCCCAGCGCCGGACTCACGCCCGAGACATGCAACAGGTGCGCGCCGGACAGCAGGGCGGGCCACGCATGGTCACTGGCATTGCTGTTTGCGAATGCAGAACCGGCCCGGTCATACACCACTTCACTGGCGCGCTGCACCGCACCGGTCGCCAGGAAGTACAGGCCCATGCGGTCACCCGCCACTTCACGCACGGCGGCCACGCCCACGCCATGCCGCCGCAGCTCGGCCACGGCATGCCGGCCCAGCGCGTTGCCGGGTACCGTGCTGACCATCTGCACATCGTGGCCGAGGCATGCCAGCGAGACCGCTACGTTGGCCTCGGCGCCCCCCACGTGAACCTGCAGCTGCGGCGTCTGCAGCAGCAGTTCACGACCGGGTGCGCCCAGGCGCAGCAGCAACTCACCGAAACAAACGACGTGGCTCATCGGTTCTCTCTCACTCGGGGGCAGTGCAGCCCAGCATGCGCAGATCGATGGCATCGGCCATGCGCCGGTAGCCTTCGTCGTTGGGGTGCAGATGGTCGCGGGTGATCTCGTCGGGCAGCGATTCGGCTGCCTTCGGGTCACGCAGCGCGGCATCGAAATCGATGATGCCGTCGAAGCCGCTGTTGCCGCTGCGTGCCCACTGGTTGATCGTGGTGCGGGTGGCGGCGGACACGGGCTCGTAGCGCTCGGAACCGCCGAACGGGGTCAACGTACCCAGCCAAGCGCGGATGCCGTGCGCATGCAGCCGCGCCGCAACCTGTTGATAGCCCAGCAGCATGTCCGCCGCACTGCGTCCAGGCAGCGGCTGCGCGCCACCGCCGTAGCGGATGTCATTGATGCCTTCGAACAGGATCACCTGATCGGCATCGGCCACGGCGATCACATCGCGATCCAATCGAGACAGCGCACTGTGGCTGCGGCCATGGTCAAGCAGTTTGTTGCCGCTGATGCCCTGGTTGAGTACCACGAACCGGTTCGGGCAGGCCTGCTGCAGGCGCTGCGCCAACCGCTCCGGCCACTGGTTGAAGGTGCCGCGACGTGCGGTGGCGCCTTCCGTGATGGAATCGCCCAGCGCCACGATTACCTGGGGACGATCATCACGCTGCACCATCACTGCCGAGAACACGTTCTGCTGGTAGCTCAGCCGCACGCTGTCGGCGACGGCTGTCTGCCTGCCATCTGCGACCCGCAGCTCGGTGCGGCGCACGGCGGGGCGGGTGGGCTGCGGGAAATAGGCACTCACGCTGATCTCCTGCAGCGCCGCCACCGGCATCCGCACCGGGTCGCTCAGCAGCGCGGCTCCGACCGGCACCTCGATGACCGCGCGGCCATCCACCGTTACCGGCAGCGGTGCGGCCTTGCCGTTCTTCACTCCCACGCGCAGGTCCTCGACCCGCAGCGGCGCCGTGCCGAGCTCGTTGCTGATGCGCAGCCGCAGCGCATCGCCACGGCTGCTGACACGCATGTCCTGGCGCACGGTCTGCGCGGCGAACTGAACCGGCGCATCGGACGTTCCGTCCTTGCGGTCGGGCGCGGGCGCGGCCGTCCAGGCAGTGACCCACACGGGTGCGGCCCACGCAGCGGGCGCCGTCATGGCGGAGCAGAGCGTCAATGAAAACAGAAGTGTCCAGCGCTGCATGGGCAGGATTCCAGTCAGGAGAAGTAGGTGCCGCCGTTGACGTCCAGATTCGCACCGGTAATGAACGCCGCCGCATCCGAGGCCAGGAATACAGCGGCGTCAGCGGCTTCGTCCGGTGCTCCCTGGCGGCGCAACGGGGTGGCGCCGGCAACGGCCGTGCGTACTTCCGGCTTGGTGAATTCATCGTGGAAGCGGGTGGCGATCATGCCGCAGCACAGTGCGTTCACCCGGATACCCTTCGGCCCCAGCTCCTTGGCCATGGCGCGGGTGAAGGTCATCACCGCCGCCTTGGCGGTGGCGTAGATCGATGCGCCCGGGCCGCCACCATCACGACCGGCCTGCGAGGCGAAGTTGACGATGGCCGCGCCTTCGCGCATGTGCGGCACCACCGCGTGCGTGGTCAGGTAGGTCGAGGTGAGGTTCAGGTCCATCACGGTGTGGAAGAACGCCGGGTCGATGTCGGCCAGCGGCCGGCGCTGCACCATGCCACCGGCCACGTTCACCAGCAGGTCGATGCGCTCGCCGAACGCGGCCTGTGCCGCAGCGACCAGGCCGGCGACGGCCGTGGCGTCGGTGACGTCGGCACGGTGCACGATGGCCTGGCCACCGGCCGCACGGATCTGTGCCAGCGTTTCCTGGGCACTGGCTTCATCATTGGCGTAGTTGATGCAGACGCGTGCACCGGCGGCAGCCAGCTTGATCGAAACAGCGCGACCGATATCGCGGCCACCGCCGGTGACAATGGCCACCTTGTCCTGGAACGACATGCGGAAAACTCCTTGGTTTGCGGGGGAATTGAAGAGAGATGCAGGCTCAGCCGGCGCGGCGGTCGAGCTTGTGGATCGGGCCGGTCCACCACCACAGCGCGGCCAGCGACAGCGGCACCAGGGCGGCGACGAGGATGAAGATCGGCGCATAGGAGTGGCGGGTCAGCACCGGCACCAGCCAGGTGGTGATCAAGGTGCCGGCCACGGCGGCCAGGCCACCCAGGCCTGCCAGCGTGCCCACCGAGCGGCCGTCGAACAGGTCGCCCGGCAGGGTCTGGATGTTGCCGATGGCCACCTGGAAGCCGAACAGCACCGCAGCGATTGCCAGCACCGCCAGCAGCGGCTGGTTGGCCAGCACGGCACCCAGCAGGGCAGGAGCCATGACCACGCAGCCCAGCGTTATGGACAGCTTGCGGGCGCGGTCCACGCTGTGCCCGGCGCGGATCATCCGCCCGGACAGCCAACCACCGCTGAGGCTGCCCAGCATCGCGCCGACAAACGGCACCCAGGCGAACAGGCCGATCTGCTTGATGTCGAAGCCGAAGGTTTCAGCCAGATAGATCGGCAGCCAGGACACGAACAGCCACCAGATCGGGTCGAGCAGGAAGCGGCAGGCCAGCATGCCCCAGCTCTGCCGATGGGCCAGCAGCGAACGTACGCTGGCCTTCGGCGCCACCACCGCCTGTTGCCCGGCCTGGTCTTCCTGGATCAGCCGGTGCTCGGCATCGCTCACCCATGGGTGTTTGTCCGGCCCGGCGCGGTAGACAAACAGCCAAGGCAGCAGCCACAGGAAGCCGATCGCACCGACCAGCACGAAGGTGCCGCGCCAGCCAAGCCACAGGTACAGGCCGGCGATGGCCGGCGCGGAGACGATCGCGCCGATCGACGCGCCGGCGTTGAACACGCCTTGCGCCAATGCGCGCTCGCGCGCCGGGAACCACTCGGCATTGGCCTTGACCGCGCCCGGCCACGCCCCGGCTTCGCTGATGCCGAGCATCGCCCGCACCAGGCTGAAGGAGAGCATCGAATGGGTGATCGCGTGCAGGGCGATGGAGATCGACCACACGCTGATCGACAGGGCGAAACCCAGGCGCGTGCCGATCATGTCGAACAGGCGCCCGAACAGGAACTGGCCAGCGGCGTAGAACAGCATGAACACCGTCACCAGCAGGGCGTAGTCATCCTTGGTCGCGCCCACTTCCCTGGCGATTTCCGGCCACATTACCGCCAGTGCGTTGCGGTCGATGTAGTTGATCACCGTGGCCACGGCGATCAGGCCCACGATCAGCCAGCGCACGGCCGACCGTACCGGCACCTTGCGCAGGTTGGCCACCACCGCAGGGCCGTTCATTTGCCGTCAACCTTGCTGCGGTCCATGCGTGCATGGCTGCCGCTCCAGCGGTAGGCATGGCCGTCCACGCTCACGCTGTGCTCGCCCTTGGCGCTGCTGTCGTCGGCCACGCCGAGGGCGATTCGTGCACCGCTGGCCAGGCGCAGCTCGATCACCTCGGCATCGTTGCCCCGGCTGCGCACGATGTCCTTGATGCGGCTGTCCGCGCCGTGCACGTATTCGGCGGTGCCGTTGTACTCGCCGTGCGGCTCCAGCACGCTGAAGAAGGTCACGTCCTTCTGTCCGTCCACGCGCTGCAGCAGGGCCGGTTCGCGGCGCAGGTTGAATTCCGGATCGTTTGCGCCGCTTTCCACCAGCAGCGCCTGTGCCGGCGCACTGCTGCCGAAGCGGTAGGTGTAGAAGCGCCCGTCCAGCAGCCATGCCAGCGACCGCGGCTCGCTGCCGGGTTTGCTGCGTGCATCCAGCCAAAGGTGCTGGTAGCCGTTGTCCTTGCCCAGCACCGGGCGCTGGGCGGGGAAGTGTTCGGCTTCGAAGCCGGTGGTGACGATGTGGCCGTTGAAGTGCAGCGGCAGGTCGTAGCGCGCGGCCTTGCCGCCGTGCACCTGCAGCAGGTCCAGCGCGACCGGCAGGCCCAGGTCGGGATGGCGCAGCAGCGCCTGGGTGCGGGTGAACACCACGCCGGGGTAGGCGTCGCGCATCGTTGCCGAGGCAATCTGGGTATCGGCATCGGCCTGGAAGAAGCGCACCTGCGGCGCGTGTTCCTCGCCGCGTTTCCAGTCGCCCTTGAAGTGGCTCTGCTCGTCCACCACCAGGGTGTTGTGCGCCACGGTCTGCTTGGCCCAGCTGCGGTTCTCGGCCAGGTAGATGCCGCCGCGCTTGGCTTCCACGTTGAGGAAGCGGGCCGCGCCGTAGTCGGTCACCACTGGATTGCCGTTGTCGTAGAACAGCCAGTTGAGCTTGTCGAAGTGGCCATGGCCCATGCCCTGCATCGTGTCCTTCTGCACCAGCGCCTGGCCGCGTTCGCCGTTCATGCGCAGGATCGCCAGGCCGCCGCGATCGCCGTCGGGGCCATCGCGCAGCAGCATCGGCCGATAGTCGAAGGGCCTGGTCTTGTTCGCCGCCACCGCCTGCGCCACCTCCAGCCCTTCGGGTGACAACAGCAGGCGCTTCTGCTGCTGGGCCACGGACAGCAGGCGGTCATCACCGGTACGCGCATAGGCGATGCCGATGCCGGCCACCAGCTCTTCGGTGTCGATGCCCTTGTCCAGGATGGCGTCGTTGATCGGGAAGAACAAGCCGTTGTAGCTGGACTGCACCAGCACATCCACGGCCTTCAACAGCACGCCGTCGCGGCGCGCGAAGATCTTCCGCTGCGGTTCGTTGCGTTCGATGGCATTGGCGAACAGCAGGAACGGCGCCAGTGCATAGCGCTGGTAGTAGGGGCCTTCCTCGTAGTAACCATCGGGCGAGAACAGCAGGTCGATCTGCCGAAGAAAGCCGAATTGATCGTCCTTCCGACTGCCGCGCAGGGATTTCTCCACCAGCTCAGGGTCGCGCAGCACGTAGCCGGTCATGCCGGTGGCGGCCACCGCCCAGGTGGCGTGGTTGTGGATCTGGTCATAGTTCTTCGGCTCGCTGACGAGGAACTCGGCCATTGGCCGGAACACCTTCGATTCGATGGTGTCGCGGTCCTCGGCGGACAGCGCGTCGCGGATCGCGTCGTAGCCCTGGATGGCGTTGACCAGCCATACCGAATCGTTGAGCACCTGCCAGAACACGCGCCCGGGGATCTGCCCACGGCCTTCCGGGTGCGGGCCCAGCGTAGGGTAGAGCTGGGCATACTGCAGCAGCATGTCGCGCGCATAGTCCACGTAGGCCCTGTCGCCGGTCAGCCGGTACAGCGTGCCCGCCGCCAGCAGCGCCTGGTAGTTGCGCTTGTGCTGTTCATGGGTGCGCCCGCCGCCCTTGTCCTTGGGCACCGGCACGTCGATACCGGCCTTCATCATCTTCTTCAGCGTTGCCTCGGTGCGTGCCTGCTCTTTGGCAAACCACGGGTAGCGGCGGCCTTCGCTGGCCATCTGCTGCCATTGTGCGGCGGTGACCAGCACCGGCGCGGCTTCGGCCTGTCGCACGGCAGCAGTGGGGGCTGCGAACAGCGATGCGCTCGGCAGCAGGGCGAAGGGGGCGGCCAAAGCCAGGGAAACGAACAGCGGCTGCAACCTCATCGATCAACTCCAGTGCGGGTGCGTGACAGGGCAACTTCGCCCACCTTGGGATACCAGGCGACGCCGGTCGCCTCGCGCGCGGTCATCGCCAAGGCAGGATCGGCGCCCACGGCGGGCAGGGCAGACGTGGCCACCCACAGTCCGCTGGCAGCCTGCTGCAGGCTGACGCCACGGCCCTCTATGCCCCCCGGGAACACGGCGCTGGCTGCCGGCGACTGCACGTTGCCGCTGAAGTCGATGCCGGCCAGCGAACTGGCGGCAGTGGGCGGATTCCGGTTGTCGCGGTTGACGATCAGGTTGCCGGTGAAGCGGCTGTTGCTGGCGGCCACCACGATGCCCTTCGCCTCATCATGGCCGACGCCGAAACTGATCTTCGCCACGTCCACGAAGGTGTTGCGGCTGATCGCGGCATTCACCACCGGCGCATAGCCGGACAGCGGCGGATTGGCCTGCGCATCCATCACCGCCAGTGCCGAACGGTTGCTGGACCCGGCCAGCCGTTCAAAGTAGTTGTTGCTGACGGTCTGGTCGGCGTCGATGATGCGTACGCCGCCGGTGCCGGCCTTGTCATCGCCGAGGAAGACATTGTCGATCACCCGGTTGCCGTTGCCATGGCGCAGGGTGAGTGCTCCGGCGGAACGATAGAACACGTTGCCGCGGTAGGTGTTGCCGCCGGACTTATTGCTGATGATCTCGGTCTCGCCGTCGCAGCCTTCGAACCAGTTGTTCTCCACCGTGCTGTTGGAATCGCTCAGTGAGCTGTCGCTGGTGCCGACGCGGAGGGTTTCGCCGCCATTGACGCCCAGCGCCGGGCGCGGCCCGAACCAGTTGTGGTCGATGCGGTGCTGGTTGTCCAGACCCTGGGTTGCATCGCGCACCACCACGACTGTGGGTCCCGCATTGGTCTTGCCGCGCAGCTGGCTGTGGTCCAACCGATTGTGGCTGCCATACAGCGACACCCAGTAGTCCTGGTCGCTGGCATCGGGGTTGGTGTAGTCGTCGATCACCAGGCCAGTCACCCGGCTGTGGCTGGCCACCGCCTTGCTGGATTCGCGGAACGCCACCACCGCATCACCCGGCGCATAGCCGCTGCGGAACACCAGGTTGGACACCTGCAGGTAGCTCCCCGCCAGGCGCAGGTCCGAGCGCCCGCTGAAGATGACCTTGCCGGCGGTCTGCGCGCGCAGCACGATCGGGGCATCCGCCGTGCCCTGGCCCTTCAGCAGCAGCCGGGCGTCGGTCCAGGTGCCGTCAGCCAGCAAGATCTCATCGCCGGGCTGCAGTGCCGAGGCGGCGGTAGCGAACTCCGCGACATCGTGGACGAGCCAGCTGGCTGCACTTGCTGCTGGAGTGGTCAGGCACATTGCCAGACCAGTGGTCAGGCAAAACAGCCATGAACCATTGGATCGGTGACGCGCCAGCGAATGAATGCGCATGAAATCCTTCCAGGGACGGCCGGGCCGTCGTTTCAGGGTGGGCCTGCATACCACTTTCAGGTCTGTTGTAAGCCAGCTTTCGCGCAAAGTCATGCTGCATGAGCACATTAAATTGCGATCACCTGGTATGGATAAAAGGCATTTGAACAATCGCATACCAATTGGTTGACATTTTCATGTCGCCGTGCCGAAGCTGCGTCCCACGCCTGGCATGCAGGCGATCCTTTGGGAGGAGGAAACCATGCGGCGACCCGCCTTAGCAGTGCACAGCATCTCGTTGTCCCCTACACCCCTGATCGTGGCGCTGCTTGCCGCATTTGCTGGCCTGCCCGCTGCCCACGCGCAATCCGGCAAGGACGCGGCAGGGCAGGATCCCACCACGCTGGACCAGGTGCAGGTCACCGGCATCCGCGAATCGATGCAGAGTTCGATCAACAAGAAGCGCGACGACACCGTCATTGCCGACGTGCTCTCGGCCGATGACATCGGCGACCTGCCGGCGCCCTCGCTGGCCGACGCGATCGAGACCCTGGCCGGCGCCGCCTCGACCCGCGACAAGACCGGGGCCTCGGAAATCTCCATCCGTGGCCTGGGCGCCTTCCTCAGCAGCACCAACTTCAATGGCCGCGAGATCACCAACGGCAGTGGCGACCGCTCGGTGAACTTCAACATGTTCCCCGCCGAGCTGATCAATACGGTGGCCATCTACAAGACCCAGCGCGCCGACATCATCGAAGGCGGCGTGGCCGGCACCATCGGCCTGGAAACAGTGCGCCCACTGGAGTACGGCAAGCGGGCGGCGCAGATCGATCTGCGTGGCAGCTGGGCCGAGTATGACAAGAAGTACCGCGACGACGACGGCATCGGCTATCGCGGCACCGCCAGCTACATCGACCAGTTCGAGTTCGGCAACGGGCAGAAGCTGGGCATCTCGCTGGGCTTCCAGCGCCTGGATGGCACCGACCCGGAAGAGAGCATCACCAGCGGTTCCACCTGGTATGCCTGCGATGGAACGCAGAACGTGAGCAATGCCAACTGCAATGAAGTGTCCGCGCAGGTCATCGCCAACGGCGCACCTTATTACCTGGTGCCCAGCAGCCGCATCTACCGGCTCAAGCAGGAGCGCAACGACCGGCAGAGCGAGTTCGCCGCATTGCAGTGGCGGCCCAGTGACGTGGTTGAAGTGAACCTCGACTTCGAACACACCGAGCGCAACTGGTACGAGAACCGCAGCGACCTGAGCCTGTCCAACGCCCGCCGTGGCATCACCCGGCGCGAGGTGGACGAGGACGGCATCGTGCGCCACCTGCATGGCAGCACCTCGATTGATTCCACCTCAAACCGCTACTGGCGTGGCGAGGAATACACCGGGGGTGGCCTGAACCTGATCCTGCGACCGACCCCGGCCTGGGAACTGTCCACCGATCTTTCGTACTCGCACACCAATCGCCTCGACAGCGAGCGCATGACCCGCCTGCGCGCCAACCAGCGCGACGTCAACAATGCCATCGTGCCGGGCATCAGCAGTGGTGCCACCGGCTACGTAGACTATGACTGGGACTGGCGCGGCGAAGTGCCCAGTGTTGCACTGGCGCCGAACTTCGACCCCAACAACTGGGACGCCTACACCGGCGCGGCGCGCGTCACGTCCAGCGCAACGGAGAACGACCACAGGATCAAGGCCGGCCGCTTCGATGCCAGCTTCATGCCCGAGTCCGGTTTCTTCACCCGCATCAAGGGTGGCGTGCGTGCCAGCCAGGCCGACTACCGCCTGCGCGACAACACCCTGGTAACCGACTACGACCAGCGCGTGGCGGCCGACAAGGCGAAGATCATCGCCGCCAACCAGGCCTGCCGTGCGCCGTTCCCGCAGGATGACTTCATGGATGCCGCCAGCGGCAACACGATCTCCTCGTGGGCGTACTTCGATCCGGACTGCCTGTACCAGTCGTTCCGTGGCAGCCTCGACAGCGGGTTGGATCCGGGTTTCCAGGATCCGAACAATGTCGATATCACCGAGAAGACACGCGCGCTCTATCTGATGGGTGAGTTCAGCAGCAGCCTGTTCGGCTTGCCGGTGACCGGCAACCTGGGCCTGCGCTGGGTCAAGACCGACGTTCGCTCCGAAGGCGTGCGTACGGGGCTGCGTATCGAGGACAACGGTGACGGCACGATCCGCCTGCAACCCACCGGTGCGTACAGCACGCAGGTGTTCAAGGCGGGCAACGACAAGCTGCTGCCCAGCCTCAACGCGGCCTTCGAACTGCGCCCGGACGTACTGCTGCGGGTCGGTGCATACCGCGCTATGTCACGGCCGGACATCGCCGCGCTGGGCGCCGGGCGCACCATCAACGTCAGTAGTGATGCCACCTACGGCAATCTGGCCGACGCGCTGGATGACATCAGTGCCAGCGGCAACCCCGCTGCGCAGCCGCTGATGTCCTGGAACGGTGACCTCTCCCTGGAGTGGTACCCGAACCCGGACACGATGCTGGCCGGCGCGGTGTACTGGAAGCAGTTCAACGGCGGCACCGCCACCGCGCTGGTGCCTGAGACCTACACCATCGACGGCCAGAGCGTGACCGTGCCGGTGCGGCAGCAGGTAACCACCGACGAGGACAGCACGCTGACCGGCCTCGAGCTGACCGCCACCCATCGACTGTCTTACCTGCCCAAGCCGTTCGACGGGCTGGGCTTCAAGGTCAGCTACAACTATGCCGATGCCGACTACCAGACCCAGGATTCACGGCTGGGTGAGCAGTTGGCCGGTGATGGCACGATCATTCCGGCGATCGTGCCGCCGGCCGGTCTCAGCGGCTTCTCGCGGCACGTCCTGTCCGGCTCGATCTACTGGGACGTCGGGCGCTTCAACATCCAGGCCATCGGCAAGTTCCGCTCGCACTACTACCAGGACTTCACGGGCAACACCGCGCAGCAGAACCGCTACTACGATGACAACACCAGCGTGGACCTGCGCCTGCGCTACCGGGTGAACAAGCAGTTGTCGCTGTCGCTGGAGTTGATGAACCTGACCAACGAGCCGCGCGTGGCCTACCAGCCGCTTTATGGGAACTTCCGCGAAGTGGTGACCTACGGGCGGCGTGCGTATTTCGGTGTACGATACAAGTTCTGAACAGGGCGGCGCGGCCAGTGGTCGCGCCGTCGCTCCAACCGGACCCTTGCCGGCCGCGGTGGCAGGGCAGGGACCCGGAAGGAATTGAATTGCCAAGGGTCAGCCGCATGTCCGCCAACCGCCTTTACCAGACCATCGCTGCCAAGCTCCGCAAGCTGATCGAGGACGGCGAATTCCCGCCGGGCTCGCGGCTGCCGGGCGAGCGCGAGCTGGCCGAACGGTTTGGCGTCAGCCGGGTCACCATCCGCGAAGCGGAGATTGCACTGGAGGCACAGGGCTGGATTGCAATCCGTATCGGTTCGGGCGTGCACGTGAAGCCGCGCCCGACGCAGGCGTCCGGCGGGCTGCCGGATGTCAGCGCCTTCGACCTCACCGCTGCCCGCGCGGTATTCGAAGCCGAGGCTGCCGCGCTGGCTGCCAGCAATCTGGATGATGCCGGCATTGCCGAATTGCAGGCGTTGGCCGAAGCGCTGTGCCGTCGCGACCTGAGCGACGCAGAAGCCGGCGAGTACGACCGCCGGTTCCACCTGGCCATCGCACGGCTTTCCGGCAATCCGGTGGTGGAATTTTTCGTGCAGCAGATCTGGCGCATGCGCAGCGAACTGCCGCGGGTGACCGAGGTCTATGCCCGGGTCTGCCACGATGATGGCGCCAGCCGTGCCGACGAGCACATGGCCATCTTCGAAGCCCTGCGTGCGCGTGATCCGGTGGCCGCACGCAATGCGATGCGCCATCACTTCCAGCGCCTGTTCGAGGCCATGCTGCAGGCGACCGAAAGCCAGGCGCTGGAGGAGATCCGCCGGCGCACGCAGCAGGATCGTGAACGGTTCCTGGCCACGACGCGGATCTGAACGACGGAGCGGACACCGGCCGAGCGTCTGCGTGCCGCGACCTGGCCAGCGCCGGGGGTAATGGCTGTTGCATCGTTGAGCATGGCGGCGGGTGATCGCCGGTGATGTGTCATGCCAATGATGCATGCCGGTGCCGAGAGGGCAGCGATCATACTGCACCGTTGCGTTTCCATTGAACGATTCACGGCCGCGGCTACGTGCCCATTCGAATCTCATCCCCTGCGACGGCAGCCCGTATCCTTCCTGCATGCATTCCTTCTCCGATCTTCGCGGTCTCCCGGCAGTCCCCGCGTCCTCCGGCTGGGTGCAACGCGGTGAGCGCTGGGATCTATGGTGGAGCGGCCGCATCGTGGCCAGCATCGTCCCGCACGCAGTGCTCGGCTTCCAGGTGTACCTGGATGCACGCAGGATGTCCCCGGCCAAGGTGGTGCACGCGGTGAATGCGCGGCAAGCCCGGCGCTATGCCGAGCGCTGGTGCGCGGCTCGGCTTTGCCCCCGGTTGCGGCTGCGCGACGCGGTCGCCTGTCTTGTGGGCGCCGCGCCTTCGGCAGGCGCGGCGTGGCCGCCGCCGCTCACACGGGAGCAGCGCCAGCAGGCGCGCCGCCTGGCCGAGGCCGGGACAGGGGAGGTGGCACGCATCAAGCAGGCGCTCGCACCGCGGCAGCCTGCCAGGCCCTTGGGGCAGTTAACGTGTCAGGCGTGGTCGGTACCCGGCAGGACGCCCACAGCCCTGGCAAGCGCTACGCCGAAAGCTCCTCACGCACGATCCTGGCCCCTTCGCTGAGCGCGCGCAGCTTGCCCCTGGCCACGGTGCGGGCCAGCGGCGCCATGCCGCAGTTGGTGCTGGGGTAAAGCTTGTCGGCATCCACGAACTGCAGCGCCCTGCGCAGGGTGTCGGCCACTTCTTCCGGTGTTTCCACCGCGCTCGAGGCCACGTCGATCGCGCCTACCATCACCTTCTTGCCACGGACCAGCTCGATCAGGTCGATCGGCACGTGCGAGTTATGGCATTCCAGCGAAATGATGTCGAGGCTGGAGGCCTGCAGTTTCGGGAACGATTCCTCGTACTGGCGCCATTCCGATCCCAGCGTCTGCTTCCAGTCGGTGTTGGCCTTGATCCCGTAACCGTAGCAGATGTGCACGGCTGTCTCGCACGTCAGCCCTTCGATCGCGCGCTCCAGGGCGGCCACGCCCCAGTCGTTCACTTCGTCGAAGAACACATTGAAGGCCGGCTCATCGAACTGGATGATGTCCACGCCGGCCGCTTCCAGCTCCTTCGCTTCCTCGTTGAGGATCTTCGCGAACTCCCAGGCCAGCTTCTCCCGGCTCCTGTAGTGGGCGTCGTACAGCGTGTCGATCATCGTCATCGGGCCGGGCAGCGCCCACTTGATCGGCTGCGCAGTCTGGCGGCGCAGGAACTTCGCATCCTCCACGAACACCGGCTTCGGACGGCTCACGGCGCCGACCACGGTGGGCACGCTGGCATCGTAGCGGTTACGGATGCGCACGGTTTCGCGCTTTTCGAAGTCAACGCCGCTGAGATGCTCGATGAAGGTAGTGACGAAGTGTTGCCGGGTCTGCTCACCGTCGCTGACGATGTCGATGCCCGCGTGTTGCTGTTCCTGCAGCGACAGGCGCAGCGCATCCTGCTTGCCTTCAGCCAGGCCTTCGTCCTGCAGCTTCCAGGGCGACCAGAGCTTTTCGGGTTCTGCCAGCCAGGACGGCTTGGGCAGGCTGCCGGCGGTGGAGGTGGGGAGCAGTTTCTTCATCGGTGTCGGGTTGTCCTGGTATGCGAAGGGGAAATTGATGGATCAGCGCGCAGCCCACTGCTCAAGCACGGCGCGGTACGGCTTGATGAAGTGTTCTTCGGTGAACCGGCCCTGCTTGACCGCCAGCTGGCTGCGCTCTTCGCGGTCGTAGACGATGCGGGTGGACGAGTAATCCTGGTGCTTCAGGCTGGGCTGGTAGACCTTGCCGGCCACGGAATTGGCGTTGTAGATCTCCGGGCGGTAGATCTTCTGGAACGCTTCCATCGTGCTGATGGTGCCGATCAGCTCCAGGTTCGAGTAGTCGCCCAGCAGGTCGCCCTGGAAGTAGAACGCCAGCGGCGCGACGCTGCCCGGCGGCATGAAGTAACGTACCTGCAGGCCCATCTTGTTGAAGTAGTGGTCGGTGGCGGAGAACTCGCCCTGCCGGTACTCCACGCCCAGGATGGGGTGATGATTCTCGGTGCGGTAGTAGGTCCTGCTGCTGGAGACGCTGATGCAGATCACCGGCCCCTTGCGGAAGCTGGCGCGGTAGGCGTCCGATCCCACGAAGTGCTTGAACAGCTTGCCATGCAGGTCGCCAAAGCCTTCCGGAAGACCGAAGGTGGTCTTGCCCTCGTTGCTGGCCGGCAGCACCACGCTGAAATCATAGTCACGCACGTAGGACGAGAAATTGTTGCCGACGATGCCTTCGGTACGCGCGCCGGTCCGCGTGTCGACGATGGCCGGTTGCAGCACCTCGATCAACGGAAACGGATCGTTGCCGTCGGCGCCGTCGATGTGCATCTCCACCGAGATGATGTCCAGCTCGACGGCATAACGATCGGCGCTCGGGTTGTCCCAGTGCGCCAGGTCGTTGAAGCGGTTGTTGATCATGCTGAGGGTGTTGCGCAGGTTTTCCCGCCGGGAAGCGCCGCGCGCCAGATTGGCGAAATTGGTGGTGATGCGCGTGCCCTCGGCGGGCTGGTAGTCCTCGTTGAATGGGATGCGCGTGATGCTGAAGGTGAAGGTGTCGTTCGTCATGGGCGGCGTTCCGTGATGCGGGGTGACATCCGGATGCGGGGCGAGCGCATCCGGCATTCAGGGTGCTGCGGCAGCCTCGAGGGCGGCGACGGGATGGCGGGCCAGGGCCAGCAGTGGCATGGCTCGGTGGACCGCCAGTCGAGCGCGCTCGATCAGCGGTTCGTTGTGCACGCGGCCGTCGGCGAAATCGCGGTCGGTGGCATAGACGCCCAGCGGCAGGGTGCGGGCCTGGAAGAAGCTGAAGAGCGGCCGCAGCTGGTGATCGATCACCAGCGCATGGCGCTCGCTGCCGCCGGTCGCGGCCAGCAGGATGGGGGTGTCGACCAGCGCATCCTGGTGGATGAAGTCGAAGAAATGCTTGAACAGCCCGGTGTACGAGCCGCGATAGACCGGCGTGCTCACCACGAGGACATCGGCCTGCTCGACGGCAAGCAGCTGGCGCTCGACAGCCTCGGGCAATTGTGAGCGCCACAGGGCGCCGGCCAGCTGCGGGGCGAGCTCGCCGAGCTCGATCAGATGGTGTTCGCAATGGACGTCGTTGCCGATCACGCCCAGCAGATGCTCGGCCAGGAGGGTGGCCCGCGAGGGGCGCTGCAGTCCGCCGGACACGGCGACGATACGGAGAGGGCGGTGGGATGAAGGCATGACCCGATCCTAGTCATGCCTTTCCATGACGTAAAATGGTATTACTTCACCTATCCATGAGTGAGATTCATCGTCATGCTGGAGCGCATCCACCTCAGCATCGTGCAGCAGGTCGAGCAGCAGGGCTCGCTCACCGCCGCCGCCGGCGTGCTCAACCTGACCCAGTCGGCGCTCAGCCACAGCATGAAGAAGCTGGAGCAGCAGCTGGGTACCGAGGTCTGGCTGCGTGAGGGTCGCAGCCTGCGGCTGACCCAGGCCGGGCAGTACCTGCTGGCAGTGGCCAACCGGGTGCTTCCGCAGCTGGACCTGGCCGAGGAGCGCCTGCGCCAGTTCGCGCAGGGCGAGCGTGGCGCGCTGCGCATCGGCATGGAGTGCCATCCCTGCTACCAGTGGCTTCTGAAGATTGTCTCGCCCTACCTGGCGGCATGGCCGGACGTGGATGTGGACGTCAAGCAGAAGTTCCAGTTCGGCGGTATCGGCGCATTGTTCGGCTACGAGATCGACCTGCTGGTTACCCCCGACCCGCTGCTGAAGCCGGGCCTGAAGTTCATTCCCGTGTTCGACTACGAACAGGTGCTGGTGGTGGCCGGGAACCATGCCCTCGCCAAGGTGGACTACGTAAAACCGCGCCAGCTCGGCCAGGAAGTGCTGATCAGTTATCCGGTGCCGTTCGAGCGCCTGGACATCTACAACCAGTTCCTGCTGCCGGCCGGCATCACCCCGCGGCGCCACAAGGCCATCGAAACCACCGACATCATGATGCAGATGGTGGCCAGCGGCCGCGGCGTGGCTGCCATGCCGCGCTGGCTGGTGGAGGAGTACGCCACGCGCATGGACGTGGTGCCCGTGCGCCTGGGCGCCAAGGGCATCCCCAAGCAGATCTACCTGGGCGCGCGCGAGGCCGATACCGGCATCGACTACCTGCAGGCCTTCATCGAACTGGCCCGCAACAGCTCGCCGCTTGCCGGCAATGCACGCGAGGCGCGCTGATGCCGGTCGGTACCTCAGCGCACGCGGAAGCCTTCATCAACGCCTTTTCACTGGAAGTCAGCGCGAAGGCCATGCCTGCGCTGCGCGCCGAGGCGGATCGGATCCCGCGCGGTACGGTCATCTCCATTCCCTGGCTGGCCAGCGAGGATGACGACGCCCGCCTGGCCGCCGTGCGCACCGTGCGCGCGCTCGGATTCGAGCCGATGCCGCATCTCTCCGCGCGGCGCATCGGGTCACGCACAGCGCTTGAACGCTTCCTGGAGCGCGCCACCAGCGAAGCCGGGGTGGAGCGCTGCCTGCTGATCGCCGGTGACCTCGCGACGCCTGCCGGGCCGTTTGCCGACAGTGCTTCGATCATCGAGACCGGGCGTCTTGAGCGTTTCGGCATCAAGGTCGTAGGTATCGGCGGGCATCCGGAAGGCCATCCGGCGATGAGCTGCGACGCTCGCTGGCAGGTACTCGAACGCAAGTGCCAGGCCATCGAAGCGCGCCGCATGGCGCCTGTGATCGTCACCCAGTTCGCCTTCGATGCCGGTGCCGTGCTGGCCTGGCTGGATGCACTGCGCGCGCGCGGCATCAGCGTTCCGGTGCTGGTCGGCGTGCCGGGCCCGGCCAGCGTCTCTCGCCTGCTGCGCTACGCCGCGATGTGCGGCGTAGGCGCCAGTGCATCGATGCTCGCCCGGTACGGCATCTCGATCGGCCGCCTGCTCGGCACGGCAGGGCCGGAGGTGTTCGTCGATCGCCTGGTGAAGGGGCTGACCAGCGCGCATGGCCAGGTCAGTCCGCATTTCTTCCCGTTCGGCGGTGTTGCGCCGTCGCTGGAGTGGGTGGCGCAGTACCGGCGGCGCATTTCCATCAGCCAGCGCCGATGATCTGCGTCATGGCATGGATCGCGTTGTCCGGGTGCCGGGTTGATCCAGCGAAGGCGCCGGCCTGGAAAGCCTCCCATTGCAGCGACGCATGCCCAGGTCGAGGCGCTCTGCAATGCCCTGCGGGTTGATGTCTCCGGCGCGATTGATCAGTACGACGAGCGTTCTTCGATCGGTGGGACGGTGCCGGAGATACCCGGTAAAGCCTGCGGTCCCGCCGCCATGGCCGACTACCTTTCCGCCATCGGAAACTTCCCAGCCGGCCCCCCAGCCCGCCTTGCTGCCATTGGCGAGGAGTGTGTCGCACCACATCCGCTTCAGGGCCGCCTCGGGCAACAGTCGATGCTGGTCCAGCGCCACAGCAAAGCGCGCCATGTCGTCGATGCTGGCGAGCAGGCCGCCGGCGGCCCATGCCGAGCCCGGAGCAGTGGGCGGTGGTGCGCGCCAGTGGCCATCCTGGAACAGATGCCCCTGGGCAATCCGGCGCCGATCGTCTGCACGACGCGGTCCCGCATCGCGCATGCCCAGCGGCGACAGTATCTCCTCCTGCAGAACCCGCCAGTAGTCCATGCCGGTTGCATGCTCTATGGCCAGGCCGAGCAGGATGTAGTTCGTATTGGAATAGGCGTGCCGCGCACCGGGCGCAAACGCCAGCGGCCGCTCGGCCACCTCTGCGAGCAATTCACGGGGGGCTGGATTCGTCGGCATCAACCGCAGGAAATTTTCTTCATTCAGATAGTTGGGAATGCCTGAGGTATGGCTCAGCAGCTGCAGCAGCGAAGTGGATGCCCATGCGGAAGGCAACCCTTCCACGTACTGGCCGATGGGCGCGGTGACGTCGAGCAGATGCCGCTGCTGGAGCCGGAAAATCAGCAGGGCCGTGAACAGCTTGGTGATCGACCCCAGTTCGAACACGGTATGGCGATCAATCGGTGCAGGTCGGGTGTCATCGAGCCGCCCGGTCGTGCACAGCGCGGCAATGCGCCCGTGATCGACCAGAACGGCCGCCATGCCAGGCTGCCGTTCGGCCTGCAGCAATGCGGTCAGCGAACCGCACCCCGCCAACGTCGCCCGGCTCGCCAGCGCCGACGGTGCTGACAGGCCGAAGCCAGTGGCCAGCACCGCCGCACACAGGCGACGTCGAACAGGGTCGTGGTACATGCACGTGGCTCGCAGCGGCGTCGTGGTGATGGTAGCGCGGACTGAGGGCCGGCCCGCGCAGGGTGCACCGGGTGAATCCACCCCGACAGCTGCCGGGGACGCGCAGCATGCCGGCGGGTCATCCGCGATGGCTGACAGCTGTCACTGGCTGCAACCCGGGCGGAAGCGAATAGTGAGCGCCAATGCGAGGGCACCTCGCCACCACTCAGCCACCACTCATCAAGGGGACCGCTCATGAACATGCTCCAGCAACTCGCCTCGCAGACGCCGATCTGGGTCTGGCTGCTCCTGGCCTTCCTGGTCACCCGTGGCATCGCCGCCATGAAGCCTGCAGAAACCTCGCTGCACAAACTGGCGATCGTGCCCGCGCTGTTCGCCGTCTGGGGCGCGTGGTCGATCAGTCATCGCTTCGGCGCGTCGCTGGCCGCCTGGAGCGAGTGGCTTGCCGGCATAGCCACGGGCGCGGCACTTGCCTGGCTGCTGCTGAATCGATTGAAGCTGACGCTGGACCGCAGCACCGGCAAGCTCTGGCGCAGCGCGGACTTCAGCCTGCTGCCGCTGCTGCTGGTCACCTTCCTGGTGAAGTACGGCTTCGAAGTCGCGTTTGCGGTGTCGCCGTCGCTGTCCGCCAGTGCCGGCTTCAGTGCCGCCTACCTGCTGCTGACG
The DNA here is from genome assembly GCF_032025805.1 of Stenotrophomonas maltophilia group sp. msm1. Lineage (NCBI taxonomy): Bacteria > Pseudomonadati > Pseudomonadota > Gammaproteobacteria > Lysobacterales > Lysobacteraceae > Stenotrophomonas > Stenotrophomonas maltophilia group sp. msm1. The sequence goes on from NZ_JAVSKH010000002.1 coordinate 1,215,736, forward strand.
GGCGGGTTCACTGGCATCTTCGTCGGCAAGTACGGCCGGTACCTGGCCTCGCTGCGGATGGATGCGGCAGGCAAGGGGCTGGAAACCGCAGGCTGATTGACCTGGTAGTGCCGGCCGCTGGCCGGCTTCCCCATGCAGCGTTGCGCGGGGCTGGCGCAGGCGTCACGATGCCCGCCACTGGCCAACACCGGAAACGCTGACGTCATGAAGACCACATCCTGGTTCTGGATCAACGTGGCCAGTCACTTCGGCATTGTCGCAGCCCTGGCTTGGCTGCCCGCACGGTGGACGGGGCAACTTGTGGAAGCCCTGGCCGGGACTCAGCCGGCTATCGGCGACACCCGCCATTTGGCCTTCATAGGCTCCATGTTCGGCTTCTGCGTGACCGCACTGATCCTGATGGGGGTGTTGACTGTCACCGGCGAACTGCTGGGTTTCTCCAGGCCCTATGCGCGACGGTCGGAGGCCCAGAACGAAGCGCAGGCCGTCCACCGGAAGGTACTGCTGACTGCATTCGCCACGCTCTCATGGGTGGCCGTGGGATCGCTTGCAGGTATTGCGTCGATCTTCGCGGCCTCGTCATGAAGGGCGACCCTGTCAGCGCCCAGTGTGCCGGAACGGATGGGTGCGTGAACTGCGGGACTGCTCACGCCTCCCCACGCCACTGGCTCATCAGCATCTGCAGGAATCGCTCCGCCGTGGGCGAGAGCAGGGCGCCGCGGCGGCGGACGATGCCGATCGTGCGCGACACCACCGGGTTGCCGATCGCGCGTGTCACCAGGGTGGGGTGATCCCCATCTGGCGTGGCCATCTTCGGTAGCACCGACACGCCGATGCCCGCCTCGACCATGCCCAGTGACGTCGACAGGTGGGTCACTTCGTAGTGCCAGCTCAACTTGAGGTTCTCGCGCGCCAGCGCGCCGTCCAGCAGCGTGCGGTTGCCGCTGGTGCGATGCACGGTGATCAGCTGGTGCTCGGCCAGATCAGCCCATTCCACTTTGCGCTTGCGGGCCAACGGATGATCGCGCCGGCAGGCGAGGACGAAGGGGTCCTCAGCCAGCACGTCGAAGTCGAGATTCGGATCGTTGGCGCCCATGAAGTTGATGCCGAACTCGACTTCGCCACGTTCCACTGCCTGCAGACCCTCCGTGGCCGGGATATCCAGAATGCGGAAGCGAACGTTCGGGTGCGCTTCGTGGAAACGCGCCATCACGCTGGGCAGGAAGTAGAACGCCGCCGTCGGCAGGCAGGCGATGGTCACTGTCGCGCCGCGGGTGTCTTCGCGGCCGCGCAGCGAGAACAGTGATCCATCGAATTCCTCCAGCATGCGGCGCACCAGCGGCAGCAGGTTCTCGCCGACAGCGGTGGTACTGACGCTGCGCGTGGTGCGCTCCAGCAGCGGCGAGCCCACCGCCTGCTCCAGTTTCTGGATCCGGCGGCTGAGTGCGGGCTGGGAGACGTGAAGGATTTCCGCGGCCCGATGAAAGCTGCGTGTCTCCGACACCAGCAGGAACGCACGCAGATCGAGGATTTCGCAATTGATGCTCATCAGGTATCAATCATCCAAAAATCAGCAATTCACAGATCAATTGGGGTCATGCCAGTATCGAATCACAGAGGGGTCATTCATCCCCTATACGCATCAATCTAGCACACGTATGTCCAACGATCTGCTCAGCATTCCCTGCGTGCTCATGCGCGGCGGCACCTCCAAGGGCCCGTTCTTCCTGGCCAGCGACCTGCCGGCGGACACCGCCGAACGCGATCGCCTGCTGCTGGAAGTGATGGGCTCGGGACATCCGCTGCAGATCGACGGCATCGGCGGTGGCAACGCGCTGACCAGCAAGGTGGCGATCATCGACCGCTCCAGCCGCCCGGACGCCGATGTCGACTACCTGTTCGCCCAGGTACGGGTCGAGCAGCAAGTGGTGGATACCTCGCCCAACTGCGGCAACATGCTGGCGGCCGTAGGCCCGTATGCCATCGAGCGTGGGCTGGTGCAGGCGCAGGATCCGCAGACCGAAGTGCGCATCCACAACGTCAACACCGGCAAGTTGATCATCGCCACGGTGGAAACGCCGGGCGGCAATGTGGCCTACCGCGGTGATACGCGCATTGCCGGCGCGCCGGGCTCAGCCGCGCCGGTCAGGCTGTCCTTCCTTGATGCGGCAGGCGCCCGCACCGGCAAGCTGCTGCCCAGCGGGCATGCGCAGGAAACCATCAATGGCGTGCCGGCCAGCCTGGTGGACTGCGCCATGCCGATGATGCTGGTGCGTGCCGAAGACCTGGGCGTGCGTGGTGATGCCTCGCCCGCCGAACTGAACGCGGACGCGGCGTTCATGCGCCGGCTGGAAGCGCTGCGCATCGAGGCGGGCGCCCGCATGGGCATCGCCGACGCCGGCAACAAGGTCATTCCCAAGCCGGTGCTGCTGTCGGCGCCGCAACAGGGCGGCGATCTGCAGGTGCGCTATTTCATGCCGCACCAATGCCACACCGCACTGGCCATTACCGGCGCGGTCGGCCTGGCCACCGCCGCCGTCACGCCGGGCACGCTGGCCCACACTTTGGTCGGATGCCGGTCCGTTCCCGGCAGCATTACCCTCGAACATCCGAGTGGGGCCCTGGAGGTGGGCCTCAGTCGCAGCTCGGGCGATTCGCCGGTGATTGCCAGCGTGGTCCGCACCGCACGCCGCTTGTTCGAGGGGCGCGTGTACGCGACTTCGCCCGCGCCCGCCACGGCCAGTGCCACCCAAGCCCGCCAATGGACGTCAGCGGCATGATCTGAACCCGGACGGGCCTGCGTAGACGCGCATGCCCGCCATTACAACGTAGATGCTTCACTCCTGGGAGGGATGATGTACAAGCAGTTCTTGATGGCCGCGCTGTGCGTGGCCGGGCTGGCCGCAGCCGGATGCAGCAACAGCGGGCGCGTGGAAGGCGCGGCCGCCGGCAGCAGCGACAACGCACCGGTGCGCATCAGCGTCGGCTCCTACAACCTCAACAACCTGCCGTTCTTCATTGCCGACGCCAAGGGCTACTTCAAGGACGTCGGCCTGCAGGTGAAGACCGAGAACTTCGCCCAGGGCGGCTCCAAGGTGCTGCAGGCGCTGGTGGCCAATTCCACCGACGTAGCCGTCGGCTTCTACGACCACACCATCCAGATGCAGGCCAAGGGCAAGGACGTGGTGGCCTTCGTACTGCTCTCGCGCAACTCCGGCCTGGTGATGGCCGGCCGCGAGGATGCCACGTTCGATCCGGCGCGCCCGGAGACCATCAAGGGCCAGAAGGTCGGGATCACCGCACCGGGCTCCTCGTCCGACTTCTTCGTCCGTCACTTCCTCGCCCAGCACGACATTCCGGCCGACAGCATCTCGTTGATCGGGGTCGGCTCGGGCGCCGCAGCAGTGGCCGCGCTGGAGCAGGGCAAGATCGACCTGCTGGTCAACTATGATCCCGCCGCCACCCTGATCACCGAGCGCAAGGTCGGCAGGATCCTCCTCGACGCGCGCAGCGACGACGGCGCCCGCCAGGTCTATGGCGGCCTGTACCCGACCTCGGTGATGTACGCCAACCAGAGCTTCCTGGACAAGCGCCCCGAAGCGGCCGAGAAGATCGCCCGCGCCGAGCAGATGGCCTTGAAGTTCATCGCCGACAACAGTGCTGAAGACATCGTCGCTGCGCTGCCGGACAGCTACGTCTCCGGTGACCGCGCCACCTATGCCCGCGCGGTGGAGAACGCGCGCGCGATCTTCACCCGGGACGGTCACTTCACGCCTGCCGATCTGGAAACACCGCTGAAGGTGCTGCGTGAGTTCAACACGGATGTCGCCAAGGCCGATATCGATCTGTCCCGGACCTACACCAATGCCTTCGTCGAGCGTGCCAACGCTGCGGCGCCGGCTGCCCAACCGTAAGCGGAGGTAACCCATGGCCCTCAATGCCACCGTGCGCCAGTTCAATGGCGCGCCGCAGCTGGAGCCTGCACAGACCATGGTCGCCATCAACAAGGTGACCATGTCCTTCGGCGAATTCACCGCCGTACGCGATGTCGACATCCAGGTGGGGGACGGCGAGTTCCTTGCCATCGTCGGGCCGACCGGCTGCCGCAAGAGCACCATCCTCAATTCCGTGGCGGGCCTGCTGAAGCCGTCGTCGGGCCAGGTCAGCATCGATGGCCGTGCCGTCAGCGGCGTGCAGGAGTCGGTCGGCTACCTGTTCCAGCAGGACGCGCTGCTGCCGTGGAAGACCGCGTACCAGAATGTTGAACTCGGCCTGCGCTTCCGTGGTGTGCCCGAGGCCGAACGCAAGGCCAAGGCCAACGCTTGGCTGGCCAAGGTCGGCCTGGCCGGCTTCGAGCATCGCTACCCGCACCAGCTGTCCGGTGGCCAGCGCAAGCGCGTGCAGATGGCCCAGGCGCTGATCGTCGAGCCGAAGGTGATCCTGATGGATGAACCCTTCTCGGCGCTGGACATCCACACCCGCCATCTGATGCAGAACGAGCTGCTGCGGTTGTGGCAGGAGGATCGCCGCTCGGTGATCCTGATCACCCACGACCTGGAAGAAGCCATCGCCCTGGGCGACCGCGTGGTGGTGCTGTCCTCCGGCCCGGCCAGCCGCGTGGTGCGCAGTTTCGATGTGGGCCTGGAACGGCCGAGGAACGTGGCCGAAATCAAGCTGGATGACCGTTTCACCGACCTGTACCGCGATATCTGGGCCTGCCTGCGCGGCGAAGTGGAGAAGAGCTATGCACGCCAAGACTGACAAATTCATCCAGCTCGCGCTGGTGGTCGCCGTTTTCGGCGGCTGGGAAGGCGGCATCGCGCTGGGCGTGATCGATCCGTTCTTCTTCCCTTCGCCAACAGCGATCGTTCAGCAGGCCTGGACCTGGCTGTCCGATACCTCGTTCTACCAGCACGTCTACATCACCCTTACCGAAACCGCGCTGGGCTACATCATCGGCACCGGCCTGGGTGTGGCTGGCGGCGTGTGGCTGGGCCTGAGCCGACGCTCGGCGCGCATCCTCGATCCCTTCATCAAGGGCTTCAACGCGATTCCGCGCGTGGTGCTGGCGCCGATTTTCGTGTTGTGGCTGGGACTCGGCCTGTGGTCGAAAGTGGCGCTGGCGGTCACGCTGGTGTTCTTCACCACGTTCTTCAATGCCATGCAGGGCGTGCGCGAGGTGAATCCGGTGGTGCTGGCCAATGCCCGCATCCTGGGGGCGAGCCGCAGTGACCTGCTGCGCCATGTCTACTTCCCCGCAGCGGCGAGCTGGATCCTGTCTTCGCTGCGTACTTCGGTCGGCTTTGCCGTGGTCGGTGCGATCATCGGTGAGTACCTCGGGGCCTCGGCGGGCCTGGGTTACCTGATCGCGCAGGCCGAGGGCAACTTCAATGCCGTGGGTGTGTTCGCCGGCATCATCATCCTGGCCGCCTTCGTGCTGGTCATCGACGCGCTGCTGGACGTGGTCGAGAACAAGCTGATCACCTGGCGTCCCAACGCGCAGGCACAGGCCACCAGCTGACCGGGCCGGGCTGAGCCCGCCTGCCGCGCCGCCGGGCCGCCCCGGCGGCGCGCGCTTCCTCCCCCGATCTTCCCCCGCACCACCGCAACAGGCCAGCGCCGGGCCAGGCGGCCGGCTGGCCGGAGAGAGAGCCCATGAACCATTCCACCGTGCTGCCGCTGGCAGCGCTGTCGGTCGCGCTCGGCCTGCTGTTGACCAGTGGCCATGCCGACGCACAGTCCACGTCCTCGCTGCCCGCGCCGCTGAGCCAGGCTGAGCTGTCACGCCTGGTGCAGCAGCAGGCACTGCAGATCCAGCAATTGGAGGCGCGCCTGCGTGCCGTGGAGGGCGGGCAGGGCAGTGCGGGCGCACCGTCAACGCCGCCCCCGCCTGCGCTGGAAACGCGGGTGGCCGCACTGGAAACCAGCCAGTCCAGACTGCCGAAGGTCTCCTGGGCCAAGGGTGCGCCGGAGTTCAGCAGTGCCGATGGCGCCGTGGCGTTCCGTCCGCGCGGACGCCTGTTCGTCGACGCATCCAGCACCGACGGATCCTCAGTGAGTGACCGCAATATCTCCGGTACCGAGATCCGCTCGGTGCGGCTGGGCGCCGAAGGCCGCTACGGTATCCTCGGCTGGGCAGTGGAAGGTGACTTCGCGGACAACGCGGTGGCGTGGAAGTCGGTCTACGCCACCGTGGAACACCGCCTGTTCGGGCTGCCGGCCGACCTGACCGTGGGCAACCGCCTCAACGACCGGGGTATCGACGGCTCCAGCAGCACGTCCAACACGCCTTTCCAGGACCGCAACGTGGTCGGCACGCTGATGCTGCCGCAGCGCGGCCTGTTCGGTGTCGGGCTCACCGAGCGGGTGTATGGAAAGGGCTGGCATGCCAGCCTGTCGGTAGCCGGCAACGACCTCAACAACGCCGGCACCGACAACGACAGCCAGACCTGGGCCACCCGCGTCCACTGGAATCCGCTGGACACTGCCGACGCCACGGTGCATCTGGGCGCATGGGCCTTCCACGAGAAGATTCCCGCCGGGGCCACCGGCGTGGTGCGCAGTTCGGCCATCGCGGGGCATTTCAACGATCTGGTCAGGATCACACCGGGCACGCTGGTGGGCGCCGAGCGCAGCACCGCCTACGGTGCGGAACTGGCCGGCTTCTTCGGCCCGGCGTGGGCAACCGGCGAGTGGGGTACGCGAAGCCTGCGCGGGGCCGATGCCGGCGGGCGCTATGATCGCGACCACGAGGCGTGGGCGATCTCCGCTGGCTGGTTCCTGGTGGGCGCGCTGCCGTCCTACTCGGGCAAGGCCGGCACGTGGGGCAAGGTAAAGGTGGCCGATCCGGTGACGCGCGGCGGCAGTGGCGCGTGGGAGCTGAAGGGCCGCTATGAGGACGTGGACTATGCCGAACTGCCCAGTGGTGGTACCGGCCACGCGTGGACACTGGGCGCGAACTGGTACCTCAACGATTTCAGCCGGGTGATGTTCGAAGCCGTGCGCTGGCAGACCCGCCACCGCAGCGGCACCGGCCAGGGCAGGGATGAAGGCACCACCTTCAACACCCGCCTGCAGGTGGCCTTCTAGCAGCGCATGCCGCTTGCGCGCCGATCAGAGCAGCAGCAGTGCTCCGATCAACGCCGGCGGCATCACCAGCGCGCCGACGCGCAGGAAGTCGAGCGCGCTGACATGCTCGCCTTCGCGACGCAGCGCCACCAGCCACAGCATCGTGGCCAGCGAGCCGGTCACCGACAGGTTCGGGCCCAGGTCCACGCCGATCAGCAGTGCGGCACGGGTCTGTGCGGGCAGTTCAGCCATCTGGCCCAGCGAACCGGCGGCCAGGCCGATCGGCAGATTGTTGGCCACGTTGCTCAGCAGCGCGGCCGCGCCACCAGCCAGCCAGCTGGCCTGGCGGGGAGATGCCTGCGCCACGGCCTGCAGTGCGCTGGCCGCGCTCTGGATGATACCGGTCTGCGCCACCGCTTCCACCAGCACGAACAGTCCCGCCACCAGCGGCAGCACGCCCCAGGACACGTGGCGCAGCAGTGGCAGCGGGCTGCGCCGCTGGCGGATCGCCACCACTGCCACACTCAGCGTGCCCGCGCAGAACGTGGTCAGGCCCAATGGCCCGTTCAAGGCGGACGTGACCAGCAACACGGTGCCGGTGAACAGCACGCCCAGTGCGCTCAGCCGGCCGCCGTCGGTCAACGGGCGATGCGCCGGCGCGGCCACCAGCGGCTGGGCGATCTCGCGCCGGTGCACCCAGCGCAGGACCAGATAGGTGGCACCGATCGCCGCCGCCGACGGCAGCGCGAACTGCGCCAGCCACTGCAGCAGCGGCGGCATGTGCTGGCCGTACACCACCAGGTTGGCCGGATTGGAAATGGGCAGCACGAAGCTGGCCGCATTGGCGATGAAGGCACAGACGAACAGGTAGGGCAGGGGATTGGCGCGCGCCGCCTTGCAGGCGGCGTAGACCGCCGGCGTCAGCACTACGGCCGTTGCATCGTTGGACAGGAACACCGTCACCAGCGTGCCGACCAGGAACACCAGGTCGAACAGGCGTCGCCCGGATCCGCCCGCATGCCGCACCGCGTACAACGCCAGCCAATCGAACAGGCCTTCGCGCCGCGCCAGTTCGGCCAGCACCATCATGCCGACCAGGAACAGGTAGACGTCGTGGCCTTCGGCCACCGCGCCCCATGCGGTGTGCAGCGACACCGCGCCCAGCAACGGCAAGAGGGCGGCAGCGCACAACGCCCACACATATTCGGGGATGCGGAAAGGACGGAAGAGCAGGCCGATGGTGGCAACGGCGACCGCTGCCCAGATCACGAGGGGGGCTTGGGGGGCGAGCATGGAGTGGGGCTTCAGCGGCACCTGCAGCGACCCCGGCGCAGGGGGGGCCTGGCGCGCGCGATCAGCGGATGGGCGGCCGCTGCAAATCATCGCAGGTTCCGGGTCGCCGCATCATACCGTGCGGCGCGGCATGGCGACCGCTGCAGTCGACCGCGCTGCAGGTGGGCCGGGGCGGCGCCAGCCCACGTTCAGCACTCAAGCACGGCATGACTTCAGGCACTGCAGCTTGACTACACATGTAGTCAAACTGCACACACACTCATTGGACGAGATTGCGATGCCAAGATCCTGCTGGTTGTCCTGCGCCCTGGCCCTGGTGTTCGGCATCGCCGGGCCCACCCAAGCGGCGATGCGTGCCGAAGCCCTTGCCGCGATCGAGCGCAATGCACGCGCCGCGCATTCCGATGCGGTCCTGGTGATGCATGAGCGGGAGACGCTGCTTGAGCTGAAGCCCGCCGCCGGGCAGGAATCCGTTCACCTGATGTCGGCCACCAAGTCGGTCGTCGCGCTGGCCATTGCATTGCTGCTGGACGAAGGAAAGCTGGCTTCGATCGATACGCCGGTCAGCCGGATCTATCCCGAATGGAAGCAGGGCAGGAAGAGCGCCATTACCGTGCGCATGCTGCTGGACCATACCTCGGGCCTGCAGAACGTGGCGAACGCGGGCGAAGAGCTGGAAGGGGCCCCGGACCTGGTCAAGCTGGCACTGGCTGCCGAGCTGAGCGATGACCCGGGTGCCGTGTTCTCCTACAACAACAAGGCCACCAACCTGCTGCCCGGTATTGTCGAGCGCCTGGCAGGCGAGCCGCTGGATGCCTATGTGGACGCGCGCCTGTTCAAGCCCCTGGGCATTGCCCACTACACCTGGATGAAGGATGAGGCAGGCACCCCGCTGGGCATGGCCGGGCTGTCCCTGCGCGCGGCCGATCTTGCCGCCATCGGGCAACTGTTGCTGGACGGAGGCGTGGCGCCGGATGGCAAACGTCTCCTGAGTGAGCAGTCGGTCGCGTTGATGACGACCGAAAGCGCCCGTGCGCCAGATGTTGGGCTGCTGTGGTGGCGGATACCGGCCTGGGAACGCTACCAGCTCAAGCCCCGGCTACGGGATCTGCTGGTGAAAAGGGGCGTGGACGACGACGTACAGCGCGCACTGCAGGCCAGCGCAGGGCGAGTATTCGAAAGCCGCAGCACGCTGGTCGCCTTCCTCGCCGATCAACTGGGCGCGGACTGGTCCCAGCGCTACGGCAGCCAGATCTCCGCGCGCGGCCTGAAGCTCGCCGATCTCTACGACATCTCACGGGGGCCGGTCGTCGGCTTTGCCGCCAACGGCTACCTGGGCCAATACCTGATGATCGTTCCGGAACAGCGTGTCGTCGCAGTGCGCCTGATCCACCGGCGCCAGACCCACAACGCTCCTCAGGACGACTATCCCTCCTTCTTCGCCGATGTCCTGCAGTTGGCGCGGGCACTGCAATAGGCCCTGTCGCCATCATGTCCACGCGCGCTGAACATCTTCCTGGAGCGTTCTTCACTGGCATGCCGCCTAAAGTGGGATGACATCTTGGCCGCACACGTACTGAAGCATGTTTGATTATCAGGACTGGACCTTCCACGCCAATGGCCGAACGGTAGTGGCGCGCGTAGCGCTGGACGGTGAAGGTGGCGGCACCATCAACCGCTACCAGCTGGTGCCGGGACCGGCACAGTCGGGGTTGTGCATCAAGGTCGCCTCCCAGGACGAGGCCGCGCAGAAACTGGAGGCCGAAGTGATGAAGCTGCTGGGACCGGTGTGGTAGCCACTACGCCATGCCGGCCGCGCATCCGCATGTTGACGGCGGCATGACCGGCCCGGGCAACGGGCATCGCGCCGGATGCCCGTTGCATGAGGCCGCATACTAGGGCATCAGCACGGTGTCGACCACGTGGATGACGCCGTTGGACTGGCTGACATCTGCAGTGCTGATGCCTGCCTTGCCACCCTTTGCGTCGATGATCCAGAGCTTGCCATCGTGGAGCGCCACGGTGAGAGGCTCACCCTGCACGGTCTTGAGGGTGGCCTTGCCGCCGTGCTTGCGGGCATCGGCCAGAAGCTGCGCCGAACTGTAGCTGCCCGGGACGACGTGGTAGGTCAGGATCCGGGTCAGCTGTGCCTTGTTTTCCGGCTTCACCAGCGTATCGACAGTGCCTGCAGGCAATTTTTCGAAGGCCGCATTGGTGGGCGCGAAAACAGTGAAGGGCCCGGCGCCGTTGAGGGTGTCGACCAGGCCGGCTGCTTTGACCGCTGCAACGAGGGTGGTGTGATCCTTGGAATTGACGGCGTTCTCGACGATGGTCCTGGTGGGGTACATCTCTGCCCCGCCCACGATGACGGCGTTGGCGGCGAAAACTGAGGAGCCGGACGAAACGAGTAGGGCGAAGCCGACTGCGGCGGCGATGCGCTGAAGAGCGTTCACGGTGCGTTCCTTTCTCGATGACCCGCAAGTGCGGGCATCCTTCCTACGTCGGGTGCGCCTGACCGGATGCAGCAGCAGCCGGGTCATGAGCTGTGCCGCGCGCTGCTGGTTTGCTGCGCTGCATGGTGACAAGCGCGAACCGGGGTGATTACTCTCCGCTGCAACGCGATGGTAGCGCTACCAGTCGGACGGGGATCCAAGGTCCAGGGGCTGCCTTCTTTGCCGCGTGTTTGTCCTGGCAGGCTTGAAAAGCAAGTGTAAGTCGCGGCGTGCCCGAGCACCCGTGCTGTTCGGTTTGGAATGCGGGCCACGCCCGTGCGTGCCCCTGGGAGGGGGCGGTACATCCATTCGATCGTATGTCAGAGGGGACTTTCATGAGCACTTGCAGTTTCCGCGGCACCCTGGCCCCGAGGTCCGGTTCATGAGCCGCGCATTGGCGAAGTTCCGGTCACGGGCCATGTTCACCTTCGTGGGTGGCGCCCTGGTCATCAATCCTGCCTTTGCGCAGGACGCAGCACCGGCGACCGGGCAGCAGCCGCAGAGCCAGTCGCAGCCCACCCAGCTCGATGCAGTGCAGGTCACGGGCATACGCAACAGCCTGAGCCAGGCCATGGACATCAAGCGCGACTCGGCGGGCGTGGTCGACGCGATCAGCGCCGAGGACATCGGCAAGTTCCCCGATACCAATCTTGCCGAATCGTTGCAGCGCATCACCGGCATCTCCATCGAGCGCCGTGACGGCGAGGGCGCGCAGGTGACCGCGCGTGGCTTCGGCCCCCAGTTCAACATGGTCACGCTAAACGGTCGGCAGATGCCGGGTGCCGATGCATTCGGTGCCTCTGGACAGGTCGCCATCGGCGGTGTCGACGGCGGCACCCGCGCCTTCAATTTCGCGCAGCTGGCCGCCGAGGCCATCAATGGCATCGAGGTCTACAAGACCAGCCAGGCACAGGTGCCCAGCGGTGGCATCGGTGCGACGATCAACATCCTGACCTCGCGCCCGCTCGATCACGCCGGCATCGTGGCCAACGCCGGGGCGAAGCTGGTCTCCGACCAGAGCCAGCCGTTCGACAATGACCTGACACCGGAGCTGTCGGGCATTTTCAGCTACAGCAATCCGGAAAAGACCTTTGGCGTCAGCCTCAGCGCGAGCCAGCAGAAGCGCAAGGGTGGCTCGGTGCAGGCCACGGAGAACTACTGGAACGTGCAGCCGTGGACAGGGTCGATGCCGGGCAACCCGACCGTGGTCAATGCCCCGGCCGTCGGCCAGCTTTACGCGCGGCCCAACGACCTGCGCTACGCGTTCTCCGAATTCGAACGCGAACGCGTCAACGGCCAGGCCGTGCTGCAGTTCGCACCGACGGACAGCCTGACCCTGACCGTGGATTACACCTACTCGACCAACGAAATCACCGAGAATCGCGGCGAGCAGGGCATGTGGCTGCAGAACAGCAACTACACCAACGTCGAGTTCGACACCAGTGGCGCCGTCGCGACGCCGGTATACATCCGTGAAATCGCCGGCACCAAGGATTTCGGCCTGGAACAGCAGCGCAGCATGCAGGAGTACAAGCTGGGCTCGCTGGGCTTCAACGCCGTCTGGAATGTCAGCGACCGCTTCAAGCTCAGCTTCGATGCGCACAACTCGAAGAACGAGAGCCGCCCGAATGATCCGCTGACCGGCGGTGGTTCGATCTTCATGAGCATCGCCGGCACCAACAACTGCACCCGTGGCCCGCATTGTGGCGGCTCCTGGGTGCAGGAATTGAACTTCAACAATGGCCTGCCGGTTGGCACCCAGGTCTGGTATCCCAGCACCGCCGATGCGGTCGCCGGGACCAATGGCGTGGTCAATCCGGGCTTCCAGGAAGGCGAGGTTGGCACGCAGGTGCTGCGCGTCAACGCGCAGACCCAGATCAGCGAGATCAAGCAGGCGCGCGTCGATGGCGAATGGAACTTCGACCACGGCCGCTTCCAGTTCGGCGTGGACACCAACAAGTCCACCACCCACCGCATCCAGGCCGCCGAGGCCTACTCCACCCTGGGTGACTGGGGCGTGGCCAACGTGGACCGGGATACCGCCGCGGGCCTGATGGACCTGCTGCAGCCGGTCAGCATCGTCGGCCTGTTCGACGACTACAGTGCCAACAGCTGGCCGGCCTGGCGCGGCAATGCCGGACAGCTCGCGCAATGGGCATCGGGCGAGTACGGCGTCGGCCTGGGTGTGAACCCGCAACGCGCAGCCGACAACTTCGTGGAAGAGAAGACCAAGGCGGCGTACTTCCAGGTGGAGCTGGACGGGGAGCTGGGTGGCATGCGCACCAACACCCGCCTGGGCGTGCGCTATGAAACCACTGACGTGGTGTCGACCTCGGTCATTGCCGTCCCCGAGTCCATCGAGTGGCAGGCCAACAACGATTTCCGCATCGTGCTGTCCGACGAGCAGCAGCCCTTCACGGAGAAGGCGCGGTACAGCTACATCCTGCCCAACCTTGATTTCAGCATCGACTTCACCGAGGAGCTGAAGGGCCGCGTTTCGTTCGGCAAGAGCATCGCCCGCGCGCCGTACGGCAATCTCTATGCGGGACCCGGGGCCCAGCAGCCGTTCGGCTCGGTGCTGATCGATCCCTCCTCGCGCGCCAGCGGCAATTCCCAGAACCCGAGCCTGAAGCCGCTGGAATCGGACAACCTCGACCTGGGGCTGGAGTGGTACTTCGCCGATGCCAGCTATGTGTCATTGACCTACTGGAACAAGTCGGTCAGCAACTTCATCGGCAACACCGTCGTCCAGGAAAGCCTGTACGGCCTCACCGACCCCACCTCCGGGCCGGATGCACGGGCGGCGTTGGACTTCCTGACCAGCGGCGCCTGCGTCGCCCAGGTCGGGCCGGCCAACGCGGCCGCCTGCTCGGCCAACGACACCTCGCTGTTCACCGCACTGGCGTTGCTGCGCAACAATCCCGCTGGCCTGGGCGCCTACAACGGAACCGATGCGCAGGTTCTGGCTACCGAAGCGGCCTACGATCTGTATGGGCAGGCCAACGATCCGCTGTACCAGTTCAACGTCAATCGCCCGATCAACCAGAACAAGTCCAAGCTGCACGGCTGGGAGCTGGGCGGGCAGTACTTCTTCGGTGACACCGGGTTCGGCGTACTGGCCAACTACACGGTGGTGAAAGGTGATGTCGGCTACAACAACGGCGGCGATCCGGGTATCGACCAGTTCTCGCTCACCGGCCTGAGCGACACCGCCAACGCCATGCTGATGTACGAGAAGTACGGGTGGTCGGTGCGACTGGCATGGAACTGGCGCGATCAGTACCTGATCCTGGCCAACCAGGGCTCCAGCCGCAATCCGTACTATGTGGAGCCGTACGAGCAGTGGGATCTCAGCGTCAACTACGCGCTCGATGACCACTGGTCCTTCAGCCTGGAGGCGATCAACCTGACCGGTGAGGATGTGCGGTGGCGCTCGCGCACGTCGCAGATGATCGTCAAGCTGGCAGACCAGAGCCCGCGCTACATGCTGGGCGTCCGCTACAAGTTCTGAACCTGGTTGCCGATGCGTCCGCCACGGCACCGCTGCCCGCCAGCGGTGCCGTGCCGGGACGGTGTCGCCGCACCTGTCGCGCCTGCGCTACCCTGCCGGCCAGCAACCCGCATTGGACTGGATACCCTGATGGCCCGCTACGAAATGCTCAACAACATCGCGCATCGGGACCTGAAGGTCGCCACCGGATTCGGGCCGCAGTTCGGCGATGCGGTGGGCATGGTGCCGGCCTATCCCAGCGAGTTCGCTGAACTGCAGCGTGAGTATCCAATCTTCCTGCGCAGGGAAACCGGGTCAGAAGCGTGGCAGTCCGTGGCCCTGCTGGGTTTCGAGCAACACGAGAACCTGTTCCTGCAGGACGGGCGCTGGAATGCCTCCTATCTGCCTGGTGCGGCCGCCAAAGGGCCGTTCCTGATCGGGTTCCAGGAGCACTACGTGGATGGCCTGCTCACCCAGGATGCGGTGATGCACGTGGACCTGGACCATCCGCGCGTCACCGCCGGCGCCGGTGAGCCGGTGTTCCTGCCGCAGGGCGGCAACACGCCCTACCTGGACCACATCGCCGGCGTGTTGCGCGGCATCCACGAGGGCAGCGCGTACGCGGCCGCAATGTTCGCGATGCTCGACGACTGCGGCCTCATCCAGCCGGTCACGCTCGACGTGCAGATCGCGCCGCACCACCGGGTGAGCGTGAGCGGATTGCACGGCATTGACCGCGAGCGCCTCGCGGCGCTGGACAGTTCACGCCTGGCTGCGTTGAACCGCGCCGGTTACCTGGAAGGTGCGTACCTGATGCTTGCCTCGCTGCATAACATGCGCCGCCTGATCGCCGAGAAGCAGCGCCGTCTCCGCGTCCAGGACGGCACCGCGCAGGCGGCCAGGAACTGACCGGTGCAGGCCACCCTGCCGATGCGGATCCTGGAAGGCATCGATCCTGCCGCGTTGCCATTGGCTGACCTGGTGGATGCCGGTGAGCCGGTCGTACTGCGCGGCATCGCCAGCGGTTGGCCACTGGTCCAGGCCGGACTGGGCGGCGTGCACGACGCGATGGTGTACCTTTGCAGCGTCGATGCGGGTGCGCCCATCCAGTACTCGTTCGGCGGCCCCGAGATCGCAGGCCGCCCGTTCTACAGCGCGGACTTCACCCGGCTGAACTTCGAAGTGCGGCGTGGCGGTCTGGCCCAGGTGCTGGAAGAGATCGCCACGACGCTGCATGCGCCTCGGCCGCCAACCTATTACGTGGCCTCGCTGCCGATCGAGCGGGCACTGCTGCCGGCATTCGCGCAGGCCAACGACGCCGGGCTGGCGAAGCAGGGCATCGACGCCACCGCCAGCATCTGGATCGGCAACCGGGTGACGGCCTCATGCCATTTCGACACACCCGACAACCTCGCCTGCTGCGCGGTGGGGCGGCGTGAGTTCACCCTGTTCCCGCCCGCCCAGATCGACAACCTCTATCCGGGCCCGCTCGATCCCACGCCGGGCGGACAGGTCGTCAGCGTGGTGGACTTCGAGCGCCCCGACTTCGATCAGCATCCACGTTTCCGCGAGGCGCTGGCGCATGCACGCAGCGCGGTACTTGGACCCGGCGATGCGATCTTCATTCCCAGCATGTGGTGGCACCATGTACGCAGCCTGGAGCCGTTCAACGTGCTGGTGAACTACTGGTGGCGAAGCTCGCCGGCCTGGCTGGGGTCGCCGCTGGCGGCGCTGCAGCACGCGATGTGGTCCGTGCGCGACCTGCCAGCGCGTGAGAAGCAGGCCTGGGAAGGGCTCTTCCGTTACTACGTATTCGGCCCCGGCGAGCGCGCGGGGCAGCACCTGCCTGACGCCGCGCGCGGGGATCTGGCACCGTTCGAGGAGCAGCGCGCCCGCCGCATGCGCGCGATGCTGCTGGGCAGGCTCAACCGTTGAGAGAGGGCAACGCGTTGGATACCGAAAGCACGCCTGCAGGGCGCATCCGCAAGGTGGTCATTGCCGGTGGCGGTACAGCGGGATGGCTGGCCGGCTGCGCGCTGGCGCATCAGTTCCGTGACCAGCTGCAGATCACGCTGGTCGAGTCCGAGCAGATCGGCACGGTCGGCGTCGGTGAGTCCACCGTGCCGCCGATCCGCACCTTTCATCGCTTCCTGCAGATTGACGAGCAGGAGTTCCTGCGCGCGGTGGCCGGCACCTTCAAGCTGTCGATCTCGTTCGAGAACTGGCGGCTGCCGGGGGATCGCTTCTTCCATCCGTTCGGCACCATCGGCCATGGCACCTGGGCGGCTCCCTTCCATCACTTCTGGCTGGACAGCCTACGCCGCGGCATGCCCTCGGACCTGGGCGACTTCTGCCTGGAGAGCATCGCGTCGCGCGGCGACCGCTTCTCGCTGCACACCCAGCCGCAGGCCAGCTATGCGTATCACTTCGATGCCAGCCTGTATGCGCGGTTCCTGCGCGGCAGGGCCGAGGCCAACGGCCTGCGCCGGATCGAAGGCAGGATCGCCCAGGTCAGGCAGCACGCGCACGACGGCTCGGTTCAGGCGCTGGTACTGGACGACGGCCAGGTGATCGAGGGCGATCTGTTCATCGACTGCACGGGGTTCCGTGGCCTGCTGATCGAGCAGGCGCTGGGCACCGGCTACGAGGACTGGCACGAATGGCTTCCGTGCGACCGGGCCGTGGCGGTGCAGACCGAAGCGGTGGCGCCGCCGGTGCCCTATACCCGGGCGATCGCCCACGAGGCGGGGTGGCGCTGGCACATCGCGCTGCAGCACCGCGTTGGCTGTGGGCTGGTGTATGACAGCCGCCATCTGTCTGATGACGAGGCCGCCGCGAAACTGCTGCGCGATGCAGGGGCTCCACCTTTGCGCGACCCATGGAACGTGCCGTTCCGCAGCGGGCGCCGGCTGAAGGCCTGGAACAGCAACGTGGTGTCGCTCGGGCTGGCCAGCGGTTTCATCGAACCGCTGGAGTCGACCAGCATCCATCTGACGATCAGCACGGTGGTGCGCCTGATCCAGTTGTTCCCGTTCGACGGCATCAGTGCGTCGCTGGTGCAGTTGTACAACGATGTCAGCCGCCAGGAAATGGAGCATGTGCGCGACTTCATCATCCTGCACTATCACGCAACGCAGCGCACCGAACCGATGTGGAAGGCGTGTCGCGAGATGAGCGTGCCCGGATCGCTGCAGCAGCGGTTGCAGGCGTGGCGCGAGCGTGCGCACGCCTGGCAGGACCCCGGCGAGCTGTTCCGCGTGGAATCGTGGACCAGCGTGCTGCTCGGGCAGGGCATCGCGCCCGGTCCTGCCCACCCGCTGGCGCGGGCAGTGAGCGACGCCGATCTGCGCACCCTGTTGAAGGGCATTCAGCAGCCGGTGCAGCAGGCCGCCGCGCAGATGCCGACCCAGGCGGAGTTCATCGCGCAGTACTGCAGGTCCGGCGTTGACGTGTGGCGTTCGACGGCAGCAAACGCATAGCAGGGTTTTGCGTTGCAGCACGCTTTTTCCGCTGCAGCTGGTTACAGTGCGGGAACACCGCAGGCGATGACGCATGCGGTGGCAACGAGGGGGCCGGACAGCACGCCCCCTTTTTGAGTCCACGGAATGTTAGCGCTACCTTTTTGTTGATCGGAGGCGGTTTCGATGGGTCTGGTTGCAGGGATCGATGCAGGGACGCAGAGCCTGAAGGTGCTGGTCTACGACCCGCAGGCGCAAGCGGTGGCCGCCGTCACCAGCGCGCCGCTCACGCTGGACAGCGGTGCCGACGGCAGCCGTGAACAGGCGCCTGCCGACTGGGTGTCGGCCCTGCGCGACTGCTTTGCCAGGATCCACCCCTCGCTGCGCGCTCGCATCGTCGCACTGGCGGTATCGGGGCAGCAGCATGGGTTCGTGCCGGTTGATGATGCTGGCGAGGTACTGGCGCCAGCCAAGCTGTGGTGCGACACCAGCACCTCGGCCGAATGCATCCAGATCATGGACGCCGTGGGCGGATTCCAACGGACCATTGCGCTGGCGGGCAACCCGATCCTGGCCGGCTACACAGCGTCCAAGCTGCCTTGGACCCGGATCCACCGTGCCGACGCCTATGCGCGGCTGGCGACCATCCTGCTGCCACACGACTACCTGAATTTCGTGTTGACCGGGCAGCGGTTCTGCGAGCTTGGCGATGCGTCCGGAACCGGCTGGCTGGACGTGCGCACACGCACCTGGTCGCAGGAACTGCTGCGCGCCACCGATCCTGATCGTGATCTTGCCGCCTGCCTGCCGCCGATCGCCGCACCCGACGCCCTGTTTGATATCGCGCCGAAGGCCGCGGCCGCGCTCGGGCTTGCAGCGGCGGTGAAGGTGGCCGTTGGCGGCGGCGACAACATGATGGCCGCGATCGGCACTGGCTGCGTCACCGAAGGACGCCTGGCGATGAGCCTGGGAACGTCTGGAACGCTGTTCGCCTATTCCAGCGCGCCGGTGATCGACGCGGACGGCGCCTGGGCCGCGTTCTGCTCGTCCACGGGAGGATGGCTGCCGCTGATCTGCACCATGAACTGCACCGTGGCGACCGAACAGGTGGCCCGTGCCTTCGGCTTCAGCACTCGCGACGGCGATGCGCACCTGCGCGCGACGCCACCGGGAGCAGGCGGGCTGGTGATGCTGCCCTTCCTCAATGGCGAGCGTACGCCGGACCTGCCGCTCGGCAAGGGTGTGCTGGCCGGCCTGGACACCGCCAACTTCACTCCGGCGCACCTCTACCGCGCCGCCATGGAGGGCGCGACCTACAGCCTGAGGTACGGCTACGACGCCTTCGTCCGCGCGGGCATGCAGTTTGATCGCATCGTACTCACCGGCGGTGGCAGCAACAGCGCTGCCTGGCGTCAACTGGTGGCCGATGTGTTCGGCCTGCCCGTGGAGGTCCCGGTGCAGGCCGAAGGCGCGGCGTTTGGAGCGGCGCTACAGGCGCTGTGGTCGCTCGCCCGATCGCAGGGCAACGCCACTTCGATCAGCGACATCACCGCACGGCACGTCACCGTCGATCCCACGCTCTCCGCGCGCCCGGATCCGGACCGCAGCGATGCCTATGCACGGGCCTACGCACGCTTCCTCAGTCATCTTGATGCCATCACGCCGCTGCAGCGCGGCTGATACTCCTCCACCACACCGTACAACGACAGGAGCACGCACCATGAGCACGCAGCCCTTCATCGGCGCCAAGGAATACTTCCCCGGCATCGGCCGCATTCCGTTCGAGGGCAAGGGCTCGGACAATCCGCTTGCCTTCAATGTCTACGATGCAAACCGGGTCATCGGTGGCAAGACCATGCAGGAGCATCTGCGCTTTGCCGTGTGCTACTGGCATACCTTCTGCAATGCCGGGCACGATCCGTTCGGCCCGGGTACCCGGCAGTTCCCGTGGGAGGCGGGCTCGCCGCTGGCCACGGCCGAAGCGAAAGTGGACGCGGCGTTCGAGTTCTTCACCAAGCTGGGCGTGCCGTACTGGTGCTTCCACGATATCGACCTGGCGCCGGATGCCGATGATATCGGCCAGTACCAGAAGAACCTCACGCACATGGTGGGCCTGGCCAAGGCGCGCCAGGAGGCCACCGGCGTCAAGCTGCTGTGGGGCACGGCCAACCTGTTCTCGCACCCGCGCTACATGAACGGTGCATCGACCAATCCCGATTTCGCCGTGGTGGCCCGCGCCGCGGTGCAGGTCAAGGCCGCCCTGGAGGCCACGGTCGAACTCGGTGGCGAGCACTACGTGTTCTGGGGCGGGCGCGAGGGCTATGCGTCGCTGGCCAATACGCAGATGAAGCGCGAGATCGAGCACTTCGCACGCTTCCTGACCATGGCCCGCGACTATGGCCGCAGCATCGGCCTGAAGGGCAACTTCCTGATCGAGCCCAAGCCGATGGAGCCGATGAAGCACCAGTACGACTTCGACAGTGCCACGGTGGTGGGCTTCCTGAAGGAACACGGGCTGGACAAGGACTTCAAGCTCAACATCGAGGCCAACCACGCCACGTTGTCCGGCCATACCTTCGAGCACGACCTGCAGGTCGCGTCCGATCATGGCCTGCTCGGCAGCATCGATGCCAACCGCGGCAACGCGCAGAACGGCTGGGACACCGACCAGTTCCCCAGCGATCTGTACGACACCGTGGGCGCGATGCTGGTCGTGCTGCGCCAGGGTGGGCTGGAGGGCGGGTTGAACTTCGATGCGAAGGTGCGCCGTGAGTCGACCGACCTGGAGGATCTGTTCATTGCCCATATCGGCGGCATGGATGCGTTCGCACGCGGGCTGGAGGTTGCCCATGCACTGCTGACCGAGTCGCCGTGGGAGCAATGGCGTGCGCAGCGCTACGCCAGCTTCGATTCCGGCGCCGGCCAGGATTTCGAGCGTGGCACGCTCAGCCTGCCGGACCTGGCGGCACTGGCCGCCCGCCTCGGCGAACCGCGCCAGGCCAGCGGCAAGCAGGAGCGTTACGAAAACCTGCTCAACCAGTACCTGCTGCGCTGAGCGCGGCAACGGCGCACTCAAGGGGACGGGGATGAACCAGGCAGCAGGCAGCGGTGAGAACACGCGGCTGATCGTACTGATCAGCGTGGTGGCGACGATTGGCGGTTTTCTGTTCGGCTTCGACAGCGGCGTGATCAACGGTACCCAGGATGGCCTGCACCAGGCGTTCCGGTCCGGTGAGTGGATGCAGGGGTTCGAGATCGCGTCGATGCTGCTGGGCTGTGCGGTGGGCGCGTTCAGTGCAGGCCGGCTGGCCGACCGCTTGGGCCGTCGCAACGTGCTGATCCTGTCGGCAGTGATGTTCCTGCTGTCGGCACTCGGTGCCGGGGCGGCGGTGTCGTCGGGCTGGTTCATTGTCGCGCGGGTGGTGGGTGGATTCGCGGTCGGCGCGGCCAGCGTGATCTCGCCGGCCTACATTGCCGAGGTCGCTCCGGCCCGCTATCGCGGCCGCCTGGCTACCGTGCAGCAGATCGCGATCATCACCGGCCTCACCGCTGCCTTCCTGTCCAACTACCTGCTGGCGGCCGCAGCGGGCGCGTCGACCGAACCGCTGTGGGGCGGGCAGGCCGCCTGGCGCTGGATGTTCTGGATGCAGGCCGCGCCATCGCTGCTGTTCCTGCTGCTGTTGCTGACCATTCCTGAGAGCCCGCGCTACCTGGTGGTGAAGCGGCGCAAGGACGATGCACTGCGGGTGCTGACCCGGCTGCTGGGCAGCGACAAGGCCCGCGCCACGCTCGAGGAGATCGATGCCTCGTTGTCCAACGACCATCATCGCCCTCGACTGTCCGACCTGAAGAGCCGGGCGACCGGGCGGATCCGCCCGATTGTCTGGGTCGGCGTCGGGCTGGCCTGCTTCCAGCAGCTGGTCGGCATCAACGTGGTGTTCTATTACGGCGCCGTGCTGTGGCAGGCGGTCGGCTTTTCCGAAAACGACGCGCTGCTGATCAACGTGCTGTCCGGCGCGCTGAGCATCGGTGCCTGCGTTGTCACGGTACTGCTGATTGACCGGATCGGCCGCAAGCCCCTGCTGTGGTTCGGCTCGGCAGGGATGTCGCTGTCGCTTGCACTGGTGGTGGTGGCCTTTGCCAGCGGTTCGCTGGCGGACGGGCACCTGCAGCTGCCCGGTCGCATGGGCACGCTGGCGCTGGTGGCGGCCAATGCCTACGTCGTGTTCTTCAATCTGTCCTGGGGGCCGGTGATGTGGGTGATGCTGGGCGAGATGTTCCCGAACCAGATCCGCGGTTCGGCACTGGCAGTCGCCGGCGCGGCGCAGTGGACCTCCAACTTCGTGGTCACGGTGACGTTCCCGATGCTGCTGGCCGCGGCAGGGCTGGCGGCCACCTACGGCATCTACCTGATGGCTGCCGTGATCTCGGTGATCTTCGTCGTCCGACATGTGCACGAGACCAAGGGCAAGGAACTGGAGCAGATGGAAGGATGAGCACCATGACATCGCAGGCCTTCGTAATCCGCAGCGGCGCGCTGGTCGCCGCACTGATGCTGGGATTGCTCGGCTGCCGCGGCCAGGACCGGGCTGCCGCCGCCGCAGCCACCGACAAGGATCCCTGGCCGGAGGTCATCTGGCCCCTGGCTGCGGACCCGGCGCTGGAGAAGCGCATCACCGACCTGATGGCCGGAATGACGGTGGAGGACAAGGTCGGCCAGCTGGTGCAGGGCGACATCGCCAGCGTCACTCCAGATGATGTGCGCCGCTACCGGCTCGGCTCGATCCTGGCCGGGGGCAACTCCGATCCCGGTGGCCGCTATGACGCGTCGCCGGCCGAATGGCTGGCGCTGGCCGACGCCTTCTACGACGCCTCGATGGACACCTCGAAAGGCGGCAAGGCCATTCCGCTGCTGTTCGGCATCGATGCCGTGCACGGGCAGAGCAACATCATTGGCGCCACGTTGTTCCCGCACAACATCGGGCTGGGCGCCACGCGCAATCCGGAGCTGCTGCGGCAGATCGGTGGCATCACCGCGCTGGAGACCCGTGTCACCGGCATGGAATGGACGTTCGCGCCGACCGTTGCCGTACCCCAGGATGATCGCTGGGGACGCACCTACGAAGGCTACTCCGAATCGCCGGACGTGGTGGCCAGCTATGCCGCCGCCATGGTGGAGGGATTGCAGGGCAGGGTGGGAACACCGGAGTTCCTCGATGGCCGCCATGTAATCGCCTCGGTGAAGCACTTCCTGGGCGATGGGGGCACCACTGACGGCAAGGATCAGGGCGACACCCGTATCAGCGAGTCAGATCTGGTGCGCATCCACGCGGCCGGATACCCGCCGGCAATCGCCGCCGGCGCGCAGACCGCAATGGCGTCGTTCAACAGTGTCAACGGTGAAAAGATGCATGGGCACCGGCATTACCTCACCGATGTGCTCAAGGGCCGCATGAACTTCGGTGGCTTCGTGGTGGGTGACTGGAATGGTCATGGACAGGTCAAGGGCTGCACCACCACAGACTGCCCGGCCACCATCATCGCGGGCCTGGACATGGCGATGGCTTCGGACAGCTGGAAGGGCTTCTACGAGACGACGCTGGCTGCGGTCAAGGACGGCCGGATCACGACGCAACGCCTGGACGATGCGGTGCGCCGGATCCTGCGGGTCAAGTTCCGCCTTGGGCTGTTCGAGGCCGGCAGGCCATCCACGCGGGCCGTCGGCGGGCAGTTCGCACTGATCGGCGCGCCGGAACATCGCGCGGTCGCCCGGCAGGCCGTGCGCGAATCGCTGGTCCTGTTGAAAAACCAGGACCACGTCCTGCCGCTGTCTCCGAAGCAGCGGATCCTCGTGGCCGGCGACGGTGCCGACGATGTCGGCAAGCAGGCCGGCGGCTGGACGCTCAACTGGCAGGGCACCGGCACCAGCCGCAGGGACTTCCCCAATGCGGACACGATCTACGAGGGCATCGCGCGCCAGGCCAGCGCGGCCGGTGGTGAAGCCGTGCTTGCCGTTGACGGTCGCTATGCAGTGAAGCCCGATGTGGCGGTGGTGGTGTTTGGCGAAGACCCCTATGCCGAGTTCCAGGGAGACCGGCCGACGCTGGCCTACAAGCCCGGCAACGAAACGGACCTGGCGCTGCTCAAGCGGCTCAAGGCCGACGGCATACCGGTTGTTGCGGTTTTCCTGAGCGGGCGGCCGCTCTGGGTGAACCGGGAAATCAATGCCGCCGATGCTTTCGTGGCTGCGTGGCTGCCGGGTTCGGAAGGCGCCGGGATTGCCGATGTGCTGCTGCGCGGAAGCGATGGCCGCGTGCAGTACGATTTCAAGGGCAAGCTCAGTTTCAGCTGGCCGCGCACTGCCACCCAGTACGCCAACAACGTGGGCCAGAAGGACTACGATCCATTGTTTGCGTTCGGCTTCGGCCTGACCTACGCCGACAACGGCGACCTGGCCGCGCTGCCGGAGGCATCGGGCGTGACCGGCAACGAGGGCGCGACGGGCGTGTTCTTCGCGCGCGGTGACGCGGGTCCTGGCATGGCGCTGCGGATCGAGGATGCTGCTGGCCAGGGCCTGACCGTGACCCGCGTGCCGGACGCATTGCCCGATGATCGGCTGAAGATCACCGGCGTGGATCATCTGGCGCAGGAGGATGGGCGACGCCTGGCCTGGTCGGGCAATGGCGAAGCCGCCGCGGCACTGCAGTCGCACACGGCGTTGGACCTGCGGCGTGAATCGAACGGCGACCTGATGCTGCTGACCACGCTGCGGGTGGACGCAGCCCCGAAGGGTGAGGCGTGGCTGTCGGTGGGCTGCAGTGCGGGCTGCTCGGCGCGCGTCGCCATCGGGCCGGCGTTGGCGGCGCTTCCACAAGGCCAGTGGAAGCGTGTTGGCGTGCCGCTGAAGTGCCTGGCCAAGGCGGGCGCCAAGCTGGACGCGATCGACCGACCGTGGTCGGTGGTGACGGGCGATGCGATGACGATCTCCGTGTCACGCGTCGCGCTGGGTGCGCTGAACGAAGCCGAGGTCACCCTCGGATGCGGAGCATGATGCCTGCGCTACCGCCGCCGGGGCGGCGCGGCGACCGAATCGCGTGCGATCAGCCGATGCGGCATCACATGATCGCGCAGCACCGTTGCGTCCGCCGCCGGACGGCGGATGGTGCGCAGCAGGATGTCGACGGCCGCGTTGGCCATCGAGGCGATGGGCTGGTGGATCGTGGTCAGTTCCGGCCACACGGTGGTGGCGGCCGAGGTGTCATCGAAACCCACGACCGACAGGTCGCGCGGCACTTCCAGCCCGCGCCGGTGCGCGACGGAGATGGCGGCAGCGCCCATGTCGTCGTTGCTCGCGAAAATCGCGGTCGGTGGGCGGCGTTGGGACAACAGCTTTTCGGCGGCAGCCAGGCCGGACCGGTAGGTGTAGTCACCGTGCTGGACCAGGCCAGGCTCCACCGCCAGCCCGGCCTCGCGCAGGGCGGTGACGAAGCCGTCGTAGCGGAGCGCACTTGCGCTCAGGTCATCGCGCCCTCGGATGAAGCCGATGCGGGTGTGTCCCTGCCGGAGCAGGTGCTCGGTCATTTCCCTGCCCGCACTGAAATCGTCGATGCGGACGCAGGACAGGGCCTCGCTCAGGCGCCCCGATGCGATGGCCACCACTGGAATGCCAGCCTTGACCAGTTCGCTTACGGCGGCCTGCGATTCGCAGAGCGGCGGCGGCAGGATCACCCCGTCGACGCGTCCGGCGAGCGCGCGCGCCGCCCTGCGTTCGGATTCGGCATCCAGGTTGTCCCAATAGTCGATGACCAGCTGGATGGCGGAACTGGAGGCGACGCGCAGCAGGCCCACCAGCAGTTCGCGCAGGTAGGCGCCGCTGGGGTTGGTGTAGATCAGCGCAATGCGCGTGTGCTGTGCGGCGGCCAGCGAACTGGCGGCAAGATTGGGCGTATAGCCCAGCTCACGCACGGCGCGCAGCACGCGCTCGCGGGTGACGTCGCGCACCTTGCCCTGGTTGATCACCCGCGACACGGTCATCGGCGAAACGCCGGCAAGGGCCGCAACCTCGTCGATCGTCACGCCTGCGGTTCTGCGGCGAACCGATTTCTTCGGCTTGTCCAATGCACGATCCCTTTGTTCTTGGTGGCGCTGCCGCGGGGGTGCGAAGGACGATGATGCGCTGCCCCGGGCCCGGACGTAGTCTACAAAGGCGCATGTTAACGCCCTTGTTGCGTGCTGTCGGCACGCGCCTGTGGGCCGTGGTCGTGCTGCTGGCCTGTGCTGGCGTGGCGCGGGCGGAGGATGGCTACGGGCTGTGGATGCGCTACCAGCCGGTTGCCGCAACGGTCGCTGCCGATTACCGGCGGCAATTGGCCGAAGTGGTGGCCCCGGATTGCACGCCGATGCAGCGCGCTACCCGCGACGAGCTTGCGCGCAGCCTCCCTGGATTGCTGGGAACGGCGCCGCCAATGCGAACGGCAATCAGTACTGACCATGCCATGGTGCTGGGTACGCCGCAGTCTTCGGCGCTGGTCGCCGCGCTCGGCAACGAGGTTGCCACGCTGGGCGACGAGGGCTTCCTGATCCGGCGGGTCCGGATCGAGGGGCGCGATGTACTGCTGGTGGCGGCACGCCGGGATGTCGGCGTGCTGTATGGCACGTTCCATCTGCTGCGCCTGTTGCAGCGTGGCATGCCCCTGCAGGGGCTGGACGTGCGGGAGTCGCCGCGGGTCGCACTGCGTGTGCTCGACCATTGGGACAACCTGGATCGTTACGTCGAGCGTGGCTATGCAGGCAGCTCCCTCTGGGACTGGCAGACGTTGCCGCAGTGGCGTGACCCGCGCTACACCGACTACGCCCGTGCCAACGCCTCGCTCGGCATCAACGGCACCGTCCTCAACAACGTCAACGCCAGTGCGCTGAGCCTGTCGCCGGCCTATCTGGCCAAAGCCGCCGCGCTGGCCGACCTGTTCCGCCCCTATGGCATCCGGGTCTACCTGAGCGCACGCTTCAGTGCGCCCATCGAGCTCGGCGGCCTGGCGACGGCTGACCCGTTGGATCCCGGCGTGCGGCGCTGGTGGCGCGACAAGGTCGATGAGATCCATGCGCGCATTCCGGATTTCGGCGGCTTCCTGGTCAAGGCGAACTCGGAGGGGCAACCCGGCCCGCAGGATTACGGTCGTTCCCATGCCGACGGCGCCAACCTGCTGGCCGACGCGCTGGCACCCTACAACGGCGTGGTGATGTGGCGGGCCTTCGTGTATTCGCACGAGGTTCCCGAAGATCGCGCCAAGCAGGCGTACAGCGAGTTTGTCGGGCTGGACGGTACCTTCCGCCCCAACGTGATCGTGCAGGTGAAGAACGGCCCAATCGACTTCCAGCCGCGCGAGCCGTTCCATCCGCTGTTCGGCGCGATGCCACGCACGCCGCTGATGATGGAACTGCAGATCACCAAGGAATACCTGGGTTTTGCGACGCACCTGGTCTACCTGGGAACGCTCTACGAGGAAGTGCTGCAGGCCGACACCCATGCCCGTGGCGAGGGCTCCACGGTTGCCCGCGTGGTCGATGGCTCGCTGGAGGGTCATGCGCTGACCGGTATCGCCGGCGTCGCCAACATCGGCGTGGACCGCACCTGGAGTGGCTCGCACTTCGATCAGGCCAACTGGTACGCCTTCGGCCGACTGGCCTGGAACCCGCAGGAATCCGCGCGCGCGATTGCCGAAGACTGGGCAGCGCTGACCTTCTCGCCCGACCCGCAGGTGACCGGCCCGATCGTGCGAATGATGATGGACTCGCGCGAGGCGGCAGTGGATTACATGACGCCGCTGGGCCTGCACCACCTGATGGCACGCGGCCATCACTACGGCCCCGGCCCCTGGGTGGACGGCGGCCCACGTGCGGACTGGACGTCGGTGTACTACCACCGCGCAGACAGCCAGGGCATCGGCTTTGACCGCAGCGCCAGCGGAAGCAACGCCGTGGGCCAGTACGCGCCGCAGGTGGCCGAGGTCTATGGCGACCCCGAGCGGGTGCCCGAGTCGCTGCTGCTGTGGTTCCATCATGTGCCGTGGGATCACCGCATGCGCTCGGGCAGGACGCTCTGGGATGAACTGGTCGGGCGCTATTCGCGCGGCGTGCGCCAGGTGCAGTCGATGCAGGCGACCTGGGCCGGCCTGAGCGACCGGATCGATCCGCAGCGGCATCGGCACGTTGCTGCGTTCCTGCAGATCCAGCACGACGAAGCCCAATGGTGGCGTGACGCCAGCGTGGCGTACCTCCAGTCACTCAGCGGACGGTCGCTGCCCGCCGGCGAACGGCCACCGCCGCAACCATTGTCGTACTACCAGGCGTTGCAGTTTCCGTTCGCACCGGGGGATGGGCGATGAGCAGGTTCGGAGCGGTCGGGTGTGTGCTGTTGATGATGGCTGCGGCAGTAGTGGCGATGCCGGCCGCGGCGCGGGAGACGACGGGACTGCTGCATCCGCTGTTCAGGGATCACGCCGTCCTGCAGCGTGACCGGCCCATTGCGGTCTGGGGGCACGCAAGCCCTGGGCAGCCGGTTTCCGTGACGTTTGCGGGGCAGGCGGTGAGCAGCCGGGCGGACGCCGCAGGCCGCTGGCAGGCGATGCTGTACCCGGTCGCCGCTGGCGGTCCCTACACGCTGGAGGTAAACGACGGAACGCGCCGGCAAACGGCGCGCGACGTGCTGGTCGGCGACGTGTGGCTGTGCTCGGGCCAGTCGAACATGGAGCTGCCGGTGTGGCGCTCGCTCAACGCTGCCAGCGAGATCGCCTCGGCCACGATGCCACGGATCCGGCTGTTCACCGTGCCGCAGCACGCCGCCGTGCAGGCACAGGAGACCCTCAGCGACAGCACTGCCTGGACATCGGCAACGCCTGATGCGGTGCGCGATTTCTCCGCCACCTGCTTCTACTTCGCGCGCGAACTGCAGCGCACGGTCGACGTGCCGATGGGGCTGATCGAGGCGGCGTGGGGTGGCTCGCGGATCGAGGCCTGGACCAGCGTTGGTGCACTGCGCGGGCAGGGCGGCCTGGATGAGGCCCTCGATATCCTCGCGCGGTCTGCGCGTGATCCGCTGGAGGCACGCGCGGCCTGGGGCCGCTACTGGCAGCACTGGTGGGCCACACGCGAGGGCACGCTGCCCGGCGACGCCCCATGGCGGGCGGATGCCGATGACCGCGGATGGTCGCGCGCACCGGCCACACTGGGCGCATGGGAGCGGTGGAACGAGCCCGCACTTTCCGACTACAACGGCATGGTCTGGTATCGCACGCAGGTGATGCTGAGCGCTGAACAGGCTGCACGCGGCGCGACCCTGGAGCTGGCATCGGCCGACGAGGTGGACGTGACCTGGGTGAACGGGGTCGCCGTCGGCAGCCAGTACGGCGCCGGCAAGAGGCGCTACCCGTTGCCACATGGACTGCTGAAGGCAGGATCCAACGTCATTGCGGTCAACGTGCTGGACACCTACGGCGAAGGCGGCCTGGCCGGTCCTTCAACGGCACACGGCCTGCAGTTCGATTCCGGCGAGCGGGTGCCACTGCAGGAACCGTGGATGTATCGGGTTGCGCCGGGCCAACAGGCGCCGCCATTTGCCCCTTGGCAGGCGGCCACCGGGCTGTCGACGCTGTACAACGGAATGATCGCACCGCTCGGCGGTTTCGGGCTGCGCGGCATGCTGTGGTACCAGGGCGAATCGAACACCGGTGATGGCGCTGCATACGCGGCGCGGTTGCGTGCGCTGCGCGAGGACTGGCGGCGGCAGTTCGGTGCGCGCACGCCACTGCTGCTGGTACAACTGGCCGGCTACGGCCAGCCGCCGGCTGCGCCCGCCGCCAGCGGCTGGGCGCAGGTGCGTGAGGCGCAGCGGCGCGTCGCGGCCGAGGATGCGCAGAGCGGTCTTGCCATTGCCATCGACATCGGCGACGCCTACGACATCCATCCGCCGAACAAGCAGGAGCTCGGGCGCCGCCTGGCGCGCGTGGCGCGCCATGTGGTGTACGGCGAGCAGGATCTGGCACCGTCAGGTCCGCGGGCGGTCACGGCCGTGCGGACGCCCGCGGGCGTGGCCATCGCGTTCGAGGATGTCGAAGGCGCGCTCACCGCAACCGGCGCACTGCGTCCGATCGGCTTTGAACTGTGCGAGGCCAGGGGCCATACGCGCCACTGCGAGTACGCCGATGCCGGACTGGATGCGCGCCGGATCCTGCTGCGCGGCCCGCTGTCCACGCGCGCAACGCATGTGCGCTACTGCTGGGCCGATGGCCCGGTGTGCACGCTGCGCGACCGCAGCGGGGCGCCGGCCGGCCCGTTCGAACTTCCCATTGCCGAAGCCGAGGCCCGACGATGATGACGTTGTCCAAGCAGTCCCCTCTGGCCCGCGACAGGGCCGGCCTGAGGTCGATGGCGCGCCACCTGCTGGGGGCGTTGTGCCTGCTGTCGGCCGCAACCACCCGGGCCAGCGCGCCGCCGGATGCTCCGCCGGTGTACTTCGACTGGTTCGAGTACCGCGGCAATGACCAGGCGTTTGAAGTCCCGCTGCCGGCCGGCCACTACCGCAATCCTGTCCTGGCCGGCTTCCATGCCGATCCCAGCGTCGTGCGCGCGAACGGCCGGTTCTATCTGGTCAATTCCAGCTTCACCTACTTCCCGGGCATTCCGGTGTTTGAAAGTGCCGACCTGGTGCACTGGAAGCAGATCGGCAATGTGATTGACCGCCCCACGCAGCTGGATTTCGACGGACTGAGCGTCTCGCGCGGCATCTTCGCGCCCACCATCGAATACCATGACGGCACCTTCTACGTCGTCACCACCGCTACCGACAGTGGTGGCAACTTCATCGCCACCGCGCGCGATCCGGCCGGTCCGTGGTCCGATCCGCACTGGCTGCCCGGCATCGATGGCATCGATCCATCACTGTTTTTTGATGACGACGGCAAGGTGTACCTGATCAACAACGATGCACCGCCCGGCCCGCCGCGCTATGACGGGCACCGCGCCATCTGGATGCAGCAGATCGATCTGGCGGCGTTCAAGCCGGTCGGGTCCCGCCGGGTACTGGTTGATGGAGGCGTGGAGCCGGCGAAGAATCCGATCTGGATCGAGGGACCGCACATCTACAAGCGGGAGGGCTGGTATTACCTGTCCGACGCTGAAGGAGGTACCGGGCCGCAGCACTCGCAGGTGGTGCTGCGCAGCCGCGCGGTGTGGGGGCCCTACGTTCCCTATGCGGGCAATCCGATCCTGACCCAGCGCGAACTGCCGGACGGCCGTCCGCTTCCGATCACCAATGCCGGCCACGCCGACCTGGTCGAAGGCCCGGATGGCTCGTGGTGGGCGGTGTTCCTGGCCAGCCGCAACTATCAGAAGCGCCACTACAACACCGGGCGCGAGACCTACCTGTTGCCGGTGCGCTGGGAGGATGGCTGGCCGCAGATCCTGCCGACCGACCAGGCCATTCCCTACGTGGCCAAGGCGCCGTCATGGATGCAGGGCGAGGCATCCCAGGCCCCGTCGACCGGCAATTTCGTAGCGCGCGACAATTTTGATGGCCCGACGCTCGATCGCCAGTGGCTGCGCGTGCGCGTGCCCAGGCATGCCTGGGCAGACCTGCACAAGCGCCCCGGCATGCTGGCCGTGCACCCGCTCGCCGAGGATCTGGACACGCTGCGCAATCCGGCGTTTCTCGGCCGGCGCCAGCAGCATCTGCGCTTCGAGGCGAGCACCGCGATGACCCCGCCAGCTTCCGGAGTTGCCGCCGGTCTGGCGGCGTTCCAGAGCGAGGCGTACTGGTACTTCCTTGGCGTTCGGGACCTTGGCGGGGGGCGCCTCTCGCTCTTCCTCGAAGCGCGCGACGGTGGCCGCAGCACGCGGACGCTGGCCAGCCGTGAAGTACCTGTGCCTGCAGCACTGCGCCTGAAGATTGCCGGCAACGAGGGCGACTATGCGTTCTCGTTCGACACTGGCGATGGGCAGGGCTGGCAACTGCTCGCAGGCGAGGTGGACGGCACCGTCCTGAGTACGGACCGGGCAGGCGGCTTCGTGGGCGCACTGCTGGGTCCTTTCGCGCGCGACGAGCGCAACGGGAGAAGCAAATGAGGCTGTCGATTTCGTCCAAGGCCCGCCGCCGTACCTGGCGCGGTGGGATCGCCCTGTTCGTACTGACCTGTGTGGCGGCCGCCGAATCCGCAGCCGCGCCGCGGCCCTGGCTCGATGTTTCGGCCAGCTTCGAGCAACGGGCTGCGGCACTCGTCGCGCAGATGACGCTGGAAGAGAAGGCCGCGCAGATGCAGAACGCCGCGCCGGCGATCGAACGGCTGGGGGTACCCGCCTACGACTGGTGGAACGAGGGACTGCACGGCGTCGCACGGGCAGGGCAGGCCACGGTGTTTCCGCAGGCAATCGGCCTGGCCGCGACCTTCGATGTACCGTTGATGGGGCAGGTGGCCACGACCATCAGCGACGAGGCCCGCGCAAAGCACCACCAGTTCCTCCGCGAAGGCGCGCATGGCCGTTACCAGGGCCTGACCTTCTGGTCGCCGAACGTCAACATCTTCCGCGACCCGCGCTGGGGGCGCGGACAGGAGACCTACGGCGAGGATCCCTACCTCACCGCGCGCATGGGCGTGGCCTTCGTACGCGGCCTGCAGGGCGACGACCCCGTCTACCGCAAGCTGGACGCCACCGCCAAGCATCTGGCCGTGCACAGCGGACCGGAGGCCGACCGCCATCACTTCGATGCACGGCCCAGCCGGCGCGACCTGTATGACACCTACCTGCCGGCGTTCGAGGCGCTGGTGAAGGAGGGCGAAGTGGATGCGGTCATGGGCGCCTACAACCGCGTGTACGGCGAGTCCGCCAGTGCCAGCCGTTTCCTGCTGCACGATGTGCTTCGACGCGACTGGGGTTTCAAGGGCTACGTGGTCTCGGACTGCTGGGCCATCGTCGATATCTGGAAGCACCACCGTATCGTCACCACGCGCGAAGCCGCTGCGGCGCTGGCGGTGAGGAACGGCACCGAGCTGGAATGCGGCCAGGAGTACGCAACGTTGCCTGCCGCAGTGCGCCAAGGGCTGATCAGCGAGGCGGAGATCGACGATGCGGTGACCCGCCTGTTCACCGCACGGATGCGCCTGGGCATGTTCGATCCGCCGGAGCGGGTGCGCTGGGCGCGCATTCCGGCCTCGGTGAACCAGGCGCCGGCCCATGATGCGCTGGCCCTCAAGGCCGCGCAGGCATCGCTCGTGCTGCTGAAGAACGACGGCATCCTTCCACTGTCGCGCGACATCAAGCGCATTGCCGTGGTCGGACCCACTGCCGACGACACCATGGCACTGCTCGGCAACTACTTCGGCACACCGGCGGCGCCGGTGACGATCCTGCAGGGCATACGCGAGGCGGCCAAGGGCGTTGAAGTGCGTTATGCCCGCGGCGTCGACCTGGTGGAGGGCCGCGACGATCCC
This sequence comes from Stenotrophomonas maltophilia group sp. msm1, assembly GCF_032025805.1. NCBI lineage: Bacteria > Pseudomonadati > Pseudomonadota > Gammaproteobacteria > Lysobacterales > Lysobacteraceae > Stenotrophomonas > Stenotrophomonas maltophilia group sp. msm1. The sequence goes on from NZ_JAVSKH010000002.1 coordinate 1,249,019, forward strand.
GGCGCCACACCGCTGATCGAGCCGACCTACCTGCGGCCCTCGGCGGAGTCGCCCGAGCGCGGCCTGCGCGGTGAGTACTTCCGCACGCCCGACCTGTCCGGCACTCCGGCCCTGGTGCGTACCGACGCGCAGATCGGCTTCCGCTGGGACCGCGGCTCGCCGACCGACAACCTGCTGGCACGCGGCGAAGCGGCACCGGGGCAGGGGATTCCCAACGACCGCTTCAGCATCCGCTGGAGCGGCCAGCTGCTGCCCCCCGTGTCCGGTCGCTACCGCCTGGAGGTGGCCGGCGATGATGGCTACCGCCTGTACCTGGACGGCAAGCGTGTGATCGATCACTGGGTGAACACGGATCGCCTGCATGCCGAGGGTGTCGAACTCGACCTGCAGGCCGGGCGTGCCTATGACCTGAAGCTGGAGTACTACGACGACCAGCGCGATGCCGGCGTGCGCCTGGGCTGGCGCATGCCCGGCGCCAAGGCACCGTTCGATGAAGCGCTCGATGCCGCACGCGATGCCGATGTGGTGGTGTTCGTTGGTGGACTCACCGGCGATGTCGAAGGCGAAGAGATGACGGTCAACTACCCGGGCTTTGCCGGCGGCGACCGTACCGACCTGCGACTGCCCGCGCCGCAGCGCACCCTGCTGGAGGCCCTGCACGGCACCGGCAAGCCGGTGGTGATGGTGCTTACCGGTGGCTCGGCCATCGCCGTGGACTGGGCGCAGGCGCATCTGCCAGCGATCCTGATGAGCTGGTACCCCGGGCAACGCGGCGGCACCGCAGTCGGTCAGGCGCTGTTTGGCGACGTCAATCCCGCCGGCCGTTTGCCGGTCACGTTCTACAAGGCCGGCGAAGCGATGCCGGCATTCGACGACTACGCCATGGAGGGCCGCACCTATCGCTACTTCCGCGGCACGCCCCTGTATCCGTTCGGTCACGGTCTGTCGTATACCCGATTCGACTATGGAACGCTTCGCCTCGATGCAGACAGCCTCCGCGCCGACGGCCGCCTGGGCGTGGCGCTGGATGTGACCAACGCGGGCACCCGCAGCGGTGACGAAGTGGTGCAGCTGTACGTGCGGCGCGAGCACGCTGGCAGCGGCGACGCCGTGCAGGAACTGCGTGGCTTCCAGCGCGTCCAGCTGGCCCCGGGCGAACGCCGCACGGTGACGTTCACCCTGGAGGCGGCGCAGGCCCTGCGCCACTATGACGAAGCGCGCGCGGCGTACGCGGTGCAGCCCGGTGCCTATGAGGTCAGGGTGGGGGCGTCCAGTGCCGATATACGTGCGCAGGGCAGGTTCACCGTGGTGCCCGCGCATGACTGATCATCCCCGCCGGCATCGATTCCGATTCGACCAGATTCCTTTTCAAGGACGTCCGCTGCATGGCAAGCACTGAACACGCGCTATCGGTACGCGAGAAGCTCGGCTACAGCCTGGGCGATCTCGCCGCCAACCTGATCTTCCAGACCCTGATCACCTACCTGGCGTTCTTCTACACCGACGTCTACCGCCTGCCGGCTGCCACCGCGGCCACGATCATCTTCGTGGTGGGCCTGCTGGGTGCGTTCGTGTTCACGCCGTTGATCGGCATCGCGGCGGACCGCACATCCACACGCTGGGGCCGCTTCCGCCCATGGATCCTGTGGACAGCCATTCCGTTCGGCGTGCTGTCGCTGCTGGCGTTCAGCACCCCGGACCTGGGCGAGCGCGGAAAAGTGATCTATGCACTGGCCACCTACGCGCTGCTGGTCTGCGTCTACGCCGCGAACAACCTGCCGTACTCGGCGCTGAGCGGCGTGCTGACCGGCAGCATGGCCCAGCGCAACAGCCTCTCGGCCTACCGCTTCGTGGCTGTGATGGTCGCGCAGTTCATCATCCAGGTGCTGCTGATGCCGCTGGTGCTGATCCTGGGCGATGGCGACCGGGTGCGCGGCTTCGAGCAGGTCATGACCGCATTCGCCATCATCGGCACGGCGTTCTTCCTGATCACGTTCGCCACCACTCGCGAACGCATCGTGCCGACGCGCGAGCAGACCGGGGGCGTACTGCAGGACCTGTCGGACCTGCTGCACAACCGCCCGTGGCAGGTGATGCTGGCCCTGACCGTGCTGGTATTCATCAACCTGGCGCTGAAGGGCGGCACCTACATCTATTACTTCCAGTACTACATGAGTGAAGCCGCGCTGGCCGGCTTCCTGGACGGCTCAGGCTTCAACGGCCTGATCAGCGCCTTGAATGCTGCCCTGGCCAGCGCCGGCTTCGCGGCGTTCACCTGGCCGAAGGACGCGGCCACCTCGGCGTTCAGCCTGTTCAACGCGTGCGGCATCCTCTGCATGATCCTGGGCATCGGCGCATCACGACGGCTGGCGGATCGCTTCGGCAAGCGCGACGTCTTCGGTGGCGCCCTGTTTGTCTCGACCCTGTTCCTGCTTGCCTTCTACCTGTTTCCACCCACGGGCGTGGCGGTGGCCTTCGCTGCCTTCATGCTGCATGGCTTCTGCTATGGCATCACCATCCCGTTGCTGTGGGCGATGATCGCCGACGTCGCGGACTACTCGGAGTGGAAGAACCATCGGCGGGCGACCGCGATCATCTTCTCGGCGATGCTGTGCGGACTGAAGATCGGCCTCAGCGTCGGAGGCGCGCTGGTCGCGGCCATCCTTGCGCACTACGGCTACCAGGCAGGACTGGCGCAGCAGCCTGAGGGCGTGGTGCAGGGCATCCGCTTGACCGTAAGCGTCTACTGCTCCCTTCCTTTCCTGCTCGCCGTGGCGCTGCTGTTCTTCTACAGGATCGACAAGCGCACCGAGACCCGCATCGAGCAGGACCTCCACCTGCGTCGCCGTTCCGCCGACGCTTCCGCGTAAGGCCAAGATGACAACCATGATCGACCTCCATGCCGGCGAAGACGGCCAGGCCAGCGAAGCCCGTCTTGCGCAGCTCACCGCACACGCCATTTCGCAACCGCTGGTGACCCACATCTACACCGCCGACCCTTCGGCGCACGTGTTCGAGGGGCGCCTGTACATCTATCCGTCGCACGACATCGACGGTGGCCAGCCGTTCGACGACGAAGGTGGCCACTTCGGCATGCAGGATTATCATGTGCTGAAGATGGATACGCCCGACAGCACGGCCGTGGATTGCGGCATGGCGCTGCACGTCCGCGACGTGCCCTGGGCGCGGAAACAGATGTGGGCCCCCGATGCCGCCTGCCGCGATGGCCGCTACTACCTGTACTTCCCGGCCAAGGACGCCGAGGGCCGGTTCCGCATCGGCGCGGCGATCGGCACGCGGCCGGAGGGCCCGTTCGTGCCCGAGCCGGAGCCGATCAAGGGCGCGTACTCGATCGACCCTGCCGTGTTCGAAGACGAGGATGGCAGCCACTACCTGTACTTCGGCGGCATCTGGGGCGGGCAGCTGCAGAAGTATCGTGACAACCAGTACAGCGAGGCCCACGAGGAACCCGAGGGCAGCGCGCCGGCGCTGGGGCCGCGCGTGGGCCGCCTGGACGCCTGCATGACCGAGCTGGCCGAACCCACCCGCGAAGTGCAGATCCTGGATGAGCATGGCCAGCCGCTGCGTGCGGACGACCATGCGCGCCGCTTCTTCGAAGGCCCGTGGCTGCACAGGTATCAGGGTCGCTACTATCTGTCGTACTCCACTGGCAATACCCATCAGCTGTGCTACGCCATCGGCGACAGCCCGTATGGCCCGTTCACCTACGCTGGCGTGATCCTCACCCCCGTCGTGGGCTGGACCACCCACCACTCCATCTGCCAGTTCGAAGGGCAGTGGTACCTGTTCTATCACGATGCACTGATGTCCGGCGGCATCACCCACCTGCGCTCGGCCAAGTGCACACCGCTGCACATGGAGCCGGACGGAAGCATCCGCACGATCAATCCGTATGGGGCCTGAGCGCATGCTGCCGGTGGATGATGCGCTGGCCCCGCTGCCGGCAGGTGAACTGCACTGGCTGAGATGCGGCGAACTGGAGGTTGCGCTCGCTGCGGGGGCGGGCGGGCGCGTGGCGCACCTGCGTTACCGGGGCGTGGAGTGGCTGGTGGATGCGCAGGAGGGCGGGGTGGCTGCGATCGCCTGGGGCTGCTACCCGATGGTGCCCTGGGCCGGGCGCATCCGCCATGGAACGTTCCACTTTGACGGCAGGCCGCATCGGCTGCCGCTCAACTTCAACGGGCACGCCATTCATGGGTTGGGCTTCTCGCGACCGTGGCAGATCGACCGGCTGGATGCGGCGGCAGCCAGGTTGTCGCTGGCGTTGCCGCGCGACGGCTACTGGCCCTTTGGTGGCATTGCCATGCTGGACCTGCGGCTGCAGGCTCACGCCCTGCAGATGCGCCTTTCGGTCCAGGCCGGCGAGCAGGCGATGCCGGCGGTGCTGGGCTGGCATCCCTGGTTCCGGAAGCCGGACCGGCTGCTGTTCACGCCTCGTGCGATGTACCCGCGGGACGGGGACGGTATTGCGACGCTGCCCTGTGTGGCTCCCACTACCGGTCCTTGGGATGACTGCTTCATCGCCGACAGTGACATCACGCTGATACGCGAAGGCCAGCACCTGCGGGTGCGCTCGGACCACGACCATTGGGTGGTCTACGACGGCACGCCGCACGCCACCTGTGTGGAGCCCCAGAGCGGTCCGCCGGACGGCTTCACGCTGGCGCCGCACCGGCTGGAGCCCGGCCAGCGCCTCGCGTTGACGTTCGACCTGGCGTGGGCAGCGGACAGGGCGTGAGCCTGGCACTGGCATGCGTCTCCCCGAACCTGCGGTGCCGGCACAGGAGGACGACCGGCCGCGGACCCTGAACACGCCGAGGAAAGGTGCACCGCTGGTCGGATAATGGCGATCGGATCACGGAATACACACGATGGGAACATCCCAGGTCCTCAGATGGGCTACGGTGAGGCCATCGGAATCTGGGGGGATTCGTCACAGGAGCAACCGATGCCTATCAGGGCAGTGGTATACGTCAGCGAAGCCAGCCCAACTGTTGTGGGCGACAACGGGCGCAAAGAGGGCAACAGGCTGGACCAGCTGGTCGACGACGCCGCACGTTTCAACCGGGACGCCGGCGTTACCGGGGTGCTTCTCTTCGATGGGGGGCGGTTTCTCCAGTACATGGAGGGACCGGAGGACGGGTTGCGGGTGGCGTACGCGCGTGTGCTGGGCGCAACCAGCCACGCAGGGCTGGTGGAGCTGCAGCGGGGCAGGGTGGGCAACCGGCGCCTGCCGTTCTGGCCGATGCGCTGGCTTCCGGTAGATCCCGGGCAGTTGAAGTCCCTGGCCCACGCGGACTGGGTCGGCTTCGTGCAGCGTGGCGATACGTCGGCCGGTGGGCAATCGGCAATGGATCTGCTGGTGGGACTGGTGGAGCCGTACGCCCTTGCCGCATAACGCAAGGGGATTGCCAACGTACGCTACGGGCGAGCAGTCATCTCGTGCAGTTCCAGTCAACCCGCACTGCCCGCGATCACTGCATCGTGCAGATCATGCTGGCGTGCCGGTTCATTGGACGGGTCCGGACGGACGATGCAGGGCAGGTGCCATGCCGCTCTCCGCGTGAAGATCCTGCACAGTCGTGACACGGTGCTTTCACTGCCGCCGACATCCGTGATGGCCACACTGCAGGCTCCTTCCAGAGCAGGAGGTGCCCGATGGCTACCTGTGATGTCTGCGGCAACGACTACGACAAGAGCTTCACCGTACAGCAAGGCGGGCGTAGCGGCACGTTCGATTCCTTCGAATGCGCGATCCATGCGTTCGCCCCGCGCTGCGCCCACTGCGATTGCGCCGTCATCGGACACGGTGTCGAGGGAAACGGCCAGATTTTCTGCTGCGCACATTGCGCCAGTCATGCCGGTGTAAAGGGTGTCGCAGACCGGGCTTGAGCCGAATGCTGCTCCATCCCGCTGGTCATGCCGGCACCAGAGAAGCAATTCGTGCCACCCGGGCTGCTCCCGAATCGGCGAGCAGCGCCATTGCCCGCTGTTTCTGTGACGGCATCCCCGCCACGGCCTCCCTTGCCAGGACGACGTCGAACTCCCTGGCGTTGGCGTCCAACGCGGTTGCCAGCACACACGAATCGGCTGTCATCCCGCTGAGCCAAAGTCGGCGCACGCCCAACTTGGCCAGCAGGACCGGCAGCGGGGTGGCGAGGAACGCCGAGTGCTTGGGCTTGAGTACAAAGTAGTGATCGGGCAGGGGCGAGAGCAGGTCGGCTATCCGCCCGGCTGCGCCCCCGTCCCGCTTGCACTGCGCAACCTGTTGTCGGAAGTCACGCTTCCAGTCGGAGAAATTGTCATTGGCATAGATGACCGGCCACCTGCGGTCATCGAAGTGGTCTCTCAAACGCCGGATCTGTCTGGCCGCCCGCTCCGCAACGGGCGCAAGATCCTGCGCGCCGGGGAAGTCGAAACGGCTGAACATGTCGATGATCAGCAAGGCCGTCGATGGATCCTGTCCCATGGCTCAATCACCTGTCTGTGCGTGCGGGGCCTCGACCGGCTTGGACTGCGGTGAATCCTTCTGGCGCAGGAAGATCGTCAGTACAACCAGGGACAGCACGGCGAGAAATTCGCTCTGCCAGTTCTGCATCGATTCAAACCAGAATGTGCTGCTGGCCAGGTGCTGCAGGAAGCCGGGTGCGGGCAGGCCCCGCAACAGCTGCTCGGCTTGCTCGGCTCGCCAGCTTCCCAACGCATGCAGCGTGAAGCTCAACAGGAACAACAGCCCGAAGGCGATTGCAAGCGAATGACCGTACAGCACCTTCCAGACGCCGCCACGCCTCACCGGCCAGGGCGTAGGTCCTGGCTCGACGCGGCTCTGCTCCTGTGCAGGATCCAACGGCCGCGATTCAGCCGAGCCACGCTGGCGAAGGGTGACGGTCAGGAGAACATACATGCCCATCTGCAGGAATTCGCTCTCCCAGTTCTCGAATGTGGCGCTGACGAAGTGGCCGGTCGCCAGGTAGTGCCATAGATCGATCGGCGCGCGCCCGTGCCGCGTCAACTCCTCGTTGTGGACATGGTGCCCCGCAACTGCCTGCCCAACGATGAACACGACGGTGAGTGCAAGCAGCACCAGCGAGAGACCGTTGCGTTTCCACATGCAACACCTCGATCAGCTGTTCCAGAGACCGTGCGGAAGCATGCGCGGGCAGGAGGGCAGGGCTCGTGATCACTGCGCATCGAGGATGTGAGGCGGGCTCAACGCTTGCCTGTCGGGTCAGGATCCGGCCGCTCGTAGTCTTCAGGTACCGCCTTGGGGCCGTCCCCATCGTCGGGCATGTCGTGGTCCTTCCACCTGGCCTGGTCGTTGCGACGCTTGTCCGGCGTGTGGGCCTTCGACTGATCGTCCACGTCCGTGGTTGGATTGAAAGGCAACTTGTCGTTCATGAGCAGCTCCTGCGGCGAGAACCTGAAGCCTGCACCGCGCCGGGTTAACGCCACGACGCCGCGGAATGAACGCCGCGCACACCCGGATGTCACCGCAGCAGGGGGACAGCCCTGCGATGCTGATGTTCCGATCTTTCTGGAGAACCGCGATGCAGGCATTGACCTATCACGGCCGCAGGGATGTGCGCGTCGAGACCGTGCCGGACCCGGTGCTGGCGGCCGAGGATGATCTGATCCTGAGGGTGACCGCCACCGCCATCTGTGGTTCGGACCTGCACCTGTACCGGGGCAAGATTCCTGACCTGCACGATGGCGATGTGCTGGGCCACGAATTCATGGGCGTGGTGGAAGAGGTCGGCAGCGGCGTGACCCAGGTGAAACCCGGTGATCGCGTGGTGATCCCGTTTGTGATTGCCTGTGGCGAGTGCTTCCACTGCCGGCTGGCCGAGTATGCCGCCTGCGAGACCACCAATCCGGGCAAGGGCGCCGCACTGAACCAGAAGGGCATACTGCCTCCGGCCGCATTGTTCGGCTACAGCCATCTGTATGGCGGCGTGGCCGGCGGGCAGGCCGAATTCGTACGCGTGCCGAAGGCGAATGTAGGCCCGCTGCGCATCCCGGAAGGCGTGGCCGACGAGCAGGTTCTGTTCCTTTCGGACATCCTGCCCACCGGCTACCAGGCCGCGCTGAACGCTGGGGTCACGCCCGGCTCGACGGTGGCCATCTTCGGTGCCGGGCCGGTGGGGCTGATGAGCGCAGCCTGCTGCCGGCTGCTGGGGGCCGAGACCATCTTCATGGTGGACCATCTTCGCTACCGCCTTGACTACGCGCGTCGCGCCTACGGGGTGACCCCCATCGACTTCAGGGAGATCGAGGACCCGGCCGATTACATCCTGACCCAGACCAGCGGGCGGGGCGCAGACGCCTGCATCGAGGCCGTAGGCTTCGAGGCCGAAGGGAGTGCGCTGGAGTCAGCGCTGACCGCCGTGAAACTGGAAGGCAGCAGCGGGGTGGCGATCCGGCAGTGCATCGCCGCGGCCCGCCGCGGCGGCGTTGTCAGCATCCCCGGTGTCTATGCCGGCTTCATCCACGGTTTCCTGCTGGGTGACGCGTTCGACAAGGGCTTGACGTTCAAGATGGGGCAGACCCACGTGCAGGGACTGATGCCGGAGCTGCTCGACGCCATCTTGGAAGGAAAGCTGGATCCGGGTGACATCATCTCGCACCGGATGCGCCTGGCCGATGCAGCGCAGGGCTATGCGATGTTTGATGCCAAGGATGACGACTGCCGCAAGATCGTTCTGACACCGTGAGCGTGGCGCCATGAGTGCGATTGTCGTGGGCTGTGTGTACGCACTGTGGTTGGTGGCCGGTTCGCTGGACTTCCATTTTCACCGCCGGACCGACCTTCCACACACCTCCGCGATGCGCGAAAGCCTGTTGCATGGGGTGCAGCTGCTTCTGATCGGCAGCGGCGTGCTGGCGTGGCTGCTGCTGGAAAACACGTTGTCGCTGGTCACGCTCCTGGCGCTTCTGGTCATTGCTCACGCAATCGCCGGCTACCTGGACACCGTCAGCGCAGACGGCCGCAGACGCATCAGTCCGGCGGAGCAGCATGTGCACAGTGTTCTGGATGCCGCGCCGTGGGTCCTGTTGGCCTGGGTGGCCTGGCAGGCCCATCCTCGATGGTCGCTCAGTGTGGAACCGGCAGCACCCGGGATCTGGTGGTGGGTCCTGCTGCCGGCGTCTGGCCTGGTGGTGCTGCCTTGGCTGTGGGAGCTTCTCCAGTGCGTGAGGGCGAGAGCGAGGCGCCCGCGCTGACCGGGTGAGGATCACCGCACAGGGTATTCATGGGCACGCCACGCTTCCAGCCGAGTGATGTGGCCGCCGGCGCCTGCGCCCATTACCATCAACAGCCGTGAACGCTGTTGGCGCTGAACCGCTCGGCCGGGAGCGCAGAAGCTCTGCGCCTGCCGACGCGTTATCGCAGCGTGCAGCTCGGGGGAGGGCACTGGTAGCCCGGCGATTGAACACCTCATCTCTGCCTACATCAGCGCGGCGATCATTGAAGTGCAGGAAATTTCCTGCGCCAGAAGGAACGAATGTGCCCCTCCGTGCAGTCGCCTACGCAAGTGACGCGACATCGGGGCTTTCCATGGACCATGTGGATGACCTCGCCAGGGCCGCCGCCCGCTTCAACCTTGAAGCCGGCGTTACGGGTGTGCTTCTTTATGACGGGCTCCGCTTCCTGCAGTACATCGAGGGGCCGGAAGACAGCATCAACGTGGTGTACAGCCGCATTCTCAGTGCCCGCAGCCATCGCGAGCTGATCGAACTGGGCCGCGGCAGGGTTTCCGGCAGGTTCTTTCCCTATTGGTCGATGCGGTTGCTGTGGGTTGAGGCCTCCGAGATCCGCAGCGTCGCGCACGGCAACTGGGATGGCCTCTCCCGTGGTGGCGCGCTGCGCCAGCTGGGCCTGGTGGTAGCCCCGCACCTGGGGTGACGGTTGCATGGATTCAATGCGGGGGCGGCTGCGCGCAGGTATCGCCCAGCACGCGCCGAACCGTGTCCTGCAATTGACTCACATGGAACGGTTTGGCAACGAAGGCTGCGCGCCGGTGGCGCTGCGGCACCAGCTGGTCGTAGACCGCAGAGACGAACAGGTAGGGGATGCCGAGTTCTGCCAGGCGATCAGCGACGGGAAAGACCACACCGTCGCGAAGTTCGACATCGAGCACGGCGCCGTCGAATCGCTGGGTGTCCAGCAGCCCGAGAGCGTCGAACACGCTGTAGGCATGCGTCACCTGATCACCGACGTCCTCAAGGGCGTGCTCCATGAGTGTGGCCAGATCGAGTTGGTCTTCCACCAGCAGCAGGTTGCATCTGCGCTGGCTCATTGCGGATTGCATGCGTACATGCCTGTGTTGTCCTGGGAACACGAGTTTCTGCTGTGCTGCATCAAGATCCTGCGTGCGCATTGTCAGTCCGGCGCGAAGCCTTGCGCGCGTGCCAACCTCGTGGAGGAGGCGTGGAGGGCCTTATGGATCTCGTTGACGGCTTCTTGGCATGCGCTGTGGATACTGCCGCCGACCCCTGTATCGGAGTTTCTGTCATGCCTCTATCCGGAAACGAAGCGGCCTCTCCAGGCGTGCTGCGTATCGAGTGCATGCCGCTCGATTGTGGCGGCGCCGCCATTGTCGTGGAACTGGACCGTACGCCTGAACGGACATGGATGAAGTCGCTGAAGCGGGCATTGCAGGCCGACGATGCCCTTGAAGGCGCACAGGCCAAATTTGATGGCCGTTTTGTCTATGTCGTGGGCGTGGACGGGGGTGGGCACCGCGCTCAACACCGCGTGATGCAGGCCGTGATGGCGGCGGACGGCGGGGGCGCTCCGAACACACGCCCCCGGGGCCCCAGGGCGGGCGCGGTCGCATCGAGCGCCCTGGCGACCTGAGGGCGCCCCGGGTCCAGTCCGGGGTGCGGATGTTATCGCTGCATCAGCGCCGCGTGCAACGCCAACCTGCGGCGGCTCACATCGCCCGACAACGCGGTGATTGCGCTCGCTCCACGATGGTCTCCGGAGGCATGTCGCCCCGCACCGGAGATCGAGATGGCAGACCAGAACACCGCCCGAAGCGAGCGCCTGCTGAAGTGGCTGCAGGACGCCTACGCCATGGAACAGGAAGCGGAGACCATGATGAAGGCCATGGCTTCGCGGATCGAGAACTATCCCCAGCTTGCCGCACGCATAAGCCAGCACGTCCAGGAGACGCAGGGGCAGGCTGCCTCACTGCGGCAGTGCATTGAGGCGCTGGGAGGAAGCGTGCCCACCGCGAAGGGATTGTTCGCGAGCATGACCGCCGCCATCCACGCCGCCGGCAACACGCTGATGGAGGACGAGGTGGTCAAGAGCGTGGGCCTTTCATTTGGCTTCGAGAACACCGAGATCGCCACGTACAGGGCGCTGGTGATCGCTGCCGAGCGCGCCGGCGCGCCCGACATTGCGGCGGTGTGCGGCCAGATCCTGCAGGAAGAGGTTGCCATGGCGCGCTGGCTGGAGGACCACCAGGACGGGCTGGTCGGAGCGTTCCTCAACCGTGACGAAACGCCCGGCGCCCAGGCCAAGCGTTGACCCCTAAGCCAGCCCGCACCAGCCACCGGAGAAGCCCTCATGTTCTTTCATCACAAGAAACTGATGTATACCGTGCGCGTCCGCGAATCCAACCCGCAGCTCGCCAGCCTCATGCTTGAACAGTTCGGCGGCCCACAGGGCGAGTTGGCCGCCGCGATGCGCTACTTCACCCAGGGACTTGGCGAATGCGATCCCGGGCGCAAGGACCTGTTGATGGACATCGCCACCGAGGAGATCAGTCATCTGGAGATCATCGGCACCATCATCGCCATGCTCAACCGCGGGCCCAAGGCGATCCAGTCCGAAGGGCTTGCCGAGGCCGAGGACATGCGGCTGCTGGGCCAGAACAGCACCAGCCACACCGAACAGATCCTGTACGGCGGCGGCCCCGCGCTGGTCAATTCCAGCGGGGTGCCGTGGACAGCCGCCTACATCGACTCGATCGGCGACCCCACCGCCGACCTGCGCTCGAACATCGCGGCCGAAGCGCGCGCCAAGCTGGTGTATGAGCGCCTGATCAACGTTACCGACGACCCGGGCATCAAGGATGCGCTGCGCTTCCTGATGACCCGCGAGATCGCGCACATGAAGTCGTTCGAGAAAGCGCTGCACAGCATCCAACCCAACTTCCCACCGGGCAAGCTGCCGGGGGATCCGGCGTTCACCGATCTGTACATGGACATGTCGCAGGGTGACGGCGCCGACGATCTGCAGGGCAGCTGGAACAGCGGCGAGCTCTGGGAGCGGGTCAGCGACCGCGACGCACAGGCCGCTGTGGATGGTGGCGACGGCGGCGGCACGGTGGACCTGGACCCGCGCGAACAAGCGGCGGTGCAGGCCATGACCCTGCGCACGCTCTCCGACCCGGAAGCGCGGCCGGCCACCGGGGCCGAGCTGGGGGCAGGCCCGGGTGCAGGTGCACTGGACCTGCCGCCACGCGAGCCGTGAAAGAAGCCGGGGCGCCCGTTCGCGGCGCTCCGGTTGCAACGCCCCTGAGCCGCGTGGGGCGTACAAAAGTGGGGGGGGGGGGGGGGGGGGGGGGGCGGGCGGGGGCGGGGGGGGGGGGGGGGGGGGGGGGGGGGGGGGGGGCGGCCCGGGGGCCCCCCCCCCCCCCCCCCCCCCCCCCCCCGGGGGGGGGGGGGGGGGGGGGGGGGGGGGGGGGGGGGGGGGGGGGGGGGGGGGGGGGTGTGGCCACGAAGGGATGCAACGGGTTTCAGCGCCGATCAGCGCTGCTGGCCACCGCGGTTGTTGCCGCCGCCGCGTTCCTGCTGTTGCTGCCCGCCGCCCTGGTTGCCGCCCTGGTTGCCACCACCGCGACTGTTCTGGCCGCCTTCGCGGCCGATGTCAGCCATGTGCTGGCGGTCCTGGCTCACTGCTTCGCCGCCCTTGCGGCCGGCTTCGCGTGCTTCTTCCGAGCTGAATTCATGGGCGTTGCCTGACTCGTGCGCGGCACGTCCACCCTTGGCGGCGATCTCGCGCTGCTTGTCCTCGTCCATCGAAGCGAAACCGCGGTTGCTGGTGCCCTGGTTCTGGTTCTGGTTGGCCATGGAAAGTCTCCTTGGGTTCAGCCGCCTCATTGGCGGCAGCGACCATCTTCCAGATCCGGCGCTAGACGGCGGTGGCACGACCGCCAACGTCGCGTCATCCGGAAGGCTCTGATTCCTCATCCGGCCTCCACGAACATCCCTGCACGCGTGCGCACAGTGGCAGACACACGTTCGGTGGCCCAACCGTGCGTCAACGCGATGCGGAAGGTACACGCCACAGTTCGACGCAGCCTCCACACCGGTCTCACCGCGCGTACGATCGGTGTGGCTAAGGTAGAGCGGTCTGCAACAACCGGTGGTGCCATGCCCTTCAGAGCGATTGCCTATGTAAGTGAAGCCTCCCGCAACCTGACGGAACAGCGGCTGCAGCAACTCGTGGCGGAGGCGGTGCAGTTCAACGAGTCCGCCGATGTCACCGGCACATTGCTGTTCGATGGCTCGCGCTTCCTGCAGTACCTGGAAGGCCCGGAGGCAGGGGTCAAGGCGGTGTACACGCGCATTCTGGCTGCAAGCAGCCACAGCGGAATCGTCGAACTGAACCGGGGCAGGGTGGGTCGCCGACAGTTTCCGCGCTGGCGGATGCGCAGCGTGCGGGTGGATGAGCTCGCGCTGGGAAAGATCGCCATTTCCGACTGGACCGGATTCGTGCGCAGCGCGTCGGCGCTGCAGTCGGGCACCAGTGCCCTGGATCGACTAGTGTCGGTTTCGCAATCGCAGACGGAAGCAAGCGCGGGTGGCATCATCGAACCAGACGGGCAGCTGGCACGATGAAGGCCACAGCCGCCCCGGTTGCGTCCGGCCCACCACGCGTCGGTTGTGCGGGATGGTCGCTGCCGCGGGCGGATCAGGAAGCGTTCGGCGCGGGCGACAGCCTACTGCAGCGCTATGCCACACGCCTGTCGATGGTGGAGATCAACTCTTCCTTCTATCGACCGCACCAGCCCAGGACTTACGCGCGATGGGCGGCGAGCGTTCCGGAGGGCTTCCGGTTCGCGGTGAAACTCCCGCGCGAGATCAGCCATGAGCGTCGGCTGCGCGATGCAATGCAGCCGCTCGAACAGTTCCTTGAGGGCGTGCTGGAGCTGGGTGGAAAGCTCGGTCCGTTGCTGCTGCAGCTGCCGCCCAGCCTGGTGTACGACACGGCCACGGCCGAAGCCTTCCTGCGGGGCCTGCGCGCGCGCACGCAGGCCGATGTAGCGTGCGAGCCGCGGCATCCGAGTTGGTTCACGGCGGACGTGGATGCGCTGCTGAGCGCGCATGGTGTTGCACGGGTAGCCGCAGATCCGGCACGTGTGCCGGCGGCAGCGGTTCCCGGCGGTGATCGTGCGTGGAGCTACTGGCGCTGGCACGGCCAGCCGCAGATCTATCGCAGTGCGTACAGCGAACAGGCCCTGGCGGAACTGGCGCAAGGGCTGCGGCGCGAAGCTGATGCGCAACGGCCGGCCTGGTTCGTACTGGACAATACAGCACTGGGCCATGCCACCGGCAACGCACTGCGCCTGCAGGCGCTGCTGCAGGAGAACGCCCATGCCTGAAGGTCCTTCCATCGTACTGCTGCGCGAAGCCACTAGCCATTTCAAAGGGCACGTGGTCCGCACCGTCTCCGGAAACAGCCGCATCGACCTGTCGCCGCTGCAGGGCCGAAGGGTCAAGGCGGTCCGCAGTTGGGGCAAGCACTTCCTGCTGGAATTCAGCCGCCACACACTGCGCATCCATCTGATGATGTTCGGCAGCTGGCGCATCGACGAACGGAAGCCAACCCCGGCGCGTGTATCCCTGCTGTTCGACAATGGCGAGCTGAACTTCTATGCGTGTTCCGTGCGGCTGATCGACGAGCCGTTGGACGACGTCTACGACTGGCGCGCGGACGTGATGAACGATGCCTGGGATCCGAAGCTGGCCCGGCGCAAGCTGAAGGCAATGCCGGAAGTCATGGTCTGCGATGCGCTTCTGGACCAGACGGTCTTTGCCGGCGTGGGCAACATCATCAAGAACGAGGTGCTGTTCCGCATAGGCGTGCACCCCGCCACCCGCTTGGGCGACCTGCCGCCACGCAGGCTTACCGCGCTGATCGAACAGGCGCGCGCCTACAGCTTCGACTTCCTGGAATGGAAGCGGCGCTTCGAGCTGAAGAAGCATTGGCAGGTGCACACGAAGAAGGTCTGTCCCCTGTGCGGTGGCCCAATCAGCAAGCTCTACATGGGGACCACGCGGCGGCGCACGTTCTTCTGCCCCAATGATCAGGTGCTCTACGGGCACTGAGGCCGCCGTCCGTGGCAGCCGGGTTCCAAGGCGCGCCGATCAGGCGGCCTGCGCGGCCTTGGCGTTGCCGCCGCCCTTGGCCAGCAGGGTCAGCTTTTCGTCGGTGGCCTTCTCTTCCTCAAGCGTCTCCAGCAGCAGCGGCAGGGCGTCCTTGTAGCCCAGCTGCTTGGCCAGCGCGGCAATGGTCCCGTAGGACGCAATCTCGTAATGCTCGACCTTCTGCGCGCCGCCGATCAGCGCAGCATCCCGCACCGGGCCCTTGTCTATGCTGTCGATCACTTCCTTGCCTTCCTCCACCAGGCCCTCCATCGCCGCGCACTTGATGCGCTTCAGGCGAATGCCCAGGATCTCGACAACCTGGTCGATGCGTTCGATCTGGCCCTGGGTCTCTTCCAGGTGCGTCTCAAACGCCGTGGCCAGGTCCGGATTCTCGGCCGCACGGGCCAGGCGTGGGAGGGCCTTGGTCAGCTGCTTCTCGGCGCTGTAGATATCCGAGAGTTCGTGGATGAACAGGTCTTCCGCCGTCTTGATAGCCATACTGGGCTCCGCAGTGAGTGGAGCGATCAGCGTAGGGTCTTCCCGGTTGCGATCAGGCAGGTGCCAGGTGAAGGCGGCATGTGAAGGTCCACGCGAACCGTGCGCGTGCCCTTCACGATGCGGGATCCGCCACTCGAATTGGCGCCGGTGCCGCCAGGCCTTCGCCATGGCTTCACAATGGCATCGCCTCGTGCCCATGTACCGGCCGGTACGGTCACTTCACGCCCGACCACGCGTGGAGACTCCCATGAGCGATGACAAGCAGAAGACCGGTCGCCCGGACCGGGATCGCATCAACGTCAACGAAGATTACGAGCTGCAGTACTGGACCACCACGCTGGGCGTGTCCGCCGAGGAACTTCGTGCTGCTGTGGCGGCGGTAGGACCCACCGCCGTTGCTGTCCGCAAGCATCTGGGAAAATAGCGCGGAGTTGCCCATGTCCCTGGTCGAGTACCGCCGCAAGCGCAGTTTTGACAAGACCAAGGAGCCCGAGCCGGGCAAGGCGCTGCCGAAAGGGCAACGCGCCATTTTCGTGGTGCAGCTGCACCATGCCAGCCGGAGGCACTATGACTTCCGCCTTCAGGTAGGGGACGCGCTGAAGAGTTGGGCCGTGCCCAAGGGGCCCAGTTACGACCCGAAGGTCAAGCGCATGGCGGTGGAGGTGGAAGATCATCCTGTCGACTATGCGGCCTTCGAAGGCGAAATCCCCAAAGGCCAGTACGGCGGTGGCCATGTGGCCCAGTTCGACCATGGCGTGTGGGCGACGCAGGGCGACCCGGAAGCGCAGCTCGCCAAGGGCCATCTGCGATTCGAACTGTTCGGCGCCAAACTGAAGGGCGGATGGCATCTGGTCCGCTCCGGGAAGCCGGCGCGCCAGCCGCAGTGGCTGCTGTTCAAGGACGACGACGAATTTGCCAGCGACATCGAGGCAGATGATCTGCTGGCGGATGTCGCTGAAGCGCCCGCGGAGGATCTGAAGCGGGCCGGGGCCGGCAAGAGCGCGAAGAGGCGGCTCACCGCGGTACCCGTCAAGCGCTTCCGACGAACGAACTGGGCGAAGATGGCGCTGGCGCTCAGCAAGGCAAGAAAGGCCGCAGCGCCGTCCGGTCCATTCGAACCGCAGTTGGCCAAGCTGGGAGACGCGCCGCCCCAGGGCGAGCAGTGGGTCCACGAGATCAAGTGGGACGGGTACCGCATCCTCGCCACGGTCGCCAAGGGCAAGGTGCAGCTGTGGTCCCGGAATGCACTGGAATGGACTGGCAAGATCCCCGAGATACGTGACGCGGTGGCGGCGCTGGGCCTGACTTCAGCCGCACTGGACGGTGAGCTCATCGCCGGCGCCGGCACCAAGGAGGACTTCAACCTGCTGCAGGCCACGCTCTCCGGCGAGCGCCAGGGCGTGCTGACGTATGCCCTGTTTGATCTGCTGCATCTTGATGGCGTGGACGTCGCCGATGCGCCGCTCCTGGAGCGCAAGGCCTTGCTGCAGTCCTTGCTGGAAGGGCAGGGCAGCCCGTTGGCGTTCAGTTCCCATGTGCAGGGCGATGGCGACGAGGCCTATCTCCTGGCCGGTGAGCAGCATTTCGAAGGCATCATTTCCAAGCGCGCCGACGGCAGCTACCACAGCGGCCGCAGTGATGACTGGCGCAAGACCAAACAGCTGGCCAGCGACGAGTTTGCGGTGGTGGGCTACACCGCACCCAAAGGCAGCCGTGCCGGCTTCGGCGCGCTGCTGCTGGCCCGTCCAGATGCGGAGCACCGCTGGCTTTACGCCGGCCGGGTGGGGTCCGGGTTCTCGGACGAGCTGATCGGCGACATCAGCAAGCGCATCAAGGGCGGTGGCGGCCGCAAGCCAACCGCGTACGTGCCCACCCAGGACACCGACCTGCGCGCTGCGACCTGGTTCGAGCCGCGATTCGTGGTGGAGGTCTTCTACCGCGGGATCGGCGGGCAGAAGCTGTTGCGCCAGGCGTCGCTGAAGGCGGTGCGCGCGGACAAGGATATCGGCGACCTCGCCGATTCCGATCGCGCTGGAACGGCCCTGGCGGCGGCGCGCACACCGGCACCCCCGCGGCCTGCGCGCAAGACCAGGCTGGCACCGGTGGCGGATCGCGCGCCGCCATCGCTGTCCTCGCCGGGCAAGATCCTGTTCCCCGGCGACGGTTACACCAAGCAGGACGTGTGGGATTACTACACGGCAGTGATGGAGCACCTGCTTCCCGAGGTGATTGACCGCCCGCTCTCGATCATCCGATGCCCCAGTGGCGCCACAAAGCCCTGCTTCTTCCAGAAACACCATACGGCCGGGCTGGAGCTGGTCGACGCAGTAAAGCTCAAGGAAGAAAGCGGGGTGAACGCGCATTACCTGGTGGTGCGTGACCCGGCCAGCCTGCTGGAACTGGTGCAGTTCAACGCATTGGAATTCCACCCGTGGGGCAGCCACGCCGAAACGCCCGACCAGGCCGACCGGGTGGTGTTCGATCTGGATCCAGGACCCGGCGTTCCCTTTGCCGAGGTCAGGAAAGCGGCCACCGACATCCGCAAACTGCTGGCGCAGCTGGAGCTGGAGTCATTCCTGCGTGTATCCGGCGGAAAGGGCCTGCACGTGGTCGTGCCGCTCAACCCGGGATGCGATTGGGACCTGACCAAGCGCTTTGCGAAGGGTTTCGCCGAAGCGCTGGCGCAATCCGAGCCGCAGCGGTTCCTGGCAACAGCCACCAAAAGCCTGCGCAACAAGCGGATCTTCGTTGACTATCTGCGAAACGGGCGCGGAGCAACGGCCGTCGCGTCGTACTCGTTGCGGGCCAGGCCGGGCGCGCCGGTGGCGCTGCCGATTGCATGGAGTGATCTGTCAAAACTCAAGCGCGCCGACGGGTTCACGATCAAGGATGTGCCGGCGAAGCTCAAACGACGCCGCAAGGACCCGTGGGCCGGCATCGGGCAAGTGAAACAGAATCTCGCGCGATGGGCGCAGTCAGACCCGTAGCAAACGGCCAGGGCCTCCATGGCCCGCCGGCCACGGAATCTCTCCGCTGCACAGATGGAGGTGCCCGGTGCGCATCACGCAGTACAGCCGGGCCTCCGGGTCCGCACTGGCAGCAATGTAGTCCAGCGCCTCGGCGAGCATGCGCATGAACTGCTGCTCGGGGTAGAACGCCGCCCATTCCGGCAGCATTTCCTCCAGTTGCGCGATGATCAGGTCGAGCTCCACGTGCGTGCTCACTGCGGTTTCCTCCTTCCGGGCAAGCTGGCAACCGCGCGCACCGCAAGAAGGGTGTTGTGGGCCGCACAGCGGACGCAGGCGTGCCGTCTACGCGATGTTCAGCCACCCCCTGCTCGGCATCGCTACGGCTACGTGTGTGAGGATTTTCTGCACGGTCGCACCACGGCTGTTTCACCCCCGGCGGCGTATCAGGGAAGACTTCCAGCTGACTCTGCAAGGGTGCATTTCATGACCGACCCGTTACTGCGCGCCAGCCTATGGTCCCGTGATAGCGATTCGAACAGCTTTCGCCCACTTGCCGGAACCACGCGGGCGGACGTGCTGGTGGTTGGCGCCGGCATGACCGGCCTGTTGACAGCGGCCCGCCTGGCCGATGCCGGGCTGGATGTGCTGGTGGTCGATGCGGGGCCCATCGGTGGGCGCAACACGGTGATGTCCACCGGCAATCTTTACGCGCCCGTCTCCCGGCTGGCCGATCTGGTCTCCCGTTGGGGCGGTGACACGGCCAGCCGTGTCGTACAGTGGCGGCAGCAGGCGCTGCGGTCCATCGAAACCCTGGTTCATCGCTATGATCTGCGCTGTGGCTTCGAACGCGTGGTCATGCAGTACGGCATGCAGGAACGCACCCGCGAGGTCACTGCGCGATTCGAGCGTGAGCTGCAGGCCTATCAGCGCGTCGGCCTTCAGTGCGAACACCACCAGTCCGGGTTGCCGTTCACCTTGGGCCACGCCTTCCGCGTTGCAGATCAGGCGCAATTGGATCCGGCGGCGTTCTGCATTGAGCTGGCGCGACATCTGGCGGGCCGGGTGCGCATCCACGACTGGACCCGGATCAACAGCATCGAGGCATCCGCCGGCGTTGCGACGGCCGACGGCGCCCGCATCCACGCCAGGCACTTCGTGCTGGCCACCCATTCGCCAGCAGGTTTCAACCTGGTGCAGGCCGAGATGGAGGTCTACCGCGAATACGGCGTGGCGGTACCGGTTGCCACGCCGCCCGCGGCAGGCATTCATTGGATTGCCGATCGGCACCGATCGCTGCGCGGGGTGCGCGGTACTGATGGCCGTGACTGGCTGGTGCTGGTCGGCGAGACCCACCGCACCGGCGAAACGCCGCCGATGGATCCAGCCCAGCATCTGGTCGCCGACGCGCATCGCAATTTCACCGTGCAGGGAGAGCCGCTGTGCTGGTCCGCGCAGCAGTTCCGTGCAGCCGACCAGCTGCCCTACATCGGCAGCAGCGCGCACGATAATGTGTGGGTCGCTACCGGCTATGGGCCGGACGGTTTGACCTGGGCAGGCGTGGCCGCGCGCGCGATCACCGAGGGAATCCTCGGCACGGCCAGCGAGATCGAGCAGCTGCTCAGCCCCATGCGTTTCACCCCGGTGCGCTCGGCCTCTGGTTGGGCCCGCACCAACGCCACGGTGGCGCGGCACATGGTGGGAGATCGCCTTGCCACGGCGTCCTCGCGCTCGCCCAGTGAGCTGGCCCGTGGTTGCGGCGCACTGCTGGACGTGGATGGGAAGCGCAGTGCGGTCTACCGCGACGAGGGTGGGCGCCTGCACACGATGTCGGCGCTCTGCCCGCACCTGAAGTGCGTTGTCCAATGGAATGGCCATGAGCGCACATGGGACTGCCCTTGCCACGGCAGCCGCTTTTCGGCCACCGGAGCGCTGCTGGAAGGCCCTGCCAGGCAGGGCCTCACGCCAGAACAGTGATAGGTGCAGGTAGCCGCCGGAGCCGCGACCTCAGGCTTCGGCGGCCGCGTCCGCATCGCAGGGCATGCAGCGCTCCTTCTTGGACTTGATGTCTGCAGCGGTCTTGGCCAGTGCCTCGTAACGCTGGCGTATCTCTTCAAGATGGGCCGGCTCCATCGACTCCAGGTTCAACAACTCCTGGTTGGCGTCCTTGCTCACGCGGATCAGTTCGTCCAGCTTGATGTGCAGCGCGGCGGTATCGGCGTTCTGCGTATGCTGGATCAGGAACACCATCAGGAAGGTCACGATGGTGGTTCCTGTGTTCACCACCAGCTGCCACGTGTCATTGAAGTGGAAGGCCGGCCCGCTGGCAGCCCAGGCGATGATCACCCCCAGCGCTGCGACGAATGCCCCCAGGCTGCCGGACAATCGCGCCGTCGCGGCCGCGACACGGGCGAAACCGCGCCGGATCACTGGTCACCTCCCGCGGCCTCCTCATCCGTGTGCCGGTCTGGCAGTTTGACCCGCTCCCCGAGGCGCTTGTCCTGCTCTTCCGGCGTTGGCGCAGCGACGAAGGGGGAGATCGGGTCACTGGCGGGGAAGGTTTCCTGCAGCGCCTCGTCATGATTGCGGCGGTTGTGCAGCCTCGCCTGCAGCGGACTGACTGGATCGGGGCGCTGTGCCTCCTGGTCCGGATGGGGAAGGTCTTTCTGGTCGCGTTGCATGGTGCATCTCCAGGTTGATCACCACCCCTCAGGTGGCGGGCCCAGCATAGGAATGCGTTGTGAGCGGCCCCATCAAGAGTGGGGCAACGTGATGTCAAACCTTCAGGCAACACGCGTTAACAATCAGGGTGGAGGAGCCCGGCGTCGGCCGCGGCGGCGCCACGCCATCACCTGGCCCACCACCGCCGTCAACAGCAGCATCGCATTGGTCACCACGAATACCACGCTGCCCAGCATCGCGCTGTACACCGTGAACAGCGCAGAAGCGGTCATCTGGCCCGCGAACAGCCACCTGGACACGGCTTCCGGGTGGGACGACTGCCACTGCTTCACCATCTGCCGGATCAGGGTTGCCATCAGCACCGCCGTGGCGGCCCAGCCAAGTACGTCGGGATGCATGAGGGCCTCCGATGTGTGGGCACCCCACGCTAGCCCCTGGCTGGGCAACGCCGTACGAAGGGGAGGTGAAGACAACATCCCGCCTCCGGCGCCCTCGCGCCATTCACTCCACAGCGGCGACAATGGCCGCTCGGGCGCACCATGCGCGATCCGCCCACCGAATGCAGGAATGCTGAGATGTCCAACACCCCCTTTGGCGAATCGTCATGTGCTGCCGCAGCCAGCGGCTGCATCGAGGTGCGCGGTGCGCGCGAGCACAACCTGAAGAATGTCGATGTCTCCATTCCACGCAATGCACTGGTGGTGTTCTCCGGCGTGTCGGGGTCCGGCAAGTCCTCGCTGGCCTTCGGCACGGTCTTCGCCGAGGCGCAGCGGCGCTACTTCGAATCCGTCGCGCCCTACGCGCGTCGCCTGATCGATCAGGCCGGCGTGCCCGACGTGGATGCCATTGACGGGCTGCCACCGGCGGTCGCCCTGCAGCAGCAACGCGGTGCCAGCAATGCGCGCTCATCGGTGGGCAGCGTGACGACGTTGTCCAGCCTGGTGCGCATGATGTACTCGCGGGCAGGGGCCTACCCGGCCCACCAGCCCATGCTGTACGCCGAAGACTTCTCGCCCAACACCCCACAGGGTGCCTGCAGCACCTGCCACGGCCTGGGGCACGTCTACGAGGTGACCGAAGCACTGATGGTGCCGGACCCATCGCTGAGCATCCGCGAGCGCGCCATCGCCTCCTGGCCACCGGCATGGCATGGCCAGAACCTGCGCGACATTCTGGTCACGCTGGGCTACGACATCGATGTGCCGTGGAAGAAGCTGCCGAAGAAGGACCGCGACTGGATCCTGTTCACTGAGGAAACCCCGACCGTGCCGGTCTATGCCGGCTTCACGCCCGCCGAGACCCGCGCCGCGCTCAAGCGCAAGCTGGAGCCCAGCTACATGGGCACGTACACCGGCGCACGCCGCTACGTGCTGCACACCTTTGCCAACACCCAGAGCGCGCTGATGCGCAAGCGTGTGTCGCGCTACATGGAAGGCAGGCTGTGCCCCGCCTGCAACGGAAAGCGCCTGAAACCGGAAGCGCTCTCGGTCACCTTCGCCGGCGTGGACATCGGTGAGTTCCTGCGGCTGCCGATGGACCAGCTGGCGGCGTTGCTCGAGCCCATCGCGCAGGGCGACTTCAGTGCACACAGCCACGGCGCGCGTACCAGCAGGCGTGCAACGCCCCGCGATCGCGCCAAGCGGGCAGCAAGTGGCCGCGCGACCCACGAAGGCGCCCCCGACGTGCGCCTGACCTCAGCCTTGTCTGAGGAAAAGCGCCTGGCGGCACAACGCCTGGCGGGTGGGGTCATGGCGCGGGTGGGGCAACTGCGCGCGCTCGGCCTGGGCTATCTCTCGCTGGATCGCGCCACGCCCACGCTGTCGGCCGGCGAGCTGCAGCGCCTGCGGTTGGCCACCCAGCTCAGCTCGTTGCTGTTCGGCGTGCTGTACGTACTCGACGAACCCTCGGCCGGCCTGCATCCGGCCGACAGCCAGGCGCTGTACGACGCGCTGGAACGGCTGCGCGACGGCGGTAACTCGGTGTTTGTCGTTGAACATGATCTGGAGCTGATGCGCCGCGCGCAGTGGCTGGTGGATGTGGGCCCGCAGGCAGGAGAGCATGGCGGACGCGTTCTCTACAGTGGCCAGCCGGATGGCCTGCGCAACGTTCAGGATTCGCGCACGGCGCAGTACCTGTTCGACCAGGTGCCTGCGCCAGCCAGCCGGCAGCGCAGTGCCAACTGCTGGCTGGCGCTGAAAGGCATCCATCGCCACAACCTGCACGGTGTGGACGCGCAGGTACCGCTGGGGCTGCTGACCGCAGTGACCGGCATTTCCGGATCGGGCAAGTCCAGCCTGATGGCGCAGGCGCTGCCTGAGCTGATGCTGCTGCACCTGGGGCACGAGACGGTAGACGACAGCGCCGACAGCGCGCCCACGGATGGACCCACCGTGATCGAAGCCACTCGGGGCCAGCTTGCCGGCGATGTGGATGCCATCCAGCGCGTGGTGCAGGTAGACCAGAAGCCCATCGGCCGCACGCCACGCTCCAACCTGGCTACCTACACGGGCTTGTTCGACCACGTGCGGAAGCTGTTCGCCGCGACACCCGACGCGCGCCGCCGCCGATTCAACGCGGGCCGCTTTTCGTTCAACGTGGCCAAGGGCCGATGCGAAACCTGCGAAGGCGAGGGCTTCGTCAGCGTCGAACTGCTGTTCATGCCCAGCGTCTATGCACCATGCCCCACCTGCCACGGCGCCCGCTACAACGAAGCCACGCTGAGGGTGCAGTGGAACGGCCGCAACATTGCCGAGGTCCTGCAGATGACGGTGGACCAGGCCCATGCGTTCTTCGCCGAAGAAGAGGCCATCGCCCGCCCGCTGCAGCTGCTGCAGGAGATCGGCCTGGGCTACCTGCGGCTGGGCCAGCCAGCCACCGAACTTTCAGGCGGCGAGGCGCAACGCATCAAGTTGGCCACAGAGCTGCAGCGCAGCCAGCGCGGGCGCACGCTGTACGTGCTGGACGAACCCACCACCGGGCTGCATGCAGCAGACGCGGACAGGCTGCTGGTGCAGCTTCACCGGCTGGTGGACGCAGCCAACACGGTAGTGATGATCGAGCACGACATGCGTTCTGTCGCACAGGCCGACTGGGTGATCGACGTCGGCCCGGGCGCAGGCGGCGCGGGCGGCACCATCGTGGCGGCTGGGACGCCGCATCAGGTGGCCCACGCCAAGGGCAGCAGGACGGCACCGTTCCTTGCGCGCGAGCTGGCTCCACTGTAGAGCCGAGCCATGCTCGGCTATCGATCTCCAGCGCCGGAAGTCCAGCATGCAGGCCGCGCCTTTCAACAGAAAGCGGGCTCCGGCGCATCGCCGGAACCCCTGGCGGCTCACTTTTCCTGCAGGAACGTCAGCAGGTCCTGGTTGACCTTGTCCTTGTGGGTGTCGGTCAGGCCGTGCGGCGCACCCGGGTAGACAATCAGCTTTGCGCCCTTGATGAGCTTCGCCGATTGGCGGCCTGAGATATCGATCGGCACGATCTGGTCGTCGTCACCGTGGATGACCAGGGTGGGCACATCGAATTTCTTCAGGTCTGCGCGGAAATCGGTGGCCGAGAACGCAGCGATCGAGTCGTAGGTGTTCTTGTGGCCGCCCTGCATGCCCTGTGCCCACCACGCATCGATCAGCCCCTGCGACACCTTCGCGCCCGGGCGGTTGAAGCCATAGAACGGGCCCGACGGAAGGTCCTTGTACAGCTGCGCGCGGTTATCCATCTGTGCCTTGCGGATGCCATCGAACACTTCGATCGGCAGGCCGTTCGGGTTGTCGGCGGTCTTCAGCATGAACGGCGGCACCGAGCTGATCAGCACGGCCTTCTTCACCCGCCCGGTGCCATGCCGGCCGATGTAGCGCGCCACTTCGCCGCCACCGGTGGAGAAGCCCACCAGGGTCACATTGTGCAGGTCCAGCGTATTGATCACCGTGGCCAGGTCATCGGCGTAGTGATCCATGTCGTTGCCGTCCCACGGCTGGCTGGAACGGCCGTGGCCGCGACGGTCATGGGCAATGACGCGGTAGCCGTGGTTGGCCAGGAAGATCATCTGCGATTCCCAGCTGTCCGAGTTCAACGGCCAGCCGTGGCTGAAGGTCACGACCGGACCGTTCTTCGGGCCCCAGTCCTTGTAGTACAGCTGCACGCCATCGGCGGTGGTGATGTAGCTGGCGGTGCGCGCGATGCTGGTGACTGCCGCCGGCGTGGCCGGTTCGGCGGCCTGCGCGGACAGGCCGGCCTGGACCGAGAGGGCGAGGGTGGCAACGGCCAGAGTACGGGCGAAGGTGTTCATGCGGGAACTCTCATGGGTGGGTGGTGAGACGTACTTTGCGCCCGCGATCAGGCGCCCGGGTGATGAACTGTCCTGATTTCTTGATAGATCGTCTTGCGCGGATGTGCGCGTACGAATCGATCGCGATCGCGTGTTGACAGGGTAGAACGCTCGTTCTACTTTGCGGCCATGAGCAAGCTCACCACCGACACCCAACAGAAGATCCTGGCCACGGCCGAGGCGCTGATCTACCAGAACGGGATCCACGCCACCGGCATGGACCTGCTGGTGAGGACCTCGGGCGTGGCGCGGAAGAGCATCTACCGCCACTTCGAGAACAAGGACGACGTGGCCGCCGCCGCGTTGAAGGCGCGCGACGTGCGCTGGTTGGCCTGGTTCCGGAACGAATGCGATAAAGCGGACACCCCGGAAGCGCGCATCCTCGGAATGTTCACCGCGCTCAAGAGCTGGTTCCAGTCCGAGGGCTATCGCGGGTGTGCGTTCATCAATACCGCGGGAGAGGTCGGCGACCCGGCTGATCCGATCCGGCAGATCGCGCGTGATCACAAGCAGAAGCTGCTCGATTACACGCAGGAACTTACCGAACAACTGGATGTGGAGCAGCCGGCGGATCTTGCCCGTCAGCTGCTGATCCTGATGGAAGGCGCCATCACCCTGTCGCGCGTGATGGGTGATTTCGACGCCGCAGATACCGCGAAGGATGTCGCGAAGCTGTTATTGGAACAGGCCAAGCGTTAGCGCCTGGGTACCCCAGACCCGTTGAAGCAACCCGTATATCCATTTCGATTGGAGGTTTCCCCGTGTCCGCTGAACAACCCCGTCCGCCGCTTCCTCCGTTCACCCTTGAATCGGCCACGCAGAAAGTGCGTCTTGCCGAGGATGGCTGGAACTCCCGCGATGCCGACAAGGTCTCGCTTGCCTATTCGCTCGACACCCAGTGGCGTAACCGTGCCGAATTCACCAACGGCCGGGAGGAAGCCCGGCAGTTCCTGGCACGCAAATGGAACAAGGAGCTCGAGTACCGCCTGATCAAGGAGCTCTGGGCCTTTACCGAAAACCGCATTGCGGTCCGCTACGCGTACGAATGGCACGACGACTCCGGCAACTGGTTCCGTTCCTATGGCAACGAAAACTGGGAATTCGGAGAGGATGGCCTGATGCAGCGCCGCTTCTCGTGTATCAACGACATGCCGATCAAGGAGAGCGACCGCAAGTTCCATTGGCCGCTGGGGCGTCGCCCGGATGATCACCCGGGGTTGTCGGAGCTGGGTATGTGATTGCCGCTGAGGCGCCATCCGAAGCACGCTCAGGTACGATGGGGCGGCCGGCATCTGCGCCGGCCGGGGCAGGGGATGCAATGGAGATGCAG
This sequence comes from Stenotrophomonas maltophilia group sp. msm1, assembly GCF_032025805.1. NCBI lineage: Bacteria > Pseudomonadati > Pseudomonadota > Gammaproteobacteria > Lysobacterales > Lysobacteraceae > Stenotrophomonas > Stenotrophomonas maltophilia group sp. msm1. The sequence continues at coordinate 1,276,221 of NZ_JAVSKH010000002.1, forward strand.
GCAGGGGGCGGATTCGATCCGCCGGCAAAGACCGATTCGCAGGAACTGACATTCCACTGGCTCTACCAGCGGGTGCAGGGGCTGGTTGAGCACAGCATCTACCCGAAAGCGGGCAGGGTGGAGACGTGGGCGTTCCGGGTGGGCGCACTGGCGGCCGCCATCGGCATTCTCGGTAGCCAGCTGCCTGATCGATGGCTTCCGCTTACGGCTGCACTGGTTTTGGTCAGGGTCTGCCTGGCGGTGGAAATCGGAGGTTTTGTCATCGGCGGGTTTCTCGCAGCCCGCCGCGGACTCCGGCAGTTCGTACAGCCACGGCTGTCGCACGCGCAGGAAATGGATGGCGAATTTACACAGTGGCAAGCGGTGATCGCCGAGCTTCGGAAGTTCCCCAGAGTCGAGCGTGAGCGCCGCCTCAAGTATGTCAGCCACTTGCGATCCAGCATGATCGAGCGCATGGGATTAATGTACGGAGGGCTGCAGCGCCTTGGGCCATTCCCACTCTTGATTGCCCTCTATCTGCAGTTCCGCCAATGGAGATGGGGTGACTGGAGCAGCGCCTTTGATGTTGGCGCGCTGGGTGCTTTCATCATCTACGCCCTCGTACTGCTATACCTCACAGGATGGCTATTGATCGGGCTGCGTTCGCGCCTGGATACCTACGTCGCCCTGCTTGAAGGCTCCATCCACGAACCCGAACCCTCGCAACCAACGTCCCTATAGAGCCGAGCCACGCTCGGCTACTGCGGGCGACATCGCGCCCCATCAGGTACCTCAGCAGCAACAACCCGCAGCGCCCGCTCCATCAGGACAGGCTCAGGCACTCCGGCCAGCGCCTGCTGCAGAACGCCCAAAGGTTCCATCTGCCATTGAAGAAGGGCCCGCAACTGCACAACGGCCGGCGCCCGCTGCCGGGCATCCAGTGATACCCGCAACAGCAGATAATTCGGGCGCCTCTCCAGCCACAGCACCGGAACGTCGCGGCAATAGATCTGCAAAGCGGCGCCCTCACGCTGATCGACGAATTGATAGCCCTGTCGTGACCGAGCTTCCACGAACTGCATCGCTTTGCGGCGCAGTTGCAGGAAGCGATCGTCGTGGATGTTCTGGAACCCGATAGGCGAAGGCACGGGCGGGGCAAGCCACTGCGTTGGCGACGCGACTAGCTCCACCAGGCACAGCGCCGTGGCCGCCCATCGGCACCCTGCCACTCACCCTTCCGGATGGAGGCGCGTACTGGCGTGTGCGGCGAGGCCGAGTCCGGCCATGATCAGGCCCTCCATCACCCGTGGACCGACGTACTGTTCCAGTTCGCCGTTCTCGCGGGCACGCTGCGCGGCCAGCAGGATCTCCAGCACCACGCGTAGCCCAGCCAGCGAGCAATCGGTATCCGCCAGCGCGATGCATCGGCCGGGCATCTGATGGCGTTCAGGCCAGGGCTGGCCATCCGAGGCGGCGCCAGAGCCGATGCTGTGCAGCAGGGCGATGAGCGTGTTCGGGTCCAACGCAGGGCCATTCGCGGACGCGTCGTGGATCGGGTGCGGGGCAGGGGAGTGGGGCGGGTTCATGACTGGCTCCTTGCGTGCATGCAGAAGCCGCCACCGATAAAGGTGGCGGACGGTGCGGGGCTCGAAATCCGGTGTGCAATCTTCCCGGCGGGCACAAGGCCCCCACGCACCGCCCGCCATAGCCGGCCGACGGATTGCCAGCCGGCACCACAGAAGGTGGTGCCGGCTGGCAAGCGCATACTTCTCTTGCACAACCGAGGATTTCGAGGTCTCGGCCACCCGTTTTCGGTGGCATGAACAGGAATACCCCTGGCTGTGCACGATGCCAACGCAGTAGGGCTGATGCCGACACCACTTTCAACATTTTCAGAATCGTTGCATGCAGCGCAATGAGGCTGGGGCCTTGCGCCGCAAGGCTGTTGTCGATGTCGTGGGTGCACGCCTGGCGGGTGTCGGCATTCGCCCGGCGGGGTCGTGAGCGAGGCAGATGCGACAGGACTGCCAAAGGTCGCCAGGCTCGCGTTCAGTGACCAGTTGCTGCGCCACCAGTCGTTCGACTTGCGGGCAGCGAGCCGGCTGCGTCGTTTCCTCGTTCACCCGCGCTCGATCCCGGCGCGGGCGCTGGGCGACTGGGTTGCCGCGAATGCCTGATCATCCATGTGACGGCTGGAACGCAAGTGTTGATGGTGTGCCAATAGGTAATGGCGCCTGATCGTGACGCATCACATTAACAGCCTTCAATCCCGTCGAGGGGCGAAGCCTGTGGAGCCATCGAAGTCTCACGGGTACTTACATCTTAGGCGCTCGACCTCCCGAGGGTCGCGCTATTCGGTGAGCCGCGGGTCGTGGCAGACTAGCCGCCATGAAAAGCGATCAAGCTGCCATGCCCGGACGGACACGAGTGGTTGATTCAGTGTTCGAATTCGAACTGCAAGGCCGAACGCTCTACGTGGACGCGGAGCACGTATCCCAATGCGTAGAGCTGTGGCGAACTGGGCGGTACACGCAACTCGGCATTTCGGATCGTGAGAACCCTGGCCTCAAGAGCATCGATTTCATTGAGGCCTTCTTTCCTGTAGCCGATCTCCACTTGATGCTGTTTGACAGAGTCGATTTGTCTGTCCTGCGCGGGAACGCGGAGTGGCTGGAGCACTTCTTCACCAACGCTGGGCCAAACGCCATCGACGACATTAGGCCCTTCACCAAGCTCGAATCGCTGGGGCAACCGTGGACCAGAGAATTTCGCGTCGACGCAGGCCTTGACCGTTTGAAGGGCTTGGCACTGGGCGGGTTCAGATCAGCATCAGGTGACGTCTCGGAGTTGTCCGTCCTGCCCGCACTGGAGAAGCTCTCGCTCTATTCCAATCGGCTGCAGAGTCTGAAAGGGCTCGAGACGATGCGGGGCCTACGCGAACTCTCCGTCAGTTACGCGCCGAAGCTCGAATGCATCGATCCGATCGGTGACCTTAAGGAACTTCGTGACCTGCGTTTCGAACACTGCAATATCGTCCGCGGTTTTGCGGATCTGGTGAGGGGTGAGCACCTGCTCAACCTGACGTACATGAAATGCTCGCCTCTCGATCACGTGCGGTTCGTCGGTCGCTTGTGTTCTTTGCAGAGCTTTGTTTTCCTGGAAACGGACGTGCTCGATGGCGACATGACTTCCCTTGTGGATCATCCGACGCTGGCGCACGTAGCATTCACAAGGAAGAAGCACTTTACGCTCAGCGAACGCCAGGTCCTTGAACGTCTTGGTGATCGGGAAGGTGGGGTTAGGGCCCGGATAGCCAAGCTGAATCTCAAGAAGGCCACAGCGGAAGCCGCAGCGCAAGCTGCAGTAGGAGCGCAGTAGTTCCGCCGCACAGTGGGCGGCCTGTGCTCGTTACGCAAGCTTGTTGTGCGGGGATGGCACGTAGGACGCAAGCGTCTGCCGTAACTCACTGTAGATTGAGATATCGAGGCGACGTCGTATCGGATCGTTTGGCGCAATTCGCCAAATCCTCCCTGGAAAGCGAGACATCGCTCGACAATCTCAAATAGTGCGAGGATTCGGGATGTTCATCGGGGGTGCCGCGGGTGCCCATTTCCAGCGCATGCAGGACAATTTAGGGGAGCTGCACTGCGCCCAACATCACCTATCCAGCTTCCACCACGCAACCAGCGCTGCAAATGCCGGCGACGGCTGCCGACGGTTCGGGTAGTAAAGGTGATAGCCGGGGAAGGGGACGCACCACCTGTCCAGCACTGCCACCAACCTGCCTTGCGCGATGTGCTCGGCCACCAGCGGTTCCGGTGCGTATGCCAAGCCCAAGCCATCCAGTGCGGCATTGATGACGTGGGTCATGCTGTTGAAGACCAACGGCCCGTCGCCGCGCACGGTGAATTCCTTGCCCCTCTCTTCGAACTCCCACGCATAGATGGCACCGTTTGGGCGATGTCGGATGTGGATGCAGCGATGGTGCGTAATGTCGGCGGGCTTCTTCGGTTTCGGATACTTCTCGAAGTAGTCGGGTGAGCCCACCACGACCAGACGCCAATCAGGGCCAACCCTGACAGCAATCATGTCCTTGCTCAGTGCCTCTCCGAGCCGGATGCCCGCATCGAAGCGCTGCTCCACCACATTGGTGAAGCCGTAATCCACGTAGAACTCAAGCGTAATGTCCGGGTACTCGTCCAGGAATCCGGCAAGCCGCGGACGGATGATGGTCTCCATGGAATCATCCGTGCAGGAGATTCGTAGCGTTCCAGCTGGGCGGTCGCGCAGGTCACCCAGCGCCTCCACGCTGGCACCGATGGCCTCGAAGTGGGGTGCGATGGAGCGCATCAGGCGCTCGCCCGCTTCAGTGGGAGAGACATTGCGCGTGGTCCGCGCGAGCAGGCGAATTCCCAGGCGCTCTTCCAGTAGGCGCATCGAATGGCTCAGCGCAGAGGGCGTAACCCCGAGGCGAACGGCGGCCTTGGTGAAGCTCTGCTCCTGCGCCACTACCAGGAACGCTTGCAGATCATGGGTCTTCACGGTGCTCATGGATCAATTGTGAGCGGAACTCAGCAATGCATCAACTTTCAACCGGCTTATCGATGTAGGGGGCGGGGCCTATCGTGGCGACCTGAGTCCCCCAAACGAGGCCATAAGCCCATGAAACGCACCACGCTGATGCTGGCGCTGCTCGCCAGCCTCTACGTTCCGGCTTCAGCCATGGGCGCTGACACACCGGCGCCAGCCCGGTCCATGGGAGCCGACAACTTCTACCGCAGCCCCACGGTCAAGGGGGAGCGCGTGAGCTTCCACAACCAGTACCAGATGGAGGTGGTGGGTACGCTTTACCGCCCTCAAGGCCTGCCCGACGGCAACCGCGCGCCCGCAGTGGTGGTTGGCCACCCGATGGGCGCAGTGAAGGAGCAGAGTTCCCAGCTCTACGCGCAGAAGCTGGCCGAGCAGGGCTTCGTTACGCTGGCGATCGACCTTTCCTTCTGGGGCGAGAGTGGCGGCGCACCGCGACACCTGGTAGCGCCGGAAATCTATTCGGACGACATCAGTGCGGCCGTGGATTTCCTGAACACGCAGTCCTTTGTCGATCCGGACCGCATCGGCGGCCTGGGCATCTGTGGCAGCGGCAGCTTTGTGATCAGCGCCGCCAAGATCGACCCACGCATCAAGGCCATCGCCACGGTCAGCATGTACGACATGGGTGCGGCGGCACGGCAGGGGCTGAACAGTGACCAGTCGCTGGAGCAGCGCAAGGCGGTGATCCAGTCCGCGGCAGATCAGCGTCTGGCCGAATTCAAGGGCGGGGCGCCGGTGTTCGTGCCTGGCACCGTGAACCACCTCGATGCTGACACGCCCGCCATCCAGCGTGAGTTCTTCGACTTCTACCGCACCCCGCGCGGCGCCTATACACCAAAAGGCGACAAGGCCGAACTGACAACGCAGCCGCTCTTCAGCAGCCTGGTCAAATTCATGAATTTCTATCCTTTCAACGACATTGAGACGATCTCGCCCCGACCAATGCTCTTCGTCTCCGGCGACGTCGCGCATTCCCGCGAGTTCAGCGAAGACGCCTACCGAAGGGCAGGGCAGCCGAAGGAGATCTACTGGGTGAAGGGTGCCGGCCACGTGGATCTGTACGACCGCATCCAGCTGATTCCCTTTGACAAGCTGGCCACGTTCTTCCAGCGCGGCCTGGCCGGGAAATGAGCCGCACCGACGCCCTCGCACATCGCGCCAACTGGGGTGGCGTGCTCGCAATGACGCTGTGCGTCTTCACGTTGATCGCCTCGGAATTCATGCCGGTGAGCCTGCTCACTCCCTTGGCGGCAGATCTGGGCGTGACCGAAGGCCTTGCCGGCTACGGCATTGCCATTTCGGGTGCCTTTGCGGTGTTGACCAGCCTGTCGATCTCGCGATTGGCGGGTAGCGTGAACCGCCGAACGTTGCTGTTGACCCTCACGGCGTTGATGGCGGTGTCGGGACTGGTGGTGGCGCTGGCCCAGGACTATCCGGTCTACATGACAGGCCGTGCGCTGATCGGCGTAGTGATCGGCGGCTTCTGGTCATTGTCCACCGCAACCGCGATGCGGCTGGTACCGGAGGCCGAGGTCCCGCGAGCCTTGGCGATATTCAACAGTGGCAACGCCCTTGCAACGGTCATTGCGGCGCCACTGGGCAGCTATCTCGGCAGCATGATCGGATGGCGCGGCGCATTCCTCTGTCTTCTGCCGGTGGCAGCTGTCGCCCTGGCCTGGCAGTGGATTTGTCTGCCGTCCATGGAAGCGGAGGAGGGCCGATCACACAGCGGAGTCGTCGTGTTGCTGCGGCGACGCGTGGTGGCACTGGGCATGATGTCCTGCGCTGCGTTCTTCATGGGGCAGTTTGCCCTGTTCACCTACGTGCGGCCGTTCCTGGAGCGGGTCACGCATGCTGGGGTACCTGCCGTTCCGTGGGTTCTGCTGGCGATCGGAGTGAGTGGTTTCGTGGGCACACTTGCCATCGGGGCATTCATCAGGCGCGGACTCTACCGCACGCTTGTGATTGTTCCCGCGCTCATGGCGCTGATTGCCATCACTCTGGTTCCACTCGGACCCCACCTTTGGCCGACCGCTGCACTGCTCTCGGCGTGGGGTCTGCTGGCCACGTCCGCACCGGTCGGCTGGTGGAGCTGGCTGGCGCGCACCTTCACCGACAATGCCGAGGCCGGCGGCGGGCTGATGGTTGCGGTGGTGCAGTGCTCCATCGCGTTGGGCGCCACCCTCGGCGGACTGCTGTTCGACAGCCTTGGCTTTGCCAGTACGTTCCTGGCCAGTGCGGGCATCCTGTTGCTTGCCGCGCTGCTTGCCTACGCCACTGCGGCTGAAGAGATGCACACGTCAGCCGCGGGGATTGCCACACAGGCCTCGAAGCGATGACGCGCCTCACTTCCATAGCGGCGAAGCTGCTCGTGCTCCTTGTCGCTTTTGGGGCGGTAGCAGCTTGCTCAGCCGCGCCCGATCATCCAGCCGTCGCTGCCACCAGTACTGGGGCCAACCAGGAGATTCATCCCATGAAAATTCGACTGATCATCAATGATCAAGTGCTGTCGGCCACCCTGGAGGACAGCCTTCCTGCACGCGAGTTCATCGCTCAGTTGCCGCTGACCCTACAACTTGAAGACTACGCCGCGACTGAGAAGATTGCGCAGCTGCCGCGCAGTCTAAACGTGGAGGGTGAGCCGGAGGGAATCACGCCCGTGGCAGGTGATATGGCCTTCTATGCGCCTTGGGGAAACCTGGCGATTTTTCACAGGCCTTTTGGCTATTCAAAGGGTCTCGTAAGGCTGGGTCGCATCGAAGGCGGGCTGCAGCTCCTTCGCAAGACCGGGGCCGTAGAGGTCCGCATTGAGTCGTTCTAGAGGCTGGCTGCCCATCTTGGGGCCCAGCCTTCTTGCCAATCTGCTGGGCGCGGCGACGCTTGCTGCCGTTCCCGGTCAGATGGCTTTCGCACACGAAGGAATAGCGATGCACACCACATCAAATCAAGCCCCCACAACTGAACTGGATCCGCGCCGGAAAGCCATCATTCCGATCGGCGCCTTCGCAGCGGCCGGCGACTTGGATGGCCTTCGTCAGGCGTTGAACCAGGGCCTGGACGCGGGATTGAGTTTGGCCGAAGCGCGAGAGCTGCTGGTGCAGCTCTACGCCTATGCGGGGTTTCCTCGGAGCCTGAACGCGTTGAGCGAACTGATGAAGGTGGCGGATGCGCGTAGACAGCAGGGTATCCAGGATGACGCCGGCCGCGAGCCCCGCAAGCCGATTCCCACGGGCGATGCCTTGCTCGCTGCAGGCACGGCAAACCAGACCAGGCTGGCCGGCGCTCCTGTCTCAGGGCCTTTGTTCGATTTTGCCCCGCAAGCAAATCAATACCTCCGTACGCACCTCTTCGGCGACATCTTCGAGCGCGACAATCTTGATTGGCAAAGCCGCGAATTGGCTACGGCCAGCATGCTGGCCGCCATGCACGGGGTGGAGCCCCAATTGCAGTCCCACATTGGAATCAGCATGAACATCGGCCTGCGGCCGGAGCAGCTATACGATCTGGCCGATGTACTTGAGGAGCGCGTCAGCCTCGAGGCTGCCGAACGTGTTCGCGTGGCGATTCAACGTCAGCTTGAGGCTCGAAAAGAATGATGGTCGGGAAAATGCTCCTTCGGCTGCCTTCGAGTTTTGAGATTAGGGATGTTTACCGGGTCGGGTAGTAGAGCTGGTAGCCGAGGAAGGCCAGCAGACTCGGCCGATGATGCCGGCGCGCCTCCGACCGACTTCACAGATCTGTACCCCGCAGATGGGCATAGTGCCCTTTGGGTAGTGTGAGCGCGTCCATCCAGCCACGGGGTTTTCCCGAACGCCAGGAGGTCACTGTGCCAAGTTGTGATGAAGGAATGAAGTTGACGCGTCGCCAGGTGATCGCCGGCGGCGTCACGACCGTGGCAATGTCCGCCGCACCGGGGGCGTCATCGCTCGCCGCCGAACTGGCGACGCCCCCGCCGCCCAGGCCGCCGGTCATCAGCACGGTAGCCTTCACCGTCAACGGCAAGCGGCGGGAGCTTGAACTCGACACCCGGACCACGCTGCTCGATGCCCTGCGCGAACATCTGAAGCTGACTGGAACGAAAAAAGGCTGCGACCACGGTCAATGCGGTGCCTGTACCGTGCTGGTCAACGGTGAGCGCATCAATGCCTGCCTCAGCCTGGCGGTACAGCACCAGGGCGATGCCATCACCACCATCGAAGGCCTCGGCACCCCCGATGACCTGCATCCGATGCAGGCCGCCTTCATCAAGCATGATGGCTACCAGTGCGGGTATTGCACGCCGGGGCAGATCTGTTCGGCGGTGGCGGTCCTGGACGAGATCAAGCGGGGTGTCCCCAGCCATGTGCAGGCGGATGTCAGCGCACGGCCCCGTGCCACCAACATGGAAATGCGCGAACGCATGAGCGGCAACCTCTGCCGCTGCGGTGCCTATTCCAACATTGCCGAAGCGATGGAAGAGGTCGCTGGCGTAACCTCTGCAGGGAGGCGCTCATGAGGGCCTTCAGTTACGAACGCGCCAAATCCCCGGCCGAGGCCGCCAAGGCCGTCGCCGGTACCGAGGGCGCGAAGTTCCTGGCCGGAGGGACCAATCTGCTCGACCTGATGAAGCTGGAGGTCGAGACGCCAGCGCACCTGGTCGATGTGCAGGACATCGGCCTGGACAGGATCGAACCCACCGACGAGGGCGGCCTGCGCATCGGCACGCTGGTCACCAATACCGCACTGGCCTCGCATGAGCGCGTGCGCCGCAACTACGCGGTGCTGACCCGCGCGATCGTGGCAGGCGCCTCCGGGCAGTTGCGCAACAAAGCCACCACCGGCGGCAACCTGCTGCAGCGCACACGCTGCCCGTATTTCTACGACCCCAATCTGCCCTGCAACAAGCGCCTGCCCGGATCCGGCTGCGGCGCACTCGAGGGGTTCTCCCGGCAGATGGGCGTGATCGGCACCTCGGACAGCTGCATCGCGACCTATCCGGGCGACATGGCGGTGGCCCTGCGGGTGCTGGACGCCTCGATCCAGACCGTCAGGGGTGACGGCAGTACGCGCAGCATCCCGATTGCCGATTTCCATCGTTCCCCCGGCGACAAGCCGCAGCAGGACAACGTGCTGCAGCGCGGTGAGCTGATCACCCACGTCACGCTGCCACAACCCCTGGGCGGTCGGCACGTGTACCACAAGGTACGTGACCGCGCGTCCTACGCGTTCGCACTGGTGTCGGTCGCCGCGGTCGTGCAGCGTGACGGCTCGGCGCGGTTCGCCTTCGGCGGGGTCGCGCCGAAACCGTGGCGCGTCGAGGCAGCCGAACCGCTGCTGCGCGACGGCGTAAAGGCCGCGACCCGGCAGGTGTTCGCCGGTGCCCGCCCGACGCGGGAGAACGCGTTCAAGATCGCGCTCGCCAAGCGCACTCTCGCAGCCGTGCTGGTGGAAGGAGAGCGCTGATGCCCCTTGAATTCAACGCCCCCGCCGGCGACAACCTGTTTGACAAGGCCAAGGTGGTCGGCAAGTCGACGCCGCGCATCGACGGCCCACGCAAGACCACCGGTACCGCCCCCTATGCCTACGAGCGCCATGACGTGGCGCCGAACCAGGCCTACGGCTACATCGTCGGTGCGGGCATCGGCAAGGGGCGCATCATTTCGATGGATGCCTCCCGCGCACGCGCCGCCCCCGGCGTACTGGCTGTCATCACCGCACCGGAAACCAAGCCGGTCGGCAAATCGAACTGGAACAATGCGCCGCTGTTCGGCGGACCCGAAGTTGCCCACTACCACCAGGCCATCGCCTGCGTGGTGGCAGAGACCTTCGAGCAGGCCCGCGCCGCCGCGGCGCTGATCCGCACCCGCTACGAGCGCGGCAAGGGCCGCTTCGATTTCCCAGCCTTGGCGCCGTCCGCGCCGCTGGCAAAGGGGCGCGGTGGCAAGCCCGACCGGCAGACGCTCGGCGATTTCGACACCGCTTACGCGAGCGCGGCGGTCAAGCTCGACGAGACCTACCACACCTCCGACGAAAGTCATTCGATGATGGAGCCGCACGCCACCATCGCCGCCTGGGAGGGTGACACGCTCACGCTGTGGACGGCGAACCAGATGATCGACTGGGCCAGGCAGGGCATGGCGGCGATCCTCGGCATCGATCCTGCCAAGGTGCGTGTGGACTCGCCCTATATCGGCGGCGGCTTCGGCGGCAAGCTGTTCATCCGTGCCGACGCGGTGCTGGCCGCGCTGGCGGCCAAGCAGGTCGGGCGGCCGGTGAAGATCGCGCTGCAGCGCCCGTTGATGCCCAACAACACCACGCACCGGCACGCCACCCTCCAGCGCGTGCGGATCGGCTGCGGAAAGGACGGCCGGATCTCCGCCATCGCCCACGAGAACTGGTCGGGCAACATCAACGGCGAGGATGGCGAGAACGGCACCCTGCAGACGCCCAAGCTCTATGCAGGCGCCAACCGCCTGGTGGCCAACTACATCGCCACACTCGACATGCCCGAAGGCAATGCGATGCGCGCACCGGGCGAAGCACCGGGCCACATGGCGCTGGAAGTGGCGATGGACGAAATGGCCGAGAAGCTGGGCCTCGACCCGATCGCGTTTCGCATCCTCAACGAGCCCGAGGTGGTACCCGGCGATCCGTCCAAGAAGTTCTCCGACCGCAACCTGGTGCGCTGCCTGCGCGAAGGCGCGGAGCGCTTCAACTGGAACAAGCGCAACCCCAGGCCGGCGCAGGTCAGGGAAGGGGACTGGCTGGTCGGCATGGGCGTGTCTGCGGGCTATCGCGGCGCACCGACGATGAAGTCGGCGGCGCGGGTCCGGCTTGACGGCCAGGGCGGGGTTATTGTCGAGACCGACATGACCGACATCGGCACCGGCTCCTACACGATCATCGCGCAGACGGCAGCCGAGACCATGGGCGTGCCGCTGGACCGGGTCCAGGTGACCCTCGGTGACTCCCGTCATCCCGCCTCCGCCGGTTCCGGCGGCCAGTGGGGCGCGGCAAGCTCGACCGCGGGCGTGTACGCGGCGTGCGTCAGCCTGCGCCGCAAGGTGGGCGAGAAACTGGGCTTCGACGGCGACACCGCAGACTTCGCCAATGGCCGCATCCAGGCGGGTGGGCGGACGATCAAGCTGGCGGAGGCGGGGACACTGTCGGCGGAGGACGGCATTGCCTTCGGCGAATTCAAGCAAGGCTACGACGTCGGCACCTATGCAGGGCACTTCTGCGAGGTTGCCGTGCATGCCTACACTGGAGAGACGCGCATCCGCCGCATGCTTGCCGTATGCGATGGCGGCCGGATTCTCAATCCGCTGTCCGCACGCAGCCAGGTCATCGGCGGGATGGTGATGGGTGCGGGCGCGACCCTGATGGAGGAGCTGGTGGTCGACAAACGGCTGGGCTTGTTCATCAACCATGACCTGGCCGGCTACGAGGTTCCCGTGCACGCCGACATTCCGTACCAGGAAGTGGTCTTCCTCGACACGCTGGATCCGGTGATCTCGCCGATGAAGGCCAAGGGTGTGGGTGAACTGGGCATCTGCGGGGTCGGCGCCGCGATCGCCAATGCGGTCTACAACGCAACCGGCGTGCGCGTGCGCAACTATCCCATTACCCTGGACAAGCTGCTGCCCGGCTTGCCCGACGTGGGCTGACCCTTGCGCATGGACCGACCCGCAGCCTCGCCCACTCTGGAGGCCTCCTCCGCAGGCGGAGGGGAGCCCGGCGATCTTGCCGGGGACCTGTCCGCAGCGCCGGGCTTCCTCGCCGAAGGCAGCCCGCGCGGCGTACTCGAGACGGCCTTGACGCGCGTGCGCGCGGGGGAGCACGCCGTGCTTGCGCTGGTGCTGGAAACCGATGGCTCCACTTACGCCGGTGCCGGCGACATGGTGCTGTTCTGCAACGGCGGCCAGGTCGGCTGGCTCAGCGGCGGATGCCTGGAGCCCGAGCTCGCGCGACGCGCGGAGCAGGTGAGCGCGGCAGGGCGGGTCGACTGGATCGAGATCGACACCCGCAGTGACGACGACCTGTTGAGCGGGTCCGCGCTCGGCTGCCGCGGCCGGCTGCGGATTGCGCTCCTGCCATTGCGTGCCATGGCCGGCATCGACGCCGTCATCGAGGCTTGGTTGCGCGAAGGTGTGTCACTCCAGCGCGACCTTCGTACGTCGGGGCAGGTCGTTTTCCGCGCCGGCCATCGCGAGCAGGCATGGCAGCTGCATCCGATGGACGGGGCGCAATCCTTTGGCGAGGGCGCATGGCATTTGCCGTTGCCCCGGCTTCCGCGGGCCCTGGTGTTGGGGGGCGGTCCCGAAACGCCCTTGCTGGTTCCGTTGCTGAGGGGCCTGGGGTGGCGGGTGAGCGTGGCCGAACGGCGAGCGCGCTGGGCCACAGCCGGGCAGTGCGCAGATGCGCATCTTCAGACCAGCCTGGCCGAGGCCCTTCATGGCGACCCGTGCGACGCGGTACTGGTGATGCATCACGATTTCGAACTGGACCGGGAGGCGCTGGTGGCCCTGGCTGATACCAAAGTTGCGTTCATTGGACTGCTGGGTCCGCGGCGAAGGCGCGAGGACCTGTTCAAGCTGCTGACACCGGATCAGCGCCACCGCCTTTCCCCGAGACTTCGATCACCTGTCGGCCTGGACATCGGCGGCCGAGGGCCAGAGGCGATTTCGCTCAGCATCGCCGCGCAGCTGCAGCAATGGCGAAGCGCGCACGGCAGGTGACCGACGCGCATGCGGTCGTCGTGCTGGCTGCCGGCGGGAGCACCCGACTTGGCCAGCCCAAACAGCTTCTGACCCGGCAGGGCGAGACCCTGGTACGTCGCGTGGTGCGGTTGGCCTTGGAGTTCGCGCCATCGCAGGTCTTGGTCGTGGTGGGCGCGAACGCACAGGCCGTGACATCCAGCATTGCCGGGCTGGATGCCACTCCGGTAACCAACCACCACTGGGAACGCGGCCTGGCGAGCAGCCTGCAGGTTGCCGGCGCGCACCTGCTGCCTACGGTGACCGCGGTGATGGTCGTGGCATGCGACCAGCCCGCGATCGAGCGCTCCCATCTGCAGGCGCTGCTTTCGGGTGCCCGCGCCTCGGCGTCAGGGTGCGGGGGTACCCGTCATGGAGACGCGCTTGGCATTCCTGCAGTAGTGCCGCGCGCATGGTTCAATCACGTGGGTGCAAGCGGTGACCGCGGCTTCGGAGCGCGCTTGAGGCAGCTTCCCAGCGATACCGTGCATGCCCTTCAAGCGCCGGAACTGGGCCTGGATATCGATACGCCAGAAGATCTTGTGCGTGCGCGCGATGCGGGCTGGATCGATGCCGGGAGGTGACTTACATGATCACTGGGCCAATGCCTGTCGCGCAGGTGACGAGCGGCAGGGCTGGAGCCCGAACCCTTGCTGCCCGCAGCCCTGTAGAGTCGAGCCATGCTCGACTACGGCACGCCACATCGCGCCCCATCAGGCACATCACCAGCAAGACTCTGCAGCACCCGATCCAACAGAACAGGTTCCGGCACGCCAGCCAGCACCTGCTCCAGGTAATCCAACTGCTCCAACTGCCATTGGAGGAGCGCCTGCAACCGCACAACGGCGGGCGCCCGCTGCTCCGCGTCCAGTGAGGTCCACAACAGCAGATGTTGCGGGCGCCTCTCCAGCAAGAGCACCGGAACGCCGTTGCAGCGGATCTGGAAAGCGACATCCCGTTGCCGTTCAACGAACTGGAAGCCCTGTCGTGGCCGAGCCTCCACGAACTGCACGGCTTGGCGGCGCAGTTGTGAGAATCGATCATCGTTGATGCTTTGGAATGCGGCAGGCGAGGGCACCGGCGGCGCCGGCCACTGCGTCTGTGCCGCAATCACCACCAAAAGACAGAGCGCGGTGGCCGCCCAGCGCCACCAGGCCACTCAGCCCTCCGGATGCAGTCGGGTACTGACGTGTGCGGTAAGGCCGATTCCGGCCATGATCAGCCCCTCCATTACGCGCGGGCCAACGTACTGCTCCAGCTCGCCGTTCTCGCGGGCACGCTGTGCGGCCAGCAGGATCTCCAGCACTACCCGAAGACCCGCCAGCGAGCAGTCGGTGTCCGCCAGGGCGATGCGTCGGCCTGGCATCTGATGGCGTTCTGCCCACGGCTGGCCATCGGAGGCGACGCCTGAGCCGATGCTGTGCAGCAGGGCGATGAGGGTGTTCGGGTCCAGCGCAGGGCCATTCGCTGGCGCGTCGTGGATCGGGTGCGGGGCAGGGGAGTGGGGCTGGGTCATGGTGGGGCTCCTTGCGTGCAGGCAGAAGCCGCCACCGATAAAGGTGGCGGACGATGCGTGGTTCGAAACCCCGTGTGTGGATGACCGGGCAGGCGCAAGGCCTCCACGCACCGCCCGCCATAGCCGACTGACGGATTGCCAGCCGGCACCGCGCGAAGCAGTGCCGGCTGGCAAGTGCGAGCAACATCCACACAACCGGGGTTTCGAATCCCGACCACCGATGCACGGTGGCAGGGCAAGGAATACGCGGACCTATGCGTGATGCCAATGCAGTAGGGCTGATGACGTCACTACTTTCAACATTTTCAGAATCGTTGCATATGGCTCAATGAGGCCGGAGCGTTGCGCTGCAATGCTATCGACCATGTCGGCGGTGCAGCTCTGCGCGCTGTCGGCATCCGCCCGGCGGGGCTGTGTGCAAGGCACATGCGACAGGCCTGTCCAGCAATGCGCTACCAATTGCGCGTGACGCGTCACGTTAATAGGTGAAATCTGCGAAGCAAAGCGCTGCGTGTCACCATGTGGCGGGGCGGATCATCAGCACAATGCCCCTTGGTACCTCATGGACACATCGGCCCAAGAAGGTTTTCATGTCTGGCATGACTGACGGGCAGCAACTACGCAACGCGCAATGGGGCAAGGTGTCGCGCCTGTTCAAGCCTGCGTTGATCATTAGCGCGGCGCTGGCGGCAAGCGCAGAAACGCTCTATCGCACAGGGGTATACCCGCGAGCCATCTTCGAGGCGGGCAGCGCTGATGCTCGAACCTGGTTGTATGTGGCATTGATGTACCTGATCGCCTTTCCAGTATTGTTTCTTTGGATGAGGCGACTGCTCGCAGGCTACCCCATGCCATGGAACCCGCCACTCAAGCGCTGGTTGCTGGGCGCGTTCTCCCTGATCCTCTGCAGCGGAATGATCATGCTGCCGGTCATCGTGCTGACTGTTGGAGGCAGCGCTGCAAGTCGCGGCAAAGAGCTGTATCAGCTGTTAACCGGCAGCCTCTTCGGCACATTCCTTGTGGGAACGGTGCTCGCCTACGGAGCGGCCCTGGGTGCATGGCTGCTGTTTATCGGAACCCCCAAGCTGCTCTTCCCCAAGCTGGGCTCGCGCTAGGCCGGCTGCGATAGTTTCCTGGAAGTCCCGATTTTCGAGCCTGCCACCTGCTGCCAGGCGTCAGTAGCCCTTCAACGCTGACTTGGTCCGTTCCAGCCAGGCGGCATTGTGGCTGCGCGCGTGGCGCGACCAGTGCTGGGCATCGTCGATGATGCTGGCGAACAAGGTGCGGGCCTGCTCGCGATCGTCGGGTTGCGGCTGCGCCATCAGCCATTCGGCGTAGAGGCAGCGGGCGGCCGCGTCGTTTCCGCATTCCACGGCGCGCTCGAATGCGGCGCGGGCTCCGGGTGCTTGCGCGGTTGCCAATGCCTGCGCGTACAGCAAGGTCTGTTCCGGTTTGCGGCGCACGTCCGGGTGGCGTGCGAAGAGGTCGTCCAGCGTCTCCACCGCAAGCGCAGCGTGCCCGGACTCGAGGCGGGCACGGGCAAGGCCGGTCAGGATGTAGGGATCGTCGCCCAGCGGCGAGCTGGCTGCCTGTTCAAGCAGGGTCCTGGCTTCCTCGGCCTGGCCGGCATCCAGCAGCGTCATGCCCAGGCGAATCCGGTTCTGCACGGTGGGCGTGCGGGCCAGTTCGGCGCGGGCGTTGCGCAGGTCCTGGCCCGGGTCCATGAGCTGCTTGGCGGAACGGACGACCTGCCGGGCGCCGCGCGAGTGACGGACTTCCGGAAAGTAGATCGCCAGGAAGTAGACGACGCTGCCGAGCAGCGGGAACGAGAAGAGCAGGATGAGCCAGTAGAGGCTCTGGCCCGAGCGTGGCTGCGATCTTGTCCAGGTCTGTGCAGGTGGTGAGGACGAGCGGTTGGTTGATTGCATGGGCATTTTAGCCTCCGAAGTTCTCGCTCTCGGCAATCGCATCTCCACTGTGCAAGGCGGGTCCCCACGCAAATCGCGCAACGCATTCGCTGCGACCAGCCCGCCAAGCAACTAGCGTAGCTACTAGCGCCGCTTCTTGAAAACGATGAGCCGTCCCTTCTTCTGGCTCCAGGTACTAACGATTCCTCGAATCTTGAGGTGCGTAAGCAGAGCAACATGAGCCGGATCATCCGGCACGCTAGGATTGTCTCGACCTAGCTTGGACAATTTCCGGTAAGGATCACGCATGCCAACAAGTATCGCCTTCAGCTGATCATCCGCGATGCTATCCAAGTGATCCCCAAGCAAGCGCACCATTAGGGCCGGAGACACTCCAGCCTGGGCGAACTTGATTATTAGCTCTAAAGGAAGTTGCCAGCCGTCTGTTGCAGCATACCGAGCAATCTCGACCATTGTCGGCAGGCCCACTCCCTCAGCATACATAACAGAATTTTCCATGACCGCATGCTTTACAGTCACGTCAATCAAGGCGCTCGCCATCAGCTTCGCAAGGTCAGGCCCAACCAAGGCCGGGCTCATGTACTGCACAAAGCCACTCGACACCGATATGACTCGCTCTCGCGTGTCCCAAGAAGAGCCTCTCAGATGCTCATACGTCGCAGCCTCGTCCTTGATAATCTTGTTCTTTATAAGGAGTGGGAACAGATCCCCATCCTCAACCGGCACATCTTCTGCGGCGAATACTACGTCAAGCTTCCGCACGATCAAGACGCGCAGCTTGGGGGCTAGCGTCGCTTTGGCCTGAAGCACTGCCATGGCCACCTCGGACTTCTGCTTCGATTCCGAATCGCCATCCACTCTGATGCAGCGCTCGCGCTTCAGCACCGCAGCCAAAGCCTCGTCAACCTTTCCGTAGTGATCAAGATATGCAATAACATTACCAAGGGACGCCGGAAATCTTCGTTGAGCTGCCAATACAGGGTACACGGCAGGTGGTGCATTGCTTAGGTCATCTACAACACACTCGGCAGAAGAGTGCTCCACGAGCCTGGCAATCAGTGGCAATGGCCGCTGACGGACATCATGGAGGATCTGAGTGAATCGCTCGACAGATCGAATGGATCGCTCTTTTGACTCCAGCAACTGGACATAGACTGGTAGATTAGCGACGAGATAGTTGTACACATAGATGCGCTTGTTGAACAGAACATCCAATGCGATATCTAAATCTCCGTCATTGATGTGCGCAAGGTTATCTCGGCTGATGACATAGAGGTTGCGGGACGCAAGCTCTTGCACTAGCACGCGTGGTAGCGGGGTCAGATCAACAGGCTTCAATTGAGCTTTTGCGAAAACCCATGCGACCTTCGCGGCAACATCCTTAATTTGTACCTTATCGCTCAAGAGATCGGGGAGCTTGGAGTAGTTCTCAGCGAGATACTGGCGGACGGGCAGATCAGTCTTGTAGTCAACGTCAGTCTTCAACGAAACCAGAGCAATCCCGACCAGCTCTCTCTGCAGAGTCTCGGTAATCGGGTCAAGCGCGACCAGCCATGTGAGTACGTTAGGCGTTAGAGGCGCTAACTGTCGGATGAGTTCGCCGCTGAACTCACCACCACTCACATAAGCTTTAACGAAGGCGAGCTGATTCTCTCCACCTTCAGCAACGGACTCGATCATAACCTTGGCGAGGCTTGCGCGAGCCTTGTCACGCAGGAGGTAATCAAGAAGCCGTATGTTGTAAAGCGCGGAATCGGCCAAGGAGCCTACGCCGACTTCGAGGATGACAGCATTCGCGTCCTCTTCCTCCAGCTGGAAATTGATATCCGCTTCTGCTCTCTGAAAATGATGAACAACGAAGTTCATCGCGGCGGATGTGGTACGGGTTCCGTGGAAGATTGCCGTGCAGAGCGCGAAGTTGCGATTGATGTGACCCGCACGCACCAACTCAAAGGCCAGCCTAGAGGGGAGCACCTTGCGCGCCAACTCGCGCAGGTCACCGACACCGAGGTGCGGCCATAGATCGCGGCGCGCCATCAGCTCATGAATATCCGCGCGCCGAAGGAATGCCGCAATGTCCCTCAGTGCGGACAGGGATGCCACAATGGCATCGCGATCGCTTTTGTCCCACTCGTCTTTAGAGAAGGGGCCGATAGCTGCCTTAAGGTCTTCACGTTGAAAAGATAAAGTGGCAACGTGACCTTGACGGAAATACAACTGCGCCTGGATCAAAGTGTCGTCTGTAGCTTCGATGAAATCGCGCCAGAACGAAGCGCTTTGGACGTCCTCGTCCGAAACAGAGCTCCCACCTCTAAGCAGCAAAATGCGATCGAAGGCGTCCCCGCTCGCCTTGGCAACCTGCTGGACAAACACAGAGAGCTTCGTTCCCAAGACTTTGCTCCGCTGCTCAATCCCATCGATGGTGGAGAGGCGCTCAGACAGGTTCGCCGATTCAATCGCTACCGACCGCAACCCATCGCCGGACAGTCTTCGTCCAACCCTGTAGAGCGCATCAAGGCGACTTGCTCCAAGACGGATGGCTTCGAAGTCAGACAGGTGCGTGCTCTTATAGAGCATCATTGCAAACAGCTCGCTGTCAGAAATAAGAAGGCGCTTTCCGTCCCCTGATCGAATCCGCTCGCGGAACAAGATGAATTCGTTGCGAACGTTCTTGAGCAGGCGCATGTCTGGTACGTAGCGACTGACTAGATCGATCAGCTCATGGCTGATTTTAAAGTCGCTGGCACCGAAGAGCCGGATAGCAACGTTCTTGGCGTTGTAATGAGTTATGAACGGAACAACAGGAATGACCAAGTCAAAGAACTTCGTCCTATTCGCACGACTGCTCTCCAAGTGCGACTCTACGGCATCATCATCATCCAATCCAATAAGTCCGCTGACCTCCTGCCTCCAGTGCGTCGGAGGCTTCTGTTCAGCGGGCGGGTCCTTATCGGAATTTGCGCCGACGGTAGAATGCGTCGCCTTGACGAGCTCCGCCTCGGCATCCGCGCCCAGCTTCTCAAAGATGCTGTCCTTCATTGCATAGATGAAGCGCACTGGGCTGTTGCGGCGCGCATTGAGCAAGGTGTTCAGTGCTCTCAATGTCTCAAAGATGTGCGTATCGTCGAACCGATCGATGTCCTCAAAGACAACGATATTCCTCCCGGACACATCGAAGAAATAGAAGATCTCGTCAAGGTACTGATCGAAGTAAGTCGGATTGTGCTTATCCAATGTGACGGTTGCCTGTCCCGCCGAAAGCTGCTTTACCGTCAACCTACCGTAGGTAAGCAACCTCAGTGAAAATGCGAGAACTGCCGTTGCAGCGAACACATTGACATGGGCCCATTGGGACGAGCCACTCCAGCTGAGTGCGTCGGCAAGCTTGCCCGACCACCCCATAATCACAAATACAACTGAGACCGCGACAGCTATCAGGCACGCGGCAGCGACCTCCTAGGACGTGTCGAAGTGCTCGATTCGATTGAATCTGGACGCAGGCGTCTTCCGCGGATCTTCCCGATAGAGAAGCTGTTTGACGATCTCGCGCTGAATTCGATTGGTAACACTATTGGATGCATCTGCAGGGTCCAGTCCTGGAGCCTCAGGCGAAAGTGCTGAAAGGGAGATCTCTACGACCTTGCCAGGCGCTTGCTGCACTATGCGTTTGAGAATACTGCTCTTGCCGACACCATAGTTTCCAGAAAGGGCAATGTTGCGCACGCTCGAGTTGCCGAGCGCGTGCTGTATCTCTCTGAAGTACACCCCGTGGTCAGCCTCTTGGTATTCCGGGGTAAGAGGCAACAATCCCAAGGGAGGAGGCTCCCCCGAATACTCCCGCCCCCCCCCGTCTATAGTGGCTTCTACGGATACAGCATCTGAACCAGGGGAGGGGAGTGACGCATTCTGTGATCCCTCCTCAGGCGAGTTTTGGCTATTCATGACTTCCTGTCCAAGTGCCTCATGCGATAGACCAAGCGTAACGCAGGCCGGTGCATGGAAACAGCGCCCCCCTTGGGGGAGCGGCCTTTGCCGCATTAGCGATCTTCAACAGCCATCGCTCCATCAGGTTCCCGGACCATGTCCAGCGCGCCATCACCCAGCCGGGCAATGCTCTCAACGGCCGCTTCTGGCAGGGCCACACTGCTGCGACTTTCGAGCTTCTGATTTTCACAATGGGATACCATGCCCCGAACCTTCGGGGCGGCGAAATGGAAATCCGATCAGGCCTAGTTCTGGCACTACTGCTACTGTGGGCACCTGCGCATGCGCAACAACTACGCTCGGCCACCGGCCCGCAGCCACTGCCCAGGTACACGCCGCCAACACCGAAGGCGAGCAATCTTGGCGCTGAGCCGCTGAAATGCGAGCAACACGTTGATCCGCGCATCCGGCTCTATTGCGCGGAAATTGAGCGATCCCTGATACAGGGCGAGGCGCGTCGCCAAGGGTTACCAACGCCATCGAGCGAGATTGTTCGCATGCCAGCATACGGGAGCGCCGAGGCAAAGCAGCTGGGCGCTGCCTGTATGGGGGGCACCGCAATGCGCCGCCTAAACAACGGCTGGGAACAGTTGCGGAACGCCAAGGGCGAGTGGCTGAGGTGCAGATCCAATGACTAATGAGTTTGAATACTCAAAAATGCAAATCGCTGATGCCCATTTCGACGCTGCGTGCAAGGTGTTCCTGTCCAATGGGCATCCAGCCGTAATCGTGACGCTCGCGGGGGTGGCTGAAGAGATTTACGGCGCTCTGATTAGCTACACTCTTGGATGGACACCAGAACAGCAGCCGAGAGCGATCGATACGCTGGTGGATTGGGCCACCACGCCAGAAGACGATGGCGGGCTCGGCTTAGAGCGGAAGGCAGCCTGGCAGTTGCTGTATGCCACCAAAAATGCTGTCAAGCATGCAAGGGATCCTGCCGAATTGACCAAGGTTGACCCCGCAGCGATGGCGTACATATTGATCGCCGCGATGATCAATCGAATTAGACTTGGCGCGCTTCCTGAAGGATCGATGCAAGAGGCTGCTCGATTGCTTATGGACATCTGGCACCAGCGACCGGACTGGGTGGAAGCTGAAGCGGAGAAGTGGAAGCGTCCCGGGGTGTAGGGGCAGCGCCCTACGGAAGCGCCTCACACGCGCTGGCGAGGCCTCGGCCCCGGTATCGGCAGGGCTGATGATGGTGGCTCGGCGTCAGGGCCAGCCATCGCCACCGCCGACCGCTGTTTGCGCCGGCTCACCACGTCCCGCAGATTGACGACAGTGGCAGGATGATGGCGAATGCCGGCAGCGCGATTGAGGGCATTTCTAGAACTGTCGATCGACGGCGCAGAACGCGCAGCTTCCATCATCCGGCGCCATTCCTGCGCTTGGCAGGCGGTGAGCGACAGCCAGGCCAGATCTTCGGGAAGCAGCTCGCGGCCTTCGGGTGTGATCAGGCGATCACCGAGGAAAGAAAAACCGGCCCAAGGGCCGGTCAAGTCGATACGGTGGTGCGGGTCAAACTCAATCATGCCGCGATCTCATCCTTGGCCGGGGACTGAGGACGCAGGCAAGAGCCGAGCCAGAGGCCCAGCCATTGCCACGCCGAGGACACGAACGCGGCCACAGCCCCGATACAGCATTTCGCAATCTTGGTAGGTATGTTTAGTGTTGCATCAGTAACGGACTAAATTTAAAAGCGTTTTTGCCGATATAGCACATTAATCTGTTGCGCCTTTTGCATCGAGCCTTGTGTTGCGCGACTCAGGCTCCTAAGCGCAACAGGCCAACTCGTGGTCCGCAACACCCAGAACAGTCGCTGCAAGGCTTCTGACTAGTGGCCAGTCCCCCTCGCCGCTTGTCCCCTCTTTGAGCTTCAAAGCTTGCGGCTTCATGGGTCAACGCATTTTTTTATCGGTGGGGCTGAAAGAGGTCGCCATTACCGTCTCCATGAACCAGCTCGACGTGGAGACCTTGCCTCCCGACAATGATCGAAAGCTGCGGTCGCTTGTCTTTTCTCCCCGTAGCCAGTCGGCGCCATTCCGAGCGGTCCAATCCGGACGGGGTCGGGTAGTCCTCCGGGTGGGTGTGCCATTCGCCCAGATATCGTACCGTGCCACGTGAGGCGCGCCAGCGATCAAGGGCAAGCTTGGAATGACCGAATGGGGAGCGGTGAAAAAAGGTGCGCAGCCTGAGGTCCCAGATAGTTGGGGCTGTGGCCTGTTCAATGATCAGATGCTCGCCATGAACTGTCCCAAGAAGTAGCCCGCCTGACTCGGGAGCTTGATCGCCGTCTTGCACGTAGCGGGCAAACACATCCAAAGTGGCCGGCGAGAGATGAATGAGCTCGCCCAAGCCCGCCAGGTCATCGCCGACTGGCGACGCGACTACAACCAGGTGCGACCACACAGCAGCTGCGGTCGAATCCCGCCTGCCCAGTTCGCTGCCAACCACCGAGCACAACAAGCCGACAACGCAGTAACCTTCAACCCCGGGCTTTATCAGTAATCACTGGTATGGCCAGTGGGGGCAGGTCAAAGCTGAAGTCTGATCCGGATGGCCCAGATATCTTTCAGCTTGAGCGGAGCCTTCTGTCCGATCAGCTTTCCCTTGTTCCAAGGCTCGTGGGGCTGAGATGTGTGAAGAATTGCCATGACCTACTCCTGATGAAGGGGGTGGTCAGGGTTCTCCCACGTCAAGAATCAAGGCGTGATGCGACCCGAAGCGGACATCTGCTGATTGAGGGTATTGCCAACGGACTGTACAAGGCCGAGGTGATCCACCGTCGCTCCTGGCAAAGCCTCGAGGCCGTCGAGCTGGCCACGCTGGAATGGGTGAACTGGTTCAATCTTCGACGCCTGCTGGAGCCGATCAGCAACATCCCCCCCAGCCGAAGCTGAAGCAGCCTACTATCAGCAGACCCGTGAGCTCGCCATGGCGGCGTGACTCACACCAACGAGCCTCCGGGATTTCCGGGGCGGTTCAGCCAGCAGATCGCTGGATATTGACGCTTGACTTTCGGCATGGTAAGCGCAATATCTTGCAAAGTCTTGCAAGAACTTCCTCAGGCGAGGCCGCGTGACGACGGAACTTGTGGGGGTGGTATGACAGCGCGCCAGCAGGCGATCTTCACACTCGACGAGTTGGCTGCCTACTTGAAAGTCGGCAAGCGGACGCTTTACCGGCTCGCCGCGCACGGGGACATTCCGGCCTTCAAGGTCGGCGGGACGTGGCGGTTTCGTCAAAGTGAAATCGATCGATGGATCAATGATCAGACCCAAGCAGGCAGAAAGAAGGAGGTGATACGCACGGATGAGCAGCCAAAGTCAGCGGAACAACCCGTGTCGCCAGGGCGCGCTGTCCGTCGCCGCAGGCAAACGGAGTGAGCGAGAGTCTTCAATTTTTCTTCTGGAGGTGTGACATGGACATTGATCTCAAGAAATTGGCTCCCTGGAACTGGTTCAAGAAGGAGCAGGAAGAACAACAGAGCACTGCCTCGCTGCCGGTGCAGCGCAATGACCTGCCGGTGGCGGGTGGGTCGGTCAGTCCCATCCTGCAATTGCATCGCGAGATCGATCGCCTGTTCGACGACGCGTTTCGAGGCTTCGGTTTCCCGACGCTGGCCATGCCACGCTGGCCGTCGGAGTGGCCGGGCCTGCTGAAGCCGGCCCTGGACATCCAGGAGACCGACAAGCAGTACAAGATCGCCCTGGAAGTGCCCGGGGTCGAGGAAAAGGACATCCAGATCACGCTCGATAACGATGTGTTGCTGGTGCGCGGTGAGAAGCATCGGGAACAGGAAACGAAGGATGGTGGTTTCCACCGCGTGGAGCGTTCCTACGGCAGCTTTCAGCGCGCCCTGAATCTGCCGGCCGATGCCAACCAGGAAACGATCAAGGCCGCTTTCAAGAACGGCGTGCTCACGATCACGATGGACAAGCGCGAGGCCAGTGCCCCCAGGCAGGGGCGCTCGATCCCGATCAACGGCTGACGCCGATCGGCTCGTCCTCCGAAAAACAACCAAGTGAATGGCGAGGCGCCGTGACCTTCGGTGCCTCGTCAAATCAGTCCCTTTAAGGAGCATCAGCATGGCCAGAAAGCAGTGCCAAGTCTGCGGCCAGCCCGCCACGGTGCGGGTGGAAGCCAATCTCAATGGTCGCCACAGCACCATGCTGTTGTGTGACGATCACTATCGCCAACTGGCGCGCCAGCAAAAGCGCACCGTCTCGCCGCTGGAGGCTCTGTTTGGCTCGCGCAGCGGTTCGTTCGAAGACTTCCTCGGCAGCGACTTCTTCCGCATCGGTGACGATGCACCGTCCGTGGCGGCCGATACCGACGAGGTCGTCGATGCCTCGTTCGGCGAATCCGCTCCCGCAACGGCGGGCACGGCGCGCCGCCGCGGCAGTGGGCTGGCCAGCCGTATCAGCGAACAGTCTGAGGCCCTGTTGCAGGAAGCCGCCAAACATGCTGCCGAGTTCGGCCGGCCCGAAGTCGATACCGAACACCTGCTGCTGGCGCTGACCGACAGCGACGTGGTCAAGACCATCCTGGGGCAGTTCAAGATCAAGGTCGATGACCTCAAGCGGCAGATCGAATCCGAAGCCAAGCGTGGCGACAAGCCGTTCGAAGGCGAGATCGGCGTGTCGCCACGTGTCAAGGATGCGCTCAGCCGTGCCTTCGTGGCCTCCAACGAGTTGAGTCATTCCTATGTGGGGCCAGAGCACTTTCTGATCGGCCTGGCCGAAGAAGGCGAAGGCTTGGCAGCCAACCTGCTGCGCCGCTACGGGCTCACGCCGCAGGCGCTGCGCCAGCAGGTGAGCAAGGTGGTCGGCAAGGGGGCCGAGGACGGCCGTGCCGAGACGCCGACCAATACGCCGGAACTCGACAAGTATTCGCGCGACCTCACCAAGATGGCGCGCGAGGGCAAGCTCGATCCGGTCATCGGCCGCGCGCAGGAGATCGAGACGACCATCGAAGTGCTGGCCCGGCGCAAGAAGAACAACCCGGTGCTGATCGGCGAGCCTGGCGTGGGCAAGACCGCCATCGTCGAAGGGCTGGCGCAGCGCATGGTCGCAGGCGAGGTGCCCGAGACGCTGCGCGACAAGCGCCTGGTGGAACTCAACATCAACGCCATGGTGGCCGGCGCCAAGTACCGCGGCGAGTTCGAGGAGCGTGTGCAGAAGGTGCTCAAGGAAGTGACCGAGCACCAGGGCGAGCTGATTCTCTTCATCGACGAGGTGCACACCATCGTCGGTGCCGGCCAGGGTGGCGGCGAAGGCGGGCTGGACGTGGCCAACGTGTTCAAGCCGATGATGGCGCGCGGCGAGCTGAACCTGATCGGCGCCACCACGCTCAACGAGTATCAGAAGTACATCGAAAAGGATGCCGCGCTGGAGCGTCGCTTCCAGCCGGTGATGGTGCCCGAGCCGACGGTAGCGCAGACCATTATGATCCTGCGCGGCCTGCGCGACACGTTCGAAGCGCACCACAAGGTCAGTATCACAGAGGACGCGATCATCGCCGCCGCCGAGTTGTCCGACCGTTACATCACCGCCCGCTTTCTGCCCGACAAGGCCATCGACCTGCTCGACCAGGCAGCCGCACGCGTGAAGCTGTCAGCCACGGCCCGCCCGGTTGCCGTGCAGGAGCTGGAGGCCGAACTGCACCAGCTGCGGCGTGAGCAGGACTACATGGCCTCGCGCAAGCAGTACGACAAGGCCGCCGAGCTGGGCAAGCGCATCGAGGCCAAGGAGGCCGAACTCAAGAAGCTCGTCGAGGAATGGGAACGCGAGCGCGCCTCGGGCAGCGCCGAGGTCAAAGCCGAGCATGTCGCGCAGATCGTCTCGCGGCTGACCGGCATCCCGGTCAGCGAGCTGACGGTGGAAGAGCGCGAGAAGCTGCTGCATCTGGAGCAGCGGCTGCACGAGCGCGTGGTGGGCCAGGACGAAGCGGTGCGCGCGGTGGCCGATGCCGTGCGTCTGGCGCGCGCGGGCCTGCGCGAAGGCAGCAAGCCGGTGGCGACTTTTCTGTTCCTCGGGCCGACCGGCGTGGGCAAGACCGAGCTCGCCAAGGCGCTGGCCGAGTCCATCTATGGCGATGAAGGTGCGCTGCTGCGCATCGACATGTCCGAGTACGGGGAACGCCATACCGTGGCACGCCTGGTGGGCGCGCCTCCGGGTTATGTGGGCTATGACGAGGGCGGCCAGCTCACCGAGAAGGTGCGTCGCAAGCCCTACAGCGTGTTGCTGCTGGACGAGATCGAAAAAGCGCACCCCGACGTCTACAACATCCTGCTACAGGTGTTCGACGACGGTCGCCTCACCGACGGCAAGGGCCGGGTGGTGGATTTCACCAACACCATCATCATCGCCACCTCGAATCTGGGCTCGGACATCATCCAGCGTCGGCTGAAGGCCCGTGGCGCCGCCGGCGAGGAATACGAGAGGACCAAGTCCGAGGTGATGGACGTGCTGCGCGGACACTTCCGCCCCGAGTTCCTCAACCGCATCGACGAGATCATCGTCTTCCATGCGCTGGGCAAGGAGGAGATCCGCCATATCGTCGGCCTGCAGCTCGATCGTGTGGCCCGCAACGCCGCCAGCCAGGGCGTGACGCTGACCTTCGATCAGACCTTGATCGATCACTTCGCGGAGGAAGGCTACAAGCCCGAGTTCGGCGCGCGTGAGCTCAAGCGGCTGATCCGCAGCGAACTGGAGACCGCATTGGCGCGCGAGATGCTGGGTGGCGGTATCGGCAAGGGCGATCACGCCAGCGCCCGCTGGGACGACAAGGCCGAACGCGTCGTCTTCGAGCGCAAGGAGCCACCCGCGCAGCCGGCCGAGCCTGATAAGTCCGATGCCGCGAACGTGGCCGAGGCACCGCCGAACGGCGAGAGCAAGCCTAAGCGCAAGAAGAAGCCGGCGGGCGGCGAATCTTGAGTCATGAGGAGGCTATCGTGTCCGACCCCAACGGGCTGACATGGGCAGCCACCCTCGTGTCGCTGGCGGTCGCTGTCCCCACGGCGGGGCACGCGGTCATCTACAAGCGTGACCCTCGATCGGCCACGCTGTGGATACTGCTGATCGCCTTGTTGCCGCTGGGCGGTTCGCTGCTGTATGGGCTGTTCGGCATCAACCGTTACCAGCGGCGGGCACGGCGGCTGTTTCCGGGGACGGATCTTGCTGTTCGACAGGATCTCTCGCCCACGGTGCCCGAGCCCGTATCGCCGCCGCTTGCCGGCCTGGCGCACCTGGTAGGACGCGCCACCGGCCAGTCGCTGACCGGCGGCAACCGCATCGAGCCGCTTGTCGATGGCGAGCGGGCCTACCCGGCCATGCTCGCCGCCATCGAATCGGCGCGGAACAGCGTCGCCTTGGCCTCGTACATCTTCGACAGCCAAGGCATCGGGGCGCAGTTCGTCGATGCGCTGCGCCGGGCTCATGAGCGCGGCGTGCAAGTGCGGGTGCTGATCGACGACGTGTATGCCCGCTGGACGCCCCGCAGCGCCTACCGCGCCTTGCAACGCGCCGGCGTTCCGGCGGCGACGTTCAACCCGACGTTGATTCCCGCGCGCCTGCATGCCGCGCATCTGCGCAATCACCGCAAGCTGCTGGTGATCGATGGCGAGGCAGGTTTCACCGGTGGCATGAATATCTGCAGCCCGTATTGGCGGCCCGATGCGCCGGGCCAGGCCTGTCACGATTTGCACTTTCGTCTGCGCGGGCCGGTGGTTGCGCATCTGATGCAGTGCTTCACCGATGATTGGTGCGATGCCACGGGCGAGCAGCTCGGCGAGGGTTTCTGGCGCGAATCGCCCGCAATGGCTGATGAGCAAGGGACCTCTTGGGCGCGCGGCATCGAGGCCGGTCCCGACGAGGCCCTGGACAGGATGCGCTGGACCTTCATGGGCGCTTTGAGCGCGGCGAAGCATTCGGTGCGCATCTGGACACCTTATTTCGTCCCCGATCAGCCGATGATCGCGGCGCTTAGCACGGCTGCGTTGCGCGGGGTGCGTATCGACGTGCTGACGCCCGCAAACGGTGACCATCCCGCGGTGCAATGGGCCGCGCGCGCCCACTACTGGCAGGTGCTGGAGCACGGTGTGCGCATCTTCGAACGTCCTGGCCCGTTCGACCACAGCAAGCTGATGCTGATAGACGGCCAGTGGTGCTGCCTGGGTTCGGCCAACTGGGATGCGCGCAGCCTGCGCCTCAACTTCGAGTTCAATGTGGAGGTGTACGACACCGCGCTGTCTACGCGGCTGGAATCCCTTTTTGATGCCGCCCGTGATGCATCGAACGAGATATCGGCCATGGCGTTGCGCGCCCGCCCGCTGGCCATCCGCTTGCGCGACGGGGTGGCCCGTCTGTTCACCCCCATTCTCTAGCGACACGACTTGCGAGGAACATTGCCGATGGAAAAGAAAGATCAATGGAACATCGGCTACTGGATCGTCGCCGGCCTGTTGCTGCTGACGCTGCAGAACTACTGGCAGGCGGCGAAGACGGTTGAACCCGTTCCCTATAGTGAGTTCGAGAAAGCGCTGGCCGAGGGGCGCGTCGCCGAAGTACTGGTGTCGGACCGCACGGTGACCGGGCGCCTGAAATCACCGGACAGCCGGGGCAAGACCACCATCGTGGCCACCCGTGTCGAACCCGACCTGGCCGAGCGGCTGTCCAAATACGACGTGCCTTACGCGCGGGTGGTGGAAAGCACCTGGCTGCGTGATGTGCTCTCCTGGATTCTGCCGGCGGTGGCCTTCTTCGGCGTCTGGTTCTTCCTGTTCCGCCGCTTTGCCGAGAAGCAGGGCATGGGCGGTTTCCTGAGCATCGGCAAGAGCCGCGCCAAGGTATTCATGGAGAAGAACACTGGCGTGACCTTTGCCGATGTCGCTGGCGTCGATGAAGCCAAGGCGGAGTTGGTTGAGATCGTCGATTTCCTCAAGAATCCGCAGGAGTATGGACGGCTCGGGGCGCGCATTCCCAAGGGCGTGTTGCTGGTGGGCCCACCGGGCACCGGCAAGACATTGCTGGCCAAGGCTGTTGCCGGCGAGGCGGCGGTGCCCTTCTTCTCCATCTCCGGATCAGAGTTTGTCGAGATGTTCGTCGGCGTGGGTGCGGCGCGCGTGCGCGACCTGTTCGAGCAGGCGCGCGGGCAGGCGCCCGGCATCATCTTCATCGACGAACTCGACGCACTGGGCCGCGCGCGCGGTGTCGGCGGTCCCATCGGCGGCCACGACGAGCGCGAGCAGACCTTGAACCAGTTGCTTACCGAGATGGATGGCTTCGACAGTTCGGTGGGGCTCATCATCCTGGCTGCCACCAACCGGCCCGAAATCCTCGACCAGGCGCTGCTGCGCGCCGGTCGCTTCGACCGTCAGGTGCTGGTGGACCGGCCCGACAAGAATGGTCGCCTGGATATCCTGAAGGTCCATGTCAAGAAGATCACCCTGGCCCACGGTGTAGATCTGGAACAGGTGGCGGCGCTGACCACCGGCTTTTCCGGCGCTGATCTGGCCAATCTCGTGAACGAAGCAGCGCTGAACGCGACGCGGCGCAAGGCGCAGGCTGTGGAACTGCAAAACTTCACCGCCGCCATCGAGCGCATCGTGGCGGGCCTGGAGAAGAAGAACCGCGTGCTCAATCCCAAGGAGCGGGAAACCGTGGCCTATCACGAGATGGGCCATGCGCCGGTGGCGCTGGCGCTGCCCGGCACCGACCCCGTGCACAAGATCTCGATCATCCCGCGCGGCATCGGCGCGCTGGGCTACACCCTGCAACGCCCCACCGAAGACCGCTTCCTGATGACGCGCGCCGATCTGGAGTACAAGATCGCCGTGCTGTTGGGCGGGCGCGCCGCAGAGAAGTTGGTGTTTGGCGAACTGTCGACCGGTGCCGCAGACGATCTCGCGCGGGCCACCGACATCGCCCGCGACATGATTACACGCTTCGGCATGGATGAGGGCTTGGGGTACGTTGCTTTTGAGGCACAGAGGCCGCGTTTTCTTGATGCGCCTGAACTGGTTCAGGGTGGCTGCCGGGTAGCCGAATCGACTCAGACACGCATCGACCAAGCCATCCGTGACATCGTGATGGGTGTGTTTGATCGTGCATACCGAATTCTCGAAATCAACCGAGAAGTGCTGGAGCGCTGCGCGCGCGAGCTGCTGGCGCGGGAAACGCTCGACGAAAGCGATATCCGTCAATTGACTCAAGGACTTGCTCGGAACTGAAAACAGTAGTAGGTGCCATTCAGAGTAAGCCGACGGCTCTGTTCAGTGCGTCATCCAATTCGCCGGCATTGTTCAAGGAGAACCGATATGTCTGCATTGACTCCGTGGGACCCCTTCCGGGAGCTGGATGAATTGCAAAACCGCCTGGCGACGATGTTGGGACGGACACCCCAGCGACAGGGCGCCCGTACCGGCAACGAAGCCATGACCACGGCGGACTGGGCACCAATGGTGGACGTCAGCGAGGATGAGAACGCATTCATCCTCAAGCTGGATCTGCCGGAGGTCCCCAAGGATGCCGTGCGCGTCAGCGCGGAAAACGGCGTGCTCACCATCAGCGGCGAGCGCAAACTGGAAAAAGAGGAGCAGGGCAAGAAGTTCCACCGCATCGAACGTGCGTATGGCCGCTTTGTGCGCAGCTTTGTCTTGCCTGACAACGTTGATCCGACCAAGGTGACGGCTTCGATGAAAGACGGCGTGCTGGAAGTGCGGCTTGTCAAGGCCGAGCAAGCCAAACCGAAACAGATTGAAATCTCAGTCAACTAACTTCAATCAGGAGCCCAAGATCATGAATATCAAACAGCCACAATACATCTTCTCCGCACTTGCCCTGGCGGTCGTCGTCGGACTGAGCGGACCGGCTCTGGCCCAATCGGCGGCAGGTTCTAGCCCAGGTGCTGCAGCACCCTCTGCCGCATCCAAGGCGGCACAGCCACAGGTAGATGACAAGGTCGCCCGGGAAGCCGCGGGAAAGCGCGCCAAACTCGCCCAAGATGCAATCACTGCGCTGGCCAAGACCCATGAGGCATTGATCCTCCTTGATGCAAGGAAGACCAAGGAGGCGCTCGCTGCGCTGGAACTGGCCAGCGGAAAGCTGGAACTGGTATTGGCGCGTGACCCAAAACTTGCTTTGGCGCCCGTCGATGTACGCGTCATCACCCATGACATCCACGCCGACGTGGAATCGGTCAAGAAAGCGGTCAAGTTGTCTCGGGAGTTGTTGGATGATGGCGAGGTGCAAAAGGCACGGCCCATCGTCGCCAATCTTGCCAGCGAAATCGTGATCGAAACCGACAACCTGCCGATGGCAACGTACCCGGCAGCGATCAAGTCGGCCGCACGGCTCATCGACAGCGGCAAGATTGACGATGCCAAGGCGGTGCTCGCCCGAGCGCTGAACACGATGGTGATGACCTCGGTCGCCTTTCCTCTGCCCGTGCTACGGGCCGAAGCCGCGATGGCAAAAGCGGAAAAGCTGGCCGAGACCGGCAAGCGCAATGCCAAACAGAGCGAGGAGCTCAGCGCCCTGCTGGCCTACGTGCGCACGGAGATCGAGCTGGCGCAGATCCTGGGTTATGGCAAGAAGGCGGACTTCAAGCCCATCTTCGATCAGGTGAAGGCTATCGAGCAGAAATCCGCCGGAGGAAAAAGCGGCAAGGGGTGGTTCGACGAGTTGAAGATGCGCATCCAAAGGCTGTCTTGATGTGGTGAAGGAGCTGACTGCACCATCGGCTAGTCTCGCGATGGGCGCAGTCAGCCCAATAGATTCGCCTATTTTCACTAACTCATACGAGACATATCACCATGAATGAGCAAACATCGAATCCCAATGCGACGAACAAAGAAATAAACGAACAGGCCGCGGTAAGCAGCCTTCCTGTCAGTCCAGAGGCCAAGCCTGAAGTCGTCACGGAGGTACAGCCTGAGGTTCAGAAGGAAACGGACTCGCAGGCGGCAGACAAACGTAAACAAGTCCTCGATGAGGCCGTCTCGGCCTTGGCGCTGACCAAATCAGCGCTGGCCGCACTTGACGGCAAGGACGCTGCACGCGCATTGGCAACGCTGGCCGAAGTGACGGGAAAGCTGGAGCTGATCGTTGCGCGCGAACCCACGCTCGCCCTGGCCCCCGTTGATGTGCGCACCATCGTGCACGACCTGTTCGCCAACACGGACACCATTGAGGCGATGACCGACGAGGCGCTGGATGCCCTCAAACATGGCGAGGTGCAACAGGCACGTCACGTGCTGGCTTTGCTGGCCAGTGAGATCGTGATCGCGGTCACCAACATCCCTCTGGCGTCCTATCCCGCAGCCGTGAAGTCAGTCGTGCCGCTGATCGATCAGGGCAAGATCGAAGAAGCCAAAGCCGCGCTGCAGGCAGCGCTCAGCACGCTGGTCGAGACGCGCAGCGTGCATCCGCTGCCCGCCCTGCGCGCCAGGCTGCTCCTGAAGCGCGCCGAGCCCCTGGTAGAAGATGGTCAGCGCAGCGAAGCATCCAATGAGCGCCTGGAGACATTGTTGAACGAAGCCCGGCAGCAGTTGGAAATGGCAGAACTGCTGGGCTATGGAAAAAGGAAGGACTTTGAGTCCATGTACGATGAACTCAAGAAAATCAAGCAGAAGACGGGAGGGGGAGGCGGCGGAAAAGGCTGGCTCGATGAAGTCAAGGCAAAACTGTCCAGGTTGTTCTGAAACCGCTGGAGAGGGGGCGCATAGCGCCCCCTCTCTTGTCCCATGAGTGTTTGATTTTTCATCTCGTATAGGTCTTTAGGAGATATTGCATGAACACAGACACCATCGCCAATTCCAATGCGGATGACCCCACCAAAGCACTGTGTTCGCTGAGCCAAAATTGGTGGCTTTTTGCGCTGCGCGGTGTCTTGGCATTGATTTTCGCAGCCCTTGCGTTCTGGATGCCACAATCGGCTCTGTTGGCCACGACCTTAGTGTTCGGCGCATTCTCCTTGGTCAATGGCGCTTTCAACTTGGTTGCAGCGGTGCGCCATATCCAGAAAAAAGAGCGCTGGGGCTGGCTGCTGTTCAGCGGCATTGTCGGCATGCTTACCGGCGTTGTCGTCCTGGTTGCTCCTTTGGTCGCCACGATGGTCATGGCTTCTTTTTTATGGGCTAGCGTGGGGGTCTGGGCGATTTTCACCGGTGTGCTGGAGATATCCGCCGCGGTTCGGCTGCGTCAAGAAATCAAGGGTGAAATCTGGCTTGCCTTCAGTGGACTGCTCTCGATAGTCCTTGGCGCTATCGTCTTGTGGATATTCTTCTCCCGTCCGGCCGAGTCATTCCTGGCCGCAGGCTGGCTGCTGGGCTTCTATGCGGCAGTCTATGGTGTCACGCTTTTGTTCTTGAGTTGGCGTCTTCGCAGAACGCGCCAGGGATAAGAGCGGGTCAAACTAAATTCTATGGATATGAGCATTTTCGGTTCGTGACTCCATAGAAATGACATCAAAGGAGTCATACATGCAGACGCAATATAGCTATCGAGCTGTCGACAAAGAGTTTCATGAACCATGGCAGAGAGCTTTGGGAAATGCGGTCGAGCACGCCCTCAAGCCATTGCTCGACAAACACACTAAAGATTCAGTGCGACTTCGAATCGTCCTTGATCGCGACAAGACCAAGCGGCAATTTCTGGCCAGTGGCTATATGCACCTGCCCGGCAGAAAGATTGTCAGCGTTACTGCATCACATGACGAGCTGACGCCCCTCGCGCAGATGCTCGCACAGTCGTTGTGCCGTCAGGCCAAGAAGCATTTTGACCGGCTGCATGCTCAGGACCAGATCAAGCGCAAAGCACGACGCGAGCGCTTGCGCGAGCTCAAGGTGCGAATTGCCGCAAAACCCGCGTCAGCCGCCCATGAGGCCAAAGTGACCCGAATGCCTCTACTGTCGAAACTTGAGGCTGTCGCAAGGCGTGAGCTGGCTTATCTGCGTGCCGTCGGCGATTTACCGCGCGATTATCCGACGCTGCGCGACGTGGTGGATGAAGCGATTGTCCAAGCTGAGGTGGAATGGCAATCCGTGCCGGAAGAAAAAGCGGCTTACTTCGGTCTTCTGAAGCATCTGTTCGCCGTGCTGGATCACGAAGTGGCAAACAGCCGGCAATTTGGCGAATTCGTTTCTCTGGACGCGCCGGTCGAAGCGGATGCCCAGGACGTCGCCGAGGCCATGGTGGAAGAGGAAGTCTTCGAATTTTATCAGCCCGATGACACACTCAGGCTGGCCGATATCATCGCTGACAGTCAGCATCCCGATGCCGCAACGATCGCGGAACAGCAGGAGCTAGTTGATCGGTCGAGCGAGTTCGCTTTTGCATTCGACCTGCTGAAGGACATGCCGCGTTTGTGGCGGCGCATTTTTCTGCTTATCCGTGTGGACGGGCTGGATGCCAGCAGCGTCTCTGAAATCCTGCTGATTCCTAGTAAGGAAGATACTGTCCAAAGGTGGCTCATGCAGGCCGAAGCGTTCATCGCTGCTCATTTGGAAGAGGCCGGAGTAAGCAAAGACGGGAACGATTGGCTCCAAGGCGTTGATTGGTCGGCATTGTCTGTGACCCGAAGCGCGGCAGCCTCACTGTGGTCCAAGGAGGCGAACCATGAAGAATGATCTTCACCTCGTCTGTCCGCATTGCCAGTCCATCAACCGCGTACCGACTGCGAAGCTATCGGAACATCCCAACTGCGGCCGCTGCCAGCAGCCCTTGTTCACGGGCGAACCCATCGAGTTGACCACGGCGACGTTCTCGCGCCACGTGGAGCGCAGCGACCTGCCACTGTTGGTAGATTTCTGGGCACCTTGGTGCGGGCCGTGCAAGATGATGGCCCCGCAGTTCCAGCAAGCGGCGCGTCAGCTCGAACCCAGGGTCAGGCTGGCCAAGGTCAATACCGAGGCAGAACCCCACCTGGCCGCGCAGTTCGGCATCCGCAGCATTCCGACGCTCGCCCTGTTCCAAGGTGGGCGGGAGATCGGGCGTCAGGCGGGCGCCATGGGCGCGCAGGACATCGTGCGCTGGGCATCTGCACAGGTGGGGCGCTGACCGATGCAGGACTTGCTCGGCGCCACCCTGATCCTGCTGGCGGCATGCAGTCTCGCGGCGGTGGCGACGGCGGCGTTCAGAGTACCCGCCTTGCTGGGTTACCTCGCCGTCGGCGCCTTGCTGGGCCCGTCGGTCAGCGGTGTAGTCGCGCCGGGAGAAGCGCTTGATTTTCTGTCCGAGCTGGGCGTGGCCCTGCTGCTGTTCATGGTTGGGCTGGAGTTCTCCCTCGGGCACTTCTGGCTTTCCCGTAAAACCGTATTGGCGGCCGGCAGCTTGCAGATGATCGCTGTCGCCACGCCACTGACCTTGATGTTGATGTGGCTGGGACAGCCAGTTCAGTGCGCTGCGTTGCTCAGCACTGCGGCGGCCATGTCGTCCACGGCGCTGGTCAGCCGACAGCTGGCCGACCAAGGCGAGCTCACCACCCGCCACGGCCGCAGCGCCATCGCCGTGCTGGTCTTTCAGGACCTGGCCAGCGTGCCCCTGCTGGCCCTGCTGGCGATCTGGGCGCGCGGCGAGTCGCCGAAGATCGAGAGCGTGCTGCTCGAAGTGTTGGGCGTGCTGATGTTGTTCGCGGCAGCGGCCCTCGCCTCCCGTCGTCTGTTGCATGGCCTGCTGGGCTGGGTGGCGCGGCAGGGCCACGAAGAATCCTTCGTGCTGGTTTCCTTGTGCGTGGTGGTGGCTGCCGCCGCTGCTGCACACGCGGTCGGCGTATCCGCCGCCCTGGGTGCGTTTTTGGCCGGCATGGTGCTGGGCGAGAGCGACTTCCGTCACCACATGGAAAGCCACCTCAAACCGTTTCGCGATGTGTTGTCGGGGGTGTTCTTCGTGACCATCGGCCTGCAGTTGGACGGAGCGCAGATTCTTTCGGCACCACTGGCGGTGTTCGCGTGGCTGGCAGTGCTGGTACCGGTCAAGATCGGGCTCAACACCCTGGCCTTGCGGGCGACGCGCCTGTCCGCCTTCGATGCCTGGCGCACGGGCATAGCGTTGGGGCATGGCGGCGAGTTCGCCCTGCTGTTGTTGGGCATGGTCTTGCAGCAGCATCTGATTCCCGCGACCGTCGTACAACCCATGCTGGTCGCGCTGGTGCTCAGCATGGCCTTGGCACCGCTGCTGATCCGCCATCACGATGTACTTGCCCGGTTCTTGAGCCGCACCGGCGGCGTCATTCAGCCACCCCAGGCTGAAGAAGTTGAGATCACCGCGCAGACAGCGCGATTTCGAGACCACGTCATCATCTGCGGCGCAGGCGAGCTTGGCCTGACAGTCAGCGAAATTCTTCGACACGCGGGCGTGGCGCATCTGCTGCTGGAAGCAGACGAGCAGAAGGTCGAGGCCGCACGTGCCGCCGGCGCGCCGGTGTTCCATGGCGATGCCAGTCGCCCCGATACCTTGCTGGCTGCCGGGTTGGCGCAAGCGCGTCTGGTGGTGCTCACGTTCGACCATGCCCAGCAAGTGCTGCGCATCGCCCAGGCGATTGCCGAGCGCCGTCCGGCGCTGACCTTGTGGGTGTCATGCAGAAGTACGACCGCGGCCGATGCACTTCGCGCCATGCCCAACGTGCATGTACACCAGCAATCCTTTGCCGCGGCCCTTGGGCTGGCGGAACAGGTGATGTCGTCGCTTGGCATGTCGGCCGAGCTCGTCGAACGAAACATCAGTGCGATGCGCCGCCGTCTCGACAGCGGCAATGTCGCAGGGAGTCCATCTGCATGAAGTCAACAGGCCGCAATCCATTTCAGGTCTTCCGTGACCAATGGGCCATCATGAGTTTATACGATCGCTTCGAGCAGGTCGTCGCCCTCGTTCTGTCGGCGGTAATTGCCGTCATCATCGTGGTGTCGCTGTTCCAGCTCATCGCCATCGTCTTCACGCTGCTGGTCCTCGATGCCTTCAATCCCCTGGATCACAAGGTATTCCAGAGTGTGTTCGGCATGATCATGACGCTCTTGATCGCGATGGAGTTCAAGCATTCCATTGTGCGCGTGGCGCTGCGTCGGGACAGCATCATCCAGGTCAAGACCGTGATCCTCATCGGTCTGATCGCGCTGGCGCGCAAGTTCGTGATCCTTGACCCCGAGGCGAGCCCCGCAAAGATAGCCGCGCTGGCAGGCGCCACGCTGGCTCTGGGTGCGACCTACTGGCTGCTGCGCGAGCGCGGCGACCGCGCCGCCGAGACCTCTTGACCTGCCCCCACTGAGCCGTACCACGTGAAGCTGTAAAGTCCGTCAACCCGAGAGGACGGACATGCGCAAGAGTCGCTTCACCACCGAACAGATCATCGGATTCATCAAGCAGGCCGAGGCCGGCATGGCAGTCGCGGAACTGGGCCGCCAGCACGGCTTCAGCCCCGCCAGCTTCTACGCCTGGCGGGCCAAGTACGGCGGCATGGAGGCCGAGGACGCCAAGCGCCTGAAGGAGCTGGAAGCCGAGAACAACCGGCTCAAGCGGTTGCTGGCCGACGCCCATTTGGACATCGAGGTGCTGAAGATCGGCTTCGGGGTAAAACGCTAGCCCCGCAACGCAAGCGCGAGGCAGTCCGACGCATGCTCGACCAGACGGTGTTGAGCGAGCGCCGGGCTTGCCGCCTTGCGGGGCTGTCCCGCGATGCCTTCCGCCACCCGCCCGTGCCGACGCCTGCCACCCAGGCACTGTCGGCACGGATCATCGAACTGGCCCAGATCCGCCGCAGGTTCGGCTATCGCCGCCTGCACGACCTGCTGCGCCCGGAGTTCCCAGACGTGAACCACAAGAAGGTCTATCGGCTCTACAGCGAGGCCAGCCTCGCCGTGCGCCGACGCAAGAAGGCCAAGCGCCCCCCGCTTGAGCGACAGCCTCTGGCGATCGCTACGGCGCCCAACCAGGTCTGGAGCATGGACTTCGTCAGCGACGCCCTGGCCAACGCCCGGCGGCTCAAGTGCCTGACCGTGGCCGACGACTTCACCCACGAGTGCGTGGACATCACGGTTGACCATGGCATGGGTGGCGCCTACGTCGTCCGGGTCCTCGACCAGGCCGCCTGCTTCCGGGGCTACCCGCGGGCCGTACGCACGGACAACGTGCTAACTCTGGAGTCAACAACAAATTGGGAGCGAACGGATCCGCGGACGTCGCTGACGTCCGGTCAGGCAAGTCGCACCGCTATTTGCACCAAGTCCCGTGGGCTTCCACGTCTTCAGGGTCTCCTGGTCTGACCATAGTGAACACGAGGTCCAGAACGGCCTCGAACGTGCCTAAAACAGCATGGAGTCCCGTGGAAGGCCCGAGCATTATCTACAGGATCCTAAGAGGTCCCGACGGCCCTACGGAGAGGGGTCGATCCACGGGGTAAAGCATTTTCGAAGTAGCAGCGGTATTGGGTTTGTTGCTTGACCAGGCCATAGGCGACACGCGCCATCTTCGCGGCCACGGCAGTCAGTGCTTTTCTTTTGCGGTCGGCGTTGGATGGATCGTTCCGGATGTAGCGCTCGTACTTCTCCCGGAAGCTGTTCTCCCGCATCCGGATGGCCACTGTGGCGGCAAACCAGAAGGCGAAGCGAAGGCGCGCATTGCCGCGCTTGGACAGCCGCTCCTGGCCCTTGTATTGGCCTGATTGGCACTTGGCCAGATCGAGGCCGCAGTACTTCAGGAACTGGCGATGGTGGGCGAAGCGACGCAGGTCGCCAGCCTCGGCCAGAATGGTCAGTGCAAGCACAGGTCCAATACCCGGAATCGAACGCAGCGACTCATAGTCTGGGCGCCCCGAAAGGGTCTGGTGCGCCTGTTCCGCGAGCCGGTCGCGCTGCTGGACCAGCTCCTGGAAGCGCTGCAATTGCAGGCGGAAGCTCTGAACCTCGAGCGAGTCATCGGCGACAGGCAAGCCAATGCTTCGCAGGGCGATTTCATATAGTTCGCGTAGCCATGCCGCCTTGTTGACCTTGCGCCCCACCAGGTCCCACGCCTCCTTGCGGAACGTCTCGTAGTCACGCTGTTGGATTGATGCCGCAGTAGGAAAGCGGAGCATGAAGCGGGCGAACCAGTCCGCATGTGCGCTGTCGAAGTAGCGCTCGATTTCGGGAAAGTACAGCGGCAGATAGTGCGTCATCAAGCTGTGCTGCAGTCGC
This sequence comes from Stenotrophomonas maltophilia group sp. msm1, assembly GCF_032025805.1. Classification (NCBI taxonomy): domain Bacteria; kingdom Pseudomonadati; phylum Pseudomonadota; class Gammaproteobacteria; order Lysobacterales; family Lysobacteraceae; genus Stenotrophomonas; species Stenotrophomonas maltophilia group sp. msm1. Next base: position 1,316,121 of record NZ_JAVSKH010000002.1, read on the forward strand.
GTCCTTGCCAGGCTGATCTGATAGTGAGTCTTGGACAGCTCCTGCAATCCGTGGTACCCGGCCAGCAAGGGATCAATGTAGCGCAGCGTCATGCCCTGCTTGAGCAGTGCGAGAATCACGCGGGCATCTTTCGGGTCGTTCTTGTCCCATGAGTTGAACATTGCTTCGCGGTAGCGGGCGCCAGCGACTGATGAGACAAGGCAAACGTCGAAGCCTTCCGTGAGAAGCCGGAAAGCCAGCGTTCGATGGCAGTCTCCAGTGGGTTCCATGGCGATCCTGGCAGGCTGGGGTAATCCACGCAGCAGAGCGACCAGACGATCGTGCTCTTCCATCGAGCTGGCAATCCGAAACTGCTGCTGCTTGCCGTCAGGCGTTTCAATCAGGACGGCATGGTGACGCTTGGCAATATCAATCGCGACCCACGTGGCCGCAGGCGTAGCATTGGGCTGGGCAGTCATCGTCGGCAAGCTCCTGTGGTGTGTGAGAACCCTCAGGATGACCTTGGAGACGGTGGCTGCCCACGTCATGGGGATGCTTCCAGATGTACTACGGCCCCGAGTTCACCAGCCGGGCCTTCATCGCATGGACGCAACGCCACGGCATCAAGCACCTGTTGATCGAGCCGGGCAGGCCCATGCAGAACGGCTACATCGAGAGCTTCAACGGCAAGTTCAGGGACGAGTGCCTCAACGAACACTGGTTCACCTCGCTCGCCCAAGCCCGCCAGGTCATCGCCGACTGGCGACGCGACTACAACCAGGTGCGACCACACAGCAGCTGCGGTCGAATCCCGCCTGCCCAGTTCGCTGCCAACCACCGAGCACAACAAGCCGACAACGCAGTAACCTTCAACCCCGGGCTTTATCAGTAATCACTGGTATGGCCAGTGGGGGCAGGTCAGCCGCGCGAATCCGCGAGATGCACGAGGACAGCCGTGGCACTCTCGGCGCCGGTCGCATGCACGAAGACCTGGTCGATCAGGGCGAGTCGGCCAGCTTGAACCGCGTGGCGCGACTGATGGCGGCCGAGGGTTTGCAGGGCTGGCCGCGCCCGAAGCGGCGCGGTCAGCGCGGACGGCCGGCGCTCACGCCTCCGGGCGTGCGCAACCTGCTGGAGCGGGACTTCACCGCACTGGAGCCGGAGACCAAATGGGTCGGCGCTCAGCCTGTTCCAGGTCAAGAGCTATGCCGACGAATTCCGCGCGGCGGTGGGCGGCAAGTCCGCACCTCCGTTGCCGGTGGACCAGGACCATTCGGTGAGCCTGGTCACCGATGACATGGAAGACACCACCCGCGACTTCGTGCTCAAGCGCCTGGCGCAGGAATTGAAGGGCCTGCCTCTGGAGGATTTCGTGGTGCACCTGCTGCAGTGCATGGGCTACCACGCGCGCAAGACCCGTGTGAACGAGCCCAGCGTGGACGTGATCGCCCACAAGGACCACCTGGGCATCGAGCCGCCCATCATCAAGGTGCAGGTCAAGAGCAGCCCCAACACCGTGACCGACAAGGACGTGTCGGCGCTGTACGGCAAGCTGTCCCACGGCGAATACGGGCTGTTCGTGACCCTGGGCAGCTACAGCCCGTCCTGCCGCAATTTCGAACAGGGCAAGGGCAACCTGCGCCTGATCGACGGAGATGAACTGGTGGACCTGATCTTCGCCCACTACGAGCAGTTCGATTCACGCCACAAGGGCCTGCTGCCGTTGCGCCGCATCTACGTGCCGCAGGTGCTGGAGGCGGACTAACAATGGCAGGGCTGCGAATTTGATGCATCGCTCCATCTATCTGGTACGCCACGGAGAAAGTGTCTCCAATGCGGGTGGCATCACCATGCCCCATGCCTTGATTCCACTAACAGAAGCGGGGCGCAAGCAGGCAGAGGCGCTATCGGCTCGGTTGCCAGCTCAGCCCCCCAGGATTCTTGCCTCGCCCTTTATCAGGGCGCTGGACACCGCCGAGCCTTACGCCAAGCGAAGGCAGGTCAAGATCGAGCAGGAGCCGTTGCTGCAGGAATTCGACATGATCGACCCGGTGTTGATCGCCGGCATGGACCAAGACCAACGGCGCCCGATCGCCGATGCGTTCTGGAAAGAGGGTGATCCCACAAAGCAGATGGGCGAGCAGGCCGAAAGCTTCGGGCAGTTCGCGAGCCGAGTATCCGCGTTCATGACCGACCGGCTCCCGCTGCTACCCGACGGAACGGTCTGCTTCGGTCACGGCATCTGGATCGGCATGGTGGCGTGGAAGCTGTTGGGGTTCGGCGCAGACACCAGTGATGACATGCGCCGCTTCCGGCGTTTCCAGACTGGCCTGCCGCTGCCCAACGGCGCGGTCTACGCGCTTGAGGAATTGGCGCCCGCTCAGTGGTTACTCCTCAATAGATTCGCGTGAATCACACGCTTCCGCACCGCGGTCGAAGCATCGCCGATTACTTTGGCCTGCGCTGCGGAAGTGACTCCACCGTTGCTTCTGGCAGCGCGCCCAGCTGCGCCAGCTGGTCCCTTGAGCCGCTGTACGATTCATAGAACTGTGCCCACTTGCTGAAGCCGCCCAGTTCGCCTACTGCGCGGATCATCGCGACGTGGGATGCCGTGAGCAGAGCGACCTGCGATTCAAGCTCGGCGATGCGCACATCGCGATCTGCCAGGGCGCTGGCCGCGGCATCACCAGAGAGCTTTCCAGGCCTGCCTCGCCAACGACGGAATTCGGCTTGCCGCTCCTGATACTGCGCAAGCATGCGGCTGCGTTCTTTGCTGCGGGTGATCGATGATGCGGCTTTGATTTGCGGATGCAAGCGTGCAACCGCCCGCGCGGTGATGTCCTCGTCGCGCGATAGCAGGTCGTCCAGCACTCGGCGCATTTCCGGATCGCAATCGCGTGTGGCTTGTTGCAAGCTGTCGTTATCCATCCATGACTCCGCTGCGGCGAGGAAGAGAGAGGTCGGGACCATCAGGGAATGGCTTATCGCCTTCCTTGGTCGCCAGGAGCGTGCGCACGCCGTCAAGTCTGACCTTGGCATGTTGAACCTGGTTCGTGCGGCCGATGCTCTTTGATGGCCTGGCTTCTGCGATCTCGACAGCCGCGACCAACTTGAGTTCGAGCGTCCGCAGGTGACGGCGGTTCTCCGGCAAGTTGGTTGCCGACAGATGACGGCAGCCGGAGAAGCACTCCAGATGCTTTGGACACGGATCGACAGTGAAGCTGTTCAAGCAATGTCCGTATGGAGTCGCGTGAAAGCCATCGGCTTCGACCTTCAGAAACTCGAACGCTGCGGTGTCACCCTCCGCGCTCTGGATCTTCTTGAACGCATCCACGATTGGACCACTGGCTTTGCCGGATTGGATCATCTTCGCGACAGTGCTGGCTTTCTCGCCGAGTGCCATTTCCACGTCTGGAGGCAGTTCGAGTTGATCCAACTCTTCCGCCAAGCTGCGATGATCGTACTCGTAGCTTTGGGCCACGCTGCGGCGATTGAAGCGTTTGGAGATGACGGTGTCGGCTACGCCGAGACGGAAAAGCTCGGTGTTCTGTAGGTGACGCAGGGTATGGGAGGTGAGTACCAGGACCTTGTCGTCGTCAGATTGCCCATACCGTTTGAAAAGCGTGTCGCGGGACTTCTGCTCGCCGAGGGAAAGATTGACCAAGCTTGTATCGGGCCGACCAACGGAGATGTATCGGGTGACATCGCAGACCCCATTGTTTCGCTCCTCGGCTAGGGACCGTTTCGGATGCAGGAAAAGGAATTCCCAGGAAGCAAAGCTGCGATCGGTCAGACTGAAAAGCTCGGTGTCCGGCAACTTTGAGCTGGCCGCGACACGAAGGTAACTTTCAAGATCTCCGATTCTTACGAAGACCTTGCTCATGTCGCGCTTGCCGTTGGGTGAGACCGCCCTGCCTTCGACGTCTCTCAGCACCAATGCGCCACCATCTTTGCCCTCGAATCCCGCCATCCGGCGAAAGTACATGCGAGCGGTCGCACTCATTTCACCTTGAAGACTGGCATTCAAGCTCTCTTGAACTTTCTGGAGCTCGTCGAAGCAATCAGCGGAATAGTTTTGACGGCACTTCTGCATCCAATACTGTTTCTTGTCCTCGGCCAGGTCTAGCCAGAAGGCGTTTCCGGAAAGGCGAGAGTAGATTTGCGTGGTCGGCACCAGCTCACCGAGCGCAAAGTCTGGCAGAACGCGCCCTGTTTCAGTTTGCTTCCTCAGCGTGCTTCGTAGCGGATTTGTGATTGCCTCAGCACGGGTCAGGGTCTCGCTCACGATCTCCTCGAACATCTGGGGAACGTAGTGAGTCTTGGCGACTAGCACCTTGCTATCTGCATTCTTTGCCTGCTGCTTTTCGGCGAAGTGCCGAATCATGAGCGATTTGGAGTAGCCACCTAGCTCCCCTGCAGGCCGCTGCTTCGAGTCGTAATAGTGCCGGTCCGTCCGCCACTCAGCGGGGAGGAGCGTGGCCTCACCAATTCGGAAGCCCGTCAAGATCATGATGCGAATGGCCGCAAAGCGCAGTTCGTCCATGAAGGTCAGGGGCTGCTCGGTCATAACGATCCGGACCAACTCCCAGAACGCGCGACGTTCTGGTAGGCGCTCAGCGCGCTTGCGATCTTCCAGGTTGTGCCGAATCTCCGCTTGAGAATTGAGAAATTTGGACCGCCGAGTGGCTCTAGGCTGGAGACGTGCGGCGGCGAGGGCAGGGTAGAGCGGCCCCACATCGGCCAAATGGTTGGCATCAAACACCACCTTGGTCAGACCCGCGATCAAGTCGCCAAGCTTGCCCGACGCCTGGATGCTGTTGCCGGTGCGAACCGCGAGAGCCATCTCGTCGACGGTGACACTCCACGGCTCAGCGTCCCCCGCGCATGTAGCGATCACGCGCAAGGGGCGTGCCACATTGTTGGCGATGTGACCGAACGAGTTGCGGCGAACAAACAGCTGTTCCATGACGGCAGCTTTGATGAGGTCTTGCCATGCGAGCGAAAAAGTGCGCGCATGCAGAACCGGTAGCCCGTTCGAAGAGTGGGCTGCGTTGAGCGCATCAAGTGCCGAAGGTTCCGAACTGAAGTGGCGCAAGCGATGCTTAGGTGCAACGCCTCCTGCAAGCGCAGTGAGGTCCCAGTCGTACCCTTTGATCGCCGTGCCGCTCTGGTCCAGAGGAATTCCCCAAGGAACCCCATGCGTCGCGGCCAGTTCCATTCCGAGCTTGATGAAAGCGGCGAAGTGGGGATTCAAGACGGCGTACCTTCGAGCTCAACCACCACTGCCTGAACCTCTGCGATCGTCCGTTCAAGCTGTAGATAGGCCGGCGAAACCGCGTCGCCACGAGACGAGTCGTGGAAAAACCGCGCCACATCCCGAAAGTCGGCTAGAACTCTCGAGTGCATCTGAACGTCGTGAATCGGCATGAACTTCCTGCAGCCGTAGCAGGACAAGATCGGGTTGTAGGGACACGCAGCCTGCCCGGAGGTGCACCCACCGATCCCCGCGATCGGAACACCATGTGGCGCTCCGCCAATCTGCTGGGACTCTTTCAATTGCGCGAGTTCTTCTGGACCGATAAAACGATTGTGGGCAATGCGAGCCACGCGCTGATAGATCTCGGAGATTCCCAGGGCTTTGTTCACCCGCTCAGCCTGGTTGGCCGATGTTTCGTAGTACACGAGCGCAGTCGTCATATCCGAGTGCCCAAGGAACTCGGCCAGTTCCTCTTGGCTTGCGCCGGCGTCAACGAGGCGTTGAGCGGCTGTATGTCGTAGATTGACGGCAGTCGCGCCAAGCTCGAGCAGATCGCGGAGTAGGGAGCTGATGCGACGACTTGCTTCATTTGCGGATGTGGCGCCGAACACCCTAGCGCCCGCGTCATCGCCATCAACCTGAAAGCGCCGTTCGATCTCGACGAAAAGAGGTGTCCACTCGCGTTTTACTCGTCTAAGCAGCGGCTTGGCGGCACTAGAACTCCGCTGTTTCGCCATGCGGAATGTGATGTGGACGGAAGCGAACATGTCGACGGATTCGTGACGAACTTTGACGTCACGAAACGTGAGCATTGCGATCTGAACCGGTCGCATCCCGAACTGGTACGCACACAGCAGCATCGCTGCGTCTTGCACATCTTCGAGGGTCAGCGACGACGCTTTGGCCTGGATTGCCGCTTCGTCCAAAAAACGAACTACCGCCGCTTCATCATCCACCGAGAGAAACGCTTCGCCAGACCGGACGACGGCGTACTTGTCGTTGAAGGGAAGGGGCAGGGCGGATATCACACCGTGATAGGAGTCAGCCCATTGGTTGAGTCGATATTTGCATAGCAGTCGCAGGATAGATTTCGCGCACGCGTACGCTTCCGCCGGCAGGTCGCGTGCAAAAAATGTCGCCCAGAATGATCCTATTCCTGTTGGTGCTACCCCCAACAACCTGACGATTTCTGCCTCGCCGATTGCCTTGCTGCCACGGGCGTACTTGCTTGCCGACGATGGAGCCAGGCCTTCACCCAGGAGGTACAAGAAGACGTGTTTTATCAACAAGGCGAGTTGCTCGGACAGATGATCAAAGCCAACTTTCACAACCCGGCCATCGATATGAACCGCAAAACATCTGGCATTGGCTGGATCTCGAATTGATCGTTGCTTTCCGTCGAAATCGTCGTAGTACCGAATCACCGGAGGCAACGACGGTAGTTGAGCAACTATTTCGCAAGCCCCAGCTTCCAGCTGCCATTGAATATTTTCATTTCTAGCCATGTCGCGCTCCAAGCGAGGCCTAGGAGGGGATCGCTCTTAGAACGGAAACTCTCTCGTCTAACGCGTCGTTCCAGACTGACGAGAGACGATCTTCAAACACTGCCCGGGCATAGCGAACTGGCATCTGTGACTCTCTGGACCAACCAAAAAACGCCCTGAGCTTCTGGAGCGCTTCTTCCATTGGATCACCCTGCTGCAGCAGCTGATTCAGTCTTACCACGGCGCATGTATGACGCAGATCGTGGGGTGTTATGGTCGTCTTCTGATTTCTGTCCGTTAGCTCTTTAAGGGCAGCGCGTGGGAGGCTCACGGAGATCTTTGCGAACATCTTCGTCAAAGACTCCGTTGACAACGGCGTGTTCTGCTGCGTGTTCAACAGGAAGGCGTGACTTGGCTTTCCTCGATAGTTCTCGACGTAGGTTTGCACCAACGCAGCAATCGTGTTGCTCACTGGCAGTTGACGAACGGAATCCGCAGATTTAATGCTGGGTCGCGAATACCGTGGATCAACCTCGTCATCGGAATACTTGCTTTCCGACACGTTCAACCAGTGCCGGGGTCGTTGTTGACGATCATCGAATCCGCTTTTGACAACATCCGCCGTGAGGAGCATCAGCTCACCGCGCCGGAGGCCCTGGTGAAGCATCAACAAGAAGGCCACGAAGGTTAGCCACCTGGTATGCGTTCTGGGGAATGGGTTGGTCGCAGATGCTGGGTCCAACATTTCGTATAACACTTCAACCACGCTGGCCGGCAGTGAACGGATCTGGCTCGCGTGCTTGCTCTTTCGCACATGTAGCTGCCCATAGAGATTGGACAGGCGATGCAGCCGACCCTCGATATGCCGTAATCGATCCGTTGGCAGGGTTGTCTTCGACAGCCAAGTGACTACGGCCGTGACGAAGGACAACCCGGTTCTCCAACGTGTCTCGTCGGCGGACCCTACGTAGGCTTGGTTTCGGATGGATATGAACCAAGACTCAAGAATCTCGGCAAGCCGTACGTCATCCAGGTCGCCCAATGCATCGTCTAGAGAACTGGTTCCAAATAGGCTGTCTGCGTGGGCGTAGAGGTTCTCCACATAGCGTAGCCGCTTGACCTGAGTGGATGCGGCAAGCTCAGAACTCGACATCGATGTCCAGACGCTGGCCCAGTAGCGCGGCAGCCTGTAGCGATCATCGACAATCAATGCGCCTCGGAGTGAGCTCGGGACTTGAGGATCATTCAGCAGTCTAAGCACAAGGAACTCTTGGAGAGAGCAACATGATTTGTACCATTTATCACGTCACTGTTGCGGTCAAGTAGGCCTAGAAGGCCTTCTCAACGCAACACCTCAATAACTACCACTTTTTCGCATAATGTATATTATGTTCACTGCGCCATTGCCCGATCCAGGCTTCACCAGTCACGCCCCTGATCCACTCCAGGCGCCGGCCTGATTGTCAGTGATTCGATCACTGCCAACCGCCCTTTGGGCTTCCCTCAACCTCTGCAGGAATGCCAAAGGATCTTGCGGATCTGACAGTGGCGGGTAAAGACGGCTTTGCGGGCGTAGTTTTGCCGCTGATCTTGCCGTGGCTGCACGCCAGCCTGGCAAGAGCGCTTTCGCCGATTCGGCACCAACGACCGAGGCCTCAGGAGCGCGTTCTGGCACCCCAGCCGTAGCCACTCACTGGTCGTGACGCGTCACGCTATTCGGCTCGTTCCATGCCGGCGAGCTCCATGCCATCTAGGCGCGGGCCCGCGTCGATGCGCTGAGGATGAGCGCCACATACGCAATCAACGTGCCGGCCACCAAACCCCAAACCTCCATCTCCCAGTTCCTCCGATACGGGGATGGGCCTGTCACCGCCCAAACCAACAGCAAGGCGGCCGTCACCAGCACCGTCCTGTTGGCGATGGAAATGAGCTTGTCTGCAGATTCATGGCCCAGATTGGGATCCCATCCGAAGAGCCAACGCAGGCGTTTCCAGTAGTCGTGCCCCACAGCCAACAGAAAGAGGAACGCGCCCGCCAGCAGACTCAGCAAAAACTGTACCAATGGATTCAAGGGACATCCTCAGGAATTGTGCAGCCAGCCTCGGCTGGATATCGCCGACCACGTGCGACCAACGCATCGCATCACAGGAACGTGTGCATCACAAAGACATCCACCAAGCCCAGCGTCCCATGCCGGAACGCCTTCGGTAGCGTTCCCACCACATCGAACCCCAGCTTCCGGTACAGCGCCACGGCCGGGGCATTGGTACTGACCACGTAATTGAACTGCATGGCCAGGAATCCTTCCGCCCTCGCCCGCTCCAGGCTGTGTTCCACCAGGGCCCGGCCCACACCTTGCCCTTGTGCCGGCGCATCCACCACATACGTGGCGCTGGCCACATGCGCCCCAAGGTCAGGGAAATTCGGGCCCATCTTGTACATGCCCACAACCCGGCCCTCCAGCACAGCTACATGAGGTGCCTGGGCCTGGAACCAATGCGTGCGAAACGTCTCGACAGCGAAAGAGCCAGCAAAGGGCAGCGCATCCTGCGTCGCAATGGCTTGCTTGAACATGCCCCACATCGCGTCGAAATCGCCTGCACGGGCGGGCCGGATCTCCATGCGTCTCCTGCAGATCTGTGGTGGCGATCAGGCTGGACACTACCAGAATCCAACGCCTGCTCCGTAGCCGCTTCACGCGCCACCGCCATCGGCTCCGCAATAGTTGTGGGAATTCCGGCCCTCAGAGCAGTAGATGCCTCCTGTTTCCGTGCACATCCCGCACTGGCTTCGACGGTGGCGCGTTCCTGCCTACGTCCTGCTGGGCGTCTACCTGCTGTACCTGCTGGCCGGCAACATCTTCCTCAATACCCCGTTGTTCGATCAGGTCACCAACCGCAAGCCGCACAAGTTCGTGATGACCACCGGCCCGGCCATCACGCTGCTGCCCGGCCATGTCATCGCCTGGAACGTGCACATGCGCGGCCACGTGAACCACACGGTCTACGCGCTGCATGCCGAGCGCGCCAGCGCCCGGTTGGCGGTACTGCCCCTGTTCCAGCGCGAGGTGCGGGTTCCGCGCTTGCAGGCGACGGGGGTTTCCGCCGAGATCAGCCGCGTCGAAGAAGCCATCCCGCCACCGCCGCGCAGCGACCGCGGCTGGACGCTCCGTTTCGACGCCATCCACAGCGACAGCATCCGCAGCGCACGCTTTGGCAAGCTGCTGATCATCGGCAAGGGCCACGGCACGGTGGGCTTCCTCAAGCAGCTACGCGGCGGGCCTTCGGAGCTCTTCGAGTCCGAAGTTGCGTTCGCCGACGCGGACACCAGCTATGACGGTGTGCAGTTGCTGGGTGACATGAATCTCAGCGCACGCTTCAGCTATCCGCGCCACTATCGGGACCAGGCGCCTGGTCTGGCCAAGCTGAAGCTGCTGCATGCCCAGCTCGAGGTCGACGCCCGCAGCCAGGGCCTGCGCATGGACACGGATGCCACAACGCCGAAGATCTCCAGCGCGCCCATACCCGGACGCCTGCAACTGGCGCTGCACCTGATCGACGGCCAGCTGCAGCCCGGGGACCGCGCAATCTGGCAGGTGCCGCTCTACCTGGGTGACGGCGCCCCCGACCGCGGCGTGCTGGCCCTGCAGCTCAATGTGGCCAACGACCTGCGCCTGCAGGCCCGCCTGCCGCCCAAACCCGGCTCAGGCAGCGAAGTGGATGCCGATCTGCACGTCAGTGGCCGCGACATCCCCTTCCAGCAGCCCGCACAGCTGCTGGACCGCAGTTCGGGCACAGTGCGCGGCGAATGGACGTTCACTTCGCTCAACTGGATCCCTGCCCTGTTCGTCCGCAAGCCGTGGCTGCAGCTGGACGGAGGCGGCACGCTGAAAGCCGATCTGCGCCTGCGCAACGGCGAACTGATCGAAGGCAGCACTGTGGACATCCCGGCGGCCGCGGCCGTGGCCGAGGTCGCCGGCGTCCGCTTGGCGGGCACGGCCAGTGCCCATGGCGTATTGAAGGCCGGCAGCCCCAGCCAGGCACAGCTGGCTGTCCGACTGCCACGATTCACTGCGCAGCCAACCGATGCCAAGGGCGTGCGCCTGTTCGACGGCCGTGACCTGGCCCTGGACCTGGCCGGCGATGGCCGCCTGCAGGAGTTGCGCAAAGGGGTACGCGCGCAGCTGCGCTTCAGTGAAGCCACCATCCCTGATCTGACGGCCTACAACCGCTACCTCGGCTCGCCGCAGGTGCGGCTGCTTCAAGGCACCGGCAGCCTGAGCGGCGATGCCACGCTCGACACCGATGGACGCGTCGGTCATGGCACGGCCCGGCTGTTTGCGCGCAACGCCAGTGCCAAGGTGGCGGGACTGGAAATGGGCGGCGATATCGGCGTGAACGCGACCCTGCGCCGCGGTGACTTCAATGAACGTCATTTCGATCTCTCCGGCACCACCGTGGAGCTGCGCAATGTGCAGGTGGCCGGTACAGAGCGCCCAAGTGCATGGAAGGGCCGCGTGGCCTTCAAGCGTGGCCGCATCGATGCGCAGTCGCCCTTCCAGGTCGATGCCACCACGGATCTGGATCTCAGCGACGCCCGTCCGTTGCTTGCACTGTTCGCAGAGCGCACCGACTACCCGCGCTGGACCTTGTCGCTGCTGGATTCCGGACAGGTACAGGCACAGGCAACGCTGCGCTGGCGCCCAGGCCATCTGGTCATCGATGGACTGCAGGCCGAGAACGATCGCCTGTCGGTACGCGCGCGGCTGGATCTGCTCGACCAGCGCAAGCGCGGGGACCTGTATCTGCGCTGGGGGCTGCTGGGTGCGGGCATCGAGCTGGACGGTGACCAGCGCCAGTGGCACCTGGCCAAGGCACGCGAGTGGTTTGATCAGCGGCCTTCCCTGCTGCCAGCGAGCCAGGGAACGGGCGCCGCAGGTTCATCGGACTGAAGGCTGGCGGCCTGCATCCATTTGCGGCCTCAGTGCGTAGACGCAATCAAGCGCATCATGGAGCTGCACGGTATGAAGCGGAGTTCACAGGTTTTCGGGCTTCTGGGATGGATGGCGATCACCTTCATCGCGGCCACTCTGGGGGCGTGGGCGTCGGCATCCGCGGCAAGCTTCTACACCACCCTCGCCCTTCCCCCGTGGGCACCACCTGCCAGTGTCTTCGGTCCGGTGTGGACCTTGCTCTACGCCATGATGGCCATTGCCGCCTGGCTGGTCTGGCGCGAACGCGGCTGGCGTGGAGCACGACCGGCGCTGATGCTCTACCTGGTGCAGCTTGCCGTCAATGCGCTGTGGAGCTGGCTGTTCTTCGGCTGGAAGCTGGGCGCCTTGGCCTTCGCCGACATTCTTGTATTGATTGCGCTGGTATGCGCAACAACCGTCGCGTTTGCGCGCGTCCGTCCGATTGCGGCGGCACTGCTGCTTCCCTATCTGGCCTGGATCTCGTTCGCTTCAGCGCTCAACTTCGCGGTATGGCGAGCCAATCCCGGGCTGCTGTGACCTCTGCCGGTCACGCCTGGGCCGCGGCCTGCCGGTGCCAGCTCCGCAGCAGGGCCGGCTTGAACGCCTGCTGCCCGCAGCCAGTAGGGCATCGCACCACCCGCGCCGCAGTATGGCTGACCAGGCCCTGCCCTTCCTCTGCCTTGAAGATCGTCTCGCAGGACAGGCAACGGGCCACCAGCGAGTACAGATGCAGCAACCGGCCGCTGGCAGGGTCCTGCAGCGCATCCACATCCAGCAGTTCGAACTGGCAGCTGTCAGGCAGCATGCGATACGGGGGCAAGGGCACGGTCTGCAGATTCACGGGGCGGTCGCTCAGGGAAGTGGACCCACCCTAGGCAATGACCTGTCGAGCTGATGTGCAGCGCAGATGTACTCTTCGCGAAAACTGCAAGTGTTCGACCTGGCCTTTACATGAAGAATTCAGCTTGGACAGAAACACGCTTCACACGCACACGCTGGTAGGCGGATGCACGATTTTGCTTCACCATTGATGGATACGGATGTATCACTGGGCTATCCAGCCATCCACGAACCATGAGCCCTGCCCTTGATGCCTTCTGCTGAATCCGCGCACGACACCGCCTCGTCCAGCTGCGCGCGCGAACCGATCCATACCCCCGGCGCGATCCAGCCGTACGGTGTGCTTCTGGTCGTTGAGCCGCAGTCCCTGCAGGTGCTCGAGCGCGCCATCAGCCATCCGGGGCTGCTGCAGCAGTTCGGCGAGCCGTTGGCGCAGCATGTCAGCAAGGTGCTTGGCGGTGCGCTGGCGCCGTTCCAGGCGTTGTTCCAGCAGGCGACGGTCGGCAGCAGCGCGCATGTCGGTGCCGTGCATCTGGATGGCCATGGCCGCCATCAACTGCTGGTGCACCGCTCCGCCACCGATCTGCTGGTCGAGCTGGAAGCGCCGGTTCCCGGCCAGCCCGGCTCGCTGGAAGAACTGTATCCGGCCATCCGCGAGCTGATGGCCGGGATCGAGTCGGCCGGCACCGTGGAAGACCTCTGCCAGCTGGCTGCCGCGCACATGCGCCGGCTGACCGGCTTTGACCGCACCCTGGTCTATCAGTTCGATGCCGGCTGGAATGGCATCGTGGTGGCCGAGGATGGCAACGGCCTGTTGCCGTCCTACCTTGACCTGCGCTTCCCCGAATCGGACATTCCTGCGCAGGCCCGCGAACTCTACCGCCGCAACCGGGTGCGCCTGATCGCGGACAACAACTACACCCCCGCGCCGTTGATGCGGGCCGACGACCATCGCGACGCACCAGCCACCGACCTGAGCCTGGCCGTGCTGCGCAGCGTCTCGCCGGTCCACCTGCAGTACATGCGCAACATGGGGACCGGCGCATCGATGTCGGTATCGCTGGTGCATGAAGGCCGCTTGTGGGGGCTGGTGTCTTGCCACACCGTGCAGCCACGGCGCCTGCCCTACCACGTGCGTACCGCCTGCGAGCTCATGGGCCAGATCCTGTCGCTGCAGATCGCGTTGAAGGAGCGGGCGCGTGCGATCGAAGAGCGCGTCGCGCGGCGCTCGATACTGGTCAAGCTGCTGGGTCGCATGGCCGGCGACGAGGACTTCATGGCGGCCCTGCGCCAGGACGAGGCCAGCCTGCTGTCGCTGACCGGCGCGGCCGGCGCGGCGATCGTTCACAAAGGCGATTGCCTGCGTGTTGGCCAGTGCCCTTCCGCCAGCGACGTGCTGGCCCTGGCGAACTGGTTGGCCGCGCAGCAGGCCGGTCAGGAAACCTACTGCACCGATCACCTGGCAGCCGACTGGTCGCCTGCCGCGCACCTGGCCGATGTGGCCAGCGGCCTGCTGGCGGTGTCCATTTCGCAGTTGCATGACAGTTATTTGATGTGGTTCCGGCCGGAAGTGGTGCGTACCGTGCGCTGGGGTGGCGATCCCCGCAAGGAAGCCGCACCGGGCGTTGCGCTGTCCCCGCGCAACTCGTTCGAGGCCTGGAAGGAGACCGTGCAGCAGCGCAGCCTGCCGTGGAGCGACGCTGACTGCGAAGCGGCACACGAAATGCGCACGGCCATCGTCGATATCGTGTTGCGCAAGGCCGAGGAAATGGCCGAACTGAACGAGCAGCTGCTCCGCAGCAACAAGGAACTGGAAGCCTTCTCCTATTCGGTCAGCCACGACTTGCGCGCTCCCTTCCGTCACATTGTCGGCTATTCCGAGCTGCTGGGCAGCTCGGCGGGCGAACGCCTGAACGATACCGAGCGCCGCTTCCTGGACACGATCGTGGAATCGGCCAAGTCCGCCGGCACGCTGGTGGATGACCTGCTCAGCTTCTCGCAGATGGGACGCTCCACGCTGGGGCGTGTGCGGCTGGACATGACCGCGCTGGCCGAGGATGTGCGCCGGAGCCTGGCCCTGGACTACACCGGCCGCGACGTGCAGTGGACGCTCGCACCGCTGCCGGAGGTTGAAGCCGATCCGACGATGCTGCGCCTGGTCTGGCAGAACCTGCTGGCCAACGCGATCAAGTTCACCCGCGAGCGCGAACATGCAGTGATCGAGGTTGGTCACGAGCGAAACGACGAGGAAGACCACTTCTTCGTGCGCGACAACGGCTGCGGCTTCGACATGCGCTACGTGGACAAGCTGTTCGGCGTGTTCCAGCGCCTGCACCACGTCGAAGAGTTCGAAGGCACCGGCATCGGCCTGGCCAATGTCCGCCGCATCATCGGCCGCCATGGCGGCCGTACCTGGGCCGTGGGCGAGCCCGGCAAGGGCGCGACCATTCACTTCACCCTACCCCGCTCCACAGGAGAACACCCATGAGGGACCTGCGGCCGATCCTCCTGGTAGAGGACAGCCCCAAGGATGCAGAGCTGACGATGGCCGCGCTTGAGCGCTGCCAGCTGTTGAACGATGTCATCCATGTACGCGACGGCGCCGAAGCGCTGGATTACCTGCGCTGCGAAGGCAAGTTCGCCGGTGCCATGCACGGCGGCCCGGTGGTCGTGCTGCTGGACCTGAAGCTGCCCAAAGTCAATGGCTTGGAGGTACTGGAGCAGGTCCGTGGCGACCCCTACCTGAGCAGCACCCCGGTTGTGATGCTGACCTCTTCGCGCGAGGAGCAGGATCTGGTGCGCAGTTACGAACTGGGCGTCAACGCATTCGTGGTCAAGCCGGTCGACTTCAAGGAGTTCTTTGACGCCATCCAAGGACTGGGCATGTTCTGGGGCATCACCAACCAGCCACCACCGCACCGGCCCAGCGGCTCGGGGCAGCACAATGCGTGATGGATCGCGCCGCAGCGAGCGCCTGCGCATCCTCATGCTGGAGGACAGCGCGCTTGATGCGGAGCTGATCACCGCACAGCTGCGGCGTGCCGGCCTGGAGTTCGAGGTCGAGCGCCTGTGGACGCGCAATGCGTTCATCGAGGCCATCGACAACCGTGCGTTCGACGTGATCCTGGCCGACCATGTGCTGCCCGGATTCGATGGCGATGCGGCCCTCGCGCTGGCGCGCGAGCGGATTCCACAGACCCCTTTCATCTTCGTCTCCGGCACACTGACGGAAGAGCTGGCCGTACAGGCGCTGACCCGTGGCGCGCGCGATTACGTCGTCAAGCAGCGCCTGCAACGCCTGCCGGATGCGATCCGCCGCGCTCGCCAGGAAGCCCATGAACGCGCCCAGCTGATGCATGCCCAGGCGGCGCTGAACGAGAGCCAAGCGCAGCTGCAGCAGGTCACCGATGCCGTACCCGCGCTGATCGCCCAGCTCGACAACGCGCATCGCTACCGGTTCGCCAACAAGGCGTTCCTGGACTGGCATGGATTCAGCCTGGCCGAGCTGCTGGGCCGGACCGCGCGCGATGTCAGCGGCATCTCCGCTTTCGAACACGCCTTGCCCAGCCTTGAACGGGTACTGCAGGGCGAACGCACGAGCTTCCAGGTCGAGCTCGTCCATCGCAGTGGCGAGTCGCGTTTCGTACAGATGGAATGCGTGCCGGAGCATGCCGCCGATGGCAGCGTGGCCGGCTACATCTGCCTGGGCAGCGACATCTCGCTGCTGAAGCAGGCCGAGCTGGCCCTGCGTGAGGACAACCAGCTGCTCGAGCAGCAGGTGCAGGCGCGCACGGCCGAGCTGCGCGCCAGCAAGCGCCGCCTGCAGGCGATCTTCGAGTCCAGCTTCCAGCATCAGGTGCTGCTGGATCTGCGCGGATGCGTGGTCGATGCCAATGACGCTTCCTTGGCCGCTGTACTTGCAGACAAGAAGGACATTGTTGGCCAGCACTTCGCCGAATCGGTCTGGTTCGCCACCACCGAGGGCATGGGCGCAGCGATCGACCGCGCCGTCGGAGACGCAGCGCAGGGCCGCAGTTCACTGCATGCGCTGGAGCTGGAGCTCCCGACCGGCCGCCGCAGCTTCGACTTCTCGTTCCGTCCGCTGCTCGACGCCGAAGGGGCGGTCACCGCCGTTGTCTCCGAGGCCGTCGAAACCACCGCACGCCTGCAGGCCGAGCACGCGCTGCGCCAGTCACAGAAGATCGAGGCGGTCGGTCAGCTCACCGGCGGCATCGCGCATGATTTCAACAACATCCTGACCGTCATTTCCGGCAATGTCGAGCACGCCATGCTGCTCAGTGAAAGGGCTGGCGAGGCCGGTGCGCTGGTGGGCCGTGCGCTGGACAATGCGCTGAAGGGGGTGGGCCGTGCCGCCAGCCTGACCCAGCGCCTGCTGGCGTTTGCCCGCCGCCAGCCGCTGCGCAGCCAGGCCGCTGACCTCAATGTCCGCCTGCTGGACATGCACGACATGCTGCAGCGTGCATTGGGTGAACTGGTGCAGCTGGAGATCCGCAGCGCGGAGGACATCTGGTGCGTGGAGATCGACATCAGCCAACTGGAGGCCTCCGTACTGAACCTGGCGGTCAACGCCCGCGATGCGATGCCGCATGGCGGGCGGCTGGTGATTGAAGTCGACAACAGCCATCTGGACCACGACTATGCCGCGCTGTTCCCGGATGCAACGCCGGGCGAGTACGTGATGCTGCGGGTGCGCGACAACGGCCACGGCATGGATGCGGCGACGCTCGCCCGGGTCTTCGAACCCTTCTTCACCACCAAGCAGGTTGGCCGTGGCACCGGCCTGGGCCTGTCGATGGTGCATGGGTTCGTCAAGCAGTCAGGCGGCCACGTGCTGATCGATTCGGTGGAAGGCGGCGGCACCAGCATCACCATGATGTTCCCGCGTTCACTGCTGCCGTTGCCCAGCGAGGCGCGCACTTCGCAGACCGGCCTGGCAGGCTATTCGCCGCGCGAGGAAACCATCCTGGTGACCGAGGACAACGACGATGTCCGCGCCCACACGGTGGATGCACTGCGGCTGCTGGGCTACCGGGTATTGGAAGCCCACGACGGCCCTTCCGCACTGCGGCTGCTGGAACGCCCGGATACCAGGGTGGACCTGCTGTTCTCGGACGTGGTGATGCCCGGCATGTCGGGCTGGGAGCTGGTGCGGGAAGTCCGTGAACGCTGGCCGGAGGTCGCCGTGCTGTTCACGTCGGGCTATCCCCGTGACCACGACCAGGTGGGCAGCCAAGGGCGGGCCGTTGCGCTGCTGCCAAAGCCGTTCACCCGAAGTGATCTGGCGAAGGCCGTGCGCACCGCGCTGGAGGCAGCGCCACACTGAGGTCAGGACGCCGGATCGCGCCCGCCGGCCGCGATCCGGTTGATGTCCGCGCACTCCACCGTCGCCGGTGGATGCTCCCTGGCGGCCAAGGCAATCATCGCTTGGCCCAGTGCCAGGTTGCTCGTCACCAACGAAGGTGCAACCGCACCGGCCAGTTTCATCAATGGCGCACCGCCCCAGTAAAGGGGCTTCAACAGGGCATGACGGGTGCCGGTGCCCGGGACCGGCCTGACACCGCCCGGGCGCAGCATCACGGTGCGCACCGGCAGGCTCTGCAATGCGACTTCGGTCTCGCCCTTGATCCTCAACGGCATCAGCCGGCTCCGAGGGTCCGCGCCGGCACCGGATACATACAGAAAGCACCCTTCGGGATTCGCAGCCGCCCAGGCAAGGGCCACCGCCAGAGTGGTGTCCAGGGTCACGCGTCGGTACTCGGCCTCTGCCGTTCCAACCGGTGGCGCACCGGCACAGTAGAAGCAGGCATCGAAGCCGGCCAGTTCCTCATGCCGCCCTTGCATATGCAGAAAATCGGGGATGATCAGTTCGCTGCCAGGCCCGTTCAGGCTGCCCGGGCTGCGGACCAGGGCAGTCAGGTGGGCCACCTGCGGCGAACGCTGGCAGGCCAGCGCCACACCCTGTCCCACCAGGCCTGCAGCACCGGTCAGCAAAATCCGTAGCGCACTTCGCTCGGCCATGGTCGCACCCACGCTAGAGTTTCACGAAACGTTGCACCTTGCGCGCAAGCCAGCCGCTGAACACCAGCGGTGCGTCCAGCGCCGATACGCAGATGCACGGCACGCCCGGCGCAGTCACCGGCTGATGCTCTACCTCTTCGTCCAGATCTGCCACGTCACCCGGTGCGAACAACCCCAGCGCATCATTGTACGAACCCCGCAGGATCTGGGTCAGTTCGCTGCGGCCATGGCTGTGCATGGGCAGGCACTTGCCCGGGGCAATCTTCAGCATGATCAGCGAGGGCATCTGCTTGGCACGGATGCAATGCACGCCGGGCGCCATCCAGCGCCAACGCAGCTCGCTGAGCGATGCGCCGAAGTACGGGTGCAGTGATGCAGGAAGGTGGTCGGGGTCGGCCTCGGGCCGCTCCCTCGGCACAGGGCGCCTGGTTCCGGCGATGGCGCTCGGCGCCTCCGAGGCCAGCTGCATCAGCATGGCCTCGCGCAACTGCTCGCGACGCCCGTCGGCAGCGGGCGGTTGGGTCTGCTCCAGCAACACCGAGCCGATTGCCTCGGCATCGCGCAGGCGCTGGCGGCAGTGGGGGCACTGCTCGAGGTGGGCACCGGCCACGATGCTCAACGGCGCCGGCAGCGCGCCGGCGGCATAGCTCATCAGCGTGGATTCGTGCAGGTGGTGGTGCGGATTCACAGCGCACCTCCCACTTTGGCCTGCAGTTGCAGGAACGCACGTCGCAGGTGTGACTTTACCGTCCCCAGCGGCATGCCCAGCGCCTGGGCAATCTCACTGTGGCTCTTCGCCTCGAAATAGGACATCCGCACCAGCCTCGCCTGCACGGCGGGCAGCTCGTTGATGCGCTGGCGAAGGCGCGCCTGGTCGGCGAACTGCTCGGCACTGCTGCGCTCGATCACGTCCACGGCCGCGGCGTCTTCCACCGCTGCCTGCACCTGCATCCAGCTGCGCTCGCGACGGATGCGGTCGATCTGCAGGTTTCGCGCGATCCGGTACAGCCAGGTACTCAGCGCGCCCTGGGCCGCATCATACTCGGCCGCCCGCAACCACAGGCGCAGCAGGCACTCCTGCGCCATTTCCTCGGCCACGGCGTCGGGTGCCCCCAGGCCACGCAGATACACGCACAGCCGCGGCATGAAGTAGTCATAGATCCGCATGAAGCAGTCGCGGTCGCGCAGCCGCGCCACACTGTCCATGTCATCGGCCCAGTTCGTCGGCTCGCTGCTCGGCTGCTGGGAACTGGACACGGTGCGTGCGGTATCGAAGTTGAGGAGGGTGCTGGCGGCGTCAGGGTACATCTGCGTGAGCGGCGGGCAGGTGAAGGTCTGTCCTCTCTACGCGCAGGGGTGGCCATTGGATGCAGCAGGCACTGCGCATCCAAGCAGCCACGGCCACCGTATGACCTGAGCCTCCCTACCGGACGAATACCATGCGCACTGCCTGGCTGCTGCTATGCCTGCCCCATGCCGCGCTGGCGGCGCCCTGGCTGCGCAATGAGGGCGTGGCCACCTCGGCGCAGGGCGACCTGCTCTATCGTGAAGTGCACTGGCGGCGCGGCCCATCGGAGGGTGCCGAACGCTGGGTGCTCTATCAGTGCCCTGATGGCCGCCCCTTCGCCCGCAAGCATCTGCCGGCCAGCGCGCGCCCGCAGGCCCGGGGTTATTCGCTGCAGGACAGCCGTAGCGGGCAAACCGCTGAAGTCGACGCCAGTGGCGAGTCGGTGTCCATCGCCTGGAAAGAAGATGCCGCCAGCGAGCTGCGTCAGCGTCGGCTTGAGCTGGCGCCGGATGCGGTGATCGACACGGGCTTCGACGCCGCGGTGCGCCAGCATTGGCCAGCGCTGCTGCGAGGTGAACGCATCAGCCTGCCCTTCCTGGTGCCGGGGCGGCAGCGCTTCTTCCCGGTGCAGGTGCGGCGTACCGGCCCTGTTCGCTGGCAGGGCATCGACGCCCAGGCCATCGAGGTCAGTCTGGACACGTGGTACGGCGGCATCGCGCCGCGCCTGTCGCTGGTCTATGCCAGCGCCGACCGCCGCCTGCTGGAATTCCGCGGAACCAGCAACCTGCGCGATACCCGCGGCACCTACCCACAGGTCACGGTGCGCTTCAGCTCGCCGGTGGCCGAGCGGCCCGCCAGCGAATGGCAACAGGCCTGGGCGCAACCGCTGGTGGAACGCTGCAGCGTGATGCCCAAGTGAAGCCGGAATTTTCCACAGTCGGCCGCATCCATTGCGCGCACTGCTGCGTAGAGGAAGACACGACACCCGCCGAGATCCGCCATGGCCTCTGTAGCGCCCCTCCCCCGCCGACCTTGGCGCCTGCTGCGCACCCTGAAGCGCTGGGTCGACACCGGCAGCGCTGCAGACCACGCCGCTGGCGAGCCCGGACGCATCGACTGGCTGCGCGCCGTACCGTTCGCGTTGATGCACCTGGCCTGCATCGCGGTGATCTGGGTAGGTATCTCTTGGACCGCCGTGATCGTCGCCGCAGCCCTCTACGCAGTGCGCATGTTTGCGATCACCGCCTTTTACCACCGCTACTTCTCGCACCGAACGTTCCAGGCATCGCGAACGGTGCAGTTCGTGTTCGCAGTGATCGGCGCGTCCAGCGTGCAACGCGGGCCACTGTGGTGGGCCGCCCACCATCGCCATCACCATCGGCATGCCGACCAGCCACTGGACCCGCACTCGCCGCGCGAAGGCGGCTTCTGGCGCAGCCACATGGGCTGGTTCCTGACCCGTGAGGCATTCGCCACGGATCTATCGCGCGTGCCTGACCTGGCGCGCTTCCCGGAGCTGCGCTGGCTGGACCGCTTCGATACGGCGGTGCCGGTACTGCTGGCTGCCGCGCTGTACGCACTCGGCGCCGGCCTGGAGCGCTGGGCGCCCGGGCTGCACACCTCTGGCCCGCAGTTGCTGGTGTGGGGCTTCTTCATTTCCACCGTGGTGTTGTTCCACGCCACCGTCACCATCAACTCACTCGCCCATCGTTTTGGCCGGCGGCGCTTCGAGACCCGTGACGACAGCCGCAACAACCTCTGGCTGGCGCTGCTTACCTTCGGCGAAGGCTGGCACAACAACCACCATTTCTTTCCCGGCACCGTCCGCCAGGGGTTCCGCTGGTGGGAGATCGACCTGACCTGGTACGGGCTGCGCGCAATGGCGGCCTTGGGCCTGGTGAGGGGGCTCAAGCCCATCCCCGAGTGGGTACTGGCCAAGGCGAGGTACTGACATGCGCATCGCGATCATCGGCTCCGGCATCGCTGGCCTGGCCAGCGCCTGGTGGCTGGACGGCGAACACGAAGTGACGCTGTTCGAGGCCAACGATTACCTGGGCGGGCATACCCACACCCATGACGTGCAGGTGGACGGCACGCGCATGGCGGTGGATACCGGTTTCATCGTCTTCAACCCCCTGCACTACCCGCTGCTGACGGCACTATTTGAAGAACTGGGCGTGGCCTCGCAGCCGACCACCATGAGCTTCTCAATGCACAGCGAGCGCAGTGGCGTCGAGTACAACGCCACGTCGCTGGATGGCCTGTTCTGCCAGCGTCGCAACCTGGTTTCGCCACGCTTCTGGGGAATGCTGGCCGACCTGCGCCGGTTCTACCGGGATGCACCGCTGCTGCTTGCCGAAGGCGAAGGCCCGACACTGGGCCAGTACCTGCACAGCCAGCGCTACGGTGCTGCGTTCATCGACGAGCACCTGCTGCCGATGGCTTCAGCGCTGTGGTCGTCACCGACCGACACGGTCATGCAGTTCCCGGCCCGCTACCTGGCCCAGTTCATGGCCAACCACCAGATGCTGCAGATGACCGGGCGCGCACCTTGGCGGGTAGTCAGCGGCGGCTCGGCACAAGCTATGTCGATGCCCTGCGTGCCCGCTGGCGGGTACGCGAGCGGCTGGAATGTCCGGTCCATTCGGTCGAGCGCATGCCGTGGGGCGCGCGCGTGCACAGCGCGGCCGGCGTGGAGGGCTTTGACGAGGTCATCCTGGCGTGCCACAGCGACCAGGCGCTGGCCCTGCTGCGTGACGCCGATCCGGTCGAACGCGACGTGCTCGGCGCCATCCGCTACCAGGCCAACGAAGCAGTACTGCATACCGACGCATCGCTGCTGCCGCGCAACCGCAAGGCATGGGCCGCATGGAATGCACACGTTCCCAAGGAGCCAGGCGCGCCCTGTACGGTCAGCTATTGCATGAACCTTCTGCAGGGCCTGCCCGGTGACACCCCGCTGGTCGTGACCCTCAACCGCAGCGAGGCGATCGATCCGGCCAAGGTGCTGCGCAGGCTGCACTATGCCCATCCGGTCCACGACCACGTAGCGGTACGCGCGCAACAGCGCTGGGCTGAGCTGCAGGGCCGCCGCCGCACCTGGTTCGCGGGCGCGTACTGGGGCTGGGGTTTCCACGAAGACGGCATCCGCAGCGCCCGCCGCGTGGTGGACGCGATGCGCGAGTGCACCCCGCACCGCGACACCATCGCACCCGGCGAGGTGGCAGCGTGAGTGCCAGCGCACTCTACTTCGGGCAGGTGATGCACCGACGGCATCATCCGCAGCCCCACGCGTTCCGCTATCCGATCGCGCAGCTGCTGCTCGATCTGGACGAGCTGGAGACCGTGTTCGCCGGGCGCTGGCTGTGGTCGGTCAATCGCCGCAACCTGGCCGAGTTCCGCCGCAGTGACTACTTCGGCAACCCTGCGCAACCACTGGCCGATGCGGTGCGCGACCATGCCGCGGCTACCCTGGGTTATCGGCCCACCGGCCCGGTGCGCCTGCTCACCCATCTTCGCTTCGCCGGGCACGTATTCAATCCGGTCAGCTTCTACTACTGCTACCGGGCCGATGGCAACACCTTGGACTGCATCGTCGCCGAGATCACCAATACCCCGTGGAAGGAGCGGCACGCCTATGTGCTGCCGGTAGCTGCGGCCACCGGCGACGGGGCATCACTGCGCTGGACATTCGACAAATCCTTTCACGTCTCACCCTTCATGCCGATGGACTGCCGCTACGACTGGCGGTTCAACGCACCTGGTGATGATCTTCGCGTGCACATGCAGGTCTGGCGCGACGGCGTTCGGCAGTTCGACGCCACCCAGTCCATGCAGCGAAGGGTGCTGGACGGCCCTGGGCTGGCCCGGGTACTGGCCTGCTACCCCCTGATGACCACGCAGGTGGTGGCCGCCATCCACTGGCACGCGCTGCGGCTGTGGCTGAAGCGCAACCCCGTGCACGACCACCCTGCTCTTGCCGAGAAACCACGATGAATTCGATGACTCCTCCCCTGGTCGCCTTGCCACGTCCCGGCGCCCTGGATGCATTCCTGCGCCGCCGCCTGCTGGCCCAGCTTGCCCCCATGCGCGACGGCCGCCTGTGCGTGCGTGATGCACTCGGCGAAGTCTGGCTGGGCGATGCGCATGGCGAACTGCATGTCACCGTCACCATCGATGACCCGGCGTTCTACCGCAAGGTTGCAGCGCAAGGCAGTGTGGGTGCAGGTGAAAGCTACATACAGGGCGAATGGCACTGCGATGACCTGGTGGCGCTGATTCGGCTGCTGGTACGCAATCGCGACCTGCTCGACGGCATGGAGCGTGGCCCGGCCCGCCTGGGCGGCTGGCTGTTGCGGGGCTGGAACCGCCTGCGCCGCAACAGCCGCGAGGGCAGTCGCCGCAACATAGCCGCGCACTATGACCTGGGCAACGACTTCTTTGCCCTGTTCCTGTCGCCGGACCTGATGTATTCCTCAGCCCTGTTCGACAAAGAAGACGAGTCGCTGGAATCCGCCTCCCGGCGCAAGCTGGACCGCATCTGCCAGCAGCTGAAGCTCAAACCGGGCGACCGCGTGGTGGAGATAGGCACCGGCTGGGGTGGTTTTGCGCTGCACGCCGCGCGGCACTACGGCTGCCACGTCACCACCACCACCATCTCCGCAGAACAGCATGCGCTGGCGGCAGAGCGCGTGTGCGCCGCAGGCCTGCAAGGTCAGGTCACGCTGCTGATGCAGGACTACCGCGACCTGCAGGGCCAGTTCGACAAGCTGGTGTCGATTGAGATGATCGAGGCCATCGGCGCCGAATACCTGGACACCTACATGGCGACGTTGCAGCGCCTGTTGAAGCCTGATGGCGTTGCGCTGCTGCAGGCCATCACCATCGAGGACCATCGCTACGAGCAGGCCCGGCGCAGCGTCGACTACATCAAGCGCTACGTGTTCCCCGGCAGCTTCATTCCGTCGATCAACGCGATCATGGCCGCCAAAACGCGGTCCAGCGACCTGCAGCTGATCGCCCAGCAGGACTTCGGCCACTCCTACGCGCTGACCCTGCGCGCCTGGCGCCAGCGCTTCCTCGTCCGGTTGCCCGACGTGCAGGCGCAGGGCTTCGATACGCGCTTCTGCCGCCTGTGGGAGTTCTACCTGGCCTATTGCGAGGGCGGCTTCCTGGAGCGCTCGATCGGGGTCTCCCATCTGCTGATGGCGCGCCCGGGGCATCGCCCGCGCGCCTCATCGGGCCAAGGCAGTTGAGATGCGCCGGTTCTGGGCCAATCTGCTTGGCAACCAGCTGGTCTGGCTGTGCGCCGTGGCCGGCGCCGGGCGCGGCTGGCAGTGGCCGGCGTTGCTGGCAGCCTCTCTGTACATCGGCAGCCAGCTGCTGACGTCGCCGCAACCACGGCTGGACCTTCGGTTGATGGTGCTGGCGCTGGCCTGCGCCTGGCTGGTCGATGCCAGCGCCGCTGCGACCGGCACCGTTCGTTACGCCGCCGCCCCGCTCGCCTGGGCGCCTCCGCCGTGGATCATGGCGCTGTGGGCCGCGTTCGCGATGACGCTGACCACCTCGATGCGCTTCCTGCTGCGCCACCGTGCCCTGCCGGCGCTGTTCGGCCTGCTGCTGGCACCGCTGGCCTATCTGTCCGCGGCACGTGGCTTTGATGCAGTGCGGTTCGCTGTGCCGGCATGGCAGGGCCTGCTGGTACTGGGTGCGGGCTGGTGCATCGCGCTTTCACTGCTGTGCCACTGCGCCCGTCACGGCTCACGAGCCAGCTCGCCGCCCCTGGCTGGAGTTCCTTCATGAACCATCTCCTGTGGGTCCTGCTGTACACCTTGCTGATGATGAGTTGGGGCTGGGCCTGGCAGCGCCGCCACCAGAACATCGGCGTGGTCGATGTGCTCTGGGCCAAGGGCGTAGGTGCATCGGCCCTGTTGCTGGCGCTGCTCGGCGATGGCGCGACGATGCCGCGGATCGCGCTGGGCGTGCTCGGCGGCCTCTGGGGCAGCCGTTTGGCCCTGCACCTCTGGCACCGGGTCCGTAGCGAACCGGAAGACGGGCGCTACCGCTATCTGCGCGAACACTGGCAGGGCCACCAGGGCAAGATCTTTGGCTTCTTCATGGCGCAGGCATTGCTGGTGCTGCTGTTTGCCCTGCCCTTTGTCGCAGTGGCTGCCAACCCGAGCAGCCGCATGACGTGGTGGGCCGTGGCCGCCGCGCTGGTGTGGCTGCTGAGCGTCGGCGGCGAAGCACTGGCCGACCGGCAGCTGGCCCGGTTCCGCGCCGACCGGGCAAACAAGGGCCGCACCTGCCGCGAAGGGCTCTGGCGCTATTCCCGCCACCCCAACTACTTCTTTGAATGGCTGCACTGGTTCACTTATGTGCTGCTCGCGGTCGGTTCGCCACTGTGGTGGCTGGCGTGGGCCGGCCCATTGCTGATGTACGTGTTCCTGCGCTACCTCAGCGGCATTCCATTCACCGAGAAACAGGCGCTGCGCAGCCGCGGCGACGACTATCGCGCCTACCAGCGCAGCACACCGATGTTCTTTCCCTGGTTCCCCCGTTCTTCCAAGGAGCATTCCGCATGAACGCGATCCCGTCACTGAATCCTGCCGAAGACGCGGAAACCGGGCTGATCGCCTGGGCTGAACGCGGGCTGGTCCCCGATGCGGCGCTGCGTGCGGGCATCCGCCGCTTGTGCGCACAACGCCTGCATGAGGAAAGCGAAGGTGGCATCGAAGGCCAGTCGGCGCGCTTCAGCCGGCGCATCGCCGAGCTGGCCGACAGCCCACTCGCATTGCACACCGACGCAGCCAACCGACAGCACTATGAAGTGCCAGCTGCCTTTTTCCAGGCCTGCCTGGGCAGGCGACTGAAGTACAGCAGCTGCTACTACCCCACCGGGCGCGAAACGCTGGACCAGGCGGAGGACGCGATGCTGGAACTGTACGGCCAGCGCGCAGGCCTGGCCGATGGCCAGCAGATTCTCGAACTGGGATGCGGCTGGGGCTCACTGACCCTGTGGATGGCAGAACGCTACCCGCAGGCCAGCATCACCGCCGTTTCCAATTCGCACAGCCAACGCCAGCACATCATGGCGCAGTGTGAAGCCAGGGGGCTGCGCAACGTCGAGGTGATCACCCGCGATGTCAACCAGCTTGAGCTGCCCACGGCACGCTTCGACCGCTGCGTGTCGGTCGAGATGTTCGAACACGTGCGCAACTACGAGCGCCTGCTGGCGGGCATCGCTCGGTGGTTGAAGCCGGACGGCGCGCTGTTCGTGCACATCTTCGCCCATCGCACATTGATGTATCCGTTCGAGACAGACGGCGGCGACAACTGGATGGGGCGGCACTTCTTCACCGGCGGGCTGATGCCGGCAGCTGACACCCTGCTGCATTTCCAGCGCGACCTGCGGCTCGACCAGCGCTGGCTGCTGGACGGCACCCACTACCAGCGCACCGCCGACCACTGGCTGGCCAACCAGGATGCGGCCCGCCAGCAGGTGATGCCGGTGTTGATCGCAACCTATGGCCAGGCTGCAGCGAAGGTCTGGTGGCAGCGCTGGCGGATGTTCTGGATGGCCTGTGCCGAGTTGTTTGGCTATGACGACGGCCAGCAGTGGCTGGTGGCCCACTATCTGTTCCGACCCCGCTGAGGTGCAACATGCGCATGTTCTCGCTGCTTCCCCTGATCGCGGTCGGCCTGTTCGGTACCGGCTGCAGTTCCAGCGACACCCGCCCGCTGCCGCGCCCGCCATCCGTGGATGTGCCGCGCTTCATGGGCGATTGGTATGTGATCGCGCATATCCCGTCGCGCCCCGAACGCGAGGCCTTCGACGCGGTGGAGAGTTACGCACTTCGTCCCGACGGGCGCATCCAGACCACCTTCACCTACCGCAAGGGCAGCTTCGATGCGCCGCAGAAGTCGATGCATCCCATCGGTCGTGTGGAGAAGGAAGGCAATGGCGCGATCTGGGGCATGCAGTTCATCTGGCCAATCCAGGCCGAGTACGTGATTGCCTGGCTCGACGAGAGCTACCGCCAGACCATCGTGGCACGCAGCAAGCGCGACTACGTCTGGTACATGGCCCGCACACCACAGGTGTCCGAGCATGACTATGAGCAGGCGGTCGCACGGATTGCGGCCATGGGTTATGACACCCGCAAGCTCAGACGCGTGCCGCAGTCGGTCCGATGACACGCCACGACCCTTTGCGCTGGGCGGCATCGCCCGCCAACGTCTGAAGGGCCTGGATTCGGGCGTGGCGATCCATTACATCAATTAACACCCCTGGATTGATGGTTCGCGCACATTGACTCTTAGGAATAATCGCAAAAATCCAGCAAATTCGGTGCCCGGCGCGGCAGCAGCGCCAGAATGGTCGCCACGCCCTCCCGGGCGCCGATCACCTCCCAGCGCATGAATGGATACCCTGCACCGCGCCGTCTGCGGCTCGCACTGCTAGACGATCACGAAGTCGTCCGCCGCGGCACCGCCTTGCACCTGTGCCGCGACGTCCGCTTCAACATTGTCGCCAGCCACACCCACAGCGACGCGTTCATCGGCTGCCTGCGCAAGCTGGCAGTGGATGTCGCCATCATCGATCTCACCCTGGCGCCTGGCGACCGCAGCAGTGATGAGCTGGTTCCCCTGCTGCGGGAGCGCTTTCCTCATGTGCCCCTGCTGGCCTTCGCCACGCTGACGCCAACAACCCGCGTGGACCACCTTCTGGCGGCCGGCATCAGCGGCATTGTCAGCAAATCCGAGCCGCTGGAGATGCTGTCCGAGGCCATCGTGCGTGTATCGCAGGGATTGTGCCGCCTGCCGGCCGATTGCCTGGTCCCGGCCTGCCGCGACGAACTCAGTCGCAATGAACGCGAAGTGCTGGACCTGCTCCTGTCCGGCCTGACCGTGTCGGAGATCGCATTGCGCCGCCACCGCAGCGTCAAGACGGTCAGCACCCAGAAGGTGGCCGCCCTGCGCAAGCTCGGGCTGCGCAATGACGTGGAGATCTATGCACTGCGAGAGCAGCGGAACCTCCGATGAGGCGCCGTGTTCGCCTCCGGTTGCATACCTTTGTCACCTCGTTGATGGTCCTGATCCTGCTGCCAGCAGCCTCGGCCGAGGATGCACATCTGCAGGCGTGGCCGGCGGGTCGCGAAGTGCGGGTCGCCACCGCGCCATCATTGCGCCCGCTGCCTGCACCACTGGCGGACTCGATCCCGCTCCCGACCCTCGCCCACGGCTATGCGCAGCTCGCGGCTGACCATTCCGGACTGCGCTTCCGTGACATCGCCTACACCAGCACGAGGGCAGCGGTCACTGCCGTCTGCCGGCACGAGGCCGATCTGGTGCTGGTGATGGGCGGCCCGGCGCATCGCCCACGGCCCTGCCCCGGCCTGATGGCATCCGGCGCCTTCGATGGCGGCAAGACGGTCCTGGCCGTGCGTAAAGGCGAGCACGCGCCACGTGACGTCGGCAGCGTGAAGGCGCAGGTGCTGGCCGTGATTCGCGGCGGCCCTTATGCCAGCTGGCTGGCAACCCACCATCCGCAGGTCCGCCTGCTGCACTTGCCCGATCGGCATGCAGCCCTGGCCGCCGTGGACAACGGCATCGCCGATGCTGCGATCGGCCTGGAAGCTACACTGCACGCGATGATCCGGCGGCACTTCGCGGGCAAACTGCAGCTTCATCCGTTCGAGAGCGACTTCTCCACCGATCTGCACCTGCTCGTGCGCCGCGAGGACCAGCAGCTGCTGACGCGCATCGACCAGGCACTGCACGACATCACGCTCGAAGAGCACGCGGGCCTGCTGGCATTGTGGGCGCAGCAGATGCTGCCCGCCCCCGTCGAGAACGCGCTTGACCGGGTGCGCGCCCTGCACCCGCCCTGGCTGCTGTATGTGGCCGCAATACTCATCGGCCTGACCATGTTCTGGCAGGCACTACGTTGGCGAATCGGTCGCAAGGAACAACGCCTTGGGCGCGCGGCAGGAATGATCAGCCACGAAGTGCGCAATTCCGCGCAGACGATACTGGCTTCGATCGACCTGCTGAGCCAGTCGCGCCTGTCCAGGAGAGAGCACGACCTGCTCGCGGCCGCGCGTGCCGCCGGCCACGCGCTGCGCAGGCTGCTCGACCGCTCGCTCGCGTTCTCGCGTCTGGCCAGCGGCAGCTTCAGGCCCCACGTCGTACCTTGCGACGTCGGCCAGCTCTGTGCCCATGCACTGGACGCGATCCGGCCGGAAGCACTGCGCAGGGGATTGTCCCTCAAGCTTGATTGCACGCCCGACCCCGCACCGACGGTCGCACTCGATGCTGACGGGCTGCGCCAGATTGTCGACAACCTGCTGGGCAACGCGTTGAAGTTCACTGATGCCGGTGGCATCGAAGTGCGCCTGCAGCTGTCACCCATCCCGTCTGCCAGGGAGCTGTTGCTGGATGTGATCGACAGCGGCATCGGTATCGCCCCCGCGCAACTGCCGCTACTGTTCCGCCCGTTCCAGCAGGGAGAGGATGGCCAGAAGCGCGGCGGCACTGGCCTGGGCCTGACGATTGCGCGCGAGCTGGCCATTGCCATGGGCGGCAACCTGGCCGCGTACAGCGTACATGGGCGCGGCAGTCGCTTCACCCTGCGACTGCCGGTCCGCGCTGTCCCTCGCGATCCGCCCACCATCGAGCGCCCGCAGCAGGCGCCGTTGACGGGCACAGAGCTGCTCCTGGTCGAGGACCATGCACTCAGCCGGCGCGTCGTGGCAGAGCAACTGCGTCGGCTGGGTGCCGATGTGTGCGCGGTTGCCGATGCGGAAACCGCGTTGGCCGAACAGGCGCTGCGACCGCGCTGCACGGTGGTGCTGGATATCGGGCTCCACGGCCGGGACGGCTACGGCTTGGCACAGCAGCTGCGCGCGCGGGCAAAGGCGCCCCTGCGAGTGATTGCCCTGTCCGCCCGCATGGGGCGCCGGCACGTGGCGCGCTGTCGCCGGGCCGGATTCGACGCCGTCCTGGTCAAGCCGCTGCAGGTGGCAGACTTGCTGCAGGCGCTGGGCCTTCCGCCTTCGGCGCACGCTGCCGCGCCTTGTAGCGCGCGGGGCGCCGACCCGGATTTCGCTTCGGATATCGCCCATGAGCTGGCCGGGATCGAACAGTCCCTGCAGGACGCCGATGCCGCGACATTGCGCCATCATGCGCACCGCCTGCAGGGCACGTTGCAGATGTTCCGGGCAATCGACCAGGCCGGCACCGCGGCCGCCCTGTGGGAGTTGGGGCAGCAGGCCACGCCCGACTGGGTCGAGGCATGGCGACTGCTGCAGGGATTGCAGCAGTGGCACGGCTCCCGCAAGGCGGAAGCCGTGCCTTCAAGCTGATCAGGCCGCCAGGCGCTCGACCTGGCGACGGGTCAGGTCGTTGAATCGCCCCAGCGACATCAGGTGCTGATGGATCAGCGCCAACCAGCCGCTGCGGTGCCACTCGATCACGGTCGCTTCCGGCAACGCCACGAACTTCTCAACGTCCACCACCAGGAAGCCATTGAGGTTGAACTCGCGGCCATCCGGAGTGCGCACGGTGGCGTTGCGCTCGACCAGCAGGCCGTTGTCGATCAGGGCCTTGGAGAAGGCCTGGGTCTGTTCGTGCTCGCGGGTGTACTGGCCGCAGAACTCCAGCGCCTGCTGCACCATGTCGGTGGCCTTGCCGTCCACGAACAGCGGCTGGCCTTCGTCACCCCCCTTGACCACGCGCGAGCTCTCTTCGTCGATGCCCAGCAGGAAGTCGTTGTCCGCACCGGTGTCGATGAAAATGAAGGGGTGGCGACGCAGGTAGGCCGGAATGTAGGCCTCGTCTTCCCACAGGCCGTCCTTGATGAACAGGTTCTGGTCGGACACACCGACGGCCGCCATCGGCACGGCGGTCGGGCCAGCGAACAGAATCGGGAAGTGGTGCAGGGCCAGCGAGAACTCGCCCAGCACCAGCGGAATGGCGTTGTTGCCGGCCGCAAACTCGAGCCTGCCCGGCAGGATGCGCAGATCGGCGTGCACATCGGCCTGCAGCGGCACCGGACGGGTATAGAACAGGGGAGCGCCGCTCGGCGCCGCTTCGGTGGTGGTGTCGCTGGTGGTGGTCATCTTGGGAACCGTTCAATCATGCGCGCCTGCCATCCCGGGCGCGCCAGCGGGAACAACCTGAATCCCGCATTATCAACAAGCTCGATGACAACGGCCACCCCACCGACGGCCTATTTCAGCTGCAAGGGGTAGCGCTGCCAGAGCACGTGCACCAGGAACCCGGCCAGCTCGGTGTCGCGCGCGCTCACCGCGGCACGGATCTTGTCCAGCAGCACCATATCGCTGCAGGAACGCACGTCGGCATGGTTGGCCTGCCCTGCCCGGCGCGCGCGATAACGCGCGGCGCGCTGCGCATCGCTCATCGCGTACCCGAACTTGGGCGGACGGCCGCGCTTGCGCGGCAGGGTCAGCTCCAGGGTTCCGGGGTCTTTGTCATCACGCATGAGAGGGGTGCGGGCGGCGGCGAGCAACGGGGGGCGCAATTTATCGTGAGGCATCACTTTAATCCAGCTTTTTCTGCACTTTTGTTGCGATGCAGCGCCAACGTTGCCGTGTCGGTGCGGATCCATCCACGCATGGCGTGGATCTACTGCAGAGCTCGCGACCCGGTAACCCGCTAGATCCACGCCATGCGTGGATGCGGAAACCCGAACAAAAAAGTGGGAGCCCGCGAACGGGCTCCCCTCGCCTTCCTCATGCAGCGCGTACCGGTTCATAGCCGTGCAGGTGCGCTTCGCTGCTGGCCCGTCCCTGGCTGAGCGACCGCAGCGCAGTGGTGTACCCCACCAGCTGCGCGAGCGGCGCAAAGCCACTGACCTCGGCCCGACCGTCCTGGTCGTCGATGCGGGCGATGCGGCCATGGCGCCGGTTGAGGTCGCCCACCACGTCACCCACCGATGTCGACGGCGAATGCACCGTCACCGCCATCACCGGCTCCAGCAGCTGCGTGCCACCCTCGGCCAGCGCCGCCTTGATCGCCTCGGCGCCTGCGCGATGGAACGCCATCTCCGACGAGTCCTTGGCATGGGTCTGGCCATCGACAAGACTGACCTCGATACCGACCACCGGATGACCCTGCGGCCCTTCCGACAGTGCGGCACGCACGCCCTTCTCCACCGCCGCGATGAAGCTGCGCGGCACCACGCCACCGACGATGCGGTCGTTGAACACCACCTGGTCGTCCTCACGCGGCGCCACGTCCAGCACCACGTGCGCGAACTGGCCCTGGCCACCGGTCTGCTTGACCAGCCGCCCAACGACACCCGTCATCGCGCGCATCGGCGTCTCCTGGTAGGCCACGCGCGGCGCACCTACGCCCACGTCGACGTTCCACTCGCTGCGCAGGCGCTCGACCATCACTTCCAGGTGCAGCTCGCCCATACCCCAGACCAGGGTCTCCGCCGTATCGCGATCGGTTTCAACGCGGAACGACGGATCTTCCTGGGCCAGGCTCGCCAGTCCCTGCGCCATCCGGATCAGGTCGGCCGCACGCGCCGGTTCCAACCGCCAGGCCAGCACCGGCGCCTGTGCCTGTATGTTCTCCAGGCGCAACGGCAGCGCACGGCCGCTCAGCGTTTCACCGCTGACCGCATCCTTCCAGCCCAGCACCGCGACGATGTCACCGGCCACGGCCTGTTCAATGTCGTGGGTCTGGTCGGCCTGCACCCGCACCAGCCGACTGACCCGCCGTCCCTGCGGATGCTGCGAACTGGCCACCGCGTCGCCCACCTTCAAGGTGCCCGAGTACAGCCGTACGAAGCTGAGTGCACCGTGCTGCTGGTGGGTAATCTTGAACAGCAGCCCCGCCAGCGGGCCATCAGGATCCGGCGGCAAGACCACCTCGCCCTCATCGCTTTCGGCGCTGACGGCAGGGCGATCCAGCGGCGACGGCAGGTAATCGACCACGGCATCCAGCAGCGTCTCGATGCCCTTGTCCTTGAACGCAGCACCGGCCAGCACGGGCACGCCCGCACCCGCCAGCGTCGCCCGGCGGATCGCCGCGCGCAGCGCCCCGGCATCGATCACCCGACCTTCCAGCCAGGCATCGGCCAGTTCTTCGTCATGATCGGCCACGGCTTCGACCAGAGCATCGCGCTGGGCTCGCCACTGGATACGTGCCGCGTCGTCCCACGGGCTGATGGTCGTCGCACCGTCGCGCCACTGCAGCACGCGCTCATCGACCAGGTCGACCCAGCCGTTGAAGTCGCTCTCGCTGCCCAACGGCACGCCCAGCGCCCACGGCCGCGCCTGAAGCTTGTCCTGAAGCTGCTCCAGTACGCGCTCGAACGACGCGCCGACGCGGTCCATCTTGTTGACGAAGGCGATCAGCGGCACGCGATGACGGCGCGCCTGGCGCCACACCGTCTCGGACTGCGGCTGCACGCCATCCACGGCCGAGAACACGGCCACGGCGCCGTCGAGCACGCGCAGCGAACGTTCGACTTCGATGGCGAAGTCGATGTGGCCAGGGGTATCGATCAGGGTCAGCCGATGCGGCGGCAGGTCACGCGGTGCCCACTGCGCCTGCACGGCGGCCGCGCCGATGGTGATGCCCCGTTCGCGCTCGATTGCAGAGAAATCGGTGGTCGCATTGCCGTCGTGCACTTCGCCGACGCGATGGATTTCGCCGCTTTTCCACAGCAGGCGTTCGGTCAACGTGGTTTTGCCGGCGTCGATGTGGGCAATGATGCCAAGGTTGCGACGGCGGGAAAGGACTTGGGTGTTCATGGGAAAGGTTCCTGCAAAGCCAACTTCGTGGGCCGCGCACCCCGGTTGGCGACAGGGTGCGCGGCTAGCGTTCGGTCTCGGCGATCTGGTGCATGGCACGTTCTCCTTTGCAGTACTGGGTAGCGTCGAGTACGTAGAGTCGACTGGGTAGAGTCGACTGTTAGTCGACTCACAAAAAACAAAAAACGAAAAGAGCGCCCCGAAGGGCGCTCTGTCGAAGGTCCAGCGATGGCCGTCTCAACGGCCTCGTGGGGCTCCAGGCAGACACGCCCGTTCCGCGCTTGCGCGGGTCAGGGTGAAAAACTTCAGGAGCGGCATCCGGTTCATGGGGCGCATTCTAGACCTGCCAATCTGGCGCGCAAGTGAATATTGAGCACATAAATGGAACGATGAGGCCGGCAACGATAGGGGTCAGATCCCTTTGCCCCTGGCAAAGGAATCTGACCCCTGGCGGCCTTTACTTGCAGCCGTGCAGCTTACGCGCCTCGGCCACCGTCGCAGCCCGGTCATCGCCCATCGAGATCCAGCCCTGCAGCGACATCGCCGGATCCACATGCGGCTGCCGTGCGCCACCGTGGACCACCACTTCGGTCCAGCTGCCCACCGGCGCCAGTTCGGACAAGCGCGCCGCCTGGTCGTCCTCGGTGCTGAACATGTCGTCCGGACCCGCCGGAGGCGTGGCATTCACGGTTTCCGTCTTGCGGGTCCGGACCCGAAGTGCACCGTCCGGCAGCCGCTGGGTGATCACTTCGTATCGCTCAACACCATATGCCCAGCTATTTTCGCCAACGCTGCGGGTCTCGCTGCCGTCATCCGCCACGGTCACCCTCTCCCCTGCCGGCCCGACAACGCCCGCGACAGCCGCCAGGCCGGACATCAATGCCTGATAGACGATCATCTGCCGCTGCCCGGTGGTCAACGCTCCGGCCTTGAGCTTGGCCGCAGGAATCTTCAGATACGCCGTCTCCCTGCACAGCACCAGCACCTGCTGGTCGTCCCAACTCACCGACATTTCCTCGTTGGCGAAGTACTGCGTCTTCATCGACGTCACAGCGGCGCCCTCGCCACTGGAATGCCGGATCTCGATCAGCGAGGCATTCTCCGCTGCATCGGTCAGCGAAACCGGCGAGGTGGAAGCCGCAGTCGCAGCGCCTGCGAAGCCAACCAACACGGCCAGCAGAGTGCCGCGCGAAATGCTACAGATCATTGCATCAGTCCATTGAGAAATTCAGATGCACCATGATATGTCGAGCGAGGCACGATGCGCCCGTGCGGCCCTGATCAACTCATTTCCCCGTAGGTGCAGCCTACCGTCACCCATCCCGGTGAATAGGAAAGATCAACAATCATCCGCACATGTCGATCACCAGGAAGCGTTTTGTACAGATTGAGTCCTTTCCAGCCATACACTCTTTCCATAGCCTCGGCATCCCAGCGCGATGACATACCCCCGATATGGTTTGCAATGGATCTCCCTCGCACCATCTCTTCTCCGACGGGCACCGGAATGGCAAGAAGCATCTCCTGAACACCCGAAACATGCACAAGTGTCGAGGATTCCCCCCACGCCATGACGGGAGTCCGAGCCTCCCAGAGCATCAGTGACGCGCCATTACGCTCCTTGCTCTGACTGAAATCCGTCAGGTCGCCCGCTGCAATCCGATCAGTGAAGTTGTCCAACTCCTGGTGAGTCAGCTGGCACTGTAATAAGCGGGACAGGGTCGGCGATACGTCCTGTTGCGCTTGAGCCGGACATGAGAGCCCCATTGCCACGCAGAGTACCGCCGCCTGCGCGCCCCACACTTCGTTAAACATCACAGCCACACTCAGCACCCCTCTCGAACCTTCGGCGAAGGCCAATCAATGAGGCGGGGCATCCAAGAAGTAAAGCCGATGTGCGGCCCGCCGGAGCATCGCCCATCGGGCGCAATCTAGCTGCCAAAGCAGCAAGCCACTAACGCCGGTCCATATGCGTCAAAAATGAGAGGCGCGACTACCTGCGCCCTCCACCTCAGCAGGCGGACCCGGGCTAGGTCACCACCACCAGCGGCATCCCACGCCTTGGGTGCTCCGGCACCACCACGTCCCGCTGGTAGACGCGCTGCAGGTCGTCTTCGGTCAGCACCTGCAATGGCGTGCCATCGGCCGCCCCCCTACCCTGCTCCAGCACCACGATGCGGTCGGCATAGCCTCAGCCACATAGGGGCTATGAATTCCCTCCGTACTTTTCCGGGTGCTGCAGGTAGTCCCAGTTTCCCTGCGCCTGCTCCCTGACGCGGCGGCTCCTATCCTTTGCGAGTGTCGGATACAACTTCGTGGCAAGCCCCTCTGAGATCCAAAGCATGTGGCACGCCACTCGGAATCTGACTTTGGCCATCGGGTGGGATGCCAGTTCAAACCAGACACTCTCTGTAGCTGCATACGCATCATTCAGCTTGCAAAGCCAACTGCCAGATGTCTCCCATGTTCCCTAGGCGCCGTCCACAAGACCCTTGCGAATCGCATTCAGTGCGCTCTCGATAGGAACGATGCCATCCTTGAAATCGTGAATGGCATTGATGATGGCAAGCACTATCTGGAGTTCATCTTCCTTGCGGTGTCTGCGAATCGCGCATTTGATTTCATGCTCGCGTCCGAAGGTGAACATATGGGCTTCCTCCCTCTGGAACGCCCAATGGTCAGTCAGCCCGAAACATCAAAGCAATAATCAACTTCCACCGCACATACCTGAAGGAGGGGCTCAGCCAGCGCAACTCCTGCGACCTCAAGGCCCAACATCCCAGCTTCGCCTGTGGCAGGGGCGGAGAATCACCCGAAAGCCGCTCAGGACGACGTGAAAGACGCGGCTATTTACGACACCACCCTGGAATCAGGTGACCACCACCAGCGGCACCCTGCGCCGCGGATGCTCCAGCACCACCACATCCTGCTGGTAGACACGCTGCAGGTTGTCTTCGGTGAGCACCTGCAGCGGCGTACCATCGGCCGCCACGCTGCCCTGTTCCAGCAGCACGACGCGATCGGCGTAGCCAGCCGCCAGGTTCAGATCGTGCAGCACCACGATCACGCACGCACCGGCCTCGGCGCAGGCACGCACGCTACGCAATGTGCGCTCCTGGTGACGCAGGTCCAGCGCGGCGGTCGGCTCATCGAGCAGCAGCAGCGGCGTATCCTGCGCCAGCACGCGCGCGAACGTGGTCCGGGCGGACTCGCCACCGGAGAGCTGCTGCACCTCGCGCAGGCGCAGCGCCTGCAGTTCGGCGGCATCGATGGCCGCTTCCACCCGGGCATCGTCCGTGACCGGGTCCGGCGGATGCGGCAACCGTCCCATCGCCACCACTTCTTCCACGCTGAAGGCAAAGCGCACGCCATGCTCCTGCGGCATTACCGCGCGCTCGCGCGCCAGCGGCCCGGCCTTGTAGCTGGCCAGCGGTTTGCCCAACAGGCTCACCTCGCCCGCATCGGCGCGCAGGTCGCCGGCCGCTACCGCCAGCAACGTGGACTTGCCTGCGCCGTTCGGGCCAACCAGCGCGGTCACCGTACCCGGCTCGAACGCCAGCGAGATGCCATGCAGGATCTCGCGCTGCTGGCGACGCACCACCACCTCGTGCAGCTTCAGCAACGCGCTCATGGGGCCGCCTTGCGGCGCTGCTGCAGCACCAGCCAGAGGAAGAACGGCGCGCCCAGCGCGGCCGAGAACAAGCCCAGCGGAATCTCCGCCGGCGGATCGAGCGTGCGGGCCGCGGTGTCGGCCACCACGATCAGCAGCGCACCGAGCAGGCCGGACAACGGCAGCAGCCAGCGATGCCCGGGACCGACCAACAGGCGCGCCACGTGCGGCACTACCAGGCCAACGAAACTGATCGAACCGGCAAACGCCACCGCCGCGCCCACCAGCAGCGCACTGAACGCCACCAGGCGACGTCGCGTGCGGGTGACATCCAGCCCGAGATGCTGTGCCTGGCGCTCGCCCAGCGCCAGCATGTCCAGCGGCGTGGCCAACCGCTGCAACGCGAACACGCCGATGGCAAACAGCGGCACCACCGCCGCCACATCGGCCCAGTTGGCGCGCGCCAGCGAGCCCATCTGCCAGAACACCAGCGACTGCAGTTCGCTTTCGCTGGCGATGTAAGTGAGGAAACCAATCAGCGCCGAGCAGAACGCGGCCATCGCGATACCGACCAGCAGCAGCGTGGCGTTACCCGCGCCTTTGCCGGGCCGTGCCAACGCATACGTCAGGCCGATCGCCAGCGCACCGCCGACGAACGCGGCCACAGGCACCAGCCAGCCCGCCGCACCGGCGGCGCCCAGCACGATGGCGGCCACCGCACCCAGTGCAGCACCCTGGCTGACACCGACGATGCCGGGGTCGGCCAGCGGGTTACCGAACAGGCCCTGCAGGCTGGCACCGGCCATCGCCAAAGACGCGCCCACCATCGCACCCAGCAGGGCACGCGGAATGCGCAGTTGCCAGACCACGGCCAGATCGCGGCTACTGACTGCCTGCGGATCCAGCAGGCCCAGCTTCACCGCCAGCGCCTGCATCACCTCCAGCGGCGGCAGCCGCAGCGGGCCCACGGCGAACGACGCCAGCACTGCCCCCAGCAGTGCCAGCAACGCCACCAGCAACATCGTCCGCCCGCGACGGCGGCGCCGATCCGCCGGACTCATGCCTTCGGCAACGCCGCCAGGGCCTTGGCCAGCGCCAGCGCGCCAGCACCGGAACCGACACTGGCGTACTTCAGCTGCACATCCGGCATCACCCAGACCCGATTGGCCTGCCCGGCCGGCGTCTGCTTCAGCGTCGGGTACGCCTTCCACAGGCCTTCGGCACCGCCGAACAGCCGCAGGTCATGCTCGGTCACCAGGATCACCTCCGGTGCCGCGGCGACCACCCCCTCGTTGCTCAGCTGCGAGTAGTTCTTCACCCCAGCCTCGGTGCCAATGTTGATGCCGCCGGCCAGCGCGATCAGCTGCGCTGACGCGCTGTCGGCACCGGCAACAGTGGGCGAGCCGCCAGCGCCGGTGGCCGATACGTGGATCAGTCGTGGCGCATGGCCCAGGCCCTTGCCAATCGCTGCAGCCTCGTCGAGCTGGCGCTGCACCTGCGTGGCCAATGTTTGCCCCGCTTCGGCCAGCCCTAGTGCGGCGGCGACCTTGCGCACCTTGTCCGGGGCCGGCTGCAGATCATCGATGACCACCGCCGGCTCACCGACTTCGCGCAGCTTTTTGGCCAGCTCGGTGTGGCGGCGCAGGCTGTTGCCGAGGAACAGCGAGCCCTGCAGGCTCAGCACGCCCTCCACGCCGGTGGTGCGGTTGAACAGGAACTGGTGCGGCGCGGCCAGGCCGGCCTGGGTGGTGGTGTTGGTCGGCGCGGCGAATACCTGCGTGCCCAGCCCCAGTGCTTCGATCACCGCGATGACGTCGTCGCCACCGGCAATGATCCGGCTGGTATCGGTCACCTCGATATCGGCGCCGTCATCGGAATGCACCTTGGCCGGCAGCACCGCCTTCTGGTCATGCACGGCCGGCAGCTCGGCACCGGCCACGCGCTGCCAGCCTGCCGGCAACGCGGTTTCGGCAGCGGCCGGTGCGGCGGGCGGCTCGGCGGCCTTCTGGCCATCAGGCGGTGTCGACGCGCCGCCACAGGCGGCCAGTACCAGCGAAACAGCCAACGGAAGCGCACACAGGCGCAGACGGGACGCGATGTTCATGCTCGTTCTCCTTGCTGGCAGGGCGGCGCGCACGCCGCCCCACCTTGTGACTTACTGCTTCGGGGTGATGCGGGTGATGCGGTCACCCTTCGGGTCCTCAGCGCCGCGCGACTTGTTCACCGCGAACACGTTGCCCTTGCCATCGGCGCGGACGTGGTTCGGCAGCGTGCCGCCATCAAGATTGGCGACCACCTTGCCGTCACCATTCACCACGGTGACCGTGCCAGCGCCACGGTTGCTGACATAGGCCAGGCCGGAGGCATCATCGAAGGCGACGTTCAGCGCGCCGGCGCCGACCGGCACGTCATGCAGCACCTTGCCGGCTGCCACGTCGACGATCAGCAGGTTGTCGGTGCCCTGCGAGGCGACGTACAGGCGGTTGCGTGCCGCATCCAAGGCCACGCCCGAGGCACTGATCGAATTGCCCAGATCGATGACCTTCTCGACCTTGCCGCTGGCCACATCGATCACCGCCGCTTCCGGGGTGCCGATGCTGACGGTGAACAGCTTGCCGCCCTTCTCGTCCAGCACCAGGCTCATCGGGGTGAACGTGCCGTCGTCCACGCCGGCTTCCAGCGTCACTGCCGGCAGCTCCTTGAAGGTCCTGGCGTCGAACACCGACAGGTGGTCCTCGCCCGTCGCCGAGGCGAACACCTTGCCGCGGGTGCCATCGACCACCACGTCGCGCGCGTGCGGCACAGTGTCGGCCGGGAACTGGTGGACCAGCGACAGGTCCTTCTGGCGGTAGACCGCGATCGAGTTCTGGCGGGTATTGGTCACCCACACATTGCCGTTGGTGTCATCCACGCCCACGCCGTAGACCGCATACACCGCACCATTGGTGCTGCCCGGCACCTGCGCCGGGGTGATCGCCTTGGTCACCTTCAGCGACTTCGGGTCCAGCTTCAGCAGCTGCGACTGGGTCACCGGCGGGCGACCCACCGCCGAGGTCACGAACACCGCGTTGCTGGCGGCGCTGTAGGCGGACTGGTACAGGCCCGGCACCAGCTTGTTGGACTGGGTGGCGAACTGCGCCTGGCCGGACAGCGGCAGCTGCGGCGAGACGCGCAGCTTCAGCACGGTGGCCGCAGCCGGTTGGCTGGCGCGCACCACCACCGGATGAGTGCCCGGCACCGCGTCGGCCGGAATGCTCAACTGGGTCTTGAAGTTGCCATCAGCATCGACCACCAGCGGCTGCGCGTTGAGCACGCTGTCACCGCGCAGCAGGCTGACCTTCTGGCCCGGCAAGAACCCACGGCCGACCACGTCGGCAGTGCTGCCGGGAACCACGTTCTCACCGCGTGAGACGACTTCACCCTTGAAGGTGGCGTTGGCCGGCTGGTCGAACACCGGCTGCGCGGTGGCGGTCACCGCCAGCAAAAGGCCGGCGGCGAGAGAGGTGAGACGGAAAGACGGACGGAACGACATGGAAGGCTCCTTGCACACGTAGGCCGCGCCACGCGGCGCGGGAGTCATCGGTTGCCTGGGCCGCTGCACGCCGGCAGCCTCGCCTGGGTAGTGGGGTCGCACGGCATCGCGTGCGAAGGCATTCATTCGGCGGCGTTGTCCCCGCCACTGGGCGCGCCATCGCTGGTACTACGGTCGGTCACGCCGTACAGCTCGTGCAGCGCCGCGTGGAACGAGGCGGGCAGCATCGGGCCATGGCCCAGGCCAGGAAATTCCCGGTAGCGCACACTCAGGCCCGGCACTTTGCCCAAGCGTTCGGCCAACTGCATTGCCGCGTCCGGCGTGGCGCCACCGATACGGCGCAGGTGCGCCACCACGCGCGGATTGGTCAGGTCACGCTTGCCGCGATCGCCGACGCGCTCGGCGCCGCCCAGCATCAGCCACAGGCTGGCCTGCTGGCCGTGCACGTTCTGCACGAACTGCTGTTCCGGATCACCCAGCGCCGCGCCCTGGCTCCACCACAGCGAGGGACTGGCCGCCAGATAGGACTGGAAGGCGGCGGGGCGGGTGTAGAGCGCATTGAGCACGAACAGCCCGCCCAACGAGTGCCCCCACAGTGCTTGCTGCTGCGTATCGATGCGTGCGCGTCGCTCGACTTCCGGCTTGATGCGGCGTTCGATCACATCCAGGAAAACCGCAGCACCACCGCCAACTGCCTGGGTCGTACCGCTCTCGTCATCGGCACGGTCGATCCACGCGGTGTAGTCGCGGGTGCGCGCCCTGGAATCGATGCGCAGGTCGTTGTCGTAGCCGATCAGCACCAGCACCGGCGGCACATTGCGCGCGGCCAGTTCGGCCAGCAGCGGCTGGTCCAGGACCATGGCGACGGCGTTGCCGTCCAGCGCGTACAGCACCGGAGAGGGCACCTTGCTGGCCTTGACCGGGATCGCCAGGTTCACCCGCCAACGGCGCTGCTGGTCCGGGCTGTCCAACACGAAATGCTCGAAGCGATAGCTGGCCGCCGGCTCGTCGAGCACGGTGTGGCCGATCTTCTGCAGCGGATTGCGCTGCTGCGCATGGGCGTACGGGGTGGCCAGGAGCAGACCCATCATCAAGGCGGCCATGCCGCGGGCCAGTGGACCACGGCGCAAAGGAGGGACGAAATGCTTCATCAGCGGCGGCACGAGCGGCCGATGGCCGCCGGTTCACAGGGGACCGCAGTCTACCTTAAACGCGAATGATTATCACATCGATCAAATGTCACACTGTGTATCACGCGCGCGATGCGTTCATTTTCCCGGTTGCGCCGGAAACACCGAATCCACTATTTTGCCGGGCAGCGGGGCGCAGGAGCGCCCTTCCCTCGCAGGGCTGCGGATGGATGGGCAATCGAGCCATCGGCCGCGCCCTGTCCCTTGCCAAACCCATCCACGCATGGCGTGGATCTGCTCACCACCACCCACGGGAATGGATCCCGTGACTGCGAGAACATCTTGAAGCGCACCGCCCTGATCGCCCTTTCCCTCGGCCTGCTTGCACCGCTGGCCGCCCATGCCGCACAGGACCTGCCAACGCTCTACCAAGCCTTTGAAGAAGCCGGCAATTCTTCACTGGGCATGGACGAACTCAACCAGACGGTGACATTCACTGCCGTGGCACTGAGCGTTTCCAGCAACCTGGCGGGCGAACCGCTGATCGAGGCCGGCGATGACCAGGGCAATGTCCTGGCCCGGCTGACCAGCGACGATGAGCAGCAGGCGGCCAAGCTGGGCGCGCTGGAAGAAGGCGCGACCTTCACCGCCAGCTGCACACTGCAGTTCAGCTCGGGAACGGATTACCTGTCCTTCGGCGATTGCAGCATCAAGTAAGAAAGAAGCCGGCGAAACGCCGGCTTCGTTTTCCCGCCCTGTAGAAGTCGAGCCATGCTCGACTCACGCAGTCTCACGGCCCCGCAGGCACCGGGCCGTAGACGTTCTGCTGCGGTGTACCCGGCAGCAGCGCGAACACGAGGATCACCAGACCACCGAACGGAACAAAGGCCAGCAGGTACATCCAGCCCGACTGGTTGCAGTCGTGCAGGCGGCGCACGGTGACGGCGATGACCGGCACGAACGTGGCCAGCCAGAACACGACGAACAGGATGATAGAAGCGATGCCCAGTATGTCGGACTGCATCACCAGCCCGGCGATGAGCGGCACCATCAGGACGGTCGAGACGATCAACAGGAACAGCTGGAACATCCAGTACTCGCGACGGTTGGCACGGCCCTCGAACTGGGCATAACGCTTCAACGGCAGAATCATTTCCTGCACGGCATCGATCCTTGAAAAAGTAGCCGCGCAGTCTGCCAAAGGAACGCCCGCAGGACAATGTGATGACGAACCACACTCGACCGCCATTACCCCTGTAGAGCCGAGCCATGCTCGGCTCCTGTTTCCGCAGGTGCTGCTGGCTCGGTCCAGAGTGGAGTCGAGCATCGCTCGATCCTACATAAGCCAGCTCAACGGCCCTTCGCGGCCCGCGCCGCCTCGCGCTCGGCGCGCAGCCGATCCAGCTTTTCCTTCAGCTTGATCTCCAGGCCGCGCGGCACCGGGTTGTAGTACACCCGTTCGCCCATCGCGTCCGGAAAACCGGTCTGGTCCAGCGCGATGCCTCCTTCGGCATCGTGGTCGTACTGGTATTCGGCGCCGTAGCCCAGTTCCTTCATCAGCTTGGTCGGCGCATTGCGCAGGTGCAGAGGCACTTCTTCGGTACCGCTCTGGCGCACGTCGGCCTTGGCCTGGTTGAACGCAGCGTAGCCGGCGTTCGACTTGGCGGTGCTGGCCAGGTACAGCACCAGCTGGGCAAACGCGAGCTCGCCTTCCGGGCTACCGAGCCGCTCGTAGATGTCCCAGGCTTCCAGCGCCATGCTCTGCGCGCGCGGATCGGCCAAGCCGATGTCCTCGATGGCCATGCGGGTCAGCCGGCGCGCGAGATAGGACGGATCGCAACCGCCGTCCAGCATGCGGGTCAGCCAGT
The DNA here is from genome assembly GCF_032025805.1 of Stenotrophomonas maltophilia group sp. msm1. Taxonomy (NCBI): domain Bacteria; kingdom Pseudomonadati; phylum Pseudomonadota; class Gammaproteobacteria; order Lysobacterales; family Lysobacteraceae; genus Stenotrophomonas; species Stenotrophomonas maltophilia group sp. msm1. The sequence continues at coordinate 1,360,909 of NZ_JAVSKH010000002.1, forward strand.
ACAGCGCAGCATCGGGGTTGGAGCTGCGCACGGACTTGTGCAGCGCCGAAATCTGGTCGTAGAACTGCTCGCCGCCCTTGTCGAAGCGGCGGGTACGGTCGGCCAGCACCTGGGTCAGGGTCTGCGGGGTGATGCGACCACCCTCCCCGCCCGCCAGCTCGGCGGCTATTTCAAGAAGCGTCAGTGCGCGGCGCACGTCACCATCAGCGGCAGTGGCGATTTCCAGCAGCAGCTCGGGCGCAACCTCGATACCCTCCTCGCCCAGACCGCGTTCGCGGTCGCCCAGCGCGCGTTCCAGCGCTTCGACGATATCGGTTGGCGATACCGCTTCCAGCACGTGCACGCGGCAACGCGACAGCAGCGCCGAATTCAGCTCGAACGATGGATTCTCGGTGGTGGCACCGACGAACAGGATGGTGCCGCGCTCGATGTGTGGCAGGAACGCATCCTGCTGCGCCTTGTTGAAGCGGTGCACCTCATCCACGAACAGCACGGTGCGCCGGCCTTCGGCAAAGCGCTGCGCGGCCTCGGCCAGCACCTGGCGCACTTCCGGCAGACCGGACAGCACGGCCGAGATGGCACGGAATTCAGCGTCGGAGTACTCGGCCAGCAGCAGCGCCAGCGTGGTCTTGCCGCAGCCCGGCGGCCCCCACAGGATCATCGAATGCACGCGACCGGATTCGACTGCACGGCGCAGTGCGCTCTCCGGCGCCAGCAGGCGCTTCTGCCCGACCATTTCGTCCAGGGTGCGCGGGCGCATGCGCTCGGCCAGCGGGCGCAGATGTTCCCGATCAACACTCAGCAGATCGGGGCCGGGGAAGGAAGTTGAACGATGTCTTGCCACCCGCTCATTGTACCGCGCCGCCCAAAGGTAGCGCCGGGCCGTGCCCGGCGGGCGGGACGCGATGTCCGGTAGTGCCGGCCGCTGGCCGGCAGATCAACAGCGTGTCAACCAAGGTTGACACCCACCAAGGTGGTGCCGGTTAGCACCCACCAGAGCAGGTAGCGCCGGGCCATGCCCGGCGACCGCCATCAATTACCGATAACGTCGGTGCCCTTCGGCGGCGTAAAGCTGAAGGTGCCGGCCGCGAAGCCCGGGTTGCGCTTCCAGCCGCTGAAGCTGATCACGGTCCGCTGGCCGACAGCGTCGGTGATCTCCATCTTGGCCAGGCCCTGGGCGTTGAAGCCCAGCGCGGCGTACTGGAAGCTGGCTTCGGTCTCGCGCTTTGGCGACAGCGACAGCCACTGCAGGCCGTCGCGCTGCGCGGCCTCTTCGCTGACGTCGTACTGCTGTTCCAGCAGCGCCGGGTTGATCAGCGCGGTCAGCGGGCTGTTCTGTTCTTCCTTGCCCTGCTCGCGCACGGTGGCCTGCTCCAGGTCCGGCTCGTACATCCAGACCTTCTTGCCATCAGCCACGATCAGCTGTTCGTGCGGGCGCACGTACTCCCAGCGGAACAGGCGCGGCGCCGACAGGGCCACGCGGCCGCTGGTCGATTCCTTAACCTTGCCACGGCTGTCAAACACCTGCTGGCTGAACTGGCCATCCAAGCCCTTCAGGCCGCTGGTGAAGGTCTTCAGGTCGTCGCGGGCACCGGCCCAGGCGCTGCCGGCGGCGGCGCAGGCTACGGCCAGGGCGGTGGTGGCAAGAAAACGGCGGAAGCGGAAGTTCATGCGGAAATCCTGTGGGCGCGGGCGCCAGGAAAGGTGGTTGCAAGTGTGCCCGGGAAAAGATGAATGGGCGATCAGGGCGACATTATGCCGCCCTGAACGTGCATCGGCGATTCAGCCGCCCGAGCCGGGCAGCTTGCCGTACAGCACCTGCCCACGGAAGCCGCGCCGCACTTCGCGATACAGCGCGCGGAACGCCGGATAATCCTGCGGCTGGCACAATGCCTCCGGGCCGCGCACCGCATTCTGCTGCAACCGGTGGTGCACGATCACCTCCTGCCCTTCGCGGCTCCAGTCCACGCGGTACTCGCCGGCGGCGTTGGCGAATCGCTGGCTGGCCGGGATGGCGATGATCGGCGCGTTGGCCGGGAACTGCAGGCGATAGGTTTCCTCGCGCAGGCTGGCATTGCAGTAGAACGGCGTCTCGTTGGCCGGCGCAGAAGCGGTGGCGTACAGGCCACGCACCGACTCGCCACCCGGCGGGTCCGGCACGGCCATGCCGCCGGCCACGCTGAAGTCGGCGTAGTCCTCGGCCTGGAACGCCATGCGATAGCCGAAGGGCCGGGTCAGGTCGACCGGCACGCCCTGGATCTGCAGCTGCCCTCGCCCGTCGAAACCGGACGCGGCCATGATCTGCTCCTCGGCGCGCGCACGGTTCTGCGCGTTGAGCTGGGAGAACTGGGCGCGCATGCCGATCTCGGCGTTCTCGCCCAGCTTCGGAATCGTCTCGCCGCGCAGGTTGCCGTTGGCGTCGAAGGTGAAACGCACTTCCATTGAGGTGGCGTTACGCTCCGGCGTGTTGGCCGGGGTGCGCGCCAGCGTGGCGTCACGGGTACGCATCACCGGTGCACCCAGGTCACCCTCTGGCAGCTGACCGAAGCGCGCCCACGCGGTGGTCGAATCCAGGTACAGATCGAATTCGGGAATGTAGGTGATGGCGTGGTTGAAGCGGCCCAGCACCGGAATCTTCGGCAGCGTCGGGCCACCGCCCGCACCGATCAGCACCGGCGAGCTGGCGATGCCCTTGGCCGCCAGCAGCGCCTCCAGGATCGTCACATGGTCCTTGCAGTCGCCGTAGTGGTTGTCGAGGATGCTCTGCGCGCTGTTCGGCTCCAGGCCGCCGTTGCCCAGGTACACCGCCACATAGCGGATGTTCTGCGCGACCCAGCGATACAGCGCATCAGCCTGCTCGCGGCGGTCACTGATGCCGGCGGTGATTTCATCAGCCAGCGCCTGCAGCGCCGGGGTCACCTCGGCCGCCGGGCCCGCCTTGAGCTGGTAGGCGCGCCCCATCTGCGACCAGTCACGATACGTGCTGGCCATGATGTTCGGGCCGAACTCCCAGCCCGCCGCCGACCAGTTCTGCGCCGGCATCGCCTCACGACGCTGGTAGCGCCAGCGCCATTGCGCCTGGCCGTTCTTCACCGTCGGCCGGTCACTGCCCTGCACGCCGCGGCTGTCGACGAACATCGGCAGGTTGGCCGGCGCACTCAGGGTGACCTCGGCGTCCTCGTACTCGGTGAAGACGTTGAAGGTCTCCCACAGGCCGAAATAGCCCGGGAAGTACGGCGTGGCCTGGGTGCGGCGCACCTGGTAGTACAGGCGCGTGCCCGGGGCCAGGTTCGGGAACACGATCACCCGCACCTTGCGGTCGGCATACATCGCCGCCGAGGCGCTGGAGTAGCTCTCCTGCGTGTAGATGCGGTCGGCCGGCACGTCGCGGCGCTGGCCATCGGCGGTGATGGTGTAGGCACCGAGCACTTCCAGCGTCTCCATCTTTTCGCTGTAGCTCAGCCGCACCTGGCTGAACTGCTCGACGGAGGCCTTGGTCTTGAGAAGGACTTCGTAGGTTTCGGTCTGCACATTGCCCGCGTCCGGCCGGACCTGGTAGTCGGCGCGGTAACGGACAATGCTGAAATTATTGCTGGCTTCGGTATCGCCGCTGGTGGAAGGCGGCGCCGTGGCGGGCGCGGAGGTGGCGGTTTCTGCCAGTGCCGGGCCAGCAGCCAGGAAGGCTGCCAGCGCCAGCGCCAGCGCGCTTGGTACGGGGTGAAGCATGCGTCGGTTCCTTGGACGTCGTGGGGGATACGTCGGGTCTTACTTCGGCGGCGGCGGTGCCAGCACCGTGCGGTCGCCGTTGTGCTCGGGCGGGCTGACCACGCCGGCCGCTTCCATGGCCTCGATCAGTCGCGCTGCACGGTTGTAGCCGATCTTCAGCCGGCGCTGCACGCCGGAAATCGAGGCACGGCGGGTCTCGGTGACCACCCGCAGTGCTTCGTCATACAACGGGTCGGACTCGTCGCCGGCCGCACTGGTCTCGGGCAGGCCGGTGGCACCTACGACCACGCCGTCGCCCATCGTCTGCACCTCGTCCAGCACGCCGTCGACATAGTCGGCCGGGCCCATCGCCTTGAGGTGCTCGACCACGCGGTGCACTTCGTCATCGGACACGAACGCACCATGCACGCGCTCGGGCAGCGCGGTGCCCGGCGGCAGGTACAGCATGTCGCCGTGGCCCAGCAGTGTTTCCGCGCCGGACTGGTCGAGGATGGTGCGCGAGTCGATCTTGGAGCTGACCTGGAAGGCGATACGGGTCGGGATGTTGGCCTTGATCAGGCCGGTGATCACGTCCACCGACGGGCGCTGCGTGGCCAGGATCAGGTGGATGCCGGCCGCACGCGCCTTCTGTGCCAGGCGCGCGATCAGCTCTTCCACCTTCTTGCCGACGATCATCATCATGTCGGCGAATTCGTCGATGAAGATGACGATGAACGGCAGCGTCTCCAGCGGGCGCGGCGCCTCGCCCAGCTCGGGGTTCGGCTTGAACAGCGGGTCCATCAGCGGCTGGCCGGCGTCCTGGGCTTCCTTCACCTTCTTGTTGAAGCCGGCCAGGTTGCGCACGCCCACCGCGCTCATCAGCTTGTAGCGGCGCTCCATCTCGGCCACGCACCAGCGCAGGCCGTTGGCGGCCTCCTTCATGTCGGTGACCACCGGCGCCAGCAGGTGCGGGATGCCCTGGTAGACGCTCAGTTCGAGCATCTTCGGGTCGATCATCAGCATCCGCAGGTCTTTCGGCGAGGCCTTGAACAACAGGCTCAGCACCATCGCATTGACCGCCACCGACTTGCCCGAACCGGTGGTACCGGCCACCAGCAGATGCGGCATGCGTGCCAGGTCGGCCACGGTCGGGCGACCGGCGATGTCCTTGCCCAGCGCCAGGGTCAGTACGCTGGCCGACTTGTCATATTCCTTCGAGCGCAGCAGCTCGGACAGGAAGATCATCTCGCGGGTGACGTTGGGGATTTCCAGGCCGATCACCGACTTGCCCGGAATGACATCGACCACGCGCACCGACTTCACCGACAGGCCACGCGCGATGTCCTTGTCCAGCGAACTGATCTGGCTGACCTTGATACCCGGTGCTGGCTCGATCTCGAAGCGGGTGATGACCGGGCCGGGATTGGCGCCGACCACCTGCGCATCGATGCGGAAGTCCTTCAGCTTGAACTCGATCTGCCGCGACAGGGTCTCCAGCGTCTCTTCGTCGTAGCCCTTGGGCTGCGGCTTGGGATCATCCAGCAGCGCCAGCGGCGGCAGGTCCGAGCCATCACCGTTGACGCCGCGGAACATCGGAATCTGGGTATCGCGCTTGGCCCGATCACTCTTCTCGATCACCGGCTCCGGCCGCGGCTCGATCTTCACCGGCTCGCGCTTGGCGCGCACCTCGGCGTCGGCCTTGCGTACTTCCTGGCGTTCCTCGCGCATCACCCGGGTCTGCTTCCACTCGGTGACTTCTTCCTTCTTGCGTTCCAGCAACGGCGCCAGCGACATCACGCCGCGGCCGATCTTCTCCATCACCGTGAACCAGGACAGCCCGGTGGCCAGGGTGATCGAGGCCAGCAGCAGCACCAGCACGAACAGGTTCGCCCCCAGCGCGCCGAAGCCCACCGTGAGCGAATTGCCGACCAGCTTGCCGAGGATGCCGCCGGCACTGGCGACATCGCCACTGAACAGGCGCACATGCAGGAAGCCAGTGCCGGCGATCAGGAAACCGACCAGACCGACCAGGCGCAGCGCCGGATCCAGGTCGTTCTCGCCCTTGCTCTCGCGCTTGAGGCCGAACATGGCGATCCACGCCAGCGCGCCGAGCACCACCGGCAGCAGGAAGGCGATGTAGCCGAACAGCTGCAGCAGCACGTCGGCGATCCAAGCCCCGGCACGGCCACCCAGGTTGTGCACTGGCGCGACGACGCTGCCGGTATGCGACCAGCCCGGATCAGTCGCTGAATAGGTGAAAAGACTGGCCGCCAGATACAGCAGGGCCGGCGCGATGGCGATCAGGCCCAGGTCGCGCCAGAGGCGCTGGCAGCGTGGATTGTCGGTCGTCGCCGCCGCGGCCGTGCGACGTGACGCCTTGCTGTCGTCGGACTTGGAGCGTTCGGGGACCTGCTTCGCCACCTTAGACCATACCTTTGGAATGCGCTGTTAGTGATTGATAATAAATGAGACGGCGTCAGTTTTCAGTTATGCGACGTCCGACAGGGCAATCCGAGGGCCGAAACCACTGCTGGATGACGGCGTTCCGTTCATCGGCTTGAATCGCCCTGCCCCAGCCGCCACTCTATGACCAGCCACGGATGCTGCGCAAACATCGCCAGCGCCTTGTCCCATCTACCTTTTCGCGAGTCTACATGAGCACCAGCCTGCCCTCCCGCCACCAGCGCCTCGTCATCCTCGGTTCCGGACCGGCCGGTTGGACCGCCGCCGTCTACGCCGCCCGTGCCAACCTGAAGCCGGTCGTCATCACCGGCCTGCAGCAGGGTGGCCAGCTGATGACCACCACCGAGGTGGACAACTGGCCGGGTGACGCCCACGGCCTGATGGGCCCGGACCTGATGGCGCGCATGCAGGCGCACGCCGAGCGCTTCGAGACCGAGGTCATCTTCGACCACATCCACACCGCCGACCTGTCGCAGCGCCCGTTCAAGCTGATCGGCGACAGCCACGAGTACACCTGCGATGCGCTGATCATCGCCACCGGCGCGACCGCCAAATACCTGGGCATCCCGACCGAAGAGACCTTCAAGGGCCGCGGTGTGTCCGCCTGCGCCACCTGTGACGGCTTCTTCTACCGCGACCAGGACGTGGTCGTGGTCGGCGGTGGCAACACCGCCGTGGAAGAGGCCCTTTACCTGTCCAACATCGCCCGCAAGGTCTATCTGGTCCACCGCCGCGACACCCTGAAGGCGGAAAAGATCATGCAGGACAAGCTGTTTGCCAAGGTTGCTGCCGGCAAGATCGAGACCGTCTGGCACCACCAGGTGGAGGAAGTGCTGGGCAACGACGCCGGCGTGACCGGCGTGCGCGTGAAGTCGACGCTGGACGGCAGTACCCGTGACATCGACGCCCACGGCTTCTTCGTGGCCATCGGCCACCATCCGAATACCCAGCTGTTCGACGGCCAGCTGGCGATGAACAACGGCTACCTGGAGATCCGCTCGGGCCTGGGCGGCAACGCCACCCAGACCTCGGTGGAAGGCGTATTTGCTGCCGGCGACGTGGCCGACCAGCACTACCGCCAGGCGATCACTTCGGCCGGCTTCGGCTGCATGGCCGCCTTGGACGCCGAGCGCTACCTGGACGCCCAGGGCAAGGCCAGCTGAGAGGCTGACCCGCTCCTGCAGGGTCGAGCCACGCCCGACTCCGGATGATAGGCCGACGCCAGTGCGTCGGCCTTTCTGTTTCATCTGCCCTATCCTTCTCCCATGCCTTCCCCCCGCTTTCTCCACTCCCTGCAGTCCATTGCCGCGACCGACTGGGATGCCCTGCACGACGGCCGCAACCCATTCGTCAGCCACGCCTTCCTATCCGGGCTTGAACAGCACGGTTGCCTGCGCGAGGACTGGGGCTGGCAGGCCCGGCACTTCACGCTCTGGGAAGGCAACACCCTGGTCGGCGCCATTCCGGGCTACCTGAAGACCAACTCTCACGGCGAGTTCGTGTTCGACCATGCGTGGGCCAACGCGTATGCACGGCATGGCCGCGACTACTATCCGAAGTGGCTGGGCGCAGTACCTTACTCGCCGGTCACTGGCCCGCGGTTGTTGGCACGTCACGATTCAGGGCGCGCCGCCCTGCTTTCGGCATTGCGCGAGGCCCTGCCCGCGCTGGAGGTATCCTCGGCCCATATCAACTTCCACACCGCAGTGGACGAGGCCCTGTTCGGCGATGACTGGCTGCTGCGCGAGGACGTGCAGTTCCAGTGGCAGAACCCGGGTGACTGGGCGACATTCGAGCAGTTCCTCGGTGCGATGAACCACAAGCATCGGAAGAACATCCGCCAGGAACGGGCCAAGGTCACCCGCCAGGGCATCAGCTTCCGCGTGGTACACGGCGATGAAGCCGGCCGCGCCGACCTGCAGGCGATGTACCGCTTCTACTTGCAGACCTTCCTCGAGTACGGCAACGCCCCGGCACTGACCGAGGCCTTTCTGCGCCATCTGGCCATTTCATTGGGGCGCGGACTGGTGCTGTTCCTGGCCGAACAGGACGGCGAGCCGATTGCCGGCGCGCTGTGCCTGCGCGGTGGCGACACGCTGTACGGCCGCTACTGGGGTGGCGCTACCCTGCCCGGCCTGCATTTCGAGGCCTGTTACTACCAGGGCATCGAGTACTGCCTGCGCGAAGGCCTGAGCCGTTTCGAGCCCGGCGCTCAGGGCGAGCACAAGCTGGCGCGTGGCTTCCTGCCGACGCTGGTACGCAGCCGGCACTGGGTGGCCGACGCGGATTTCGCAGAAGCACTGCAGGACTGGTGCCGGCAGGAGCGGCGGGATGTGCGGCGGTACCAGCAGGAGCTGCAGGGGCATGGGCCGTTCCGCGCAGAGCCGTAGCGTCGAGCTTGCTCGACTTGCGCGGTGCGGAAAAGCGTGCCAACCAAGGTTGGCACCTACCGGGGCAATGAGGCGTGCCAACCGACGTTGGCATCTATCAGAGCAATAGCGATGGCGCCGTGCTCATGTGCACTGCCAGAAGTGCCCGCTCACCCTGCACTTCGCACACCAGAACGTGTAGAGCATGCCGCCACTGCCCCATAGCAGCGCGCCTCCACCGGTGGTCGGCAGCGTCGAATCCAGCTGCATCACGAAGGGCATCTCCTCACCGCAATCGATGCACGCCGGATACCAGGCACTCTGCACCCAGCTCGGTGCGCCGCCCACGCGCGACAGGTTCTGCCGATGATTGGACTGTCCCCAGTCCTGCTGCCGCCAGCGCGAGGTATCCATGGCGGCCAGGCCGACCTCGGCCTGCATCAGGTCACCGCTGTCGGTCGGCGTCGCCGGCACCTCCAGACGCTGGCTGGGGTGGCAGCTGGGCAGGCCGCTGGCATCGTGGCGATAGAAACGCACGGGCGGATCTTCCCAGCCGCTGCAGTCCAGGCACAGGCCCAGCGTGATCTCACCCGCCGCGCCCGGCTGCAGCGCGGCAGCGTCGGTTCGCAGCAGGCGCTGCAGCGGTGCATGGCAGCTGCCACACAACGATTCCAGCGGCCCTCCCATCTGCCCGGCGTACTGTACCTGCCCGCCATTCCAGGTCGGGTGCAGGCGCCAGATGCGCTTGCGCCAGCTCGGTTCGTCCGCCTGCTGCGCGCGATGCTGCTCGCGGCCGAAGCGGATGTGCAGCGGCCGCTCCCCATGCAGGCGCCGCGGCTGCGGTCCGTCCGCGACGCCGGCCCAGTGCGCCCAGACCTCAGCATCCAGCGCGCCCCAGTCAGCGAGGTAGCCGCGGGCAACGGCATAGCGCTCGGGCTGCGCCGCCAGCAGCAGCGCCCTGGCCCGCGCCATCTCGCGATCGTCGTCGGCCTCAACCAGAATCTGCGCCCACTGCACGGCAATGACGGAGGGCAGGCCCTGCCATACCTGCGAAGCCAGCTGCAGCTCGTCTTCGGTGGCCAGCGCCAGCAAGGCCTCCCGGTCGTCCTGCAGCACCTGCGGCGCCTGGTAGCTGGTGAATTCGATCACGCTGGCCAGCAGTTCGCCGCGCTCGCCATCCCGATAGCGGCGCCAGGCCTCGGCACAGACCGGCACAATCGCTTCATCGCGCAGCAGATCCAGCGCCATGTCGAGAAAGGCCGAGCTGGGTGAACGCCGGGCAAGGGCCAGCAGCATCAGCGCACCGAGCTGGCCGGGCTGTTCAGTGGCCAGCGCCAGCAGCATGCCCTGGCTGTCGTTGCGCGTGCGCGGGATATCGTGCACATCGAGGATGGCGGTGATCGCGTCACTCATGCGTGGGCTCCTTGCCGTTGGACGCTGATGGTGCCAGACATCAGCGATCGCCACGACGAATACAATGACGGCATGACCCGCCAGCTGCCCTGGCGCCTGGCCGATGCGCCGGACGCTCCCTTCCCTCCGGCCGAGACCGCCCTGCGCCAGCCCGATGGCCTGCTCGCGGTGGGCGGCGACCTGCATCCGGTGCGACTGCTCAACGCCTATGCCGGCGGCATCTTCCCGTGGTTCAGCGAGGGCGAGCCAATCCTGTGGTGGTCGCCAGACCCGCGCATGGTGTTCCGCACCGAGGGCGTGCACCTGTCCAGCCGCTTCCGCCGCCAGTTGCGCGGCAGCACGTGGGAGATCACCGCCGACACCGCTTTCAGTCGTGTGATGCGTGCCTGCGCCGCAGCACCGCGACCGGGCCAGGACGGTACGTGGATCAGCCCGGCGATGGTCGAGGCTTATGGCCAGCTGCACGACCTCGGCTTTGCCCATTCCTTCGAGGTCTGGGACCGGCAGACGCTGGTCGGCGGCATCTATGGGGTGGCGATCGGATCGATGTTTTTCGGCGAAAGCATGTTCAGTGGCGCCAGCGGGGGCTCCAAGGTCGCGCTGGCCGCGTTAGCGGCCACGCTTGGCGGCTGGGGCTGGCCGCTGATCGATGCCCAGGTGGAGAATCCACACCTGCTGCGGATGGGCGCCACGCATCTGCCGCGCGCGGCGTTTCTGGATCACGTGCGCCTGGCGGTGCGCGACAAGGGCCGTGAAGGCCCGTGGACGCAGGCGGTGGGACGACTGCCGGCTCGGCGTTTGGCCCGGGGTTAACACAAACTTTGCAAGCTGGGCCGGTCACGCGTAAAATACCGCGCCTTAGGCCCAGCGTGGCCGTTTTCTGAACCGCACAGGACTACATGTCGAAAGACGATTCCATCGAGTTCGAGGGCACCGTCAGCGAGACGCTGCCGAACACCACTTTCCGCGTTCGCCTGGAGAATGGGCACGAGATCATCGCCCATATCTCCGGCCGCATGCGCAAGAACTACATCCGCATCCTTACCGGTGACCGGGTCAAGGTTGAAATGACCCCGTACGACCTGACCAAGGGTCGTATCACCTACCGCATGAAGTAAGCGGTCGGCGCAGTGCGCCACTCCGACAGGGCCGGCCTCGCTGCTGGCCCTTTGTCGTGCGCGGAATAAAGTCAAAGTCTCCGGGGTCGTTCGATTTTCGTCCTTGTCTGAAATCCAGCAGCGCGCGGGAGCCCTAGGCTCTACGCGTTCTTCACACGAGGCCTTGCGTGCATGACTTACCTGATCGTACTTGACCCGCAGTCCGTCACCAGCCGCTGCTACGCCAGCAAGGGCCCGGACGGCACCTGGTTCGGTCAGCCCTGCCTGGTCTGCACCAGCATGGACGCCTCGCATCCCCTGTACCTGGCCGTGCAGCGCGAGATATCGCACATGGGCAGTACGCTCAAGCAGCGCCTGCACATTCCGCACGAGGCGGTCGCCTTTGTCATCGAAGACGGCGGCGACCAGGGCCGGCAACAGGGGTTCCGCTCGATCGCGGCCTGATGCGCCAAAGGTCATCGTGACCGATCTCACCGTGGCGTCGGTCAGCCCTGCTTGCGGCAGATTCGCATTTGCAGCGGCGGCGGCATCCTGGGATCCGATCCAGTCCGGATCGCCGCCCCTGCCCCGCCATGAACCTGTCTTCCCTGCTGGTCCCCCTGGCTTTGTCTGCCATCACCCTGGTGGCGCCGCCCGCCCATGCCGCTGGCACCCCGCCGGCGCAGTGCGTACCACTGACCGGCGAACAGCAGATCGTTCGCGCCGGCGCTGACAGGAACGTCCTGCTTCGCTCCGGTGAAGACCACTACGTGGTGCATTTCCGCAACAGCTGCCCTTCTGCCGTGCTGGCCACCCGCCTCGGCTTCAAGACCGACGGCAAGGAGGCTGACGAGCTGTGCAGCGAGGGCCGAAGCGCACTGGACACCGGTCGCGGCAGCTGCGAGGTCGCGCGCATCGAGCCGATCGATGCCGGGCGGTTCACGCGCGAAGCGCGCCGCCGAAGCCGGTGACAGCAGACAGGACAAGGGCAGCCGAAGCCGCCCTTGTCATTCCCAGTCTTTCACGCCAAGCCTTCAGCTCACTCCACCGTAACCGGCAGCAGCCGCTCCGGTTCGGCCTGGGTCTCGACCACGAGCTCGTCGTCGCGGACATCGATGCTGACCTTGCCGCCGTTGACCAGCTTGCCGAACAGCAGCTCGTCGGCCAGCGGACGCTTGATCTTGTCCTGGATCACGCGGGCCATCGGGCGCGCACCCATCAGCGGGTCGAAGCCGTGGTGGGCCAGCCAGTCGCGGGCGGTCGGGGTGGCCGACAGGCTCACGTGCTTGTCCTGCAGCAACATCTCCAGCTCGATCAGGAACTTGTCGACCACGCGCAGGATGTGCTCGAAGCCCAGCGCCTGGAACTGCACCACCGCATCGAGGCGGTTGCGGAACTCCGGGGTGAAGCTGCGGCGGATGGTCTCCATCGCATCGGTGGCATGGTCCTGCTTGGTGAAGCCGATCGAGCGCCGCGAGGCCTGTGCCGCGCCGGCATTGGTGGTCATCACCAGCACCACGTTCTTGAAGTTGGCTTCACGACCGTTGGTATCGGTCAGCACGCCGCGGTCCATCACCTGCAGCAGGATGTTGAAGATGTCCGGGTGCGCCTTCTCGATCTCGTCCAGCAGCAGCACGCAGTGCGGTGTCTTGACGATCTTCTCGGTCAGCAGGCCGCCCTGGTCGAAGCCGACATAGCCCGGAGGGGCGCCGATCAGGCGGCTGATCGAATGCGGCTCCATGTACTCGGACATGTCGAAGCGGACCAGCTCGATGCCCAGCTGCAGCGCCAGCTGCTTGGTCACCTCGGTCTTGCCGACGCCGGTCGGGCCGGCGAACAGGAAGTTGCCGATCGGCTTCTCCGGGTTGCCCAGGCCCGAGCGGGCCAGCTTGATCGCCGAGGACAGCGTCTCGATCGCCGGATCCTGCCCGAAGATCACCATCTTCAGGTTGCGCTCCAGATGCTGCAGCACGTCCTTGTCGGTGGCGCTGACCTGCTTGGTCGGGATACGCGCCATCTTGGCCACGATCGCTTCCACTTCCTCGACGTCGATCAGCTCCTTGCGCTGGCCTTCCGGCAGCAGGCGCTGGCGGGCACCGGCCTCGTCGATCACGTCGATGGCCTTGTCCGGCAGCAGGCGGTCGCCGATGTGCTTCACCGACAGGTCCACCGCCGCCTGCAGCGCTTCGTCCGAATAGGTCACGCTGTGGTGCAGCTCGTATTTGGACTTCAGGCCCTGCAGGATCTCGTAGGCCTCGCCCACGGTCGGCTCTACGATATCAATCTTCTGGAAGCGGCGGGCCAGCGCCCGGTCCTTCTCGAAGATGCCGCGATATTCCTGGAAGGTGGTCGAGCCGATGCAGCGCAGCTCGCCGGAGGCCAGCGCCGGCTTGATCAGGTTGGACGCATCCATGGTGCCACCCGACGCCGAGCCGGCGCCGATGATGGTGTGGATCTCGTCGATGAACAGCACCGCGTTGGGCACCTTCTTCAGCGCGGTCAACACACCCTTCAGCCGCTTCTCGAAGTCGCCGCGGTACTTGGTGCCGGCCACCAGCGCGCCCAGGTCGAGCGAGTAGATCACCGCGTCGGCCAGCACGTCGGGCACCGAGCCCTCGACGATGCGGCGGGCCAGGCCCTCGGCGATGGCGGTCTTGCCCACGCCAGCCTCGCCCACGTACAGCGGATTGTTCTTGCGGCGCCGGCACAGGACCTGGATGGTGCGCTCGATCTCATCGCCACGACCGACCAGCGGATCGATGCGGCCGGACCGGGCCTGTTCGTTGAGGTTGCTGGCGAATTCGGTCAGGGCATCGCCCTTCGGCTCGCCATCCCCGCCTTCCATGCGGCCCTCACCCTCGGAGGAAGAGGACGGCTGCTCGCCTTCCTCGCCCAGCTTGGCGATGCCGTGGGACAGGTAATTGACCACATCCAGCCGGGTGACATCCTGCTGGTTGAGGTAGTAGACGGCGTGGGAGTCCTTTTCGCCGAAGATGGCGACCAGCACGTTGGCGCCGGTGACCTCCTTCTTGCCCGAGGACTGCACGTGGTACACGGCCCGCTGCAGCACCCGCTGGAAGCCCAGGGTCGGCTGGGTGTCACGGCCGTCATCTTCGGCCAGGCGGGACACCGAGGCCTCGATGGCCTGCTCCAGCTCCTGGCGCAGGCGTTCGGCGTCGGCACCGCAGGCCTTCAGTACGGCCTGGGCGGACGGGTTGTCGAGCAGTGCCAACAGCAGGTGTTCGACCGTCATGAACTCATGCCGGGCCTCACGGGCGCGCTTGTAGCACTGGCCGATGGTGTGTTCGAGGTCTTTGCTGAACATGGATTACTCCGGCGGCAGATGGGAACAATATGCGGCCTGACTACGCGATTTCCATCACCCTAGCGGATTGCTGCGTTCAGATGGCGTTAGCACTGCAGAACGCTTGATCTTCATTCACTCCAGAAGACCTCAACCGGCATGAGCGAACCCTACCTGAGCCGCTGGCGATTGCGGCGTGATGGCCCGGCCATCTGCACGCCCCACGCCCGGCTCTTGCCGGTGCTGACCGCTGCCGGCGCGCCGGCGATGCTGAAGATCAGCAGCGAAGCGGAGGAGCAGAACAGCCACCGCCTGCTGCGCTGGTGGGACGGTGATGGCGCTGCCCGCCTGCTGGCCCACGAGGGGCCGGCGATCCTGATCGAGCGTGCCAGCGGCGACTCGCTGCGGCAACGCTCGATCGCGGGCGACGATGACGCCTGCACCACGATCCTGTGCCAGGTCCTGCAGCGGCTGCACCGGCCACGGAGCGCGCGCCCAGCGGAACTGGTCTGCCTGCGTAGATGGTTCGCCGACCTGCTGCAGCCAAGGGCTGCGCTGCCGCCACTGCTGGAACAGTGCAGATCACTGGCGGAGGGGTTGCTGCAGGAAGAGCGCGAGATCCGGCCGCTGCATGGCGACCTGCACCACGACAACGTGCTCGACTTCGGCGCGCGCGGCTGGCTGGCGATCGACCCGAAGCGGCTGCTGGGCGATCGCGCGTTCGATTACACGACGCTGTTCAGCAACCCGGATCTCTGCGGCCCGGGCATCCATGTGGCCACCCGGCCCGAGCGGTTTGCCGCGCGCGTAGAACAGGTGACCGCGCTGGCCGGCCTCGAGCGCACCCGCCTGCTGCGTTGGGTCGCTGCCAGCGCAGGGCTGTCGGCGGTGTGGTTCCGCGATGATGGCGACCCAGCGGTTGTGGACGAATCGGTCGCGAGGATGGCGTTGCAGGCGCTGGCGGAAGCGTGATCCGGCTGTAGAGCCGAGCCTGCGCTCGGCTGCTCTGCCAGCGATCTGGATACCTGCACGAACAGCAGCCGAGCATGGGCTCGGCTCTACAAAAGGCCGGTCAGGCCTTCTCCATCGTGCACAGCAGCGGATGCTGGTTCATCCGCGAATACTCGTTGACCTGGGCCACCTTGGTCTCGGCCACTTCGCGGGTGAACACCCCGCACACGCCGCGGCCGCGGGTATGGACGTGCAGCATCACCTGCGTGGCCTTGTCCAGGTCCATGTTGAAGAACTGCTGGAGCACGTCCACCACGAAATCCATCGGGGTGTAGTCATCATTGAGCAGCATCACCTGGTAGAACGGCGGCGGCGCCACTTCCGGGCGCGCAGGTTCTACGGCAACGCCGTGCTCGTGCTGGGAATCGGGGGAGGACTCATGGGGCATCCGTCCATTATAGAGGCTCGGAGAAGCCTGCGTCGGCCCGCCGCAGATTGGACGGCACGCACGGCCGCCGTCACAATTGCATCTTCTCTCAACACTGTTTCACAGGATCTTCATGAAAAGGACCCTTCTTACCGCCCTGTTGATCGCCCTGGCTCCTGCCGGCGCCGCCACCGCCGCAACCACCGCCGACAAGTCCGTGGGCCGCCACCTGGACAAGCTGGGCTATACCTATGAAGTCGACGAGGACGGCGACTACCGCATGGTCTTCGACGTCGAGGGTGACCGCACCCAGATGGTCTACGTGCGCTCGGCGGTGGAAGATTTCGGCAGCCACAACATCCGCGAGATCTGGTCGCCGGCGTACAACGCCAAGACCAAGCAGTTCCCGGCGGCCGTGGCCAACCGCCTGCTGGAAGATTCGCAGGACGCCAAGATGGGCGGCTGGGTCAAGCAGGACACCACCGCCATGTTCGTGGTGAAGATCGATGCCGATGCCACCCCGGACCAGCTCAGTGACGCCATCGATGCGGCCATCCGCACCGCCGACGCGATGGAGCTGGAGCTGACCAAGAAGGACGAGTTCTGAGTTGAACGCCACGCCGGACCCGCGCTGGGCACCGCACGCCACCGTCGCCACGGTGGTGGTCGACGGCGGCCGCGTGCTGCTGGTTGAAGAGACCATCGACGGCCGCCAGGTGCTGAACCAGCCTGCCGGCCACCTCGAGCCGGGCGAAAGCCTGGCCGAGGCAGCCCTGCGCGAGACCCGCGAGGAAACCGGCTGGACCGTGCAGCTGACCCATTTCATCGGCTGCTACCAGTGGACTGCCGGCGACGGCACCGCGTTCCTGCGCTTCTGCTACGCCGCGCGCCCGCACTCGCACGACCCGGCGCAGCCGCTGGACACCGGCATCGACCGCGCGCTGTGGCTGACCCCGGCCGAACTGCAGGCCGCCGACGAGCGCCAGCGCAGCCCGCTGGTCTGGCAGGTGGTGGCTGATTACCTGAGTGGCCAGCGCCATCCGCTTTCGCTGGTCCGGGAGGTCGCATGAGCACGCCGCGCGTGATGGTGGGCGTCTCCGGTGGCGTAGACTCTTCCGTCGCGGCCTGGCGCCTGGTACAGCAGGGCGAGGCCGTGGCAGGCCTGTTCATGCAGAACTGGGCCGACGACGGCAGCGGTGACTGCCGCGCTGAGGATGACCGCCGCGATGCGGTCGCCGTATGCGGCCTGCTCGGTATCCCGTTCCACTTCCGGGACTTTTCCAGCGAGTACTGGCAGGGCGTGTTCGAGCACTTCCTGGCCGAATACGCCGCTGGCCGCACGCCGAACCCGGACGTGCTGTGCAACCGCGAGGTGAAGTTCAAGCATTTCCTGGATGCCGCCCGCGAGCTGGGCGCCGAGCGCATCGCCACCGGCCACTACGCGCGGGTGACCCAGCGCGGCCACCAGTGGCTGCTGCTGCGCGGTGCCGACCGCTCCAAGGACCAGAGCTACTTCCTGCACCAGCTGGGCCAGGAGCAGCTGGCAGCGACCCTGTTCCCGATCGGCGACCTGGAAAAGACCGACCTGCGCCGGATTGCGCGCGACGTCGGCCTGCCGACCCACGCCAAGAAGGATTCCACCGGCATCTGCTTCATCGGCGAGCGGGATTTCCGCGAATTCCTCGGCCGCTACCTGCCGGCCAGGCCCGGCCAGATCCTTGACCCGGCCGACGGCAGCGTGATCGCCGAACATCCGGGCGTGTTCTATTTCACCCTGGGCCAGCGCGAGGGCCTGAACATCGGCGGCGTACGCGGCCGCCCGGCCGCACCGTGGTACGTGGTCGGCAAGGATGTGGCCAGCAACGTGCTGTACGTCGACCAGGACCGCGACAGCCCATGGATGCTGTCCGAACGCCTGCGCTCGGAGGCGGCGCATTGGATCGCGGGCTCGCCACCCGCGCGGCGCTTCGAATGCACCGCCCAGACCCGCTACCGACAGCCCGATGAGCCGTGTACGGTCAACGTGCTGGACGATGGCAGCGTGCTGGTCACCTTCGCGCGCCCGCAGCGTGCCGTCACCCCCGGTCAATCGCTGGTGCTGTATGACGGTGATGTGTGCCTGGGTGGCGCGGTGATCGCCGCCACCGATGCGCCGCTGGAACAGCGCCTGCGCACCACCCCCTCCCCTTTTGAGGTATCTGCTGCATGAGTTTCACTGTCGACGACCGCGTCCTGGCCTTGGCCGGCATTGCCCAGGCCCTGCAGCAGGTACGCCGCATCGCCGATACCGGCCATTCCGACGCCGCCGCCGTGCGCACCGCCGTGGACAGCGTGTTCCGTGTCGATGCGTCCTCGCCGCAGGCGGTATTCGGTGACCGCCATGCACTGAAGGCCGGGCTGCGCCTGCTGCACAACTACTTCCGCAACCAGGGCCAGGATCCGATCCTGCCCAAGCTGGCCCTGTCGGTGCTGCAGCTGGAGCGCCGCTTCGTTCAGGATGGCGCCACGGTGAACAAGGTCGCCTCGGGCATCGAGCGCGCCCAGCGCCAGGCCGCCGAGCTGGGCGACAGCGGCCACCCGGATGTGCTGGCCAGCCTGGGCAGCCTGTACGCGGACACCATCAGCCACCTCAAGCCGCGGGTGATGGTGCAGGGCAACCCGCACTACCTGGGCCAGGCTGGCGTGGTGGCCGAGATCCGCGCCCTGCTGCTGGCAGCGGTGCGCTCGGCGGTGCTATGGCGGCAGCTGGGCGGCAGCTACTGGGACTTCCTGTTCGGCCGCAAGGCGATGATCGAGGCGGTGGACCGCCAGCTGGCGTAAGCGCATGGGGTCCGATTCCCTTTTCCATGGAAAAGGGAATCGGACACCGAATCACCGCCAGCGCCGGAAAACCGGCGCATTCAGAATGCACTTCGGGGCACATCGACGTTAAAGAGAAAGGGGGTACGGCCGATACATCCTCCGTGCACCTCCCGAGAACGTCCATGTACTCACGCATTTTCATCCGTCTGGCCGCCCCCCTGGCTCTGACCCTGCTGCTCCCCTTCGCCATCGGTTTCGAATGGCCGGCCGCCCTGCGCTGGGCGATCCTGACCACGATGACGCTGAGCTGGCTCGGCTTTGCGTGGTGGACCACCCGCGCCCAGGCGCACCGTTCCCCGGAACATGCCCGTGTCCTGCGTGAGCAGGACCAGCTGCTGACCGAACTGCGCAACTTCGTCGGCAACGAGATTGAGGGTTCGCGCGGCGAAGTGGAACGCGCCCGTGACCTGATCCGCCAGGCCGTCTCCAGCCTCGGTGGCAGCTTCGATGCGATGAACCGCAAGTCGCGCCAGCAGAGCCAGGCCCTGTCGCGCATCGTCGACCGCGCCGGTGATGAAGGCAATGCCGGCCTCGACGTTGCCCGTTTCGCCCAGCACGCCAGCCACCGCATGGAGCAGCTGGTGGAAGCACTGGAACAGGTCAGCGGCCAGAGCAGCACCACCGTGCAGCACATCGACCAGATGGCGCAGCACCTGGATGGCATCTTCGCGCTGCTGGAAGACGTCAAGTCGATCGCCGACCAGACCAACCTGCTGGCGCTGAACGCGGCCATCGAAGCGGCGCGTGCCGGTGAAGCCGGTCGTGGCTTCGCCGTGGTCGCCGACGAAGTGCGCAACCTGTCCGAGCGCTCGACCACCTTCAACGAGCAGATCCGCAAGCTGGCGCACAGCTCCAAGGACGCCATCGCCAAGGTGCGCGAGACGGTTTCGCACATGGCCTCGCGTGACATGGACCGCTCCCGCGAAGCACGCCAGGAAGCGGCGGCAATGCTCGACAATGTCGCGCAGATCAATGCCTCGCTCGGCGACGGCATGCGTGAAGTGTCCGAGTGCGCCCGTGCGATCGATGGCAGCGTGGCCGAGGCCGTGCGCGCCCTGCAGTTCGAAGACATCGCCACCCAGGCCCTGGGCGGCGTGCACACCCACCTGGACCGCCTGACCGCGATCAACCGTGAAGCGGTGGCGCTGCAGGAACTGCTGCACCGCAATGGCGGCGTGTTCGACGAAGAGATCGCCACCGCCCTGCAGCGCACCGGCAGCCGCCTGCGCGAACTGCGCAGCGAATGGGAACGCCCGCCGCACAAGCCGGTTGCCCAGCAGAGCATGGGCGCCGGCACCGTCGAGCTGTTCTGATCCTGATGTCCGCTGCCCTCGCCGGCAGCCCGCAAGGCCCCGGTTCGTCCGGGGCCTTTGCCTGTAACCCGCCATTGGATGCATCCTGTACGCGCACCATGACCCTGATCCGCGCCCTGCC
Source organism: Stenotrophomonas maltophilia group sp. msm1 (assembly GCF_032025805.1). Classification (NCBI taxonomy): domain Bacteria; kingdom Pseudomonadati; phylum Pseudomonadota; class Gammaproteobacteria; order Lysobacterales; family Lysobacteraceae; genus Stenotrophomonas; species Stenotrophomonas maltophilia group sp. msm1. The sequence goes on from NZ_JAVSKH010000002.1 coordinate 1,380,934, forward strand.
CGCCCTCACCGACACCGAGCGCCCGCGCAACGCGAGCGTGCGTGAGCAGCTGCAGCAACTGGAAGAGGTCGCCCGCGAGGAGATCCGCGAACTGCAGCAGCTGGCGGACGCGCGCCCCGCCCCGTCGCGGGCGGACGAGGCGCTGCTGGGCCTGGCCTGGGATCTCGGGCTGGATGGGGATGCGCTTAAGTAGATCCACGCCATGCGTGGATGGGCCGTCGCGCATGGCATGATCCACCGGTACCCTTCATGGAAGACCGATGGCCATCGCCCTGATCGCACTTCTGCTGATCGAGACCGTCCTTATGATGGCCTGGGTGGCCGGCTATTTCAGCTGGGGCATCACCCTGTTCAACGAACGCATTGCGGCGTCACCGGCCATGCAGGCCCGCCTCTCGCTGGGAAGCCTGGAACGTGACCTGCCGCAGGACAAGTGGCTGCGACTGGCCTTCCATGCGCTGCCCGATGGCAGCATGGCGTTCCGCGAGAGCTTCGCGCCGAGCTTCGGCCTGCGCTACTTCCCGGTGATGCGCGGTCGCATCGTACTCAACGCGCGACGGCACGAGGTGAGGGTGATCGGACTGTGCAGCTGGTTCGTGGCGATCCTGTCGCTGCTGCTGTTGCCGCTGGTGGCGATGCGCCCGATGGTGGCGCCGATGCTGCTGGTGCTGCCGCTGTTCCTGGCCAGCTACCTGGTCCAGAAGCGGCGCTATGCGGCCACTGTCGAGACGCTGCGCATGCAGTTGAAGGCGGAATTTTCGAGGTAGATCCACGCCATGCGTGGATGATGCCCCGCGACTCACGATTTTCGGATTGTTTGCATGGATCGTGAGCGCTCGGCCCTTCATCGTAAAGGGCCGATTCCGGTTCAGATCAGCCCGATGACCAGCGCCGCCCTCTGCCTTTCACTCGCTTTGCAGCTCCCGGTTGCTTCAGAACCGCTTGCCGTAGATCCCGACTCCCTGCTCGCCCTTCACCAAGCGCTCCAGTCCTTCGGCGAATTTCAACAGCCCTACTCCGCACCTGTAGATGTGACCGATCCTGATGCAGGTGTGACCGATGCAACTGTCGAGATCTCCGCCGGGTGTGTGAAGGATGGTCCACAGGTCTACATCCTGGACGCGGATGTAGACGAGGCACCCGAGCGCTATCTGGTGCTGAACGAGCCCTGGCAAAGCCTTTCGGCGGGAACATTGTTGCTCGTCTCTGGAAACACAGCGGCCAGCATCTCAACTCAGGAGGCGAACAAGGAAGCCACACAGGCCGAGCGAATGCTGACATTCCTGGATTATCTGCCATTCGACGCCGGGAGGAATGCGTTGGTGGAACCAGGCATCGAAGCGCAGGAATCAAGCTTTGAAACCAGGGCGTTCATGGAGAGCTTCAGTGCGAGCTCCCGGGGCGAGGCGCTCTCCGAGGCGACTCTTGCCGCATGGAAGGGCGTGCTGCCCGACCTGCTGCTGGCGCTGTGGCGACGCGACGGGTTCGCACGCTATCGCGACGACAGGCTCATCTTGGTCGATCCGCACCTGTACTCAGGGGTTGTCGCAGCCTTCCTGCAGGGCACTCCGATGGAGGGTGCTGATCGGTTCCATGCCTATGCGGTGACACCTTTCGGCCAGATGTTCTTGTGTGGAGAGAACACCTCCATGCATATCAGCATCGACCCGCACAGCGGACAGGTTTGGGCGGACTCGGATGTAGCAGCCACTGCCGACGCGACTGAACGCAACTGGAAACTGGAGTTCCTGCTGCACGTCCTGGACGCGCCCGATCTCGATGCCACCGACGATGACGAGCAGCCCCTGTACGCACGCGCACTCGATTTACTGGGCCACCTGGCTCCCAACGAGATCTACAGCTTCTCACCCTCGGTTGTTGAAGGTGGCTGGCAGGCAGCCCACCTGGTCAAGCGGGATCGTCTCGCTGAATTGAAGTCACTCGCCAAGCAGACAGCAGCAAGACGGTCCTTGCGGTCTGATGCTGAAGACAGGTAAACCCGCGCCGTTCATTGCTGGTCGCGATCTCTGGCATCGGCGCCGACCAACGGTCGGCACCCACCGTGGCAGGCTCCGGCACTCGCCACTGCAGGTGCTGCAAGTAGAACCACGCCATGCGTGGATGATCGCGAGGTACATGCATCCGTGCCGACCAACGGTCGGCACCCACCAGAGCTGAGCGTACCAGAGTCAGGCCACACCGGGCCGGCATCTGCCAGCGCAGATCGTCAGCGCACCAGCACCACTTCCCCGCTGGCATCGGTGCGCAGCGAAACCGGCTGCGGCTGGCGCAGCCACTGTGCCAGGTCGCGCGGGCTGAGCGGGCGCGAGTACAGGTAACCCTGGATCTCGTCGCAGCCTTGGCGGCGCAGCATGTCTTCTTCCTGGTGCGTTTCCACGCCCTCCGCCACCACCTTCATGCCCAGCGCATGGCCCAGGTGCACGATGGCCTGGGTCACTTCGGCCGTACCGGAGTCGTGCAGCATGCCCTGCACGAAACTGCGGTCGATCTTCAGGCGCCCCACCGGGAAGCGGTTGAGATAATTGAGGTTGGAGAAGCCGGTGCCGAAGTCGTCCACCGCCAACGGTACGCCGTGCCGTTCGAGCACGTCGAAGCAATGGCGCAGGATGTCGGTGTCACGGATCAGCGCCGACTCGGTCAGCTCCAGTTCCAGCCGTTGCGGCGGCCAGCCATGGGCATGGCAGATCTCGATCACGCGTTCGGCGAAGCCACGATCACGCAGCTGCACCGCCGACACATTGACCGCGATGCGATCAAACTGCAGTCCGGCGCGGTCCCAAGCGGTGGCCTGGCGGCAGGCCTCGTTCAGCACCCAGTCGCCGATGCGCACGATCTCGCCGCACTTTTCGGCAATGGGAATGAACTCGGCCGGGCTGCAGTAGCCGATGCCGGGCCGGTGCCACCGCAACAGTGCCTCGATCGCCGGTGGCTCGCCGTGGTGAGCGTGCAGCAACGGCTGGTAGGCCAGGCTGAACTCGTCGCGCTCGATGGCCCCATGCAGGGCATGCTCGACGTCCAGCCGGCGCTGGATGCGGGCCAATGCGTCCTGGCTGTAGTACTGGTAGGTATTGCGCCCGGCTTCCTTGGCCGCGTACATCGCGGCGTCGGCAGCACGCAGCAGGGAATCAAAGTCGGTCTGCGCATCGCCCAGCATCGCGATGCCGACGCTGGCGCCGACCTTCAACGTGGTCTCGCCACGGCGCAGCGGCTCGGCCAGCGAGGCGATCAGCTTGCGCGCCACGTGGCCGGCGTCTTCCGGCTCGGCCAGGTCGCGCAGCACCACAATGAACTCGTCGCCACTGAAGCGGCCGAACAGGTCGTTGTTGCGCAGGTTCTGGTGCAGGCGGGTGGCCGCCGCCTTCAGCAGCGCATCGCCGGTGGCGTGGCCGAAGCTGTCGTTGATGGTCTTGAAGCCATCCAGGTCGATGAACAGCATCGCCAGCGAGGTTCCGCGGTCGCGTGCTTCCTCGATGGCCTCGGCGGTCTGCTCGCCGAGCAGCACACGATTGGGCAGGCCGGTCAGCAGGTCGTAGTGGGCCAGCAGTTCGATGCGTTCGTTGGCTTCGCGCTCGCGGGTGATGTCACGGAACAGGACAACGAACCGCGGCGGCAGGCCGTCACGGCGGTCCAGTTCAATCAGCACCTGCACCCACACGCGCAGGCCGGACTGGCGGTAGAAGCACAGGTCCAGCTGCTCGGGCAGGCCGCCGTTGGCGATACGGGCGAGTGCCGCCTCGAACGCGTTGCGCGAGTCCTCCGTGTACAGCGCCAACGCCTGGTCGAGGGTGATCGGTTCCTTGCGCAGGCCATGGATGCGGTAGCACTCCTCGGTCCATTGCATGCTGCGGGTCTGCACTTCGATCTCGCAGCCGCCGATGCGGCCCAGCGCGGAGACCCGGTTCAGCAGTTCGGTGCGCCAGCGGATCAGCGCATCGGTCTGGTGCTGTTCGGTGATGTTCTGTACCTGGCCGAGCAGGCGCTTGGGTTGCCCGTCCATGTCGAGCAGCGGCTGCATCCACAGGCGCAGGTGCTGCGAAGGCTCATGGCCGCGGGTCAGCTCCAGCTCGAGGTTGGCAGCGCGGCCATCGCGCCATAACCGCCGCCAGGCCGCACGCAACGCACCCCGCGAGCGGGGGTGAAGCTGCTTCAACCAGCGCCGCTGGCCGGGCACGGCGCCCTGCTCCAGCGCCAGCAGCGAGCGCAGTTCCGGCGACCACCAGAAATGGCCGCTGTTGGGATCGAACGACCAGCTGCCCATGCTGGCGATGCGCTGGGCCTCGCTCAGGTGCAGCTGCTGTTCCTGCAGCAGCGATTCGAGCTGCTTCTGCTGCTCGATATCGGTATGCGTGCCGACCATGCGCAGGGGCTGGCCATCGGCGGTGCGCGCGACCACGCGGCCCCGGTCCAGCACCCAGCGCCACTGGCCATCAGCCTGGCGGAAACGGAACTGTGCGCTGTACTGCTCGCTGTGCCCATGCAGGTGCTCGTCGAGCGCTGCGCGCACCAGGGCGATGTCCTCGCTGTGCACCCGAGCCAGCAGCTCGGTGGCGGTCTCGTCGCCCAGCGCCGGCGTCCGCATCACGCGGTCACTGGGGATGTCCCAGTCCCACAGGCTGTGGCCGGCACTGTCCAGCGCCAGCTCCCAGCGCCCTCCCCCGTCCACCGGCACCGGCTCGGGGATGCTCAGGGTGAAGGCCAGCAGGTTGCCGGCGCCGTCGTGCACCGCACGCAGATGGCCGTCGTAGTGGCCGCGCGGGCCGCCCGGCAGCGTGCAGGCCACGATGCCGCCATCGGCGGCCATCAGGCGCAGATCTTCCAGCATCGGCGCATAGGCCGCCACGGTGGCTGGCAGGCCATGCTCGCGCGCGGCCGGATTGGCCGCCAGCGGACGCCCGGTACGGTCGACGATGACCAGCGCCGACGCAAGCGGGTGCTGCAGCAGGCTGGCGATGATCCCTTGGTCCACGCGATCTTGCTCCGGATGACACGCCCGTCAGCGGGGCACGCAGTGGTTAACGGCGCCTGCGGCGGATAATTGAGTGGTCACGGCGCGCTGCGGGGTAAGATGACCAGCGCCCCTGTCACCCGCCTCGTCCATGCCTGCAGAACCGACCGGCAACGCCCCTGTTCCCGACCCGCGGATGGCGCAGGCGCTGAGCCGTGACCGCCGCCGGGTGGTGTTGAGCTACCTGGTGATGGCGCTGGCCTGGATGATCTCTACCGACAGCGTGGTGCAGGCGCTGGTGCCCGATCCGCAGCAGGCGGCACTGTGGCAGGGCCTGAAGGGCTCGTTCTTCGCCCTGGCCAGCGCAGGCCTGCTGTATCTGCTGCTGCGCCCGCTGGCCGAGCACGTGCTGCACACCCACGCGCGCCAACAGGCCTCCGAGCTGCGTCTGCGGCAGATGTTCGAGGGCAATCCCGGCCCGATCCTGGTCTACGACCTGGACACGCTGGCGATCCTCGACGCGAATCCGGCTGCCTGCAGCGCGTTCGGCTGGGAGCGCGGTGACCTTCTGGAGAAGACCATCGACGTGCTGTGGCCGCCCGGCCAGGACCAGGCACTGCAGACCAAGCTGGAGGCGATCCGCGAGGCGCCGCAGGAGCTCTGCATCCTGCGTGCCCAGCTGCAACTGCGTGATGGCTCGCTACGGCAGATGGAGCTGCGGTCCAACGCCATCAGCTATGACGGCCACAACGCCCGCTTGCTGATTGCCATCGACCGCACCGCCGAAGACCTGGCCCAGCTGCGCCGCGACCAGGCGCTGGCCCGGGTCGAGGAAGCCCACGAGCTGGCCCGTATCGGCGCCTGGGAGCTGGACCCGTCCACCGGGCTGGGTCGCTACTCCAACCAGGTCTACCGGCTGCTTGGCCGCCGCCCGCCCGAGGCCCGCCGCTGGCACCGCTTCGACGAACTGCTGGTGCCGGCCGATCCGGCCACTGCCACCCAGACCGAACAGCTGCTGGCCGAACTATGCTCCGGCGAGCCGGTGCAGGTGGACGTGCTGCTGCCCGTCCTGTCGATGGACGGGCGCGCGTTGATGGTGCACCTGCGCGCCGCCAGCGGTATCGATGAAGCTGGCCGTAGCCGCGTGCTGGGCACCCTGCAGGACGTGACCGAGCGCGAGCAGTCGCGTCGCCTGCTGCGCGAGCGCGAGGAACAGTTCCGCGAGCTGGTGCGGGTGCTGCCCGATGGTGTGGTGATCCTCGCCGACGAACACGTGTTGTACGCCAACGCCTGGGCCGCCAGCCTGTTCGGCTATGGCAGCCACACCTTGCTGGGCGAACCGCTTTCGGCACTGGTGGACAGCGCCGATCTGGCCCGCGTGCGCAGCCAGCTGCGTGCGGGCCAGCTGCACCTGGGGCCGGGCCACAGCAGCGTGGTGGCGATGCAGCGCGCAGATGGCCGCAGCTTCCATGCCGGCCTGGCAGTGGGCGAGGTGCGCTATGGCGGCCGCGACTGCAAGCTGCTGATCGTGCGCGATCTCAGTGATTCCGAACGCATCCGCAGCGCACTGGAAACCAGCAACCGCGAACTGCAGGCCATGGCCGGCCGCCTGTTCTCGCTGCAGGAGGATGAGCGCCGCGCGATCTCGCGCGACCTGCACGACGATATCGGCCAGGCGATCACGGCGATCAAGCTGTCTGCCTATGCCGCGCAGGACGAGGACGATCCGCAACGCCGCGGTGAGGACCTGGCACAGATCGTCAGCCTGGCCGATACCACGGTGGCCAAGCTGCGCGACATCTCTACCCTGCTGCGGCCGCCGCAGCTGGACGCACTGGGCCTGGAAGCGGCGCTGAGCTGGCAGGCACGGGTACTGTTCCGTTCCTCGCCGGTGGAGCTGCTGGCCGAGATCGAGCCGCTGCCGCACCGTCCCGACAACAGCATCGAGCAGGCCTGCTTCCGTATTGCCCAGGAAAGCCTGACCAACGTGCTGCGCCACGCCCGTGCCAGCCAGGTACAGCTGCAGCTGCGCGACGTCGGCCAGCGCGGCCTGCACCTGCAGATCCGCGACGACGGCGAGGGTTTCGACCCCGACGGCCCGCGCGGACTGGGCCTGATCGTGATGCGCGAGCGTGCGCAGAGCGTCGGTGGCCATGTACGGATCGAATCCGCGCACGGTGAAGGCACCCTGATCGACGTTCATCTCCCCTACCAGGCAGCCAGCATGGCCGCCGCCGAGTCACCGGACTACTGAGCCTATGTGGAATCCCAACCAGCCCCCGGTCAGCATCGATGATGCGCCTGATCGCCTCGGTGCCGGCAACCCCGAGTTGCAGGTGATGGTCGCCGAGGCGGCCTCGGGCGGTACCGCACTCATGCTGATGCATGTGGACATCGACCACTTCGCCTCTGTCAACGAAAACATGAGCGCCGAGGTAGGTGACCAGGCCCTGGTGCTGGTTGCGCAGCGGTTGCAGTCCTACCTGCGAGGGCGCGGCAAACTGTGGCGCCACGGCAGCGACGAGTTCCTGATCGCGGTGCCACGCACAGCCGAGGTGCCACTGCCGGAGGATTTCGCCGAGGAAATCCGGCAGCAGATGGAACTGCCGCTGTCGGTCCTGCCGTACACGCTGTTCATGACCGGCAAGCTGGGCGTGAGCCTGTGCCCGGAGCATGCCAGCAACGTTTCACGCCTGCTGGACCACGCCGAAGATGCGCTGTATCAGGCCGCCCGCGAGGGCGGCAACGCGGTGCGCATCCACGCCGTGGACACGCCGCCGAGCGCGCACAGCGAGAGCATCATCGCGCGGCAGATCGTCGATGCCATTCCCAACGGCGAACTGAAACTGCGCTACCAGCCGTTGGTCAGCGCCCGCGATGGCCACGTGGTCGGCATGGAAGCGCTGCTGCGCTGGCAGTCACCGACGCTGGGCATGCTGGTGCCGGAGCGCTTCATGCGCACCGCCGAGCGGCTGGGCATCATCGTGCAGATCGGCACCTGGGTGCTGGAAGGTGCACTCAAGCAGGCCCGCCTGTGGCGCGACCAAGGCTTCGACGATTTCACCATCGCGGTGAACGTCTCCACCCTGCAGCTGCTGCGGCCGAACTTCTTCGCCGAAGTGATGGGCCTGATCCAGGCCGCGGGCATACCGGCACAGATGCTGACGCTGGAGATCAACGAAAGCGCGCTGACCAACAACGTCAACTTCGTGCATGAGACGCTGGCCAACCTGCGCAACGAGGGCATCAGCCTGAGCCTGGACAACTTCGGCACCGGTGACTCCAGTCTCAGTGCGCTGGTGCGCTACCCGGTGGACAAGCTGAAGATCGACCGCAGCTTCATCAAGAGCGCGCCGGCCGGCAACCGCGAGGCGGCCATCGCCCGCGCGATCATCGCCATGGGCCATCAGCTGGGCATGACGGTGATCGCCAACGGCGTTGAATCGCAGGCGCAGCTTGGCTTCCTGCGTCGCAACGACTGTGATGTGTTCCAGGGCTACCTGTTCGGCGAACCGATGTCGGCCGATGCCGCAGGCATGACCCTGCGCCGCCGCTACCTGCGCCCGGAAGCTTTCGCCGAGACCCGCCCCGACCGCACGCTGCTCTTGCTGGACGACGAAGAGAACGTGTTGCGATCGCTGGTGCGGCTGTTCCGTCGCGACGGCTACCGCATCCTGGCGGCCGGCAACGTGCGTGATGCGTTCGACCTGCTGGCGATCAACGACGTGCAGGTGATCCTGTCCGACCAGCGCATGAGCGACATGAGCGGCACCGAGTTCCTCGGCCGGGTGAAGATGCTGTACCCGGACACGATCCGGTTGGTGCTGTCCGGCTATACCGATCTGAACACGGTGACCGATGCGATCAACCGCGGCGCGATCTACCGCTTCCTGACCAAGCCATGGAACGACGACGAGCTGCGCAAGCATATCCACCAGGCGTTCCGCACGTACGAGGAACAGCGCCGCAGCAACGCCGGACCGGCGCCGGTGGAGAGCGGAGACGGCGGCGAGGACCGCCCGCTGCGGTAACGATCCAGCCTGGTAGAGCCGGCCGCTGGCCGGCTGCTCTGCATGCCGGGTGCAATGAGGTTGCCGGCCAGCGGCCGGCACTACCCGAGGCGCGACCCAGGCCGGGACAGGCCCTGGTAGAGCCGGCCGCTGGCCGGCTGCTACGTGACGGGGTTAATGAGGTTGCCGGCCAGCGGCCGGCATTACCCGAAGCGGTCAGCGCGGCTGCTTCACCGGCAGCACCACGCGGAAGCGCGAGCCCACGCCCGGGGTGCTGTCCAGGTCGATCCGGCCATGGTGCTTGTTGATGATGCTGTAGGAGATCGACAGGCCCAGGCCCGTGCCACTGCCCACCGGCTTGGTGGTAAAGAACGGATCGAAGATGCGTTGGCGCAGTTCCGGCGAGATGCCACCGCCGGTGTCCTCGAATTCGACCCACACCTGGTCGCCATCGACGCCGGTGCGCACGGTGATCGTGCCGCGCTCGGCGATGGCATGGCCCGCGTTGAGCAGCAGGTTCATGTAGACCTGGTTCAACTCCGATGGCAGGCATTCCACCAGCGGCAGTTGGCCGAACTCGCGTACCAGGGTGACCTTGTACTTGAGCTCGTTCCAGATGATGTTGATGGTCGATTCCAGGCCCGCGTGCAGGTCGACCAGCTTCCACGACTCGTCACGCCCGGAATACGAGAAGTCTTTCAGATCACGCACGATGCGCGTCACCCGTTCGATGCCTTCGCGCGATTCGGCCATCAGCTGCGGCAGGTCGCGGCTGATGAAATCGATGTCCAGGCGGTCACGGATGTCATCGATCTCCGGGATCAGCGCCTTCGGGTCCGGCGCACGCAACGCGCGTTCGTAGGCTTCGATCACGGTGAACAGGCTGCGCAGGTACTCCTGCAGGCTGCCCAGATTTGAGTGCACGTAGCCGATCGGATTATTGATCTCGTGCGCGACGCCGGCAGCAAGCTGGCCGATCGAGGCCATCTTCTCCGATTGCAGCAGTTTCTCCTGGGTGCCGTTGAGCCGCAGGTAGGCCTGGCGCAGCTCGGCGTGGCGCTGCTGCAGTTCTCGCTCGTAGTCTTCCTGTCCTTCGATATGACGGAACAAGGCCAGGAAGTGCCCCTGCCCCACCGGGCCGTGGTGATACAGGTGGGCGATGACCACGCCCTCGCCCAGCGGCAGGCTGCCGTTCCAGTGACCATGCTGGCGCGCGTGTTCCAGTGCATCGGGGGGCAGCAGCTCGCGAAGCCGCTGCGGGGGCGGCAATGCACCATCCTCACCGCTTGCCAACAGGTTCTGCGCGGCTGGATTGGCCAGCGCAACCTGCCCGTCTTCGGTGAACAGCAGCAGCCCTTCGCGCAGGCGCTCAAGCAGGGCCTGCAGTACCGGCTGTGGCGGAAGGGGGGCGGTAACCAGGGCGTTGGCAGCGGACACGGCGACTCGGGGGCATTCGAACAGACGCCCAATATACGCGCTCGTGCAGCGGGCTTCAGCCCGCGTGATGGGGTTGTTCGAGCGCCGCCTCAGGCGACGGCGAGTGGGCGGCGCGCTGTGACGGTGTGCGCCTGCCCCTTGGCATCGTAGGCCGAGGCATCTTCGGTGCGCCCGAGCTGGCGCAGGGCCCAGTTGACCTCGCGGCGCCGGCGCGACAGCAGCACGCCGTTGGCGCGGTTGCGTTCGGCCAGTTCCTGCAGCTGCTCGCCTTCCCCGACCGGCGGCGCGCCTTCCAGCGCACGCAGCGCTTCCAGCTTGGCGCCGGTGGCCCGGATCAGGGCGTGCACGTCGTGCTCGACCAGGGCCTGGCGTTCAACGTCCAGGGCCTGGGCAAGACGCTGCAGCGGCTCGCTCATCGCCGCAGTCATCCGTGCAGCTGCTGGTCCAGCTCGAGCATGCGCGATGCGATCGCGTCCGGATTGATCTTGTAGGTGCCGTTCTGCAGCGCCTCGCGCACGGCGGCCACGCGCTGGGCGTCGATTGCCGGGGCGGTGGTCAGCTCACGCTCGATTGCCTGCAGATTGGTGGCCTCGCCGGTCAGGCGCAGGCTGTCGGCCGCCTCGACCGGGCGTGCCGCCGCATCGGTGCTTACACCGGGCTTGTTGGCCGGGGTCGTCACGCTGCGCAGGGCCTGGGGGACCTGCAGGTTGCCGTCGATTTTCTGGCTCATGGGGTGTCCTGGAGTTGCCGTTCACATGGGATAACGGCCGCAGGGCCGTGATCTTTAGGGATATTCTGCGGTAATTCAACGCGCCACGATTACGTCACCGGCGGCGTCGACCGTGCCCTGCACGATCCGCCGCGAGGACAGGTTCTCGACCGAGACCCGCTCGTTCTCACCCGCGTCACCCATCGCACGGCCTGCAATACGGACCTCGACCGAGCCGCGACGCGAGACCAGCGCCACATTGTCTCCTCGCTTGATGAGACGCTGCACCACCAGATCGTTGCTCGACAGCAGGGTCCCGGCCTGCAACGGACGGCGGGCGATGCGGCCGATCGCTGCGTTGGGATCGGCCAGCACCGCACCGGCAATCCGGGCAGCGTCACGCTGGGCAGTGGTGATATCGGCGGCAGTGAGGGTTTCTCCAGTGCCGATTCCGCGGTTGAGCACCAGTACGGTCTGGTTGCGCCGCACCTTTACCGGCACGAACAGGCGCCAGCCGCCCGCATCCGGACAGCTGACTTCCACCGTGGTGTTGGCGGTGGGCTGCACCTGTAACGCCCCCCCGCACTTCGGCAGGCGCAGCGCATCGGCCACCTGGGCCTCGCCCTCGCTGCCCGCCGGCAGCGTCGACAAGGCCGCCGCGCGGATGCTTGCCACCGGCTGCCAGTCGGCGGCAGCCGCCCACGGCGAGGCCACGGCCAGCGCGATGGCGAATAGAGATGTGACCCGGCACATGGCGCCTCCTGTCGATGGAATCTGGCCCTGGTGCGTGCAAGGGGTGTGCCAGAGCGCCGGGACCCGTTGATCGGATCCGGGATGGGGACGCGACCGGATGGGTAGAGTCGACTGTCAGTCGACTTTCGCGCGAAGCGCGGGGTTTCCCGTGATCGCATCGAAGAGCGGTCGACTGGCAGTCGACTCTACAAACGCGGTGCGGACCGCGCAGGCGGCAGAGCGCCCTCAAGTTTGGCGCCCACCCCGCCGATACAGCAGCCATGTCCCATGACCTGCTCAACCGGATCGACCAGCGAACCCGACTGGCCGGCCACAACCGCCTGGCGCTGCTGCTGTTCCGTCTCGGCGGACGTCAGCTTTTTGGCGTCAATGTCTTCAAGGTGCAGGAAGTCCTGCGGCGCCCGGAGCTGTTCCAGGTGCCCGGGTTGCCCAGCCAGTTTGCCGGCGTGGCCGACGTACGCGGCCGCTCGGTGCCGGTGCTCGACCTGGGCCTGGCCATCGGCCACCCCGAGCGTGAGCCTGACGCGGACACCTCGCCTGGCTACCTGGTCGTCACCGAATTCAACCGTTCGATCCAGGGCTTCCTGGTCAGCGGCGTGGAGCGCATCGTCAACATCGCGGTGGAAGACATCCACCCGCCGCCGGAACTGGGTGCCGAATCGAGCTACCTGACGGCGGTGACCCGCTTCCAGGGTGAGCTGATCCAGGTGATCGACGTTGAAAGCGTGCTGGCCGATATCGCCCAGGTACGCGGTGATGCCGTACTCGATCCAGCAATGGCAATGCCTGCCGATGGCCCGCAGCTGCAGGTGCTGGTGGTGGACGATTCGCGCGTGGCCCGCCAGCAGATCCGCAGCGTGCTGGACCAGCTGGGCGTTGGCGCCACCCTGCTTTCCGATGGCAAGCAGGCGCTGGACCATCTGCTGCAGATCCACGCCTCGGGCGAGAACCCGGCCGAGCGCTATGCCATGGTCATCTCGGACATCGAAATGCCGGCCATGGACGGCTATACGCTGACGACGGAAATCCGGCGCCACCCTGGCCTTGCCGGCCTGTACGTGCTGCTGCATACCTCGCTGTCGGGCGTATTCAACAATGCGATGGTCGAGCGCGTCGGCGCCAATGCCTTCGTCGCCAAGTACTCGCCGCACGAGCTGGCTGACTTCGTGCTGGACCGCCTGCGCAAGGTCGCGATGGCGGCGTAAGGCCGCGTCACGGGTCTCCGCCGGGCATGGCCCCGGGCGCTACCACAACCTCCCCGACCCCTGGGGTAGCGCCGGGCCATGCCCGGCGGACGCGATGTCGCGCGTGCTTTGGCACATCCCTTGCAGCTTCCCGGGCAACGTTCCCGTGGGAGTGCACCGTGCGCAACCTGATTACCGACTATCTGGGCGTCCATGCCCAGGCCATGCCGTTGCGCGAACAGCGGATGAAGCTGATCGCCAGCAACCTCGGCAATGCCGATACTCCCGGCTACAAGGCCCAGGACCTGGACTTCGATGCCGCCCTGCGCCACGCCCAGGGGCAGGATGCCAACGGCCTGATGGCCACCACCCATGAGCAGCACTACGAAATCAGTAGCGGCCTGAACCCGTTCCAGATCGCGCGCGAAGGCGTGCAACCCAGCCTGGACGGCAACACCGTCGATCCCGATGCCGAGCGTGCCGCCTATGGCCGCGCCGCTCTTGAGTACCGCGCCTCGCTCAGCTTCGTCGAGAGCAAGGTGCGTTCCATGCTGACCGCGATCACGGGGCAATAAGCCATGAGCAACCTGCCGATCTTCGATATCGCCGGTTCCGCGCTGCAGGCGCAGTCGGTGCGCATGAGCACCATCGCCTCCAACCTCTCCAACGCCGACACCGTCGCCGGTTCCGCCGACGCCGTGTACAAGCCGCTGGAACCGATCTTCCAGGCTGTCACCAGCAAGAACGATCCGAACATCACCTCGGTGAAGGTGAAGGAGATCACCCAGAGCGATGCGGCGCCGATCAAGCGCTACGAGCCGGGCCACCCGCTGGCAGACGCCGATGGCTACATCTACCAGCCCGACGTCGACCCGGTGGCGCAGATGGTCAACCTGATCTCGACCTCGCGCAACTACCAAGCCGGCGTGGAGATGCTGACCACCGCCAAGGAACTGGCCCTGGCCACCCTGACCATGGGCCGCTGAGGCCCGCAGTACCGGATACCGCCATGACCACCGCCGTCAACAACCAGACCAACCAGGACGTCTATACCGCACTTGGTCTGAACGCCCCGAACAGCAACGCCACCAAGAAGAAGAACACGCTGGACCAGGCCGATTTCCTGCGCCTGATGACCGAGCAGCTGCAGCACCAGGACCCGCTGAAGCCGATGGACAACACCCAGATGGTCGCGCAGATGGCGCAGATGTCCACCGTGCAGGGCATCACCGATCTGAACAAGACGGTGAAGGGCTTCCAGGAGTCGATGGCCAGCGACCAGGTGCTGCGTGGCGCGGCACTGGTCGGCCACCAGGTGCTGGTGCCGTCGGAAAAGCTGGTACTGGAGAAGGAAGGCAGCGTCGAAGGCACGGTGGCCGCGCCCTCGGCCGGCATCATCACCGTGGACATCACCGATGCCAACGGCGCCAAGGTCACCTCGCTGAGCGTGGAAGCCACTGCCGCCGGCGAGACCGCCTTCCAGTGGGACGGCAAGGACGCCAACGGCAAACGCATGGAGCCGGGCAAGTACTCCATCGTCGCCAACCATGTCGATACCGCCGGCAAGAGCACCAAGCTGTCCACCTACGTGCAGGCGCCGGTGGAAAGCGTGACCGTCGGTTCCGACGGCCTGTACCTGAACCTCAAGGGCCTGGGCACGGCCCCGATCGACTACGTGCTCCGCGTCAGCTGAGCCGCACATCCCGCATCAACCAGGAGCATCCCATGGGCTTCAATGTCTCGCTGTCCGGCATCAATGCCGCCAACACCGACCTGAGCGTCACCGCCAACAACGTCGCCAACGTCAACACCACCGGCTTCAAGCAGTCGCGCGCCGAGTTCGCCGATCTGTTCGCCTCCACCAGCTATGGCCTGTCGAAGAACCAGACCGGCTCGGGTGTGCGCGTTTCCAACGTCGCCCAGCAGTTCATCCAGGGCCACAACGAGCAGACCGGGCGCAGCCTGGACATGGCCATTTCCGGTGAGGGCTTCTTCACCATGAACATGAACGGTGCGCGGGTGTATTCGCGTGCCGGCAACTTCCAGACCGATTCGGCGGGCTACGTGGTCAATCCGCAGGGTGCGCGCCTGCAGGTGTTCGCACCGAATGCCGATGGCACCAACTTCGACGCCGGCCGCCTGGTCGACCTGCAGCTGCTGACCACCGACAGCCCGCCGAAGCAGACCAGCGAAGTGAAGGTCGGCTTCACCCTGCCGGCCAACGCCAAGCAGCCGACGGTGGCCACCTTCGACCCGGCCGATTCCAACAGCTACAACCATTCCAGCGGCGGCATCACCGTGTACGACTCGCTGGGCGTGAGCCACATCCAGGTCTCGTACTTCGTCAAGGGAGCCAACCCCAACGAATGGACCGTGCACAACTATGTCGATGGCCAGCCCGCTGGCACCCCGACCGCGGTCACCTTCGACAACAGCGGCAAGCTGACCGCCCCGGCCAACGGCAAGGTCGGCCTCGGCACGTTCACCCCCACCACCGGCGCCGGCCAGCTGAACATGACGCTGGATATCAACGGCTCGACCCAGTACGGCGAGAAGTTCGCGCTGCGCAACACCCAGCAGGACGGTTATGCCGCCGGCAAGCTCAATGAAATCACCGTGTCCGAATCCGGCGTGGTCTACGCCCGCTATTCCAACGGCGACGACAAGCCGCTGGGCCAGGTGGCGCTGACGACCTTCAACAACACGCAGGGCCTGGAATCGAAGGGCAACAACCTGTGGGTCGAGACCTTCGAGTCGGGCACGCCGCGCACCGGCATGCCCGATACCTCCAACCTCGGCAAGATCCAGGCAGGTTCGCTGGAAGCGTCCACCGTCGACCTCACCGAGCAGCTGGTCAACATGATCACCGCGCAGCGCAACTTCCAGGCCAACGCACAGATGATCACCACCCAGGACCAGATCACCCAGACGGTCATCAACATCCGTTGATGACCCGCTGACCCTGTCACGGAACTCCCCGCATGGATAAAGCCCTTTACGTGGCGATGACCGGTGCCCGCGCCTCCCTGCAGGCGCAGGGAACGCTCAGCCACAATCTCGCCAACTCGGACACCCCCGGCTTCAAGGAAGCGCTGGCCAACACCGAAGCCTTCCCGATCCGCGGCCCCGGCTTTGCCTCGCGGGTGGATGCGCTGCACGTCGACGCTGGCTTCAACCGCACGCCCGGCGCGCAGCACATCACCGGCAAACCGCTGGACCTGGCGCTGCAGAGCGGCACCTGGCTGGCGGTGCAGGCCAGCGATGGCAGCGAGGCGTATACGCGCGGCGCGGCCTTGTCGGTCACCCCCAATGGCCAGCTGGTGACCTCCGGCGGCCGCACGGTACTGGATGACAACAACAACCCGATCGCCATTCCGCCCTACCAGGCGATGGAGATCGGTGCCGACGGCACGATCTCGATCATCCCGCAGGGTGAAGGCCCGCAGACCATGGCGCAGATCGGCCGGATCAAGGTGGTGCAGGCACCGGACGAGCGCCTCGAGCGCGGCCTGGATGGCCTGTTCCGCAATACCGACCCGCAACAGCCGTTCGCACCGGCACAGGGCACCGCAGTGCACAGCGGCCAGCTGGAAGGCAGCAATGTCGATGCGGCCGGAGCACTGGTGCAGATGATCCAGCTGCAGCGCCAGTACGAAATGCAGGTGCAGGTGATCAAACACGGCGACGAAAACGCGCGCAGCGCCAACAGCATGCTGCGCCTGGGCAGTTGACGGAATTCCGGCGCCGGCTGATGCCGGCGCTGGCACACCGCTTGCACACCCGCATACAAGGGCCGCACCACGCGGCCGGTTTCACCAGACAGGACATCGAAGATGAACCAGGCATTGTGGATCGCGAAAACCGGACTGGATGCGCAGCAGATGCGCATGTCGGTGGTTTCCAACAACCTCGCCAACACCAACACCACCGGCTTCAAGCAGGACCGTGCCAGCTTCGAGGACCTGCTGTACCAGCAGGTGCGCCAGCCGGGCGGCTCTTCGTCGGCGCAGACGCAGCTGCCGACCGGCCTGCAGCTGGGCACCGGCGTGCGCGTGGTAGCAACCGCCAAGAACTTCGAACAGGGTGGCCAGCAGCAGACCGGTCGCGCCCTGGATGTGATGGTCAACGGCCGCGGCTTCTTCGAAGTGCAGATGCCCGACGGCAGCTCGGCCTACACCCGTGATGGCTCGTTCAAGATCAATCAGGACAGCGAGCTGGTCACCAACAGCGGCTACCCGGTGCAACCGGGCATCCAGATTCCCGAGGGCGCGCAGTCGGTCACCATCGGCAGCGACGGCACCATCAGCGTGAAGATGGCCGACAACGCCGCGTCGGTGGAAGTCGGTGCGCTGACCCTGACCGACTTCGTCAATCCGGCCGGCCTGCAGGCGCGCGGCGAGAACCTGTTCCTGGAAACCACGGCCTCGGGCCCGGCCCAGAACGGTAATCCCGGCCTGAACGGCCTCGGCACCGTGGTGCAGGGGGCGCTGGAAGGCAGCAACGTCAATGTGGTGGAAGAGCTGGTGTCGATGATCGAAACCCAGCGCGCCTACGAAATGAATGCCAAGGCGATCTCCACCACCGACTCGATGCTCGGCTATCTCAACAACAAGATCTGACCGGCCCAACCGGGAAACCGCCATGTCGCCCATTTCCAACTTTGCCCGCACTGCCCTCGCCTGCACCGTGGCCGCCCTGCTCGGTGGCTGCGTGATCGCGGGCGACGTGCGCCCCTACCCGGCGATGGCGCCGATCCAGCCGATCATGCCGCCGCAGGCCGCGCCCACCGCCGGGGCGATCTATGCCGCCGGCCCGACCCTGCAGCTGTATTCAGACCGCCGCGCACGCGATGTCGGCGACCTGCTGACCATCACCCTGCTGGAAAGCACCACCGCGCAGACCAGTGCAAACACCGCCACCAACAAGGAGTCCAACCTGAGCCTGGGCAGCCCGAGCATCTTTGGCGCGCCGGTCACCCTGGGCGGCAAGGACATCCTCGGCGCCAGTGCGGAAGGCAAGCGTGATTTCACCGGCAAGGGCAACAGCGCG
The DNA here is from genome assembly GCF_032025805.1 of Stenotrophomonas maltophilia group sp. msm1. Taxonomy (NCBI): domain Bacteria; kingdom Pseudomonadati; phylum Pseudomonadota; class Gammaproteobacteria; order Lysobacterales; family Lysobacteraceae; genus Stenotrophomonas; species Stenotrophomonas maltophilia group sp. msm1. Next base: position 1,399,042 of record NZ_JAVSKH010000002.1, read on the forward strand.
CAGAGCAACCGCCTGCAGGGCAGCGTTACGGTCACCGTGATCCAGCGCCTGCCCAACGGCAACCTGGTGGTGCAGGGGCAGAAGAACCTGCGGCTCAACCAGGGCGATGAACTGGTGCAGGTGCAGGGCATCGTGCGCCCTGGCGACATCAGCCAGGACAACACCATTCCCTCCAGCCGCGTAGCCGAGGCCCGCATCGTCTACGGCGGCCGCGGACCGGTCGCGCAGTCCAACGCGATGGGCTGGCTGAGCCGCTTCTTCAATTCCGGCCTGACGCCGTTCTGAGTATGGCCATGAAACTCCTCCCCTCTTCTTCCTGGCAGCGCCGCGTGGCGTCGTTCGTCGCGCTGATGCTGATGGTCGTGGCAGCCCCGGCCAGCGCCGAGCGCATCAAGGACCTGGCCCAGGTCGGCGGCGTGCGTGGCAATGCCCTGGTGGGCTACGGCCTGGTGGTCGGCCTGGATGGCAGCGGCGACCGCACCAGCCAGGCGCCCTTTACCGTGCAGAGCCTGAAGAACCTGCTCGGCGAGCTGGGCGTGAACGTGCCGCCGAACGTCAACCCGCAGCTGAAGAACGTGGCCGCCGTTGCGATCCATGCCGAGCTGCCGCCGTTCGCCAAGCCCGGCCAGCCGATCGACATCACGGTGTCCTCGATCGGCAACGCGGTGTCGCTGCGCGGCGGCTCGCTGCTGATGGCCCCGCTGCGCGGGGCCGACGGGCAGATCTACGCCATCGCCCAGGGCAACCTGATCGTGGGTGGCTTCGGTGCGCAGGGCAAGGATGGTTCCCGTGTCTCGGTGAACGTGCCCAGCGTCGGTCGTATCCCCAACGGCGCCACCGTGGAGCGTGCCCTGCCCGATCCGCTGGCCAACGGCGGCGACATCACCTTGAACCTGCACAACAACGATTTCACCACGGTCTCGCGCATGGTCGCCGCGCTCAACAACGCCTTCGGCGAAGGTGCGGCACGCGCGATCGATGGCGTGACCGTCGCGGTCACCGCGCCGACCGACCCGGGCGCACGCGTCGGCCTGCTGGCGCGCATCGAGAACCTGGAACTGACCCCGGGCAGCGCCCCGGCCAAGGTGGTGGTCAATTCGCGCACCGGCACCGTGGTCATCGGCCAGCAGGTGCGCGTGGGACCCGCGGCGATCTCGCACGGTTCGCTGACCGTGACCATCCAGGAAAACACCAACGTCAGCCAGCCCAATGCCCTGTCCGGCGGTCGCACCGTGGCCAGCCCGCAGTCCACCATCACCGCCACCAACGACGGCAGCCGCATGTTCAAGTTCAGCGGCGGCACCACCCTGGACGAGATCGTGCATGCGGTGAACGCCGTAGGTGCGGCACCGGGCGACCTGATCGCGATCCTGGAAGCCCTGAAGCAGGCCGGCGCATTGAGTGCCGAGCTCGAGGTGATCTGACATGCGCATCAATCCCGCATTCGACCTGCACCCGGCGCAACAGGACGATCCGGCAAGGATCGACAAGGTGGCGCGCCAGCTGGAAGGCCAGTTCGCGCAGATGCTGGTCAAGAGCATGCGTGACGCCAGCTTCGGCGACTCGCTGTTTCCCGGCGAGAACAAGATGTTCCGCGAGATGTACGACCAGAAGATTGCCGAGGCGATGACCCGCGGCAAAGGCCTGGGCCTGTCCAGCATGATCAGCCGGCAGCTGTCCGGCCAGGCCGCCGATGGCCCGGCGCTGGATACCCGCGTGGATCCGGCCAAGGCCAGCCGTGCTTACCAGCTCAATGCACCGGCCAGGCCGGCACCGTCGCTGCCACTGGAAGACGGCAGCCAGGCGGTGCGCCTGCTGCAGCAGATGGCCGCCGGTGCGCAGCACGGTGCGCAGGCGGCAGTGGCGCCGATGGAGCAGGCCCTGGATCTGATCGCCGGGCGCGAGAGCAGCAGCATGCACCGCTCGCTGGGCACCAACGATCCGTACATCGGCAGCCTGCAGGGCGAGGACTGGGCCGCCAACAGCGACCAGTGGTCGGCCACCGCCAGCAACCGCGGCACCGCGATCAGCCCGGCCGATGCGATGGCGACCCGCACCGCTGTCGCCCAGCTCGGCGAGCACACCCCGGAAGGCTTCGTCGCCAGCATCTGGCAGCACGCGCAGCGTGCGGCCAAGGAACTGGGCGTGGATGCCCGCGCCCTGGTCGCCCAGGCGGCGCTGGAAACCGGCTGGGGCAAGCGCCACATCAAGCATGCCGACGGCAGCACTTCGCACAACCTGTTCGGCATCAAGGCCAATGGCTGGAACGGCCAGCGCGCCGTAGCCGGCACCCATGAATATGTCGATGGCGTGCGCCGCAACGAGACCGCCAGCTTCCGCGCCTACAGTTCGCCGGCCGAGAGCTTTGCCGACTACGTGCGCCTGCTGAAGACCAGCCCGCGCTACCAGCAGGCCCTGCAGGCCGGCACCGACGTGCAGGGCTTCGCCCGTGGCCTGCAGCGCGCCGGCTATGCCACCGACCCGCGCTACGCGGCCAAGATCGCCGCGATCGCCGGCGGACCGACCATCGAGCGCGCCGTCAGCGCCGTGGCCGATGCCGGCTCGCGCCTCGGCCAGACCTTCGCCAGCACCGCAACCGCGGCGCTGGGTATCACCCGTCGTTGAGGAACCCCATGTCCAGCGTACTTTCCACCGGTACCGGTGCCCTGCTCGCCTTCCAGCGTGCGTTGGCGACCACCAGCCACAACGTGGCCAACCTCAATACGCCCGGCTACAGCCGGCAGAAGGTCAACTTCGCCACCGGCGATCCGCAGAACTATGGCTACGGCACGGTCGGCAACGGTACCCGCATCACCGACATCCGCCGCACCGCCGACCAGCTGGCCATCTCGCGCCTGCTCGACAGCAGCGGTGAACTGGCGCGCCTGAAACAGCTTTCGGGCATGGCCGACCGGGTCAACGCGCTGTTCTCTGATGCGGCCACGAATGTCTCTGGTGTGTGGTCGAACTTCTTCGACTCGGTCAGTGGCCTGTCCTCCAATGCCTCCGGCACGGCCGATCGCCAGAACATGCTCGATGGCGGCAAGGCCCTGGCCAACCGCTTTGTGCAGCTCAACACCCACCTGAACAACCTCAACAGCGAGGTCAACAACGGCCTGCTGGCCGGTGCCACCGAGGTCAACCGCCTGGCGCAGGAGATCGCGCAGATCAACGGTGCGATCGGCACCAACATCGCCACCGCCGCGCCGGACCTGCTTGATCGCCGCGACCAGCTGATCACCCAGCTGATCGGCTACACCGGCGGCACCGCGGTGATCCAGGACGGCGGCATCATGAATGTCTACACCGCCGGCGGCAACGCGCTGGTGGTGGGCACCACCGCGACCAAGGTCACCACCGTGGCCGACCCGTACCAGCCCGAGCGCCTGCAGCTGGCCCTGGAAACGCAGGGCAACACCATCCGCCTCGACCCGAAGGCAGTAGGCGGCCAGATCGGCGGCCTGATGGAGTTCCGCGACACCGTGCTGACCCCGGCCCAGGCCGAACTGGGCAAGTTGGCTGTCGGCCTGGCCGAGGCCTTCAACCAGGCCCACCACCAGGGCGTGGACATGTATGGCCAGCTCGGAGGCGACTTCTTCAACATCGGCAACCCGCGCGTCACCGCCAACAACGCCAACACCGGCACCGCCAGCCTCAGCGCCACCTATGGCGACCTGGGCAAGCTGGACGCGCAGAACGTGGTGCTGCAGTTCGATGGCAGCAACTGGAAGGCCAGCCGGGCCGACACCGGCGCCAGCGTTCCGCTGGCCGGCACCGGCACCGCCGCCGATCCGCTGGTGATCAACGGCGTCACGCTGGTCGTGGGCGGCACCCCCGCTGCCAACGACCGATTCCTGCTGCAGCCCACCGCAGGCGTCGCCGGCAGCATGGAGATCGCCATCACCGATCCGTCCCGGATTGCAGCCGCTGCCGCGGTAAAGGGCGCCGCCGCGACGGCCAACACGGGCACCGGCAAGCTGAGTGGCGTGACCGTGACCGATTCGAGCAACGCCAACCTGCGCAATCCGGCCGCGATCGTGTTCACCTCGGCCACCACCTACACCATCGATGGTGGCCCGCCGCAGACCTACACGCCCGGCCAGACCATCAGCGCCAATGGCTGGAGCTTCGTGCTGGACGGTGCGCCGAAGGTCGGCGACACCTTCAACATCACCCCGACGCCGGCCGGCTCCTCCGACAACAGCAACGCCTCCAGGCTGGCCAAGGTCGAGAGCGCCAAGGCGTTCAACGCCGGCACGGTGACGCTGAACGGCGCGCTGGGCGGCCTGACCACCCAGGTCGGTGCCGCGGCCCGTTCTGCCGAGTACTCGCTGGACGCCCAGCTGGTGATCAACGACAAGGCGCAGGAAGCGCGCGATGAAGTGTCCGGCGTCAACCTGGACGAGGAGGCCGCCGACATGCTGCGCCTGCAGCAGGCCTACCAGGCAGCCTCGCAGCTGATCTCCACCGCTGACAGCATGTTCCAGACCATCCTGGGAGCCGTCCGCCGATGAGCAGCCGCATCTCCACCAGCATGATGTACAACCAGTCGGTGTCGCTGATGATGGCCAAGCAGGCCAAGCTCAGCCACCTGGAGCAGCAGATCGCCACCGGCAGCAAGATCGTCACCGCCAAGGACGATCCGGTCGGCGCCGGCGCTGCGGTCGGACTGGACCGCAGCCTGGCCGCACTGGACCGCATGAAGCTCAACGCCGGCAACGTGCAGAACCGCCTGGGTGTGCAGGAAAACACCCTGGCACAGGTCAACGATCTGATGGGGCGGGTCAACGACCTGACCATCCAGGCCAGCAACCCCGCGTTGAGCGCGGCCGACAAGAAAACGCTGATCACCGAGCTGAACCAGATCCGCGACGGCCTGCTGTCGCTGGCCAACGCCGAGGACGGCACCGGCCGCTATGTATTCGGCGGCACCAACGATGGTGATCCTCCGTTCGCCAAGATCGACGGCAAGGTGGTCTACCGCGGTGACCAGACCCAGCGCCAGATCGAGGTTGGCCCCGACACCTACGTCCGCGATGCCCTGCCGGGCAGCGAGATCTTCATGCGCATCCCCACCGGCGATGGCTTCGTCGATGGCGGCGCCGCGGCCGGCAACACCGGCAACGGCGTGCTGACCAACATCACCCGCGATGGCAGCGACAGCTGGAACGGCCAGAGCTTCAGCGTCCGCTTCACCGCCGCCAACCAGTACGAAGTGCTGGATGGTGCCGGCAATGTGACCGGCACCGGCACCTACAAGGCCGGTGATGATCTGGAAGTGAACGGCGTACGCCTGCAGATCACCGGTGCGCCTGCCGCAGGCGACAGCTTCAACGTGAAGCCGGCGAGCAGCCGCGACATCTTCGACACCATGGACAAGCTGATCACCGCGCTGGACGCCGACACCGGCACGACCGCGAAGATGAGCGCACAGCAGAACGAACTGCAGAGCGCGCTGCGCGACGTGGCCCGCGCATCGGAACGGATGATCGATTCACGAGCGGCCGGTGGCGCACAGTTGAAGGCGCTGGACAATGCCGCCGACATGCGCGAAGCCAACAGCGTGACGCTGAAAACCACGCTGTCGCAGATGCGCGACCTGGACTACGCCGATGCGCTGAGCCAGTACCAGTTGCAGAGCACCGCGCTGCAGGCGGCACAGACAATCTTCTCGCAGATGCAGTCGATGTCGTTGTTCAACAAGATCGGCTGACAGCTCTCTCACCTCAGCACTGAAAGGCCGCGATGCCCCGCATCGCGGCCTTTTTCGTTACTGCGGCCCGTTGCCGCCGGGCGCGCCGGCCTACCTTCCGCGGATTTTCCGTGATTGCCCATCAAGCCCGGCTGGCCCCCGCCGATACCTTCATCAGCGCTGGCTGGGCTTGCCCAGCCGCCCCTTCCAGGGTCGCCTTCACGCCCCTCCAGGGCTGGCAAACCCCGGGAAAACAGCCTCCGGCAACGAATTACGGCTTCAGCGGAATTCACGGCTAAAGGTTGTTGACAAAGCGCCGTTATTCATTTGGCAACAACGAAGCACACAGCCACACAAAAAAACAGGCGGCGCTTCGTTTCATTCACCAACGGGTTCCATATAAGAGGAGACGACCCCATGGCACAGGTAATCAACACCAATACGATGTCGCTCAACGCTCAGCGCAACCTGAGCACCAGCGGCAACTCGCTGGCCACCACCATCCAGCGCCTCTCGTCCGGCCTGCGCATCAACAGCGCGAAGGACGACGCCGCCGGCCTGGCGATCTCGGAGCGCTTCAGCACCCAGATCCGCGGCCTGGACGTGGCCATCCGCAATGCCAACGACGGCATCTCGCTGGCCCAGGTCGCCGAAGGCTCGCTGAGCGAAGTCGGCAACAACCTGCAGCGCATCCGCGAACTGGCCGTGCAGGCCTCCAATGCCACCAACTCCAGCAGCGACCGCAAGGCCCTGCAGGCCGAAGTGACCCAGCTGGTCAGCGAAATCGATCGCGTCGCCAAGCAGAGCGACTTCAACGGCACCAAGCTGCTGGACGGCTCGTTCACCAGCCAGCTGTTCCAGGTCGGCGCCAATGCAGGCCAGGCCATTGCGATCAACAGCGTGGTGGATGCAAAGGCTGAATCGCTGGGTGCCACCACCTTCGTCGATGCCGGCAGCGCCGCCCTTGCTGACGCAACCGTCGATACCGCGGCCGGCAAGCTGGCCAACATCACGGTTGGTGGCGTCAGCATCGGCGACGTCACGTTCGACTACACCACCCCGCCGGGCGCACCGGCCACCCCGGCCGAGATCGCTGCGGTGCGCAAGGTCAATCAGGACAACGCCACCAAGGCATTGGCTGCCGCCCTGAACGGCAAGATCGGCGAAACCGGCCTGCACGCTGCGCAGTCCACCACCCCCGGCGAAGTCACCCTGACCTCGGTCAAGGCCGACAACACCGTGGCTGGTGTCACCGTGAAAATTGGGCCGACCGCGACCGCAACCGCCCTGAACGCCCCCGCCGCCGGCACCACCGCCTCTCACGTAGCAGATATCAAGATCGACACCGTTGCCGGCGCACAGCAGGCACTGGAAGTTGTCGACAAGGCTCTGGAATCGGTCAACAGCGTGCGCGCCGACCTCGGCGCGATCCAGAACCGCTTCACCTCGGTGGTGGCCAACCTGCAGACCTCCTCGGAGAACCTGTCGGCATCGCGCAGCCGCATCCGCGATACCGATTTCGCCAAGGAAACCGCCGAACTGACCCGCACCCAGATCCTGCAGCAGGCCGGTACGGCCATGCTGGCCCAGGCCAACCAGGTACCGCAGAACGTGCTCAGCCTGTTGCAGCGCTGACATGAGCCGCCCCCGGGGCACGTCGGGGGCGTCTAACCCAACTCACGTGCAACCGCTCAAGGACCTCTCCTCATGGCACAAGTCATCAACACCAACACGATGTCGTTGAATGCTCAGCGTAACCTGAGCACCAGCGGCAGCTCGCTGGCCACCACCATCCAGCGCCTGTCCTCCGGTTCGCGCATCAACAGCGCCAAGGACGACGCCGCTGGCCTGGCGATCTCCGAGCGCTTCGGCACGCAGATCCGCGGTACCGACGTCGCCATCCGCAATGCCAACGACGGCATTTCGCTGGCCCAGGTCGCCGAAGGTTCGCTGACCGAGATCGGCAACAACCTGCAGCGTATCCGTGAACTGGCCGTGCAGTCGTCGAACGCCACCAACTCTGCCAGCGACCGCAAGGCTCTGCAGGCCGAAGTGACCCAGCTGAAGTCGGAAATCGATCGCGTTGCCAAGCAGTCCGAGTTCAATGGCACCAAGCTGCTGGACGGCTCGTTCTCCAGCCAGCTGTTCCAGGTGGGCGCCAACGCTGGTCAGGCCATCGCTATCGACAAGGTGGTTGACGCAAAAGCCGACGCACTCGGAAATGCTGCATTTGACGACCGTACGTTGGCCATCACTGCGACCGGCATTGCCGCGGCCGACAAGGGGAAGACCATCTCCTATGACGGCCTGACCATTGGTGGCGGCGGCTTGGCAGCTGGCATCAAGATTGACAAGGTCGAAGTGACTTCGACGGGCGTTATTGCAGAGGACCAGAAAGCATTGGTTGCTGCCGTCACCACCGCTATCAATGCCAAGATCGGTGAGGCGGGAATCTACGCAGAAGTTGGCGCCAACGCCGGCGAAATCACGCTCACCTCCGTCAAGGAGAGCATCGATTCCTCGGGCAACTTCGCAGGCATGACTGTCAGCGCTGGCACCGGCACGCTTACCGGTGCCGCAGGCACCGTCGCCATCGGCAGCGTTGCGCTTACTGCCGGCCCAGCTAAGGCAGGGAAGATGCTCTCCGATGTCAACATCGATAGCGTCAAGGGAGCTCAACAGGCTCTAGAAGTCGTAGACAAGGCCCTCGGTGCCATCAACAGCACCCGCGCAGACCTGGGCGCGATCCAGAACCGCTTCACCTCGGTCGTCGCCAACCTGCAGACCTCGACGGAAAACCTGTCGGCCTCGCGTAGCCGCATCAAGGATACCGATTTCGCCAAGGAAACCGCCGAACTGACCCGCACCCAGATCCTGCAGCAGGCCGGTACGGCCATGCTGGCCCAGGCCAACCAGGTGCCGCAGGGCGTGCTCAGCCTGCTGCGCTGATCTGCACCTTGATCGACCACTGGGCGGCGGCTGAGCTGCCGCCCGGTTCCTGAAACACGTACCACCTTCGCCAAAGGAAAAGCACCATGGCACAAGTCATCAATACCAACACGATGTCGTTGAACGCTCAGCGCAACCTGAGCACCAGCGGCAGCTCGCTGGCCACCACCATCCAGCGCCTGTCCTCCGGTTCGCGCATCAACAGCGCAAAGGACGACGCCGCCGGTCTGGCGATCTCCGAGCGCTTCGGCACCCAGATCCGCGGTACCGACGTCGCCATCCGCAATGCCAACGACGGCATTTCGCTGGCCCAGGTCGCCGAAGGTTCGCTGTCGGAAATCGGCAACAACCTGCAGCGTATCCGTGAACTGTCGGTGCAGTCGTCGAACGCCACCAACTCGGCCAGCGACCGCAAGGCCCTGCAGGCCGAAGTGACCCAGCTGAAGTCGGAAATCGATCGCGTCGCCAAGCAGTCCGAGTTCAACGGCACCAAGCTGCTGGACGGTTCGTTCTCCAGCCAGCTGTTCCAGGTTGGCGCCAATGCCGGCCAGGCCATCGCCATCGACAAGGTCGTCGATGCCAAGACCAGCTCGCTGGGCGACGCCACCTTTGCCAATGTCTACAAGGGCACCAAGCTGGGCGTCACCCCGGCGCAGCCGGGCCCGCCGCCGGTTCCGGCCGTCGACACCGACAAGGCCACCGCTGACATGAGCATCGACAAGATCACCGTCAAGGTGACCGACGCCGATGGCAAGGCAACCGACGTCACCGTGGGTGCCTTCACGATCAAGGCGGGTGAGTCGATCACCAAGAGCACTGCCGCCGCCATCAACGCCAAGATCGGCGAAACGGGCGTCCAGGCTTCGGTCGATGACGCGACCATCAACCTGACCTCGGTCAAGGCCGGCCAGACCTTCAGCCTGACCTATGCGACCGCTGCCAACGAAGCGGCCGTGGGCCTGACCCAGACCAGCACCGATGGCGGCGAACTGACCGGCGCCACCTCCAGCAAGCTGGACGACGTCGACGTGTCCACCGTTGCCGGTGCACAGCAGGCACTGGAGATCGTCGACAAGGCGCTCAGCTCGATCAACAACACCCGCGCTGACCTGGGTGCGATCCAGAACCGCTTCACCTCGGTCGTCGCCAACCTGCAGACCTCGACGGAGAACCTGTCGGCTTCGCGTAGCCGCATCAAGGACACCGACTTCGCGAAGGAAACCGCCGAGCTGACCCGCACCCAGATCCTGCAGCAGGCCGGTACGGCCATGCTGGCCCAGGCCAACCAGGTGCCGCAGGGCGTGCTCAGCCTGCTGCGCTGATCCACGGCAAGAAGGCGCCGCTACCGTCGAAGTGAATCGACGGTAGCGGCAACCTGGAAGCCATGGTGCTCGAAGGCGCGGGCCATGCCCGGCCCGGGAAACCTCCCGAACCGGCTCGGCATCGCCCGCTCCTGCGGACCTCTCTTTCAGCGCTGTACCTTTGACTGTACGTACCGGGCGGCTTCGTCTCCCCCCGATTGTCAGTAGCCTGATCCCTCCCCTGCATTGGGGGAGGGCTTTTTGCAGACCCCCGGCAGCCTGCGGTGAATGTCCCCGCACCCTGCCCCAGCCCTCCTGCAATCTGCGTGCCAGAACCTGCGCCAGACCATTGGCACGGCGCATGCATCAACGAAGTCCTCAAGACCCAGCGGCGCAGGCCGCTATTTTCGTTGACGACGGGCCGCCGCACGACGGCCAGGCCCGGATACCAGGAGAAACGACGTGGCAGACTTTGGATACGGTGGCATTGGCTCGGGGCTGGACATTTCCAGCATCGTCAACCAGCTGGTCGCAGCTGACCGCAAGCCCGCCGACAATGCGCTGAACCTGCAGCAGTCCAAGGCCAAGATGCAGCTGTCGTCGATCGGCACCGTTACGGCGGCCTTCGACAAGCTGAAGACCGCGCTGACGGCCCTCAAGGCCACGACGGCCTTCGATACCCGCACCGTCACCGCCACCGGCAAGGCCGGTCCGAACAATGCAGATGATGTGCTGACGGCGTCGGTCGCGTTGTACGACGTGGGCACGACCAAGGCAGCGGCCTCCAACGGCACGCACCAGGTGGAGGTGAAATCCCTCGCCACGGCACACAAGCTGATCGCCGATACCTCGGTGCCCAAGACCGACACCTTCGGTGCCGGAACCTTGACGCTGACCGTTGGCGTGGGCGACAAGGCCAAGACCATGAACGTGACGGTGGAGGACGGCGACACGCTGACCACCATCCGCAACAAGATCGATGCCGCCGGGCGCAAGGAAGGCGTGCAGGCCACGCTTATCAGCTCGGGCGACAACCAGTATCTGTCGATCGCCCAGGAAAAGACCGGTGCCGCCAACGCGATCAAGCTGGAGTATGCCGGCAGCGACCCGAAGCTGGGTGCACTGGTAGGCAGCCTGAAAGAAAACACGGCCGCTGCGGACGCCGAACTGACCATCGACGGCGTCAAAGTGGTCAGTGCCAGCAATACGGTGACCGATGCGGTACCGGGCCTGACCCTGAACCTGAAGGTTCCCGGCAAGAGTACCGTGGTGATCAGCACCGACACGGCCGCCGCGACCAAGGTCATGCAGGAATTCGTGACCGCCTACAACGCGGCGATCGCGGCGATCAACACGGAGACCAAATACGACGCCAAGACCAAGGAAGCCGCCACCCTGACGGGTGACGCGCAGATGCGCGGCGCCTCCAGCCAGCTGCGTTCGATGATGTCGAGCGTGTTGAAGGAGCTCTCGGCCGACGGCCTGGATCCGAAGGTGCTGGGCCTGCAGACCCGCGGTTATCCCAACGCCGACGGCAGCCTCGTTCTCGATACCACCAAGTTTGCCGCCGCACTGGCCAGCCAGCCTGAGAAGATCCGCTCGGCCATCACCGGCGACACCGGCGGTGCTGGCACCCTGTACACCATGGTCGACGGCTATGTCAGCACCACCGTCGGCAAGGAAGGGGCGTTCGTCGCCCGCACCAAGGGCCTGAACACCACGCTGGACAACATCGACAAGCGCCGCAAGGACCTCGACACGCGCATGAAGAACGTCGAGGAACGCTACAAGAAGCAGTTCCTGGCGCTCGACAGCCTGATGGGCAAGCTGCAGCAGAGCAACACCGCACTGCAGCAGCAGCTGGCACAGCTGAACCGCTAAGGACGGCGTGCAACGCTCAAGTTTGGCGTGGTTCGCACCGATAACGGACGCAACAGCAATCAACGCCGCACCGCCGGCCACGGTCCCCACGACCACCCGACGGCACCCAGCGCAAGGAGAATCACGAATGTACGGTTCCAGCCGTCAATATGCCGAGCAGTACCGCCAGGTAGGAGTGACCAGTGCGGTTGCCGACGCCGATCCGCACAAGCTGGTGGCGATGCTGCTGGCGGGCGCGCTGGAGCGCGTACGCCGTGCCCAGGCCAGTCTTGAGCGTGGCGACCAGGCCGGAAAGGGCAAGGCGATCGGCGAAGTCTGCGCGATTGTCGGCCACCTCAACGGCTCGCTGGATCACGAAGCCGGCGGCGAGATCGCCGGCAATCTGTCGGCACTGTACGACTACGTGTTGCAGCGCCTGACCGAGGCCAACCTGCACAACGACCGTGCCGCGCTGGATGAATCGCTTCAACTGCTGGGCGAGATCGACAGCGCCTGGAATGCGATCCCGCAGGAACAGCGCCGGCCGGCCGCGGTGGCGCCATGAGCCTGCACGAACTGCACGCCCAGCTGGATGCCTTCGAGAAGGCCCTGGGCGAAGAGTCCCTCGACCAGGCCGACAGCCTGCTCGACGGCCACGACAGCACGCTGCATGCGCTGCTCAGCCAGCCGCTGGCCGCCACCGACCACGCACCGCTGGCTGCGCTGTTCGAACGCCAGCAGAATCTGCTCGGCCTGCTGCGCCAGCGCCGCGATGCGGTGGCAGCACTGATGAATGACGGCCAGCGTTCCCTTCGCGCAGCGCATGCCTACCTGCAGGCAGAATCGCTGGCATGACCCAATTGCCGACCACGTCGCTGCACCACCCGGCTGAAAGCGAGCTGTTCGACGAGACGCTCAGCTGCGAGCTGGCCCTGCCGGCCGAGTTCCAGGCAGGCAGCGCGGCCGGTCGCACCAGCAGCGCCGAAGGCCTGCTGCGCAGCCTGGCGCTGGTTGAAGACAGCCGCGTTGACGAACATGACGACCGCAATGAGGCCAGCCTGCAGTTGCAGCGGCTGGAGGCCAAGCTGGATCTGGCGATGGTGCTGCTCGGCCGGCTGGTACGCCAGCAGGGCCAGGAACTGACCCTGCGCCCCGTGCGCTGGTCGCGCCGCGGCATCCGCCTGCAGCTGGGCCCACGCAGTGGCGCCAGTCCCGGCCAGGCCGGCGTGGTGCGCCTGCAGCCCAGCGATTGGCTGCCCGACCATATCGACCTGCCGGTGGAAGTGATCGCCGAAGCGGCGGACGGTGGCGGCGGTCACTACCTGTGGCTGCGTTTCCAGCGTCTTGGCGATGGCCTTGAGATGGCAATGGAGCGGCACTTGTTCCGCCTGCACCGCCGCCAGGTGGCCGAGGCGCGCCGCGCCCGCTGAAACCTGCCACCATCACGCTTTGCGGGCAAGCCTTGGCGCGCCCGTTCAGCTAAGTTAAGGTGGACTCCCCTACACGGATCTGTTGCGTGCCTGTGCGAGTTCTCATCGTCGACGATCACACCCTCGTCCGCGCCGGCCTGGCGCGGCTGCTGCAGGGGTTTGCCGACGTGCAGCTTGTTGCCGAGGCCAGCAACGCCGAGCAGGCACTGCAGCTGGCCCTGCAGCACGCACCGGATGTGGTGCTGATGGACCTCTCGCTGCCGGGCCGCACCGGCCTGGAAGCACTCAGCGACATCCGCCTGCGCGCGCCCGGTACCCGGGTGGTGATGATGACCATGCACGACGATGCCGCTCACGTGCGCGATGCGCTGGATCGGGGCGCGGTCGGGTTCGTGGTCAAGGATGCAGCACCGCAGGAGTTGGAACTGGCGCTGCGCGCCGCGCACGCCGGCCAGGTGTTCCTGAGCCCGCAGATCTCCGCCAAGATGCTGGCACCGATGCTGGGCCGCGAGAAGCCCACCGGCATCGCCGCGCTGTCGCCGCGCCAGCGCGAGATCCTGCGCCGCATCGGCAAGGGTGAGAGCAACAAGGAAATCGCCGCCGACCTCGGCATCAGCGTCAAGACGGTGGAGACCCACCGCGCGCGCATGATGGAATCGCTCGGCTGCCGCCGCGCCAACGATCTGCTGCTGCTGGCCGCGCGCCACCAGCACGAGCTGGAGTAAGCGCGAGCCTCGGCGGCGCGAAACGATGGCTGGGTAGAGTGGGCTGTTGGTAGAGTCGACTGCCAGTCGACTTGCGCGCGGAGCGCGGGACTTTTCCTTGGCCTGATCGGAGAGCAGTCGACTGACAGTCGACTCTACCGGTGATCGTCTCTATCGACAGCCGACGCAGCCAACCCGCACCCAGCGACGAATTCCCGTCACCCTGACACTCCCCGACAGGAATCCGTACACGGCGCAGCCCGATCAATCCGGCCTTTGCACCGGAAATCAGCAACTTAGCAGCGATCATCGTCAACAATCCGCGTCGATGTAGGGAATGCCCCTACACCCTGTCAGGACATTCACCAAGCCCCTCAGGAACCCCCTGATTCCGCCCCCGCCGGATCAAAAGCAAGATGCGTTCCACAAGGCGCCGGGGAGCGGCGCCGGGGAACCACGATGAAGGCTGCACTCTCGACCCAGCTGGGCCAACAACTTCACCTCACCCCGCAGTTGCTGCAGTCGATCCGGCTGCTGCAACTCGACGGCCTGCACCTGGAACAGGAAATCCAGCGCCTGCAGGACTCCAACCCGCTGCTCGAAATCGAAGAGGCCGAAGCGCCTGCCGCCGAAGCCACCGAGGCCAGCGCGACCACGCTGGAAACCGCCGCGTTCGACGAGTTGCCCGAGTCTTCGATGTGGGACGTGGTCGGCGCCAGCTGGCAGGACGGCGACGACGATCGCATGGCGCGCATCGCCGCCGGCGAATCGACCGACCCGCAATTGCGCGTGCTGCAGCGCCTGTCGCTGGACATGGATGACCGCGAACTGGCGGTGGCCGCGTTCTGGCTCGACCACTGCGATGAGGCCGGCTACCTGCAGGCGCCGCTGGCACAGCTGCAGCTGCTGGCCAGCGCCCAGTTCGACATCGCCGCCGCTGGCGTGGAAACCATCCGCCAGCAGCTGCTGCACGGCGAGCCCGCAGGCATGGCCGCACAGGACCTGCGCGAAGGCCTGCAGGCGCAGCTGCGCAGCCTGCACGGCGTGGTGCCGGCCCGCCATCTGGCTGCGCGCATCCTGGACGGCGCGCTCGATGCACTGGCTGCCCACGACTACCCCGCCCTCGCCCGCCAGCACGACGCCGAGATCGACGACGTGCGCGAGGCGGTGCGCCTGATCCTGTCGCTGCAGCCGCGCCCCGGCGACAGCCTGCTGCCGGAACGCAATGCCGTTGTGGTTCCGGACGTCGTCGCCTGGCACGCCGACGGGCAGTGGAAGGTCGCCCTGAACCCGGCCACCAGCCGCCGCGTGTCGATCAACAGCCAGTACGAACAGGTGCTGGCCGAAACCAGCGACGCCGCCCCGGCGCTGCGCGAGATGCTGCAGGAGGCGCGTTGGTTCAGCCGTGGCCTGTCGATGCGCTACGACACCCTGCTGCGTACGGCGCGGGTGATCGTCGAGCGCCAGGCCGCCTTCCTGGTGCGGGGCGAAGAGGCCATGGCGCCGTTGACCCTGAAGGAAGTGGCCGAGGAAATCGGCATGCATGAGTCCACCGTCTCGCGCATCACCACCGGCAAGTTCCTGCAGACCCCGCGCGGCACCTTCGAGCTGAAGCACTTCTTCGCCGTGCGCCTGGAGGGCGCCAGCGTCTCCGGCCAGGCGGTGAAGGCCATGGTCCGCCGCCTGATCGACGCCGAACCGGCCGGCCGCCCGCTGGCCGACGAGGCCATTGCCGGCCTGCTGTCGCGCCAGGGGGTGAACATTGCCCGCCGAACCGTCGCAAAATACCGAGAACAACTGGATATCGCCCCGGCCCGGGAACGGCGCCGGCTCAGCGCCAGGCAACCCCAGCTGGCCCGGGTGGGCTGAAAAGGATGTTGGACATGAACAAGCTCACGGTCCTGCTGGTCGATGACCACGAGGGCTTCATCAACGCGGCGATGCGCCATTTCCGCAAGATCGACTGGCTGCAGATCGTCGGCAGCGCCGGCAACGGCCTGGAAGCGATCGAGCGCTCGGAAACGCTGCGCCCGCAGGTGGTGCTGATGGATCTGGCCATGCCGGAAATGGGGGGGCTGCAGGCCACCCGCCTGATCAAGTCGCAGGACGATGCGCCGTACATCGTGATCGCCAGCCACTTCGACGACGCCGAGCACCGCGAACACGCGCTGCGCGCCGGCGCCGACAACTTTGTCAGCAAGCTGTCCTACATCCAGGAAGTCATGCCGATCCTGGAAGGCCTCAGGGAGGAACAGTCGTGAGCGAATCGCGCATCCTGGTGCTGGACAACGACGCCGTGCGCGCGGAGCGCACCGTTGCCCTGCTGGAATTCATGGACTTCAACCCGCGCTGGGTGTCCGACGCAGCCGACTTCGACCTGGGCCGACAGCGCCAGAACGACTGGATGGCGGTGATCGTCGGCAGCCTGGACGACAGCCCCGCCAGCACCGCGCTGTATCACTGGCTTGGCGGCAGCAGCCTGCCGCCGCCGGTACTGCTGGCCGACGGTGATGCCGCTGCGTTCGCGCAGCAGCATGGCCTGCACGAAGCCAACATCTGGCCGCTGGAAACCCCGCTGCGCCACGCGCAGATGGAAGCGCTGCTGCGCCGCGCCAGCCTCAAGCGCCTGGATGCCGAGCACCAGGCCGGTGCCGCGCAGGAGCAGGGACCGACCGGCAACGGCCCGGCGGTCACCGCGCTGCGCACCATGATCGAACAGGTGGCCGCATTCGACACCACCGTGCTGGTGCTGGGCGAATCCGGCACCGGCAAGGAAGTGGTGTCGCGCGCCATCCACCAGCGTTCGCCGCGCCGTGATGGCCCGTTCGTGGCGATCAATTGCGGCGCCATTCCGCCTGACCTGCTGGAAAGCGAGCTGTTCGGCCACGAAAAGGGTGCCTTCACTGGCGCACTGACCGCGCGCAAGGGCCGTTTCGAAATGGCCGAAGGCGGCACCCTGCTGCTCGACGAGATCGGCGACATGAGCCTGCCGATGCAGGTGAAGCTGCTGCGCGTGCTGCAGGAACGCAGCTTCGAGCGCGTCGGTGGCAACCAGACCATCCGCTGCAACGTGCGCGTGGTGGCCGCGACCCACCGCGACCTGGAGACCCGCATCGCCGAGGGCAAGTTCCGCGAGGATCTGTTCTACCGCCTCAACGTGTTCCCGATCGAAGTGCCCGCGTTGCGCGAGCGCCGTGAGGACCTGCCGGCGCTGGTGGAAACCATCGCCGCGCAGCTGGCCCGCACCGGCCGTGGCGAAGTGCGCTTCACTCCCGAAGCGCTGCAGGCGCTGTCCAGCTACGAATGGCCGGGCAACGTGCGCGAGCTGACCAACCTGGTCGAGCGCCTGGCGGTGCTGCATCCGGGCGGTTCAGTACGCGTGCAGGACCTGCCGGCCCGCTACCGTGGCGATGCCGCACTGGCAGCGGTGGCTGCACCGGCACCGGCAGCTACGGTTGCCAACGAAGAACGACTGGACCTGCGCAGCTTCTCGTTCCACACGCCCGGCAGCGGCAACCAGCCGGCGCTGGAGCACGGCATCGCCGTCAATCGCCCGGCGGCACCGGCCGCCCTGCCCGACGAAGGCATGGACCTGCGCAACCACATGGCCAACATCGAACTGGGCCTGATCAACGAAGCACTGGAACGCACCCAGGGCGTGGTCGCCCACGCCGCCCAGCTGCTCGGCCTGCGCCGCACCACCCTGGTGGAAAAGCTGCGCAAGTACGGCATCGAACGCGAGCAGGCCGAACTGGCCGGCTGAAGCGCGCTACCAGCATGAAGGGAGCACGAACGCCTGGGCTTGCCCAGGCGTTGGTGTTTTGGCGCCGCTGCACGACGTCAGTAGATCCACACCATGTGTGGATAGAGACCGTGGCCGCGCGCTGACAACGCCGCGCATTTGCACAAGTTCCTACAGACAACGTTGCCGCGTTCCGGAGGATGGAGTGAGACTCCCAACGAGGCTCCACCATGCATCGCCTCACCCTGCTCGCCGCCCTGCTCTGCCCCGGCATTGCCGCCGCCACCGGCTGCACCCTGCCCAATCCAGATGACTGAAAGCTACCCAGCCGGTCCCGCCCACTACACCCTCCTGCTGACCTGCCAGACAGACCGCCAGGGCCCTTTCATCTACACCCGGCACGACGGCCCCATCGCCCCGCGCCAGCGCCAGAATTCCGGCCGATGGACCCTGCAGCCCTAGGCCAGAAAACCGACGCCGGTTAAATGGCGCCACGACCGGAGTCAGAGCCGGTTGCGTTACAACGGGATCCGACCCCGTGCCGACCAACGGTCGGCACCCACCACCATCAGAAGCACCATCAGCAGCAGGTTCCAACAGATCGCGGCCAACTGTCGAAGGCGGGGTGGGTCCGGTTGCGGGGGCGTGAGCGCCATGGATGGCGCGACCGAGCCTACAGGGACGTATTCACGGCGTCCCCCGCAACCGGACCCACCCCGCCCCCCCACGGATAGCCCGATTTTGACGTTGATGTTGACGTCGCGTCGGCGGGTGCAGGGCGCAGCCCTGCCACCAAACACCCCCCACCCTCATTTCACTGAATCGAAAACCGGTTTCGGCACGGCACTTGCACTGGCTCCAGCAGACAACCCCATCCCTGTTTCTGGAACCGTTGCAGATGTCCCACTCCGTCACTTCGATCCTTTCGCAGATCCGCTCCTATCAGACCCAGATGGGGCAGCCGGCGCTCAACCCGCTGGGCGAAACGCCGCGCAGCAACGCCCTGCCGGGCACGGTGCTCGATGCACCGCAGGCCCAGCCGGCCAGCTTCACCGAAACCCTGCGTGGTGCGATTGCCGGCGTCAACGATGCGCAACAGAAGTCCGGCGCCCTCGCCAAGGCCTTCGAAATGGGCGACCCCAGCGCCGACCTGGCCAAGGTGATGGTCGCCTCGCAGCAGTCCCAGATCGCCTTCCGCGCCACCGTGGAAGTTCGCAACCGTCTCGTCCAGGCTTACCAGGACGTGATGAACATGCCGCTGTAAGGAATAGAGACGCATGGCACTGACGCTCTCCAAGGACAGCCTGAACGCCGAAAAGGCCGGGCAATGGTTCGACCGCCTGCAGAGTCTGCAGATCACCCGTCGGCTGGGCCTGATGGCGATGATCGCGGTGGCGGTGGCGGCAGGCCTGTCCGTGTTCTTCTGGTCGCAGAAGCCGGGCATGGTCCCGCTGTACACCGGCCTGGACCAGAAGGCGACCGCTGAAGCGACCGACCTGCTGCGCGCCGCACAGATTCCGTTCGCACTCGACCCGGCCACGGGTGGCATCACCGTGCCGGAAAAGAACCTGCACGACGCGCGCCTGAAGCTGGCCGGCTCCGGCTTGACCGACAGCGGCAAGCTCGGCTTCGAGCTGATGGAGCGCGACCCGGGCTTCGGCGTCAGCCAGTTCGTGGAAAGCGCGCGCTACCAGCATGCGCTGGAAACCGAGCTGTCGCGCACCATCAACACGCTGCGCCCGGTGCGCGATTCGCGCGTGCACCTGGCCATTCCCAAGCCCAGCGCCTTCACCCGCCAGCGTGACGTGGCCAGCGCCTCGGTGACCCTGGAACTGCGTGGCGGCCAGCAGCTGGAACGCAGCCAGGTGGACGCCATCGTGCACATGGTCGCGGCCAGCATCCCGGATCTCGCCCCGGAACGGGTGACCGTGGTTGACCAGAGCGGGCGCATGCTCAGCGTCAGCGACCCGAACAGTGAGGCGGCGGTCAACGCTGCCCAGTTCGAACAGGTGCGCCGCCAGGAAACCTCGTTCAACCAGCGCATCCGCGAGCTGCTGGAACCGATGACCGGCCCCGGCCGGGTCAACCCGGAAGTGAGCGTGGACATGGATTTCTCGGTGACCGAGGAAGCCCGTGAGCTCTACAACGGTGAACCGCAGAAGCTGCGCAGCGAGCAGATGAGCGAGAACACCACCAGCACCCCGGGCCCGCAGGGCGTGCCGGGTGCCACCAGCAACAGTCCGCCGGGCCAGCAGGCCACGCCGGCCACCGCGCAGGCCCCGACCGAAAGCAGCAAGAACGCCACCCGCAACTACGAGCTGGACCGCACCCTGCAGCACACCCGCCAGCCGGCCGGCCGCATCAAGCGCGTGTCGGTGGCGGTACTGGTGGACAACGTGCCGCGCGCCGGTGCCAACGGCAAGGTCAGCCCGCAGCCGCTGTCGGCCGCGGAACTGACCCGCGTCGAGGCGCTGGTGAAGCAGGCCGTCGGCTTCAACGCCGAGCGTGGCGACACCGTGTCGGTGATGAATGCCCCGTTCGTGCGTGACACCACGCCGGTCGAAGGGCCGGCCTGGTGGGAACTGCCATGGGTGCACGATGCCGGCCGCATGCTGCTCGGCGCGGTGGTGGTGCTGGCGTTGTTGTTCGGCGTACTGCGCCCGGCGCTGCGCGCGATCACCGGCCAGAACAGGAAGGACGACCCGCAGGCACTGGAGCCGCACACCGCGGACGTGCAGCTGGTGGATGACGATGGCATGCCGCTGCCGGCGCTGGGCGCCGACCGGGCGAGCCTGGCCGGGCCGGAGGCCCTGGCCCTGCCGGTGGATTCATATGAGGAACGACTGCGGATGGCGCGTGAAGCCGTAAAGACCGACTCCAAGCGCGTGGCCCAGGTGGTCAAGGGCTGGGTGGCCAATGACTGAGGCACAACTGACCGGCGTACAGCGCGCGGCCGTGCTGCTGCTGTCCCTGGGTGAGCTGGATGCGGCCGAAGTGCTGCGCCACATGGAACCCAAGGAAGTGCAGAAGATCGGCATCGCCATGGCCACCATGACCGACATCACCCGCGAGCAGGTGGAACGGGTAATGGACCAGTTCGGCCAGGAGCTGGGCTCGAAGACCTCGCTGGGCGTGGGTTCGGACGACTACATCCGCAACATGCTGGTGCAGGCGCTGGGCAGCGAGAAGGCCGGCAACCTGATCGACCGCATCCTGCTGGGCCGCAACACCACCGGCCTGGACGCGCTGAAATGGATGGACCCGCGTGCGGTGGCCGACCTGGTGCGCAACGAGCACCCGCAGATCATCGCCATCGTGATGGCGCACCTGGAAACCGACCAGGCCGCCGACGCGCTGAAGCTGCTGCCGGACCGTACCCGCGTGGACGTGCTGCTGCGCATCGCCACCCTCGACGGCATTCCGCCGAACGCACTCAATGAACTCAACGAGATCATGGAGCGCCAGTTCGCCGGCAACCAGAACCTGAAGTCGTCGAACATCGGTGGCGTGCAGTGCGCGGCCAACATCCTGAACTTCATGGACAGCGGCCAGGATCAGGCCATCCTGGGCGAGATCGCCCGCATCGATGCGCCGCTGAGCAACCGCATCCAGGACCTGATGTTCGTGTTCGACGATCTGGTCGACCTGGATGACCGCGAGATGCAGCTGGTGCTGCGCGAAGTGAGCGGCGAGCGCCTGGGCCTGGCCCTGCGCGGTGCCGACATCAAGGTGCGCGACAAGATCACCCGCAACATGTCGCAGCGCGCGGCCGAGATTCTGCTGGAAGACATGGAGGCCCGTGGACCGGTGCGCCTGTCCGACGTGGAAGGCGCCCAGCGCGAGATCCTGGCCATCGTCAAGCGCATGGCCGATGAAGGCACCGTTACCATCGGCGGCAGCGCGGAGGCCATGCTGTGAGCAACGTCGTGCGCTGGCTTGCCCCGGACCTGCTGGCCCAGCCCGAACCGGCGCTGGAGCAGGAGGATGCATTCGAACTCACCGAGCCGGACCCGGAGCATGAACCCGAGCCACCGCTGCAGCTGCCGACGCTGGAGGAAATCCAGGCAATACAGGACAGCGCCGAGAAGGAAGGCTTCCAGCACGGCCATGCCGAAGGCTACGGCCAGGGGCAGGCCGAAGTGCGCCGCCTCGCCGCGCAGATCGAAGGGATCCTCGACAACTTCAGCCGGCCGCTGGTGCGGCTGGAAAACGAAGTGGTCGGCGCGCTCGGCGAGCTGGCCGTACGCATCGCCGGTGCGCTGGTCGGCCGTGCCTACGAAGCTGAGCCGGCACTACTGGCACAGCTGGTCGGTGAGGCGATCGACGCGGTGGGTGGCAGCACCCGCGAGGTCGAAGTGCGGCTGCACCCGGACGACATCGCCGCGCTCGCCCCGCTGTTGAGCCTGCCGCCACAGCAACGCCTGGTGCCGGATACCAGTCTCAGCCGCGGCGATCTTCGCGTGCACGCCGAAGCGGTGCGCATCGACGGCACCCTGGAAGCGCGCCTGCGCGGCGCGCTGGACGCGGTGATCCGCCAGACCGGAGCCAATACATGAATCCCGATCCGCAGCCGACGCCGCCACCGGCCGACTGGGCCATGGCCCGCAACCTGCGCCTGGCCCGTCGGCTCGACGGCCTGCGCGTGGATACCGCCCATGGCCGTGGCCTGATCCGCGAAGGCGTGCTGCGCCGCGCGGTCGGACTGACCCTGGAAGCGGTCGGCTGCGAAGCGCCGCTGGGTGCCAGCTGCAAGGTGGAAGTGGTCGATGGTGGCTGGGTCGATGCCGAAGTGGTCGGCTTCGCCGGCGAGCGCACTTACCTGATGCCGAGCGCGGAACTGCACGGCCTGCTGCCCAACGCACGGGTGGTGCCGTCTGCGCGCCGTGGCGGCGTTGAAGTGGGCGAAGGGCTGCTCGGCCGCGTCATCGACAGCGATGGCGTGCCGCTGGACGGCAAGGGCCCGATCCGCGCCGAGGGCCACGTTGGCAT
The DNA here is from genome assembly GCF_032025805.1 of Stenotrophomonas maltophilia group sp. msm1. Taxonomy (NCBI): domain Bacteria; kingdom Pseudomonadati; phylum Pseudomonadota; class Gammaproteobacteria; order Lysobacterales; family Lysobacteraceae; genus Stenotrophomonas; species Stenotrophomonas maltophilia group sp. msm1. Next base: position 1,421,709 of record NZ_JAVSKH010000002.1, read on the forward strand.
GGCCGGCGTGTCGATCAATCCGCTGGCGCGTGAGCCGATCACCCAGCCGCTGGACGTGGGCGTGCGCGCGATCAACGCGCTGCTGCCGATCGGCCGCGGCCAGCGTGTCGGCCTGTTCGCCGGCTCCGGCGTCGGCAAGTCGACGCTGCTGGGCATGATGACCCGCTATACCGCCGCCGACGTGATCGTGGTCGGCCTGATCGGTGAACGTGGACGCGAAGTCCGCGATTTCGTCGAGACCACGCTGGGCGAGGAAGGCCTGCGCCGCGCCGTGGTGGTGGCCAGTCCCGCCGACCGGCCGCCGCTGGCGCGCCTGCACGGTGCCTACCGCGCTACCGCCATCGCCGAATGGTTCCGCGACCAAGGACTGAACGTGCTGCTGCTGATGGACTCACTGACCCGCTTCGCCCAGGCGCAGCGCGAGATCGGCCTGTCGGTCGGCGAGCCGCCGACCACCCGCGGTTACCCACCGTCGGTGTTCGCCAAGCTGCCGGCACTGGTCGAACGCGCCGGCAACGGCGCCAAGGGCCGTGGCTCGATCACTGCGTTCTACACGGTGCTCACCGAAGGCGATGATCCGCAGGACCCGATCGCCGATGCGGCGCGCGCGATCCTCGACGGCCACATCCTGCTCTCGCGGCGCGTGGCCGACAGCGGTCTGTACCCGGCCATCGACGTCGAATCGTCGGTCAGCCGCGTGGTCACGGAAATCGCCGACGAACCGTGGCGCCTGCGCATCCGCAAACTGAAACGACTGGTCTCGGCGTATTCGGCCAACCGTGACCTGATCGCCATCGGCGCTTACCAGCGCGGCAACGACGCGGCCACCGACGAAGCCCTGGAACGCTGGCCGGAAATCATGGAGTTCCTCGGCCAGGACGTTGCCAAGGCCGCAGATCTCCCGCACAGCCAGGCGGCGCTGCAGCGCCTGGTGGAACAAGAGAGTTAAGCCATGAACCAGTCCAAGCGCATCGATCCCCTGCTCAAGCGGGCCCAGGAACACGAGGACGCGGTCGCCCGCGACCTGGCCGAACGCCAGCGCGTGCTCGACACCCATCTATCGCGACTGGACGAACTGCGCCGTTATGCCGAGGAGTACGCCAACGCGCAGATGGCGGCGACCAGCCCGGCGCAGCTGCTCAACCGGCGTGCATTTCTCGACCGCCTCGACAGTGCGGTAGAGCAGCAGCAGGCCACGGTCAACGGCAACCGCGAGAAGGTGGAGGCCGAGCGCGCCCGCCTGATCCTGGCCAGCCGTGACAAGGCCGTGCTGGAACAGCTGGCGGCCAGCTACCGGGCGCAGGAGAAAGTGGTCACCGACCGCCGCGACCAGCGCGAGATGGACGACATCGGTGCGCGCCGTGCGCGTCTGGTGCAGGCCGAAGACCAGGATGGCACCGAGCAGGGAGGCCGCCCGTGATGCCCGCCCCGCTCGCCAGCAGCGCCAACGCGCAGGCACAGACTGCCGGCGGCGCTGCAGCGCGCGCGCCACGCAGCGAGGCCAGCAAGGATTTCAGCCAACTGTTGCAGGGCGGCGCGCCGGACGCGCTCGCCGGCGCCGCCACGTCACCGCCCACCCCGGCACCGAAGCCGCAGACGAGCGCCGATGGAAATGGCCAGGCGCCGGAGGAACGCAGCATGGATGCGGCGGCGACGGGAAACGAGACGTCGCCCTTGCCGCCGCAAACTCCGCCTGCGGGTGATCGGGCAACGGACAAGGACACGCCGGTGGCTACCGAGGACGCGCCGTGGCCGCCGCTGGGCCTGGCCGGCCTGGTCCTGGCGATGCCGGCCCCCTCCGATCCTGCCGCCACTGCTCCTGCTGCAACGGGTGCGGGCACGGCGCTGCCGGCCACTGCCGGACCGGGACTGCCTGCCCCGACGCCGACCCCGGCGCCGGGCGCAGCCGTCGCATCGATGACTGACAGCACGCCGCCGGCCGCCAGCGCCGGCGATGCCACGACCCTGCCACTACCGGAGACGGTCCTGCCGGGCAGCAAGCATGGCGACCGCGACAGCAACGGCGTGACCGCGATCGGCGACCGTAGCGCTGCCCCATTCCTGCACGCCCCGGCCCCGGCGCTCCTGCAGGACCTCAAGGCTGCGCTCGCTACCGGCACTGCGGTCTTCAACGGCGAACCGACGCCCAGGCCCGTGTTCGGCGACGATGGTTTCGACCAGGCCATTGGCGCGCGCCTGGGCTGGCTGGCCGACCAGAAGATCGGCCACGCCCACATCCGCCTGAGCCCGGACGACATGGGCCCGGTGGATGTGCGCCTGCAACTGAACGGCGACAAGGTGCACGCCAGTTTCAGCAGCCCGCATGTGGACGTGCGCCAGGCACTGGAAAGCAGCCTGCCGCGCCTGCGCGAACTGCTGGGCGAACAGGGCTTCCAGCTGGCCCACGCCGATGTCGGCCAGCAGGCTCCGGGGGGTGACGGCAATGCGTCGGGGCGGCCCGGTGGCGGCGGTCTGCCCGGCGACGGAGAACCGACGCCGGGCGATGGCAGCGTGTCGTCGGCGCAGCTGATCCGCCAGCGCGGATTGCTGGACGCTTACGCCTGACAGGCGTGCCAACCAAGGTTGGCAGCCACCAGAGCGATGCGGCTGGCACCCCGACGGAATCCCGTCGCACCCCTCTGCCCCGGCTCCGGCACACCCCTTGCATATCCCGGTGAAGCAACCCTCAGGAGCTTCACCCCGTGGCCGCAGCCGCTGACAAAACCAAGAAGACCGCCGAGAAGGACAAGGCCGCCAAGCCGCGCAGTCCGATCCTGATCACCGCACTGGTGGCCGTGCTGGCCGCCGCTGCCGCCGGTGGCGGCGTATGGTTCTTCACCCAGTCAAAGCACGAAGACAAGACTGCGCAGGCGCCGAAGAAGAGCGCCACCCCGGCCCCCGCGCAGTACTTCGCGCTGGACCCGGCGTTCGTGGTCAATCTCAATGGCCCGGTCGATGGTCCGCGCTACCTGCAGCTGGAAGTACAGCTGATGACCCGTGACCCGGCTGCGCTGGAAGCGATCAAGACCCATGCACCCGCCATCCGCGCACGCCTGCTGATGCTGTTCTCGCAGGTCAGCCCGGACCAGATCGCCGATGTCGCCGGCAAGCAGAAGCTGCAGGCTGCGTCGCTGGCCGAAGTGCAGAAAGTGCTCAAGGCCGAGACCGGCAGCAATGGTGCCGACGACCTGCTGTTCACCAGCTTCGTGACCCAGTAAGGGCCCACCGATGAATGATCTGTTGTCCCAGGACGAGATCGATGCCCTGCTCCACGGCGTGGACACTGGCGCGGTCGAAACCGATCCGGAACCGCCGTCAGGCGAAGCGCGCTCGTACGACTTCGCCAGCCAGGACCGCATCATCCGCGGTCGCATGCCGACCCTGGAAATGGTCCACGAGCGTTTCGCGCGCCTGTGGCGGATCGGCCTGTTCAACCTGATCCGCCGCTCGGCCGAGCTGTCGGTGCGCGGCATCGAACTGATCAAGTTCAACGACTACATGCACTCGCTGTATGTACCGACCAACCTGAACCTGATCCGCTTCAAGCCGCTGCGCGGCACCGGCCTGATCGTGTTCGAGCCGACCCTGGTGTTCGCCATCGTCGACAACTTCTTCGGTGGCGACGGGCGCTACCCGACCCGCATCGAAGGCCGCGAGTTCACCGCCACTGAAATGCGGGTGATCCACCTGCTGCTGAAGCAGACCTTTGCCGACCTGCGCGAGGCCTGGGCGCCGGTGATGGACGTGGACTTCGAGTACATCAACTCGGAGATCAACCCGCACTTCGCCAACATCGTGACGCCACGCGAATACGTGGTGGTGTGCCGCCTGCACGTCGAACTCGATGGCGGCGGTGGCGACATCCACGTCACCCTGCCGTACTCGATGCTGGAGCCGATCCGCGAGCTGCTCGACGCCGGCATCCAGAGCGACCGCAACGACCGCGACGAAAGCTGGGGCCAGACCCTGCGTGAACAGCTCAACATCGCCGAAGTCACCCTGTCCAGCGTACTGGCCAGCAAGCGCATGACCCTGCGCGACCTGACCCAACTGAAGGTCGGCGACATCCTGCCGATCGAACTCAGCCCGCAGGTGCCGCTGTGCGTGGAGAACATCCCGGTGTTCACCGGCGAGTTCGGCATCGCCAACGGCATGAACGCCGTGAAGATCACCGCTACCCATCCGCCGGGCACCCGCCCGCGCGTACCCGTCATCCAGGAAGACCCGCAATGAACGATATCGACGCCCTCGAACCCACCCCGGCCCAGTTCAGCAGCCTGCAGGCCGATGAGGCGAACGGCCCGGACCTGAACCTGGACGTGATCCTGGACGTACCGGTGACCCTGTCGCTGGAAGTCGGTCGCGCGCGCCTGCCGATCCGCAACCTGCTGCAGCTCAACCAGGGCTCGGTGGTGGAACTGGAACGGGGTGCCGGCGAGTCGCTGGACGTGTTCGTCAACGGTACCCTGATCGCCCACGGCGAGGTTGTGGTGATCAACGACCGCTTCGGCGTGCGCCTGACCGACGTGGTCAGCCCGAGCGAGCGGATCCGGAGACTGCGTTGAGCCTGCTGGCCTCCACCCTGCTGGCGGTCGGCAAGACCGCCGCGCCCATCGGGCCCCAGGTCGGCCAGCATGCGGCCGCCGCACCCAGCCTGTTCGGCGCGGTGCTGGCGCTGCTGGCAGTGCTCGCGCTGGTCATCGGCCTCGGCTGGCTGCTCAAGCGCATGCCCGGCAGCGGCTTCCGCCCGGCCGAAGGCATGAAGCTGGTGGCCAGCCTGAGCGTGGGCGCCAAGGAGCGCGTGGTGGTGGTCGAGGTCAACGGCCAGCAACTGCTGCTGGGCGTCACCGCCGGTGGCATCAACACCCTGCATACCCTGCCCGAACCGTTGCCGCCCCCGGCGCCGGTGCGCGTGCCGGACTTCAAGAATCTTCCGAATTTCGCCCAGCTGCTGCAGCAGCGGCTGCGCAAGGACCCCTGACATGCGTGTCACCCGTACCCGTCTTGCCACCCTGATGCCGTGGCTGCTGTTGCTTGCCCTGTGCCTGTTGCCGGCACTGGCGTTCGCCGCGCCCGGCGCCCCGAACACGCCGCTGCCGGACATCAACGTGGGCAAGATCGGCGGTGCACCGGTCAGCCTGCCGCTGCAGACCCTGCTGCTGATGACGGCGATCACCCTGATCCCGTCGATGTTGCTGGTGCTGACCTCGTTCACCCGCATCATCATCGTCCTGGGCCTGCTGCGTCAGGCGCTGGGTACCGGCCAGACGCCGTCCAACCAGGTGCTGCTGGGCCTGGCCCTGTTCCTCACCGCGATGGTAATGATGCCGACCTGGGACAAGGCCTGGAGCGCCGGCATGGCGCCGTACCTCAATGGCGAGATCGACTTCCAGACCGCCTGGACGCTGACCACCACGCCGTTGCGCGCCTTCATGCTGGCGCAGATCCGCGAGACCGACCTGATGACCTTCGCCGGCATCGCCGGGCACGGCACCTACGCCAGCCCCGATGCGATCCCGTTCCCGGTACTGGTCGCCTCGTTCGTCACCAGCGAGCTGAAAACCGCTTTCGAGATCGGCTTCCTGATCTTCATCCCGTTCGTGATCATCGACCTGGTCGTGGCCAGCGTGCTGATGTCGATGGGCATGATGATGCTGTCGCCGATGCTGGTGTCGGCACCGTTCAAGATTCTGCTGTTCGTGCTGGTCGATGGCTGGGTGCTGACCGTGGGTACGTTGGCAGCCAGCTTCAATCCGGCTTGATATCCCGCGCAAAGCGCAGTCGAGCATGGCTCGACTCTACAAGAGCAGATGGACCCCCGAATGTCTCCCGAACTTGCCCTGACTGAACTGCGTGGCGGCCTGATCACCGTGTTGTGGGTGGCTGGCCCGCTGCTGCTCACCGTGCTGGTGGTGGGCGTGGTGGTGGGCGTGGTGCAGGCCGCGACCCAGCTCAACGAACCGACCATCGCCTTCGTCGCCAAGGCGGCGGCACTGACCGCGGTGCTGTTCGCGCTGGGCAGCCTGCTGATCGGCCACCTGGTGGAGTTCACCACGCTGCTGTTCCAGCGCATTCCACACCTGATCGGCTAGGACACCCGCTTCGATGGACGCCGCCACCCAGATGGCAGCCGACGGCCTGCAGGCCTTCGGCATGATCGGTACCGTACTGTGGACCATGCTGCGCATCGGCGCTGTGGCCATGGCCATGCCGATGGTCGGCACCCGCGCGGTGCCGGCACGGATCCGCGTGATCCTGGCCGGTACCCTTGCCATCGCACTGGCCCCGCTGCTGCCGCCGGTTCCGGACTGGACCGGCTTCGACGCCGCCACGGTGCTGACCATCGCGCGCGAGCTGGCCATCGGCGTCTCCATCGGCTTCCTGCTGCGGCTGGTGTTCGAAGCCGGTGCGATGGCGGGCGAACTGATCGCGCAGGGCACCGGCCTGGCCTTCGCGCAGATGAGCGACCCGCTGCGCGGTGGTACCTCCGGCGTGATCGGACAGTGGTTCTATCTGCTGTTCGGGCTGCTGTTCTTCACCGCCAACGGCCACCTGGCGCTGATCTCGCTGCTGGTGGACAGCTATCGCGCACTGCCGATCGGCGCTCCGCTGCCGGACCCGCACGCGTTCTTCAGCATCGCCCCGACTTTCCTGCTGACCGTGCTACGCGGCGCGCTGACCCTGGCGATCCCGCTGACGGTGGCGATGCTGGCAGTGAATCTGGCGTTCGGCGTGCTGGCCCGGGCCGCTCCGGCGCTGAATCCGATCCAGCTGGGCCTGCCGGTCTCGTTGCTGCTGGGTCTGTTCCTGCTGGCGCTGCTGGCCGGGGAAATGGGCCCGCCGGTACAGCGCCTGTTCGATGCCGCCTTCCAGGCTGCGGACGCGGTCACACACTGACCTGATCATCACGTTTTACTGCTTGCCATGCCTTTGTTTCTGTAGAGCCGAGCCCATGCTCGGCTGTCTTCGGCAGGAGCGGCAGCCGAGCATGGGCTCGGCTCTACGGGGCGCAATTTCACGTTTTACTGCTTGCCCTTCCCCCGGGTCTGCGCGTTAGAGTGAATGCGCGGCAACCGGGGGGATGCCGCACGTGGCCGCCGCCCTGCGTCGGCCTGCCTCATGCATGCCCCACCGTGGTTTCCGTCGACAGGCAGGTCCGGGAGACTGACGAATGCTGGTAGGCACGTACAACCCGTGGCTGGTCGCAATCTCGCTGCTGGTAGCCGTGATGGCTTCCTACACTGCACTGGCAATGGCCGGGCGCACGATTACCGCGCCCGGCAAGGCCGCGGCCTGGTGGTGGCGTCTCGGTGGTGGCTTCGCCATGGGCTTGGGCATCTGGTCGATGCACTTCATCGGCATGCTCGCCTTCGATCTGCCCATTCCGCTCGGCTACGACCTGCCGATCACCCTGCTCTCGCTGGCCTTGGCGATCGCTTCGTCGGTATTCGCACTGTGGCTGGTCTCGCTGCGTACTCTGCCGCATCCACGGCTGGCCGGCGGTGCCCTGCTGATGGGCACCGGCATCGCCGGCATGCACTACGTCGGCATGGCCGCAATGCGCATGCAGCCAGGCATCGACTACGACCCGGGCTGGCTGCTGCTATCACTGATGGTGGCGGTCGCCGCCTCGTGGACAGCCCTGTATGTTGCGTTCCGCCTGCGTGGGCAGCGCACCCGTATCGGCGACCGCTTGGCCGCGGCGGGGCTGCTCGGCCTGGCGATCGTCGGCATGCACTACACCGGCATGGCCGCCGCTCGCTTTCCGGAGGGCAGCATCTGCGGCGCAGCCGTCGGCGACGGCTTGCAGAGCGAATGGCTGGCCATGCTGGTGGTGGTGCTGTCCGTGGCGATCCTCGCGGTGGTGCTGGTGGTGTCCTGGCTGGACCAGCGGGTGGAGGCGCAGCTGCTGCGACTGCGCAACTCCATGCTGAGCACCTCGTTGACCGATGCGCAGCAGGAACTGACCCAGGCCGCACTGCATGATCCGCTCACCCGCCTGCCCAACCGCCTGCTGCTGCAGCGTCGCATCGTGCAGGCACTGGCCGAGGCCGAGCAGGGCGGCAGCCGTTTCGCCGTGATGTTCATGGACCTGGACGGCTTCAAGCAGGTCAACGATGCCTACGGCCACCAGGCCGGCGATGCACTGCTGGTGGCGGTGGCCGAGCGCACCCGCCAGCTGCTGCGGCCCAACGATATGCTGGCACGACTGGGCGGTGACGAGTTCGTGCTGGTGGTACGCATCGAACACGACGAGGACCTGCCCACCCTCGCCCGGCGCATCCTGCAGGCGGTGGGCAGCGGCCCGTTGCTGCCGGACAACGAACTGCAGGTAACCGCCAGCATCGGCGTGGCAATCTGCCCCGACCACGCTGCCAGCGAACGGCAGCTGATGGCGTTTGCCGATGCGGCGATGTACCAGGCCAAGGAATCCGGACGCAACGCCTTCGTGCTGTTCGCCGACTGGATGAATGACAGCGCCGAACAACAGTTCCGGCTGCTGGCCGACCTGCGCCGGGCCATTGGCAGCGAGCAGCTGTTCCTGCACTACCAGCCCAAGATCCGCGTGGCCACGCAGAAGGTGGCCGGTGCCGAAGCGCTGATCCGCTGGCACCATCCGGAGCATGGCCTGATTCCGCCCGATCGGTTCATCCGCCTGGCCGAGTGCAGCGGCGCGATCAACGAGATCGGGCGCTGGGCGCTGGACCAGGCCTGCCTGCAACTGCGGCGCTGGCACGATGCCGGTCACGAAGGCTGGTCGATGTCGGTGAACCTGTCGCCGGTGCAGTTCAGTTCGCCGCACCTACTGCAGGACGTGCGCGCGGTGATCGAACGCAACAACATCGCTCCGCGCCACCTGGTGCTGGAAATCACCGAAAGCACGGTGATGCGCGATACCGACACCAGCCTGCGCTTGCTGCAGGCGCTGTCGGCGCTGGGCGTAGGCATCTCCATCGATGATTTCGGAACTGGCTATTCCAGCCTGCTGTACCTGAAGCGGCTGCCGGCCACCGAGATCAAGATCGACCATGCGTTCGTGCGCGACCTGGAACACAGTGCAGAGGACGTGGTGATCGTCTCGGCGATCGTGGCGCTGGGCCATGCGCTGGACATGGACATCGTCGCCGAGGGCGTGGAGACGGCCGCCCAGCGCGCCTACCTGGAGCGGCTGGGATGCGATTACCTGCAGGGCTACCTGCTCGGCCGCCCGGTCGACGCGGCGCGCTTCATGCAGCTGCACGACCTGCCCCGGCCGCGGGTGGAGCTGGCGCAGAGCCCACCGTCCAGCGACAACTCTCCCCTGTAGAGCCGAGCCTGCGCTCGGCTGCTCTTCGCGCCCGATCCAAACATGGCCGAGCATGGGCTCGGCTCTACAAATAGATCCGCGCCGCGCGTGGATAGGCAACACCCCATCACGGAACAGTTCTTGCACGCACCCCGGCAACCCCTGCCGCAGTGCCCGTGATGTCCGAGAACGAATCCGCCGGCGAAAAGACCGAACAACCCACCGAAAAACGCCTGCGCGACGCCCGCGAACAGGGCAACCTGCCGCGCTCGCGCGAACTGGGCACGGCCGCCGTGTTCGGCGCCGGCGTGCTGGCGGTGATGGCGATGAGCGGCTCGATCGGCCGCGGCGCCACGGCCTGGATGAAGCAGGCGCTGAGCCCGGAACAGAGCCTGCGGCAGAACCCGAAGGAACTGTTCGGCCACTTCGGCGACCTGCTGCTGCAGTTCATGCTGGTGATCGCACCGCTGGTGCTGGTCTGCCTGCTGGCCAGCTTCGTCGCCCCGCTGGTGATGGGCGGACTGCGCTGGTCGGCCAAGACGATGATGCCCGACCTCAACCGCATGAACCCGATGAGCGGGCTCAAGCGCCTGTATGGCCCGGAGGCCCTGGCCGAGTTCACCAAATCGCTGCTGCGCGTGGCTTTCGTCGGCGTGGCTGCCGGCCTGGTGGTGTGGACCGGCTTCGACACACTGCGCGGGCTGATCCACCGCCCGCTGGAGACCGCCATCACCGACGGCCTCGGCTTCACCCTGCGCCTGCTGCTGGCCACCGCCGGCGCGATGCTGGTGCTGGCCGCCATCGACGCGCCGTACCAGCGCTGGAACTGGATGCGCAAGCTGAAGATGACCCGGGAAGAGCTGCGCCGGGAAATGAAGGAAAGCGAGGGCAGCCCCGAGGTCAAGGGCCGCATCCGCCAGCTGCAGCAGCAGATGGCCAACCGCCGGATGATGGAAGCGGTACCGACGGCGGACGTGGTGGTGGTCAACCCCACCCATTACGCGGTGGCCCTGAAGTACGAAGGCGGCGCCATGAACGCCCCCACCGTGGTCGCGCTGGGCGTGGACGAGACCGCCCTGCGCATCCGTGAAGTGGCCGACGGCAACAAGGTCGCGATCGTCTCCGCCCCGCCTTTGGCACGCGCCTTGTATCGGGAAGGCCAACTCGGAAAGGAAATTCCCGTGAGACTGTATTCGGCCGTCGCCCAGGTCCTGTCCTACGTCTACCAGCTGCGCGCCTGGCGCACTGGCCCGATGCCGGACGCCCCGCACATCCAGGTGGATGAATTCGGCAAGGGAGGCCGCCCGTGAGCGCCCAGCCCGCCACCGGATTCAACACCCGCCGCGCCCTGGAAATGATCCGCCAGGGCCTTGGCGCACCGCTGATCGTGCTGGCCCTGCTGGCCATGGTCGTGGTGCCACTGGCCGCGCCGGTGCTCGATGCGCTGTTCACCTTCAACATCGCCATCTCGCTGATGGTGCTGCTGGCGGTGGTCTACGTGAAGCGCCCGCTGGATTTCACCATCTTCCCGATCGTGCTGTTGATCACCACCATGCTTCGGCTGGCGCTGAACGTGGCCTCCACCCGCGTGATCCTGCTCAATGGCCAGAACGGGCACGATGCCGCGGGCAAGGTCATCGCCGCCTTCGGTGAATTCGTGATCGGCGGCAACTACGCGGTCGGCATCGTGGTGTTCGCGATCCTGACCATCATCAACTTCGTGGTCATCACCAAGGGCGCCGGCCGCGTCTCGGAAGTGACCGCGCGCTTCATCCTGGACGCGATGCCCGGCAAGCAGATGGCGATTGACGCCGACCTCAACGCCGGTTTGCTGACGCGTGAAGAAGCCAAGCTGCGCCGCGAGGAAGTCCGCGAGGAGGCCGACTTCTACGGTGCGATGGACGGTGCCAGCAAGTTCATCCGCGGCGACGCCATCGCCGGCATCCTGATCCTGTTCATCAACATGCTCGGCGGCCTGGCCGTGGGCGTGCTGCAGCATGGCATGCCGTTCGGCGAAGCCGCCGCCACCTATACCCTGCTGTCGATCGGTGACGGCCTGGTGGCACAGCTGCCGGCGCTGCTGGTCTCCAGCGCGGTGGCGATGCTGGTCACCCGCGCCTCGCGCTCGCAGGACATGGCCCAGGCCATGACCGGGCAGGTGTTCGGCCAGTACCGGGCGCTGGCGATCACCGCCGGCATCATCGGCCTGGTGGGCCTGGTGCCGGGCATGCCCAACGTCGCTTTCCTGACGCTGGCCTCGATCCTCGGCTTCATTGCCTGGAAGCTGTACCGCAAGACCCAGGCCCCGGCCGCCGATGCCGCCGCAACGGGCAAGGACCCGGCGGCGCTCAACGCCCTCGGCCGCCCGGCCGCGCCGGCGCCCACCGCCGAACTGAGCTGGGACGAACTGCGCCCGGTCGATCCGCTGGGCCTGGAGGTCGGCTACCGGCTGATTCCGCTGGTGGACAGCAACCAGGGCGGCGAACTGATGGCGCGCATCAAGGGCGTGCGCCGCAAGCTCACCCAGGATGTCGGCTTCCTGATTCCATCGGTACACATCCGCGACAACCTGGAACTGCCCGCCAACGGCTACCGCGTGCTGGTGCACGGCGTGCCGGTGGCCACCGCCGAGATCCACCCCGACCGCGAGCTCGCGCTGGACCCGGGCAGCGCGCTTGGCACGCTGGAAGGCATCGCCGGCAAGGACCCCGCGTTCGGCCTCGATGCCACCTGGATCCAACCGCACCAGCGTGCCCAGGCCGAAACGCTGGGCTACACGGTGGTCGACCCGGCCACCGTGGTCGCCACCCACCTTTCGCACCTGATCCGCGAGCACGCACCTGAGTTGCTCGGCCATGAGGAAGTGCAACACCTGCTGGCCAACCTGGCCAAGAGCGCGCCCAAGCTCGTCGAAGATCTGACGCCGAAGGCGCTGCCGCTGTCGGCGGTGGTGCGCGTGCTGCAGAACCTGCTGGTCGAGCGCATTCCGATCCGCCAGCTGCGCAAGATCGCCGAGGCACTGGTCGAACATGCGCCCAGCAGCCAGGACCCGGCCGTGCTGACCGCCGCCGTGCGCACCGCCCTGGGCCGCTTCATCGTGCAGGAGATCGCCGGAATGTCGGCGGAGCTGCCGGTGTTCACCCTCAACCCGCAATTGGAACGTGTCTTGCAGGAGTCCACGCAGGGCAACGGCGCCGCGCTGGAACCCGGACTCGCTGAGCGACTGCACCAGAGCCTGGCCGAATGTGTCAGCAAGCAGGAAGCCCGCAACGAGCCCGCGGTCGTGCTGGTACCTGGCCCGGTGCGCGCCGCGCTGGCACGCCTGGTCCGCCACAGCGTTCCGTCGCTGTCGGTCCTGGCCTACAGCGAGGTGCCGGAGGACAAGCGCCTGAAGCTGGTCGGAACGATCAGCTGACGCCGCCCGCCGACGCGCCAGAAAACAGACACCACCTTCGAACCAACGCAACAGACAGATACCAAGGGGAACCCGCACCGTGCAGACCACCGACCACCCGAGTTCCCCGGCCGCCACTCCGCCGTCTTCGCCTCGTGACCACAGCATGAAAATCAAACGATTCGTCGCCGCCGACATGCGTTCGGCCATGAACCTGGTGCGCAAGGAACATGGTCCTGATGCCGTGATCCTGTCCAACCGCCGGATCGAGGAAGGCATCGAGATCGTCGCCGCCGCCAACTACGATGAAAGCGCCGTGCAGCGTGCGCTGGAAGCCTCGCGCCGCGACGTGGCGCCGCCGCCGGCGCCCAAGCCGCGCACCGCCGCCGATGCGGTGATCGCCGCCGTCACCCGCCGTCGCAGCGCCACCCCGGCACCGGAGCCGGTCGCCGCCACCACCTCGGCGGTGGCCGCCCTCGCCCGCGCCGCGGTCGGCGCCACCGGCCGCACCCTGGACAGCGCCGACGAGATCGTGCCGACCCGCGGCAGCACCGGCTTTGCGGCCACCCTCGCGCGTGCCGCCGTCAACGAACCGGCGCTGCCGGAACAGATCTTCGCGCCGTTCGCCGAGGCCATCGTTGCACCGGCCGCCGCCGTGCCGGCCAACCGCGCCCGCTTCCCGATCGATCCGCCGCACGAGGCGCATCACGAAAGCGTGGCGCCGGCCGTGCAGCCGCCGCCGCTGCCGACCGCTGCCGTCGCCGACGCGCAGCCGGCCAGCGCCGCCAGCGAACCGGCGTTGGCCGATGCCATTGTCGAAACCGCGCCGGCCCCCACCCTGGCTCCGGCTCCGGTGCTGACGGTGGTCGCCCAGGACGACGCCGAGATCCGCCAGTTGCGCCAGGAAGTGGCCGGCATGCGCCAGGTGATCGAGCGCGAGATGAACCGCTTCACCGACGAGCGCCTGCGCGGCTGCCCGGTGCGCGCCACCGCGTTGGACCTGATGGACGAATATGGCTTCGATGCCGGCCTGGCCCGCGACGCGGCCATGCAGATCCCGCTGGAGACCGAAGCCCATCGTGGCCGCGGCCTGATGCTGGGGCTGATCTCGCGCAAGCTGCCGATCGCCCCGGTCGACCCGCTGGAAGAAGGCGGCGTGATCGCCCTGGTCGGCCCGACCGGCGCCGGCAAGACCACCACCATCGCCAAGCTGGCATCGCGATTCGCCGAGAAGCACGCGCCGCGTGACGTCGCCCTGGTCACCACCGATACCGCCCGCATCGGCGCCCGCGAGCAGCTCTACGGCTACGGCCGCCAGCTCGGCATCGCGGTGCACGAGGCCAACAGCGGCACCGACCTGGACCAGCTGCTGGAACGCCTGAAGGACTACAAGCTGGTGCTGATCGACACCGCCGGGCTGGGCCCGCGCGACCGCGCGCTGGCCGCCCAGCTGCAGTGGCTGCGTGCCGCCCGCCAGGTGCGCACCCTGCTGGTGCTGCCGGCCAATACCAGCTTCGGCGACATGGACGAGGTGGTCCGCCGCTTCGGCGCCGCCAACCTGCAGGGTCTGGTGCTGAGCAAGCTGGACGAGACCGGCCGCTTCGGCAACGCCCTGTCTGTGGCCGTGGACCATGCCCTGCCGATCACCTGGGTGACCGATGGCCAGGACGTCCCGGAGGACCTGCATAGGGCCAGTGCAGCCAATCTCGTACTTCGCCTTGAAGATTTGCGCCGAGCGGCCGATATGCCCTGCAACCCGGAGTTGAACCATGCCGTCGCGTGAGTACGCCAAGCTGACCAAGACCTTCCCGTTGTCGGCCACCCGCAGCGAGCCGCTCGGCCCTGTGCGCACCATCGCGGTGACCGGCGGCAAGGGCGGCGTGGGCAAGACCAACGTCTCGGCCAACCTGGCTGTGGCGCTGGCGGGCATGGGCAAGCGCACGCTGCTGCTGGACGCCGACCTGGGCCTGGCCAACATCGACGTGATCCTGGGCTTGAACCCCACCTTTACGCTGGCCGACCTGGTGGCCGGCCGCTGCTCGCTGGACGACGTCATCGTCGAAGGCCCGAACGGCGTGCTGGTCGTCCCGGCCGCTTCCGGCCGCCGGCACATGGCCGAGCTGGCCCCGGCCGAGCATGTCGGCCTGGTCAACGTGTTCTCCGAACTGGAACGCGAGCTGGACATCATGGTGGTCGATACCGCCGCCGGCATCACCGACGGCGTGCTGACCTTCTGCCAGGCCGCGCAGGACACCGTGGTGGTGGTCTGTGACGAACCGGCCTCGATCACCGACGCCTACGCACTGATCAAGGTGCTGTCGCGCGAGCGCGGCGTGGACCGCATCCAGGTGGTGGCCAACATGGTGCGCGACCCCAACGAGGGCCGCGTGCTGTACGAAAAGCTGACCCGCGTGTGCGAGAAGTTCCTCGCCGATGTCTCGCTGAACTACCTGGGCTGCGTGCCGCAGGACGACTGGCTGCGCCTGTCGGTGCAGCGCCAGCAACCGGTGGTGAAGGCCTACCCGTCCAGCCCGGCCGCGCTGGCGATCACCGAGATCGCGCGCCGCACCGCACGCTGGCAGGCGCCGACCGAACCGCGTGGCGGCGTCGAGTTCTTCCTCGAGCGCATTCTCAAGCAGCGCGGGGTGGCCGCATGAAAGGCGCAGCCCAGTACCGGGAGGTCCAGCGCTCGGCGGCCAACGAGGTCATCTCCCAGCACTCGGACCTGGTGCGGCGCATCGCCCACCACCTGGCCGCACGCCTGCCGGCGAGCGTGGAGGTGGACGACCTGATCCAGGCCGGCATGATGGGGCTGATCGAAGCGTCGCGCAGCTACGACGCCGACCAGGGCGCCTCGTTCGAGACCTACGCCTCGATCCGCATCCGCGGTTCGATGATCGACGAGATCCGCCGTGGCGACTGGGTGCCGCGCTCGGTGCATCGCCGCGCACGCGACGCCGCTGCCACCATCCGCCGCCTGGAACAGAGCACCGGCCGTGCCGCCAGCGCCACCGAAGTGGCCGCCGCGATGGAGATGCCGCTGCCCGAATACCTGCGGCTGATGGAAGACGCCGCGCGTGGCCAGGTGCTGAGCCTGGAGTCACGCATCGAGGACCAGGGCGAGCTGGATACCGTCGCCCAGGGCGGCCCGACCCCGCAGCAGGTGCTGGAGCGCGGCGAGTTCGGCCGCGAGCTGGGCAAGGCCATCGGCCACCTGCCCGAGCGCGAACAGCTGGTGCTCTCGCTCTATTACGAGCAGGAACTGAACCTGAAGGAGATCGGCGCGGTGCTCGGCGTGAGCGAGTCGCGGGTCTGCCAGATCCACGGCCAGGCCGTGCTGCGCCTGCGTGGACGATTGAAGATTTTCGAGGCGGCCGACGCCGGCCTGGAAGAGTGAACATGCCCGAGGCGGCTGCCCCCGGCCACCCGGAATGAACAACAAAGGAACTCTGCTTTGAACAAGAACATGCGCATCCTGATCGTCGACGACTTCTCGACCATGCGTCGCATCGTCAAGAACCTGCTGGGCGATCTTGGCTTCACCAATACCGCCGAAGCCGAGGACGGGCATGCCGCGCTGTCGCTGCTGCAGAGCCAGTCGTTCGATTTCGTCGTCACCGACTGGAACATGCCGGTGATGACCGGCATCGAGCTGCTCAAGGCGATCCGCGCCGATGCCAAGCTGAAGACCCTGCCAGTGCTGATGGTCACTGCCGAAGCCAAGCGCGAACAGATCATCGAAGCCGCCCAGAACGGCGTGAACGGCTACATCATCAAGCCCTTCACCGCGCAGACGCTGGAAGAGAAGCTCGGCAAGATCTTCGAACGCCTGGCGGCCAGCGCCTGATGGATACCACGGTCGACAAGAACGCTCTGGCCCTGCGACTGCAGGAAGCCCTGGACGCACTGGAGTCCGGTGACGAAGCTGCCTGGCGGCAACGCATCGACGGACTGGTCGCGCTGCGCACGCAGCCGATGATGAGCGGCCTGTCGCGGCTGGCCCGCGAGCTGGGACAGGCGCTGGGTGAACTGCCGACCGTGCCCAGCGAGGCCGGTGAGCTGGATGACGCCTGCGCGCGCCTGGACCACGTGGTGGCGATGACCGAACAGGCCACCCACCGCACCCTGGACCTGGCCGAGGAATGCCGCAGCCTGACCGAACAGCTGCGTGCCGAAGGCCTGCAGCCAGGCCAGGACGCGCAGCTCGAGCGCATCCGCCACAACCTGACCGAGATCGCCCTGACCCAGAGCTACCAGGACCTGACCGGGCAGATCATCCGTCGCGTGGTCGGCATCGTCCGCCGCGTGCACGAGGGCTTCGGCGCACTCGGCCTGCCGCCGGAACAGCATCGCACCGACCCGGCACTGGCCGGGCCGGCACTGAAGGGACTGGACCGCCACGCGGTCTCGCAGAACGACGCCGACGACCTGTTGTCGGATCTGGGGCTGTAAGCATGAGCGCGGTATCCGACGACATCACTGCCGATTTCATCATCGAGGCGCAGGAGATCCTGGACCGCCTCGGCGAACAGCTGGTGTCGCTGGAGCAGGCACCGCAGGACAGCGACCAGCTCAATGCGGTGTTCCGCGGCTACCACACGCTCAAGGGCGGCGCCGGCTTCCTCGGCGTCACTGCCATGGTCGAGCTGTGCCACGCCGCTGAGGAGGCGCTGGGCGCGGCGCGCGCCGGCCAGGCCGTGCTGCAGGCCCACCACTTCGACGCGGCCCAGCAATCACTGGATTACCTGCAGTCGATGCTGGACGCCGTGTCGTCCGGCACCGAGCCGGGCTATGCGCCGCCGGACCTGATCGCCCAGTTCGACGTGCACGGGGGTGCCGTGGCTGCGCCCGCCGCCGCAGCAGCACCCGCCGCGGGGGGCAGCGACCTGATCACCGACGACGAATTCGAGGCGCTGCTCGACCAGCTGCACGGTGGCAATGCTCCGACTGCGATCGCGCCGGCAAAAAAAGCCGACGACGGCCTGATCAGCGAGGACGAGTTCGAAGCCCTGCTCGACCAGTTGCACGGTGGCGCCGCACCGGGTGCCAAGCCTGCTGCAGTCCTGGCACCGGCGCCGGCGCCCGCGCCGCGCCCGGTCGCTGCACCGGCACCCGTGGCCAAGCCGGCGGCCAAGCCGCTGGCCGAGGCCGAACACACGGTGCGCGTTGATACCAAACGCCTGGACGCGATCGTCAACCTAATCGGCGAACTGGTGCTGTCGCGCAATCGGCTCAAGACCCTGCGTGCACGCCTGCGCGATGAAGAGCTGGACCGCGCCGTGTCGACGCTGGATATCGCCACCGCGCGCCTGCAATCGGCGGTGATGCGCACCCGCATGCAGCCGGTGGGCAAGGTCTTCTCGCGGTTCCCCAAGGTCGCCCGCGACGTTGCCCGCTCGCTGAAGAAGGAAGTGGACCTGGAGCTGATCGGTGCCGAGACCGAGCTCGACCGCAACCTGGTCGAGGCCCTGGCCGACCCGCTGGTGCACCTGGTCCGCAACGCCATCGACCATGGCGTGGAAATGCCCGACCTGCGCGAGGCGCAGGGCAAGCCGCGGATGGGCCATGTACGCCTGTCGGCGCAGCAGGAAGGCGACTACGTCAGCATCGAGGTGCAGGACGATGGCGCCGGCATCGACCCGGAGAAGCTGCGCGCCAAGGCGCGCGAGAAGGGCCTGATCGATCCGGAAGCCGGCGCCCGCCTGAGCAGCGAGGAGTGCCTGCACCTGGTGTTCCTGCCGGGCTTCTCGACCAAGCAGCAGGTCACCGATATCTCCGGCCGTGGCGTCGGCATGGACGTGGTGCAGTCGCGCATCCGAGAACTGAGCGGCCAGATCCAGATCCAGTCGGAACTGGGTCGTGGCAGCCGCTTCCTGATCCGCGTGCCGCTCACCCTGGCGATCCTGCCGACCCTGCTGGTGCAGGCCGGCGAGGACGTCTACGCGCTACCGCTGGCACGCGTGATGGAAGTGCTGCACGCGCCGCGCACCTCGCTGGGCTGGTTCGATGGCCGCGCCGTGCTTGATCGCCGCTCGCACACCCTGCCGCTGGTCGACCTGCGCCAGTGGCTGGATGTGACGCCGGCCGCGTCAACCCTGCTGACCATCGTGGTGCTGCAGGCCGGCGAAGCCCGCTTCGGGCTGGTCGTGGACCAGGTGCGCGGGCGTGAGGAAGTGGTCATCAAGCCACTGCCGAAGGCCCTGCGCGGCCTGCGCGGTTATGCCGGTGCAACCTTGATCGGCGATGGTCGCATGGCCCTGATACTGGACGTGGACGGGCTGCGTTGAACCCCGCCAGGGCCATGCCCGGCGACCCGAAAAACTGTGACTACCGTCTGTACGCGATCTACCGGTGTCTCAAGTCCCATTCATACACGCCGATACCGGAACCATGGATAGACTCAGCCTCATTGGACTCTTTCTCGCCCTGGCCTCGCTGGTCGGCGGCAGCATCCTCAAGGGCGCCGGCCTGGCGTCGTTGTGGTCGCCTGCGGCGTTCGTGATCGTCATCGTCGGCACCGTCGCCGCGATCCTGCTGCATACCTCGCCGGCGGTGTTCAAGCATGCGTTCAAGATCGTGCGCTGGGTCGTGCGCCCGCCACACAGTGATCGCCGCGAACTGATCCAGCAGATCGTTGAGTGGAGCAACATCGCCCGCCGCCAGGGTCTGCTGGGTCTGGAATCGCAGGTGGAAGCGCAGCAGGACCCGTTCCTGCGCAAGGGCCTGCAGCTTCTGGTGGACGGCGTCGAGCCCGAATCGATGCGGCACATGCTGGAAATCGAACTGGGCAGCCAGGAACACCAGGACCAGGCCGGCGCCAAGGTCTTCGAAGCGATGGGCATCTACGCCCCGACCCTCGGCATCATCGGCGCCGTGCTCGGCCTGATCGCGGTGATGAAGAACCTGGCCGACCCGAGCAAGCTCGGCCACGGCATCGCCGCCGCGTTCACCGCCACCATCTACGGCATCGCCTCGGCCAACCTGCTGTTCCTGCCGGTGGCTGCCAAGCTCAAGAGTGTGATCTCGCACAACACCCGCGACCGCGAAATGGTCATTGAAGGGCTGATTTCGATCGCCCAGGGCGAGAACCCGCGCAACATCGAAACCAACCTTTCCGGCTTCCTGCACTGACATGACCCGCCGCAAGCACCACGAAGAGCATGCCAACCATGAAGCATGGGCGATCCCCTATGCCGACCTGATGACGCTGCTGCTCGCCTTCTTCGTGGTCATGTACGCGATCTCCTCGGTCAACGAGGGCAAGTACCGGATCATGGCCGACGCGCTCACCGATGCCTTCGGTGGCGCACCGCGCACCATCAACCCGGTGCAGGTGGGGAACAAGCAGGTGCAGGGTGGCGGCTGGGACAGCCCTTCGGTGATCAAGTCCGGCACCAAGATCGGCCCCTCCGCGCCGGCGCCGTCGCACGACCCGACCCTGCTGCCGTCGATGGCCTCGCAGATGCGTATGCCGGTCTCCGTGCACAACCAGGAACAGATCGCCCGTGCCGAGCGCCAGCTCAACAGCATCGCCGACCGCCTCACCGCTGCATTGGCGCCGCTGATCGACCGCGGCATGATCAGCGTGCGCCGCACCGAGTTGTGGATTGAAGTGGAGATCAACAGCGACATCCTGTTCCCCACCGGCTCGGCCGCGCTGGACGTGCATGCACGGCAGACGCTGGCCAGCCTCGCCGAGGTGCTGCGTGACGTGCCCAACAGCGTGCGCGTGGAAGGCCACACCGACAACGTGCCGATCGCCACCGCCACCTTCCCTTCGAACTGGGAACTGTCGGCCGGCCGCGCGGCCAGCGTGGTGCACCTGTTCGCCGACCAGGGCGTGCAGCCGTCGCGGCTGGCGATGGTCGGCTATGGCCAGTTTCGTCCGCGCGAAGAGAACGACAGCGCGCAGGGGCGCAACCGCAACCGCCGGGTGATGGTCATCATCCTGGCCGACACCTCGCATTCGGTGGATCCGCTCGGCCAGCGCCTCAATGCGGCCACCGGCGCCGTCGACAACAGCACCACCGAACAAGCCGCCGCAACTCCGGCCAGCGCCCCCACCTCCCCCATCGCACCGGTGAAGTTGCCGCCGGTGCCGGCTGGCAGCCGCGTCGGCGCCGCCGTTCCCCCGGCAATGAAGGAGTAAACCGATGCGCATCTGGGCAATCGCCAACCAGAAGGGCGGAGTCGGCAAGACCACCACCACCCTCGCCCTCGGCCGCGGCCTGGCCGCGCTGGGCCATCGCGTGCTGCTGATCGATCTCGATCCGCACGCCTCGCTCAGCCGCGCCTTCGGCGTACCGGTGGATCCGCCGCCGGCCGGCGTGCTGGAACTGTTCGGCGCTCCGCCGGCCGATCTTTCCAGCCTGTGCCATGCCAGCAGCATCCAAGGCCTGGACTATGTCTGCGCGCAGTCGGCGCTGGCCACGCTGGAGCGCCGCAGCGCCAACCAGCCCGGCCTCGGCCTGGCCCTGCAGAACGCACTGGCGCGCCACCAGGGCCAGCACGACTACATCCTGCTGGACTGTGCCCCCACCCTTGGCCTGTTGATGATCAACGCGCTGGCCGCTGCCGACCGCCTGATCATCCCCACCCAGGCCGAGCCGCTGGCCCTGCATGGCCTGGACGGCATGGTCCGCACCGGCGAGATGGTCGAGCGCTCGCGCCGCCGCCCGCTGCCGATCTCGATCCTGCCGACCCTGTTCGACCGCCGCACCCGCGCCGGCAACGAGTCGCTGCGCACCATGCAGGATCGCCATGGCACCCGCGTGTGGGAAGACGCCATTCCGATCGACACCCGCATCAGCAATGCCGCAGGCCTGACCCTGCCCAGCGTTGGTGAGGAGTACCCGGGCCGCGGCCTGGCCGCCTATCGCCGCGCACTGAACTGGATCCTCGGTGAGGATGCCCGCGCCCTGGAGCAGGCCGCATGAACAGCACCGGCGTACTGGACGACTATCTGGACGAACTGCTGGGCGAAGCGATCGCTCCGGCCGTCGTGCTTCCAACGCCTGACAGCGTCGCCCCGGCCCCGGCCCCGGCCAGCATATCGCAACCGGACCATGAGCCGACCTGGGATGACCTGCCGGCCGAGGTGATCTACGAAACCGACACCGTCGCCGCGGCGCCTGCCGCGGACAACGCCGCGCTCGAAGCCGCCTTCGAGGCCGCCGCAACGGCCGGGCGCGAACCCACCTGGGACGATCTGCCTGCCGAGGTGATCTACGAAACGGAGACTGTTGCCGTTGCACCGGCAGAGGACGACGCAACACTGGAGGCCGCCTTCGAGGCCGCCGCAATGCCGGTCGCCGCTCCCGAGCGGGAACCGACCTGGGATGATCTGCCTGACGAGGTGATCCACGAGACGGCCCAAGCCAAGGCCGGCCCGGAGCCCACCTGGGACGACCTGCCCGACGAAGTGATCTACGAGACCGACGCGGCCGACAGCCAGCACCTCGCCCACACTGACAGCCCCGGCCTGCAGGCTGCGTTCGAGGCCGCTGCCGGCGGCGCGGATGTCCCCACGCCGCCCCCGGCCGTGGTAGCGCCCCCGGCGCCGCGCCCTGCGCCCGCGCCTGCCCCGGCTGCGCCCGCTGCCGTCGCGCCGCCGCCCCGCGTTGCCGTGGATGCCCCGGCCACCAACCGTCCCGGCACCTGGCAGGAACTGCAGGCACAGGCTCTCCAGCCCGCCAGCAGCCCGCATCCGCAGAACCGCCGCGCCGGCGAGCGCACCTCGCGCTGGCTGCGCCTGCGTTGCGGCACCCAGGCTTATGCGCTGGAACTGCTGAAGGTGCAGGAAGTGGTGCTGCCAGTTCCCCTGCTGCCATTGCGCGGCACCGCACCAGCGATGCTCGGCATCATGAACCTTCGGGGCCAGGTGGTACCGGTGATGGATCTCGGCCTGCACCTGGGTGCGGCCGCTGCCGAAGACGATTCGCAGACCCGCATCGTGGTGCTGGAGGAAGACGGCGAAACCATCGGCCTGCGCGTGTCGGCAGTGGAAGATGTCGCCAACCTTACCGACTCGCAGATCGAGCCGCCTGATACCGCGCGCATCTGCCAGATTTCCAACGACCTGTTCCGTGGCGTCGCCCGGGTCAGCCAGCGTCCGATGATCCTGCTCGACGCCACACGGCTGTTGAGTTGAGTCGGCGCTTTGCGCCGACGCGTTGCCTGTCGGGGACTGCAGGTGCCGATGCGCAGCATTGGCATCTCCCGTCCCCGAACAACAACGCATCGGCGCACCGCGTCGATTCCCCTAAAGAACCCTGCCGGGGTGCCGTTATGGATCACGGAACCGTTTGTCCGGAGCAACGATGAGCACTGTCGAACTGGGTGGGGATCTCGGCATCGAGAGCAGCACCGAGCTCAAGAACCGCCTCGCCCCGCTGGTGGCGCAGGCAGGCGAGCTGACCCTGGATGCAAGCCAGGTCGCCCGCATCCACACGGCCGCCGTGCAGGTGCTGTGTGCATTCGTGCAGGCCCGCCGCGAGGCAGGCCTGGGCACCGGCTTCCACGGTTGCACCGCAACCTTCCGTGACGCCGCGCGCCTGCTGGGCGTCACCCAGGCCCTGGGCCTGGACGCAACCCATGACAACCTGAAATCTGTGGAGAACGCTGCATGAGCGCACGTATCTTGGTGGTGGACGATTCGGCGTCGATGCGCCAGATGGTTTCCTTCGCCCTCACCTCGGCCGGTTTTGCCGTCGAAGAAGCCGAAGACGGCGCGGTCGCGCTGGGTCGCGCCAAGGGCCAGCGCTTCAACGCGGTGGTCACCGACGTCAACATGCCGAACATGGACGGCATCGCGCTGATCCGCGAACTGCGCCAGCTGCCGGACTACAAGTTCACCCCGCTGCTGATGCTGACCACCGAATCGGCCGCCGACAAGAAGTCCGAAGGCAAGGCCGCCGGTGCCACCGGCTGGCTGGTCAAGCCGTTCAATCCCGAACAGCTGGTCGCCACCGTGCAGAAAGTGCTGGGCTGATCGCCCCGCACCGCTCCCCTTCTTCGCTTCCGGACCGCCACTGCCATGAGCATGGACCTGCAACGCTTCCACGCCACCTTCTTCGAGGAGAGCCGCGAAGGCCTCGACGCGATGGAGGCTGGCCTGCTGGCCCTGGAATCGGGGCAGCAGGACGCGGAGATCATCAATTCGGTGTTCCGCGCCGCCCACTCGATCAAGGGCGGCGCCGGCACCTTCGGCTTCGATGCCATCGCCGGCCTGACCCACGTGCTGGAAACGCTGCTCGATGAGCTGCGTGCCGGCAAGCGGGCGCTGGAAGGCCATGCCGTCGACGCCATGCTGTCTTCGGTGGACGTGCTTCGCGCCCTGCTGCGCGAAGCCGAACACGGCCAGGCTGCCGACCCCGCCGCTGTCGCCGCAGTGAAGGCGCGCCTGGAAGCCGTTCTCTCCGGCCAGGCCGCATCGAGCGCTCCGGTCGCGGCAGCGGCCAAGGTGGACGATACCCCCGAAGCCTGGCAGATCGGTTTCACTCCGGCGCCGTCGCTGTTCATGAGCGGCAACGACCCGCTGCGCATCATCCGCGAGCTGGAACACCTCGGCTCGCTGCAGGTCGCCGCGCGCATGGAACGCCTGCCCGGCTTCGCCCAGCTCGACCCGCTGGAGGCCCACCTGGCGTGGGATCTGGGCCTGGTCGGCAAGGTGCCGCGCAGCAAGATCGAAGACACCTTCGCCTGGGTGCTGGACGACTGCGAACTGGACATCCGACCGGCCGCGCCGCCAAGCCTGGCCACCCAGGCCCCGGCCGCAGCGGCCCCCGCTCCGGTCGCAGCGGCACCGTCGGCACCGGCCGTGCCTGCCGCCAGCGGTGGTGCCAGCCAGGAAGCGGAAACCTCGATCCGCGTCAGCGTCGACAAGGTCGATGCGCTGATCAACCTGGTCGGCGAACTGGTCATCACCCAGGCCATGCTCAAGCAGGTCTCGCACGCACTGGACCCGGTCCACGCCGAAAGCCTGTTCGCCGGCCTGGACCAGCTTGAACGCAACACACGCGACCTGCAGGAAGCGGTGATCGGCGTGCGCATGCTGCCCGTCGATGCGGTGTTCCGCCGCTTCCCGCGCCTGGTCCGCGACCTGTCCAGCCGCCTCGGCAAGCAGGTGCGCCTGCGCACCGTCGGCGAAGGTACCGAGCTGGACAAGGGCCTGATCGAGAAGATCGCCGATCCGCTGGTGCACCTGGTGCGCAACTCGATCGACCACGGCCTGGAAATGCCCGACGTCCGCCGCGGTGCAGGCAAGGACGAGACCGGCACGATCACCCTGGCGGCCTCGCATCAGGGCGGCCATATCGTCATCGAAGTCAGCGACGATGGCCGTGGCCTGGACCGCGCCAAGATCCTGGCCAAGGCTCACGAACGCGGCCTGGCCGTGCCGGACAACCCGACCGATTCGCAGGTCTGGGACCTGATCTTCCAGCCAGGCTTCTCCACGGCCGATGCGGTCACCGACCTGTCCGGGCGTGGTGTCGGCATGGACGTGGTCCGCCGCAACATCCAGGCACTGGGCGGCGAGGTGCAGATCGAAAGCAGCCTCGGTACCGGCACCCGCACGCTGATCCGCCTGCCGCTGACCCTGGCCATCCTCGACGGCATGACCGTAGCGGTGGCCGGCGAAACCCTGATCCTGCCCTTGGCGTACGTGCTGGAGGCGCTGCAGCCGCAGGCCGAGGACATCCGCAGCATGGCCGGCGAGGGCCGCGTGCTGCGCGTGCGTGGCGAGTACCTGCCGATCCTCTCGCTGAGCGAGTACTACGGCTACGGCAACCGCGCACCCGGCAGCGAATCGCTGGTGGTGGTGGTCGAAGGTGATGGCCAGAAGATCGCGCTGGAGGTGGACGAACTGGTCGGCCAGCAGCAGGTCGTGGTGAAGAACATCGAGAACAACTACCGCCGCATCGGCGGAGTATCCGGCGCCACCATCCTCGGCGACGGCCGGGTCGCGCTGATCGTCGACATCGGTGGGTTGGTGCGCTCGCTGCGGATGCCGCAGGCGGCCTGATCCACGCTGCATGCGAACCATGGACCGCCGCCCCTCGGGGCGGCGGTTTTCGTTTGTGTTCGGCCTGCCAGGGGGGTCAGATTCCCTTCCGCAGGAACGGAATCTGACTGCGGGACGGTACCCCGAAACCAAATCGTGAACTCCGTCGGCACGCTAGTTGCTGTCGCAACCACTTCATCCAATCGAAAACCGCGTCGCTGCAACGCTTCCGTGCTGCCCTCCCTACGCATCCGAATGTGATCTGCGTCCATAAAGTCCATCGAGACTGCGCCGCTATTTCGCATTGACGGCCGTCACCGAACCCCACCGGGAACCACCGTTCGCTCTGCAACCACCCCCAAACCGGCGCACAGACGCCGGCACTCTGCCCACCTGGAGCACCCTGCATGAAGTGGTTCCAAGATCTGCCCATCGCCCGCAAGCTGGCTGTGGGGTTCACCCTCACCACGTTGATGACCCTGATCCTCGGCGCGTTCGCCCTGCTGCGACTGAGCGAAGCCAACGCGCAGCTACGCGACATGGCTGGCAACGATATCCCCTCGGTCCAGCACCTGGGCGAGGCGCGCTCGCAGCTCGGGGAGTTCCGCACCTACGAACTGGCCCAGCTGAGCATGCTCGACCAGCCGGAAAAGGTGGCCGACTACAACAAGCGCATGGACGACACCGCCAAGGCCGTACATGACGAACTGGCGGCGTACGCGGCGCTGCCGGCGCTGGACAAGGAGCGTGAACTGTATCGCGCAGCCAGCGCGCAACTGGATCGCTACTTCGCCGCCAACAAGGCGATGCGCGACGCCGTGACCGCCGGTGACGGCGTCCTGGCGCGGCAGATCTCCGACGAGCAGTCACGCCCGGCGCGCCGCGACCTGTTCGCTGCGATGAAGGCACTGGGCGCCCATATCGCCGGGCAGATGGACGGCAAGATCGCCGACGCCAACGCCACCCATCGCAACAGCATGATCGCCATCATCGGCTGCATCATCCTGCTGTCGCTGGTGGCCGCCGCGCTGGCCATCGTCATCTCGCGCGCGGTCACCGGCCCGCTGGGCAAGGCCGTGCATGCCATCCAGGCGGTCGCCCGCGGCGATCTCAGCGTCAGCACCCAGGCCACCAGCAGGGACGAAGCCGGCAGGATGCTTACGGCCACGGCCGAAATGACCGCAATGCTGCGCCGTTTCAGCGAGCAGACGCAGCTGATGGCACAGATGCATGCCGGCCCGGACATCAGCCACCGTATTCCGGAAGACTTCCCGGGCGTCTACGGCCAGCTGGCCAGCGGCATCAACACGGTGATCTTCGAACACCTCGATGCGATCGTCGATGCCATTGAAGTGCTCAACCAGTACGCCATCGGCAACCTTGCTCCGGACGCCCGCCGCCTGCCAGGCAGCCGCGCGATCCTGCACGAATCGATGGACGCCGCCAAGGCCAGCCTGCTGGCCATCAACACGCAGATCCAGCACCTGGCCTCGGCCGCCGCTGCGGGCGACTTCAGCCAGCGCGGTGACGCGCAGCGCTTCGATCACGATTTCCGCGTGATGATCGAGCAGCTCAACAGCATGATGCAGGTGGCCGACGGCAACCTCGGCCAGCTCTCGCAGCTGCTGCAGTCGATCGCCGCCGGCGACCTGACCGCACGCATGGACGGCCAGTTCAACGGCGTGTTCGCGCGCATGCGCGACGACGCCAACACCACCGTCGCACAGCTGACCCAGATCGTCAGCCAGATCCAGGCCAGTGCCTCCAGCATCACCCTCGCCGCTGGCGAGATCGCGTCCGGCAACAGCGACCTGTCGCGCCGTACCGAGCAGCAGGCCGCCAACCTGGAAGAGACTGCCGCCTCGATGGAGGAACTGACCTCCACCGTGCGCCAGAACGCCGAACACGCCCGCCAGGCCAACCAGCTCGCCATCGGCGCCCATGGCGTCGCCTCGCAGGGCGGTGAGGTGGTCGGCCAGGTGGTTACCACCATGTCGGCCATCGAAGCCTCGTCGAAGAAAATCGCCGAGATCATCAGCGTCATCGACGGCATCGCGTTCCAGACCAACATCCTGGCACTGAACGCCGCGGTGGAAGCCGCCCGTGCCGGCGAACAGGGCCGTGGCTTCGCCGTGGTTGCCAGCGAAGTGCGTACCCTCGCCCAGCGCTCGGCCGCCGCCGCCAAGGAAATCAAGGGCCTGATCGACGACTCGGTAGGCAAGGTCGCCGAAGGCTCCAGCCTGGTGCACCAAGCCGGCAGCACGATGGGCGAGATCGTCGCCTCGGTGCAGCGCGTGACCGACATCATGGCCGAGATCTCCGCCGCATCGCAGGAGCAGAGCGCCGGCATCGAGCAGGTCAACCAGACCGTGGTTCAGATGGACGAAACCACCCAGCAGAACGCTGCGCTGGTGGAGGAAGCCACCGCCGCCGCGCGTGCGATGGAAGACCAGGCCGTGCAGCTGGGCGAAGCCGTGGCCCGCTT
This sequence comes from Stenotrophomonas maltophilia group sp. msm1, assembly GCF_032025805.1. Taxonomy (NCBI): domain Bacteria; kingdom Pseudomonadati; phylum Pseudomonadota; class Gammaproteobacteria; order Lysobacterales; family Lysobacteraceae; genus Stenotrophomonas; species Stenotrophomonas maltophilia group sp. msm1. The sequence goes on from NZ_JAVSKH010000002.1 coordinate 1,449,877, forward strand.
CCGGCTGGCATCGCAGGGCACGACGGCCATTCCGGCGCGTCCGCTGGCGGCGCCGGTACCGCGCCAGGTCGCAGCTGCCGCACCGGCCGTGAAGGCGGCCCCGGCACGTACGATGCGCACCGGGACAGCCCAGTCGGCGCTGGCTGCAGACGGCGACTGGCAGGAGTTCTGATGTCGCCAGGGTCGGACCCTTCTCCCTCGGGAGAGGGGTCTGGCCCCTTACGCATGGAAAGTGATGCAAATCCCACTTCATAATCCGGTGCAGAGGCCGATATCCCCATCGAGCCTCGCGCCAACGCGTGCTGGCGCCCGCCCCTGACCGTAGATTCCATGTCCGACGGCAACGACACTGCAGTGCATGATGTCCACGCGGCTGATGCCGCCGACGAACGTTTCCTGGTCCGCAACCCGCGCCAGTTGCGCCAGCTGCTGCGCTCGCTGATCGACCAGCGATCACTGATCAATGCCCATATCGACGGCCGCGACCGGTCGTTCCCGACCGCACTGCTCGAACTCGAAGAGGATGAAGACTACCTGCTGCTCGATGGCAGCCTGCAGGAGGCTTCCAATCGCGCCGCCGAACAGGCCGACCATCTGCTGTGCTTCGCCCAGCTCGAGCGTGTCCTCGTGCGGTTCCGCCTGCACGCGCTGGAGCGCGTGGACAACGATGGGCACGTTGCCTTCCGCGCCCCCTTTCCGGACGAACTGGTGCATCTGCAACGCCGTGAGATGTACCGGCTGGAAACCCCCGTCACCGATTCGCCCCAACTGCTGATCCCCGCCGGCGAGAGCCGCGCCGACGCCCTGTCGATGCGGGTGGTGGACATCAGTGGCGGCGGCCTGGCGGTCGCCGTGCCAACCGATTGCGCAGTGTTCAGCCTGCAGAAGCGCTACCCGGCGCTGCTGTCGTTGCCCGACGGCCCGGACCTGGAGATCGGGCTGGTTGTCTGCAACCTGTTGCCGCAGCGCCAACCCAACGGGATCGAGATCAAGCGGGTAGGCATGCGCTTTGACACCCTGCCGCGCGGCGCCGACAGCGCCATCCAGCGCTACATCTTCCGCATCGACCGCCAGCGCAAGGCACGCCGCAACGGCGAGCTGTAGGGCGCGTTCAATGGGTTAGTGGCGGCCGCTGGCCGGCAACCCGCATATTGCCGTTGCCGGCCAGCGGCCGGCACTACCGATCCTCGGCAGACCCACGCCATGCGCGGATGCCTCCGAGCCGGCACCTAAAGTCCCCCCCGGCGGGGCCGATATCGAGCCTGACACCGGGACTTCCGGCAGAACCAGGACCCCTCGATGAACGACAAGACCAACTCCGCCGCCAGCGCCGGTGGCGAATTCCTCAGCTTCACCCTTGGTGACGAGCACTACGGCGTGGACATCCTCAAGGTGCAGGAAATCCGCGGCTACGACGCCGTCACCCGGGTGCCGGATGCACCGGACTACATCAAGGGCGTGATCAACCTGCGCGGCACCATCGTGCCGGTCATCGACCTGCGCCTGAAGCTGCGCCTGGACAATGCCCGCTACGACGCCTTCACCGTGATGATCGTGCTGAACGTCGAAGACCGCGTGGTCGGCATCGTGGTCGACAGCGTTTCGGACGTCATCCCGCTGTCGGCCGAGCAGATCCGTCCGACCCCGGAATTCGGCCCTGCCGTCGACACCCGCTTCATCTCCGGCATCGGCACCCACGACGACCGCATGCTGATCCTGCTGGACATCGAGACCCTGCTCGACAGCGCCGACATGGGGCAGAACGCCCTTGCCGAAGACGCTGCTGCCTGACCGAGCGGACCTGCTTCACGTTCCGGTCACAAAACCCTTCAGTTCTCCCCGGCAGTGCCGATAGGGGGACAGAAGCCGGTCGCGCAGGAGCGCGCGGAACCGGAACGACCATCACCATCCCCGGAGATATACCTCGATGAAGTCCCTGCTTGCGTTCGTTTCGGCCGCTGTCCTGGCCACCACCGCTTCCTCCGCGTTCGCCCAGTCGGCCGACATGATCCCGCCGGAACTGGCACCGCGCTCGGTCGGCAAGGACGGCATGGTCTGCGGCAAGGTCGAAAAGGCCCGCTACGCAGAAGGTTCCGAAGGCCAGCCGACCTTCCTTTACATGGGCGGCGCCTTCCCGCGCCACACCTTCTCGGCCCGCATCGCCGGCGAGAACCGCAGCAAGTTCTCCTTCCCGCTGGAAACCCTGGAAGGCAAGACCGTCTGCGTGATCGGCAAGATCCAGCGTGACGCCTCGCGCGCGGAAATCGAAGTCAGCTCGCCCGCTGGCCTGAAGCTGGCCAACATCAAGTAATCCGCTGTCCGTCGGACCACGCCGGTGCTGGTGCCGGCGTGGTTTCTGCTGCAACCGGGCCCGATGCCCGGGCGCGTCTGCCTTAGGAGCTCGCAACGCCCATGCCGTGGATCAACAACCTGAAACTGATGCCGAAGCTGCTGCTGACTTTCGGCGTCCTCCTGCTGGTGATGCTGTTGCAGGGCATCGTCGCCTATCGCGGCCTGCATTCGCTGAACAACGTCACCACCGAGCTGGCCGGTTCACGCATGGAGAGCATCCGCCTCGCCGGCGAGATGCGCGGCATGCTGGGCGAATACCGCAATGCCGCCTACCAGCAACTGATCCGGGCCAGCGACGATGTCAAGTCCGATGCGCGCAAGCAGGGCGTCGAGCTGCGCGCGAGCATGGACAAGTCGATCAAGGAGTACCCGAAGCTGGTCGACAACGCGCAGCAGAAGAAGCTGTTCGACACCTTCGCCAAGGAGTGGAAGGACGCCCTGGCCTCCTATGACAGTGTCACCGAGATGCTGGAACTGGACCTGCCGGACGATGCCATCGATACCTTCGTCGGCGAAACCCGCACCAAGCACCGCAAGGCCGCCTCGGCACTGGAAGCGCTGATCGCCGAAGACAACCGCCTGGCCCGCGCCTCGCGCGAACAGGCCGCGTCCACCTATTCCGCCTCGGCCGTGCTGACCGTGATCGCCCTGCTGGGTGGCGCCGCGCTCGGCCTGGTGCTGGTCTGGCTGTTCGCCCGCGCACTGGTCGGCAGCGTGCGCGGCGCCGTCTCGGTCGCCAACGACGTCGCCGGTGGCAAGCTCGATGGCCATATCGACGTCAGCCGCCAGGACGAGGTAGGCGAACTGATGCAGGCCATGCAGCGCATGCAGCGCGACCTGCGCGAACGCATCGAGACCGACCAGGCGGTCGCCCGCGAGAACCTGCGCATCCGCACCGCGCTGGATTACAGCTCCACCGGCGTGTACCTGACTGATACCAGCAACACCATCGTTTACACCAATCGCGCCCTGCAGCAGACCCTGAGCCAGTACCAGGACGACGTCCGCCGCGACCTGCCTGACTTCGATGCCCAGGCCTCGCTGATCGGCAAGCCGGTCACCGTGCTTGAGCACCGTGGCGAAATGGACCAGACCCTGCTGGGCAACCTGAAGGCGCACGGTGTCGCCCGCCGCCCGATGCAGTATGGCGACGCCCAGTTTGCCCAGGTCGTCTCGACCATCCGCAATGAGGACGGTGACACTGTCGGCTACGTGGTGGAATGGCGCGACCGTACCCAGGAAGCGCAGGTTGAAGCGGAAGTGGCCCGCGTGATCGCCCAGGCCGCCGCCGGCGACCTGTCTGGCCGCATTGACGCCACCGACAAGGAAGGCTTCTTCCTGCAGCTGGCCCAGCAGATCAACGGCCTGCTGGACGCCAACGCCGGCAGCATCGAACAGATCTCCGGCCTGCTCGCCGCACTGTCGCAGGGTGACCTGACCGTGCGCATGCATGGCGACTACCAGGGTGTGTTCGCCCGTATGCGCGACGATGCCAACGCCACGGCCGCGCAGCTGAGCGAGATCGTCACCCGCATCAAGCAGTCCAGCCGCGCGATCAGCTCGGCCGCCGGCGAGATCGCCTCGGGCAACAGCGATCTGTCGCGCCGTACCGAACAGCAGGCCGCCAACCTGGAGGAAACCGCAGCCTCGATGGAGGAACTGACCTCCACCGTGCGCCAGAACGCCGAACACGCCCGCCAGGCCAACCAGCTCGCCATCGGCGCCCATGGCGTCGCCTCGCAGGGCGGGGAGGTGGTCGGCCAGGTGGTTACCACCATGTCGGCCATCGAAGCCTCGTCGAAGAAAATCGCCGAGATCATCAGCGTCATCGACGGCATCGCGTTCCAGACCAACATCCTGGCACTGAACGCCGCGGTGGAAGCCGCCCGTGCCGGCGAACAGGGCCGTGGCTTCGCCGTGGTTGCCAGCGAAGTGCGTACCCTCGCCCAGCGTTCGGCCGCTGCCGCCAAGGAGATCAAGGGCCTGATCGATGATTCGGTCGGCAAGGTCAACGACGGCTCGGCGCTGGTGCACAAGGCTGGCGCCACCATGGGCGAGATCGTCGCCTCGGTGCAGCGCGTGACCGACATCATGGCCGAGATCTCCGCCGCATCGCAGGAACAGAGCGCCGGCATCGAGCAGGTCAACCAGACCGTGGTGCAGATGGACGAAACCACGCAGCAGAATGCTGCTCTGGTGGAGGAAGCCACCGCCGCCGCCCGTGCCATGGAAGAACAGGCCGGCCACCTCAGCGAGGCCGTGTCGATCTTCGTGGTCGACGAAACCGATACCGTGGTTGCCCCCGCGCGCGCCGCCGCCCCGGCCCCGCGTGCTGCCGCACCGGCGGCACCGGCTCCGGCCGCCCCGCCCGCCCGCCGCAGCGCGGGTGGTCGCCCGATGGCCACCGAACTGGCCGACGGAGACTGGCAGGAGTTCTGATGCCTGCCTGACCTGACGGACGAAGACGCCCCGGCCCTGCGCTGGGGCGTTTTCGTTTACGGGGTATCTGGATATCCAGCCAACGGCGAAGCCCCTCGGGGTGGTCGGTCGAAGCGCTGGGTTACTGAGGGTTGGCCGAGAGGGTGGGCTGCGCAGGGGACGCCGTGAATACGTCCTTGTAGGCTCGGTCACCGCTTGCTCGTGTGCGCTGTCCTGCGCACACGGCAAGACCGGGGTTGGGCGTTCTGCCCAACCCGCCCGAGGCATGCCTCGGGCCCATGCGGCTCACGCCCCTGCGCAGCCCACCCTCCCGGCCACGGAAAATTTCCGTGCGCGTCCACCCCGGATTGAAAAAAGAAGAGCAAGAGCAACAGCCGCACCGCATCCGGGGTCAGATCCGTTTTCCGCAGGAAAACGGATCTGACCCCTCTTTCCACCTGGGAACTCAACGCTCTTGCCGTCCGACACCGAAATGCCGGGAGGGCTGGGTCGGGGTGGGCTGGCGACCGTTGGCGCCATGGATGGCGCCATCGAGCCCCCAAGGACGGGTTTACGGCGTGTCCCGCCAGCCCCCCCCGACCCAGCCACCCACTGAAAACTCAGAGCCGACCAACTGCCGTTGCCGTTGCTTCAAAAGCCTGCCGCAGGCAGCGCCGCAGCCGCCGCTGCAAGGAAACCTGAATACGTTCCGACACCGCACCTCAATCCCCCGCCCCAGCGGCCGATAACGGGGTTGTCACCGCTTGTCCCGCCGTGACCGGCTCGGCGCCGCCCGCCCGTTTCGACCTGGTCCTGCTCGATGAATCTCCTGCATCGCTGGCAACACTACTTCAGCAATCTCTCCGTCCGGCGCAAGCTCAACCTGCTGACGCTGCTCATCGCGCTCGGCGTGATCGCGCTCTCGGTGATCGCCGCCCGCATGCAGTACCTGGACCTCACCGAGACCCGCAAGACCGCGCTGAAGACCCAGGTCGAACTCAGCTACGGCATCCTTCAGCACTACCACCGTCTGGCCGGCACCGGCGAACTCAGCGAGGACGCCGCGAAGAGCGCCGCGTTGCAGGCCCTGGAAGTGATGCGCGCCGAGAACGATACGTACTACTTCAACATCTACGACACCGGCTACCGCCTGCTGATGCACCCGTTCCGCAAGGACCTGGTCGGCAAGGACATGAAGGACTTCCGCACCGACGACGGCGTGCGCATCTATTACGACCAGGTCGAAGCGGCCAAGGCCGGCGGTGGCTTCGTCAACTATCGATGGGCCAAGCCGGGCAGCAAGGGCGAGGTCGAGAAGGTCGCCTACGCCGGCCTGTTCGCGCCGTGGAACTGGGTGGTCAGCAGCGGCGTCTACATGGACGACGTGCAGCGGCAGGCGCTGGTGTTCACCGCCATCATGGCGATCTCCGGTGGTGTACTGGTGCTGATCGTGCTGGCCCTGAGCTGGGTCATCGGCAACCGTATCGCGCGCCCGCTGAAGCAGGCTACCGCCGTCGCCGAAGGCATCGCCAACGGCAAGCTGGACAGCCATATCGGCCCACAGCCGCACGACGAGCCCGGCCGCCTGCTGGAGGCGATGTCCGGCATGCAGCTGCAGCTGCACGCAGTAATCAACGGCCAGCGCGAAATGGCCCGCCGCCACGATGGCGGCGAACTGAGCTACCGCATCGACGCCAGTGCGTTCCCCGGTGAGTATGGGCTGATGGTGCAGGAGACCAACGCCCTGGTCGGCAGCCACGTGCAGACCCTGCACGATGTGCTGGATGTGGTGCAGCAGTACGCGGTCGGCGACCTCAGCCGCGACATCGCGCGCTACCCAGGCGAGAAGGCCGCAATGACCACCACCGTCGACACGGTCAAGGCCAACCTCGGCCGCATCAATGCCGAGATCAAGCAGCTGGCCAGTGCCGCCGCCGCGGGCGACTTCAGCCGCCGTGGCGACGCGCAGCGCTTCGATCACGATTTCCGCCTCATGCTTGAAAACCTCAACGCGATGATGGCGGTCAGCGATGACAACCTCGGCAAGCTCTCGCAGCTGCTGTCGGCCATCGCCGAAGGTGACCTGACCGCGCGCATGCACGGCGACTACCAGGGCGTGTTCGCACGGATGCGCGACGATGCCAACACCACCGTCGCACAGCTGACCCAGATCGTCGGCCAGATCCAGGCCAGCGCTTCGAGCATCACGCTCGCCGCCGGCGAGATCGCCTCCGGCAACAGTGATCTGTCACGCCGCACCGAGCAGCAGGCCGCCAACCTGGAAGAAACCGCAGCCTCGATGGAGGAACTGACCTCCACCGTGCGCCAGAATGCCGAACACGCCCGCCAGGCCAACCAGCTCGCCATCGGCGCGCAGTCTGTTGCCTCCCAGGGCGGCAGCGTGGTCGGCCAGGTGGTCAGTACCATGTCCGCCATCGAGGCCTCGTCGAAAAAGATCGCCGAGATCATCTCGGTGATCGACGGCATCGCGTTCCAGACCAACATCCTGGCGCTGAACGCTGCCGTGGAAGCCGCGCGTGCCGGTGAACAGGGTCGCGGCTTCGCCGTGGTCGCCAGCGAAGTGCGTACCCTCGCCCAGCGTTCGGCCGCTGCGGCCAAGGAGATCAAGGGCCTGATCGACGATTCGGTCGGCAAGGTCACCGAAGGCTCCAGCCTGGTGCACCAGGCCGGCAGCACGATGGGCGAGATCGTCGCCTCGGTGCAGCGCGTGACCGACATCATGGCCGAGATCTCTGCCGCTTCGCAGGAGCAGAGCGCCGGCATCGAGCAGGTCAACCAGACCGTGGTGCAGATGGACGAAACCACTCAGCAGAACGCTGCGCTGGTGGAGGAAGCCACCGCCGCCGCGCGTGCGATGGAAGACCAGGCCGCGCAGCTGGCCGATGCCGTGGCGATCTTCCGCCTCGACAACCAGGTCTCCGCCGCAGTGAAGGCTGTCGCCGAACGCGTGGAATCGGCGTGCATCACCACCGTGGCACGTCCGCAGCCGACCGGAACGCCCGCGCCGGTACGTCGCAGCAGCAACGCCCGCACCTTCGCCGCCAGCGACAGCGACTGGCAGGAATTCTGAGACCCACCCGCAGCGGCTTCGGCCGCCGCCCCCGCCGATGGACACGTCCCCCGTGCAAAGTCCTACTCCCATCGTTACCGGCCCACGCGAATTCGAGTTCGCCGACCGTGATTTCCGCCGCGTCTGCGACCTGATCTACCAGCGCGTGGGCATTGCGCTTGCGCCGGCAAAGCGCGACATGGTCTATGGCCGCCTGTCGCGCCGCCTGCGCACGCTGGGCATGCGCAGCTTCCAGCAGTACCTGGACCATCTGGAACAGGAAGACGGTGGCGAGTGGCAGGCGTTCACCAACGCCCTGACCACCAACCTGACCTCGTTCTTCCGCGAACCGCATCACTTCGACAAGCTGCGCGAGGAGCTGCAGCAGCGCTCCAGCCGCACGCCGCTGCTGTTGTGGTCGTGCGCAGCGTCCACCGGCGAAGAACCCTATTCAATGGCGATTACCGCCTGTGAGGCCTTCGGTACGCTGAAGCCGCCGGTGCGCATCATCGCCACCGACGTCGACACCCAGGTGCTGGCCACCGCCGGCCGAGGTGTCTACAACATCGACCGTGTGACCAACCTCGACCCGGACCTGCGCCGGCGCTACTTCCAGCGCGGCAGCGGCCCCAACGAGGGCCAGTGCCGCGTGCTGCCGGCACTGCGCGAGCTGATCGAGTTCCGCCCACTGAACCTGCTTGCCCCGCGCTACGACGTCGGCGGCCCGTTCGATGCGTTGTTCTGCCGCAACGTGATGATCTACTTCGACAAGCCGACCCAGCGCGCGATCCTCGGCCGGCTGGTACAGCACCTGGCCGATGACGGCCTGCTTTACACCGGACACTCGGAGAACTACCTGCACGCCGCCGACCTGATCCAGCCCTGTGGCCGCACCCTGTACCGCCGCGCGGCAAAGGCCGGTGCATGAACGCCTCGCTGCGTACCGACGATGTGATGCGCTACCAGGATGCGCGCTTCCAGACCATTGCCGCCAAGCTGCTGCCGACCCAGTACCTGGTGGTGGACGACACCACCGCGCTGACCACCACGCTGGGTTCCTGCGTGGCGGCCTGCCTGCGGGACCCGGTACTGAAGATCGGTGGCATGAACCATTTCCTGCTCCCCGAGGGCAATGCCGGCGACGGCGCGCCCGCGCGTTACGGCAGCTACGCGATGGAACTGCTGATCAACGACATGCTCAAGCGCGGCGCCCACCGCAAGCGCATCGAGGCCAAGGTGTTCGGCGGCGCCAACGTGCTCAAGGGATTCACCAGCAATCCGGTCGGTACCCGTAACGCCGAGTTCGTGCGCCAGTACCTGCAGGCCGAGCATATCCCGATCATCGCCGAGGACCTGTGCGGCATCCATCCGCGCAAGATCTGGTTCTTCGCCGATACCGGCCGCGTGGTGGTGCAGCGCCTGCCGCATGCCCACGAAGCCGAAGTGGCTGCCACCGAATCGGCCGTGCGTGCACGTCTGTCCAAGGCCCCGGTCACCGGCGGCGTGGAGTTGTTCGAATGACCCTGACCGGCAACGCCCCCTGCCGGGTCCTGATCGTCGACGACTCTGCCGTCGTGCGGCAGATGCTCACGGAAATCCTGTCCAGCGACCCGGCCATCGACGTGGTCGGCACCGCCGCAGATCCGCTGCTGGCGCGTGAGAAGATCAAGCGCCTGGCCCCGGACGTGATCACGCTTGACGTGGAAATGCCGCGCATGGACGGCCTGGCGTTCCTGGAAAACCTGATGCGGCTGCACCCGCTGCCGGTGGTGATGATTTCTTCGCTGACCGAACGCGGCGCCGACACCACGCTGCAGGCGCTGGCACTGGGCGCGGTGGACTTCGTATCCAAGCCCAAGCTGGACGTCGCACGCGGCCTGCAGGGCTACGCCGACGAAATCATCGCCAAGGTGAAGATGGCGGCGCGCTCGCGGGTGCGACCGCTGGTGCGCGCGGCCGCCCCGAAGCTCACGCTGGACGCAGCGCCGGCAACGCGTGCTGCCTCGCCGCAGTTCCGCACCACCGATCGCCTGATCGCGATCGGCTCGTCGGCCGGTGGCACCGAAGCGCTGCGCGTGGTGCTGGAAGGCATGCCTGCCGACGCGCCCGCCGTGGTGATGACCCAGCACCTGCCGGCCAGCTTCAGCAGCGCCTTCGCCGAGAGACTGGACCGCCATTCGGCGATGGCCGTGCGCGAGGCCAGCGACGGCGAAGCGGTGCTGCCCGGCCATGCCTACCTGCCACCCGGCGGCAAGCACCTGCGCATCATCCGCGACGGTGCACGCTGGCGCTGCCGCATCGACGATGGCCCGGCGGTGAACCGGCACAAGCCGGCGGTGGACGTGCTGTTCCGCTCGGTCGCGCAGAGCGCGGGTGGCAATGCCATCGGGGCCATCCTCACCGGCATGGGTGACGACGGCGCACGCGGCCTGCTGGAAATGCGCCAGGCCGGCGCGCCGACACTGGTGCAGGACGAGGCCACCAGCGTGGTCTGGGGCATGCCCGGTGCAGCGTTCAAACTCGGCGCCGCTGAGGAACAGGTTCCACTGGAACGGATTGCCGAGCGGCTGCTGGCGCTCGCTCGCGGCTGATAGCGCGCCGCGGCTCAAGGACTCCGCGGTCAGTAGATCCACGCCATGCGTGGATGCCTTTGTAGAGTCGAGCCGCGCTCGACTCATCGCGCATCGCGCGAACAGCTGCCAAGCATGGACGGCGCTACAGGCCATCAGGCAACGAAAGAACCCCCGGCTTTCACCGGGGGTTCTTCGTTTCATCGGGGTGCCGGCCAGCAGCCGCCACCCCCATGCGTTGTCCGCTCACAAAAAACCCCCGGCGCAAGCCGGGGGTTTTCAGTTACCGCGTCAGGCAGCGACCGTCTTGGCCACGTCCTGGTATTCCTCGATCTGGTCGAAGTTCATGTAGCGGTAGATCTCCGCGCCATTGGCGTTGATCACGCCGATGTCCGCCATGTACTCCTCCTTGGTCGGGATGCGGCCCAGGCGCGAGCAGATCGCCGCCAGTTCCGCCGAACCCAGGTACACGTTGGTGTTGCGGCCCAGGCGGTTCGGGAAGTTGCGGGTCGAGGTCGACATCGCGGTGGAGCCTTCGCGGATCTGCGCCTGGTTGCCCATGCACAGCGAGCAGCCCGGCATTTCCATGCGTGCGCCGGTAGCGCCGAAGGTGCCGTACACGCCTTCCTTGGTCAGCTCCGAGGCATCCATCTTGGTCGGCGGGGCCACCCACAGGCGGGTCGGCAGGTCACGCTTGCCTTCCAGCAGCTTCGCAGCGGCGCGGAAGTGACCGATGTTGGTCATGCACGAACCGATGAACACTTCGTCGATCTTGGCGCCGGCCACTTCGGACAGGGTCTTCACGTCGTCCGGGTCGTTCGGGCAGGCCACGATCGGCTCGTGGATGTCGGCCAGGTCGATCTCGATGACGGCGGCGTACTCGGCGTCGGCATCCGGCTCCAGCAGCTGCGGGTTGGCCAGCCACGCTTCCATCTTCTCGATGCGGCGCTGCAGCGAGCGCGGATCCTGGTAACCCTCGGCAATCATCCACTTCAGCAGGGTGATGTTGCTGGTCAGGTACTCGATGATCGGTTCCTTGTTCAGGCGCACCGAGCAACCGGCCGCCGAACGCTCGGCCGAGGCGTCGGACAGTTCGAACGCCTGTTCGACCTTCAGGTCCGGCAGGCCTTCGATTTCCAGGATGCGGCCGGAGAAGATGTTCTTCTTGCCGGCCTTGGCCACGGTCAGCAGGCCCGACTTGATCGCGTACAGCGGGATCGCGTTGACCAGGTCACGCAGGGTCACGCCCGGCTGCATCTTGCCCTTGAAGCGCACCAGCACCGACTCCGGCATGTCCAGCGGCATCACGCCGGTGGCGGCGGCGAAGGCGACCAGGCCCGAACCGGCCGGGAACGAAATGCCCACCGGGAAACGGGTGTGCGAGTCACCACCGGTACCGACGGTGTCCGGCAGCAGCATGCGGTTGAGCCAGCTGTGGATCACGCCGTCGCCCGGGCGCAGCGAGACGCCGCCACGGGTGGAGATGAACTCCGGCAGGGTGTGGTGGGTCTTCACGTCCACCGGCTTCGGGTAGGCGGCGGTGTGGCAGAACGACTGCATCACCAGGTCGGCCGAGAAGCCCAGGCAGGCCAGGTCCTTCAGCTCGTCACGGGTCATCGGGCCGGTGGTGTCCTGCGAGCCGACCGAGGTCATCTTCGGTTCGCAGTACGTGCCCGGGCGCATGCCCTGGCCTTCCGGCAGGCCACAGGCGCGGCCGACCATCTTCTGCGCCAGCGAGAAGCCCTTGCCGGTATCGGCCGGCTGCACCGGCAGGCGGAACAGGTCGGTCGGGGCCAGGCCCAGCGCTTCGCGCGCCTTGCCGGTCAGGCCACGGCCGATGATCAGCGGGATGCGGCCACCCGCACGCACTTCGTCGAACAGCACGTCGGACTTGACCTGGAATTCGGCGATCACCTCGCCGTTCTTCAGCGCCTTGCCTTCGTACGGGCGCAGCTCGATGACGTCGCCGTGCTCCATCTTCGACACGTCCAGCTCGATCGGCAGCGCACCGGCATCTTCCATGGTGTTGTAGAAGATCGGCGCGATCTTGCCGCCCAGGCACACGCCACCGGCGCGCTTGTTCGGGATGTACGGAATGTCATCGCCGGTCCACCACAGCACGCTGTTGGTGGCCGACTTGCGCGAGGAGCCGGTGCCGACCACGTCGCCGACGTAGGCCACCAGGTGGCCCTTGTCCTTCAGCGACAGGATCTGCTGGATCGGGCCGCGCTTGCCGTCTTCTTCCGGGGTGAACGGCGCGTCGTCGCGCTTGTTCTTCAGCATCGCCAGCGCGTGCATCGGAATGTCCGGGCGGGTGGTCGCGTCCGGTGCCGGCGACAGGTCGTCGGTGTTGGTCTCGCCCGGCACCTTGAACACAGTGATGGTCAGGCTCTGCGGCACTTCCGGCTTGCTGGTGAACCACTCGGCCTCGGCCCAGCTCTGCAGCACGGCCTGGGCGTTGGCGTTGCCGGCCTTCGCCTTCTCCTGCACGTCATGGAACGCATCAAACACCAGCAGGGTGTTCTTCAGGCCATTGGCAGCGATGGCGCCAACGCTGGCGTCGTCCAGCAGCTGGATCAGCGGCGCAACGTTGTAGCCGCCGAGCATGGTGCCCAGCAGTTCGGTGGCGCGCTCACGGCTGATCAGCGGGTTCTGCTCGCTGCCCAAGGCGATCGCCGCCAGGTACGACGCCTTGACCTTGGCTGCGTCATCGACACCGGCCGGCACGCGATGGGTCAGCAGGTCGAGCAGGAACTCGGCCTCGCCCTGCGGCGGGTTCTTCAGCAGTTCGATGACATCGGCCGTCTGCTGCGCGCTCAGCGGCAGCGGCGGGATGCCAAGCGCAGCGCGCTCGGCGACGTGGTGGCGGTAGGCTTCCAACATGACAACTCCCGGGTAATGCGTAGGTTGAAATAACAAAGTGGGCTCAGGCGTGCGGCACGATCAGCTTCAGGCCCTTGAAGTAGTCGCGGTAAAACGTGTCGTTCCAGGTGATCAGGCCGTCACACTGCAGCAGTGCGTGGGCGCCGACCATGAATTCGTCCAGGCTGCGGCGGCTGCCGCCACGCTGGCGATGACGGCGGTGCATCTCGCCGGCGCGCAGCGCCGACTTGGCTTCCATCGGGTTGAAGTGCACGCCCATTTCTTCCAGCGCTTCGAGCACCTCGGCACCGCCGCGCAGCGATGCGCAGACTTCGGCCAGGGTCGCGCCGCAGACCACCACGCGGCCGCCGACCAGGCTCTGCCGGAGGATGGCTTCCACGGCATCGGCCTGCGGGCCATTGCTGAGCAGCTCGACCAGTACCGGTGAATCGACGGCGATCATCACGGCTTATTCCTCGTCGCGCACCGCGCGCACCGCCGCATCGGACGACTCGAAGCCGTCCAGCGCGAACTTGCCGCGCGCCCGTGAAATGGCGTCGTCAACACTCTTGCGCAGGATGATGCGGCTGCCGTCCAGCTCGACCTTCAGCAGCGTGCCCTTGGTCAGGCCGAGGGCATCACGCACCGCCTTGGGCAGGGTGATCTGTCCGCGTTCTGCAACAGTGGCTTCCATCGGTAGGCCCTCCAGAGTATGCACAAATTATACATACTTCCCCGGGCATACTTCCACCCTGAACAGGACCGGCACCCCGCCAGCCCTTGCCTCGCAAAGGATCGGCCACAAACGTGACATACGCCATACACCTCCCCCTGTAGTCTGGAACCGATGCCGCAGGTCGGGGCCCGGCCCGGATGAACCCATTCAGTCCGGGGTTCATACTGGGATGACCGGGGCCGTCAGGCCCGCGGCGACCGCAAGCAGGCCCGCCATGCGCGGGCCACTGCAAGCCATCCGCAAGAAGGAGTTACCCCGCATGAGCGATTCGTTCTCCACCCGCAGCCAGCTGAACGTCGGCGGCAAGACGTACGACTACTTCAGCCTGCCCACGCTGGGCCAGCGCTTCGATATCTCCCACCTGCCCTACTCGATGAAGATCCTGCTGGAGAACCTGCTCCGGCACGAGGATGGCGGCATCACCGTCGGCAAGGACCACATCGAAGCCGTGGCCCGCTGGAACCCGGCGGCCGAGCCGGACACCGAAATCGCCTTCATGCCCGCACGCGTGGTCCTGCAGGACTTCACCGGCGTGCCCTGCGTGGTCGACCTGGCCGCGATGCGCGACGCCGTCGTCAAGCTCGGCGGCAAGCCGGAGCAGATCAATCCGCAGATTCCCTCCGAACTGGTCATCGACCACTCGGTGCAGGTAGATGTGTTCGGCAAGCCCGACGCGCTGGACCTCAACGGCAAGATCGAGTTCCAGCGCAACCAGGAACGCTACGGCTTCCTGCGCTGGGGCCAGAAGGCCTTCGACAACTTCAAGGTGGTGCCGCCCAACACCGGCATCGTCCACCAGGTGAACCTGGAAAACCTCGCCCGCGTGGTGATGACCGCGGAGAAGGATGGCAAGGCCGTGGCCTACCCGGATACCGTGTTCGGTACCGACAGCCACACCACCATGATCAACGGCATCGGCGTGCTGGGCTGGGGCGTGGGCGGCATCGAAGCGGAGGCGGCCATGCTCGGCCAGCCGTCGTCGATGCTGATCCCGCAGGTGGTCGGCTTCAAGCTGACCGGCAAGCTGCCCGAGGGCGCCACCGCCACCGACCTGGTGCTGACCGTCACCCAGATGCTGCGCAAGCTGGGCGTGGTCGGCAAGTTCGTCGAGTTCTACGGTGATGGCCTGCAGCACCTGCCGCTGGCCGACCGTGCCACCATCGGCAACATGGCCCCGGAATACGGCGCCACCTGCGGCATCTTCCCGATCGACGCCGAATCGCTGAACTACCTGCGCCTGTCCGGCCGAAGCGAAGAGCAGATCAACCTTGTCGAGGCCTATGCCAAAGCGCAAGGACTGTGGCACGAACCGGGCAGCCCGCATGCCCAGTACAGCACCACGCTGGAACTGGACATGGGCACGGTGAAGCCGTCGCTGGCCGGCCCGAAGCGTCCTCAGGACCGCGTCCTGCTCGAAGACGTGCAGAAGAACTACCGCGAAGCGCTGGTCGGCCTGACTGCCAACCGTGACAAGCGCAGCGAGGACGTTGCTACCTTCGTCAACGAAGGCGGTGGCGCCGCGGTCGGCAACGAGCAGCTGGCCAAGGGCTTCGCCGACATCGAGATCGAAGGCCGCAAGGTGCGGCTGAAGGACGGCGCGGTGGTCATCGCCGCCATCACCTCGTGCACCAACACCTCCAACCCGGCGGTGATGATCGGCGCCGGCCTGCTGGCCCGCAACGCGGCCGCCAAGGGCCTGAACCGCCAGCCGTGGGTGAAGACCTCGCTCGGGCCGGGCTCGCGCGTGGTCACCGACTACCTGGAAAAGGCCGGCGTGCTGAAGGAGCTGGAGAAGATCGGCTTCTACGTGGTCGGCTACGGCTGCACCACCTGCATCGGCAACTCCGGCCCGCTGCCGACCGAGGTCAGCGCCGGCATCGCCGCCGGCGATCTTGTGGTCACCTCGGTGCTGTCGGGCAACCGCAACTTTGAGGGCCGCGTGCACCCCGAAGTGAAGATGAACTACCTGGCCAGCCCGCCGCTGGTGGTGGCCTACGCCATCGCCGGCACCACCGACATCGACCTGACCACCCAGCCGCTCGGTACCGGCAGCGATGGCCAGCCGGTGTTCCTGCGCGACATCTGGCCGAGCAACAAGGAAATCGGCGATGTCATCGCCGCGACCATCGGCCCGGAGATGTTCAAGCAGAACTACGCCGACGTGTTCAAGGGTGACACCCGCTGGAACACCATCGCCTCGCCAGACGGCAACCTGTACGAGTGGAGCGATGCCTCCACCTACATCAAGAACCCGCCGTACTTCGATGGCATGACCATGCAGACCGGCAGCATCGACGACGTGCACGGTGCACGCGTGATGGGCCTGTTCGGCGATTCGATCACCACCGACCACATCTCCCCGGCCGGCAACATCAAGAAGGACTCGCCGGCAGGCCGCTTCCTGCAGGAGCGCGGCGTGCAGCCGGCCGACTTCAACAGTTACGGCAGCCGCCGCGGCAACGATGACGTGATGGTCCGCGGCACCTTCGCCAACATCCGCATCAAGAACCTGATGTTCGGTGGCGAGGAAGGCGGCAACACCCTGTACTACCCGGCCGGCGGCGGTCAGCCGGAGAAGCTGGCGATCTACGATGCGGCCATGAAGTACAAGGCTGAAAAGGTGCCGCTGGTGGTGCTGGCCGGCAAGGAATACGGCACCGGCTCGTCGCGCGACTGGGCGGCCAAGGGCACGCTGCTGTTGGGAGTGAAGGCGGTCATCGCCGAGAGCTTCGAGCGCATCCACCGTTCCAACCTGGTCGGCATGGGCGTGCTGCCGCTGCAGTTCCGCAACGGCGAGAATGCGCAGAGCCTGGGTCTGGACGGGTCGGAAGTGATCGACATCACCGGCCTGCAGGACGGTGCCAGCAAGCGCGCCACGGTCACCGCGACCAAGGCCGATGGCACCAGGAAGACCTTCGAGGTCTCGGTGATGCTGCTGACCCCGAAGGAAGTCGAGTACTTCCGCCATGGTGGCCTGCTGCAGTACGTGCTGCGCCAGCTGGCCAGCAAGTAACGGAAAAGGGCCGGATCCGCACGGATCCGGCCCTTTCCGTTTGCGATGCACCCCCCTGTAGAGCCGAGCCTGCGCTCGGCTGCTTCTGCGCCGAGAGCAGCCGAGCATGGGCTCGGCTCTACAGAAGCACTCACCGGCGCGGTGCGTCCGGGTCGGTGCGCAGCGCCTTCAGCAGGCCCCACATGTAGAACGCCAGGGTGAACGAGAACGGCAGGCCGCACAGCACCACCGCCGTCTGCATTGCGCTGAAATTGCCGGCCAGGAGCAGCCCGACGCTGGCCACGGTGATACCGACGGCCCAGAACACGCGCAGCCAGATCGGCGCGTCATGCCCATCTTCCACGCCATCGTCAACACGACGGGTGCACAGGTTGGCGATCATCAGCGTGCCCGAATCGACCGGGGTCAGGAACAGCACGAAACCAATCACCACCGCAGCACCGGCCACGTACGGCGCCCCGGGCAGGTATTCCAGCAGCTTGAACAGCGTCATCGCCGCATCGTGCTGGGCCACGTCGCCCAGGATCGCCTGGCCATGGTTGAGGACCAGGTCGATGGCGGTGTTGCCGAAGATCGACAGCCACGCCAGGGTGAAACCGAGCGGGATGAGAAGCACGCCCATGACAACTTCACGGATGGTGCGTCCCCGCGAGATGCGCGCCACGAAAAGGCCGACGAACGGCGCCCAGGCGATCCACCAGGCCCAGTAGAACAGCGTCCACGAGCCCATCCACTCACGCCCCTTCGGGTCGTTGAGGTACATGTCGAAACTCTTGCGCACGAACGCACCGAGGTAATCGCCGGTGTTCTGGATCAAGCCATCGAACAGGTGCAGGGTCGGGCCGGTGACCAGCACGAACAGCAGCAGGCCGCACAGCAGGCGCACGTTGAGGTTGGAGAGCCAGGCAATGCCCTTTTCCACGCCTGCAACCACGCCGATGGTGGCCACCACCATCATCACCAGCACGATCGCCACCAGCACCTGCGGCGTATCCGGGATGTGGAACAGGTAGACCAGGCCGGACTGCACCACCAGCGCGCCGATGCCGAGGTTGGTCACCATCGAGATCAGCGTGGCCAGGATGCCGAAGCCATCCACCATGTCGCCGATGCGGCCATGGATGCGCTCACCGAAGATCGGGTACAGCGCCGAGCGCAGCGCCAGCGGCAGGTCGCGGCGGTAGGCGAAGTAGCCCAGTGCCACACCGACCAGCGCATACAGCGCCCAGCCGTGCAGGCCCCAGTGCAGGAAGGTCAGCACCATCGCCTCGCGGCCGGCGGCCACGGTGCCGCCGGGTTGCCCGGGCGGATGCAGGAAATGGTCCAGCGGCTCGTAGGCGCCGTAGTACAGCAGCGCGATGCCGATGCCGGCCGAGAACAGCATCGAGACCCAGGCCACGTAGCCAAACGCCGGTGATTCCTCGTTGTGGCCCAGGCGGATGCGGCCATACGGCGAGAACGCCAGCCACAGCACGAAGCCCAGGCACAGCACGATCAGCAGCATGTACCACCAGCCGAACGCGGCCGACACCTCGGCCTGCGCCCATTGCAGCCAGTGCTCGCTGCCTTCGGGATAGAGAACGGTGAGCAGCCCGAGGATGCCGATCGACACCGAGGAGCTGAAGAACACAAAACGGTTCAAGCGCAGGGGCGAACGCTTGGGATGAGCCAGGGAAGACATGGGGTCGTCTCATCAAGTCCGAGGGAGCACATGGGCGGGGCCGGACCGGTAAACCGGGCCCATGGCGTGGGGCGCGAGCGCATCCTAGGGTTTATTGATTGAACGTTCAATCAATAAAAAGCATAATGGCGGGCAGCCCGATCCTTCGGGTCGCAAACCGTGGAGAGACAATGCCGAAGAAAGGCGTGGAACCGGTACGGCGCGAGCAGCTGATCCGGGCCACTTTCCAGACCATCGACGAGATCGGCATGGCCGATGCGACCGTCGCCACCATCGCGAAGAAGGCCGGGCTGTCCAGCGGCATCGTCGCCCACTACTTCGGCGACAAGGACGGCCTGCTCAATGCTGCAATGCGGCAGATCCTGCGCGAACTGAAGGACGCGGTCGCCCGCTACCGCGCCGACGCCAGCGACGACCCGCGCGAGCAGCTGCGCGCCATCGTCGACGGCAACTTCGACGACAGCCAGATCAACGGCACCGCGATGCGCGTCTGGCTCACCTTCTGGGCCGCGAGCATGCACCAGCCGGAACTGGCCCGGCTGCAGCGCGCCAACGACCAGCGCCTGTTCTCCAACCTGTGCCACCAGTTCAACCGCCTGCTGCCCCACCCGCAGGCGCGCCTGGCCGCCCGTGGCCTGGCCGCGATGATCGACGGCCTGTGGCTGCGTGGCAGCCTGGTCGGCGGCCAGTTCAACGGCGACAAGTCCCGGCGCATCGCCTACGGCTACATCGACTTCCAGTTGCAGGCTGCCGCGCTATAAGCGCTTCAGCACCCGCCCCCTTCCAAGGAGTACGCCCCATGACCACCCTGCCCGTTCAACAGCTCTACATCCACGGCCAGCGCGTCGATGCCACCAGCGGCAAGACCTTCAAGACCGTCAACCCGGCCACCGGTGAGGTGATCGCCGAGGTGCAGGTCGCCAGCCAGGCCGACGTCGAGCGCGCCGTGCAGAGCGCGGCCGAGGGCCAGAAGGTGTGGGCGGCGATGACGGCCATGGAGCGTTCGCGCATCCTGCGCCGCGCCGTCGAGCTCCTGCGCGAGCGCAACGACGAACTGGCCCAGCTGGAGACTCTGGACACCGGCAAGGCGCTGGCCGAAACCACCACCGTGGACATCGTCACCGGTGCCGACGTGGTCGAGTACTACGCCGGCCTGGCCACCGCCATCGAAGGCATCCAGCTGCCGCTGCGCGAATCGAGCTTCTTCTACACCCGCCGCGAGCCGCTGGGCGTGGTCGCCGGCATCGGCGCCTGGAACTACCCGATCCAGATCGCCATGTGGAAGTCGGCCCCGGCCCTGGCTGCCGGCAACGCGATGGTGTTCAAGCCCTCCGAAGTGACCCCGTTGACCGCGATCCGCCTGGCCGAGATCTACACCGAAGCCGGTGTGCCGGCCGGCGTGTTCAACGTCGTGCAGGGCCCGGGCCGCGAGATCGGCCAGTGGCTGACCGAGCACCCGGTGATCGAGAAGATCTCCTTCACCGGCGGCGTCGCCACCGGCAAGAAGGTGATGGCCAGCGCCGCGTCCTCGTCGCTGAAGGAAGTGACCATGGAGCTGGGCGGCAAGTCGCCGCTGGTGATCTGCGACGACGCCGACCTGGACCGCGCGGCCGACATCGCGGTGATGGCCAACTTCTTCAGCTCCGGCCAGGTCTGCACCAACGGCACCCGCGTGTTCGTGCCGCGCAGCATGCTGGCTGCCTTCGAGGCCGCCGTGGTCGAGCGGGTCAAGCGCATCCGCATCGGCGACCCGATGGACGCCGAGACCAACTTCGGCCCGCTGACCAGCTTCCCGCACATGGAAAACGTGCTGCGCTACATCGAGAGCGGCAAGGCCGAGGGCGCCCGCCTGCTGACGGGTGGCGGCCGTGCCACCGAAGGTGCGCTGGCCCAAGGTGCCTACGTGCTGCCGACCGTGTTCTCCGACTGCCGCGATGACATGACGATTGTCCGGGAAGAGATCTTCGGGCCGGTGATGAGCATCCTGGCCTACGACGACGAGGACGAAGTGGTGCGCCGCGCCAACGACACCACCTTCGGCCTGGCCGCGGGCGTGGTCAGCAAGGACATCAGCCGCGCGCACCGCATCATCCACCGCCTGGAAGCCGGCATCTGCTGGATCAACACCTGGGGTGAATCGCCGGCCGAAATGCCGGTCGGTGGCTACAAGGAATCGGGCGTCGGCCGTGAGAACGGCATCTCCACCCTCGGCCACTACACCCGCATCAAGTCGGTGCAGGTCGAGCTGGGCGACTACGCCAGCGTGTTCTGACCGGCGCGCCGCAAGCCAGCACCCTCGTCCGGCCACCGCGCCGATCCGACATTCCGCCGCGACGCCTGCATGCAGCGCGCCGCGGCCTGCAGGAGACACCCATGAGCACCCATAACGAGTACGACTACATCATCATCGGCGCAGGCTCGGCCGGCAACGTGCTGGCCACCCGCCTCACCGAAGATGCCGATGTCAGCGTGCTGCTGCTGGAAGCCGGTGGCCCGGACTACCGGTTCGACTTCCGTACCCAGATGCCGGCGGCGCTTGCCTTCCCGCTGCAGGGCAAGCGCTACAACTGGGCGTACAAGACCGATCCGGAGCCCTTCATGAACAACCGCCGCATGGACTGCGGACGCGGCAAGGGCCTGGGCGGCTCGTCGCTGATCAACGGCATGTGCTACATCCGCGGCAACGCGATGGACTATGACAACTGGGCCAGCATGCCGGGCCTGGAGGATTGGACCTATCTGGACTGCCTGCCGTATTTCCGCAAGGCCGAAACCCGCGACATCGGACCCAATGACTACCACGGTGGCGACGGCCCGCTGCGCGTGACCACGCCCAAGGCCGGCAACAACGAACTGTTCGCTGCGATGGTCGAGGCCGGCGTGCAGGCCGGCTACCCGCGCACCGACGACCTCAACGGCTACCAGCAGGAAGGCTTCGGCCCGATGGACCGCACGGTGACCCCGAAGGGCCGTCGTTCCAGCACCGCCCGCGGCTACCTGGACCTGGCCAGGCCGCGCCCGAACCTGACCATCGTCACCCACGCGCTGACCGACCGCATCCTGTTCTCGGGCAAGCGTGCGGTGGGCGTGCAGTGGCTGCACAACGACCAGCCACAGCGTGCCACCGCCCGCCGTGAGGTGCTGCTGTGCGGCGGCGCCATCGCCTCGCCGCAGATCCTGCAGCGCTCGGGCGTGGGCCCGGCCGACCTGCTGCGCAGCCTGGACATCGACCTGGTACACCACCTGCCGGGCGTCGGCGCCAACCTGCAGGACCACCTTGAGATGTACCTGCAGTACGAGTGCAAGAAGCCGGTCTCGCTGGCCCCGGCGCTGAAGCTGTACAACCAGCCGGCGATCGGTGCCGAGTGGCTGTTCCTGGGCACCGGCATCGGCGCCAGCAACCAGTTCGAGGCCGGCGGCTTCATCCGCAGCGACGCCGAATTCGACTGGCCGAACCTGCAGTACCACTTCCTGCCGGTGGCGATCAATTACAACGGCTCCAACCCGATCAAGGCGCACAGCTTCCAGATGCACGTCGGTTCGATGCGCTCGCCCAGCCGCGGCCGCATCCATGTGCGTTCGAAGGATCCGCGCGAACATCCGAGCATCCTGTTCAACTACATGTCGCACGAGCAGGACTGGCGTGAGTTCCGCGCGGCGATCCGCATCACCCGCGAGATCTTCGCGCAGCCGGCGCTGGCACCGTACAGCGGCCGCGAGATCTCGCCGGGCAGCGCGCTGCAGACCGACGCGCAGATCGACGCATTCGTGCGCGAGCATGCCGAGACCGCCTACCACCCGTCGTGCTCGAACAAGATGGGCCATGCCGATGACCCGATGGCGGTGGTCGACGGCCAGGGCCGCGTGCACGGGCTGGAAGGCCTGCGCATCGTCGATGCCTCGATCATGCCGCAGGTGGTGACCGGCAACCTCAACGCGCCGACCATCATGATGGCCGAGAAGCTGGCCGACGTGATCCGCGGCCGCACCCCGCTGGCCCGCAGCACCGCGCCGTATTACAAGGCCAACGGTGCACCGGTGCGCAAGCAGGGCTGAGCCAGCCGCACACCTTGAAACACCCGCCGGGCATGGCCCGGCGCTACCAGGCGCGTCCTGCCTTCGGTAGCGCCAGGCCATGCCCGGCGCCGTTTGACGCGTTCGCACAATGCGCCACGCAAACCCCTCTTCGCGTTTTCCCTACGGCGGGGTATGCTGCAATGAACGGCCATTGTCGATACGCTCGGGGCCGAACCTAATACATCACGATTCCTGGAGGGGGAATATGAGTCTGGATCGTCCCTGGCTGCAGAGCTATCCGAAAGGCGTTCCCGCCGAAATCGACGTCAACGAGTTCCATTCGGTAGCTTCGGTCTTCGACGCTTCCGTCGCGAAATTCCGCGACCGTCCCGCCTACTCCAGCTTCGGCAAGGTCCTCACCTATGGTGAGACAGACGCGCTGGTCACCCAGTTCGCCGCCTACCTGCTGGGTGAGCTCAAGCTCAAGAAGGGTGACCGCGTCGCCCTGATGATGCCCAACTGCCTGCAGTACCCGGTGGCCACCTTCGGCGTGCTGCGCGCCGGACTGACCGTGGTCAACGTCAACCCGCTGTACACCGCGCGCGAACTCAAGCACCAGCTGGTCGACGCCGGCGTCAGTGCGCTGGTGGTGGTCGACAACTTCGGCGACACCGTCGAACAGGTCATCGCCGATACGCCGGTCAAGCACGTGGTCACCACCGGCCTGGGCGACCTGCTCGGCGCCAAGGGCACGATCGTCAACTTCGTACTGAAGTACGTCAAGAAGATGGTGCCCAACTACCACATCAAGGGCGCCGTCCGCTTCAGGCAGGCGCTCAAGCTGGGCAGCCGCCACGCGCTTCCGCCTGTCGAGATCGACCACGACGACATCGCCTTCCTGCAGTACACCGGCGGTACCACCGGCGTGGCCAAGGGCGCGATGCTGACCAACCGCAACCTGATCGCCAACATGCAGCAGGCGTCGGCGTGGCTGTCCACTTCAGGCATCGAGCCGGGCAAGGAAATGATCATCACGGCCCTGCCGCTGTACCACATCTTCGCGTTGACCGCGAACGGCCTGGTCTTCATGAAATTCGGTGGCTGCAACCACCTGATCACCAACCCGCGCGACATGAAGGGCTTCGTCAAGGAGCTCAAGGGTACCCGCTTCACCGCCATCACCGGTGTCAACACGCTGTTCAACGGCCTGCTCAACACCCCGGGCTTCGACGAGATCGACTTCTCTTCGGTCAAGTTCACCCTGGGCGGCGGCATGGCGGTGCAACGTGCCGTGGCCGAACGCTGGAAGAAGGTCACCGGGGTGACCCTGGTCGAAGCCTATGGCCTGACCGAGACCTCGCCGGCAGCCTGCATCAATCCGCTCACCCTGCCCGAGTACAACGGCGCCATCGGCCTGCCGATCCCGTCCACCGATGCCTGCATCAAGGACGACAACGGCAACATCCTGGCGCTGGGCGAAGTGGGTGAACTGTGCATCAGGGGCCCGCAGGTGATGAAGGGCTACTGGCAGCGCCCGGAGGAAACCGCCACCGCCATCGACGCCGACGGCTGGCTGCACACCGGCGACATGGCGAAGATGGACGAACAGGGCTTCTTCTACATCGTCGACCGCAAGAAGGACATGATCCTGGTGTCCGGCTTCAACGTGTACCCGAACGAGGTCGAGGACGTCATCGCGATGATGCCCGGCGTGTTGGAAGTGGCTGCGGTCGGTGTCCCGGACGAGAAGTCCGGCGAGGTCGTGAAGGTCGTGATTGTGAAGAAGGACCCGAACCTGACCGCGGAAATGGTCAAGGAACATGCCCGGGCCAACCTGACCGGTTACAAGCACCCCAGAATCGTAGAATTCCGAAAGGAGCTGCCGAAGACCAACGTCGGCAAGATTCTCCGTCGCGAGCTGCGTGATACGCCCGCCCAGTAAGGGTTTCCGGGCAACACGACAGTACAGGGGACCCCGCCGGAGACGGCGGGGTCTTTTTATTGCCGGAACATGGCCGGCCCGGCGCTTGCGGGCGGTTCACGACGGGTGCATAGAATC
Organism: Stenotrophomonas maltophilia group sp. msm1; assembly: GCF_032025805.1. NCBI lineage: Bacteria > Pseudomonadati > Pseudomonadota > Gammaproteobacteria > Lysobacterales > Lysobacteraceae > Stenotrophomonas > Stenotrophomonas maltophilia group sp. msm1. The sequence continues at coordinate 1,474,655 of NZ_JAVSKH010000002.1, forward strand.
AGTCGCCGCCGCATGTTCAGCTCGCCCCCTCACTCCTCTCCGTCCGCTCTGCGGTTGGCCGGACGGTCACACGGAGAACTCCCATGTCTGCAGTACGCCCCATCATTACCCGTCCCTCGCAGCACCCTACCCTGCGTATCACCGAAGAACCCGAGCGGGACGTTTACTGGATCCATATGCACGCCAACCTGGTCAACCAGCCAGGCCGGCCGTGCTTCGCCTCGCGCCTGGTCGATGACATCGTCGACTACCAGCGCGAACTGGGCGATCGCCTCAGCGCCTCGCACGCTCTGTCACCCCATGTCGTACTTGCCTCGGACAGCGACGTGTTCAACCTGGGCGGCGATCTCGAACTGTTCTGCCGCCTGATCCGCGAGGGCGACCGCGCTCGCCTGCTCGACTATGCCCAGCGCTGCGTGCGCGGCGTGCATGCCTTCCATGCCGGCCTGGGCACCCGTGCCCACAGCATCGCCCTGGTCCAGGGCAATGCACTGGGGGGCGGCTTCGAGGCCGCACTGAGCTGCCACACCATCGTCGCCGAGGAAGGCGTGTTGATGGGCCTGCCGGAGGTGCTGTTCGACCTGTTCCCCGGCATGGGCGCCTACTCCTTCCTGTGCCAGCGGATCAGTCCGCGGCTGGCGGAGAAGATCATGCTGGAAGGCAACCTCTACACCGCCAGCCAGCTGAAGGAAATGGGCCTGGTCGACATCGTGGTGCCGGTGGGCGAAGGTGTTGCCGCAGTCGAACAGGTGATAAAGGAAAGCCGACGCATCCCGCACGCCTGGGCGGCGATGCGTGAGGTCAACGAGATCGCCACCATGGTGCCGCTGCATGAAATGATGCGGATCACCGAGATCTGGGTAGACACTGCGATGCAGCTCGGCGAGAAGTCCCTGCGCACCATGGACCGGCTGGTACGGGCGCAGGCCCGACGCAATGGCGACCCGGCCTGATCGTCTGGCGGGTCAGGACGGGCTGCGCTCGCTGTCGTCGCGGTGCGGTGCCCCCGCACTACGGGCAGCCAACGCATTCCTGCCGTTGCGCAGAGCGGTCGCCAGGCTGCTGAGGCGGGCGCTCCATTCACCCTTCAGCTGCCAGTCCGCCATGCGCATGATTTCGCCACTGGAGGCGGCAACCTGGACAAGCCCCAGGTTGCTCGCCACACCGCGCAGCGCGTGTGCATGCTCGCGGAAATCCTCCCAGGCCTGGCGCTCGCCGCAGCCCTGCAGTTGGCCCATGCTCGCGTCGACGTCCGCCAGGCATTGGTCGATGAACTTGCGTTCGAAGCCATCGCCCATGCCCAGCGACGCCAGCTCGTCCAGCACCGAGGTATCGAGCACGCCATCGCCGACCGGCAATGCAGGCACCGACTGGATGCCGGGCTCGGCGCGGGTGTTGGCGGCGACATCGGCCAGCACTTCCAGCAGGCGGGTGGCCACCACGGGCTTGGCAAGGAAGGCGCGGGCGCCGGCCTGCTCACAACGCAGGATGGACTCGGGGGTGACGTCTGCGCTCAGCACCATGACCGGAACGTAAGGCATGCCGCTGGCCTGCATCACCCGCAACTGCTTGAGCAGATCCAGTCCGCTCATGCCGGGCATGTGCAGGTCGACGATCGCTGCGTCGTAACTGGCCTGCTCCAACGCATCGAGCACTTCGGCGCCGCCGTTGACGCAGGTGACCTTGTGGCCGGCCTTCTCCAGCAGCCGCTGCAGCACCATGCGGTTGGCCTCGTGATCGTCGGCCACCAGGACCCGCAGGCTGCGCACCCGTGCACGATGGCGCAGGAAGGGGTTGGAAAACGCGATGACATTGCCGGCTTCAGCCACCTCGGACGGAACCGCCGGGGCTGATGCGGTCTCCGCGACGTCCAGCGTGATCTCGACCCAGAACACGCTGCCGCGCGGGCTGTTCGGTGCATAGCCGACCTGCCCGCCCATCGACTCGACCAGGCCCTTGGCAATGGCCGTGCCCAGGCCGGTGCCCTCATGGCGACGGGCCAGGCCGACATCACCCTGCTCGAAGGCATTGAACAGGCGCCCACGCAGCGCCACCGGCACGCCGATGCCGGTATCGACGATCTCGAATCGCAGGCGCATCCGTTGGCTGCCCGGCGCGTCCGGGCTCGACACGCGCAGATGCACGTAGCCGCTGTCGGTGAACTTGACCGCGTTGCCCATCAGATTCAGCAGGATCTGCTGCAGATGCCCGGCATCACCCAGCAGGCGCGGCGGCACGTTGTCGTCCACCTGCACGCGATAGTCCAGCGACTTGGAGCGGGTCTGCGGGGTCAGGATCAGGTTGATCGCCTGCAGCACGTCGGCCAGTGCGAACTCGTGCGACTCCACGCGCACCTTGCCGGCTTCGATCGCGGAGATGTCCAGCACCTCTTCCACCAGCGCCAGCAGGCTGCGGGTCGAGGCCTGGATGGTGTTCAGGCACTCGCGCTGTTCGTCGTCCAGGCGGGTGGTGGCCAGTACTTCGGTCATGCCCGCCAGCCCGTTCAGCGGCGTGCGGAACTCATGGCTCATGTTGGCCAGGAAGCGGCTCTTGGCTTCGTTGGCCTGGCGCGCCTCGGCCACCGCCCGGGTCAAGGCATGCAACAGCGAATCGAAGTACAGCGGAATCGCGCCCAGGCCCAGCAGCAGGCCCCAGCCCAGATAGTCGTGGCTGCGCCAGTAGGGCGACAGCATCACCGTGCACAGGAACGCCAGGCAGCCCATGGCCGTGGCCACGCGCAGGTAGGTGCTGCCGTAGCGCATGCCGTTGCCGATCGTGACCCACAGCATCACCGCATACAGCGGTGCGGCCGGCTCGCCCTGGATCGTCATGATCCAGGCCATGCAGGTGTAGTCGGTCAGCATGCCGATCACCCGGCGCACATGCGACACGCCCGGATTGACCAGGATCGCGGCCAGCAGGCCTGCGGAAATGGTCAGCTCGAAGGCGAGGATCAGCCACGTCGCAGTCAGCGCCTCACCGCCACCGCTCAGCGAGCGCCAGCCGAGATAGCTGATGAACAGCGCCGTGATGATGATGCGGATCAGGTTCTGCGCGTGCTCGCTGTCCTCGCGCCCGGACAGGCGCTGCTTGAAGCGGGCCAGCAGCGAGCGCTTGTCGGAGCCAGTGGCGGGCGTCGTATCCATGGTCGGATGTCGCATCCTTCGGCGCAGCAGGGAGGAGCAGCACAACGGTACCGCCAACAGCCCCAGCCACAGTGAAACCGCCAGGCCCAGGTTGGCCTGCCAGTAAGGGGTCAACAGCACCGTAGTGCCGAAACTGGCCATGGCCAGCACGACGGCAGCGGCCAGGTACCGCGGCCCGAAGCGCAGGCCGTTGCCCACTGTCACCCACATCACCACCGCATACACCCACGCCAGCGGCTCACCCATCTGGATCATGCCGATCGCGATCAGTCCGTAATCGGCCAGCATCCCGGCCACCCGTCGCGGGTCCGAGCGCTGCGGCCTCCACAGCAGCCAGCCGAACAGCAGCAGCGACAGGCCCAGGCCGGTCACTACCGTCGCCAGCACGCCCTGGTACTGATCCAACCGGTGCAGGCGGGCACCGGACAGCAGAACATAGGTCAGGATCAGCGAGATCAGCACCACCCGCACGATCGCCTGGCCATGTTCCGAATCCGGACGCTGCGCCAGCCGACGCTTCACGCGTGCGAACAGGTCCTGCATGTCACCCACCCGGTCGCGTCGATGCCGTCGAGTGCTGGGCGCAGATGTCCATCAACTGCTGGCGGCCGCGCATCAGCGCATCCACGCAGCGTGGATCGAACAGGCGGCCACGCTGTGCGTACAGATAGGCCAGTGTGGCTTCCATGGTCCATGCTTCCTTGTACGGACGGGGTGAGATGAGTGCGTCGAAGACATCGGCGACAGCAACGATCCGCGCTTCCAGCGGGATCGCTTCGCCGACCAGGCCGTCGGGATAGCCGCTGCCGTCATAGCGCTCGTGATGGCGCAGCGCGATGAGCGCGCCCACCTGGATGAAACGGTTCTGGCTGCCACTGAGCAGCTCGTGGCCGATGCGTGGATGCCGGCGCATGATCGCCAGCTCCTCGTCATTGAGCTTGCCCTGCTTGAGCAGCACCGCGTCGGGAATGGCGATCTTGCCCATGTCATGCAGCGGTGCGGCCATCTCGATCAGGCGCACGTCGTCTTCGGGCAGGCCCAGCTGCTCGGCAATCAGCCCCGCCACGCGCGCCATGCGTTCGAGGTAGGCACTGGTGCCGGCATCACGGAACTCGATCGCCCGTGCCAATCGCGACAGGGTCTCGCGTTCGCGTTCCTCGACCTCGTGCATGCTGGCCAGCAGGCGCTGCTCCAGCGACAACGCGCGCTGCTTCACGTTCTCGGTCTGCTGGCGCAGCTGCAGCAGGTTGTAGCAGCGCGCGCGCAGTTCGCGCGGGCGGATCGGCTTGACCAGGAAGTCGATGACCCCCGCTTCCAGCGCCGCCTGCCGGATCGGCTCGTCGCCGACCACGGTGATCAGGATCACCGGGATATCGCGGTGCTTGGGCAGGCGACGGAAACGGCGGGCGAACTCCAGCCCGTCCATCTCCGGCATGCGGTAATCGAGCAGCAGCAGGTCGACCGGGTGCGCCTCGCACCAGGCCAATGCGGTCAGCGGATCGCCGAAGTCATGCACGCTCAGTTCCGGCGCGATGTCTTCGATGACGTGACGCAGCATCGTCCGCGCGGACGTCTGGTCGTCAACAATGACGATGTTCAACGCGTACTCCGCCTGGTTTCTCGACCATGCTGGATCATCAGCAGGCGAGGATACCCTGCCGCTGCGAACGCTCGCACCCTGCATCGGCCCGACTCCCGTGTCATGCGTCCCGGTTCATGATCGTCATCACATTGTGAAGCGGACTCTCCACAATGCGCACTCCCCCTGGCGCCGATCAAGCCATAACAGACGTCAAGGTAGTGCATTAACGATACGCCGAGTGCGGGAGGCGTCAATCGCGCCGTCTCATTTCGCGACGGCGCGCACAAACAGGGGTCAAAAAGACGACTTACTGCTCCGGACGCATGTACGGGAACAGCAGCACGTCACGGATCGAGCTGCTGCCGGTCAGCAGCATCACCAGGCGATCCACGCCGATGCCGAGGCCACCGGTCGGGGCCATGCCGTACTCCAGCGCACGGATGTAGTCGGCGTCGTAGTGCATCGCCTCGTCGTCGCCGCCTTCCTTCGCGGCCACCTGGGCCTGGAAACGCTGCGCCTGGTCTTCCGGGTCGTTCAGTTCGGAGAAGCCGTTGGCCAGCTCCTTGCCGTTGACGAACAGCTCGAAGCGATCCGTGTAACCCGGGTCGTTGTCGTTGGCACGAGCCAGCGGCGAGACCTCCACCGGGTGGTCGGTGATGAAGGTCGGCTGGATCAGGGTGTGCTCGACCGTGGCCTCGAAGATCTCCAGCAGCAGCTTGCCCCAGCCGTAGGAAGGCTTGACGCGGATATTCAGGCGCTCGCAATGGCGCAGCAGCGCGTCGCGGTCGGTGCAGTCGGCGACGGAAATCTCGGGGTTGTGGTGGCGCACCGCCTCGTCCATGCGCCAACGGCGGAACGCCGGGCCCAGGTCGATCCTCGCCCCGTCCCACTCGACCTCGGTGCTGCCGTTGACGGCCTTGGCCACGTCACGGATCACGCCTTCGGTCAGGTCCATGATCTCGTTGTACGTGGCGTAGGCCTCGTACAGCTCCATCATGGTGAATTCCGGGTTGTGGCGGGTGCTGACGCCTTCGTTGCGGAAGTTGCGGTTGATCTCGTACACGCGCTCCAGGCCACCCACGGTCAGGCGCTTGAGGTACAGCTCCGGCGCCACGCGCAGGTACAGGTCCAGGTCCAGCGCGTTGTGGTGGGTGGTGAACGGCTTGGCCGCCGCGCCGCCGGGGATGTAATGCATCATCGGCGTCTCGACTTCCAGGAAGTCGCGGTTGTCCAGCCACGCGCGCATGGCGCGGATGATCTTCGAGCGCTTGATGAAGACCGCGCGCGATTCCGGGGTGACGATCAGGTCGACGTAGCGCTGGCGGTAGCGCTGCTCGACGTCGGCCAGGCCATGCCACTTGTCCGGCAGCGGGCGCAGCGACTTGGTCAGCAGGCGGATCGATTCGGCCTTGACCGACAGCTCGCCGGTCTTGGTACGGGTCAGGCCGCCTTCGACGGCGATGATGTCGCCCACGTCCCAGCCCTTGAAGGCGGCATAGGCATCGCCCAGCACCGTGCCCTGCAGGAACAGCTGGATGCGACCGGACTCGTCCTGGATCTGCGCGAAACTGGCCTTGCCCATGATGCGCTTGGCCATCAGGCGGCCGGCCATCTTCACCTGGCGGCCATTGCCTTCCAGGGCCTCGGCGGTCCACTGTTCGGCATCGGCGAACTCTTCCTGCAGGCGGCCGGCGAAGTCCTCGCGACGGAAATCGTTCGGATACGCGATGCCCTGCCCACGCAGCGCTTTGAGTTTCTCACGGCGCTCGGCGATCAACTTGTTCTCGTCGACGGGGGGGGTATCGGTAGCTTCGCTCATGGATCTGCGGGAATCGTGTAGTGAGGGGGATCTTGCGCCCGGCACAGCCGGTTGCCCAGCATACCAAAACCGTCCAGCCCCAGCCCCGCCGCCGCCCTGCCCCGGTAGTCGCCAACCTTGGTTGGCGGTCCCTGTGTCGACCAAGGTCGACACCCACCGGAGCGCGGCGCCGGCGTCAGCCGTTCCCGGGAAACGCCTGCCGCAGCTCGTCCACCAGCACCCGCTGGTTCTCCGAGTAATCGATCGGCACCGACACCAGGTGCACCCCGCCCTCGTTGAAGGCCGCCTCCAGGGTCGGGACGAACTGCTCGATGGCCGTCACCTCATGCCCCTTGCAGCCATAGGCCTCGGCATACTTCACAAAATCGGGATTGCTGAAGGTCATGCCGTAGTCGGTGAAACCATCCACCGCCTGCTTCCAGCGGATCATGCCGTAGGCACCGTCGTTGAGGATCAGCACCACCAGGTTCAGGCCCAGCCGGCGCGCCGTCTCCAGCTCCTGGCTGTTCATCATGAAGCCGCCGTCGCCACACACCGCCAGCACCCGTCGTTGCGGGTGCAGGATCGAGGCCATGATCGCCGACGGCAGGCCCGCGCCCATGGTCGCCAGCGCGTTGTCCAGCAGCAATGTGTTGGCCACCTGGGTGCGGTAGTTGCGCGCAAACCAGATCTTGTACATGCCGTTGTCCAGCGCCACGATGCCGTCCGGCGGCATCACCTGGCGCACGTCGTGCACCAGTCGTTGCGGGGTGAAACCAGCGTCCTCGGCGCGATCGGCAAGGTGCTCGAGGATGGTCGCGCGCAGCGGCAGCAGCGCATCGGCATGGGGCACCGCGCCTTCGATGCGGTCGGCCAGTTGGGTCAGCGAACGGCCGATGTCACCGATCACTTCCACCTGCGGGAAGTACACCTGCTCCACCGCCGCCTGCGAGTAGCCGATATGGATCACGGTCGGCCCGCCTGGACGCATCACGAATGGCGGCTTTTCGGTGACCTCATGGCCGATGGTCACGATCACGTCGGCCTGGTCGATGGCCATGTGCACGTAGTCGCGTTCGGTCAGCGCCGCGGTACCCATGTACAGGCCCGAGCCGCCGGCCACCGCGCCTTTGCCCATCTGCGTGGTGAAGAACGGAATGCCGGCGCGTAGTACGAACGCCGACAGCGCCTCGCTGGACTGCGGCCGCGACGCCGCCGAAGCGATCATCAGCAACGGCCGCTTGGCATTGCGGATGATCTCCGCGGCGCGGTCCAGCGCCTCGGGGCTGGCAATCGGCCGCTCCACCGCATGCGGCGGAATCAGCGACACCCCTTCTACTTCATCGGCGGCGATATCCTCGGGCAGCTCCAGCAACACCGGGCCCGGGCGCTCCTCCTGGGCCACACGGAACGCTTCGCGGACGATGGTCGGGATGGTGCGCGCCGAGACGATCTGCCGCGCCTGCTTGGTCAGCGGCTTCATCGTGCTGACGATGTCGACGATCTGGAAGCGTGCCTGCTTGCTGGCCACGATGCCCTTCTGGCCTGTGATCATGATGACCGGCCACGCACCGAGCAGCGCGTAGGCGGCGCCGGTGGTGAAGTTGAGAGCGCCCGGACCGAGCGTTGCCAGGCATACGCCCGGCTTGCCGGTCAGGCGGCCATACGTGGCCGCCATGAACACCGCCGCCTGTTCGTGGCGGGTGATGACCAGTTCGATGCTGGAATGGCGGAGCGACTCGACCACGTCGAGGTTTTCTTCGCCGGGAATACCGAAAATGCGCTCGACGCCTTCGTTCTCAAGTGCGGCGACGAGCAGATCTGAACCCTTGGACATCGGATGCCGTCCTTTGTGCTGGACTGATGGTGGATCGTTGCAGGAAGGATGAGAGCCGCGCGTCAATGCTTGTCGAACCACACTGTCTGCGCGTTGACGAATTCACGGATGCCGAAGTGCGAGAGCTCGCGGCCGAAGCCGCTCTTCTTCACGCCGCCGATCGGCACGCGGGGGTCCGAAGCGGAGAAGCCGTTGACGAACACACCGCCGGTCTGCAGCCGGCGGGCCAGCTGCATGGCTCGGGCGCGGTCGCCGGTCCACAGGTTGCCGCTGAGGCCGAACTCGCTCTGGTTGGCCAGTTCCACCGCGTGGTCGGCATCACGGGCGCGGCTGATCGAGGCCACCGGCCCGAAGGTCTCGGTATCGAAGGCCTGCATGCCCGGCTCCACGTCGGCCAGCACGGTGGGGGCGTAGAACGCGCCCGGGCGATCCAGCTGATGGCCGCCGACCAGCAGCTTCGCGCCGGCCTCCATCGAGGCGCGTACCTGCGCATCCAGCTGTTCCAGCAAGTCCTGGCGGGCCATCGGGCCGATGCGGTTGGCCGGGTCGCGGCCATCGCCGATGCTCAGTGCCTGCACCTTCTGGCAGAACTGCGCCACGAAACGGTCGTAGACCGCGTCTTCGACGATGATGCGCTTTCCGGCGATGCAGACCTGCCCGGTGTTCTGGAAGCGCGAGGCGACCGCGGCATCTACGGCGGCGTCCAGATCGGCGTCGGCCAGCACGATGAACGGATCCGAGCCACCCAGCTCCAGCACTACCTTCTTCAGTGCCTGCCCGGCCTGGGCGGCGATGCTGCGGCCGGCGGCCACGCTGCCGGTCAGGGTGACGGCGGCGATGCGGTCATCGGCGATCGCACGGCTGGTACCCTCGCGGCTGATGTTGGCGGCGATGAAGGTGCCTTCCGGCAGCCCGGCATCACGCCAGGCGGCATCGAGCAGTTGCGCGGTGCCGACGATGTTCTCGGCCGGCTTCAGCAGGAAGCCGTTACCGCCCATCAGGATCGGTACCGCCGCGCGCATCACCTGCCAGTACGGGAAATTCCACGGCATGATGCCCAGCACCACGCCCAGCGGCAGGTAGGACACGTAGGCCTTGTCATCGGGCACCTGGGTCGGTTCGTCGCGCAGGAACTGCGCGCCGTGGTCGGCGTACCAGTCGCACAGCACGGCACATTTCTCGATTTCGGCCAGCGCTTCAGCTTGGACCTTGCCCATTTCGGCAGTGGCCAGCGCGGCCAGCTTCTCACGGTCTCGGCGCAGTACGGCGGCCATCGCACGCAGTACGTCTGCGCGCTGTTCCAGGCTCTTGACGCTCCAGGTCGCAAAGCCGACTTGGCCGCGATCGAGGATGGCTTCCAGTTCGGCGTCGGTAGCGAAGGGGTGGCTGGCGATCTGCTGGCCGGTGGCCGGATCGAGGGAAATGGCGGTGGTGGGGGCAGCGGACATGCAGGGCTCCTGGTGTCTCGACAACGGGCGGTGGCCCGTCTCCTGCGCAGGAATGTGGACCCGAATGGCGGAGGCAACAAGGCGTCTGCTTATCCTGTGACCTGCACTTACCTGTCTGAATGGGGATAGGTGCCGGCAGGGCTGCGCCCTGCACCCGCAGAGGCAACGGCAACAGCCGAAGCAACAGCAACAGCGGGCTATCCGTGGGATGGCGGGGTGGGTCCAGTTGCGGGAGACGCCGTAAACCCTTCCATGAAGTGACCCCCGGGAGTTGGACGCCAGATCCAACCCCGAGGGATACATGAACAGATATGACGCTCGTTTCAAACTGCAGGTTGCCAAAGAGGCCTGCAAGACCTCCACATCAGTCAAAGCCGTTGCTCGTCGCCACAGCCTGGAGGCCTCCACGGTCAGGCGCTGGGTGGCGACCTATCGGCTGCATGGTTGGCGCGGATTTCATCGCCAGGCCCGGTTCTATGACCTCCCGTTCAAGTTGGCTGTCCTGGAAAAAATGAGCCAGGACGGCATGTCCGGGCGGGAGGCCACCACCTACTTCCAGATCGGTGATGCCGGCGCGGTGGGGCGATGGCGGCGCCTGTATGCTCAAGGCGGTGCCCAAGCGTTGGCACCGCCTCCGCCGCTGCCCCGAAAGCCGATGAAAAAGACCCGTTCGTCCAAGCCACCTGAGGAAATGAGCCGCGATGAGCTGCTCAAGGAAGTCGCCTATCTGCGTGCGGAGACCGACTACCTAAAAAAACTCGATGCCTTGATCCGGGAAGAGCAGGCGGCGCAAGACGCAAAGCGCAAGCCATCCAAGGATTGAGGCAGGTTCATACGCTGTCGCTTCTGCTCGAAGCGGCGGAGCTGTCACGCAGTACGTTCTATTACCAGAACCATGTCCTGGCCCATCCGGATCAGGACGAGGCAGCCCTGTGCGAGCGCATCCGTGCAATCTACGATCAAAGCCAAGGGCGCTATGGCTATCGCACGGTGACGCTGGAATTGGCCAATCAGGGTCATCGGACCAATCACAAGCGGGTACAGCGCCTGATGGGGGAGATGGGCCTGAAATCACGGGTACGGGTGAAGCGCTACCGGTCCTTCAAGGGGGCCGCCAATGTTGTGGTTGGCAATGACCTCAATCGCCAATTCCACGCCGAGCGCCCCAACCAGAAGTGGGTGACCGACGTGACCGAGTTCAAGGTACAAGGCATGAAGCTGTATCTGTCGCCGATCATGGACCTCTACAACGGCGAAATCGTGGCTTATCAGATCAAGCGCCAGCCCGTGTTCGATCTGGTAGGTCAGATGCTGGAGGAGGCCATCAAGAAGCTTTCGCCGGATGAGCGACCGATGATCCACTCCGACCAGGGCTGGCAGTACCAGCATGAAAACTACCGGCACATACTGGAGAAGCACTCTTTGAAACAAAGCATGTCCCGGCGTGGCAACTGCCTGGACAATGCAGCGATGGAGAGCTTCTTTGGGACGCTGAAGTCGGAGTTCTTTTACCTGAACAGCTTTGACAGCATCGAGAGTCTGGAGGCGGGGCTGGTGGAATACATCCAGTACTACAACCAAGAGCGAATCAAATTGAAATTGAAGGGCCTGAGCCCGGTACAGTACCGGGAGCAGGCCCAACAGGCCCAATCGGCCGCCTGACCCCTGTCCAAGTCTCGGGGGTCACTTCACCATGGGGGCTTGGCCGCGGCATCCATGCCGCGGACACTCCCGCAACCGCACCCCCCCCGCCTTCGACGGTTTCCCGCGATCTGTTGGGACGGCGCTCTGCGTTGCTGTTGGTGGGTGTCGACCTTGGTCGACACAGTAGACCCACGCCATGCGTGGATGACTCATTCGATATCTGAGAGAAAAATCGTGTCGACCAAGGTCGACACCTACCAACAGCCGCGCGGAACAAAGCCGCAGTTGCCAACAGCCGCGTGAACCTGTCGAAGGTGGGGCGGTGTCGGAGTGCGGGGTGTCAGCCGCATGGATGCGGCTGCCAAGCCTACACGGACGTACTTGCGGCGTCCCCGCACGCCGACACCGCCCCGCCAAACCACGGAACCTAGCTCTGGCTCTGGCTTTGGCCGTTGCATTGAGCAGGTGCAGGGCTGCAAGCCCTGCCGAACACCCCCTACTTCCGCAGCAGGTAGGTCACCAGGGAAAGGTCATGCCGGCTCTCCGGCACCAGCACCACGTACTGCAGGTCCAGCAACCCGCGCGTGGGATGGTTCAACTTCTTCGCACCTTCATCGAACCGGCGCACGTCATGCTCCGGCCACCACTGACGGAATTCCTCGCTGTGCGCGGCAATGTCCTCCACCAGCGCCAGGAACGGCGCCTTGTCCGGCGCCTGCGCCATCGCCGCACGGAAACCTGCCAGCAGGCCGCGGGTCATTTCTTCCCAGTTGAGGATCAACGTGCGGTACGGCGGGTACAGGAACATCAGCCGCAGCGTGTTGCGCTCATGCGGCGCCAACTGGCTGTAGTCCACGAACAGATCGGCAATGGCCGGATTCCAGGCCAGGATATCGAAGCGGGTGTTGCGCACGTAGGCCGGGATCGGCTGCATCGCCTCCACCAACTGGCGCAGGCCATCGGTCACGCTCTCGTCCGGTGATTCCAGCGGTACGCCGTAGCCGGACAACGCGAACGCATAGGCGCGTTCGTCGTCGCTCATGCGCAGCACCTGCGCCAGGCGCTCAAGCACCTCGGGCGAGGCACGCACTTCGCGGCCCTGCTCGATCCAGGTGTACCAGCTGACGCTTACGCCGATGGCCAGCGCCACTTCCTCGCGCTTCAGGCCCGGGGTGCGCCGGCGCCCGGCCGGAAGGCCGAGCGTGGCGGGATCGACACGGGCGCGGCAGGCCTTGAGGAAACCGCCCAGTTCCTTGCGTTCACTTTCGCTGCGCATCATCGCTACCGCCGTGCCCGTTGTAGCGTCGAGCCATGCTCGACGCATCTGCTACCCCGCGAAAAGCAGCTGAGCATGGCTCAGCTCTACAGGACGCGTGCTCGACCACCCTCGGCGTTGCGCACGAGGGTGACGATATCCGCGCAGGCGCGCCGATCAGGCATCGACGCGCTTGGAGCCCACGGCCAGGCCGGCCTTCAGGCTGGCCTCGACGAACTCGTCCAGGTCGCCGTCGAGCACCTTCTGCGTATCCGAGCGCTCGATGCCGGTACGCAGGTCCTTGATACGGCTCTGGTCGAGCACGTAGTTGCGGATCTGGCTGCCCCAGCCGATGTCGGACTTGGTGGCTTCCACCGCGTCCTTCTCGGCGTTGCGCTTCTGGATCTCCAGCTCGTACAGCTTGGCGGCCAGCATCTTCATCGCGTTGTCGCGGTTCTGGTGCTGGCTGCGGCCGGTCTGGCAGGCCACGACGATGTTGGTCGGGATGTGGGTGATGCGCACCGCCGACTCGGTCTTGTTGACGTGCTGGCCACCGGCACCGGACGAACGGTACACGTCGGTACGCAGGTCGGCCGGGTTGATGGTGATGTCGATGTTGTCGTCGATTTCCGGCGACACGAACACCGAGGTGAAGCTGGTGTGACGGCGGTTGTCCGAGTCGAACGGCGACTTGCGCACCAGCCGGTGCACGCCGGTCTCGGTCTTCAGCCAGCCATAGGCATAGTCGCCTTCCACGCGCAGCGTGGCCGACTTGATGCCGGCGACGTCGCCACCGGACACTTCCATCAGTTCGGTCTTCCAGCCGCGCGACTCGCACCAGCGCAGGTACATGCGCAGCAGGATCTCGGCCCAGTCCTGGGCTTCGGTGCCGCCGGCACCGGCCTGGATGTCGACGAACGCCGCCGCATTGTCCATCTCGCCGGAGAACATGCGCTGGAACTCCAGCTTCTCCACGTGGGCCTGGTGCTTGTCCAGGTCGGCGACCACGGCCAGGGCGGTGTCCTCGTCCTGCTCGGACTCGGCCAGCTCCAGCAGCTCGGTGGCATCGTTCAGGCCATCGAGCACCGAGGCGATGCCGCCCACGGTCTTTTCCAGGCTGGAACGTTCGCGGCCCAGGTTCTGGGCGTACTCGGCGTTGTTCCAGACGTCGGGGCTTTCCAGCTCCCGCGTTACTTCTTCAAGACGCTCTTTCTTGGCGTCGTAGTCAAAGATACCCCCGAAGCGACAGCACGCGATCGGTCAGATCGGTGATGCGCTGGCGGACAGGATTCAGTTCGATCATGTCGGCGGTTATGCATTCAAAAGATGACTGGTAATGATACCGCAGGCCGTGGGCGCCCGGAATGAGGGCCTGGGCCTGCGCCGGGGAGCCTCGAGCGTGATGTGTCGGCGCTGCATTCAGGCAGGCGGTACCCGCCTTGGCGCGGGGAGCCGGCCAGGCTGCAGCCGACCCCACACAGGGCCTCCTTGCCCCAAGTGGCCGTCCGAGGGTCTTCCTTGGTCCACCCTCGGACGGCCACTTGGGGCAGTTGACTATTTAACCTCGAACTCGCCCACCAGCACGGTCTCGGCGCGGTCCTTCAGTCGCATCGTCACCATCTGATCCTTCTGCTTTGCCGTGCCCCAATGGGTGGTCAGACGCAGCATCAGTGTCGTCGCGCCGGTGACCAGTTGCTGGCGGCTGCCAAAGTAGTTCGCCTCCACCTTGTACTTGCCCGGCTTGGCGTTGCGCAGCGAGAACTGCTCGGGACCATAGCCGCCGGTGAAGTCCTGCGACATCTGCCCGCCCTGGTAGGTCAGGCGGTTGCCGTAGTAGGCGCGCTCGCCGTTCGGGTCGGTCACCCACAGGTCCATGTCGCTGTTGTCGGCATCCCAGGAAAGCACCACGCGCAGGTCCAGCGGCATCGCCTGCAGCAGGCGCGGGTCGATGCTGGTGGTATCCAGCCGGGGCGTGCTGCGGGCCACCAGATTGGTCAGTTCATCCAAGGCGATCAGGGCGATGCCATCGAAGCGGCTGTCCCACGGCCGCACCACCACCTGGTACAGCGGCGCCAGCGCCTGCTGCGGCTTGCCGGCCGCCGCCAGTGCCAGGCCGAGATCGCGGAAGCTCTGCGGTTCTTCCTGGCCCATCGCCAGCACCTGCTCGAACACCGGCACCGCCAGCGCGGGGGCATCGGCCTGCATCAGCCGATAGCCGAGCACGCGCAGCAGGTGGCGATTGTCCAGGTCCATCTCGGCCAGGTTCGACAACACACGCAGCGCCAGGTCGCGCTGACCCTGCGCCAGCAGCAGGTCGGCCACATCAAGGAAGAAGGCGCTGCTGTCGGCGTGGGCATCGCGCTCGGCCAGGTAGCGGTCATACAGTTGCGACGGCGGGCCCTGGCGCAGGCGCCGGGCGATGGCCGAGTCTGGCTGCCAGGCCGCCAGCTGGATGCCGAGCTCGCCCTCGTTGGCGGCAGCGGGCGCAGCGACACGGCCACCCGTGACCGTGATTGAATCCAGGGCCTTGTTCGATACAGGCGCCGAGCGACGTGCACGCGCGCTGCTGGCTTCCATGCGCTGCTCGGCGGCGGCCATCGGGGCCGGGGCGGGCGGTGCCGCAGGGGCCGGCGCGGCGAGCATCGCCACCGGCGCCGATTCCATCGCGTAGTCCGCGGAGGCGACTTCCAGTGCCCCGCCCTTCGGCTGCGGCGGCATTCCCTTCGGCCAGCTACGGTTCCACCACTGCTGGCGCTCCTTCCAGTGTGCCGCCACTTCATCCAGACGCTGGCGATCAGCAGCGGCGCGGTCTGTCACCTGCCGTGCGAACCGCGCGTCGTAGTCCGCGCGCAGCTTGCCGGACGGACGGATGGCATGACGCAGGTAATCCTCCAGCGTCTCCAGCACGATCAGCGAGGTGTCCGGCCCGACCAGGCCAAACTGCTGCGACAGGCGCTGCATGGCCTCGCGGTTGCCGCGGCGGTCGACGGCCAGTTGCTGCAGGCGCGCCTGCGCCCACAAACCGGCCAGCAGTTCACCGTCCTTGCTCTTCTGCGTCGCTGGCAGCGCTTCCCACTCACCGTCGCCAACGCGCACCCGCATCGGCACACCGTCGGCTGCCAGTTGTGCGTGCAGCCACAGCCAGCCGTCGGCTTCACTGCGCCGATCGATCACTACATCCTGCACGCCGCGTCCCGCATCGACCTGCACATCCAGCGGCGATGCCAGCAACGCGTGCGCCGCCGCATCGACATCCTTGCCCAGCGCGACGAAGCGACCGCCATGCGCCTCACTCCAACCCCGCAGTCGCACGGCATCGGTGCGCGCGCCGGCGCTGCTGACCGCAAACAGGCGTTGATCCGGCGCCATCGCCGGCAGCTGTTCCGGCCCATAGGTCAGCAGGCCATCGCTGACCAGCAGGTATTCCTTCACGCCCGGCTGCGGCTGCCACTGTGCCAGCGCGCTGGCACCGTCCGGGCGCACGGCCTGCAGGGCTGCGCGCAGTTCACTCCAGTTGCCGGCGCGGATGCGGAAGCGACGCACCGGCTCGGCGCGATCGCGCAGCACGGTCAAGGCCACGGTGCCGTCGCGCAGCGCAGCGAAATAGCGATCCAGCAGGGCGAACTCACGTGTGTGATCGCGCTGGCCCGCCGAACCGGAGCCATCCCACAGCAGGCCGATTTCGCTCGGCAGTTTGCGCGGCGTGCTGCTGGCCGCCACCGGCAGCTGCGCCAGCAGATAGTGGCCATCCTGCCAGGGCGCCACCTGCACCTGTGCCTGGCGGGTCGCCGGCAGATCCCACTGCAGCTGCTTCGGCAGCTGCGCCCCCTTGCCCTGCCACTGCAGCTGGCCCGCGCTGATGCGGAATGGCGCCGTACCTGCGGTGGTCGTGCCAGGTGCCTGCAGTTTCAGTTCAACCGAGGCTGCACCGGCGGCAAACTGCAGCGGCAGCGTCCACTGCCAGCCTTGGCCGGCGAAGGCCAATGGCTCGCGGATCACCAGCTGCACGCGCCGGCTGCCGCCGGCCGGCAGCGGATAGATGCGCAGGCGGAACTGGTTGCCGGCGGTCTGTTCCAGCAGGCCCGGGTCAACGCCGCGGCGGGCAATCTCCTCGAACACTTGGCGGCCGCGGTCCTTTGGCACCGGCACCGCGTCACGCATCTCGCCGTTGATATCCAGCGCGAAGCCGCTGATCTGCTGGCCATCGGCCAGGGGGAACTGCAGCTCACCCTCCAGCACGCGCCGGTTCGGGTTGTGGAATTCCAGGGTGATCCGGGTCTGGGCGATGCCCGCCTGGACCCCGCCCTCGATGCGGGCGTGTCGCAGTTGGACCGCCTGCTCAGCCGCCGGTGCGGTCAGCAGCGGCGTGGCGGCCTGCGGCCGGGAGATCGGCGGCGACTGCGCGCCAGCGGGCCAGGCCGCAAGGGCCAGCAACAACACAATGCAGCAACGGGCGAAGACCATGACCGGACTCCAGTGGGATCGTGGACCCTTGAACGCACCAGCAGCCGTAACGGGGTTGGGAGACCCAAAAAGGGGACGGAGGGGATTAAGTCGCTTATGCCCTGTTTGCCAGTTGCGACTTAATCCCCTCCGTCCCCTTTTTTCTCAGGTGGGCAGGCAGTGCTCCACGATCAGCTGGATGGCGCTGCCGCCGCGATAGTCGTCGCAGGCCAGCCGGTAGGCGAGGTGCACGTGTCGGCCGGGCGCATTGCCGTGCCAGCCGCCGAAGTGGATCGCGTTGATCGTGCCAGGCACGCCCGGCAGGCGCAGTTCCAGCTTCAGGTGGCGCTCCTTCAGCACGCGCCAGTTGGCCACTTCGAAGTGGCCGTCGAACAGGGGTTCGGGGAAGCCCTGGCCCCATGGGCCGGCCAACCGCAGCGCATCGGCGTGGCGATGATCGAGCTCGTCCGCGGCCAGTTCGCCGTCGCTGAGCACCTGCTGCTGCAGTGCCGCCGGGTCGAGCATTTCCAGCACCACCGCGACGAAGGCGGCCTTGAAGTCATCGACGTGGTCACGCCGCAGGCTGAGGCCGGCCGCCATGGCGTGGCCACCGAAGCGTTCGATCAGGCCCGGATGGCGTGCATCGACCAGCGCCAGGGCGTCACGGATGTGCAGGCCGGGAATGGAGCGCGCCGAGCCTCGCAGGATCTCGGCGCCGGGTTCGGCCGGGGCGAAGGCGATCACCGGGCGATGCAGGCGATCCTTCATCTTCGATGCGACCAGGCCGACCACACCCGGATGCCAGTCAGCATCGAACAGGCAGGCCGCCACCGGTCGCTGACCGGCCATGTCCAGCACCACCCGGGTCAACGCCTGCTCGGCGTCATCGGTCATCGACTGCTGCACGGCGCGCCGTTCCGAATTGATCTGCTCCAGCGTCTGCGCGATCTCGCGCGCCTGGCGCGGGTCTTCGGTCAGCAGCAGCGCGATGCCCAGCGCCATGTCTTCCAGCCGGCCCGCGGCATTCAGGCGCGGGCCGAGCGCGAAGCCGATGTCGGTGGCCGTCAGCCGCGCGGCATCACGGCCGCTGGCTTCGATCAGCGCACGCAGGCCAACACAGCCCTGTCCCGCGCGCAGACGCCGCAGGCCCGCGCTGACCAGTGCCCGGTTGTTCGGATCCAGCGCCACCAGGTCGGCAACGGTCCCGACCGCCACCAGGTCCAGCAGCGTGGTCAGGTCCGGGCCCTTGCCATCCGCAAAGACACCTGCCTCGCGCATGTGCCGGCGCAGCGCCATCAGCACGTAGAAGATCACGCCGACGCCTGCCAGCGATTTGCTCGGGAACGCATCACCGTCCAGATTCGGATCGACGATGACATCGGCCGGCGGCAGCTGCGGCCCGGGAAGGTGATGGTCGGTGACCAGCACCTGCCAGCCGCGTGCCTTGGCCGCGGTCACGCCCGCATGGCAGGCGATGCCGTGATCGACCGTGACCAGCAGGTCCGGCTGCAGCGCGGCCAGCTCTTCCACCAACGACGGTGACAGGCCATAGCCATGCACCATGCGGTTCGGCACCGCGTGGAAGACGTGTTGCGCACCGAGCATGCGCAGACCGCGCACGCCGACCGCACAGGCGGTGGCGCCATCGCAATCGAAATCGCCGACCACCAGGATGCGCTTGTCGTTGGCGATGGCCTCGATCAGCAGACCCACCGCATCATTGATGCCGGTCAGCAGCTCAGGCGCGTGCAGATTGCCCAGCTTCGGCTGCGCCAACTCCGGTGTACCTGCGCCACGGCTGGCATAGAGACGCGCCAGCAGCGGCAGCGTGCCCTCCGGCCAACTGCCGGGTACGACCGCATCGCGGCGGCGGATCATCGGCGTATCAGAGGCGGGCTGCACAGCATCGGCGGCAAGGGACATCGGCATCGCCGGTTACGAAAGACCTGCACATCATAACGTGCACCACTCTCCCAGTCGGCTGCCGCTGCTGACGAGGCACCTTGGCTCTTCGGCCAGCAGCATTTGGATTTCACGACCGCATCTTCCATGCTTGCCTGCCCTGGAACGGACTTCCATCCATGACCCGCACCCTGCTGACCGCGCTGATGGCACTCACCGTGGCGCCGACCGCCCACTCCGCCACGCCTGAGCCCAGGCCCGGGGTCGAATTCGAACACAACGACTGGTCGCTGGCCTGTGACAACACCCGCACCTGTCGCGCCGCCGGCTACAGTCCGGAACAACCCGGCAACCTGCTCAGCCTGATGCTGGAGCGCGCCGGCGGCCGGGGTACGAAGGTGCTCGCGCGGCTGCGCAATGGCGAGAATGGCGAAAGCCCGACGCCGACCGGGGCGCTGCGCCTGCGCCTGAACGGCAAGGACCTGGGCCCGGTGCGCGACACGGGCGACGGGGAGAAAGTGTTATTGCAGCAGGCACAGACCGATGCACTGGTCGCCGCACTGCCGCGCCAGGCACGCATCGAGATCATCGACGGCAAGGGCAAGGCGTGGCCGATCTCCGACAGCGGTGCAGCAGCCGTACTGCTGAAGATGGACGAGGCCCAGGGCCGGCTGGGAACGCCCGGTGCGCTGGTACGGCGTGGCGACAAGCCCGAAGCAAGCGTGCCTGCGGCGTTGCCGGTGCCAGTGATCGTGCGCGGCACGCTGGTGACATCGCGCGCCTCGGACGCGGCACTGGCCAAGGCACCGGGCCTGCGCAAGGCGCTGATCGCCAGCCTGCCGAAGCCGGATGAGTGCGGCCGCCTGAGCGATGGCGGGACAGATGAGATCGAGATCCAGCGACTGGACGCCCAGCATGTACTGGCAAGCACCAGTTGCTTCGTGGGTGCCTACAACTTCAGCAAC
Source organism: Stenotrophomonas maltophilia group sp. msm1 (assembly GCF_032025805.1). Taxonomy (NCBI): domain Bacteria; kingdom Pseudomonadati; phylum Pseudomonadota; class Gammaproteobacteria; order Lysobacterales; family Lysobacteraceae; genus Stenotrophomonas; species Stenotrophomonas maltophilia group sp. msm1. The sequence continues at coordinate 1,494,675 of NZ_JAVSKH010000002.1, forward strand.
GGCTACTGGGTAGTGCAGGACAAGGCGCCGTACGAAGCACGCTTCGTCACGTCCGATGCGGAAGACTTCGATCGCGACGACGCCACGTTGAGCGGTCGTTTTCGCGGGCGCGGCGTCGGCGACTGCTTCTCCGGCCACGATTGGGTCTGGGATGGAACGCGTTTCGTGAAGGCCAGAGCGTTCACTACCGGGCAGTGCCGGGGCGTTGCGGGCGGGCACTGGACGCTGCCAACGGTGGTGAGCGAGGTCCGTTGAGGCGCCGCTACCTGCGGTGGTGCCGGCCGCTGGCCGGCAACCCCGGCATACCCTGGGGGTCATAGCCCTTTTCCGATGGAAAACGGATCCGACCCCGCTCGGCCGAGCCCCCGGTCAGTCGTGAAGCTGGCGCGGCTTCTTCCAGAACTGCCAGCGCTGTCCGCGATCCAGCTGGAACTGCAGGCCGTCCTCGAAATCCAGCACCAGCCGCTGCAGCTCGCCGCGCTTCAGCGCGGCCAGCAGCGGACGGATCGCATCGTTGCCGAGCTGCTGCAGGGAACGCAGCTGGCGCAGGTCGACCAGTGCATCCACCGCCTGCTCGCCATCGACGGCTACGCCAGCCGCCAGGGCCAGGCCCTGCAGCAGGGCATCGCGGCTGCGCACCTGTGCGTGCGGCGTGCTGACCGACACCGGCATCACGCCACCGCCCCAGAACCACAGCGAATTGATCGGCTGTTGCCCCTGCGCGGCGCGCTGCTGGTTCCAGGAATGGTTGTGCAGCAGCACCTGTGCCTCGGTCATCAGCGCCCGCCATCGACGGCCGCCCCGCCCTTCCGGCAGGTGCGAGAACAGGTCATCACCCAGCACTTCGTCGGGGCTGTCGAAGTCCGGTAGCTCGCTGTCGATCGGCAGCCGCAGATACCAACGCGAAGGATCGGGTGCGTCAAGCACGAAGCCGGCGTCGGCGAACAACGGCTGCAACACCGGCAGCAACGCCAGGCTGTCGGCCAGCGTCGGTCGCAGCGTTTCGCCGTAGGCCATCATCCGCGCGCCATGCATGTCCGGCACCATGCAGGCCGGATCGGCACGCAGCCAGCTGGCGCCGGCGGCATCGCCGACGTCGCGCTGGCGCGTCAACGCGGCCACCGGCCAGTGCGGCGCGGCAACCGAGAAATGGCGTGTCAGCTGCGCGCGCTCGCCCGGGACGACCTGCACCGTCGTGGCACGACCGAGCGCACGTGCCACATCGTCCGGCAACGCAGCCGCGGCAAAGCGGCTGCGGGCCGGCAACAGCAGGGTCGCCGTTGCCACCGTGTCAGTCCACGTAGCTGACGCTGACGATCTCGTACTCGCGTTGGCCAGCCGGGGCGTCGATCACGATCGAATCACCTTCCAGCTTGCCGATCATCGCGCGCGCCACCGGCGAGGAAATCGCGATCAGGCCCAGCTTGATGTCCGCTTCCAGGTCACCGACGATCTGGTACTTCTTCTCTTCGTCGGTTTCCACGTCGGCCAGCGTCACGCTGGCGCCGAACACCACCTTGGAGCCGGCGTTGAGCTTGCTCACGTCGATGATCTCGGCGTGCGACAGCTCGCCTTCCAGCTGCTTGATGCGGCCTTCGATGAAGCCCTGTTCCTCGCGCGCGGCGTGGTACTCGGCGTTCTCCTTCAGGTCGCCATGCTCACGCGCTTCGGCGATGGCGGCGATCACCTTCGGGCGCTTGACCGACTTCAGGTGATCCAGTTCGTCGCGCAGCTTCTGCGCGCCCTTCATCGTGATGGGGGCTCTCATGCATTCAACTCCTTGTGCAGCTCCTGCAGCGACCAGACGGGGCCGGTGCCGCGGAATTCCAGTGAATCCACCAGCGCCTTGGCGCCGGCAATGGTGGTCGAGTAGGTGACGCGATGCTGCAGCGCCTCGCGACGGATCGAGAACGAGTCGTTGATCGCCGAGCGACCTTCGGTCGTGTTGACGATGTAGACGATCTCGCCGTTCTTGATCGAGTCGACGATGTGCGGACGGCCTTCGACCACCTTGTTGATGATCTCGCAGTCCATGCCGTGCTGCTGCAGCCACGCGGCGGTGCCACGGGTGGCGACCAGGCTGTAGCCACGCGCCAGCAGCGCCTTGGCCACCGGCAGCACGCGCTTCTTGTCCGGGTCGCGGACCGAGACGAAGGCCTTGCCGACCGGCGGTGCCTTGATGCCACCGGCTTCCTGCGCACGCGCAAAGGCGGCGTTGAAGGTGCGGCCGACGCCCATCACCTCGCCGGTGGAGCGCATCTCCGGCCCGAGGATCGGATCGACGCCCTGGAACTTGGCGAACGGGAAGATCGCTTCCTTCACCGAGTAGTAGTCCGGCACGATTTCCTTGGTCGCGCCCTGCTCGGCCAGGCTCTTGCCGGCCATGCACCGCGCGGCGATCTTCGCCAGCGGCATGCCGGTGGCCTTGGACACGAACGGCACGGTGCGCGAGGCACGTGGGTTCACTTCCAGCAGGTAGATGGTGTCGGCACCCTCGTCGCTGGTCTGGATCGCGAACTGGGTGTTCATCAGGCCGACCACGTTCAGGGCCTTGGCCAGCTCCACCACCTGGCGGCGCAGCTCGGCCTGGGTTTCAGCCGACAGCGAGTACGGCGGCAGCGAGCACGAGGAATCGCCCGAGTGCACGCCGGCTTCTTCGATGTGCTCCATCACGCCGCCGATCAGGACGTTGCCCTGGGCATCGGCAATGATGTCGACGTCGCACTCCACGGCGTTGTCGAGGAAGCGGTCCAGCAGCACCGGCGAATCGTTGGACACCTTCACCGCGTCGCGCACGTAGCGGGCCAGGTCGGCTTCGCCGTAGACGATTTCCATCGCACGGCCACCCAGCACGTAGCTCGGGCGGACCACCAGCGGGTAGCCGATCTCGCGGGCCAGCAGCAGGGCTTCCTGGTCGTTGCGGGCGATGCGGTTCGGCGGCTGCTTCAGGCCCAGCTTGTCGACCAGCTGCTGGAAGCGCTCGCGGTCTTCGGCCAGGTCGATCGAGTCCGGGCTGGTGCCGATCACCGGCACGCCGTTGGCTTCCAGCGCGCGCGCCAGCTTCAGCGGGGTCTGGCCGCCGTACTGCACGATCACGCCCTTCGGCTGCTCCAGTTCGACGATTTCCAGCACGTCTTCCAGGGTCAGCGGTTCGAAGTACAGGCGGTCGGAGGTGTCATAGTCGGTCGACACGGTTTCCGGGTTGCAGTTGACCATGATGGTTTCATAGCCATCCTCGCGCAGCGCCAGTGCCGCGTGCACGCAGCAGTAGTCGAACTCGATGCCCTGGCCGATGCGGTTCGGGCCACCACCCAGGATCATGATCTTGTCGCGGTTGCTCGGCGCGGCCTCGCACTCGTCCTCGTAGGTCGAGTACAGGTAGGCAGTACCGGTGGAGAACTCGCCGGCGCAGGAGTCCACGCGCTTGTAGACCGGGCGCACCTTGTGCGCACGACGCAGCGCGCGGATGGCGGCTTCATTGGTACCGGTCAGCTGCGCCAGGCGCGCATCGGAGAAGCCAGCGCGCTTCAGCTTGCGCAGGCGTGCGGCGTCCAGCGCGTCGATGCCACCGGCAGCGACTTCGCCTTCTGCAGCGATGATTTCCTCGATCTGGTCCAGGAACCAGTGGTCGATGAACGACAGTGCGTAGATTTCTTCCACGCTCATGCCGGCGCGGAACGCGTCGGCGACGAAGAACAGGCGCTCCGGGCCCGGCGCCTTCAACTCGCGGCGCAGGGTCTGCAGGTCGTCTTCGTTGGCCAGGTCCAGGCCGGTCGGGTCGAAGCCGACCTTGCCGGTTTCCAGGCCACGCAGGGCCTTCTGCACCGACTCCTGGAAGGTACGGCCCATCGCCATCACCTCGCCCACCGACTTCATCTGGGTGGTCAGGCGAGCGTCGGCGGCCGGGAACTTCTCGAAGGCGAAACGCGGGATCTTGGTGACGACGTAGTCGATGGATGGCTCGAACGAGGCCGGGGTCAGGCCACCGGTGATCTCGTTCTTCAGTTCGTCCAGGGTGTAACCCACGGCCAGCTTGGCGGCGACCTTGGCGATCGGGAAGCCGGTGGCCTTGGAGGCCAGCGCCGAGGAACGCGACACGCGCGGGTTCATCTCGATGACGACCACGCGGCCGGTCTTCGGGTTGATGCCGAACTGCACGTTCGAGCCACCGGTATCGACGCCGATCTTGCGCAGCACGGCGATGGAGGCATCGCGCAGGCGCTGGTATTCCTTGTCGGTCAGGGTCTGCGCAGGCGCCACGGTGATCGAGTCACCGGTATGCACGCCCATCGGGTCGAGGTTTTCGATCGAGCAGACGATGATGCAGTTGTCCGCGGTATCGCGGACAACTTCCATCTCGAACTCCTTCCAGCCCAGCACCGACTCTTCCACCAGCACTTCGGTGGTCGGCGACAGTTCCAGGCCACGGCTGACGATCTCGACCAGCTCTTCGCGGTTGTAGGCAATGCCGCCACCGCTGCCGCCCAGGGTGAAGCTGGGGCGGATGATGGTCGGGTAGCCGACGCGGGTCTGGATCTCCAGCGCTTCGTCCAGGGTGTGGGCGACGGCGGCGGTCGGGCATTCCAGGCCGATCTCACCCATGGCCACGCGGAACAGCTCGCGGTCTTCGGCCATGCGGATCGCTTCGCGCTTGGCGCCGATCAGTTCGACGTTGTACTTCTCCAGCACGCCGTTGTCGGCCAGGTCCAGCGCGCAGTTCAGCGCGGTCTGGCCACCCATGGTCGGCAGCAGCGCATCGGGCTTTTCCTTGGCGATGATCTTCTCGACCGTCTGCCAGTTGATCGGCTCGATGTAGACGGCGTCGGCCATCTCCGGGTCGGTCATGATCGTGGCCGGGTTGCTGTTGACCAGCACCACGCGGTAACCCTCGTCACGCAGGGCCTTGCAGGCCTGGGCGCCGGAGTAGTCGAACTCGCAGGCCTGGCCGATGACGATCGGGCCAGCACCGATGATGAGGATGGTCTTGAGGTCAGTGCGCTTGGGCATTTTCTTCTCTAAGTCAGTACAGCGTGACAAGGGGGGTGATCGCACGCTGTCGATCAGGAATCTTGATCCGCAGCGCCGCGCCAGGGGCAGCAGCGATGCGGGGTTTACGGTCCATCGCGACGCCACCGGCAGGCCGGCGGCGTACTGATCACGCCTTGGCCTGCTCCATCAGCGCCACGAAGCGGTCGAACAGCGGACCGACATCGTGCGGGCCCGGGGATGCTTCCGGATGGCCCTGGAACGAGAACGCCGGCACGTCGGTGCGGGCGACACCCTGGTTGGTGCCGTCGAACAGCGAACGGTTGGTCACGCGCAGGGTCGGCGGCAGGGTTGCCTCATCGATCGCAAAACCGTGGTTCTGCGAGGTGATCATCACCCGGCCACTGTCCAGGTCCTGCACCGGGTGGTTGGCACCGTGGTGGCCATGGCCCATCTTCATGGTCTTCGCGCCAGAGGCCAGGCCGAGCAGCTGGTGGCCCAGGCAGATGCCGAAGGTCGGGATCTTCACGTCGATGAAGGCCTTGATCGCGTCGATGGCGTAGTCGCACGGTTCCGGGTCACCCGGGCCATTGGACAGGAACACGCCGTCCGGCTTCAGTGCCAGCACTTCGGCGGCCGGGGTCTGCGCTGGCACCACGGTCACTTCGCAGCCGCGCTCGGCCAGCATGCGCAGGATGTTGGTCTTCACGCCGAAGTCGTAGGCCACGACCTTGAACCGGGCCGGCACGCTGACGAAAGCATTGGCATCCAGGTCCAGCTGGCCCTCGGTCCAGGTGTAGGTCTTCTCGGTAGTGACGACCTTGGCCAGATCCATGCCCTTCAGGCCCGGGAACTTGCGGGCGGCTTCCAGTGCCTTTTCCACGTCGATGTCGCCGGCCATCAGCGCACCGTTCTGCGCGCCCTTCTCGCGCAGGATGCGGGTCAGCTTGCGGGTGTCGATGCCGGCGATGGCGACCACGCCCCGCTGGATCAGCCAGTCCTGCAACGACAGCTGGCTGCGCCAGTTGCTGGGACGGCGCGGGACGTCGCGCACGATCAGACCGGCCGACCATACCTTGGACGCTTCATCGTCCTGATCGGTCATGCCGGTGTTGCCGATATGCGGATAGGTCAACGTGACCATCTGCCGGGCGTAGGACGGGTCGGTCAATACTTCCTGATAGCCGGTCATGGCGGTGTTGAACACCACTTCACCGACGGACAGGCCGGGCGCGCCTACGGATTCGCCCTCGAATACGGTGCCGTCTTCGAGGACGAGGATTGCGGCTTGGGTCACGGGAATCTCACTTTGGCTACCGAGGGGGCTGCCGAAGTCACGCCTGCGCTTCACGGAAATCCGGTTGCAAAAAAGCGCGGACGTGCGGTCTGGGACCGGTCCGGCTTTCGTGATTCGGCGAGTGCGAATTGTAACGCTGCCGGGGCGCTCGCGCCAGCGGTTATCGCGCTATATGAACAGGCGATTGCGCATTCATCTCAATGCGGCCGCGTATGCGGCACCCGCCACCCGGTAGTGGGGGGGGGGGGGGGGGGGGGGGGGGGGGGGGGGGGGGGGGGGCGGGGGGGGGGGGCGGGGGGGGGGGGGGGGGGGGGGGCGCGGGGGGCGGGGCCCCCCCATCGGCGTCCCGTGACCCTGGGTTGCCGGCCAGCGGCCGGCACTACCGCCTTACGCCAGCAGGTCCCGCACCCGGTAGCTGCCCGGGGCCCGGCCTTGCAGCTGGCGGGCGGCGAACAGCGCACCGCGGGCGAAGATGTCGCGGTTGGTGGCCCTATGCACCAGCTCGATGCGCTCGCCCAGCCCGGTGAACTGCACCAGATGCTCACCTACGATGTCGCCAGCACGCAGGCTCGCGTAATGCGGCTCCGCTCCGCCGCGCTGCGCGGCCGCGCCCAGGGTTAGCGCGGTGCCTGACGGTGCGTCCTTCTTCTGCGTGTGGTGCGATTCGACGATATCGCAGTCCCAGCCGGCCAGCGCCTGCGCGGCGCGCTCCACCAGCTCGTCCAGCACCGCCACGCCCAGGCTGAAGTTCGACGCCCAGACCAACGGGATCTTCGCCGCTGCTGCATCCAGCGCCTGCCGCTGCGTGCCGGAGATGCCGGTGGTACCCGACACCAGCCCCGCGCCGCGTTCCACGCACAGCGCCAGCATCGGGTCGAAGCCCTCCGGCAGGCTGAAGTCAATGGCCACGTCGAACACCGGCGCACCGGACAGTTCGCTGGCACCAAAGAACGGCACGCCGTCGACCACGCGCTGCGCCGGCGCACGGCCGGTCACGGCGGCCACGATCTGCAGGGTTTCGGGATGTTCGGCGGCCAGCCGCAGCAGGGCCTGGCCCATGCGCCCGGAGGCGCCGTGAATGAGCAATCGCAGGGGAGTCTGGTTCATGCCTGCAGGCTAGCGGCAGCACGCCTGCTCCGGCAAGCGCCGTCACTGCGACGCTGGGTGACCTTCCGCGCAATGGATGCTCGTTCCTCCCTGGGTACGCCTCTCTTGACTGCACCAGGCGGAGCGCATGCGACACCGTAGATGTCGCGTTTACCACTGGACGCAGAAACGCGGCCACTCAAGGCTGTGGTCCCCTCTTCCGGCCCAGGCAACGCCCATGAAATCCGCGACCGTCTTCAGCAAGTGCGCCAGGAAGACCGGCTATGCCGGGACCACGACCACCCGCTACCGCTTGCTGGATGACGCCCTGCTTGTCGTGAATCACCAACGCGCCAGCGAAAGCCGCGGTTTCTATGTGAATGCTGGACTCTACTTTCCAGAGTTGCTCGTGCACCCCCTCACGCCCGACGATCTTGAAACGGCTTTCAGGTACCGCTCCAGCATCCCCACGCCGCATGTCGACTGGCGTATCGAAGAGACGCCAGGCCTGCGCCGGGCTTTCACCCAGCAGGATCTTCATGACCTGCTCGATGCTGGCGATCGCAACGCGATGAAGCGCCTGCTGCTCAATGCCCTTGCCGACGTGGCGGGCTTCGCAGCGACCCATGGAAATCGCGCCTCGGTACGGCGGATGCAGCAGGAGGGACGCTTTCGCGCGATCATCCGCAAAGAGGTCTGAACCCCGGAAAGCGTGCGAACCAAGGTTCGCACCCACAGGCCGAAAGTTCGCACCCGCCGCACAGCCGCCGTCGAGCATGGCTCGACGCTACTTCTTGTTGGTCGGCCCGCAACTGTCGCAACCGCCACAGGCACCGCCACCTCCGCTGGCAGGCGGCGCGATCTTCCGCCCCAGCGCCTGCGCCCAGGCCGGGCGGCCCGGCTTCAGCAGAGCCAGCGCCAAGGCACCGCGCAGCTTGCGCACCGTGCCGGGGAACTGCTTCTTCAGCACCACCCAGGCGCTGACCAGCACGGCCACCGCGATGATCAGGTACTGGATCAGCAGCCCGGTATCCATCAGCCACCTCCCAGCGCCCTGATCACCTGGTAGGTGATCAGCGCCGCCACGTAAGCTGCGGCGAACAGGTAGAACGCGGCAAAGGCCATCTGCTTCCACGAGTTGGTCTCGCGCTTGATGGTGGCCAGCGTCGAGATGCACATCGGTGCGTAGATGTACCAGACCAGCAGCGACAGGGCCGTGGCCAGCGACCAGCCATCGCTGATCAACGGGGTCAGTGCCTGGCTGGCCGCATCGTCATCCGCCGCCGACAGCGCATACACCGTCGCCAGCGACGACACCGCCACCTCACGCGCGGCCAGGCCCGGGATCAGCGCGATGCAGATCTGCCAGTTGAAGCCCAGCGGTGCGAAGAACACCGCCATCGCATGGCCGATCTGGCCGGCGTAGCTATAGTCGATGGCCGGCATCGTGGCGCCCGCCGGCGCCGCTGGGAACGACAGCAGCACCCACAGCAGGATGGTCAGCGCCAGGATGATGCCGCCGACGCGCTTGAGGAAGATCATGCCGCGCTCGTACAGCCCCACCGCCAGGTCGCGCGCATGCGGCAGCCGGTACGACGGAAGCTCCAGCATCAGCGGATGCTCGCTCTTGTCGCGGCGCCACTTCTTCATGATCCACGACATCGCCAGCGCACTGAGGATGCCGGCGGCGTACAGGCCGAACAGCACCAGGCCCTGCTGGTTGAACACGCCCCACACGGTCTTCTGCGGAATGAACGCACCGATCAGCAGCGCGTACACCGGCAGGCGCGCCGAACAGGTCATCAGCGGTGCGACCAGGATGGTGGCCAGGCGGTCACGCGGGTCCTGGATGCTGCGCGTGGACATGATGCCCGGCACCGCGCAGGCGAAGCTGGACAGCAGCGGGATGAACGAGCGGCCAGACAGGCCGGCAGCGGCCATCATGCGGTCGAGCAGGAACGCCGCGCGCGGCAGGTAGCCGGATTCCTCCAGCACCAGGATGAAGAAGAACAGGATCAGGATCTGCGGCAGGAACACGACCACGCCACCGACACCGGCGATGATGCCGTCGGTCAGCAGGCTGGCCAGCGGACCCTCCGGCAACACGCTGCCAACGAGAGTACCGAGCCAGGCGAAGCCAGCCTCGATGCCATCCATCAACGGCGTCGCCCAGGCATACACCGCCTGGAAGATCAGGAACATCACCACCGCAAGGCTGATCAGCCCGAACACCGGGTGCAGCAGCCAGCGGTCCAGCGCGTCGTCGATCTTCGCGGTTCGCGCCGGCATGCGCACGGCGACCGAAAGGATCTCGCGCACCTTGGCGTGGTAGTCGATGCCACCTTCCGGGCCCGGCACCGGCGCATCCAGGTGCGGCACCATCGCATCGAGGCGCTCGACCAAGGCCTTGGCGCCCTGCTTGCGCACCGCCACGGTCTCCACCACCGGCACGCCCAGCTCGCGTTCCAGCGCGGCCACATCCACCTGGATGCCGCGGCGTTGGGCGGCGTCGACCATGTTCAGCGCGACCACCATCGGCTTGCCCAGCTCACGCAGCTCCAGCGCGAAGCGCAGGTGCAGGCGCAGGTTGGTGGCGTCGATCACGCACAGCAGCACGTCCGGCGCGGCTTCGCCCGGGTAGAAGCCCCGGCACAGGTCGCGGGTGATCGCCTCGTCCAGGCTGGCCGGATGCAGGCTGTAGGCGCCCGGCAGATCAAGCACCGCGAATTCACGGCCGGACGGCGCACGCAGGCGGCCCTCCTTGCGCTCTACGGTGACGCCGGTGTAGTTGGCGACCTTCTGCCGACTGCCGGTCAGCTGGTTGAACAGCGCGGTCTTGCCGCTGTTGGGGTTGCCGACCAGCGCAATGCGCAGCGGGGCGGTGGCAGCGGAAGCGCTCATGCGCGTCGCTCCTGGCGGTTGGCGTCTACCACGATGCGCTTGGCCTCACTGATCCGCAGCGCGAACCGGGTGAACCCGACCTGCACCAGCAGCGGCTCGCCCCCCACCGGACCTTTGGCCACCAGGCGCACTTCCTCGCCATTGACGAAACCCAGCTCGCGCAGGCGACGGGCGATGGCATCGTTGGCGTGCAGGTCCTGCACGGACTCGACCACGGCCGAGGTGTGCAGCGGCAGTTCGGACAGCGTCATCTAGCGTGTTCTCTGCTGGATGTAAATGGTTCTCGATTCTAACATTCCCGCGTCGCGTCATGGCCCATGACCAATGGCCCGCTATGATCCATACAGGTATGGAGTGACCCTGGAATCCCATGAACGATGCTTTGCAGATCGAGCGCCGCGGCGCCGTCATCACCCTCTGGCTGAACCGGCCGGAACTGCACAATGCCTTCGACGCCAGCCTGATCGCCCGGCTGACCGCCGCGCTGGAGGCCGCCGGACGGGACGATTCGATCCGGGCCGTGGTGGTGGCCGGCCATGGCGCCTCCTTCTCGGCCGGCGCCGACATGCAGTGGATGCGCGGCATGGCTGCGGCCAGCGAAGCCGATAACCGCGAGGACTCGCTGGCCCTGGCCCGGCTGATGCGCACCCTGGACGAGCTGCCCAAGCCGACCCTGGCACGGGTCCACGGCGCGGCCTTCGGCGGCGGTGTCGGCCTGGTCGCCTGCTGCGACATCGCCATCGCCAGCACCGTGGCCCGCTTCGGCCTGACCGAAAGCCGCCTGGGCCTGCTGCCGGCGGTGATCTCCCCCTATGTGATCGAGGCCATCGGCCCACGCCAGGCCCGTCGATGGTTCGCCACCGGCGAGCACTTCGATGCCGAGACCGCACTGCGGATCGGCCTGGTCCACCAGCTGGTCGAACCCGAGCGCCTGGACGAGGCGCTGGAACGCCAGCTGGCCCTGCTCGACAAGGCAGGCCCGATCGCCTCGTCCACCGCCAAGCAGCTGGTGCGGCAGGTCCGGGACAGCCATGACCGCGACACCCTGGATCGCGATAATGCCGCCCTGATCGCGCGCCTGCGGGTGTCCGCCGAGGGCCAGGAGGGCCTGGGCGCCTTCCTCGACAAGCGCGCCCCCCATTGGGTCACGGAAGCCTGAACATGCTCGATCATCTTGGTTTGACCAGCGCCGACCTGGCGCGCAGCAAGGCCTTCTTCCTGCAGGCACTGGCGCCACTGCAGATCGACGTGGTGATGGAAGTGAGCGCCGAACTGACCGGCGACCACGACCACGTCGGCTTCGGCAGCGACGGCAAGCCGTTCTTCTGGCTCGGCAATGGCGGCACCGCCAGCCACGGCGTGCACGTGGCCTTCGCCTGCGCCAGCCGCGCGCAGGTGGACGCCTTCCACGCCGCCGCCCTCACCGCCGGTGGCCGCGACAACGGCGCGCCGGGCCTGCGCCCGTGGTACCACCCGGATTACTACGCCGCCTTCGTGCTCGACCCGGACGGCAACAACATCGAAGCGGTCTGCCATCGCCCCGTCGGCGAGGTGGCTGCATGAGCGACTACGTCCGCATCGTCGAGGTCGGCCCGCGTGACGGCCTGCAGAACGAAAAGCAGTCGGTGTCCACCGCCGACAAGATCGAACTGATCAACCGCCTGTCGGCCACCGGCCTGCGCAGCATCGAGGCGACCAGTTTCGTCAGCCCGAAGTGGATTCCGCAGCTGGCCGATGCCGCCGAGGTCTACGCCGGCATCCAGCGCCGCCCCGGCATCCACTACCCTGTACTGGTGCCGAACGAACAGGGCTACGACCGCGCCCGCGCGGTGGGCGTGGAGGAAGTGGCGGTGTTCACCGCTGCGTCCGAGGCCTTCAACCGCACCAACACCAATGCCGGCATCGACGAGTCGCTGGCCCGGTTCGAGCCGATCCTCCGCCGCGCCGCCGCCGATGGCGTGCGCGTGCGCGGCTACGTCTCCACTGTGCTCGGCTGCCCCTACCAGGGCGAGGTTCCACTGGCCGACGTGGCACGGGTGGCGCGCGCGCTGCACCAGATGGGCTGTTACGAAATCTCGCTGGGCGACACCATCGGCGTCGGCACCCCACGCAAGGCACGGGCGATGCTGCAGGCGGTCGCTGCCGAGATTCCGATGGAGGCATTGGCCGTGCACTTCCACGACACGTATGGCCAGGCCATCGCCAACATCGCCACCTGCCTGGAAGAAGGCGTGCGCGTGGTCGACAGTGCCGTCTCCGGGGCCGGTGGCTGCCCGTATGCCAAGGGTGCCAGCGGCAACGTCGCCAGCGAAGACGTGGTCTACCTGCTGCGGGGCCTGGGCCTGGACAGCGGCGTGGACCTGCCGGCACTGGCCGAGACCGGCCGCTGGCTGGCCGGCCTGCTCGGCCGCGCTACCGCCAGCCGCACCGGCCAGGCGCTCGCAGCGACCGGCTGAGCACCCCGCTGCGCCGCTCCCGCTCGGGCGGCGCAGCGCACAACGGCGACGGTCGCCGCTTCCGTTAGAATCGGCGGTTCTCGAACCTGCAGGACCGTGCAATGCAGCTGTCTTCCGTACGTGCCGTGATCACTGGCGGCGTCTCCGGCCTCGGCCTGGCCGTGGCCCAGCACCTCGTCGCCCAGGGCGGCAAGGTGGCTCTGTTCGACCTCAACGACGACAAGGGTGCAGCTGCCGTTGCCGGGCTGGGTGCCGACAAGGCCCGCTATTTCAATGTCAACGTCAGCGATGAGGCGGCCGTGGCTGCAGCCATCGACCAGGCCCACGATTTCCTCGGCGGCCTGAACGTGGCGATGAACTGCGCCGGCATCCTCGGCGCCGGTCGCGTGCTCGGCAAGGAAGGCCCGATGCCGCTGGCCGGCTTCCAGGGCACGGTGATGGTCAACCTGGTCGGCAGCTTCAACGTCGCCAAGGCCGCGGCCAACCGCATGCAGCACAACGACGCCGGCGAAGACGGCGAGCGCGGCGTGATCATCAACACCGCCAGCATCGCTGCCTATGAAGGACAGATCGGCCAGGCCGCGTATGCGGCCAGCAAGGGCGGCGTGGTGTCGATGACGCTGCCGATGGCGCGCGAACTGTCGCGCTTCGGCATCCGCGTCAATACGATTGCTCCTGGCGTGTTCTGGACGCCGATGGTCGATGGCATGCCCGAAGCCGTGCAGCAGTCGCTGGCCGCCTCGATCCCGTTCCCGTCGCGCCTGGGCAAGCCGGAAGACTTCGCCAATCTGGTCGGCTTCATTCTCGGCAACACCTACCTCAACGGCGAGACCATCCGCCTGGACGGCGCTACCCGCCTCGCTCCGAAGTGATTCCCCCCCGGGCGCCGGGACGGCGCCCTCCCCCAACGACCTAAATCACCATGAAAGCCAACGACATCAAGAAGGGCAACGTCGTCGAGTACAACAACGGCGTGTACCAGATCCGCGACATCGAGCGCAGCTCGCCGCAAGGTCGCGGCGGCAACGTCCGCTTCCGCTTCATCATGTACAGCGTGCCGGGCGGCAACAAGCTCGACGCCAGCTTCGATGCCGACGACAACCTGGTCGAGGTCGAACTGCTGCGCCGCCAGTCCACCTATTCGTACAAGGACGGCGATGCCTTCGTCTTCCTCGATGACGAGGACTACACCCCGTACACCCTGGATGCGGACGTGATCGGCGACGACGCCGGTTACATCACCGACGGCCTGACCGGCATCTACGTGCAGGTGATCGACGAGCAGCCGGTGGCGATCCAGCTGCCGGCCTCCGTGGTGCTGGAGGTGATCGAGACGCCGCCGGAACTGAAGGGTGGCACCGCCACCAAGCGCCCGAAGCCGGCCAAGCTCAACACCGGCATCGAAATCATGGTGCCCGAGTACATCGTCAACGGCGAACGCGTGCTGGTGAACACCGCCACGGGCGAATTCGCCGGCCGTGCCGACTGAGCGCCTCGCGCTGATCGGCTGCCTGTTCCTGCCTGCGGCGTGTTCGCCGCAGGCAGCGGACGGATCATCGGTGGCAGCGGTTGTGTAGAGCCGAGCCCACGCTCGGCTGCTTGTGCGCCGGACAGGCACAGCAGCCGAGCGTGGGCTCGGCTCTACAGGTAGCTTACGGCTGCTTCGCGCCGAAATTGCCGCAGCCGTGGTACTGGCGGGTGCCGATGGTCAGGTTCACCTTGGCCTCGAACGCCTCGCCGCTCATGTCATCCTGGCAGGTGGTGCGCTGGAAGCTGAGCTTGACGTCGGTGCCGTCGGACGCCTTTCCGCTCCATCCATCAGCGCCCTGGGTGGGTTTGGCCACGTCGAAGCGGCGCTCGCCATAATCGACCTCCACCTGCAGGCCCGGCGCATCGCCGTCGACGACTGCAAGCCAGCCGGGTTCATTGCCGGTGGCACGGAATGCCGCATTGCCGGCGCTGCCATCGCCTTCGGTAGCTTCCACCGCATGGCACTCGCGATCCGGTTCGCCCTTCAGGCTCAGCAGGCCATCATCGCTGCCCTTGGTCCAGAAGCTGTTGCCGAGACCATCGCTGTACTTGGCGCCGGATGCCGCGCGCTCGGAGGTCATGGCGAAGCTACGCTCGCCGATCACCAGCGTGGCAGCATCCTCGCCATTGAATGTCGCGCCCACACTCAGATCACCACACTGGTAGGCGGTCTCGCTGCCACCTTCCGTGTTGGCGCTCGGCTGCGGCGTGGCAGGCGGGGTGTCATTGCTGCCCGCCGCGGGTGCCTGGGCCGGCTGGCACGCGACCAGCACCAACCCCAGGGAGGCTGCCAACAGACTGGGAACTACACGCATGGCTCGACTCCTTGTCGACACTACAGAGAGGCTCGACCCTACCACCTGTCGGTGAGCAGGGCCTGAAAGCGGCCTGACCGCACTCATGCAGCCAGTACCGCCATCGACAACAGCTGCGCGCCGCTTTCGCCGGAACTGCAGGTCCACACCCGCAGCAGGCGCAGTTTCAGCTCGCGCTCCTGGCCCTGCCCGCGCACCGACAAGCGCACGTCGCTGGACAACAATGCCAGGCGTCCGCACAGCAGCGTTTCCACCGCGTACGACTGCAGGCTGCGCACGTGCAGGTTTCCGGCCAGCCAGTCGCCCAGCCACGGCAGGTCGAGCAAGCGTCCGCCCTGCCCGTCCATCATGAACAATGCCGGCGATACCAGCGCGGTCAGCGCATCGTGGTCGTCATCCAGCAATGCCTGCCGCAGGCGCTGTTCCAGCGCTGCCAGCTGCCGCTCATGCAGGTCTTCAACGATGTCCCGTTCCATCCACGGATCCTTCCGGCATCGGCCGGCGCCTGCGCAGGCGTTGCGCGATCCACTGCCGCGCGCCCTGCACCACTACATAGAAGACCGGCACGAAGAACACCGCCAGCACCGTCGCACTGACCATGCCGCCGAACACACCGGTTCCAATCGCCTGCTGGGTTTCCTTCGACGCGCCCTGCGCCAGCATCAGCGGCACCACGCCCAGCGCGAACGCCAACGAGGTCATCACGATCGGCCGCAGGCGCAGCCGCGCCGCCTCCAGCGCCGCTTCAACCAGGCCGCGACCCTGCTGCTGCAGCTGGCGCGCGAACTCGACGATGAGGATCGCGTTCTTCGCCGACAGCCCGATCACGGTGATCATGCCGACCTTGAAGAACACGTCGTTGGGCATGCCCCGCAACAGCACCGCAGCAACCGCACCGAGCAGGCCCAGCGGCACCACCAGCATCACCGCCAGCGGGATCGACCAGCTCTCGTACAGTGCCGCCAGCACCAGGAACACCACCAGCATCGACAACAGCAGCAACCACGGCGCCTGCGCACCGGACTCCCGCTCCTGCAGCGACTGGCTGGTCCACTGCAGGGCAAAACCGGACGGCAGCTTCTCCGCCAACCGCTCCATCTCCGCCATGGCCTGGCCGGTCGACACGCCGGAGGCCGGTGCGCCGGACAGGTTCAGCGCCGGGAAGCCGAGATAGCGCTGCAGCTGCAGCGGCGCCTCGGTCCAGTGCGGCGTCACCAGCTCCGACAACGCCACCATGCCGCCTTCGCTGTTGCGCACGTATAGCTTCAGCACGTCCTCCAGCTCCATCCGGTGGGGTGCATCGGCCTGCAGGATCACCTGCTGCAGCCGCCCCTTGTTGGGGAAGTCGTTGACGTACTGCGAGCCCATCGCCGCCGACAGCGTGCTGCTGATCTGCTCGAACCCCACGCCCATCGCCTCGGCCTTGGCGCGATCGATGTCCAGCCGCACGCTGGTACCTGCCGGCAGGCCATCGGCATGCACCGCCGACAGCAGCGGGCTGGCTTCGGCCAGCTTCAGCAGCTGCTGCAGGGCCGCACGCAGTTCGGCCTGGCTCTGCCCGGTACGCGCCTGCAGGGCCAGCGAGAAGCCGGACGAACGGCCCAGGCTGTCGATGGCCGGCGGCATCACGCTCATCACCTCGCCCTCGGCAATCGTCGCCATCGCCTTCTGCGCGGCCTCCACTTCGCCGGCCGCGGTGGCCCCTGCACGCTCGCCCCAGTCCTTCAGCATCGTGTAGGTCAGCGCCGCGCTCGGGCCGGAACCGGAGAAGCTGTAGCCGAGGATCGACTGGTTGGAGCCGATGCCCGGGCGTGACGCCACGTGCCGTTCGTAGGCTTCGACCACGGCCAGCGTGCGTTCGGCGGTGGCTTCGGCCGGCAGCTGGATCGAGGTCATGAAGTAGCCCTGGTCCTCTTCCGGCAGGAAGGCGCCCGGCAGCCAGTGCAGGCCCAGCAGCAACGCCACTACCAGTGCGGCGAACACGCCCATGACCCGTCCGCTCCGCTGCAGCACCGACGCCACGCCACGCTGGTAACGCCCGGTCATCCGCTCGAAGCCACGATTGAAGGCACCGAACAGCCCGCCACGGCCATGATGGCCATGGGTGTTCGGGCGCAGCAGCGTCGCGCACAACGCCGGCGTCAGGCTCAGGGCCAGCAGCGCCGAAAACAGGATCGACACCGCCATCGCCACGGTGAACTGGCGGTAGATGGCGCCCACCGAGCCGCTGGCCAAGGCCATCGGAATGAACACCGCGGTCAGCACCAGGGTGATGCCGATCACCGCGCTGGTCAGCTCGCGCATCGCCTTGATGGTCGCCTCGCGCGGCGGCAGGCCCTCCTCGGCCATGATCCGCTCCACCCCCTCGACCACCACGATCGCGTCGTCGACGATGATGCCGATCGCCAGCACCATGCCGAACATGGTCAGCACGTTGATCGAGAAGCCCAGCGCCAGCATCACCGCAAAGGTACCGAGCAGCGCGATCGGTGCGACCAGCGCCGGAATCAGCGTGTAGCGCCAGTTCTGCAGGAACAGGTACATCACCGCGAACACCAGCAGCATCGCTTCCAGCAGCGTCTGCACCACCTTCTGGATCGAGATCTTCACGAACGGCGCGGTGTCGAACGGGATGCTCGCCTCCACGCCGCGCGGCAACAGCGGCGCCAGTTCGGCCATGCGCTCACGGACCGCCGACGCCGTGCGCACCGCATTCGCGCCCGGCCGCAGCTGCACCCCGGCAGCGGTGGCCGGATGGCCGTCCTCGCGGGTGCCCCAGGCATAGCTCTGCGCGCCCAGTTCGACGCGGGCGACATCACCCAGCACCACCCGTGAACCGTCGGCCCCGGCGCGCAGTACGATCGCCGCGAACTGTTCCGGCGTGGACAACTGGCCGTCGGCGCTGAGCGGCACGGTGATGCGCTGGCCTGGAACACCCGGCGAATCACCGATGCGCCCCGGCGAGATCTCCAGGTTCTGCTGCTCGATGGCAGCGGCCACGTCACCCATGGTCAGCCCATAGCCGGTCAGCCGGGTCGGGTCCAGCCACACGCGCATCGCCTGCTCCGCACCGAACAGCTGCACGCGGCCGACGCCATCGATGCGGCGCAGCTCCTCGATGATGTTGCGCGCCATGAAGTCGCCCAGTGCGGCCTCGCTGACGCTGGCATCGGGCGAACGCAGGCCGACCAGCATCAGGAAGCCGGAATCGGCGGCCTCCACGAACAGGCCGTTCTGGCGCACGCTGCGCGGCAGGCGCGGCTCGATCGCCTTGATCCGGTTCTGCACGTCAACCTGCGCCAGCTCCGGGTTGGTACCCGGCTTGAAGGTCGCAGTGATCGAGGCTTCGCCGGAGGTGTCCACCGACGACTCGAAGTACAGCAGGTGCTTGACGCTGGACAGCTCGCGCTCGATCAGGCCAACCACGGCATCATTCAGCGTCTGCGGGCTGGCACCCGGGTAGCTGGCATAGATGCTGACGCTGGGCGGGGCGACTGCCGGATAGCGCTCCACCGCCAGCCGCGGGATCGCCAGCACGCCGGCCAGGATGATGAAGATCGCCAGCACCCAGGCGAACACCGGGCGATCGATGAAGAAACGTGCCATGTTGGATTTTCCTGGAGGGACCGGCCCGGAACAGGCTCAGCCCTTGCTGCCGGCCTGCACTGCACCGGCGCTGGCAACCGGCATCTGCCAGTCGCGCGCATCGACCACCACGCCTTCCTGCAGGCGCTCCTGGCCCTCGACCACCACTTTCTCGCCGGCCTTCAGGCCCGTGCGCACCAGCCACTGGCGATCGACACTGCCGTCCACTTCCAGCGTGCGGATCACCGCCTTGCCATCGCCACCGATCACCCAGGCATAGGCCTGGCCACCGGCACTGCGCAGCACGGCCTGCTGCGGCACGGTCAGTGCGCTGGCCGGCGCACCCCGCGGCACCTTCGCGCGCACGTACATGCCGGGCAGCAGCTGGCGCTGCGGGTTGTCGACCAGGATGCGCAGGATCACATCACCGGTGCGCGCATCGACATTGATACCGGAGAACAGCATCTGGCCACGTTCGGGCAGCGGCCTGCCGGCCGCACCGATGATCGTCACCGGCAGCTCGCCGCCACCGGCACTGCGTTGCAGCGACTCGAGCTGCGCCGCTGGCTGGCGCACATCGACGTAGACCTGGTCGATCTGCTGCACCACCGCCATCGGCTCGGCATCGGCCACGCCGACCAGTGCACCTTCGGTCACCAGCGCCTGGTCGATGCGACCGGCAATCGGTGCACTGACCGTTGCATAGCGCAGGTCGAGCTGGCGGCGGGCCAGGATCGCGCGCGCCTCGTTCACCGCGGCACGGGCCTGTTCGTATTCCGCAGTGGCATCGTCGCGATGCTGCTGGCTGACCGCCTGCGCGGCCGCCAGCGCATGCAGGCGCTGCGACTGCACGCGGCTCCGGCCCAAGGCGGCCTCACTGCGCTGCAGCGCGGCCAGTGCCGAGTCGACATCGGCACGGAACGCCGCCGGATCAATCTGGAACAGGGCCTGGCCGACGCGCACTTCCGCACCCTGCTCAAACAGCCGGCGCTGCACGATGCCGCCCACCTGGGCACGGATCTGTGCGGTGCGTACGGCGGCCACGCGGCCGGGCAGTTCGTCATCGCGCTGCACGACCTGTGGGCCGACAGTAACCACGCTGACGCGCGGTGCCGCTTCGGGGGTGGCCTCGGGGGCGGAGCAGGCCGTCATGGCCAGGGCGAGGGCCGCGATCAACGCGACCGGAGTCCTGAAGGTTCTCATTGCTGTGCACAATGCCGCGCGGGCGGCTGATAGGTTCTGAAGCGTGCAGTCTGCGGGGCGATGATGGGGTTTCGATGGAGGAACTGTGGAGATACGATGGAGGCAAGCACCTTAAGGCCCCGCCCCTGCATGCATGCCTCCCCTGCCCTCGCCGCCCTCGTCCTGATCGTCGAGGATGAGGCCGAGATCGCCGATATTCTCACCGCCTATCTGGAACGCGAAGGACTGCGTACGCTGCGCGCCGCCGACGGCCACAGCGCGCTGGACCTGCACCGCAGCGCCCGCCCCGACCTGGTCCTGCTTGATGTGCAGCTGCCGCGCCTGGATGGCTGGAGCGTGCTGACCCAGCTGCGCCAGCGCGGTGAAACGCCGGTGATCATGCTGACCGCACTGGACCAGGACCTGGACAAGCTCACCGCGCTGCGCATGGGCGCCGACGACTACGTGGTCAAGCCGTTCAATCCGGCCGAAGTGGCAGCACGCGTGCGCGCCGTGCTGCGGCGTACGTTGCGCGCCTCGCGCATGGACGCACCGACCGCGCTGCGGGCGGGCCCGCTGCTGATCGACTCGGCTACCCATGCCGTGCATGTGGAGGGCGAAGGCTACAGCCACGAAGTGCTGCTCACGCTCACCGAGTTCAAGCTGCTGCACTGCATGGCGCTGGCGCCGACCCGCATCTTCAGCCGCAGCGAACTGATGCACGAATGCCTGCCGGAAAGCGAAGCGCTGGAACGCACCGTCGACAGCCATGTCAGCAAGCTGCGCCGCAAACTCGATGACGTGGGCATGGTCAACGTCCCGGCCAGCGTGCGCGGTGTCGGCTACCGGTTGATGGCCGACCGCTGATGGCGCGCCTGCGCCGTTCCGGGCTCAGCCGCCACATCATCATCTCGATGTCGCTGATGGTGATCGGCGTCATCGTGATGATGATCCTGTCGTCGTGGCTGCTGTACGCGGTGCTGGTCGAGTTCTTCCCCGGCAGCACCGAGGAGCCGGAAAGCTGGCTGCCGACCGGGCCGGAACTGGCATGGATGGTGGGCGTGATCCTGACCGGACTGGCGCTGGCCATCGCCGCTTCGTTCCGTCTTGCGCACCGGATCCTGTCGCCACTGAATTCACTGGTGGACAGTGTGCGTGCGCTTGCCGGCGGCGACCTCGGGGCGCGCGCGAGCGTCGAGGAGAATTCGCCGGGTGAAGTGGCGACCCTGGTCGAGGACTTCAATGCAATGGCCCGCCGCCTGCAGCACATGGAGAGCGAGCGCGCGATGTGGCACGCGGCCATCGCCCATGAGCTGCGCACGCCGGTGACGATCCTGCGCGGTCGCCTGCAAGGGCTCGCCGAGGGCGTGTTCCAGCCGGACGAGTCACAGTTCCGCAGCCTGCTGGCGCAGGTCGAGGGCCTC
Organism: Stenotrophomonas maltophilia group sp. msm1; assembly: GCF_032025805.1. Taxonomy (NCBI): domain Bacteria; kingdom Pseudomonadati; phylum Pseudomonadota; class Gammaproteobacteria; order Lysobacterales; family Lysobacteraceae; genus Stenotrophomonas; species Stenotrophomonas maltophilia group sp. msm1. The sequence continues at coordinate 1,515,937 of NZ_JAVSKH010000002.1, forward strand.
TCGCGCCTGATCGAGGATCTGCGCGTGCTGAGCCTGTCCGACAACGCGCGGCTGGACGTACGTCGCGCGCGCACCGATGTGGTGGCCGAAGTGCATTCGGTGATGACCCTGGTCGATCCGCAGTTCCGCGCCGCCGGCTTCGTGCTGGAGCTGGAAACCAGCCGCGAGGAACACAACGCGCACTGCGACCCGACCCGCCTCCGCCAGGCGCTGCTGGCGCTGCTGGAGAACGCACGCCGCTATGCCAGCCCGGGCAAGGTGCGGATTGCCGTGCATGACACACCGGGACATGTGCAAGTGGCAATCGAGGATGAGGGCCCGGGCATCGATCCGGAGCTGCACGCCGACATCTTCAGCCCGTTCATGCGTGCCGACGGCTCACGTTCACGCCAGGGCGGCGGCAGTGGCCTCGGCCTGGCGGTGGTCAAGGCCATCGCCGACGCGCACGGCGGCCGCGTCTACTGCACGGCGGGCAACGCCGGCGGCAGCCGTTTCGTCATCGAACTGCCGCGCCAGTAGCGGGCGTGGCTGCCTGTTCCCGCAGGCGCGCGCCAAGTGCGGCGAGGTTGGCATCGATCGCATCCATCTCGTTGCGCTGGCCCACCGGCAACTGCTGGCGCAGTTGCACGCGCAGCGCCTGCCAGGCCGGCACCGCCTCTGCGCTGGCAGTGGCAACCGCTTCGGCCAGCACCGCCTGCTCATCGGCCAGCGGCAACCCGTAGCCATCGTCGACCAGCAGCGTACCCGGGCGCAGCCATTGCCCACCCTGCTCCAGCAGCTGGCGCAGGCCGCGCGTCTCGGCACTGTCCGGTGCCGCCAGCAGGCGCCGTTTCAGCACATCGCGCGCGCGCAGTTCGGCGCGGCGTTGCGCAGCCTGTTCCAGCAGCAGCAGCCCGGCGCTGGCACGCAGGTCACCCTGCAGCAGCCAGGGCGCACGCTGCTGTGCGGGCAGCTTCAGCCAGCCACGCACATCGCGCACCGGCAGGTCCAGCTGCGAAGCCGCCACATCGAACAACTGCTGATAGTGATCGCGCGCCGAGGCAAAGTAGTAGCCCTGCGCCTGCGCTGCATTGCGGTCCGTCAGCACCTGCTCGTCCAGCACATGCAGCCGGGACAGCCGACGCTTCAACCCGCGCGGACTCAGCTGGGCCAGCCCGGCCTCCCCCAGGCGCGACACACCCGCCTGCAGCAGCTTTGCGGTTTCCACCGCGCAGTTGTTGCTGACGAAGTAATAGCGCCCGTCATAGCTCCAGTGCACCTGTGCAGTGCGCTCGAGCAGGCCGGCGATCTCGCCGGGCGACAACTGCAACGGCAGCGACTGTAACCCACGCAGTTCCACCTTGGTGTACTCGTCCACCACCTGCTGCAGCGGCAGCACGAACAGGCGCGAGGGATAGCCGCCGCTCAGGCCACGCCAGTTGGAAATCTGCACATCACCTACGAATGCGCGGAACGACAGCACGCGGTGGTACTCCAGGTCCAGGCGGCAGTCTGGCCCCGGCGCACGGCCCGGCCGGCAGATCACCAGCCGCAGCATGCTGTGCCCCCAGCGGCTCATCGGCTGCGCACTGCCTTCGGCGAACAGGTAGTCCACGGCGTAGACGCGCGAAGGATCGAGCTGCAGCAGCGATGCCGCACCCTCTTCCGATTCGGCCTGCAGCAATGGCAACGTGGCCGCGCAGTGCGACTGCGGCAGCGATGGCGGTGTTCCGAAATGCGCCTGGTACCACTGCGCCAATGCCGGGCGCCGGCAGGCAAACTCGGCATCGAGCACGAAATGCTCGGCGTTCACTGCCAGGTACTCGGCCGGGTCCTTCAGCTCATAGGCATCCGGACTACGGTCACGGAAGTCGTTGCCACCACGGCCAAGATGCCAGGGCTTGCGCTGCCATCCGGCCAGGTCGAGCCAGCGCGCACTGCGCGACCAGTTCGCACCGCTACGGTCTGCAACATGGGTCAGTTCATGCACCAGCGCGCTGCGCCGGGCACGGCGGGCGCCGGGCGCACTGTCGCCCAGCAGGCTCCGGCGCAGCGCGATACGGCCAGCGAAGGTGCGGCCATGCACATCGGCCGGCAGGTCATCCGTCCAGCGCACCCGTACCTGCGCCGGCAACGCAGCCAGCAGGCCGTCCGGCAACAGTGACTGCACGTCAGCCAGGGTCTGGCTGGCGAGCTGCTGCTGTGCCGGATCGAGACCGGACGCATCAAGCTGCAGGCGATCAGCGGCGTGCGCGACGTGAGCGATCAGCAGTAGAGCCACGCCATGCGTGGCTGCGTTCCGTGCAGATGTCATGGCGTTGCCGGCCCGCGGCCGGCACTACCCGAAGGCGGGATCAACGCGCCAGCAGCGCGCGGGCCAGTTCCAGGTCGCTCTGCTGCTGCGCGGCAGCGCTCTGCTCACGCAGGTGGACCAGCGCGGCCTGCAGGCGGGCGCCACGGATCTGGCCGTCGCTGGCGATGAACGCGGCGGCATCGTCGCGTGCGGCCTGCACCACCTTGTCGTCGCCCGAGCTGCTGGCCGAAGAGCCCGACGATGCACCGGTGGCGGAACCGGCCGAGGTGCCGGCGAAGCTGGAAGCGAAGCCGGCCAGCGGCAGGGACAGCAGGGCGAGCAGCAGAAGCGGACGGGTCATCGGTTCGAAGCCGGTTGTGAGGATGCGTGGAGCGTAACGGGTGCGTGAAGGATTTGCCCGGCTCAAACGTCGAACAGCTTGCCGGGATTCAGCCGCGCTTGGGGATCGAACGCACGTTTGACCGCCTTCATCAGGGCGATCTCGGCCGGGCCGCGGGTGCTGTCCAGGTAGCCCTTCTTGACCAGGCCGATGCCGTGTTCAGCCGAGATGCTGCCATCGAACCGGGCCAGCACCTGCGCCAACAGCTTGGTCACGTGTTCACACTGCGCCACGAAATCGGCGTCGCTGGTGTCGTCGGGCTTGAGCACGTTGATGTGCAGGTTGCCGTCACCGATGTGGCCGAACCAGACCACGTCGAAGTGTGGGTAGGCCTGCCCGATCAGTGCCTGGGTCTCGGCCAGGAACGCAGGCATCGCCGAGATCCGCACCGAGACGTCGTTCTTGTAGGGTTTGTAGCGCGCCAGCGATTCGGTGATGCCTTCGCGCAGGCGCCACAGCTGGGCGGCCTGGGCGTCGCTGGCACTGATCACCCCGTCGCTGACCCAGCCGTTGCCCATGCAGTCCTCGAAGGCGGCCATCGCCGCCGCTTCCTGCGCTTCGTCGTTGGCGGCGAACTCGGTGACCACGTAATACGGGTGCACCTCGTCGAACGGTGCCTGCGCACCATGCGCCAGCACGTGCTCCAGCGCCCGGTCAGTGAAGAACTCGAAGGCCTGCAGCTGCAGGCGCGCGCGGAACGCGGCGAACACCTGCATCAGCACCTCGAAGCTGGGCACGGCCAGCAGCATCACGTTGCTGGCTGGCGGCGGATCGGTGAGTTTCACTGTCGCCTCGACGATCACGCCCAGCGTGCCTTCCGAACCGATCAGCAGCTGGCGGAAGTCATAGCCGCTGGAGTTCTTGATCAGGCCCTTGTTGAGCTCCAGCAGTTCGCCGCTGGCGGTAACCACCTTCAGCCCGGCGATCCACTCGCGGGTGTTGCCGTAGCGGATCACACGGATGCCGCCAGCATTGGTGGCGATGTTGCCGCCGATCGTGCACGACCCGCGTGCAGCGAAATCCACCGGATAGATCAGGCCGTGGTCCAGCGCGGCGTTGTGCACGGCCTCCAGCGGCATGCCGGCCTGCACCACCAGGGTGCGATCGACCGCGTTGTAGGCCAGCGCCTTGTTCATCCGCTCCAGGCTGAGCACCAGCTCGCCATTGGCCGCCACCGCGCCACCGGAAAGGCCGGTACGGCCGCCGGACGGCACCACGGGCACGCCCTCACCCGCACTCCAGCGCATCACCGCCTGTACCTCCTCGACCGTGGCCGGCAGTGCGACCGCCAACGGCGCCGGCGTCCAGCGCCGGGTCCAGTCGCGCCCGTAATGCTCCAGGTCGGCCGGGTCGGTCTTCAGCTTCAGGCCGGGACAGGCCTGCTGCAGCGAGGCAATGCGGGAATCGGTCATGACGGTCCAGCGCGGGGCGTGAAGAACGGGCAAGCGTGCCAGCGGCACGCGCCAGCGTCCAGCCCTGCGAGCAGGCAGATAGCTACGGATGCAACCAATTGCGCACCGCACCATGAGCGCTGCGATCTGGCATAGTGGTTGGCCCCTGTCCCACTGGCCGTGTTGCCCCATGTCGCCGAAGAAGACCTCGTTCCCGAAGCAGGATATCCGCGTGCTGTTGCTGGAGGGGGTCAGCCAGACCGCCGTGGAGGTGTTCAGCGCGGCCGGCTACAGCCAGATCGAGGCGCACACCAAGGCACTGCCCGAGGACGAATTGAAGGCGCGCATCGCCGAGGCGCACATCGTCGGCATCCGCTCGCGCACCCAGCTCAGCGCCGAGGTGCTGGCCGAGGCCAAGCGCCTGATCGCGGTGGGCTGCTTCTGCATCGGCACCAACCAGGTCGACCTGGACGCGGCCGAACTGGCCGGCATCCCGGTGTTCAACGCGCCCTACTCCAACACCCGCAGCGTGGCCGAACTGGTGACTGCCGAGGCGATCATGCTGACCCGTGGCATTCCGCAGAAGAACGCCGAATGCCATCGCGGCGGCTGGTCGAAGTCAGCCAGCGGCAGCCATGAAGTGCGCGGCAAGACGCTGGGCATCATTGGTTACGGCCACATCGGCACCCAGGTCGGCGTGCTGGCCGAATCGCTGGGCATGCAGGTGATCTTCCACGACGTGGAAACCAAGCTGGCGCTGGGCAATGCCCGTGCAGCGGCCAGCCTGGACGACCTGCTGGCGCGCGCCGACATCGTCACCCTGCACGTGCCGGAGACCCCGTCCACGCAGTGGATGATCGGCAGCACCGAGCTGGCGAAGATGCGCAAGGGCGCGCACCTGATCAACGCCGCGCGCGGCACCGTGGTCGACATCGATGCGCTGGACGCGGCCCTGGCCAGCGGCCACGTCGGTGGCGCCGCGCTGGACGTGTTCCCGGTCGAGCCGAAGGGCAACGGCGATATCTTCGAATCGCCGCTGACCCGCCACGACAACGTCATCCTCACCCCGCACGTCGGCGGCAGCACGCTGGAAGCGCAGGACAACATCGGCGTGGAAGTGGCGGCCAAGCTGGTGCGCTACAGCGACAACGGCAGCACCCTGTCGGCGGTCAACTTCCCGGAAGTGACCCTGCCCGAACACGAAGACAGCCTGCGCCTGCTGCACATCCACCAGAACGTGCCGGGCGTGCTGTCCAAGGTCAACGAGATCTTCTCGCGCCACAACGTCAACATCGACGGCCAGTTCCTGCGCACCGACCCGAAGGTGGGTTACGTGGTGATCGACATCACCGCCAGCGAGGCGCAGGCCGCCGCCGTGCGCGACGAGCTGGCCGCGATTCCGGGCACGCTGCGGACGCGCATTCTGTATTGAGCAAGGCGTCGCCGGGCATGCCCCGGCGGATTGCTTCCGGCATTGCGCCATCCACGCATGGCGTGGATGGAACACCTCAGGACCTTACGGCGTGGAGGTTCTTGTAAAAGTCCCAATGGATCAGAACCCTGTCTTCCATCGACAGGAACAGCGTATCGACGAAATCCAGCTCCTCGGCATGAGCCAGCCAGTCCTGCAGGCGGCTGCCCAGTGAAGGTACCGCCCCATCCACCTGGACAACCGTCAACGCAGCCTCGCTTGGCAAGCCAACAGCATCTGCAATGGCGCTCAACTCCTGCGCCAGCCGCTCCCGCCCCACCCCGGGGACCTCCAGGCGCGATGGCACGCGCTCCCAGTCGATGCATGTGATGACTGGCAATGCAGCCTTGATCATCGCAAGGGCAGCATCCTGCTTCGCCTCGCCACAGGCATGAGCCGCAACAAACGCGGCACAGCCGTCCGAGAGCATCAACGTGCCAGCCACCGGCGCGCCATGCGCTGCATCGATTCATCCGATTCGGGGTCGGCCGCGACTTCGGTCACCGGCCGCCATGCCAGGTCAAGTGACTCCTCGCTGAGCACGAATGCCTCGCCACCGAGCGCGCGGATCACGAAACGCACGTCGTAGTGCCAGTGCCCCGGCACATCCTTGCGCTCCGGAATCCAGTGCTTGTCCAGATCGAAGATGGCCGGGTCTTCCAGCACCAGCCCGCTCAGGCCGGACTCCTCCTCGGCCTCCTTCAGCGCCACCTGGGCCAGGTCGCGGTCGCCGTCGGCGTGGCCACCCAACTGCAGCCAGCGCTGCAGCTTGCGATGGTGGGTCAGCAGCAGGCGCTGGCCGTCGGCGCTGACCAGCCAGCAGCTCGCGGTGAAGTGGCCTGCAAGCCGCTCACGCCGGAACGGATCTTCCGGATCATCCAGCAATGTGCCGAATTCGGCAGCCAGTGCGTCGTGGGCGGGCTCGCGGCGGGCATAGTCCCGCAACAGACCGCGCAGGCGATCGTCAAGCACGGCAAGGGTTTCGGCGGTCTGGCGCATGAATGGGGGCGGTTCGGAAAAATACTGCTCATTATCGCCGTTCATTGTTGCGATTGCGCTTGTGCGTTGGCTTCAGCTTTGGCTAAGGTACAGCGGGCTGTTCGCACGGCCTTCACCATTCAAGGCAGCCGGCAACGTATCGGCCGCCCACCCCATCCGATCACTAGGAAGTACTGCATGCTGAAAGCTCTGTTGAGGGTCAAGCCGGTCCAGCCGGCCGGGCACGTCGATGCCGGCGAACCCATCGAAGGCAGCCTGGACGGCGAAGCCACGTTGAAACGGACCCTCACGGCTAAACACCTCATCCTGCTGGGCGTGGGTGCGGTGATCGGCGCAGGTATCTTCGTGCTGACCGGCCAGGCCGCAGCCAACCACGCGGGCCCGGCGGTCATGCTGTCGTTCGTGCTGGCCGGTTTCGCCTGTGCGCTGGCGGGCCTGTGCTATGCCGAGTTCGCGGCGATGATGCCGGTCTCCGGCAGTGCCTATTCCTATTCCTATGCCACCCTCGGCGAAGGCATGGCCTGGTTCATCGGCTGGTGCCTGGTGCTGGAGTACCTGTTCGCCTCGGCATCGGTCGCGGTGGGCTGGTCGGCCTACCTGATCAGTTTCATCACCACCACGCTGCACATGCCGTTCCCGGACCTGCTCAGCGCCGCGCCCATCGCCTGGACCGGCAGCGAGTTCGTCTCCTCCGGCAAGCTGTTCAACCTGCCTGCGGTGCTGATCGTGGCGGCGGTGTCCGGCCTGCTGTACGTGGGCGTGACCCAGTCGGCCTTCGTCAACGCCATCATCGTGGCGATCAAGGTCACCGTCATCTGCCTGTTCATCGGCATCGGCGCGGCCCATATCGACCCGGCCAACTGGCAGCCGTTCATTCCGGAAAACACCGGCGTGCCGGGTGAGTTCGGCTGGAGCGGCATCTTCCGCGCGGCCACCATCGTGTTCTTCGCCTATATCGGCTTCGATGCGGTCTCCACCGCCGCCGGCGAAACCAAAGACCCACAGCGCAACATGCCGATCGGCCTGCTCGGCTCGCTGGCGGTGTGCACCATCGTCTACATCATCGTCTGCGCGGTACTGACCGGCATGATGCCGTACCACCTGCTGGGCACCGACAAGCCGGTGGCCACCGCACTGGAGCCCTACCCGACCTTGTCGTGGCTGAAGACCCTGGTCGAGATCGGCGCCATCGCCGGCCTGTCCTCGGTGGTGCTGGTGATGATGATGGGCCAGACCCGCATCGCCTACACCATTTCCCGCGACGGCCTGCTGCCGAAGTTCTTCGGCAAGGTCCACGCCCGGTTCCGCACGCCTTACTGGGCCACGATCGTGGTCGGCGTGATCGCCGCCGCGCTGGCCGGCCTGGTGCCGCTGAACGTGCTCGGCGAACTGGTGTCGATGGGCACCCTGCTGGCCTTCGCCACCGTCTGCATCGGCGTGCTGGTGCTGCGCTATACCAAGCCGGAGATCCATCGCCCGTTCCGCGTACCGGCGGTGTGGATCATCTGCCCGCTTGGCGCCGCGGCCTGCCTGTTCCTGTTCTGGCAGGCGTTCGTGGTGCACTGGCACCTGTTCGTCGGCTGGACCGTGCTGGGCATGCTGATTTACCTCGGCTACGGCATGCGCAACAGCAAGCTGGCCAAGTCGCCCTGATCCGCCTACGGGCCGGCCTCGCGCCGGCCCGTCCGTTTTCCCCGCGCGCCGCTCTTGGCGCGCTTCGACAAGACCACCACACATGTTCAAGCAACTGTGGGCCACCAAGCACCCGCATGCCGCCCATGAAGACGCCAACGGCCTGAGCCTGCGCCGCCACCTAGGCCCCTGGGGGCTGACCGCCCTCGGCATCGGCGCGGTGATCGGCGGCGGCATCTTCGTCATCACCGGCCAGGCGGCCGCCAACCACGCCGGCCCCGCGATCATGCTGTCGTTCGTGCTGGCCGCCATCTGCTGCGCCTTCTGCGCGCTGGCCTACGCCGAGTTCGCCTCGATGGTGCCGGTCTCCGGCAGCGCCTACACCTATACCTATGCCACCTTCGGCGAACTGTCGGCCTGGTTCATCGGCTGGATGCTGGTGCTCGAATACGGCGTCTCTGCATCGGCGGTGGCGGTCAGCTGGACCGGCTACTTCCTCAGCCTGCTCAGCCAGTTCGACATCCATCTACCGGCGGCGCTGGTCAGTGCGCCACTGGACGCACAGCTGCGGCCCACCGGCGCGATCGCCAACCTGCCCGCCGCGGCACTGGTACTGTTGCTGACCTGGCTGTGCTACGTCGGCATCAGCAAGTCCTCGGCGATGAACATGGCAATGGTCGTGCTCAAGACCGGCCTGATCGTGCTGGTCATCGTGGTCGGCTGGAAGTACGTGGACACCAGCAACTGGACCCCGTTCATTCCGGCCAATGAAGGCCCGGGCAAGTACGGCATGGAAGGCGTGCTGCGTGGCGCGGCGATGGTGTTCTTCGCCTACATCGGTTTCGAGGCGGTATCGGTGGCGGCCCAGGAATCGAAGAACCCGCAGCGTGACATGCCGATCGGCATGATGCTGTCGCTGGTGATCTGCACCGTGCTGTACATCGCGATGGCCGCAGTGATGACTGGCCTGGTGCCGTTCCAGCTGCTGGGCACCGACGAGCCGGTGGTGACTGCCGTGGCCGCACACCCGCAGCTGGGCTGGCTGCGCTGGGTGGTCGAGGTCGGCGCGCTGGTCGGCCTGTCATCGGTAGTGCTGGTGATGATCATCGGCCAGCCGCGCATCTTCATGATCATGGGCCGCGACGGTCTGCTGCCGCCGGTGTTCACCAGGATCCACCCGAAGTACCGCACCCCGCACATCAACACGGTGATCACCGGCATCGGCATCGCGCTGCTGGCGGCGCTGTTCCCGCTGGACATTCTCGGCGAGCTGACCTCGATGGGCACGCTGATTGCGTTCGCGGCGGTCTGCGCCGGCGTGCTGATCCTGCGCCGCACCCAACCGGACCTGCCGCGCCCTTTCCGCATGCCGATGGCCTGGCTGATCTGCAGCCTGGGCGTGCTGAGCTGCCTGGCGCTGCTGTCGGCGATGACGATGCACAACTGGATGCTGATGGGCGTCTGGACCTTCGTCGGTTTCGTGATCTATTTCTGCTACGGCTTCAGGCACAGCCGCCTGCGTGTGAAGTAGGGTTTTTTGCATTGCAGGGCCTGCGGCCCTGCACCCGCTGGAGCAACGTCAACAGCAACAGCTGGACTGAGGGTTTGGCGGGGAGGGGGGAGATTGCGGGGGACGCTGCAAGTACATCCCTGTAAGCTCGGTCGCCGCATCCATGCGGCTCACGCCCCCGCAACCTCCCCCCTCCCCGCCTCCGACAGTCTCCTGGCACGTCCGGTAGATCCACGCCATGCGTGGATGAATTGCGTCTGAGAGATGAATTCTCTCCGGTCGATGAATTCCCTGTAGAGCCGAGCCATGCTCGGCTCCGAGCAAGCGCAGCGCCGCGACCCGCTTTTCGCTTTTCCTTCTTCACTCCGTGGCCGGCCGTACACAGGAACCTGTCAGAGGCGGGGCGGGTGGGCCGTGTAGGGGCGTTGGCGCCATGGATGGCGCCATCGAGCTTACAGGGACGTACTTGCAGCGTCCCCTGCACGGCCCACCTGCCCCGCCCCGCCCATGAACCGCTCTATACGACCAGCCACGAGGGGCTCAGCCGTTGGCCGAATCCAGTAAAATCGCCGACATGAACGCCCCCACCTTCCCGTACGACACCGCGCGCCTCAGCGAACTGGCCCAGCTGCTGATCGACAACGTCCGCGAACTGGCCCACGCCGGCTGGACCCCGGCCACCAGCAGCAACTTCTCCCACCGCCTGGACGATCGCCACGCCGCGATCACGGTGTCCGGCAAGGACAAGGGCCGCCTGATCGAGAACGACATCATGGTGGTGGACTTCGACGGCCAGGCCGTGGGCCGTCCGTTGCGCCCGTCCGCCGAGACCCTGCTGCACACCCAGCTGTACCGCCGCTTCCCGGAGGTCGGCTGCGTGCTGCATACGCATTCGCCGGTGCAGACCATCGCCTCGCGCCTGTATGCGCCGCAGGGCCACATCCGCCTGGAGGGTTACGAGCTGCTGAAGGCCTTCGCCGGCAACAGCACCCACGAGATGGCCATCGACGTGCCGGTGTTCACCAATACCCAGGACATGAACGTGCTTTCGCAGCAGGTCGATGACCTGCTCGACCGGCAGAACCTGTGGGGCTACCTGATCGACGGCCATGGGCTGTACGCCTGGGGCCGCGATATGGCCGAAGCACGCCGCCACCTGGAAGCGTTCGAATTCCTGTTCCACTGCGAACTGGAACTGCGCAAGCTGCGCAGCTGAACCGGCGCGCAGGTGCAGATGCCGATCCGGAATCTGCGCCCCGCCCCCACCCTGCTACCCTGTCTTCCCCCAAGACGTTCAAGCTGCCGCCATGAGCCGACTGCGCATCTACGACGACACCCGCCCCGAATCGCCGCTGCTGGACACCCAGGACGGCGCGGTCATCGCTGCCGAACTGCAGAAGATCGGCGTCACCTTCGAGCGCTGGCAGGCCACCGCGCCAGTCGCGCCGGGCGCCAGCCAGGAGGAAGTGTTCGCCGCCTACCGTGCGGACATCGACCGACTGGTCGCCGAGCGCGGCTTCAAGAGCGTGGACGTGGCCTCGATCGCCCCGGACAACCCGAACCGCGCCGAGCTGCGCAAGAAGTTCCTCGACGAGCACTTCCACAAGGAAGACGAGGTGCGCTTCTTCGTCGCCGGCTCCGGCCTGTTCACCCTGCACGTGGGTGACAAGGTCTACGAGATCGAGTGCGTGAAGGACGACCTGATCGCCGTGCCCGATGGCACCACCCACTGGTTCGACATGGGCGATGAACCGAGTTTCGTGGCGATCCGCTTCTTCACCGAGCCGGACGGCTGGGTGGGTCATTTCACCGGCACCGACATCGCGCAGAAGTTCCCTCGTTACGTACCCACCCAGGCGTCCTGATCCATGCAAGCCCGCGTCATCCTGACCGACATCGAAGGCACCACCAGCAGCATCTCGTTCGTCAAGAACGTGCTGTTCCCCTATGCGCGCAAGGCGTTGCCCGCGTTTGTCGCCGAGCATGGCCAGCAGCCGGACGTCCGCCGCTGGCTGGATGCGGTCGCTGCCGAGATCGGCGGCGCCTGCCAGGACAGCCTGGTGGCCGAAACGCTGCAGGGCTGGATCGACCAGGACCGCAAGCACACCGCACTGAAGGCGCTGCAGGGCCTGATCTGGGACGAAGGCTACCGCCGCGGCGACTACACCGCGCACTTCTACCCGGAAGTAGCGCCGGTGCTGAAGGGCTGGCACGCTTCCGGCCTGCCGCTGTACGTGTACTCCTCCGGTTCGGTGCCGGCGCAGAAGCTGTTCTTCGGCTTCAGCGATGCCGGTGACCTCAGCCCGCTGGTGTCGGGCTGGTTCGATACCGAGATCGGCGGCAAGCGCGAGGCCGACAGCTACCGCCGCATCGTGCAGGCCATCGGCGTACCGGCCGGCGAGATCCTGTTCCTGTCCGATGTGGTGGAAGAGCTGGATGCCGCCCGTGAAGCCGGCCTGCAGACGCGCCTGATCGACCGCCGCGACGACTACCCGATGCCGCGCACCGGCCAGGCCGCCAATGGCCACGAGCGGGTCGAGAACTTCCAGCAGATCCAACTGTAAAAAAGAAAGGTGTGCGGACCAACGGTCCGCACCTACCCGGCTCCGCTTCTGGTAGTTGCCAACCTTGGTTGGCATACGGCCGATGTGTCAACCAAGGTTGACACCTACCAGAACATGGTCCACCTGCCCTCATCGATCGTTGAGGGTTTTCACCTTCAGCGCTTCGCGCAGGGTAACCAGATCCACCGGGCCACGCACCGCGATATCGCGGGTTTCGCCCGGCAGCAAGTCCAGCAGGTTGTCTTCGACCTGCACATCCAACGCACCGAAATCAATCCACGCCGCGCGCACGTAAGCCGCGCTTTCCAGCCGCAGTCGATAGTGGTCGCCTTCGATGGACAACGTGGCCTTGAGCTTCTGCCGCGGCAACATCTGGTCCTTGGCTTCGACGAATCCGACCACCTGCCGCGCGCTCACCGCCCCGTTCTGTAGCAGCTCGAACACCGCCACCGTGCGCTTCGGGTCGGCACCGGCCAGCAGCTCGGCATCGCGGAAATCACCGATCGAGGTCACACCCGACGCCGCCAGCGTCACCGCGTCCTCGCGACGGCGCAGCACCTTCCCCTCCACGTCCATCACCCGCAGCCGCCAACGTGCATCCAGCGCCGCACCGTCATTGATCAGGCGTACCCGCGTACTGCCCTCATCGCGCAGCGCCGCTACCGTGACCGGCGCGAAGAAGCGCCGCGCGGCGAAGTGCAGCGCCTTCCAGCGACCGAAGTAGTCCACGCTGGACCATGAAGCACCCGGCCAGACATCGTTGAGCTGCCAGTACAGCGAGCCCATCGTGTACGGCCGCGAAGCGCGATGGTGCAACGCGGCCAGCGCGATGCCATCGGCCTGCATCACCTGGCTGAGGTAGACAAAGTCCTCGAAGTCCTTCGGCGTGCCGTAACCCAGTTCGATGTAGTGCAGCAGGCGGCTGTTGCCCTCGCCGGCCATGAATTTCTGGTGCGCGCGGATCACCGGGCTGTCGATGCGCTGCTCGGCGCGGGTGGCGATCTGGTCCACGGTGGCCACCGACGGCCATGCCTGCAGGCCGTACTCGGACATGAAGCGCGGCGTCTCGCGCAGGTAAGCCTGCACCGGCAGCGCCGGATTGCCCCAGACCTGCCAGTAGTGCTTGTCGCCACGGGTCGAGTCGTTCGCCTTTTCGTCCAGGTCGTTGCTGGGCGAGCTGGACCAGTACGGCACGCCCAGCCCCTCCTCCCCCACTACCTGACGCAGATCATTGCCGAACAGGTCGACATAGCCCTGCCAGACCTTCGCTGCAAACGCAGGGTCGGCTGCCTTCAGGTCGCGACCGTGGCCCCAGTCCTTCCAGGCGGTTTCTTCCTCGTTGTTGCCACACCACAGCACGATGCTGGGGTGATGGCGCAGCCGGCGCACATTGTCGCGTGCCTCGGCCACCACGCTGGCACGGAAGGCCGGATCGTAGCCCGGCTGCATGCCACCACCGAACATGAAGTCCTGCCAGACCAGCAGGCCCAGTTCGTCGGCGATGTCGAAGAACGCATCGTCCTCGTAGTAGCCGCCACCCCAGTTGCGCAGCATGTTCATGTTGGCGTCGCGTGCGGCGGTCAGCACCTGGCGCAGGCGCGCGGCGTCGACCCGTGCGGGGAAGGCATCGAACGGAATGACGTTGGCGCCCTTGGCGAAGATCTCCACGCCGTTGATGACGAAAGCGAAGCCCTGCCCGCCCTTGCCGTCTTCCTCGCGGCGCAGTTCAACCGTGCGCAGGCCGATGCGCTGCTCGCGCACCAGATCCGGCGCGCCACCTTGGTCCAGGCGGGCCCGCACCGTGTAGCGGTCCTGCGCGCCGTGGCCGACTGGCCACCAGCGCCGCGGATCGGCCAGTTCAACCGGAACCTCGATGCTGTTCTGGCCGGGCTTCAGCAGCACCGTGCGCTGCACCTGGGCCACGTTCCGGCCCTGCGGATCCTCCACATCCACATTCACCACGGCCGAGCCCGCCGCCGCACCCTGCTCCACTCGCAGCAGCACGGCCAGCTTCGCCTGCTCCGCGCTCAATGCATCCGTGCGCACCGCAAGATCGGTCAGGCGGTGCGCGTCCCAAGCCTGCAGATCGATTCCGCGCCAGACGCCGGCGGTGACATAGCGCGGACCCCAGTCCCAGCCGAAGTGGTAGGCCGGCTTGCGCGCGAAGTTGCCGACCATCGCGTCCTTCGGCTCATCGCCATACGGCGACGGGTAGTTGCCAGCGATCTTGTGCGGCATTGCCTGCACGCCCGGCAGCAGGGTGCGGATCGGCGAACGGAACACGATCTGCAGTTCATTGTTGCTCGCACGGAGGCGGCCTTCGACCCGGGCACGCCACGTGCGGTGTGCGTTGTCCGCGCGCAGCAGCGGCTTTCCGTTGAGGCTGACTTCGGCGTAGGTATCCAGCCCATCGAAGCGCAGTTCGGCATTGGGCCTGGACAGCGTCGCGGCATCGACGTCGAAGCGAGCGCGGTACTCCCAGGCCGCCAGGCCGATCCATTGCAGCTCGGCCTCGGGCGCACCGACATACGGATCACGGATCAATTCGTGAGCCAGCAGGTCGGTGTGCACGCTGCCCGGCACCGTCGCCGCCCGCCATTGCTGCAGACCTGGGTGGGCGGCGCCCTGCGCGTCGCCGGGCAGCATGCGGAACTCCCACTGCGCCTGCAGCGGAGCTGCAGCTACCGGGAAGGAGGAGGCTGCAACCAGCAGCAGGAGCAGGCGGACAACGAGGGGAAGGCGATGCACGGGATGCTCCTGTTTTTCCGCCGGGCATGGCCCGGCGCTACCAATTCAACACGCCACGGTAGCGCCGGACCACGTCCGGCGAGCGCGCAGCGCGGCAGACCTCAACGCACGACGTTCAGCACTTCGTAGCACGCGCCCATGGTGTGGTAATCCACCTTGCCGGCCGGGCTCTTCTCGTCGCTGTACTTGCGGTTGTCGGCATCGAGGATGCGGAACCAGGCGCCGTACCGGTGATCGACGAAGTGTTCCCACGAATACGCCCAGATACGCTGGTACCACTGCCAATAGCGGTCATCGCCGGTACGCTTGGCCATCAGTGCGGCGGTCGCCAGCGTCTCCGCCTGCACCCAGAAATACTTGTCGTCGTCGCAGACGAAACTGTCGCCACCGATCGGGGCGCCATCCATGCCCGGCTGCCGGCGCGATTCCGGCGCGAAACCGTAGTACAGGCCACCCCGCGCCTCGTCCCAGCTGCGCGCCACGGCCACGTCGAACAGGTGCTGCGCGGTCGGCACCAGCCAATCGGCCTGCACATGGCGGTCCAGGATCAACAGCAGCTTGGCCCATTCGGTCTGGTGGCCCGGCTGGAAGCCCCACGGGCGGAACAGGTGCTTGGGGTCATCCAGGTTGTAATCCCAGTCGATCTCCCAGTTGGAATCGTAGTGCTCCCACACCAGGCCACCGGCCTTGGCGGCCTGGCGGCGGGTCATGTTGTCGGCCAGCTGCAGCGCGCGCTCCACATAGCGCTGTTCGCCGCTGGCCTCGAAGGCGGCCAGCATCGCCTCGCACATGTGCATGTTGGCGTTCTGGCCACGGTAGCCGGTGAAATTCCACTGCCCATCGGCTTCGTCCTTGTAGAGGCCGTGCTGCGGCTCCCAGAAACGCGCTTCCAGCAGCTGCCAGGTCTCGTCCATCCATGCGCGGGCCTGTTCGAGACCGGCCTTCAGTGCGCAGCTGTAGGCCAACAGCACGAACGCCACGCCATAGCAGTGGTTCATGTCGTCCTCGACCTTGCCATCGCGCAGGGTCCAGGCGTAGCCACCGGTGGCCGGATTGCGATGCACCTCGCGCAGATAGCGCACGCCATGCTCGACTGCGTCGCGGTATTCGGTGTTGCCGAACTCGCGGTATGCCATCGCGTAGTTGAAGACGAAACGGGTGCTGCTCACCAGGTGGCGGTGGCTGGCATCGTAGATGCTGCCGTCATCACGGAAGTAGTGGAAGAAGCCGCCGTTCGGATCGATGCAGCGCGGGTGGTAGAACGCCATCGTGTCGGCGATATGCGCACGCAGGAACGCGGGTGAACGGAAATCGGGGGAGGTGCTCATGCGGTAATGTCCTGGGCCTGCAGCAGCTGCTGCACTTCATCGAGCGAGGGCATCGCGGCGAACGCGCCCTTGCGGGTAACCGCCAGAGCGCCGACCGCGGCACCGAAGCGCAGCGTGGCGGTGATCGCCTCCGGGTCCTGGCAGAACGCTGCAAAGCCTGCACCGGCCCCGCCACGCTCCAGCAGCCCAACCAGCACGCCACCGACGAAGGCATCGCCAGCAGCCGTGGTGTCGACCGTGGCCACGCGGAAACTGGTGACCGTGCCGTGGTTGTCGCGGGTGTACCAGTGCAGCGTGGCCGCACCGTCGGTGACGATGACCCAGCGCGCCTGCGCGGCCAGCAGGCGCCGCAGCACCGTCGCCTCGCCGTCACTGCCCAGCGGTGCGGCCAGGTAGTCCAGCTCCTCGCGCGACAGCTTGACCAGGTCGGCACGTTCCAGCGCCTGCCACAGGCGCGGCGTCGGGTCCTCGTTGGCCGGCCACAGCGCCGGGCGCAGATTGAGGTCCAGGCTGACCACCGCACCGGCGTCACGGGCGCGCTCCATGCCGGCGAAGGTCGCCTCGGCAATGGCCGGCTCGGTCAGGCTGTTGGAGCAGACATGGAAGCACTGCGCGCTGTCGAAGCACGCGGCCTGGAAGTCGCTGTCACGGAACAGCAGGTCGGCCGCCGGTGGGCGGTAGAAACTGAAGCTGCGCTCGCCGCTGGCATCCAGCGCGACGAAGGCCAGCGCGGTCTTTGCCGCATCGGTACGCACGATGTAATCCGTGCCCACGCCATGCTCGGCCAGGCTGTCCGCCAGGAAGTCACCGAACATGTCTCGGCCCAGCATGCCGACGAACTGGGTCTTCGCCCCCAGTCGCGCTGCCGCCACCGCAACGTTGGCCGGCGCACCGCCGGCGTACTGAAGGAATGCGCGCGGGGTGTCGGCCGAGGCCGGCGGCTGCGCTAGTAGATCGATCAAAATTTCGCCGAAGCAGACAATGGCACCCATTCCGGACTCAGCCTCCCTGCGTTGCGGAAGCCGGCGTACGTGCGCCGACCAGTCCATAGAAAATGATGTAGCCGTAGCACAGCAGCGGCAGGATGAAGCTGGCCTGCACACCGATGTGGTCGGCCAGCACGCCCTGCAGGTACGGCACCACGGCACCGCCGACGATGGCCATGATCAGCAGGCTGGAGCCCTTGTTGGTCAGCGGCCCCAGGCGCTCGATGCTCAGCGCGAAGATGGTCGGGAACATGATCGAGTTGAACAGGCCGATCGCCACCACCGAGTACAGCGCGATGCTGCCAGAGGTCAGCATGGTCGTAACCAGCAGGGCCACGTTGACCAGCGCGAAGATCGCCAGCAGGCGGCTGGGCGAGAAGCGCGCCAGCAGCGCCGAGCCGGCGAAGCGGCCAATCATCGCCATCGTCCAGTAGGCCGACACGTAATGGGTGGCCTCCTGTTCGCTGAAGCCGCCGATGTTGGGCATCGACAGGTAATTGACCAGGAAGCTGCCGATCGACACTTCGGCACCGACGTAGAAGAAGATGCCCAGCACGCCCAGCAGCAGGTGGCGCTTGCGCAGTGCATCCAGGTAGCTGTGGTGGTGACCCTGGTCAGCCTGCTCGGTGGCGTCGCTCAACGCCGGCAGGCGGAACAGGAACACGAACAGCGCCAGCAGTACCAGCGCCACCGCCAGGCCCACGTATGGACCCTGCACGGCCTGCGCCTCGGCGGCACGGTAGGCCAGCTGCTCGGCGGCCGGCAGCGCCGCGATGTCATCGGCACTCTTCACCGTGTTGGACAGGATCAACATGCCGCCAAAGATCGGGGCGATGGCCGTGCCCAGCGAGTTCAACGCCTGCGCCAGGGTCAGGCGGCTTGAGCTGGTCTGCTCCGGTCCCAGCAGTGCGACGTACGGGTTGGCGGCGACCTGCAGCACCGTGATGCCGGTCGCCAGCACGAACAGTGCACCGAGGAAGGCGCCGTAGACGCGCAGCTCGGCCGCGGGCCAGAAACCCAGTGCGCCGATACCGGCGATCAGCAGGCCGGCCACGATGCCCTTCTTGTAACCCAGCGCCGCCACCAGGCGTCCGGCCGGCAGCGACATCAGGAAATAGGTGCCGAAGAAGGTGAACTGCACCAGCATCGCCTTGGCGTAGTTCAGCTCGAACACCGCCTTCAGGTGCGGGATCAGGATGTCATTAAGGCAGGTCAGGAAGCCCCACATGAAGAAGATCGTGGTGACCACGGCCAGCGCCTTGCCGTTGGTGACGGCGGGTGCGTTGCCCGAAGAACCCGATGGACGGGGCGTTGCGGAGATCGGCATGCGGTACGCGCCTCGATGCGCGGAAGGTCGTTGTTGCGTGGAAGGGATGTATGAAAGGAATCAGTTCGGTCGTGCGGCACTGCTTTCGCGGATGCGCAGCTGCACCGGCGCGACCGTGCGCCGCGGCGGCGCATCCGGTTCGTCCAGTCGTTGCAGAAGCAGCGCCGCAGCTTGCCGGCCACGCTCGCGCGGGTCGGCGGTCAACGTGGTCAGTGGCGGCACCGCCACCGCAGCCTCGGAAATATCATCGAAACCGGTAACGGCAAAATCGCCGCCCGGACGGATGCCACGCGAATTCAGGCCCAGCATCAGGCCCAGCGCGACGGTGTCGTTGTAGCAGACGGCCGCACTCGGGCGATGGCCATCGGCAAACAGCTCATCGGTGCGCGCCGCGGCCTCCAGGCGGTTCGGTGCCGATTCGATCATCCAGCCCGGCGGCAGCGACAGCCCGGCCTCGGCCAGCGCCTGCTGGAAACCGGCGCGGCGCTGATGACAGGAGCTGGATGCCGCGTGGCCGCCGAAGAAGGCGATCTGGCGATGGCCGCGCTCGATCAGGTGGCGCGTGGCGAGATAGGCGCCGTGCTGGTTGTCGAGGGTGAGGAAATCCCAGTCAGCCCCTTCAAGCTCGCGGTTGAACAGCAGCACGTTGGCATTGGCACCCAGCGCCTGCCGCAGCAGCGTGGTATCACTGCCCTCGGCCGGCGACAGGATCAGGCCGGCCGGGGTGTGCTCCATCAGCGTGGACAGCACCGCCTGCTGGCGCTCCGGCGATTCGCCGGTGCTGCCCAGCAGGGTCACATAACCACGCCCGCCCAGCGCCTCATCCACACCGGATGCGAATTCGGCGAAGAACGGGTTGGACAGATCGTTGATCACCAGCGCGATGCTTGATGACGTGCGCCGGCGCAGGTTGGCCGCCGCGCGGTTGTAGACATAACGCTGGCGGCGCAGTTCGGCCTCGACCTTGGCGCGGGTATCGACGTTGACCAGTGGGCTGCCGCGCAGCACCAGCGACACCGTTGCCCGTGACACGCCGATGGCACGCGCGATGTCGGTCACCGTCACCGCCTTGCCGGCGCGTTTGCTGGGACTGCTGCCGTTGTCGTTCATCGTCTTCCCGGACTCCGCTGGATGCTCAAGCCTAATGGATCAGGGACCTGTCGTGCCGTGCCGTTCGCTGGGTCACCGCGAACGGCACAGTCCGTCTCAGCGCAGCTGGCTACCCGGTGCCGCGCACCAGGATACCGGCAGGTCCTTCACCGCCGTGCCCCAGCCCTGCTCCGGCGCCTTCGCGTCGAGCGCGAACTGCAGGCGCGGGCCCTGCTGCAGCTGGTTCCAGTCCAGCCAAACCGGCGCATGCGGCTGGCCATCGACCTGCACGCCCTGCACATACTGCAGACGGCGGCCATCGGCACCCGGCGCGTCGATGCGCAGCGTGCGGCCATTGCCCATGTCCACTTCCACCTTGCTGAAGCGCGGGGTGTGCAGCAGGAACTGGCCACTGCCCGGCACCGCCGGGTACACGCCGATGGCGCTGAACAGGTACCAGGCCGACATCGTGCCGAGGTCATCGTTGCCGGTCACGCCGTTGGGGGCATTGGTGAACAGCTGCTGCGCCGCACGCACCACGGCGGCGGTCTTCCACGGCTGGCCGATCAGCGTGTACAGCCACGGCGCGTGCAGGTCCGGCTCGTTGTTCGGGTTGTAGCGGAACTGGTTGTAATAGCTGTACGGCCCGACCACCCACGCCTTGCGGGCGGCATTGAGCGGGTCGGCCTGCAGCGCGTCCATCGCGAAGAACGCATCGAGGCGGCGGCCGGCCTGTTCGCGGCCGTCCATGGCTTCGACCAGGCCCGGCACGTCCTGCTGCGCCAGCCACTGGTACTGCCACGCCGTGCCTTCATGGAAACCGTGATGCGAGCGCGGGCTGTAGTGGCCATCGGCCGGGGTGTACCACTGGCCATCCTCGGTGCGCGGGCGGGGGAAACCGGTGAAGCCGGTCTCGGCGTCACGCACCTGCGGGTCCCACACCTTGCGCCAGTTGCGGCCGCGCTCACGCAGCGTCGCCGCGTCCTGCGCATGGCCGAGGCCATCGGCCATCTGCGAAAGCGCACAGTCGGCCAGCGCGTATTCCAGCGTCGCCGAACCGCCGTGATGCGGATCGACGTCCATGCCCTTGGACGGGAACGCGCGGTCGTAGACCACGTAGCCCTTGTCCAGATAGGTCGGGTTGCCGGAGCGGCCAGCCATGCGCGAGTTCAGCGGCGGCGTGCCGAACGCGTTGCGGCGCAGCGCATCCCAGGCCTGCGATTCACGGCCCTTGAGCGCGCCGAAGCGCCACAGATCGACCATGAACGGCGTAACCGGATCGCCTGTCATGATGTTGGTCTCGAAATTGGCATAGCCCCAGCGCGGCAGCCAACCGCCCTGCTCGTCGATCGCCAGCAGGGTACGGCCGATGTCACGCGCCACGTCCGGGCGGGTCAGTGCCAGCCACTGGTTCTGCGCGCGGTAGGTATCCCACAGCGAGAAGTACTCGTAGTAGGTCCAGCCGTCGGCACGGTGGATGCCATCGTCATAGCCACGGTAGCGGCCGTCGGCGTCGTTGCCGGTCATCGGCTGGAGCAGCGCGTGGTAGACCGCGCTGTAGAACACCGCGCGGTCGTCGGCGTTGCCGCCCTGCACACGCACCCGGCCCAGCTGCTCACGCCACGACTGCTGGGACAACGCACGCATGCGGTCGAAACCGAGCAGCGCTCCATCCTGCATGCCATCTGCGCGCAGATTGATGCGCGCGCCTTCGGCATCCACGTGCGAGATTGCGCTGACCGCCGTCACCGACTGGCCCTTGGCCAGGTCGAAGGTCAGCCAGGCACCGTTCGGCTTCTGCTCGCCTTCCATGCTGTGCCGCGCACCCGGCAGGCCACCGCCCTCGCCCCAGGTGCCATGCGCCTTGAACGGACGGTCGAACTCGATGCGGAACCAGGTGGTGTACTGATGACCGCCACAGAAGCTCTTGGTCACCAGCTTGCCCTCGACTACACGGTCGCCGACCACATCGACCACGCTGCCGATCACTGAATGGCGTTCGTTGGCCTGGCCGACATTGACGAGGACGTGGCCATCGCCGCTGCGCTGGCTGAAGGTGTAGCGCTCGGCCGCGGCACGGGTGCGCGCGGTCGCCTCGGCATCGATGCCGCCGTAGCTGGTCAGGCGCACCTTGTAGTAGCCAGCCTGGCCGATCTCGCCGTCATGCGTGTAGTTCGAGGCATACGTCTTGTGGTCGAACTTCTTGGGGTTTCCGGTATCGAAATCGCCGCCCGGGCCGATCGAGCCGGTCACCGGCAGCACCGACACCTGGCCGCCCTGTTCCCAGCAGCCGGCACCGGAGATGAAGGAGTGGCCAAAGCCACGGATCTTCTCGTCGTCATAGCGCCAACCCGAATAGTGGCTGCCAATCGGGCTGACCTGGATCAGGCCGAACGGCGCCGACGCGCCCGGGAACGTATTGCCGTCGTCCTTGCTGCCGATGAATGTATTGACCTCCCGCTCCAGCGCTGCCGGCGCGGCCTGCAACAGCATCGGCATGGCCGAAAGTGCCAACAGGCAGGCCAGGCGCGCCAGCGGGCGCGAGGTCGATGGGACGGCGGGAGCGGACGGCACTGGGCGCATGTCGGGTTCCTGTAGTCGATGACGCGGAGGCAGACGGCCGGGGGCGTTCGGCACCGTTCCGCTGAGTCCCGCCGTGACCGGCAGAGAGCTCCCCCTGGAATGACGCCCGACCCGTGCGGTCGTGAATTTAGATCGATTCAAGTAGAGCATGCAGGTTCAGCCGAATGCATTCTGCGGCGCAGCATGAGGGGGTGTTCGGCAGGGCTGCGCCCTGCACCGCTCCGAGCTGGAGCAACAGCAACAGCAACAGCAACAGCAGAAGCTGGTTTCCTGTGGGGAGTCGGGCTGGGGCCGGTTGCGGGGGACGCTGCAAGTACGTCCATGTAAGCTCGGTCGCCGCATCCATGCGGCTCACGCCCCCGCAACCGGACCCACCCCGCCTTCGACAGATTTCCACGATCTGTCGGGCCTTGTTTTCTGTAGAGCCGAGCCATGCTCGGCTCAGATCTCCCGGATATCGAGATGTTCGATTTAGATGGAGATTCATCCACGCATGGCGTGCATCTACGTGTCGACCAAGGTCGACACCTACCAACAGCAGCAGGAATCTGTCAGAGGTGGGGCGGTGTCGGAGGGCGGGGTGTCAGCCGCATGGATGCGGCTGCCAAGCTTACAGGGACGTACTTGCAGCGTCCCCGCACTCCGACACCGCCCCGCCATCCTACGGAAAGCCCGCTGTTACTGTTGAGGTTGCCGGCCAGCGGCCGGCACTACCACGGGTCCAGGGCGCAGCCCTGCCGCCCCTCCTCAGTGGCGGCGGCGCTTGCGGTCCACGTACAGGGTCCTGGCAATGCTCAGCACAATGCCGACACCGATACCCACCACGCAGCCCAGCAGCAGGTTGTCGGCCCCAAGGCCCACACCCACGCCGACCACGGTGGCGATGACCATTTCAGCGGTGTGGGAAATAGGTTCGGGCTTCGGGGCGGACATGCGGGCTCCAGCGTCAGATCGGATCTTCGGGATGGGCCAGTGGCCCGGAAACGACGAAGCCGGGTTGCCCCGGCCTCGTCTGGTGCACCTGCAGGGGGCCGTCAGTGCGATTCGGCCGGGCCCGCGATCGGCGGCAGCGGACGGGCGTCGCCGCCCTTGTCGTTGCCACCGTCCTTGTTCGACTTGCTCCAGCCCGCCGGCGGCGGCGGATCACGACCTTCCATGATCGCGTCGATCTGCGGCGCATCGATGGTCTCGTACTGCAGCAGCAGCTGGGACATCGCGTGCAGCTTGTCGATGTTCTCGGTCAGCAGCTGGGTAGTACGGGCGTAGGCCTTGTCGAGGATATTGCGCACTTCCTCGTCGATACGGCGCGCCGTGTCGTTGGACACGCTCTTGTGCTGGGTAACCGACCGGCCCAGGAACACCTCATCGTCCTCTTCGCCATAGGCGATCGGACCGAGCTGCTCGGACAGGCCCCACTTGGTAACCATGTTGCGGGCCATCTTGGTGGCACGCTCGATGTCGTTGGAGGCACCGGTGGTGACCTTGTCCTCGCCGAAAATCAGCTCTTCGGCGACGCGGCCGCCGTACAGCGAGCACAGCTGCGACTGGATCGCGACGCGGTTCATCGAGTACTTGTCGCCTTCCGGCAGGTACATGGTCACACCCAGCGCACGGCCACGCGGAATGATCGTGACCTTGTAGACCGGATCATGCTCGGGTACCAGACGGCCGACAATGGCGTGACCGGCTTCGTGGTAGGCGGTGAGGGTCTTCTCCTCTTCGCTCATGGCCATCGAGCGGCGCTCGGCGCCCATCAGGATCTTGTCGCGGGCACGGTCGAAGTGGTCCATGCGGACTTCCTTCTCGTTGCCACGCGCAGCGAACAAGGCGGCCTCGTTGCAGAGGTTGGCCAGGTCGGCGCCGGAGAAGCCCGGGGTACCGCGCGCGATCACCATCGGCTCGACGTCGTCGGCCAGCGGCAGCTTGCGCATGTGGACCTTCAGGATGTGCTCGCGGCCCTTCACGTCCGGCAGGCCGACCACGACCTGGCGGTCGAAACGGCCCGGGCGCAGCAGCGCCGGGTCCAGCACGTCCGGACGGTTGGTCGCGGCGATCACGATCACGCCTTCGCCGCCTTCAAAACCGTCCATCTCCACCAGCAGCTGGTTCAGGGTCTGCTCGCGCTCGTCGTGGCCGCCGCCCAAGCCGGCGCCACGGTGGCGGCCGACAGCGTCGATTTCATCGATGAAGATGATGCACGGGGCATGCTTCTTGGCCTGCTCGAACATGTCGCGCACGCGGCTGGCGCCGACGCCGACGAACATTTCCACGAAGTCCGAACCGGAGATCGAGAAGAACGGCACCTTGGCTTCGCCGGCAATGGCCTTGGCCAGCAGCGTCTTGCCGGTACCCGGCGGGCCCACCATCAGCACGCCGCGCGGAATCTTGCCGCCCAGCTTGGTGAACTTGGACGGGTCGCGCAGGAAGTCGACCAGCTCGCCCACTTCTTCCTTGGCCTCGTCGCAGCCGGCGACGTCGGCGAAGGTGACCTTGATCTGGTCCTCGCCCTGCAGCTTGGCGCGCGACTTGCCGAAGGACATCGCGCCCTTGGCACCGCCACCGCCGCCCTGCATCTGGCGCATGATGAACAACCAGAAGCCGATGATCAGGATGACCGGCAGGAAATTCATCAGGATCGCGCCGAGGGAAATGCCGCTGGACGGCTCCTCCTGCACGATCTCCACGTTCTTGGTGCGCAGCACGTTGATCAGGTCGCGATCGAACGGTGCGGTGATGGTGGATGTCTGCCCGCCGCGGGTGGTGTAGGTCAGCTGGCTGGTGCCGCCGCGCATGTCGCCGCCGAAGGCGACCTTCTGCACGTTGCCGCTGTCCACCTGGTCCAGGAACTGCGAGTACGACGCGCCCTGCGCGCCGGCTCCGGAGGACTTCGGCGAGAAGCTCTGGAAGACCACCATCAGCACGACGGCGACGACCACCCATAGCAGGAGGTTCTTGGTCAAGTCGTTCATCCTCATTGGCTCCGGTGTTCCTCTCAGTGCTGGCGTTGCGTGGGGGTCGAACTTGCGTACATTGCGAGCTTACTTCATGTGGGCGCGTTTTCCCTGACCCAAGGCATACACCTCGGGAGAGCGCTTGCGCGAGGCTTCCGGCTTGCGGATGGAGACCTTGTCGTACCGGCGGCGCATGTCGCGCACGTAGTCGTCAAAGCCTTCACCCTGGAACAGCTTGATCAGGAACGCCCCACCGGTCTTGAGGTGGTTGTCGGCAAAATCCAGGGCCAGCTCCGCCAGGTGCATCATCCGCGGCTGGTCGACCGCACCCACACCACTCTTATTGGGGGCCATGTCCGACAGCACAAGGTCTACCGGCTGATCCCCGAGCATGGCTTCAAACTGCGATAGGACGGCTTCTTCCCTGAAGTCACCATGAAGGAACTCCACGCCGGCCAGCGGCGGCATGTCCAGGATGTCCAGGGCCAGCACCCGGCCGGTATCGCCGATCTGTCTCCGCACCTGTTGAGACCAGCCGCCCGGGGCCGCGCCGAGGTCGACCACCACCATGTGCGGCTTCAGCAACCGGTCACGTTCCAGCAGCTCTTCGAGCTTGTAGGCGGCACGCGAGCGCATGCCTTCGGCCTGGGCCTTCTTCACGAAGGGGTCGGAGAAGTGTTCCTTGAGCCAGCGCTGGCTGCTTTTGCTGCGGGTAGCCATTGAAAATAGGGGCTGATGGGGTCCTCATGATACCCTGATCGCCCCATTCAACCGTCTTTTCCTGCATGTCCATCGCCCTGACCGCTTCCCAGACCCGTTTCCTGCGCGGCCAAGCCCACGACCTGAAGGCCCTGCTGCAGACCGGCGGCAAGGGTGTGACCCCGGCCTTCATTGCGGAGCTGAACGAAGTGCTGGAGCGCCACGAGCTGGTCAAGGTGAAGGTCGCTGCCGAGGATCGCGACGCCCGTGACGTGATGATCGGCGAGATCGTCGAAGCCACCGAGAGCGCGCTGGTGCAGCGCATCGGCCACGTCGCCGTGCTGTACCGCCCGAGCAGGGAACAGCGCCAGATCGTGCTGCCGCGCGGCTGATCGGCCTACTGCCATGCAGCTGAACCACGAACCGCCGGACTACGCCTACAGCCTGCGCGCCGCCGATGGCCGCTCGGCCAAGGTCAATGACCAGGTGCTGGGCAGCAGTTTCTTCCTGACCCCGGACCAGCTGGTCACGCAATGGCCGGCGGTGAGCGCCACTGCGCTGCAGCTGGCTGACCTGGAACCGATCCTGGCGCTGAACCCGGCGCTGATCGTGCTCGGCACGGGTGACCGTCAGGTGTTCCCGCCGGCGGCGGTGATGGCCGCCTGCCTGTCACGCGGCATCGGCCTGGAAGTGATGAACAATCCAGCCGCCGCGCGTACGTTCAACATCCTGGCCGGCGAAGGCCGCAAGGTCGCGGCTGCTTTCATTCTGGAAGGCTGAGTTCTCGAGTCACCGGTGCCTCCGGCCCCTAGCGGCCTGAAGGCGCGCAGCGGAATGCCGAGAACTCCTGGAGCCGGCCGATCAGGTGGCCGCCCTGCCCCCAGCGGATATCCATGACCTTCCAGTCCCGGTCCTGCCGCTGCAGCAGGACCCGGTCGGTCCATCGATAGTCGCCCACTGCCATGTCGACGCGGATCCAGGTCGCGTCACCCCTCGATTCGGCCATTCCCACCGCGACCGTGTCCGGTCGGTCCGGCGCCAGCAGATAAAGGCTCTGGTCGAGCATGTGCGGCTTCTCGTCGTGCGCGGCCAGCGCGGTACAGGCCCGCTCGTAAGCATGCTGCGCATCGACCGCCGAGCGCAGGGCATCGCCCAGCAACGGCGGGATGGCCACTTCATCTGAAGCCGGCGCCTGGACTACGGCGTAAAGACGGGTGACCACGTCGCGCGGATCGCTGGCCGCGGTGACCAGCGGCGCGACGATCAGCAAGGCGAGAACGGAAGCAGGACGCAGCATGGGGTACCGGGTCGACTGGGACCGCTCAAGAATGCCGGGTATCCGGTCCGCCGTGAAGGTGAGCCTGCGGCACACAGGATCGCAAACGACCGCTCCGCAGTCGCTGAGTCGAGCACGGCTCTACAGGTCAGGAACGCCAGGCATGGCCCGGCACTCCCTGTTCCAACCGCGTCAACGTGCCGGCAGGTACTGCTGCGGATCGACCGGCTTGCCGTTGTAGCGAATCTCGAAGTGGACCATGTCGCGATTCGCACCGGTGCGGCCCATTTCGGCGATCTGCTCGCCAGCCTTCACGCTCTGCCCTTCATTGACCAGGCGCTTGCGGTTGTGACCATAGGCGGACAGCCACTGGTCGCTGTGCTTGATGATGATCAGTTCGCCGTAGCCGACCAGGCCGGCACCGGAGTACACCACCACACCGTTGGCGGTTGCCTTGACCGGCTGGCCGCTGGTACCGGCGATGTCGACGCCCTGCTTGGTCGCGTCACCGGCCACGTAGCGGCCGACGATCGCGCCATCGGCTGGCCAGCGCCAGGCGATGTTGCTCTTCACCGGCCCGACCGGCGCCGGGGCCGGCGCGGTGCTGCCGCCACTGCTGCCAGCCGAACGCGGCGGGGTGACCACCGTGGTCGGCGCACGGCCGCTGGTGGCCCCCTGCGGATACAGGCGGATCACCTGGCCGGGGTAGATGGTGGACGGATTGTCCAGGCGGTTCCAGGCGATCAGGTCGGCCGGGGTGATGTCATGGATGCGAGCCAGCGCATAGATGGTGTCGCCCTTGCGCACCACCACGGTCTGCCCGGGCTTGGGCACCGAGGTCTTCGGCGTGCTCACGCCGCCACCGGCGCTGCCGCCTCCCGGGCGGACCACGGTGGCGGTACCGCAGGCGGCCAGGGTGGAAACCAGCAACGCCAGCGCGCAGATGCGCACTCCCTTGCTCAGACGATCAGGACTCATGCGAACTTCGACCTCCATACAAGCCAGGCGATCAGCACCACCACCAGCGCAGTGGCGATCCAGCCCAGCGGTTCAATCCAGCGACGCAGTGCGGCTTCGGCACGCGCACCACCGATACGGATGACCGCGGCCAGCACGAACACGCGCTTGCCGCGACCGATCAGCATGCTCAGCAGGTACTGCGGCATGGGTACGCCGACGATACCCGATGCCCACGTGAAGACCTTCATCGGGATGGGCATGAATCCGCCCAGCACCAGGAAGGTGAACACCGCCCAGGGCGACTCGGCCATCTTCGCCTGCACGGTGGTGATGCCCTGCTCGATCGCCGGCAGCATGCCCAGCGCTTCGAACAGCGGCTTGATCGCCTCGAAGGCGTAGTGACCCAGTGCATAGCCAACCAGCGCGCCGAGCATCGAGCCGGCCAGGCTGAGGGTGGCGAACCACCAGCCGCGCTTGGGCTGGGCCACGCACATCGGCGCCAGCATCACCTCCGGCATCACCGGGAAAATGATCGCTTCGAAGAAACTCAACACCGTCAGGTAGGTCGGCGCGCGTTCGTGCGCCGCCCACTTCATCGCCCGCTCGTACAGCGGCCCGAAAATCTTCATGCAACCCTGCTCCGTGGATTAGTCGAGCATGCCAGACAGCAGCGGCACGAAGGTGACCGGCGCCAGCACGTGTTGTTCGATGCTGCCGTCGGCCTTGCGGTCCAGCTGCACCAGCGACTGCGCCCCGGGACCACCGACCGGCGCCACCAGCCGGCCGCCCTCGGCCAGCTGCTCGATCAGCGCGTCGACCAGTGCCGGCGCCGCCGCAGTGACCACGATGGCATCGAAGGGACCGTGCTCGGCCCAGCCGACGCGACCGTCGTCATGCTTGGTGCGGATGTTCATGCCCAGCGCACGGAAGCGCTTGCGCGCCTGGCGCAGCAGGTCGCCGATGCGCTCCACGGTGTAGACCTCCAGGCCCAGCGCACCGAGGATGGCGGCCTGGTACCCGGAACCGGTGCCCACTTCCAGCACGCGCTTGGGCGCGACCTGGAGGACCGCTTCGGTCATCCGCGCTACCACCCAGGGTTGAGAGATGGTCTGGCCGTGGCCGATGGGCAGCGCGGTATCCTCGTAGGCACGCGAGGCCAGCGCTTCGTCGATGAACAGATGGCGCGGCACCACCCGGATCGCGTTCAAGGTCGGCTCGTCGACGATGCCGGCTTCGCGCAGGCGGTCGACCAGACGGTCACGCACGCGCTGCGAGGTCATGCCGATACCCACAGCTTCCGGTTGCAGGCGCAGGCGTGGGCTCATGCCGGCTGGTCCAGGGCTGCGCTGAGGCCGCCGACCCAGCTGGCCACCTTCTCCAGCGCCTGGTAGCGGGTGAGGTCGACCTGGATCGGCGTGATCGAGATGTGGCCGGTGCGCACGGCGTGGAAATCGGTACCCGGGCCGGAGTCCTGCTCGCGGCCGGCAGGGCCGATCCAGTACACCTCGTTGCCGCGTGGATCCTTCTGCGCGATGCAGCCTTCGGCACGATGGCGGTTGCCGAGGCGCGTGACCTCGAAGCCCTTGACCTCGCTCCACGGCAGGTCCGGCACGTTGACGTTGAGGATGGTGTCGGCCGGCAGCGGGTCGGCCTTGAGCCGTGCAACGATCTCGACCGCGGCGCGCGCAGCGGTTTCGTAGTGCTTCGGATCGTGGTTGCGGCTGACCAGCGACACCGCCACGGCGGGCAGGCCCAGGAAGCGACCTTCCATCGCCGCCGAAACAGTGCCGGAATAGATCACGTCATCACCGAGGTTGGCGACGTTGTTGATGCCGGACACGACAATGTCGGGCTCGAATTCAAGCAGGCCGGTCAGCGCCAGGTGCACGCAGTCGGTCGGGGTGCCGGCCACCGAGACGGTGTAATGGTCGATGCGCTTGAGCCGTATCGGCAGATCCAGCGTCAGCGAGTTGCTGGCGCCGGAGCGATCGCGGTCGGGTGCGACCACCGTAACCTCGTGCCCAGCCTCGCGCAGGACCGAGGCAAGCATCCGGATGCCTGCAGCGTCGACACCATCGTCATTGCTGACCAGGATTCGCATCTTCGATTTAACGGCTTGATTTTCCAAGAATTCGATTCCGTCACCGTGCAGTGTGGGCGGGACCGCCGCGCTCCCCTGCGGAAGCCGTCGACCCTGCAAGCGCATCGTCTATTGTGCCGCATGCGAGCCGCCGGTCCTACCCTGCCGGCGGTCACGGCCGACATCGAACCGTCATAGGCAGACCTGCGCCGGCGGTTTACCCTGTGCGCATGTCGCACCCTGAAGACGAAGATCCCGCCGCGCTGTTCCGTGCGGCCATCGGCGAAGTGACGCCGCTGCGCAAGGATGCCGAGCCGGCACCTGCCGCGCCGCGACCGAAGCCGCGTGCGCGGATGGCCGAACGTGACGAGGCCGACGCCGCCGGCGAGTTCGCCCGGCTGCTGCGCGACAGCACCCCGCTGGAAGCCGGCGATGTGGCCAGCTATCGACGCGACAACCTGCCACCACGCCTGTTCCAGCGCCTCAAGCGTGGCCAGTACTCGGTGCAGGACGAGCTGGACCTGCACGGCGCCACCGCCGCGCAGGCGGAGACGCTGCTGCGCCAGTTCCTGCTTGAAGCGCATGCACACGAATATGGCTGCGTGCGCATCATCCACGGCAAGGGCCTGCAAGCCGATGGCGGTGCGCCGGTGCTGAAGAACCTGGTTGACCGCCTGCTGCGGCTGCGCAACGACGTGCTGGCGTTCCATTCAGCGCCGACCGGGCAAGGCGGGACCGGCGCGGTACTGGTGCTGCTGGCGCGGCGCTGAAAAAAGGGGACGCCATGAGTCCAGGTGGAGTCGACTGTCAGTCGACTGCTCTTCCAGCGGCAAGCGAATACCCCGCGCTGCGCGCGCAAGTCGACTGACAGTCGACTCTACCGTGCGCCCTGCTCAGGCCTGCGAGGCGTCTTCGACCGGGCCCAGCTCGTGCAGTACAGCGGTGGCGTAGCAGCCCGGCGGCAGCGCGAACGAGAGTTCCAGCACGTCATCGGCCAGCCACTGATGCTGCAGCAGCGCCGGGCGCAGGCGCAACGCGCGGCGCTCCTGTTTCAACCGTGCGTCTTCCAGGCCAGCGCGCAGCGCCTTCGATTCCTCGTCGTCCAGCGCGGCCAGCTCCAGCTCACGTGCAGCGTCGGCGCTGCGTAGTTCGCCTTCGCCCCACAACGGTGCGCTGGGATGGATGTCGAACCGCGCGAGGCGCTCGGCCAGCACCTCGGTGTACGGCTCGGGGCCGAACACGCTGCGACTGCCGTCCAGCATCCACACTTCGCCCTCCAGTGGCTGATCCCAGCTGCCCTGCTCCACGCGCGCGGCCAGCACGCGGTTGAACAGCGCCGAACGGGCGGCAGACAACAGCAGCGAACGCTGGTCCTTGCGCATGCGGCGGCCCCCGAACATCGCCAATGCGGCCGGCACGTTGCCGCCGTCGCGGCCGAAGCGCTGCTCACCGAACCAGTTCGGCAGGCCCCGGCTGGCAATCTGCTGCAAACGCTCACTGATCGCTGCAGCATCGCCCCGCACCTCGCGCAGCACCAGCTTGAAGCGGTTGCCGGCCAAGGCGCCGCGCTGCAGCTTGCGGTTGTGCCAGGTGGCTTCGAGCACTTCGATCTCATCACTGGCCAGCTCGGCCAGATCCGGTGCAATGCGCTTGGGCAGGTGCACGCTGAAGCGCTGGGTGGTGACCGCATGGCGGTCCTTCATGCCGGCGTAGCTCACCGCCATTTCCGGCAGGCCGGCCCACTTGGCCAGCAGCTTGGCCACATGCACGGTGTTGGCACCGCGCTTGCGGATGTGCAGCAGCAGGTGCTCGCCCTCGCCAGTGGCCTCGAACGCCGGCAACTCGTCGACCTGGAAATCTTCCGGCGTGGTGCGGATGCGCGCCGACAGCAACGGCGCACCAAACGCAAGCGGCAGCGGGATCATGCCGCCACCAGCAGCACCACCGCCTGTGCGGCGATGCCTTCTCCACGGCCGGTAAAGCCCAGCTTCTCCGAGGTGGTGGCCTTGACGCTGACCGCATCCAGCGGCAGCTGCAGCAGCGCACCGATGCGCTCACGCATGGCCAGCGCATGCGGACCGACCTTCGGACGCTCGCAGATCACGGTGATGTCGGTGTTGCCGACGCGCCAGCCACGCTCGCGCAGCAGGCTGTCGCAATGGCGGACGAAATCGCTGCTGTCAGCGCCCTTCCAGCGGTCGTCACTCGGCGGGAAGTGCTGGCCGATGTCACCCAGCGCCAGCGCACCGAGCATCGCGTCGCACAGGGCATGCAGGATCACGTCGCCGTCGCTGTGCGCGAGCACGCCGCAGCTGTGCGGCACGTTCACCCCACCGAGCATGATGTGATCGCCCTCACCGAAGGCATGGACGTCGTAGCCCTGGCCGATGCGGACGGGCGGGAACGGTGCGGTGCTCATGGATGCAACCCTTGCAGCAGGGCCGCGCGGGCAATCAGCCGGCGCGGCGGGAAAGTACGAATTCGAACCGGTCGAGATCGGCCGGAGTGGTTACCTTGAAGTTGTCCTCGCTGCCTTCCACCAGCAGCGGGCGCTGGCCCTGGCGCTCCATGGCCATGGCCTCGTCGGTGACTTCGACACCGGCGGCAGCGGCTTCGGACAGCGCGCGGCTGAGCTGGTGGCGGCGGAACAGCTGCGGCGTCAATGCACGCCACAGGCGCTCGCGCGGCTCGGTGCCATCGATGCCACCGTCATCGCCCGCGCGCTTGAGGGTGTCGCGCACCGGTGCGGCCAGGATCGCCCCGACCGGGTCGGCACGACCGACTTCAAGCAGGCGGCCAAGGTCGGCCAGCGACAGGTTGGGCCGGGCCGCATCATGGACCAGCACGAACTCATCGGCACGCACCGAGTCCGGCAGGGCCTGCAGCCCGGCCAGCACCGAGGCGGCACGGGTCGCGCCGCCGATGCAGGTCAGCACCGGCTTGCCGGCCCATTCACTCCAGCCAGGCCAGTCACCGTCGTCCTGTCCGATCACCACCATTGCGCCGGCCACGGCCGGGTGCGCCAGCAGCGCGTCCAGGGTATGGGCGAGCAGGATCTGCCCGCCGGCCTGCAGGTACTGTTTGGGCAGCGGTGCGCCGAAGCGGGCGCCACGGCCGGCGGCCGGAACCACCACCCAGATCGCCCCACTCATGGCACGTCCGCCGGATGATCGCCGACCTGGGCGCTGACACCTGGCGCAGGTTGCGCCGGTTGGACCGGCGCATCCTCGACCACACGGTAGAACTTCTCGCCAGGCTTGATCATGCCCAGCTCGCTGCGCGCGCGCTCCTCGATGGCGGACTGGCCTTCCTTGAGGTCCTTCACTTCGGCGGCCAGCGCGTCGTTGCGCTGCTGCAGGCCCTCGTTGTCCCGCTCCTGGTTGGCGACCTGGGCTTCGAGCATCATCACTTCACCCGAATTGCCCGGACCGAACCAGAAGCGGTACTGCAGCCAGCCCAGCAACAGGGCCAGCACCAGCAGCATCCAGCGCCAGTCGCGCATCGGCTCAGCGCTTCAGCGAAACGAACGCGTCACGACCGGCGTAACGCGCGCCGGCGCCGAGGGCTTCCTCGATGCGCAGCAGCTGGTTGTACTTGGCCACGCGATCGCTGCGGCACAGCGAGCCGGTCTTGATCTGGGTGGCGGTGGTAGCCACGGCGATGTCAGCGATGGTGGTGTCTTCGGTTTCACCCGAGCGGTGCGAAACCACCGCGGCGTAGCCGGCACGATCAGCCATGGCGATCGCTTCCAGGGTTTCGCTGAGCGTGCCGATCTGGTTGACCTTGATCAGGATCGCGTTGGCGGTGCCCGAGTCGATGCCTTCCTGGAAGATCTTCGGGTTG
Organism: Stenotrophomonas maltophilia group sp. msm1; assembly: GCF_032025805.1. Classification (NCBI taxonomy): domain Bacteria; kingdom Pseudomonadati; phylum Pseudomonadota; class Gammaproteobacteria; order Lysobacterales; family Lysobacteraceae; genus Stenotrophomonas; species Stenotrophomonas maltophilia group sp. msm1. The sequence goes on from NZ_JAVSKH010000002.1 coordinate 1,550,046, forward strand.
GTCACGAACAGGTCGTCGCCGACCAGCTGCACCTTCTTGCCGATGCGGTCGGTCAGCAGCTTCCAGCCAGCCCAATCGTTCTCGGCCAGGCCATCTTCAATCGTGATGATCGGGTACTGCGCGGCCCAGTCAGCGAGGAAGTCGACGAACTGCTCGGAGGTCAGGCGCTTGTTCTCGCCGACCAGGTTGTACTTGCCGTTCTCGAAGAATTCGCTGGACGCCACGTCCAGGCCCAGCAGCACGTCTTCACCGGCGGTGTAGCCGGCCTTGCCGATCGCTTCGAGGATGGTGTCCAGCGCTTCGACGTTGCTGCGGAAGTCCGGCGCGAAACCGCCTTCGTCGCCCACCGCCGTGCTCAGGCCGTGGCCCTTCAGCACCGACTTCAGCGAATGGAAGATTTCGGTGCCGGCGCGCAGCGCTTCGGAGAACGAGGTGAAGCCGACCGGCAGCACCATGAACTCCTGGAAGTCGACGTTGTTGTCGGCGTGCGCGCCACCATTGATGATGTTCATCATCGGCACCGGCAGCGCCGGGGCCACGCCGGTCTTTGCGGCCAGATACTGCCACAGTGCCTGCTTGCTCGACGCGGCGGCGGCGTGCGCGGCGGCCATCGAAACGCCCAGCAGCGCGTTGGCGCCCAGGCGGCCCTTGTTCTCGGTACCGTCCAGATCGATCAGGCGACGGTCGAGGCCGGCCTGGTCGGTGGCTTCAAAATCCTTCAGCGCGTTGGCGATGGTGGTGTTGACGTTGTCGACGGCCTTGCGCACGCCCTTGCCCAGGTAACGGGTCTTGTCGCCATCACGCAGCTCGACCGCTTCCTTGGTGCCGGTCGAGGCGCCGGAGGGAACCGCGGCACGACCGAACGAACCGTCCTCCAGGATGACTTCGGCTTCCAGCGTGGGATTGCCACGGCTGTCGAGGATTTCACGGGCGTGGATGCTGCGGATCGTACTCATGGTCGGGCCGGTTACCTGTCTGGAGAGGGGGCGACAAAACGAATGCCGCGTGATTATCCCCGGCTGCCCGCCACTTGCCAAATGGCGTGGGCGCCGTCAGGCCAGAGTGGCCCCGATCACCATCAGGATCAACGACACCATCACCACCAGCAGGCCACCAGCAATGGCCGCCACTACGCCGCCGCGGCGGCAACGCCAGGCCATCACCATCGCCACCAGGCTGCCAACGAAGGACAGCACGAGCATGGCCAGTGCAGCCCAGATCCAGTACTGCATGGCCTGCATGCCATGGCTGCCATCCCCGGGCGAACCGAAACTGGCGGCGAAGGCGAATACAGCTGCCACCAGGCCGGCCCAGGCAAGAACAGCCAGCGCCAGCGCGATCAGGCCCCAGGGCCGATCACGGGTTGCCAGGGTCGCATTCATCAGAACAGCCCGTAGAACAGGGCACCAAGCCACAGCGACAGCAGGATGATCGCCAACCCGGCGGCCACCTTGCCACGGTTCAGGCGCCAGGCCAGTACGGCGGCAGCGACGCATCCCACGGCGCCGACCAGCTCTGCAACCAGCAGCGTAATGAAGTACACGCGCAGATTGAGCGCGCTGCCGCCATCACCTGGTGGGCGCACTGACGCGGCGCCGATCAGCACCAGACCGAACATGCCCACGGTGAACAGCACGGCCAAGCCCAGTGCGATCAGGCCCCAGGGCCAGTGTTTCCAGTGCCGGCGGCGGCGCTGGTTTTCCAGCGCCAGCCACGGGTCACGACTCACGCGAAGCGCGAGAAGCCGTGCTTCTTGGTCACCGCGTCCAGTTCCATCAGGGTCTCGAGCAGGGCTTCCATCTGGTCCAGCGGCCATGCATTGGGGCCATCGGACAGGGCCTTGGACGGGTCCGGATGGGTCTCGGCGAACAGGCCGGAGATGCCCACCGCCACGGCGGCACGGGCCAGCACCGGCACGTGCTCACGCTGGCCACCGGAACTGGTGCCCTGCCCGCCCGGCAGCTGCACCGAATGGGTAGCGTCGAACACCACCGGGCAACCGGTCTCGCGCATCACCGCCAGCGAACGCATGTCGCTGACCAGATTGTTGTAGCCGAAGCTGGCACCACGCTCGCAGACCATGATCTGCTCGTTGCCGGTGGCCTTGGCCTTCTCCACGACCGGCTTCATGTCCCAAGGCGCCAGGAACTGGCCCTTCTTGATGTTGACCGGCTTGCCGGCCGAGCACACCTTGCGGATGAAGTCGGTCTGGCGGACCAGGAACGCCGGGGTCTGCAGCACGTCCACCACCGAGGCCACTTCGTCCATCGGGGTGTACTCATGGACGTCGGTGAGCACCGGCACGCCGATCTGCTTCTTCACTTCGGCCAGCACCTTCAGGCCCTCTTCCATGCCCGGGCCGCGGAATGCGGTACCCGAAGTGCGGTTGGCCTTGTCGAAGCTGGACTTGAAGATGAAGTTGACGCCGAGCTTGTCGGTGATCTCCTTCAGCTTGCCGGCGGTATCGAGCTGCAGCTGCATCGACTCGATCACGCAGGGGCCGGCGATCAGGAACAGGGGCTGGTCCAGCCCGACCTCGAATCCACACAGTTTCATGGCGTTTCCTTGTTGTCCGCAGCACCGGACGGGCCGGTGCGCTGGGGGTTGAAGCATGCAGGATGGGGGCCGAAGCCCCCATTCACAAGTCAGGCGCGCGCTTCGGAAAGCAGCTTGCCGCCGGCCTTGCGCTCGCGCGCGGCACGGATGAAACCGATGAACAGCGGGTGGCCGTCACGCGGCGTGGACAGGAATTCCGGGTGCGCCTGGCAGGCCAGGAACCACGGGTGGGCATCGCGCGGCAGCTCGACCACTTCCACCAGGGTGTCGTCCATCGACTTGCCGGCGATCACCAAGCCCGCATCTTCCAGCTGGGTGCGGTAACGGTTGTTGAACTCGTAGCGGTGGCGGTGGCGCTCGGCGACCACGTCCTTGCCGTACAGCTCGCGGGCCAGCGTGCCCGGCTTCAGGCGTTGTTCCTGCAGGCCCAGGCGCATGGTGCCGCCGAGGTCGCTCTTGTCGTCACGCTTCTCGACATCGCCGCTGGCGGTGCGCCATTCGGTGATCAGGCCGATCACCGGGTTCGGCGACTGGCGATCGTTCTCGGTGCTGTTGGCACCTTCCAGGCCGACCACGTTGCGCGCGTAATCGACCACCGCCGCCTGCATGCCGTAGCAGATGCCGAAGTACGGCACCTGCTGCTCGCGGGCGAACTTCGAGGTCAGCACCTTGCCTTCAAAGCCGCGGTCACCGAAGCCACCCGGTACCAGGATGCCGTCGACATCGGCCAGTGCAGCCATGTCGGTGCCTTCCAGGTCCTGTGCTTCCAGCCACTTCAGGTTGACCTTGGTGCGCTGGCGCAGGCCACCGTGCTTCAGTGCCTCGCCGACCGACTTGTAGGCATCCTGGTGATCGACGTACTTGCCGACCACGGCGATGGTCACTTCGTCCAGCGGGTGCAGGGTCGCATCGACCGCGTCTTCCCACATCGACAGGTCGACCGGACCGGCCTTGTCGGCCAGCTTCAGCTGGTTCACCACGATTTCGTCCAGGCCCTGTGCATGCAGGCCGGACGGGATGCGGTACAGCACGTCCACGTCCGGCACGCTGATCACTGCACGCTCGGAGACGTTGGTGAACTGGGCGATCTTGCGACGCTCCGAATCCGGCACCGCCTGTTCTGAACGGCACAGCAGCACGTCCGGCTGGATGCCGATCGAGCGCAGCTCCTTCACCGAGTGCTGGGTCGGCTTGGTCTTCAGCTCACCGGCGGCGCCGATGTACGGCACCAGGGTGAGGTGCATGAACAGCGCCTTCTCCGGGCCACGTTCGGTGCGCACCTGGCGGATCGCCTCCAGGAACGGCAGCGACTCGATGTCGCCCACGGTGCCGCCGATCTCGACCAGTGCCACGTCGTAGCCTTCGGTGGCTTCGTCGATGCAGCGACGGATCTCGTCGGTGATGTGCGGAATGACCTGCACGGTCGCGCCCAGGTAGTCGCCGCGGCGCTCCTTGCGGATCACGTTCTCGTAGATGCGCCCGGTGGTGACCGAGTTCTTGCGGCTCAGGCGGGTGCGCACGAAGCGCTCGTAGTGGCCCAGGTCGAGGTCGGTCTCCGCGCCGTCGTCGGTGACGTAGACCTCACCGTGCTGGAACGGGCTCATGGTGCCCGGGTCGACGTTGATGTACGGGTCGAGCTTCATCATCGTGACCTTCAGGCCACGGGCTTCAAGAATGGCGGCCAGCGACGCGGCGGCAATGCCTTTGCCGAGCGAGGACACCACGCCGCCGGTTACGAAAATCAAGGGAGTCATGGCTGCAAGCATCCTGTCTGGAAATGGAAAACGGCAGCACCACGCGCACCCGGAGGGCGGGCATGGTGCTCAGAGGGGGTTTTCCGGTTCGCTGAGGCAGCGAGGGAGGTGCGGATCCGTGCGGCGGCAGGCGCCGGACCGGAACCATCGTGCGAGGTCGGGGCGGCCGTGCCGGCCAAATCGACCGTCACCTGCGACCCGCCATGCTGGAAGCCACGCTTGGCCGCTCCAGCCCATTCGCAAATGGTGGACACGCACTTACTCCCGGAAAGCCATAGTTTACAGATTGATGGCCGCCAACCCAAGGGGCAGACGCCACGTTCCCAAAAAGAAACGCCCCGCTGAGCGGGGCGTTCCGGAGCGCAACCCTTGTCGCAAGGGCGCCTGGCAGGCTGCGGGATCAGCGCTTCTTGCGCGCTTCCTCTTCCTCTTCCTGCTGCGGGGCCGGCTGGCCCTGCGCCTTCATCTGGGCATTGGCCTGGGCCCGGCGCTTGGCCTTTGCATCGGCCTCGGCCTGGGCCTTGTCGGCCTGATCACCCTGTTGCGGGGCCGACTGGCCGGCGTTCTGCGCCACCACCAGCGGCACTGCAACGGCGGCAGCGGCCAGGATCGCAATGGTCAGCAACTTCTTCATGGAGTCCTCCTCGCGGTATGGCTTGGACGTTCTGATCCAACGGAGCGCCGGCGTTCAGATTCCAGCGGCTGCCATTTTACCCCCTCTGCGTCGCCGAGACTGAACCGCAGGCGTGCAAAATCCCGTGCCAGACCCCACACTTGCCCGTCGCTCCAAGCTTTCGAAGACAGATGAACGCCCGTTATAACGCCGCCGATATTGAAGTCCTGTCCGGCCTTGACCCGGTCAAGCGCCGTCCCGGCATGTATACCGACACCGCGCGCCCGAACCACCTGGCGCAGGAAGTGATCGACAACTCGGTGGACGAGGCCCTCGCCGGCCACGCCCGCTCGATCGAGATCACCCTGTACAAGGACGGCAGCGTGGAGGTCAGCGATGACGGCCGCGGCATGCCGGTGGACATCCATCCCGAAGAAAAGATCCCGGGCGTCGAGCTGATCCTCACCCGCCTGCATGCCGGCGGCAAGTTCAGCAACAACAACTACACCTTCTCCGGTGGTCTGCACGGCGTCGGCGTCAGCGTGGTCAACGCGCTGTCGACCCTGGTGGAAGTGCACATCAAGCGCGACGGTGCCGAACACCGCATCACCTTCCGCAATGGCGACCGCGCCACACCGCTGGAAGTAGTTGGCAGCGTCGGCAAGAAGAACACCGGTACCCGCGTGCGCTTCTGGCCGGACCCGAAGTACTTCGATACGCCGAAGTTCGCGGTGCGCGCGCTCAAGCACCTGCTGCGCGCCAAGGCCGTGCTGTGCCCGGGCCTGACCGTGAAGCTGACCGATGAAGCCACCGGTGAAGTCGATACCTGGTACTACGAAGACGGCCTGCGCGATTACCTGAAGCTGGAGCTGGGTGATCGCGAGATGCTGCCGGCCGAGCTGTTCGTCGGCAGCCTGAAGAAGGACACCGAGGTCGTGGACTGGGCAGTGGCCTGGCTGCCGGAAGGCGAGCTGGTGCAGGAAAGCTACGTCAACCTGATCCCCACCGCCCAGCACGGCACCCATGTCAACGGCCTGCGTACCGGCCTGACCGAGGCGCTGCGCGAGTTCTGCGACTTCCGCAACCTGCTGCCGCGTGGCGTCAAGCTGGCCCCGGAAGACGTGTGGGACCGCGTGTCGTTCGTGCTGTCGCTGAAGATGACCGACCCGCAGTTCAGCGGACAGACCAAGGAACGCCTGTCCTCACGCCAGGCGGCCGGCTTCATCGAAGGTGCCGCCCATGATGCCTTCAGCCTGCTGCTCAACCAGAACGTGGAGCTGGGCGAGAAGATCGCGCAGATCGCCATCGAGCGCGCCAGCGCCCGCCTGAAGACCGAAAAGCTGGTCGTCCGCAAGAAGGTCACCCAGGGCCCGGCCCTGCCCGGCAAGCTGGCCGACTGCATCAGCCAGGACCTGTCGCGCACCGAGCTGTTCCTGGTGGAAGGTGATTCGGCAGGCGGCAGCGCCAAGCAGGCCCGCGACAAGGATTTCCAGGCCATCATGCCGTTGCGCGGCAAGATCCTGAACACCTGGGAGGTTTCCTCCAACAGCGTGCTGGCCTCGGAAGAAGTGCACAACCTGGCGATCGCGATCGGCTGCGACCCGGGCAAGGACGACATCAGCGGCCTGCGCTACGGCAAGGTCATCATCCTGGCCGACGCGGACTCCGACGGCCTGCACATCGCAACACTGCTGACCGCGCTGTTCCTCAGGCACTTCCCTGCGCTGGTCGATGCCGGCCACGTGTTCGTGGCCATGCCGCCACTGTTCCGCATCGACGTGGGCAAGCAGGTGTTCTATGCCCTGGACGAGGAAGAAAAGCGCTCGATGCTGGACAAGATCGAACGCGAGAAGATCAAGGGCGCCATCAACGTGACCCGCTTCAAGGGCCTGGGCGAGATGAACCCGCCTCAGCTGCGTGAATCGACCATCCACCCCGATACGCGCCGGCTGGTGCAGCTGACCGTGGACGATCGCGAGCAGACAAGCTCGCTGATGGACATGCTGCTGGCCAAGAAGCGCGCCTCCGACCGCAAGGGCTGGCTGGAGTCGAAGGGCGACCTGGCTTCGCTGGAAGTCTGACTCCCGCAGCCCTCCTGTAGAGCCGAGCCCACGCTCGGCTGCATTCCGCGCCGTGCCGGGCAGCCGAGCATCGGCTCGGCTCTACAGAGATCCCACTCCCATCGGCAAACCCGGCGGCGCCATAATGCGCGTCCATCCGTGTGGACCAACGTATTGGCCAGCCACTCCCTGCTGTTTCCCGGCCTGCCGCTGCACAGCGCGCGCCTCGTCCTGAGCCCGATCCGCCGCGACGATGCGGCCGCCCTGTTCGCAATCCAGTCCGATCCGGACGTGATGCGGTTCTGGAACCATCCTGCATGGACACGACCGTCCGAGGCACGCGCGCAGATCGACGATGACCTGGCGGCACAGGCCACCGGCACCCAGCTCAAGCTGGCCGTGCGCGAAACGCTGGACGGCCCGTTGCTGGGCATCTGCGTGGTGTTTGCGTTGGACCGCGATGCGGCACGCGCCGAGATCGGCTACCTGCTGGCACCGGATCGCCAGGGCCAGGGCTACATGCACGAGGCCCTGCAGCAGGTACTGGCCTACCTGTTCGGCACCCTCCACCTGCATCGCGTGGAAGCCGAGATCGACCCGCGCAACGCACCCTCCGCGCACGTGCTCGAACGCCTGGGCTTCCGCCGCGAGGGAGTGCTGCGCCAGCGCTGGCGGATCCAGGGGGAACTGGCCGACTCGGCCGTCTATGGCCTGCTGGCCGATGACGAAGCGGCCGCCACCCTGCCCGCTTGACCCAATCTGGCCAGTAGCGGGCTCAACGCACGGCCATGCCTTTGGACACATACGACATGGGCCGCCACCGGCCTAGCATCGGAATCCCCTTCCGCTGCCCACCCGGTGCCATGAAGTCCCTGCTGCACACTGCCGCGCTCTGCGTCGGCCTGCTCATCGCCCCAGCCAGCGTGCTGGCCGCGCCTGATGCCGACGCCAAGCCCGATCCGAAAGACGACAAGACCGAGGCACCTGCGTTGCCCGCAGACGCCTCAGCCCGCCAGAGCATGCGCCTGGCCGGCCGCACCCTGGACTACACCGCCACCGTCGGCACCCTGCCGGTACGCGATGCCAAGGGCAATGTGATCGCCGATGTGGTGTTCACCGCCTACACGATGCCGGGCAAGGACCGGCCGGTGACCTTCGCGCTCAATGGCGGCCCCGGTGCGTCGTCGGTGTACCTCAACATGGGCGCGATCGGGCCCAAGGTGGTGACCTTCGGCTCCGAGGGTGACAGCGCGTCGGCGCCGGCCACGCTGCACGACAACCCCGGCACCTGGCTGGACTTCACCGATCTGGTGTTCATCGATCCGGTCGGCACCGGCTTCAGCCGCGCGCGGATCGGCGACGATGAAGCGAAGAAGGCACTGTACAACCCCAGCGCCGACATCGAATACCTGTCACGCTCGATCTACGACTGGCTGCTGCGCAACCAGCGCATGGCGTCGCGCAAGTACCTGACTGGCGAGAGCTACGGCGGCTATCGCGGCCCGCGCATCACCCACTACCTGCAGACCCGGCTGGGCGTGGCGATGAACGGCCTGGTACTGGTCTCGCCGTACCTGAGCCCGACCCTGGAAGACAACGCCGATGTCTCGCCGATGGCGTGGATGCAGACCCTGCCGTCGATCGCCGCCGCGCACCTGGAGCGCCAGGGCAAACTGACCGATGCAGCGATGCGCGAAGTAGTGGAATACACCCGTGGCGACTACGCCACCGCCCTGATGAAAGGCCGTAGCGATCCGCAGGCAACCGAGGCGATGCTGCGCCGGGTGACCGAACTGACCGGCCTGGAGCCGCAGTTCGTGCGCCGTGCCGGTGGCCGCCTGGAAACGCAGGCCTACCTGCGCGAAGTATTCCGCGGCAAGGGCACGCTGGGCAGCCGTTACGACTCCAACGTGACCGCGTTCGATCCATTCCCGAACGATCCGGAGCAGCGCGCCAACGATCCGCTGCTGGACAGCATCATCGCGCCGACCACCACGGCGATGGTCGACTTCGTGACGCGCGTGGTCGGCTGGAAGGTGGACGCGCGGTACCAGGCGCTGAACTACGACGTGAACCGGCTGTGGGACCGCAATGGCGAGCTGCGCGATGGCGCGGTGACCCAGCTGCGCCAGGCCGTGGCGATCGACCCGCACCTGCAGGTGCTGATCGTGCATGGCTGGAACGACCTGTCGTGCCCGTTCATGGGTTCGATCCTGACCGTGGACCAGATGCCGACGATGGGCAGCAATCCGGACCGGGTGCAGGTGCGCAGTTATCCGGGCGGGCACATGTTCTACAGCCGGGCCGACAGCCAGGCGGCGTTCCGGAATGATGTGAAGGCGCTGTTCCAGCGTAATTGATGGGTGGGGGCGGCCGGGCCTGCGGCCCGGCACCCGCTGGATCAACTGCAACTGCAACTGCAGCTGCGACTGCAAAGGCCTGGATTCCGTGGGATGGCGGGGTGGGATGGGAAGGCGGGGGACGGCAAAAACTGCTCCTGCGTGCCTCGTAGAGCGCCATCCATGGCGCTCTGCGCCCCCGCCTGCCCACCCCACCCCGCCTTCGACAGTTTCCGGGCGCTGTTGGTAGGTGCCGACCGTTGGTAGGCACGGGGGCGGATCCCGTTGTTTGGCAACGGGCTCTGACCCTGGTTCTGCTCAGGTAGGTGTCGACCTTGGTCGACACGGTGGGTGCGGAAAAATCCTTGCCCATGAAAAAGCCCGCCTGATATGGCGGGCTTTTTCGTTTGCAACCCTGGCGTGGCGATCAGGTCCAGCCGAACAGCTCGAACAGCTTCAGGATCAGGTACGCACAGCCGCCGGCCGCCGGGATGGTCAGGATCCAGGCCCAGACGATGCGCTCGATCACGCCGAACTTCAGCGAACGCGGGTTCTTGGCGAAGCCGACACCCATGATCGCGGTGGAGATGCTGTGCGTGGTCGAGACCGGCATGCCGAAGTGGGCCGCCAGGGTCAGGATGGTGGCCGAGCTGGTCTCCGCGGCGAAGCCGTGGATCGGGTGCAGCTTGACCATCTTGTGGCCCAGGGTCTTGATGATTTTCCAGCCACCCGAAGCGGTACCGGCCGCCATCACCACCGCGCAGGTCAGCACGATCCACATGGCGATGCCGTCACCGGCGTGCGCGTCCGGGTGCATGAAGGCCAGCCAGGACGGCAGATCGTTCAGTGCGCCGGTGGCTTCGGCACCAATCAGGGTCATCGCGATGATGCCCATGGTCTTCTGCGCGTCGTTGTGGCCGTGGGCGAAGCCCATGTAGGCCGCCGAGGCGATCTGCGCCTTGCCGAAGAAGGCATTGACGATGCGCGGGCGGGCCAGGCGGCCGATGGCGCCACCGACCTTGGCCAGGCCGGCGATCAGCGCCCACAGCAGCACCATCACCACAATGCCGAGCAGGAAGCCGGCGATCGGCGAGGTGATCATCGGCACGAACACCTTCCACAGCAGGCCCTTGTTCTGCGCCCAGCTGCCCAGGCGCTCGGACCAGATCAGGGCATCCCAGTTGTTGTGGGCCGCAGCCAGGCCGGCGCCGCAGAGGCCGCCGATCAGCGCGTGCGAGGACGAGGACGGCAGTCCCTTCCACCAGGTGATCAGGTTCCAGATGATGCCGCCCAGCAGCGCGCACAGGATCACCTGCGGGGTGACTTCCACCACGTTGGTGTTGAGCAGGCCCGAGGCGATGGTCAGCGCCACCGCCGTACCGGTCAGCGCACCGATGAGGTTCATGAAGGCGGCCAGCATCACCGCCCAGCCGGGCGAGAGCACCTTGGTCGCCACTACGGTGGCAATGGAATTGGCAGTGTCGTGGAAGCCGTTGATGAACTCGAAGACGAGCGCGGCCAGGATCACTACCAGGACAAGGGTCAACATGCGGCGGCGTCCGTCAGCTGTTCTTCAACACGATCTGGTACGCCACCACGCCAGCCTCGCGGCAACGGTCGATGGCCTTTTCCAGGATCTCGAAGAACTCCTTCAGCAGGAACATCTGCAGGTTGTCCAGGCGACCGGAGTAGATGTCGCGGTACAGCTCGAGCATCAGGCGGTCGGCCTCGTTCTCCAGCGAGCGCAGCTTCTCGTTCAGCGCGGTCATCCGGTCCAGGTTCATGTGGCGCAGGTCGGCCACCATCTCCACCACCACGCCGGCGGCCTGTTCCAGCATCGCCGCGCGCGGCGCGAAGTCGATGTGCTCCAGGTGGGTCGTGGCCAGCGAATAGCGATCGGCGAACTTCTCGATCTGCTTCGGAATCTTGTACAGGGCCGAACCCAGCGCTTCGATGTCTTCGCGCTCGATGGGGGTCATGAAGCTGTCCACCAGCGCCTGGCTGATCTTGTCCGAGGCCGCGCGTTCGCGCAGGCGGGCCAGCTTGAAGGCGTCCAGCGCGGGCTGGCGGTCGGCCTCGCGCAGCATGGAATGCAGCGCCTTGGCGGCATCGGAAGCCGCGACAGCAGCCTCATCGAGCAGGGTGTAGAACTGTTTGCCGGAACCGAAAATGGTCTGCAGAGAGAACATTGAGAAACCTGTCAGCCGTCGCGGGAAGGACGGCACCAGAGCGAATTATGACGGCTAGATGACCATCACGGGTATCCCCGCGCCCTTTCCGGGCTCTGGGAGCCCCAACCTGAACAGGCGGTTGCCACCCTGCCACGCCCCTTTGCTAAGATGCCAGCGCGCCTTCAGGCGCACCTTATGGACGACGACCCTTATCCCCCTGCGCCGCGCCGGACCCCGTTCCTGAGCGCCTGCCGCCATCGCAAGCACCCGCCCTCCCTGCCACCAACCGGGGACGACGCCCGTGTTTGAAATGATCCTGATTGTCTTCGCGCTGGTTCTGCTGAACGGCTTCTTCGCCATGTCCGAGATGTCGGTCATGACCTCGCGCAAGAGCCGCCTGAAGCAGATGGCCGCCACCTCCAAGCGCGCCGCCAAGGCGCTGGAGCTGTCGGAGAAGCCGGAGAGCTTCCTGTCCACCGTGCAGATCGGCATCACCGTGATCGGCGTACTCACCGGCTACCTCGGTGGTGATGCGATCGGCGACGCGATCGCCGGCTGGCTGCAGGGCCTGATGCCCGGCTTTGCGTACGCGCGCGAAGTAGGCACCGCCCTGGCGGTCTCGCTGATCACCTTCATCACGCTGATCTTCGGCGAACTGGTGCCCAAGCGCCTGGCCCTGACACGTTCCGAGGCCATTGCCGGCCTGGTCGCGATGCCGATGAGCTGGCTGGCCAGGCTCGCCCTGCCCTTCGTCTGGCTCCTGTCCAAGACCACCCAGCTGGTGCTGAAGGTGCTGGGCCTGGGCAAGGACGAGGCCGCGCAGGTGACTGAAGAAGAGATCCGGATGCTGGTGGCCGAGAGCCACGAGGCCGGCGTGATCGACGCCCACGAGCGCGACATGATGAACCGCGTCATGCGCCTGGGCGACCGCACCGCCGACAGCCTGATGACGCCGCGCAACCGCATCGCCTGGCTCGACACCCAGGCCGGGCTGGAGCGCAATCTGGACATCATGGCCGAGCACGAGTTCTCCCGTTACCCGGTGTACCGCGACAACGACATGGACGTGGTCGGCGTGCTGGAGCTGAAATCGCTGGCCACGCGCATGGCGCGCGGCGACAACGCGCTGTTCCAGACCCTGCGCGAACCGCTGTACGTCTCCGAATCGACCCACGCGATGAAGCTGCTGGAGATCTTCCGCGAGGAACAGCAGTCGATGGCGCTGGTGGTGGACGAGTACGGCGAGATCCAGGGCCTGGTGACCATCAGCGACCTGATGGGCGCCGTGGTCGGCCGCCTGCAGGCGGTCGAGAATGCCGACGAGGACGCCCTGGTGGTGACCCGCGAGGACGGCTCGCTGCTGGTGGACGGCTCGCTGCCGATCGAAGACCTGCGCGAGCTGATCGGAAGCAACGACCTGCCCGATGCCGAGGACGGCGATTACTACACGCTGGCCGGCATGTGCATCCACTACTTCGGCCGCATCCCGCACGCAGGCGAGTACTTCGACTGGGCCGGCTGGCGCTTCGAGGTGGTCGACCTGGACGGTGCGCGGGTGGACAAGCTGCTGCTGCGCACGTTGTCCGACGAGCAGGCCGATGAGCTCACCGCCTGAGACCGGCCAGGGCCAGGGCGCTCAGCGCGCGGCCTACCGCAACGAGGGCATCCGCACCCTGCTGGAGATGTTCGCCTCCGGCGATCCCGCCGAGCACATGCCGCTCGGCCAGATCCTCAGCAACCTGCAGCAGAGCGCGTTCGGCGTGTTCCTGTTCGTGGCGATCCTGCCCTCGTTCATCCCGATCCCGGGCATGGGGGGGGCGGTCAGCGGCCCACTGGTGGTCCTGATCGGCCTGCAGATGCTGTGTTGCCTGCGCCGCCCCTGGCTGCCCGGTTTGATTGCCCGACGCGGGCCGAAGCGCGGCACCATGCACCGCTTCCTGGACCGTATCGATCGCCCGTTGCGGCGGCTGGACAGGATGCTGAAGCCACGCCTGCCGCAGCTGCTGACACCGCTGCCCGCACACGCGTTCACTGGCCTGCTGCTGGTGTTGCTGGGCCTGCTGCTGTCGTTGCCGATTCCGTTCACCAACTTCCTGTTCGGCTTCCAGCTGCTGCTGTTCTCGCTGGCGCTGCTGGAACGCGATGGTGCGCTGATGCTGTTCAACTGGATCGCCGCACTGGTGGCGATCGCGTTCTTCGGCTTCAGTTCGGGGCAGCTGGTGGGCTATACAGTGGAGCTGTTCCAGCGCTGGTTCTGAAGCGGCATCCGGTAGAGCCGGGCTGGCCGGCTGCCACGTTTCCAGGGTTGCCGGCCAGCGGCCGGCACTACCAATACCGGACATCGGTCATCACCGAAGATCGATGAAGCCGTTGTCGGCCAGCGCCGCCGGTTCGTCCTGCACCGCCGACAGCACGAAGCTCAATGCCTTGCCCAGCAGCGTGCCCGGGCCATCCCAGTATTCGGCGCTCTCGGCGCGCACGTGGATCAGGCGCAGGTTCGGATCGTCCTTGCCACCCGGGAAGAACAGTTTCATCGCCGGCGACCACAGCTCCTCGATCTTCGCGCGGTCATCGACGACGCGGGCACGCCCGGCCACCGAGACATAGGTGTTGTTCGAGGGCGAGGCATACGCCACGTTGACCCGCGGGTCGAGCGCGATCTCGGCCACCTTCGGGCTGTCGGCGGTGATGACGAACCACAGGTCGCCGTCAAAGGCGACCTGCTGGGTGGCCAGCGGCCGACTGTAGAGCCGTCCGTCGACGCCGGTGGTGGTGAACATGGCCACCTCCACATCCTTGATCAGTTCGGCCAGCTGGTTGACGTGTTCGGCACGGGTGTCGGCCATGTGGGGGACTCCATCGGAATGAGCCCCCATCAGACCGGGCACGGCCGCAACAGCCCGTGACGCAATTGTTCAGCCCGCGTGGCGGGCGTGCCAGGCCTGCATGGTCAGTTCGAACGAGCGCAAGCGCGCGCGGTGGTCGTACAGGTTGGCGGTGAGCATCAGCTCGTCGGGCCTGTGCCGTTCGACAAACGCGGCGATGCCCTCCCCGACCTGCTGCGGATCGCCCAGCACGGTGCAGGCCAGCGCCCGCTCCACCCCCAGTTTTTCGTGCGGCTCCCAGAAGGACTCGATGTCGTCGATCGGTACCGGAATCTTGCCCGGCCGGCCACGACGCAGGTTGACGAAACTCTGCTGCTGGCTGGTGAAAAGGCGGCGCGACTCCGCCTCGCTGTCGCTGGCAACGACGTTCAGGGCCAGCATCGCGTGCGGCTGCTTCAGCGCCGCCGAGGGGCGGAACTCGCGGCGGTAGACAGCAAGGGCTTCGTCCATCGCGTCGGGTGCGAAGTGCGAGGCGAACGCATACGGCAGGCCCATCGACGCGGCCATGCGCGCGCCGAACAGGCTGGAACCGAGGATCCAGGTCGGTACCCGCAGGCCGCCACCTGGAACGGCCTGCACCGCCTGCCCCGGCTGAACCGGCTCGAAGTAGTGCAGCAGCTCGCGCACGTCCTGTGGGAACTGGTCCGCGCTGTCGAAGTAGCGGCGCAATGCACGCGCGGTCGGCTGGTCAGTACCCGGTGCGCGGCCCAGGCCCAGGTCGATCCGGTCCGGATACAGCGAGGCCAGCGTGCCGAACTGCTCGGCCACCTGCAGCGGGGCATGGTTGGGCAGCATGATGCCGCCGGCACCGACCCGGATGCGAAGGGTACCGCCGGCGACATGGCCGATCAGCACGGCGGTGGCCGCACTGGCGATGCCGGGCATGTTGTGGTGTTCGGCCAGCCAGTAGCGGCGGTAGCCCAGCGCATCGGCGTGCTGGGCCAGTTCCAGCATGTTGGCAAAGGCGGTGGTGGTGTCACTGCCCTCGCAGACCGGGGCCAGGTCAAGGATCGACAACGGGATCATCAGGCGTTTTTCCGTCACAGGATCCCCCATGCATGGGGACGACCCGGCGCAGCGGCCAGTGCCGGTGGCAGGATGCTGATTCCCGCAGCGCGGGTCCACGACTGGCTGCGCTTGATCCGGTAGAGCCGGCCGCTGGCCGGCAGGCAACGTGCCTGGCAGCCGGCCAGCGGCCGGCCTCTACCGGGGAATCGACATCCCGGCTTAGAACGCGCTGGGGCGCGGATCAGGCAACGGCTGGTCGACCATCGGCTTCAGTTCCGCATCCAGCGCAATGCGCTCATCGAACACGAAGCAGCGGCCTTCGTAGCCTTCGCCGCCCACTTCCTCGAAGTAGCCGAGGATGCCACCGTCCAGCTGCAGCACGTTGTCCATGCCGTCGTTGACCATCCACAGCGCCGCCTTCTCGCAGCGGATGCCGCCGGTGCAGAAACTGACCACGGTGCTGTCCTTCAGTGCTTCGCGGTGCGGCGCCAGCGCCTCCGGCAGGTCGGTGAACTTGTGGATGGGCAACACCAGCGCATCCTTGAAGGTGCCGTACTCCACTTCCTGCAGATTGCGCGTGTCGAGCATCACCACCGGCTTGCCGGCATCGTCATGCCCCTGCCGCAGCCAGCGCTGAACGGTGGCCGGATCCACCGCCGGCGCACGCGGATAGTCCAGCGGCTGGCCGTCATCACGGCGGAAGCTGATGATCTCGTCCTTCACCTTGGCCTTCAGCCGGGCGAACGGCTGGTGCTCGCTGAAGCTGGTCTTGACCCGCATATCGGCAAAGCGCGCGTCAGAGCGCAGCGCTGCGTAGAAACCCTCGACCGCCTCTGGCGCACCCGCCAGGAACAGGTTCAGCCCCTCGCCCGCCACCAGGATCGTGCCGCGCAGCTGTGCCGCCTCGGCACGCGCCAGCAGCTGGTCACACAGGGCCTGAGGGGCGTCGATGACGGCGAAATGGTAGGCAGCGGTATTGGCGATCATCCCGCCATTTTAGCGCCTCCCGCCCGCACAGACAGATTCAGGGGTCAGTGCCCTCTGCGCAGCAGAGGGATCCGACCCCAAGCCCGGCAGACACCCGGAATCTGTCAGGGGTGGGGCGGTGTGGGCAGGCGGGGGCGCAGAGCGCCATGGATGGCGCTCTACGAGGCACGCAGGAGCAGCGTTTGCCGTCCCCCGCCTCCCCACACCGCCCCACCCTCCCACTGAAGCCCGGCTTTTGACGTCGCCGTTGCGTCTGCGGGTGCCGGGTGCAACCCGGCCGAAACCCCTTACCCCCGCAACAGCACGAACGGCAGCAGCACCAGCGCAGCGGCAGCGGCCATCCCCAGCAGCACCAGCATTACGAACAGCGGCCGCCGCCGGAACAGGCTGCCGAAGGTCTCCGCCGTGCCATCACGCAATGCCTGCTCACGCTCGGCACGGATGCGCGGCCCGCGTTCGGCCTGGTACTCCGCCATCAGCGCCTTCGCACGTGGATGATCGGCGTCCTCGCGCAGCCACAGGCCTCCGTTGGAAATGCCCCAGGGGCTGGGTTCGGTGCGGTACCAGGCGATGCCGTGCTGGTCGAGCAGCGTGCAGACATCGGCGTATTCGTCGTCACCGACATTGCGCAGATTGAGCAGGAGTTTTGCCATGTCCCCATGATACCCGGCGCCGATGCGCTACCCTTGCCGCCCTCGACCTGCGCCCTACCGGAGACGCCCGATGCGCCGCCTGCTGCTTCCCCTGCTGCTGTCCCTCGCCGCCGCTGGCTGCTCGACCGAACCGTCCGGCCCGCCGCCCGGCGGCACCCTGACCGCCTTCGAGCGGATCGATACCGTGCCAGGTACCGGTGCTGAAGCCGTTCCCGGCAGCAAGGTCACCGTGCACTACACCGGTTGGATCTACGACAACCGTACCGAGACCAAGCACGGCAAGACCTTCGACAGCTCCTTCAAGCACGGCCAACCGTTCACCTTCGCGCTTGGCGCCGGCCAGGTCATCCGCGGCTGGGATGAGGGCGTGGCTGGCATGAAAGTTGGCGGCAAGCGCACGCTGATGATCCCGCCGGACTACGGTTACGGCGACCGCAAGGTCGGCCCGATTCCGGCCGGATCGTCGCTGGTGTTCGACGTCGAGCTGCTCGATGTCAAACCGTGATGCCGCCATGCCCCACCGCGTCGCCGTCATCGGCGGTGGCCCGGCCGGCCTGTTCGCCGCCGAGCGCCTGCGCGCCGCCGGGCTGGACGTCGACCTGTACGAGGCCAAGGGGTCGCCCGGCCGCAAATTCCTGATCGCCGGCAAGGGCGGGCTCAACCTCACCCATTCCGATCCGCGTCCGCTGTTCGACAGCCGCTACCGCGAGCAGTCCACGGCCGTGGGCCGCTGGCTGGACGACTTCGATGCGCAGGCGCTGCGCGACTGGGCCGCCGGCCTGGGCGTGGAGACCTATGTGGGCAGCTCCGGCCGCGTGTTCCCGGTCGACCGGAAGGCTGCGCCGCTGCTGCGTGGCTGGGTGCGCCGGCTGAAGGAACAGGGTGTGCGCCTGCATGCCAACCACCGCTGGATCGGCTGGGGTGAGGATGGCGCGCTGCGATTTGAAACCGAAGATGGCGCCGTTGAAGTACATGCCGATGCCACCCTGCTGGCCATGGGCGGCGGCAGCTGGCCGCAGCTGGGCAGTGACGGCGCCTGGGTCGCGCCACTGCAGGCCCGTGGCGTGGACATCGCACCACTGCAGTCGGCCAACTGCGGTTTCGACGTGGGTTGGACCCCATTCTTCGCCCAACGCAATGCCGGCGCGCCGTTGAAGCCGGTGGTCGCGCACTGGATCGACCTGGCCGGACAGCCACGGTCGCTGCAGGGCGAATGCGTGGCCAGCGAGTACGGCATCGAAGGCAGCCTGATCTATGCGATGGCGGCGGACCTGCGCGAGACCATCAACCGCGAGGGCCACGCGATGCTGTGGCTGGATCTGGTACCGGGCCGCGACGAGGCGCGCCTGCTTGCCGATCTGTCACGCCCACGCAAGGGCCGCAGCTTCGGCGAGCACCTGCGCCGCCAAGCCGGCCTGGATGCAGTGAAAGCCGCATTGGTGTTCGAGATTCTGGGTAAAGAAGCGGGCAGCGACCTGCCTGCCGTGGCGGCTACGCTCAAGCGCCTGCCGCTGCGCCTGCTGCGTCCCCGGCCGATGGCCGAGGTGATCAGCACCGCCGGCGGCGTGCGCCTGGATGCGCTGGATGATGGCCTGATGCTGCGGGCAGTGCCCGGCGTGTTCTGCGCCGGCGAGATGCTGGACTGGGAAGCGCCGACAGGTGGCTACCTGTTGACCGCGTGCTACGCCAGTGGCCTGCGTGCTGCGGAAGGCGTAATCGGGTGGCTGGCCGGGCGGTGACGCCTGCCTTGTAGCGTCGAGCCATGCTCGACGGCGTTACCTGTAGAGCCGAGCCCATGCTCGGCTTGAGTCAAAAGCAGCCGAGCGTGGGCTCGGCTCTACAGAACGCAGAAAACGAGCACTCACCACGGCCGGCGCATGCTCACTGAA
The DNA here is from genome assembly GCF_032025805.1 of Stenotrophomonas maltophilia group sp. msm1. NCBI lineage: Bacteria > Pseudomonadati > Pseudomonadota > Gammaproteobacteria > Lysobacterales > Lysobacteraceae > Stenotrophomonas > Stenotrophomonas maltophilia group sp. msm1. The sequence continues at coordinate 1,568,961 of NZ_JAVSKH010000002.1, forward strand.
GCCAGCGCCACGCCGCTGGGATGCGGGTAGGCCTCTTCGCGCACGCTGACGAACCCCTGGCGTTGATAGAACGGCACGGCGTTGAGCGAGGCCGACAGCACCACCTCACGTTCACGATCGGCCATCGCCAGCAGGCGCTGCATCAACGCCTGGCCAATGCCCTGGCCGCCATGATCCGGATTGACGAACAACGCATCGACTTCATTGGCATCGGCATCAAAGACGCCGAAGCCGAGCAGGCCACCCTGCCCGTCCTCGGCCACTACGCATCCGCCCTGCGACAACAGCCGCGCATACTGCGACGGTGGCGGCGAGGCAGACCAGGGCGCAATGACTTCGGGCGGGTAATGGCTGCTGCAGGTCTCGCGCACGCAACGCGTGCGCAGCGCCCACAACATGGCCACGTCATCCATGGTGCCGGTCCTGAACTGCATGACATCTCCTTGTAGAGCCGAGCCTATGCTCGGCTGCTTCTCGATCACGCATCGCGATGTTGGAACGAAGATCAGCCGAGCATGGGCTCGGCTCTACAACATCACGTTATCGCGACTTGCTGGCGCGCAGCGCCTGGATCTTCGGCGGTGGCTGGAACGAGTCGCTGCGCGCATCGGCCCAGAACGCATGGAACACCGCATGGTCGGGCACCTTGTGCAGCAGTTCGCCTGGCTCCAGGTAGCGGTACAACGAGGCCAGCGAACGGATCTCCACCGGCGAGACACGGCGCAGGATGTGTTCCGGCCCCAGCTCGGCCGGATCATTGAGGCCAGCGGCACACAGCAGTTCCTTCAAGGCATGCAGCGTGTGCTCGTGGTAGCTGTAGACACGAGCAGCCTTGTCCGGTGCATCCAGATGCTTCCAGCGCGCGGGATCCTGGGTAGCGATCCCGGTCGGACACTTGTCGGTATGGCAGCTCAGCGACTGGATGCAGCCCAGCGCGAACATGAAGCCTCGGCCGGCATTGCACCAGTCGGCCCCCAACGCGATGGTCCGTGCGATGTCGAACGCACTGGTGATCTTGCCGGCCGCGCCGATGCGGATGCGCTCACGCAGGTCGAGGCCGACCAGGGTGTTGTGCACCAGCAGCAGTGCCTCATGCATCGGCACGCCGACATGATCGACGAACTCGGCCGGTGCCGCGCCGGTGCCGCCTTCGGCGCCATCCACCACGATGAAGTCCGGCAACAGGCCGGTTTCCTGCATCGCCTTGGCGATGCCGAACCATTCCCACGGGTGGCCGATGGCCAACTTGAAACCGACCGGCTTGCCACCGGACAGTTCGCGCAGGCGGGCCACGAACTGCAACAGTTCAACCGGCGTGGAGAACGCCGAATGGCGCGACGGCGACACGCAGTCAACGCCCATCGGCACGCCACGGGTCACCGAGATCTCGGCGGTCACTTTCGGTGCCGGCAGCACACCGCCGTGGCCCGGCTTGGCCCCCTGCGACAGCTTGATCTCGATCATCTTGACCTGATCGTGGGTAGCGTTGGCAACGAAGCGCTCCTCGCTGAAACCACCTTTCTCGTCACGGCAACCGAAGTACCCCGAGCCGATCTCCCACACCAGGTCGCCGCCCATTTCGCGGTGGTAGGGCGAAATCGATCCTTCGCCGGTGTCGTGGTAGAAGCCACCGCGGCGCGCGCCTTCGTTCAGTGCGCGGATCGCATTGGCTGACAGCGAGCCAAAGCTCATCGCCGAGATGTTGAACACGCTGGCCGAATAAGGCTTGGCGCAGTTCGGGCCGATCAGGACGCGGAAGTCATGCTTGGCAATCGTCGTCGGTGCCAGCGAATGGTTGATCCACTCGTAGTCCACCGCATAAGTGCTGCGCAGGGTGCCGAACGGCACCGTGTCCATCTCGTTCTTTGCGCGCTGGTAGATCAGCGCGCGCTGCTGGCGCGAGAACGGCACGTCTTCCAGGTCGCTCTGCACGAAGTACTGGCGGATCTCCGGACCGATCGACTCCAGCCCGTAACGGAAGTGCGCCATCACCGGATAATTGCGGCGCAACGTGCTGCGTTTCTGCAGCAGGTCCCAGGTCCCCAGCGCCACCATCGCGGCAGTCAGGCCGACGCCCCAGTACCAGGCTGGCCAGATCGTGGCCAGCCACAGGCATATCGGGAACATCAGGATGGCGAGCAGGTAGACGATATACCGGTGCATGGCGTTCCTCGGTTGCAACTGCCCCCGAGTCTACCGCGCCGTTCGCAGCCGGGGCTTACAAACGATCGTCAACCACGTTGCGCGGCCAGGCCGATTTCACGTCGTAGACCAGGCCACCGGGCGCCAGCAGCGCCCGGATTGCGGATTCATCCATCGCCTTGAAACGGGCGTGGGCCACCGCCAGCACCACCGCGTCATAGCGCCCTGCCCCGGGCTCGGCCAGCCAGTCCAGGCCCTCGCCGGTCAATGCCGCCGGGCCGACCCACGGGTCGCTTACCTCGACCCTCGCACCGGCATCGCGCAAGCGCTGTGCCAGTTCCAACGCGCGACTGTTGCGCAGGTCCGGGCAATCCTCCTTGAAGGTCACGCCCAGGACCAGGATGCGTGCATCCGCCGGCGCACGGCCACGCTCGGCCAGCATCGCCAGCACCCGAGCCGCTACGTGCTCGCCGACGCGGTTATTGACCTGTCGCGCGGTGTGGATCAGGTCCGGGTGGTAACCCACGCTCTCGGACTTGTGCAGCAGGTAGTACGGATCGACGCCGATGCAGTGACCACCGACCAGGCCCGGGCGGAACGGCAGGAAGTTCCACTTGCTGCCGGCGGCATCCAGCACGTCCTGGGTGTCGATGCCGAGCCGGTCGAAGATCAGGGCCAGCTCGTTGACCAGCGCGATGTTGACGTCACGCTGGATGTTCTCGACCACCTTGGCCGCTTCAGCCACGCGCATCGAAGGGGCCGGGAACGTACCGGCGGCAATGATGCGCTGGTACAGACCATCAATCACCGCAGCGACCTCCGGGGTCGATCCGGAGGTGATCTTGCGGATGTCGGCAAGGCGCCGCCGGCGGTCACCGGGGCTGACCCGTTCGGGGCTGTAGCCGCAGTAGAAGTCTTCGTTGAAGCGCAGGCCGGACCCTTGTTCCAGCAGCGGCACGCACACTTCCTCGGTGGTTCCGGGGTAGACCGTGGACTCGTAGATCACCAGATCTCCGGCGCGGAGATGGCTGGCAATCAGGCGCGTGGCCGAACGCAACGGCTCCAGATCGGGCTGTTCGTAGGCATCGATCGGGGTCGGCACGGTGACGATGTAGACATTGCAGGCATCAAGCAGTGCCGGATCGCTGCCGTACTGCAACAGGTGCGCACTGGCCAGCTCGTCGGCTTCCATTTCCAGTGTGTGGTCCTGGCCGCTGCGCAGCTCGGCGATGCGACCGGCGTCGATATCGAAGCCCAACGTCGGCCACTGCCGGCCAAACGCCACCGCCAACGGCAGGCCGACATAGCCCAGGCCGACCACCGCAAACCGAGGGTCACTGGCCGCCGCAACCGGCACACTCATCGGCACATCCCATGCAATCGATGCAATCGCACATACGCTGCCATGGCTTCGGCCAACACACTCATCTGCTGCACCACTCCGGAAAACCTGCGCCAGAAAGGCTACAGCCTACCGGCCCCGGCGCCCTGCCGCCAAGGCGGGCTCAGGACCCCAACGCCACCGCCGCCGGTTCCAGCTCACCGTCGGCACCGGTCCAGGCCTGCAGCAGGCGTTCAAATCCACCGCTGCCAAGCAGGAAGCCGGGCCAAGCGGCGTCGACGATCTGCGCCAGAGGTTCTGGCTCGATGCGCCGCGTACCCATCGACCAGCGCGGAAATGCCCGCTGCACCACCGGAGCGCGGCACAGTACGTGCAGCTGCCCATGGCTGCGCGCGTTGAGAATGCGCTGGAACACCGAATCGATGCCGTCCTGCGGGCCCTCGAGATACTGCAGGAAGCGTGCTCCATCGAACATCAGGACGCCGGTGACTCCAGCTACACGATTGAATGCCGTGGCATCGGCCAGCAGGCGGTCAAGATCGGTTGTCTGCAGATCGGCGCGGGCCTCGCTGGCATAGGCAATCGCGTGCAGCGACATCAGATGGCTCCCCCCCTGGGAACGATGGCAGGGACTATGACATGAATACGATCGGCAGTTAAGCACGCGACCGCCGTGATGCAAACAGGCCGAGGCACCGCAGGTGGGCTACAATCGGCGCCGCGCTGCTGGCCCGGATGGCGAAACTGGTAGACGCATCGGACTTAAAATCCGCCGGGGGCAACCCCATGCCGGTTCGATTCCGGCTCCGGGCACCATACGCACGCCGCGCAACCCACACTCAGATCGCCCGCGAGTAACGCGGTTGCTCGTGAGTGGCACGCAGGTACGGATCGAAGCACATCGCCAGCAACCGCAGCAGCGGTCGCCCCGGTTCGCTGGAACGCACCACACCATCGCGGTATTCGGCCAGCCCGTCTTCCTGCAGCCGCTGTACCGAATGCAGGTCCTCGGCAAAGTACTGTTCGAAATCCACGCCGTGGCGCTGACCCAGCTGCACGCCATCGACCTCGCCCTGGCACATCAACTGCTGGATCAGTTCCGCACGCAGCTGGTCGTCAGCGCTCAGCGCCACGCCGCGCCACACCGGCAGCTGCCCCTGGTCCACGGCATCCTCCCATGACGGCAGGTCGCGCGGATTCTGGCTGTAGGTGGCACCGATGTGGCTGATCGCACTCACGCCCAGGCCGAGCAGATCGGTATCGGCGTGGGTGGTATAGCCCATGAAATTGCGATGCAGCTGCCCGGCGCGTTGTGCGCGCGACAGATCTTCTTCCGGCAATGCGAAGTGATCCATGCCGATGTACTGGTAGCCGGCCGCAGAGAGCGTCTCCACCGCCAGACCCAGCAGCGCCAGTTTGTCCTCCGGCGAAGGCAAGCGGCTTTCGTCGATCTGCTTCTGCGCACGGAACAGATGCGGCAGATGCGCGTATCCGTACACCGCCAGGCGGTCCGGACGCAGCGCCAGCACCCTATCGAGGGTGCGGCCGAACCCCTCCAGGCTCTGCCCGGGCAGGCCGTAGATCAGGTCGACGTTGACCGAACGCATGCCGCTGTCGCGGCAGGCGCTCAGGATGTCCAGTGTCTGCTGCACGCCCTGGATGCGGTTGATCGATTCCTGCACCTGCGGGTCGAAATCCTGCACGCCTAGGCTGGCCCGGTTGAATCCCAGGCGCGCCAGCATGGCGACGTCGCGGGTGTCGATGAAGCGTGGATCGAGTTCGATCGAGAAATCGCGCTGCGGTGAATCGCTGAAATCGAAGCGCCGGCGCAGCCCTTCCACCAGCGTGGTCATCGCCTCGGCCTCGAGGAAATTCGGCGTGCCACCGCCCAGATGCAGCTGGATGACCTCACGGCCGTCCTCGAACTGCGGCGCCAGCAGGTCGGCCTCGGCCAGCACGCGCGACACATAGCTGTGGCCACGTCCGCGGTCGCGGGTGATCACCCGGTTGCAGCCACAGTAGAAGCAGGGGCTGGAACAGAACGGCACATGCACGTACAGCGACAGCGCGCGGGCCAGCTGGTTGCTGTCGGCGATCGCCTGGCGCAGCGCCGGCGCGCCGAAGCCATCGTGGAAATGGGGCGCGGTCGGATACGAGGTGTAGCGCGGCCCGGGCCGGTCGTGCCGGCGCAGCAGATCGGGGTCGAAGGTCCAGGCCAGGCCACCGGCAGCGGGAGAGAACGTGTCCATGCCCCCAGCATCGCGCCAGGCGGCCTATGCCGCCTTGACCCAGATCAATGCTTGCCGGCGATCCCCAGTACCGGCAGGCCGACCTGCGGCCAGCGCAGCATCTGGTAGCGCTTCCAGAAGGTGTCACCGATCCGCGCAGCCACGTCGTTGGCCAGTTCCTGCATCGGCGGGTTGCCGCACTCGGCAGTGGTGGCCCGGAACAGCACCAGCCAGCGATCGAACAGGTCCTTGTCCAGCTCGATGGCCATGTGCTTGGACATCGGCGAGCCCTTGAAGCGGCGAGTGCCACGCAGCATCGCCGACCAGAAGTCGACCAGCTGCGCCAGGTGCCCGGGCCAGTCGTGCACGTGCGCCTCGAACACCGGTCCCAGCCGCTCTTCCGCTCGCACGCGGGCATAGAAATCGTGGACCAGTCGGGTCACTTCCTGCTCGGTGCACAACCCGGGCGAGGCGACAGGGAGGACAGGCGGCTGTGTTGCGTTCATCGGGGCATCCAAAGCTTGCAGGCAGGCTGCCGCACCCAGGCGGCAGCGCCGTTGATCCAGATCAATGTCGGCGCAATCCGCTGCGCCTAGGCTGGCACGCTTGCAGGAAGCATGCCCTGCGGATACGGCGCCGATCCTGGCGAAGTATACGCGCCGCCCACTTTTCGATCGGGGACAGCATGAACAGACCTTTTCCCAACCGCCGCCAGCGGCTGATCCAGCACTGGGGCGCGATCCTATGGCCCAGCTTCATCGCCGCCGGCGTTGCCAGCGTGGTGTTCTTCGCCTTCGTCGATCCATTGCGCCTGCAGGCCATCAGTTTCCCGGGCACGGCCATCAGCCGCGAACTGGGCTATACGGCAGGATTCTTCATGTTCTGGTCGGTCACTGCACTGTCCAGCGCGGTCACCTGGTACCTGCAGCGGCCCCTGCCGGGCGATGACGACGAGGAGCTGCCGCTGGGATGAGCACGTCCTGCACCCGGGTACCCCGTCCCTGGCATTGGCGCGGCACGCTCAGCGCTGCCCTGCTGGTGGTGTTCTACGCACTGCCGTGGCTGCGCTGGGAAGGACGCCAGGCGCTGCTGCTGGACATCAGCGCGCGGCGATTCGACCTGTTTGGCTGGACCTTGTGGCCCGGCGACGTCGGCGCGCTGATCGGCCTGCTGGCGGTACTGGTAGTAAGCCTCGCGCTGCTGACCCACCTCGCCGGCCGCGTCTGGTGCGGCCACGCCTGCCCGCAGACGCTGTGGCGCCGTGCCTTCGACTGGATCGCCCGCAGCGCGGCGCGGGTACTGCCCGCACCTGCGGCAGGCCCAGCCACCCAGCTGGCCTGGGGCCTGCTGTCAGTGTGGACCGGCATCACCTTCGTCGGCCTGTTCAGCCCGATCAGCGGATTGCTGGCCGCCGCGCCAAGCGCTGGCTGGAGCGGCTGGGAAACGTTCTGGGTGCTGTTCTACGCCGCCGCCACCTGGGGAAACGCCGGGTTCCTGCGTGAGCAGGTGTGCCGTTCGCTGTGCCCGTTCGCACGCATGCAGCCGCTGCTGACCGATCCGCATACGCCGCGCATGCTGTACGACGCCCGCCGCGGTGAGCCGCGCGGGCCACGCCCGTCCGGTCTCGGCGGGGTGCTGGGCCGTGGCCGCGGCCTGCTCGACCCGACCACTGCGCAGGACTACGTATTCCGCGCTGCGCATCCGCTGCTGGCAGGACCGATGCCGACCTTCAGCGCCGACCGCCTGGGTGACTGCACCGATTGCGCAGCCTGCGTCCGTGCCTGCCCGATGCAACTGGACATCCGCCAGGGACCGCAGGCCGATTGCCTGGCCTGTGGCGCCTGCCTGGAGGCCTGCGCACAACAACAGCTCCGGGCCGGTTTCGGTCCTGGGCTGGTGCGCTACTGCAGTCCGCAGGCGATGGCCGGACAACCGAAGCGCCTGTGGCGCCCCCGGACGTTGGCCCTGCTGTCCTTGTTGCTCGCGCTGCTTGCCTGCGGCGCCTGGCGCCTGCTGTGAATCAACGCGACGCGTTGGCGTGCGGCGGCACAAGCTGGGCGCGCCGGACGATGCCCAACTGTTCGATGATCAGCGCCATCTCGTTGGTGACTTCGGTACGCTCGGTCCCCTGTGGGACCAGGCGATCCAGCACCTGCTGGTAGGTATCCCAGAACGCCGGACCGCATCCGTGTTTGTGATAACTGGCTTCCAGTTCGCGGCGTACCCGTTCAGCCAAGCCATTCATGCCGTATTCCATACGACCTCCGTTGGAATTGTTCTGCATCGTTGACGGTCTACCGACTCACTTGCGTGCTACTGAAAGACTCCCAGGCTTCACGACTGGTTGACTCCAATTAGTCACAGATTTCACGACAGGTCAATTACATGCAGCGACTTTCGTGATTGAAATTATTAATCGTTCACGAAACTACATACGGGGCCCTGGGGGTGCCGGATGGGGCGAAGCCGACAGGCGTCAGGAAGCACAGCACGACGTCCGCAGTAGGCGGCACTGATTATCAGCTTGGGATCGATTGAACTTGCCTATTTTGCTAAGTGTACTTAGCGCATCGGGTTAAGCAGGCTGGATGCGACAAAAGGCGGCGCAAATCAGATGGATTCGTCTGCCCGCGCTTCAGTTGTCGGAAAAAGGTTCGGGTAGCGCTGATGGAGGATGTACTGCCGCAATGGAGGAATGGGAAAGTCCCTCGGCCATTGCGACACTGCGGAACGGCTGATGCCAAAGAAGCGCGCCAGTTCCGCGTCGGTGCGGAATCCCAGCCGGGTTCGTACCTGCCGCTTGCTCCAGAATTCGGTCACGGTCGGTCCTTCTGTTAACCAGACTGATTCTTGCGGCAAGGCTTCTTCGCAATCCACGCGTTAAGCTGGCTTGCATAGATGAATACTCTCGGCCAACGACTCGCGGCAGCCATGAAGAAAGCCGGGCACCCACGCCCGGCCGATCTGGCACGCGCCGCCAAATCAACGACAGCAACCATCAGCAACTGGCTCAACGACCACGTGAGCGCCTCGCACGTAAAGGCCGAACAGCTGTTCCGCATCGCCGATGCGGCCAAGCTGGACGCACGCGAGCTGCTGTACGGGGTCAGCGGGCTTGGCGTCGGTGAGCCTGGCAATGCCTACATCCCCAGCCAGGCCCACCTGGATGTCTGGCAGGACGCCTACGAGCTGGTCAGCCATCTGGTGGCCGAGAACGATCTGGAGATCGACCACCGGCGCCACGCGGCCTTGGATCTGCTCGCGTTTGAACTGCTGATGGACGGCTTCAGCCGCAGCAAGGTTGCCCGGGTTCTGACGACCTCGATGACGTAAATGCACCGCCGCTGGTAGCATGGGCCTCGATGGGGATGGGGCTCCCCCGATAACCGCCTGAGAAGGCTGATGGCTCCTGCCATGACGAATCCGGTGTTCGTCGACGGCGGGTCGTGCCTGCCCTCGGCGTTCGCCATTGACCCTGCGAACCCGTATTCGAGGCACCCCATGCACGCACTGAACGGCTATTTCCTGGTCTTCATCGGAGGCGGCATCGGTGCCTGCCTGCGCCACGCCTGCAATCTGCTCGGCGCGCGGGTAGTGGCCGGCAGTCCCTGGCCCTGGTCGACCTTCCTGATCAACATCAGCGGCGCGCTCCTGATGGGCGTCGTGGTCGAGGTCTTCGCGATGCGCAATGGCGCCTCGCCACAGCTGCGATTGTTGCTGGCCACCGGCATCCTCGGCGGCTACACCACGTTTTCCACCTATGCACTGGAGATCGGCCTGCTGCTGCAGCGCGGCCAGCATGGGCTGGCGGCCCTGTATGCCGGCGGCTCGGTGGCACTGGGCCTGGCCGGCCTGTTCGGCGGCATGAAGCTGGCCCGGCTGCTGCTGGGCTGAGCGCTCAGGCCGCGCTGGCCCGGGTCTGCCCGCGCCATTCCCGCGGCGACAGCCCGGTATGCGCCTTGAACGCGCGCGACAGCGCGGCTTCGCTGCCATAACCCACGTCGTCGGCAATCCGTTTCAGCGGGCGCCCCTGACGCAGTGCCTGCTGCGCCAGGCCCACCCGCCAACCCTGCAGGTACTGCCCGGGCGTGGTACCCATCGCCTCGCGGAAACTGGCAGCAAACACGCTGCGTGACATGCCGGCAACCTCGGCCAGGTCTTCCAGGGTCCAGGACTGTGCGGGCGCCTCATGCATTGCTACCAGTGCCAGCCGCAGCCGTGGATGACCCAGCCCGGCAAACAGGCCACCACGCATCCCGCCCCCTTCCATCAGTTGGCGCAGCACCTGGATCATCACTACCTCGAACAACCGGTTGACCATCACCGCACGTCCGCAGCGCTGCTCGAAGGCCTCCTCGAACAGCAGTTCCAGCGCTGCGTTGCCGCCATGGAGATCCGCCAGCGGCATGCAGATGAAATCGGGCAACGCGGCGCTGATCGGGTTGAGCCGACCGCCCTCGAAATGCAGGTTGGCGCAGGCCATGTCGGCGCCGTGCTGCGGATCAGTGCTGAAGCGATGCGGCATCGGTCGCGGGTACAGCAGCAGGCTGGGGACTTCGACCTGCACGGTCTGCCGGCCGTGGCTGACCTGCAACGGGCCGCGCCGCACCAGGTGCAGCTGCCCGGCCTCATTCTCCCCCTCCAGCATGTTGATACCGCACAGCGCACCGGCATGGAACACCGAGGCAGTGACCGCAAAGCGTTCAAGCAGAATGGCGAGACGGTCGACCATGACGGGACCTTGGGTAAAGTAGAAAGAGATCAAGGCGACACATCGTATCGGAATCCTCCCGTAGCGGACGTGATCGACTCGGGGAGCGCCCCCCGCCCTTCCTGCGGCAGTGCAGCGCGCGCAGGCTGCTGGCGGGGTCTAAGCTGACGCCATTCCCGGATGGAATGCCCGTGATGTGTCACTTGCTACGATGTGCCCTCACCCTCGCCCTGCTATTCCCGGCGACACCGGTGTTGGCCGCACCCGCTGCATCACCGCGCACGTTCAGTGGCCAGTTGCAGAGGGCCCCGTGGCGCCTGGACGTGCCGGCTGACTGGAACGGTGACCTGGTGATGCTGGCGCACGGCTACGAGCCGGTAGGCATGCCACGTGCTACGCCAATGGCTGCCAATGACGGCACCGCGCCACTGCTGGCTGCAGGCTACGCCGTCGCGCAGAGCGCCTATGCCAGCCAGGGCTGGGCGGTGGCCGATGCGATCACCGACATGGAACGCCTGCGCCGGCATGCAGTGGCCGAACTCAAGCATGTGCGCCATATCTGGATGCTGGGATTTTCGATGGGCGGCGCCGTGACCCTCGCCAGCCTCGAGCGGTTCCCGCAACACTACGCCGGTGGTGTGTCGCTATGCGGCGCCAATCTCAGTGGCGAACAGATCGCGAGTGATCTGCTGACCACGCTGGTCGCTTTCGATTACTTCTTTGCCAAGGCCGAAGGCCTGCCGGGTGCGGGACTGCTCTCACCCGAAGCGGCTGCGCTGCCACAGGGCGAACTGTACCAAGGCATCTCCAATGCGCTGCAACGCAGCCCCCCGCATGCCGCGTTGCTGGCACAGCGGCTGCAGGTGTCCGCTGATGCACTGGCCGGCACGATCAGCCTGCATGCACTGGTCCTGCACGAACTGGCCACGCGCAGCGGCGGCATGCCGGTGGGCAACAGAGGCGTGGCTTCCAGCGGCTTCGGTGACGACATGGCGTTCAATGCCGGCGTGCGACGTGTCGATGCCGTGCCTGCCGCGCAGGCCGCTGTCCGCAGGGAGCTGGCATTGAGCGGTGCGTTGAGGCGACCGCTGGTGATCCAGTTCAACAACAACGACCCGACGATCGTGCCGCGCATGCAGACAGTGTATCCGCAGACGGCCGCACGGGCCGGCGCCCGTCCGCTGCCACAGGTGCTGCCGCCCGTTGGCGAAGGCCATTGTGGCTTCTCCGGCGCGCAGATCATCGAGGCGTTGAAGGCCGCGCAGCGTTGAGCAATCGCGGCCCGCGCGCAGCTCAGCCGCCCAGCGTGCCCATCGTGAAGGTGTAGCCCGAGCTCATCAGGAATTCGCGCATGCGCATTTCCGCGCGACGCGGCGAAGCCAGATTGGCCGGCGCATAGAGGGCGTAGACCAGGCCCGACCCCTCGATATGCTCACGGCGCACCCCGCAGCGGGCGGTTTCCGAAGCGATGATCCAGCCATCCTTCAACCGGTCCGGCCCGATGGATTGCCCGTTCTTCAAGCGGAAGGTCAACCAGCGCACATCTGCCGTGACTTTGCTCATTTCCGTTTCGCTCCGTGGCTGGAACGACGCGTGATGTCCGTGCTCGCCATTGCGGCTCCCTGAGACGTGGAACTCGACCATAGCGCCTTTCCATGTCGTGGCCGGCTGAGACTGGCGATCGGGACGTGGCGAACGGCTGCAGGTGAAGCAGCGCGGCGTCGGAAATGGCGGCGGCAGGGAGCATCCTGCCGGCGCAGTTCACAGGCAGGGAACCCGACTCACGCAGCGCGGTCGCTGCCCTGGTTCAAGGCGTGCAGCGCATCGGCCAGCGCCTGGATTTCGGCACGCAGGGCCAGCCGCTGCAACCACCGCCCGGGGATTCCGCGCGCGCCATGGAATGCGCCCGCCAGCTGCCCGGCGATGGCGGCCGTGGTGTCGGCATCCTCGCCAAGGTTGGCCGCCTCGAGTACGACGGCTTCAAAGGTATCGTGGCGATCAAAGCACCAGAGTGCAGCTTCCAGGCTGTCAACAACATAGCCATTGCCACGGATCTGCTCACGCGTCGCATCACGATAGCCGCCCGCTGCGATCTGCTGCAGCCGCGCGCTCTTGACGGGAACATTGCTGAGATCCAGCACCCCGTCACGGGTGCCACCTGCCAACGCCCGCTCCAGCGCGACCGCCAGCAAGCGGCACGCCTCCAGGCACTCCTGCGCAGCGTGCGTCGTCCGCGAACTCAGCTCGGCCATTGCCTGCAGGTCGGGGGTCCCGGCGTAGCGCAATGCCACCGGCGCCAAACGCATGATCGAGCCATTGCCAGCGCTGCGTGGGTCGTCACTCCCCGCCAACGAATGACCGTCCTGCAGGAACCGGTCGATCGCAGCTCGCGTTGCCATACCGATATCGAAGCACTCGCCGGTCGCACTCCAGTAACCGTGCCGGTACCAGTTGGCGTAGCGGTTCATCTGATCGCGCGGGTCGAAGGTGTCGCAGCGCGCCAGGCTCTCGGCCAGGCACATCGCCATGGAGGTATCGTCAGTCCATTGCCCCGGCTGCAGGTGGAACGGCCCACCACCCACCATATCGGTAATCGGGGTGAAGCTGCCACGGGGCTTGAATTCCAGCGTGGTACCGACGGCATCGCCGCACGCCAGGCCGAGCAAAGCCCCGCGGAAGTGATCAATCTGGTTCATCACGCGAGTGTAGCGCCACCGCATCCGCCATGACTGACCGCCAGGTCGGGTGGCGATCGCGCGAGCGGGGAATCGATTGCAGCCAAACAAAAAAGCCCTGACCGGAGTCAGGGCTTTTCAATTGGAGGCCTCAAGCGGAATCGAACCGCTGTAAACGGATTTGCAATCCGGTGCATAGCCACTCTGCCATGAGGCCAACGTACTTCACGCCAGGAACGTAGCCCTGACAAGACAAAACCCCAAGATGGGGCCTGTCGGAACATGGAGCGGGAAACGAGACTCGAACTCGCGACCTCAACCTTGGCAAGGTTGCGCTCTACCAACTGAGCTATTCCCGCGTAAGCCGACATGCTACCGGAAATCCGGAAAACACACCAGCGATTTCACCTTTCTGACTGCGCGTAAAGCCTTGTGGCCCAACGTGCCCCGCCTTGCCGTGGCGGGAGAAAAACAAGGCCCCTACCGGGGCCCTGTAGAATCTGGAGCGGGAAACGAGACTCGAACTCGCGACCTCAACCTTGGCAAGGTTGCGCTCTACCAACTGAGCTATTCCCGCAGATTCCGTTCGACCTGCGTCGAAGGAGCGCCATTGTGTCCAAATTCCTTCACGCCGTCAACAGTCTTCACATCATGCGGTCACGGGCGTCCGCACTGGGGTACGCTGCCCCGCCCAAGCACGGACACCGCCGATGCCGAGACGCTACGTCCGCCTGTTCTGGTTGCTGGTCGCGCTGACCTGGCTGGCGCTGATCGCCGCGCTGGTCAATGCCGGTTTCACCCCGGACTACTGGCTGCTGCACCGACTGGAAGGCGCTGAGCTGCCCTACCCGACCAGCACCGTCATCCTGTTCGCGCTGCTGGGAACGGTTGAGCTGGTGGTGGCCGCGTTGATCGTGCGGCCTTGGAAACTGAAACGCCTGTGGCTGCGTCTGCTGATCGCCTTTGCCCTGCTGCTGGTGTGGTCGGTACCGTGGATGCTGTCGGCGATGCACCAGCCGCCGGTACAAGGCATGCACCTGCTGTGGTTGCTGCTGCTGGACGTGGGATTGCTGCTGGCGCTGTGCGGGGTGTCGGCGGTGAGCGCGTGGCGGGCGTTCAGGCGTCCGCCACCACGCTAGGCCTATTTCCGGAACTCCACCCGCACCTGCTGGCCGAAGCGCGCCTTGGCCTCGCCATCGAACTCCAGCACACACTCCACCACCTTGGCCACGCCACGCCCTGCATCTTCAGGCAGGCGTGCCTGCGCGAACACCGGGCTGATGCGTACCACGCGTGCGGTCGGCAGCGTGCCGGTGTTCTCGGCACCATCACTGTCCGGTACCACCGCCGCTTTCATGCCTACCTGCACCGCATCGGCGTAGGCGGCGCTCAGTTCGGCGCGCACCTGCAGCGGGCGCGCCGGCAGCAACGAGATCGCCGGCTTGCCCGCCTGCACGAAGGCACCGACGCCCGGCACCTGGCCGACCACGGTGCCGGCTTCCGGCGCGCTCAACGACATCTGCTGCAGTTTCAGCTTCGCGTGCTCCAGCTTGTGCTGCGCCATGTCTACCTGCGCACCGGCCACGTCGACATCGGCGCGCACGCCGGCCAGCTGCTGTTTGGCTGCATCGGCCTGCTGGTTCGAGGACACGCCTTCGCTGGCGCCCGTGGACAGGCGAGTGGCGTTGCGCTCCAGTTCGCGCAGCTGCGCCTGGCTGCCCTTCAGGCGGTCATTGGCCAAGGCCAGATCGGCGCTGGCCATCGCCACCTCCTGCTGCAGCAGGGCACCATCCAGCGACAACAACAGCTGCCCCTTCTTCACCGTGGCGCCTTCCTTCACCGGCGCTGCAGTGATCGAGCCATCCACCGGCGGTGCCAGCGCGATCAGGCCACCTTCGACGTCAATGATGCCCCGCGCCACGGCGACCTTGCCGGCGGCGGCAGTACCCTCCTTGCCTGAGGGGGCCGATGCAGCGGTGGGCGCTTCCCTGGAACAGGCGCCGAGCAGCAGTGCCGCGGACAGGGCCAGGCTGAGGGGAAGCAGATGCGACGTCTTGGTCATGGGGCGGACTCTACGGTTTCGTTCTGGCGGCGGTCATCACGGACCATGCCGTCTTCCATGGCGATCACCCGATCGGCATGCCGGATCAGGCGCGGATCGTGGCTCACGCACAGCACGGTGGCGCCATGCGCACGTGCGTAGCGATGCAGGATGTCGATCACGCGCTGACCGTTCTCGGCGTCCAGCGCGCTGGTGGGTTCGTCGGCGAAGATCAACGTCGGCGACTTGGCGAACGCGCGGGCGACAGCGACGCGCTGTTTCTCGCCACCGGACAGCTGCGCCGGGCGCATGTGGCTGCGGTGGCTGAGGCCGACTTCTTCCAGAGCCATGCGGGCCAGCGGCTCGCTTTCGCGATTGCGCATGCCGCGGTAGCCCAGTGGCAGCTGTACCTGCTCCAACGCAGTCAGTGCCGGGAACAGGTTGAAGCCCTGGAACACGAAGCCGACATGGTGCAGGCGGAAACGCTCCACTTCACTGCGGGTCATGTGGCCCACGTCCTGGCCCAGCGCGTGCACGCGACCGCCATCGGGTGCGGCCAGGCCGGACAGCAGCGACAGCAGCGTGCTCTTGCCGCAGCCGGACGGGCCGGATACCAGGGTCAGCTCGCCGGGATAGATGTCCAGCGACAGGCCACGCAGCACCGGCACCTGCACATCACCGGACATGAAGCCTTTTTCCAATGCTTCGGCCTGCAGGGTCGGGGCGATGGCGCGTGTGGAAGTCATCGGCCGGTCCTCAACGCAGCAGCAACGATGGATCGGAGCGGACGACGCTGCGCACCGCCATGATGCTGGAGAGCATGGCCATCACCGCGACCAGCGCCACGCAGCCCAGGATCACCATCGGCGTCAGCTGCACCGGTACGCGCTGGGTCTGCGCGATCAACAGCACCACCGTGCTGAACGCCGCCGCCAGCAGCATGCCCACGCCACCGATCAGCAATGCCTGCTCGAACACCACCCGCGCCAGCGCGTAGCGACCGGCACCGAGCGCATTGAGCGTGGCGTACTCGCGCACCGAACCTGCCACTACCGAGGCGAACGACTGGTTGGTGATCACCGCGCCGACGAAGCAGACGATGACGGCCATGAACAGCGCCGCGATGCCGGCGCCGGTGTCGAACAGCCAGTATTGCTGCGAACGGCTGGCGAACGCCGGCGCGGTCCAGAACTCGACCGGCGTAGCTTGGCCCATTGACGCGGCCAAGCGATCGCGCACGCGCTCGGCAAGGTCCGGCGAGCGCAGGCCCGCCACGAAGTAGGTACTGCCCTCATGTGGGTCGGTACCAGCGATGGCGCGCGCGGTATCCAGCGAAGCCAGTACGTTGACACCACCAAGGCCACGCAGGCCCGGCTGCGCGGCAACCACGCGCACGGCCTTGCCATTGATCCAGGCACGGTTGTTCTGCAGGTCCACGCCGAGCGTATCCAGATCGGCGCTGTCGACGATCACCGCACCCGGCTCGCGAAGCTGCGCGCGCAGGTTCGCAGGGAGGATGCGCGCGAACATCATCCCGTCGTCCCGGGTGGAGATGCCGGACAGGTACACCGACACATTGCCGGTGCCCTGCGCGCCGGACCGCCATTCGCCGTCGACCCACTCGTAGGGTTCGACGCGGGTGACATCCGGGTCCATGCGCAGGTGGCTTTCGACGTCGGCGCTGATCGCATGGCCGTAGTTGACGCTCTGGGTGCCGGGGAAACCGGCCCAGATATCGGCCGAGGATGCCTTCACGTAGATCGCAGCGGTGCCGAAGATGCCCAGCACCAGTGCCGCCTGCACGATCAGCAGCATGCCGGCGAAACACATCGCCAGCACCACCGGCAGGAACCGGCGCCACTCATAGGCCAGGGTCTTGCGGGCCAGCGCGATCATTGCGGTTCGCCCTCAGCCTCGACCGGCAGCGGTGCGCCGCCAAGGGCGCGGTACAGCGAAGCAAACGCCAGCACGCGTGCGCCCTGCGCACCGATCAGATCCGCCTGCGAAGCGAGCGCGGCACGTTGCGTGTCCAGCCCATCGAACTCGCTGGACAGGCCCAGCTGCACCTGCCGCGCCTGGCGCTTGACCTGCTGGTTGGCGGCATCGTTGGCCGCGCGCAGCGACTGGATGCTGCTGTCCTGGCGTGCAAGGCTGCCCAGCGCACCTTCCACTTCGCTCACGCCTTCCAGCACGGCCTTGCGATACCCGAGCAGCGCGGCGTCCAGTTGCTTCTCATCGGCATGGAAACGCGCACGGCGTTGGCCCCAGTCCCACAGCGGAATATCGACGTATGGACCGATCGACGGACTGGAGTCGGAATTGGAGCGCGCGTTCTGGGTGAGGTTGTAGGCATACAGAATGGAGCCGCCGAGGCTGATCCGCGGGTACATCGCGGCGCGCGCCGAGCCCTTGCTGGCGGCGGCCTGCATCACCTCCGATTCGGCCAGCAGGATCTGCGGACGATGGCGCAACAGGTCCGCCGGGACCTGCTGCAGCGAGAACGTGCCCAGCTTCGGCGGCGTGCGATAGGCGCGCCAGGCCGGATCCGGGCCATCTCGCCCCAGCAACACTGCCAGCGCGCGGGCCGCGTTGTCAGCGTTTTCCCGGGCCTGTGCCGTGGCCGCGCGGGTGGCGGCCTGGCGTGCACGCAGGCGATCCAGTTCGCCCGGCTCGTCCAGACGCAGGCGCTGGCGGACCCGCGCCAGTTGTTCGCCGCGGTCGTCCACGGCCTGCTGGCGCATCAGCAGATCCTGCTGGGCCTGCGCCACGGTCAGGTCCAGATAGCTGCGCACCACGTCGGCAATCACCGCTACCTGCGCGGCATTGCGCAGCGCCTCGGCATTGCCGGCCGAGGCCTGCGCGCTCAGCTGCGCACTCTCGGCGGCGCCGAACAGGCCCAGGTCCCAGATCGCTTCAATGCCGGCATGGAAGTAGGTATCGACAGCGGCGGCGTCCTGCACCTGCTTGGCGCTGGCGGAGATTTCCGGCAGGAAACGCGAGTCGGACGTGCCAGCGACGATCCGAACGGCCTGCAGGCGCAAGGTGGCCTGCTGCAGGTCGAGATTGCCGGCGACCGCCTGATCGACCAGGCCATCCAGCGCCGGGTCGGCCAGCACCTTCCACCACTGCCTGGCGTCCACCGCCACGCCCTGGCCCTGCGGTACCTGGGTCCAGGCGCTGGGTGTGCGATCAGGCAGGTCCGGGACGGGCACCGACATGCAGCCGGCCAGGGCCAGGGTTGCCAACAACGCACCGGGGCGCAGCACTGCCTGCAGGGAGAGTCCGCACCCTGTCCTGGGCACTGCCACTGAAGTGATACGCCTGACCACCAGCCCGCCAACGTGTAGAAGGAGAATGAAGGCTACCGTGCGATTGTGGAGCGAACATGGAGAATTGGTCCGAAAACGGTCACCACACGCGTGCGGTTCAGGCAGCGCTGCCCCAGTCTTTCACTGCGCTTTCAACGCGTTCCCGGTACAGAACACTGGATGCTTTTCACGGCGCATTGCACATTGCGACGTCTCCCCGGCTCGACGTACCACACGCGTGGACATCCTCGCCGCTGGCAGCCAATCGCTTCGATCACGGCGGTGCCTGTCGGTGCATCGTGGTCGCGCTGACCGCTCCACCGGCCTCGAACACTTGCTGGCGACCCATGGGCGCATCCGGTCCGACAAACGAAAAACGCCCCCTTCCGGGAGCGTTTTTCTTGAATCTGGAGCGGGAAACGAGACTCGAACTCGCGACCTCAACCTTGGCAAGGTTGCGCTCTACCAACTGAGCTATTCCCGCTTGGGAGGCGGCATTCTACCGGATTCACATCAGAGGTCAAGCATGGATCGCGAAGATCCGATGCCATCGATGAAGCGCCACTTCATCACCGATGAGAGAATGAAAAACGCTCTCTTGCGAGAGCGTTCTTCTTGAATCTGGAGCGGGAAACGAGACTCGAACTCGCGACCTCAACCTTGGCAAGGTTGCGCTCTACCAACTGAGCTATTCCCGCTTGGGAGGCGAAATTTTACCTATTCCAAGGATGGCGTCAAGCGCTTTTTTCAGGACCTGCGAGGCGCCCAGCACCGCGCTGATCTACTACAGCATCCCCGCAAACCGACAGATCCGCATCGTCCGTTGGATGCAGCATTTCCAGTAGATCCACGCCATGCGTGGATAGCGGATCGATGGGCTCAGTTGCCCAGCTTCTTCTGCCGCGCACGCTCGCGCGCAGCGCGCTCGTCATCGCGCAGGCTCGGCCAGGCGGCGTGCAGGTACTGCAGGCCCGACCACAGGGTCAGCACCGCGGCAATGGCCAGGGTCCAGTCGCCGATATGGAACACCGGCCAGCCCATCCAGATGTCTTCCACCGGCACGTTGGGGGCCACCGAATACAGCAGGCACAACAGCGCGACCATCTGCGCGGTGGTCTTGACCTTGCCGATCATCGCCACGCGTACCTTCGCGCGCTGGCCCAGTTCGGCCATCCATTCGCGCAGCGCCGACACCGCGATCTCGCGGCCGACGATGACCGCCGCCCAGAACGCCATCCACGGCGTCGGGTGGCCCTGCACGATCAGGAACAGTGCCACTGCCACCATCAGCTTGTCCGCGACCGGGTCGAGGAAGGCGCCGAATGCCGACTCCAACTGGTAACGGCGTGCAATCCAGCCATCGAGCCAGTCGGTGATCGCGGCCAGGCCGAAGATCGCCGCCGAAGCGAAGTTGGTCCAGGTATAGGGCAGGTAGAACACCAGCACCAGCACCGGGATCATCACGATCCGCAACAACGTCAGCCAGGTGGGCAGGGTCAACTTCATGCTTGCGTGCTTCTCTCTCTACTCGGCCGCATCGGGCGTGGCCAACCCGTGCAGGTTAGCGTAGATACGTGCCGCGAGGGCGTCATTGATGCCTTCCACCTTGGCGATTTCCGCTTCGCCAGCGGCTTTCAGGCCCACCAGGCCACCGAAATGCTTGAGCAGGCTGGCGCGGCGGCGCGGCCCGATGCCGGGGATATCCTCCAGCTTGCTGGTCATCCGTGCCTTCTGGCGGCGCCCACGGTGGCCGGTGATGGCGAAGCGATGCGCCTCGTCGCGCACCTGCTGAATGAACTGCAGCGCCGGGTTGGCCGCGCCCGGGCGCAGCTCGCGCCCATCGGGCATCACCAGCGCTTCGTGGCCGGCGCGGCGCTCCACGCCCTTGGCCACGCCCACCAGCAGCACGCCTTCCACGCCCAGGTCGGCCAGTGCGGCCTGCGCCTGCGCCAGCTGGCCGGCGCCACCGTCGATCAATAGAACGTCCGGCAGCACGCCCTGCTCTTCCACCGCACGGCGGAAACGGCGGTCGATGGCCTGGCGCATGGCGGCGTAGTCATCGCCCGGCTCGATGCCGCTGATGTTGAAGCGGCGATACTGCGCGCGCACCGGACCGGCGGCGTCGAACACCACGCACGAGGCCACGGTGGCCTCGCCCAGGGTGTGACTGATGTCGAAACATTCGACCCGCTTGACCGGCTCGGCCAGGCCCAGCATCTCGCGCAGTGCGTCGCTGCGCGCGTGCTGCGCGTTGCGGCTGTTGAGTTCGGTGGCCAGGGTCAGCTGCGCGTTGCGGCTGGCCAGTTCCACGTAGCCGGCGCGCTCGCCGCGCACGTTCCACTTCAGCTGCACCTTGCGCTCGGCCGAGGCCGAGAGCGCGGCAACCAGCAGGTCGGCGTCGGGAATTTCGCGGTCCAGCAGGATCTCGCGCGGCGGCTCGAATTCGATGTAGTACTGCGAAACGAACGCGGCCAGCACTTCTTCCGGGCTCTCCTCGCCATTGGTGCGGGGGAAGAACGGGCGGGTACCGAGGTTGCGGCCATCGCGGAACGCCAGCAGCAGCACGCAGGCCTGCGACCCCTGCATGGCCACCGCCAGCACGTCCAGGTCGGCAGCACGGCCATCCACGTACTGGCGGGTCTGCATGCTGCGCAGCGAGGAAATCAGATCGCGCAGGCGCGCGGCCTGCTCGAACTCCAGCGCCTCGCTGGCGGCCTGCATCTGCTCGCCCAGCTCGCGGGTGAGCTCGTCGCTCTTGCCCTCCAGGAACAGCGCGGCGCGGCGCACCGATTCGGCGTACTCGGCAGGCGCTACCAGCTCCACGCACGGCGCGCTGCAACGGCCGATCTGGTACTGCAGGCACGGCCGCGAACGGTTGCGGAACACGCTGTCCTCGCAGCTGCGCAGCTTGAACAGCTTGTGCATCAGGTTCAGCGTTTCGCGTACCGCGGTCACGCCCGGGTACGGCCCGAAATAGCGGCCGGGAATGGCGCGCGGGCCGCGATGCAGCGCGATGCGCGGCCAGTCCTCGCGGGTCAGCAGTACATGCGGGTAGGTCTTGTCGTCGCGCAGCGAAACGTTGTAACGCGGCGATAGGGATTTGATCAGCTGGTTTTCCAGCAGCAGCGCCTCGGCTTCCGAGCGCGTGACGGTCACGTCCATGCGCGCGATCTGCGAGATCATCGACATGATCCGCGCGTTCTTCGGACTGCCGTTGAAGTAGCTGCCAACGCGATTGCGCAGTGCACGGGCCTTGCCCACATACAGCAGGGTGTCGTCGGCGGCGTACATGCGGTACACGCCGGGCGCGGTGCTGAGCTGGGCCGCGAAGGCCTTGCCGTCGAAGGCCGGGGCGGGAACGTCGGTCATTCGCTGATCGGTACTTCGCTGAGCACGCCGCTGTCGGGATCGAATCGCAGCACGGCATGGGCGTCGGTCTCGGCAATCCACACCGCCCCGGCCCCCACCGCCAGGCCGGCCGGGCCATGCAGGCGACGCGGCAGCGGTTGGGTCGTCAGTTCGCCTCCGCCCAGGCGCAGCGTGCGCAGGCGGCCGTTGCCGGTATCGGCAATCCACAGCAGCGGCGCATCCGGGCTCAGCGCGATGGCCTGCGGGAACTGCAGGCTGGCTTGGGCGCGGGGACCGTCTTCACTGCCGAAGCGCCAGGGCCCCTGCCCGACCAGGGTCTGCACCAGGTCGCCACGCAGCTGAAGCGCGCGGATCGAGGAACCCAGCGCATCGGCCACGTACAGCACCTGCTGCACCACGGCGAGCGCGGTGGGCTGGGCGAAGGCCGCCAGATGGCCGCTGCCATCACGCTCGTCAATGGAGCCGCTGCCGGCGCGCCATTGCAGGCTGCGCTGGCCCAGGTGGTAGCTCCAGATGCGGTTGTCGCCGGCCATCGCGATGTGCAGCTGGTTGTCGGCAATGGCCAAGCCGACCGGGTGGTCCAGCGAGACCTGCCGCGGCTGCGCAACCGGACCTTCCACCGGCGCACCGGGGCGCCCGTTGCCACACAGGGTGTCGACGATGCCGGTCAACAGGTTGATGCGGCGCACGGCATGGTTGCCGGTATCGGCCACGTACAGCGAATCGCGCTCCAGCACCAGCGCCTGCGGGCGATGGAATGCCGCTTCGGCAAGGTTGCCATCCATGAAATCGGCGGTACCGAGGCCGAACTGGCGCAGGATGCGGCCACCGTGGCTGCATTCAAGGATGCGGTGGTGGCCACTGTCGGCGATGTACAGGCGCTCGGTGCTGACTGCCAGCCCCAACGGGAAGCGCAGTGCCTGGCGCGGTTCCGGATGCAGTTCGCTGCCCCCGCGCGACGGCGCCGAAGGGGCTCCCTGGCACAGCGCGTTCAAGGCGCGTTCCAGTTCACCGGGGGCCCCCAGCCCGATCAGCCGTTGCTGCTCCCTGCCCTGTGCATCCAGCAGCACCAGGGTCGGCCAGGCGCTGACGCCGAAGCGGCGCCAGCCATCCCAGTCGGCATCCAGCAGCACAGGCATGGTCAGGCCCTGGCGACGCAGCAGTTTCAGTGCAGCGCTGGCGTCACGTTCGAAATCGAAGCGCGGCACCTGCAGCACCAGCGGCTGCAGCTTGCCCGGATGGCGCGACAGCCATTGGCCGAACTCGGCCAGGCGTTGCGCGCTCCAGGCGGAGGCCGCATTGACGAACAGCAGCGCGACCGGCCGGCCGCGCAGTTCGGTCAGGGTGCAGGGGGTGGCGTTGAGCCAGGTGGCGAACTCGGGCAGGTCCGGGACGGGCTGGACGTTCATGATCCGATTATGCCGGAGTCGGCGTCATGCAACAGTCGTGCCACTGCACGTTTTGCAGCATCGTCGACCAGCGACCAGACCTGTTCGAAATGATCGCTCCCGCCGGTGTACGGATCGGGGATCGCGATCCGCCCCTGCGCGCCGGACCAGGGCAGGTACAGCGCCAGCCGTTCGCGCTGCGCCACCGACGCCAGGCGACCGGCGTCACGCAGGTTGGCCTCGTCGGCACACAGGATCCAGTCGAAACGGTCGAAATCCGCGGCCTGCAGCTGGCGTGCGCGCAGGCTGCCGATGTCCACACCGTGCCCGGCCGCGCAGGCGATCGCACGCCGGTCCGGTGGCTCGCCCACGTGCCAGTCGCCGGTGCCGGCCGAATCCACCTGCACCCGCCCGGCCAGCGGCGAGGCCTCCAGGCGTGCACGCAGCGCACCTTCGGCCATCGGCGAACGGCAGATGTTGCCGAGGCAGACGACCAGCAGTTTCATCGGGCAGCCAGCGCCTGAAGAAGCGCTTCGGCGCGCTCCAGGTCCTCGGGCGTGTCGATGCCCGGCGGGAATGGTTCGGGCGAGATCGCCACACTGATCGGGTAGCCCGCCTCCAGCACACGCAGCTGCTCCAGCGATTCGACCTGCTCCAGCTGGCCCGGCGGCATTGCCGCGAACCGCTGCAGGAAACCGGCGCGGTAGCCGTAGATGCCGATGTGGCGCAGCCAGTTGTGACCGGCCGGCAGCGCGTCGCGGCTGCGTGCAAAGCCATCGCGGTGCCAGGCGATCGGCGCGCGGCTGAAGTACATCGCCTCGTTGCGCACGTTGCGCACCAGCTTCACGACGTTCGGGTCGAACAGGGTGTGCGCGTCCTCGACGGTCGTGGCGAGAGTCGACATCGGCGCAGTGCCAGCGACCAGCGCATCTGCCACCGCGCGGATGCCGGTCGCCGGTGCGAACGGTTCGTCGCCCTGCAGGTTGACCACCACCGTGTCATCGGCCCAGCCGGCAATGCGTGCGCACTCGGCCAGGCGATCGGTACCCGAGGCATGCGTGGTCGCGGTCATCGCCACCTTCACCTCGGCCAGCCCGGACAGCGCATCGGCAATGCGCTGATCGTCGGTCGCTACCCAGACCTCCCGGGCGCCGGCCTGCAGCGCGCGGCGCGCCACGTGCAGTACCAGCGGTTCACCACCCAGCAGGCGCAACGGCTTGCCGGGCAGCCGCGAGGCGGCATAGCGGGCCGGGATGGCTACGACGAATTCGGTCATGGGGCGGTACTCGGCAGGCTCGTTACAAGGGGAATGCGGCCGGCGGCGCGTGAATGCAAGCGCCGCTGCGCCGCTCAGTTCGGTCGCAGCTTGTCCAGGCGGTCAGTCAGCGCCACCCAGAACGCGGCGGGCAACTCGGCGCGCAGCGGAACCGCGTAATGCCAGTCGTTGCCGAACGCCCGGCATTTCACCGCATCCTTTTCGGTCATCAGTACCGGCAGCTGGCTGCCGAAGGACAGGTCCTGCGGCTGATAGGCCTGGTGGTCGGCGAACGCATGCGGCACGACGCCGATGCCACGCGCGCGCAGCATGTCGAAGAAGCGCTGCGGATGGGCGATGCCGGCCACCGCATGCACGCGCTGGCCCTTGAAGTACGCCAGCGGGCGCGCGCGGCCACCGGCCAGCGGCTGCGCACTGTCGATGTGCAGGGCCATTGGCCACTGGCCGAAGCCACAGGCCTGTGCCGCGGTCTCCTCATCGGCCTGGCCGAGATTGACCACGCGGAAATCGCACTCGCTGGCGCGGCTGACCGGCTCGCGCAGCGGCCCGGCCGGAATCATCCGGCCATTGCCATAGCGACGCTGCGCATCGACCACTTCGATCTCGATGTCGCGCGCCAGCCGGTAGTGCTGCAAACCGTCGTCGCAGACGATCACATCGCAGCCGGCCTCGATCAGCGCCTTGCCGGCAGCAACCCGATCACTGTCCACGCGCACCGGCACGCCGGTCTTCCAGGCGATCAGCACCGGCTCGTCACCGCCCCTGGCGGTTGGCGTGTCGGCCTTTACCCACAGCGGCGTGTCGGCATCCTCGCGCCCGTAACCGCGGCTGGCCACGCCCGGCTTCCAGCCGGCGGCACGCAGGCGCTCCACCAGTGCGATGGTCAGCGGCGTCTTGCCAGTGCCACCGGCGGTGATGTTGCCAACCACGATGACCGGCACCGGCAGCGTGTAACGCTTGCGCCAGCCACGCCGATAGGCGCGCCGGCGCAGCGCGGTGACGCCGGCGTACAGCGGTGCCAGCAGGCGCATCGCCCACGGAACCGGGCTGCCGTCGTACCAGTACGCCGGGGTCTGGGTACCCTTGCCGGCCATCAGTCCTGCCTTTCGCGGAACTGCATGCTGTGCAGATGCTGGTACAGGCCGCCCAGCTCGAGCAGCTCCTTGTGGGTGCCGCGTTCAACGATGCGGCCATGGTCCATCACCAGCACCTGGTCGGCATGCTCGATGGTCGACAGCCGGTGCGCGATGACCAGCGTGGTGCGTTCGGGCATCAGGCGCTGCAGCGCGTCCTGCACCAGGCGCTCGGATTCGTTGTCCAGCGCCGCAGTGGCTTCGTCGAGGATCAGGATCGGGGCGTCGCGCAGGATCGCGCGGGCGATCGCCAGGCGCTGGCGCTGGCCACCGGACAGCAGCGCGCCGTTCTCGCCTACCGGCGTCTGCAGCTGCTGCGGCATACGTGCGATGAACTCCCACGCGTTGGCGGCTTCGGCCGCCGCGCGGATCTGCTCGTCGGTCGCTTCCATGCCATAGGCGATGTTGGCGGCGATGGTGTCATCGAACAGCATCACCTTCTGCCCGACGATCGCCACCTGCCGGCGCAGGTCGGCCAGCGGATAGTCATCCAGCGCCACGCCATCGAGGGTGATGACGCCGCCACTGGGCTCGTAGAAGCGTGGCACCAGCCGGATCAGGCTGGTCTTGCCGCTGCCGGAACGGCCGACAATGGCCGTCACCGTACCCGGCCTGGCAACGAAACTGATGTCGTCCAGGGCGATGCCACTGTCTTCGCGGTAGCGCAGCATGACGTGGTCGAACGCCAGTTCGCCACGCACGCGTTGCACGCGGTGCTGGCCTTCGTCGCGCTCCACCGGCATGTCGAGGATGCCGAACAGGCGCTCGGCGGCGGACACGCCGCGCGAAATCGAGGTCTGCACGCTGGTCAGGCGCCGCAGCGAAGGAATGATCGCCATCATCGAGGTCATCAGGCCCATGAACTGGCCGGCATTGAGGCGGCCGGCCAGGGCTTCGCGGGTCGACACCCAGACGATCACCGCCAGCGCCAGTGCGGCCAGGAACTGCACCACGCTGGACGCCGCTGCGCGGGTCACCTCGACCTTCATGTTCAGCGCCAGCATGCGGTTGGCCAGGCGCGAGTAGCGCGAGATCTCATGCTGCTGGGTGCCGTGCACCTTCACTTCCTGCTGCGCCGCCAAGGACTGCTCGGCGGTCTGCGCCATCGTGCCCATGCCGTCCTGGATGCCGCGGCTGATGCGACGATAGCGCTTGCCCACGTAGGACACGATGGCACCGATCAGCGGCACCACCAGCAGCATCGCCAGGGTTACCTTGACGCTCATCTGCAGCATCACCGCCAGCATCGCGATGATGGTGAGGGTATCGGCCACCACGGTCTTCAGCGCGTCGGCGCTGGCCTGGGTGACCTGCTCGGTATCGAAGTTCAGGCGGCTGACCATCACCGGCGTTGCTTCGGTGTCGAAGTGCGACGACGGCAGGTGCAGGTACTTCTGCAGCACCTGCTCACGCAGGTCGCGGACCACGCTGCGGCCGGTCTTGGCCAGCGTATAGTCGCTGACCCAGGTGGCCACGCTGCGCATCAGGAACAGGCCGAGGATGGTCAGCGGCAGGACCACGGCCGCGCGCGGCTGCGGATCGACAAACCCCTCGTTGACCAGCGGCTCCATCAGCTTGGTGAAGTGATAGCCGGCCAGGGCTTCGACCACCATGGCGATGACCGCGCCCACCATGAACACCCAGTAGGTGCGGGTGTAGCCCAGCAGACGTTTGTAGATCGGCCACACCGGCGCGTGATGGGAACTCATGGACGCACCTCTGGCGCAGTTGCAATGGCGATACGACGGAAACCGAGCTGACCGAGCGCGTCCTGCGCAGTCACCACGGCCTGGTAGGGAGTGCGTGCGTCGGCGCGCAGCAGCACGGGCTGGCTGCGGTCACTGCCGGCCACGGACGCGATGGTCTGCTTGACCGACTCGACGTCGCTGCGCAGCACTTCCTGGTCATTGATGAAATAGCGGCCTTCGGCGTTGATCAGCACGCTGAGCGAACGCGGCGGCTCGTTGTTGGGCTGCTGGCTGGCGGTAGGCAGCTGCACCTGCAGCGTCGAGCGCGCATCGAAGGTGGTGGTGACCACGAAGAAGATGATCAGCACCAGGATGACGTCGATCAGCGGAACCAGATCGATATGCGGCTCATCCTGGGAGCGGTCATTGCCGATACGCATCGATCAGGCCTTCGCCGTCGCGGCGTTGGCCGGTCGCGCCGGCGCGGCCGGGTTCATCACCCCGGGGCGACCGTCGAGCGTGTCCAGCAGGGCACTGGCTTCCTGCTCCATTTCCACCACATAGCCGTGGATGCGGCCCTTGAAGTACCGATGGAACATCAGTGCCGGAATGGCCACGATCATGCCGGTGGCGGTGCACACCAGCGCCTTGCCGATACCGCCGGCCAGCTGGTTCACGTCGCCCACCCCATGGTCGAGGATGCCCAGGAACATCTGGATCATGCCGATCACCGTGCCCAGCAGGCCCAGCAGCGGGCCGGCCGAGGCAATGGTGCCCAGCGCGTTGAGGAAACGTTCCATGCGGTGCACCAGGTGGCGGCCGGTGTCCTCGATGCGCTCACGGATCTGGTCGCGCGGGCGGTTGCGCGCTTCCAGCGCGGCCGCCAGCAGCGCGCCCAGCGGCGAGTTGGCACGCAGGGTCTGCAGGTGCGCCGGGTCAAGCTTGCCGCGTGCGGCCCAGTTGCGCACTTCCTGGCCGAGGCCGGGCGGCATCACTTCAGTCCGCCGCAGGGACCAGAAACGCTCCAGGATGATCGCCAAAGCCAGTACGCCCAACAGCAGCAGCGGCACCATCGGCCAGCCACCGGCCTTGACCAGTTCCCACACGTTTCAACCCTCCGGCCCAACGGCCGCTTGTTCGTTCGGCGATAGGATAGCAGCCGACCGCGCCCGCCCAGCGGCATCCCACCACCGGGATGCGTGGATACGCTGTTCACGCAGCTGCAGCCCTTGTGCACCAAGCCATACGCGGATCGCGCCGGAGTCGGCCGTGGCCAGCACTTCCGCCCCCTGCGCCTGCCAGCGTTGGACCACGTCCTGGCGTGGATGGCCGAAACGGTTGCGGTGGCCGGCCGAAACCACCGCCAACCGTGGCGCCACGGCGGCCACCCACGGCGCGCTGGAGCTGCCACCGCTGCCATGATGCGGCACCAGCACCACATCCGCCTTCAGCGCGGCCGGAGACGACTGCAGCAGCGTCCGCTCGGCCGGTCGGCCGATGTCACCCGGCAGCAGGACCACGCCGTGGTGGCTGGCGATGCGCAGCACGCAGCTGTCTTCGTTCTCGGCCTCACGGCTGCCCGGCGCCGGGTGCAGGACCTGGAAATCTACCCCGTCCCACTGCCAGCGCAGCCCCTGCTGGCAGGGCGTGGCGCCGGCGATGGTGCTGCCCGGTGGCGCCAGCAGCTGCAGTCCGGACAGCTGCCGTCGCAGGCTGGACAGGCTGCCGGTGTGATCAAGATGGTCATGGCTGAGCATCACCTGCCGGGGCGGCGCCTGGCCGAGCGCGCGCAGGGCCGGGACCAGAATGCGCTCGTTGCCCTCGCCGCCGGTCGGAGGCCCTACGTCGTACCAGAGTGCGTGCCGCGCTGTACGCACCAGCACCGCTGTGCCCTGCCCCACATCGTGCACCAGCAGCTCCAGTTCCCCCTCGGCCGGTGCATGCCGCGCCGGCCACAACAGCGGCAGGCACAGCAGCAGGCCCGCCAGGCCACCGCCGGCGCCGCGTGGCAGCAGCCACCAGAACACCCCCGCCAATGCCGCCGGTACGGCCCAGCGCGGCGCCTCGGCCAACCACCACATGGCCTGCGGGTGCAGCGCCAGTGGCTGCAGCGCCTGCCAGCTCAGCTCGAACAGCCAGGCCGCAGCACGCCAGGACCAGCGGCCGGCTCCCTCGTGCAGCGCATGCAGCCCCGTACCCAGCAACGACAACGGCACCACCAGCAACGTCCACCACGGAATGATCGGCAGGTTGACCAGCGGCCCCAACCGCGCGGTGCCGCCGAACAGGGCCACGCACAGCGGCAACAGGCCGAGGCTGGCCACGCCCTGGGCGGCCAGGAAGCCACGCAGGCCCCCACCGGCGCCCTCCGGCCCGGTTCGCGGCAGGCACCACAGCAGCCACAGCACCCCGCCAAAGCTGAGCCAGAAGCCGGCCGACAACACCGACAGCGGCGCCGGCAGCAGCATCACCATCGCGGCCAGGGCCAACCCCTGCCCCGCACCCACCGGGCGACGTCCGGCACGGGCCAGTGCCACCAGCCCGATCATCAGCGCCGCGCGCACCGTTGGCAGCGCGCCGCCGGCGGCCACGGCATAGGCGGCTGCGGCCAGCGCTGCACCCCATGCCGCCGCCTGTGGCCGTGGCCAGCAACGTCCCAGCACCGGGCACAGCCACCACGACAAGCGGCACAGCAGTACCCCGAAGCCCGCCACCACGCCCACGTGAAAACCGGAAATGGCGACCAGATGGGTCAGGCCCAGCGCGCGCAGGTGCTCCCAGTCGGCATCGGACAGCCCGCGGGTATCGCCCAGCGCCAAGGCCTGCACGAACCGCGCGGCAGGATGTGCCACCTGCGTAGCGATGGCGTCACTGCTGCGCTCGCGCCAGGCTGGCAGGCCCTGCGCAGGCGCGCGCTCACGCGCAGCCCCCGGGTCGCGTACCGTGCCATTGCCGGAGATGCCGCGCAGCAAGGCATGGCGTTCGCCGTCGAAGCCGCCGGGATTGATCCGCGAACGTGGCGCACGCACGCGCAGCGGCAACTGCCAATGCGATCCCGCACGAACCGCATGCCGCCCGCCCTCGGCCTCGTGCGCTGACGACCCGCGCCACGGATCGTTCCAGGTGACCTGCAGGCGCTTGCCGCGCAGCGCTGGCAGCGCATCGGCCTCATCCACGTGCAACACGAAACGGGTGTAGCCGGGCCCCCGCTGCGGAAGATCGGCGACCCGTCCGCTCACCCGCACATCCTGCGGCGGCGCGCCGGGTGGCAGCTGGCCGTGCAGCGCCCAATGCCCGTGCAATGTTGCCCATGCCAGGCCGAGCACGATTGCAGCCCAGGGGCGGCCGCGCCAGCGCAGCAGCCAGCCCGCGCCGCCGGCAACCGCCATCGGCGCGCTCAGCCACAGCGGCAGCAGCGCCGGCATCTGCACGCAGGCCAGCGCGCCCAGCACCAGGCCGGCAGCGCAGCCGGGGCCGAACAGGGCCGGCGCGGAACGTTCGGAAGCCATTCCATCAGCCTGCCGCCAGGCGCTACAGGCTGCCTATCGGGGTTTCCCCCGCGCGGCTGTCAGCGCCGGACGGTGCCGCGATGGAAGTTGACCCGGAAGCTGGCACCACCGCCGGTGGCCTCGCCGACACTGACCGAGCCGCCGTGATGCTGCACGATTTCCTTCACCAGATGCAGGCCGAGGCCACTGCCGCTGCCCGCCGCGCGCAGGCGATGGAACGGCTCGAAGATCGCTTCACGGTCACTCACCGGAATACCGGCGCCCTGATCGCTGACTTCCAGAAGGCCACGTGCATCCAGGCGCACGCAGATGGTGCCGCGCCCGCCGCCGTGGACGATGGCGTTGTGCACCAGGTTGGCGATCACCCGCCCCAGCGCCAGGCTGTCGCCATGGATCCACACGGGCGACTCCGGCGCATCCACCTCGAAGCCATAGCCGGCGCCGACCACCAGTGGCGCCAGATCGGCGGCCGCTTCACGCACCAGCAGCGCCAGATCCAGCCGCTGCAGTGCGCCGACATTGCGATCGAGCCGCTGCAGGTCAAGCAGGTGCTCGGCGACGTTGCCGAGCCGCGCCACGTCGGTCAGCAGCTGCGATTTCAGCTCACCCTGCGGCAGCTGCGACAAGCGCGCCTGTACCACTGCAATCGGCACCCGCAGCTCGTGCGCGGCATCGGCGAGGAACTTGTCACGTGCTGCATAGCCCTGCTGCACCTTGTCGATCGCGTCGTTGAAAGCTTCCACCAGCGGCGCGACCTCGGTCGATACCAGCTGCGCATCCAGCCGCGCACCCGGCTGGCCGATATCCAGCTCCTTGGCCTGCTGTGCGGATCGACGCACGCCGCGCATCGCACGGTGGATCACGGTCGGCATCACCAGCAGCGTGACCACGATCAACGGCAGGAAGAACCACAGGCCGATCAGGCGCAGCACCATCAGTGCGCCGTCCAGCAGCCCGCCCTTCGGCGCCCCGCCCACCATCACCGTGATGCGCCGCCCATCCTCGTTGCGGATCATCACCCGCGCAACGTCCAGATAGGGCGGCACCAGTGAACCCAGTTCGGTGGCGCCCACCGTCGGCAAGCGTGCCAGCAACGGGGCGTGGACCGCAGGAATCGTGCCGCGCTCCAGCCACGTGCCCCTGTCATCAACCGCCGCCAACCAGAGGTTGCCCCCCGCCCCGGCATTGAGCCTGTCCCAGCGCGCCTGGTCCAGTACCAGCCGGCCGCCTTCGCTGTGCACGGCTTTGGCTACCGCCTCGGCCGTGAACATGTCCATTCCCCAAGTGTCCTTGTCGCCCCAGGTCAGGATCAACGCGACCACCGCGAACAACACAGTGAAGGCCTGCGCCAGGAACAACCGCCAGGCCAGGCCGAGCGTGATGGAGCGGATCGGTCGGGTCATCTCACGCCTCCGCCAGCAGATAGCCGACGCCGCGGATCACATGGATCTCCACACCGGCCCCGGCCTGCTGCAGCGCCTTGCGCAGCTTGGAAATGTGCGCGTCGAGTGCATTGGACTGGATCTCGTCATCAAACCCGTACACCGCCGCTTCCAGCGCGCTGCGTGTGACCGTGCGCCCCTGGCGCATCGCCAGCGCCTGCAGCACCAGCACCTGGCGCCGGGGCAGTGCCAGCGGCTGGCCTCCCACCTGCGCCTGCAGCGATTCGAAGTCGAATTCCAGCCGCCCCAGGTGCAGGCGCGGCGTCACCATCGCCGAGGGCCGCCGTGAGACTGCACGGATCCGCGCCATCAGTTCCTCGATCGCCACTGGCTTCACCAGGTAGTCATCGGCCCCCACATCCAAGCCCTCGACCTTGTCTGACAACGTGCCCTTGGCGGTCAGCATGATCACCGCCAGGTTAGGCCGCAGTGCACGCGCGGTGGCGACGAACGCCGCGCCATCGCCATCGGGCAGCTGGCGGTCGAGCAACATCAACTGGTGTACCGGTTCGCGCAGCGCGATCGTAGCTTCGGCCAGGCTTCCGACTACGTCGGCGACCACGCCCTGCCGCTCCAGGCCCGATTGCAGGGCTCGGGACAGATCGGGATCGTCTTCGACCAGGAGGATGCGCATCAGGGGGTTCGGCTACCGGAAACGCTGCCGATCATAGTGCCTTGCGCCGGGTTTGGGCGCCTTCGCGTGCCGATTGCCGACGCGCAATGTTCTGACAATGTTGCGCCCGCACCATGCACAGCCATCCTCCGCAAAGTGGCTGATCGATGCCGTTGCTGCCCCCGACCCTGCTGCGCCTGTTGCTGTTCTCCGCTGCCATCAGCTTTCCGTTGGCCGCCAACCAGCGGTTCGGCGATGCAGTAAAGGACAGCCCGATGGCGCGGCGTGGGACACAGACGTCGGCCTTCGTTTCCCTGATGCGCTCGTTCTGAGCGAGCGCCCGTTACAGACAAGGACACCCCTCATGGCCTGCGTCTCCGCCCCCCTCGAAGCCCATGCGATCCTGTGTGCTCCCGACCTGGACAGCGCAGAACGTGCGTATCTGGGCCTTATGCCCGATCTGGAGCATGTGGATGCGCTGGCCCGCCGCGCACTCGGGCTTTCGCGCGTCGCCGATGCGGCACGCACCTACGCGCTGTCGATGACCCTGGTCGGGCTGCGCCTGCAGGAACTTGAGATGAGCGAAGCGACCGCAAAGGAGCACCGCCAGGCTACGCTGCACAGCCTGCGGCAGGTCTTCAACGCCTGAGCGCAGGGGCGCGATGGCTCAGCGGAAGGTGGCCCAGGCCAGCACCGCAGCCAGCAGAGCTACCCAGACCACGGCCTTGAAGGTGCCTTCCAGCATGTTGCCGCCGAACAGCAGCTCGACGAATGGATTGGTCCGGGGAGCCGGAACATGCTCGCTCATCTGAGACGGATCCTGAGAGTGGTAGGGGCGCGCACGCCACGGCGACGCGCGGAACGCCTGCTTAACAACTCGCGCCGCAGTTCGGGTATGTTCCGGACAACGCTGCGTTCAAGGATGATCAATGCTCAAGCGCGCCCTGGTTCCTGTTGCTGCCCTGCTGCTGTCGGCGTTGATCATCGCGCTGGGATGGCAGAACCGCCAGTTGCGGCAGATCAACGAGCAGATGGCCGCCCAGCTGCAGGCCATGCAGCATGAGGCGCATGGCCTGGCGCTGGGCACGCGTGCCGATACGTTGGCATTGAAAACCACCCAGCGCACCCGGGTGATGATCGGCGGCGAACGCAGCACTGCCCAGATCCTGTACTTCTTTTCCACCGCCTGCCGCTATTGCCTGGCCTCGATGCCGCAGCTGCAGCAGATTGCTGGCGGACGTGGCACCAGCGAGCTGGTCGGCGTGGGGCTTCCTCCCTACGATGAACTGGCCGACTACGCCGGCAAGCACGATCTGCGCTTCCCGATTGCCATCGACAGCGACGGCGATGCCGCCAGACGCTACCGCGCCACGGTCACACCGATGCTGGTGGTGCTGGCTGCAGATGGCAGCGTGGCCTACAAACACGTCGGCCAGCTCGATGAGCAGGTCGTGCAGGCCGCCATGAAGTCGCTGGCGCCTCGCCTTGCATTGCACTGAGGCGCCACGCGCCCGATCCGCGCGCCCGCCCTCGCCACCAGATTCGCGCCACAACCGGCACTCCGGTGCCTTCGGCAACTGCAACACCAACGCCAACCAAGGAGATACACATGATCGGAAAGAAGGTCCTTTCGTCCGTCGCCGGTATCGTCGTTGTCGCCGCGCTGTCGTTCGGCGCGTCCCAGGCCTTTGCGAAGCCAACCAAGGCTGGCTTCGCGCCGGGCTGCACCTACACGCCGGGCTGCGTTTTCGGCGGCAACGGGACAATCGGTGGTACCCGCATCTGCTGCCAGCCGAACTGACCTGTGCAAGGCCGTCCCGCAAACGGCCTACACCGTGCATTTCCACACCTGAAGGAGCCACGCATGATCGGTAAGAAGAAGCTGTTCTCGTCCGTCGCCGGTATCGTCGTTGTCGCGGCCATGGCCTTCGGCACCAGCCAGGCCTTTGCCGTTGCGCCCAAGACCGGCTATGCGCCCGGTTGCGAGCCGCATCCGAGCTGCCCGTTCGGCAACTCCGGCAAGCCTGGCCAGGTGCTGTGCTGTGATCCGCTGTAATCGAAGCCGAGCTGCGGGTCGCCAGCGCTGACCCAGCGCAGCGGTGTTGATCGGCGCCCACCCGCATCGGGCATCGCGCCGGGCCGTCTCTTGGGGCGGCCCGGCACTTCCGGCCCCGGATTCATCCTTCCCCGGGCGCCTTGGCGCGCGCTTTACCGGCTTTCGTCGCATACCGGTTTCACACCGCAGGGGGCAGTGCCACGCTGGACTCCCTTCTCCGGAGCACCGTGCCATGCCGATGCTTGCCCTGCTGCTGTTGTGCGCTGGCCTGTTCGGCCGCGATGCCGACGCCGGGGATGCTTCCCTGCGCAGCCAGATCCTGCAGGCCGAGGCTGGGCAGGCAGGAGCATCTCCAATGCCGGATGAGAAAGCAGACCCGGCCACCCTTCAGCTTTACCGGCTGCGCCAGGATCGCGTGCTGCGCGTGGGCAACCAGCCCCTGCGGGCGGACACCCCGCAGCAGCGCACCGGCTCGGCACGCGTTGCGCAGGTCTGGGAACGCGTGGACGGGCATTGGCGGCTGCAGCGCATGATCAGCATCGACGAATGGGTGGCCCAACGCTGACCGCTGGCTGCAGCCCACTGGCGCAAACGAAAAAAGCCGGCCCGGGGCCGGCTTTCACTCTGATCCACCGTTGCACCGGCAGTGCCGGGAGCCAGGTGGTGGGCGGTACAGGGTTCGAACCTGTGACCCCTACCATGTCAAGGTAGTGCTCTACCGCTGAGCTAACCGCCCATCTTGTTCTTGCCGCCCGAAAGCAGGCCTTGCTACGTAAAAACCCGGCGCCAGGGCCGGGCTTTGCATTTCACGACAGCCCTCTTCCGAGGACTTCGTGGTGGGCGGTACAGGGTTCGAACCTGTGACCCCTACCATGTCAAGGTAGTGCTCTACCGCTGAGCTAACCGCCCGTTTTTGCTTCTGAACGTTCGCGATTGCGTCGGTGCAGGCCGCGTATATTACGTATGCCCGCCGTGAAGTGCAATACTTTCGTGAAGAAGATGCTGCACTGCCGCGTTCAGCCCAGACTCGCCTCCTTCAGCTGCCTGATCTGGTCGCGCACGCGGGCCGCGTCCTCGAATTCGAGGTCCTTCGCATGCTGGTACATCTGCTGTTCCAGCGCCTTGAGACGGGACGCCAGCTGGGCCGGGCTGAGCGAGCGATAGTCGCCCCCGTCCTCGGCCACGCCAGGCCTGCCCTTGCCCTTGCCCTTCTTCGCTTCCTTCTCTGCCGCATCCGAACGCGCGCCTTCCAGTACGTCGACGATCGGGCGCGCCACCGAGCGCGGCACGATGCCATGTTCCTCGTTGTACTCGACCTGTTTGGCACGACGGCGGTCAGTCTCATCGATCGCGGCCTGCATCGAACGGGTGATCTTGTCCGCATACAGGATCGCCTTGCCACGCACGTTGCGCGCGGCACGGCCGATGGTCTGGATCAGCGAACCGGTGGAACGCAGGAAGCCCTCCTTGTCGGCATCAAGGATCGCCACCAGCGATACCTCGGGCATGTCCAGGCCTTCGCGCAGCAGGTTGAT
Source organism: Stenotrophomonas maltophilia group sp. msm1 (assembly GCF_032025805.1). Classification (NCBI taxonomy): domain Bacteria; kingdom Pseudomonadati; phylum Pseudomonadota; class Gammaproteobacteria; order Lysobacterales; family Lysobacteraceae; genus Stenotrophomonas; species Stenotrophomonas maltophilia group sp. msm1. The sequence goes on from NZ_JAVSKH010000002.1 coordinate 1,605,417, forward strand.
GCCGACCAGCACGTCGAACTTGCCCAGCCGCAGGTCGCGGATGATCTCCACGCGCTCGACCGTGTCCACGTCCGAGTGCAGGTAGCGCACGCGGATACCATGTTCGGTGAGGTATTCCGTGAGATTCTCGGCCATGCGCTTGGTCAGCGTGGTGACCAGCACGCGGTCGCCCGCCTTGATGCGCGCGTTGGCCTCGCTCATCAGGTCGTCGACCTGGGTACCGACCGGGCGGATCTCCACCACCGGGTCGATCAGGCCGGTCGGGCGCACCACCAGTTCGGTGATCTCGTCACCGGCTTCACGCAGTTCATAGGGCCCGGGCGTGGCCGACACGTAGATGCTGCGCGGGCAGCGCTCCTCCCACTCCTCGAAGCGCAGCGGGCGGTTGTCCAGCGCCGACGGCAGGCGGAAACCGAATTCGACCAGGGTCTCCTTGCGCGAGCGGTCGCCCTTGAACATGGCGCCGATCTGCGGAATGGTCACGTGCGATTCGTCGATCACCAGCAGTGCATCCGGCGGCAGGTAATCGAACAGGGTCGGTGGCGGCTCGCCGGCATTCTTGCCGGTCAGATGCCGGGAGTAGTTCTCGATGCCGTTGCAGTAGCCAACCTCGGCCATCATTTCCAGGTCAAACTGGGTGCGCTGGGCCAGGCGCTGCGCCTCCACCAGCTTGTTCTGCGCGTACAGCTGCTCCAGCCGCTCCTTCAGCTCCACCTTGATCGTCTCGATCGCTGCCAGCACGCGCTCGCGCGTGGTCGCGTAGTGTGTCTTCGGATAAACAGTGAAACGCTGCATGTTGCGCAGCGTCTCGCCGGTCAGCGGGTCGAACAGGGTGATCTTCTCGACCTCGCCATCGAAAAGTTCCAGGCGCAGCGCCTCGCTGTCCGACTCGGCCGGGAACACGTCGATCACTTCGCCACGCACGCGGAACGTACCGCGCTGCAGCTCGTACTCGTTGCGCGTGTACTGCAGCTGGGTGAGGTGATTGATCAGGTCGCGCTGGTCGATACGCTCGCCCTTGGACAGGATCAGGCGCAGCGACAGATAGTCCTCGGGTGCACCCAGGCCATAGATCGCCGACACCGTGGCCACCACGATCGCATCCGGGCGCGACAGCAGGGTCTTGGTCGCCGCCAGCCGCATCTGCTCGATGTGCTCGTTGATCGAACTGTCCTTTTCGATGAAGGTGTCCGACGACGGCACGTAGGCTTCCGGCTGGTAGTAATCGTAGTAGCTGACGAAGTACTCCACCGCGTTGTGCGGGAAGAATGCCTTGAACTCACCGTACAGCTGCGCCGCCAGCGTCTTGTTCGGCGCCATGATCAGCGTCGGCTTCTGCACGTTCTGGATGACGTTGGCGATGGTGTAGGTCTTGCCCGAACCGGTGACGCCCAGCAGGGTCTGCTTGGCGATGCCCGCTTCGAAGTTGCTGGTCAGCTTTGCGATGGCATCAGGCTGGTCGCCTGCCGGCGAATACGGCGAGACGAGTTCAAAACGGTCGCTCATGGTGTTGCCAGTTCCCGGGAAGGGTGAGTATACGGGGCAAGCGGTGACGGCCAGCTGAGGGGTTTCCGGGCAGGCGGGCGCGGCAGTGCCTGATGGCGAATGCCCCGGCGTACGGCGAGGCTGCATGCATGTCCCTCCGCCATCGCCCTGCCCGGCTCCACCGCGGGCTCCATCTGATCGAGTTCCTGATCGCCGTCATGGTGTTGGCGGTCCTGCTGGCGTTGGCGTGGGGCCCTTGGCAACGCATGTTGCGGCACTTCCAGGCGGAAACGCTGCGCGCCGAACTGGTGACCAGCCTGTCGATGGCACGCAGTGCCGCCATCACCGAACGCCGCCGCGTGACGGTCTGTGGCTCGTCGGATGGCATGACCTGCGACCAGGCATGGCGCCAGGGCTGGCGGGTACAGGTCGAACCGGCCAACAGCGCAACCGGCGCCGGAAGGGAACTGCGCGTGCACAGGGCACGCCAGCGTCATGTCGACCTGCGCGCCAGCGATAATCGGCCCGACGTGCGGTTCCGGCCCGACGGCCGCAATGCAGGCACCAACCAGTCCATCGTGCTGTGCGTGGACGGACAGGAGCACAGCCGCGTCATCATCAGCGTCCCCGGACGGGTCAGGAGCCAGCGCCCGCAAAGGCCCATCCCCTGCTGATGCCCGCAATGCCAACGCAGAAACGAAAAAAGCCGCGATTTCTCGCGGCTTTTTTCGAATCTGGCGCCCGAAGTTGGACTCGAACCAACGACCCCCTGATTAACAGTCAAGTGCTCTAACCGGCTGAGCTATTCGGGCGGGGTGCGCATTTTAGCCAGCGTTCGGTGGGGAGTGCAAGCCTTTTATGCGATGCCGCCCAAAGACCTGCCCTTTACCAGCATCCGGGCCCCTTGCTGGCATTCGGCGTCTTTCGTCCGGCCTGGTCCAGGGTCAGTGTGCCGCAGTCATCCTTCTTCTGGATCTCGGTCGGTGCCGCCTGGAGGGTAAAGGAGGTGCCATTTGGCGTTCCCACGTAGGAAAGCGTGTATCTGGCGGTACCGTCCCGTGGCGATTGCGAGAAGGGCAGCGTCATGCCCGCATAGGTGTTCTCCACGGTATGCCGCCGCTCCAGCATCTGCGCCAGCTCGACCAGATCGGCCTTGGCCTGGGCACGATTGGCCTTGCGCACATAGGCCTGGTACGAAGGCAACGCGATAGCAGCAAGAATGGCGACCACGGCCACGGTGATCATCAGCTCGATCAGGGTGAAGCCGGTGGCGGTTCGACGCCTGCTGTACACATGCATGGGCAACCTCGATATCGGATTCATCAACGGATCTGCCGCCACGATTGCCGCCCACAGGGCCGTGGCATGTAAAGCGGATCGGCGCCGGCCGCACGCAGCACGAACGTACACTGGCTGGCCTGCAGCATCTTGTCGACCGTGCACCCGGTGTCGCCAGGTTTGCAGGGCGTAAGCTTGGGCACAAAGATGTTGGTGTCCTTCACTGGCGGCCCTTGGCTAAGATCACCCTTCTTGGTCAGGGCGACACCACCGCAGTTGCCGGTGCACAGCGCTTCTCCGCCGATGGTTGGGCTCAAGCCGGACATCTGGCCCCCACCGGTCAGCAGATTCAGACCGTACAGCCAGTTCACGCCACCGCCGCTTCCGCAGATGGCGGTACCTGGCACATAGGACGTGAAGAACACGATGCCGTTCTGCACACGGGGGTTGCCGACGAAGCGTTCGCCTTCGACTGCCGATCCGGCCTGCAGGTCCACATACCAGCCGCGGGCCGAACCGTAGTTCACCGCATTGCGGGTGACATCACGCAATTGATAGCCGCTGGCCGATGTGCCGGTAGTGATCACCTGCTGTACCAGATTGTCGCGCGTGCCAACCGCAATGGCGAGGTTATCCCAGATGCCATACAGCGACTGCACTGGCGAGGTGCTGCTGACCGCATTGTCATCGGCGGCGAAATACTGGCCGGTACCGAAGAACAGACTGATGCCGCCGCCCGGACCCGTGCTGATCTCGATACCGCTCATGATCGGCTGCGGGCTGTTGTTGCGCGTAGCGGTGAACAGCGGCGTTCCAGACAGGGCAATGTTCCAATCGGTCGGATCGGTGCTGGAAAGATCGAACTTCCAGATATTGCCCTGCATGTCACCGCCATACACAGTGTCGGTGATGCCGTCATTGTTCTTCAACGCCACCGTGGCGATGTTGATCAGGCCATTGCGTGCCGCGTACTTGGCACCTACCGGCGAAAGCCGCTTGAGTACCTTGCCGGTCTGGATATCAACCACGAACAGCGCTGCCTTGCCGCTGGTGGAGTTGACGCCATTGCCGAAGATCGCGACGAAGCGCGGCGCAGCATTGGCATCGGCGCCCTTCACCGCCACCACAGCCGGCTTGCCCAGCACGAACCCGAGATCCGACTCTGTCTTGCCCGAGACTTCCCACAACACACTCGATGCACCGAACGCGGTCGGATCGCTGACATTCAGCGCGAACACGGAGCCATTGCCTACGCTCGTCGCATTGGGCGCCTTGCTGGAGCCACCACCACCCGTGGTGCCCACCAGCACCGTGTTCCAGGCATCCCCGTAGTAGACGTCGGACGACGTCAGTGGGCCATCCACGTAGTAGCGATGCCCATACTTGGGATTGGCCAGCTCGGCAATGTGCTGCATGGCAGCTGACGGAATGAAGGCCAGTTCTTCGGTACCGCCGGATGCTCCATTCGAACCGTTGAAACCATGCACCATCCCGTCATTGGCGCCAACATAGATCATCGTCGGCGGCCCCGAGGTCGCGCGCTTCGCTTTCAGGAAGGCGTCATAAGACGTGCCCAGCGTCGCCTTCCACTTGACTGTCGACTGCCTCGCCCAGCCTGCATAGCCGAAGTCATCCGTCTTGGAGACGATCTCGGTGGTGGAATTGACGATGTCACCCAACGGCGAAGTACGCGAACGGAGCCCGCTCACCGCCGCGCCGCGCAGATAGTTGACCAGGGTGGTCGAGGTCTGATTCGCGAACCATGCAGGAATCGAGTCACTGAATCCCAATGCCGACAGCTTCGCCCGCTCATCGTTGCCCGGCAGATTGGTGGCCAGGAACTCGTTCGCATTGACCGGGGTCACCGTGCCATCGGACGCGGTCTTCGTCGGGGACGTCGCCATGTAGATGCGGCGCGTGGCACTGCCGATGTTGCTGGACGCCTTCCACAGCACGGCTCCGTCCGCACCCTGGCCGTCGACCTGGGTGGCAATGACATCACCGGTCCAGTCCACAGTGCCAGAGGGCACGCTGTAATGGGACGATACAGTGAACGAGTTGGTCGAAATGCGCGCGCCACTGCCGCTACCACCGACCGGCGCATCACCTTCCGCTGCGCTGTTGAAGATCGCCTCCAGCGCCTCCTTCAGTTTGGTCGGATTGCGTGCCAGGAAGTAGTTATCCGGCACCCCTGGCTTCTTGCTGTCCCACTTCTTACCGGCCGGGACACCGTACTTGGCGGCATACCACAGCGGGCTCTGCAGCTGGCCCGCCGCAGTGGTAGAGGCCTTGTACTTGATGACTACCGGCCTCTGCCAGTTGCTCGGGAAGTTGTTTGTGCTGGTCAGCACGGAGCCATTGCTGTTGCCCGGACGCAGCGCCAGACGCTGCACGGTGCTGGAGGCATTTGAGCCTGTGATCGTGTAGCCCGTCAGCATTGCGTTGCCAGCGTAGGCCGACAGGTTCTCGATCCGTATGAGCACTTCATCCTCCTCGACCTTGCCGGCCAAAGTCGTGCCAATCCAATCCACCCCTTTGTTTGCAGTTGTGTAGTCGCAAAGTCGCGTATTGCCCGCGGCGCTGTTGCTCACTTTCGCATCAGCACGCCAGCAGATGTTGTTGAAGGTGCCGGTATCGTTGCACGCGGCGCCCACGCAGTAGCTCAGCATGGCAACGACGTCGTTGTCATGGTCATTGCCCCACAGCGAGTCTTCCCACACCAGCGAGAAGCTGCCGGACTTCGCATCTGTCCGGTAGGGACGGCCATAGATCAGCTTCCCGCCAGTGTCGTTGGCCTGCTTGGTGCCAATGCCGACCGAACCCAGGAAACAGCTGCGCCAGCCCGTGCTCGCTGCCGTTGCGCCTGAGGTGTTGTTGGCCTGGCAGAGTGGGGCCAATCCGATCTTGCTGTTGCCCACCGCGATCTCGAACTGCGGAAGGTTCTCCGCCATGGCAACGGCATAGGTGGTGGCAGTGACCTTGTACGTGCTTGGTTTGTTCTGCACGTTGGGACGCAGATCGGTCTCAGCTGCGGCCTTGGCCAGTCCCGCCATCAGGAAGCTGCCTTCCATCGAAGGAATGTCGGGGCAGATGCCACGCGCCTTGCTGAGGCCACTGATAGTCTGCCCTTGGCAGATATCGCTATGGGTATCAAGTGAGGTGTAGCGCGGCGTATCACCCACGCGACCGATCATGTAGCTCTTGCCAGCGATTCCTTCGGCCATGCCGACTGCATCGGTCGCGGACACCGCAGACGCAAGGCCGGTCACGGAACCGATGTTGTCACTGTCGAAGGACGGCAGGCCCGAAGACAGCACCAGGATGTTGCAGGTCGCACAATAAGAGTTGCCACCTTCTGCGGGCAGGCGGTAGGGATCCTTCCAGCTGATATTGGTTGGCAGGCCGCTGAGATCTCCGCTGTCACTATAGACCTTGGAACCCGCAGTGATGTAGCGCAGCGCCTCCGCATACATTTCCGCCAACGGATTGCCCCAGGCACTGCACTTCTGGCCTCCGGTTCCCGGATCGGTCAGATTGCCATTTCCCTTCTGGTCCTGTCGATTGAGGATGCCGTAGGTGTTGCAGTCATTCCAGTTGTTGGACCAGTTCCAGTTGTCCAGACGGAAGCTTGAAATCGCATTGATCACGCCCTCATCGTCGGCTTTGGCGCTTCCCGTCAGATTCAGGTAGCAGAACTGCCCCGTAGACAGGTCGATTTCATCACCCACGCCGCAGAACTTCGTACCGTTGCCCGCGATCTTGCCGATGTTCCGCCGCAGGACACCGCCATCCCGCGGATTGGCGTAGGTTCCCGTCACGAGCCCAAAGCGCAGTCGCCCGCTCTCACCGTAGGTCTGCAGCAGCCCAGCCGGCTTGAAACGGTCGGTGATGCCATCGTTGTATTTGCGGCAGAAACTCTCACGCACCGTTGAGCTGGCATCACACACTTCCACGCGCACGGTGTAGTCCGTGGCCGAGCGGGGAATGTCCGCGTAGCCATCGGCGTTGCTGGCTCGTCCGGTATCGCACTGGTTGCTGGCCGTCGAGGCCCACTCGCCCAGTGCACCTTCGGCCACGCGCATCAGCGGCGCCCCGGTTGCAGAACGGGTCACACTGCAGAAGCTGAAGGTTGTCCCGCTTCCAGCAAGGTTGGCGAACTCGCGAAGATCCGATCCACTGTAGACCTTGACCCACGCATGCAGATCGCTGGGGATCGGCGCCCGCTCCAACACCGTCTTTTCCTTCGTATCGGTGAAGCGCTGGCCGCCGTACAGCACGTAGCGCATCACGTCCAGGCGACTCATCGTCACCCAGTTGAGGAAGTTGCCCGACCACGCGCCGCTGCAGCTGTGCTTGTTGGCGCCCTTCGCCTCTGCACTGGCCTTGAAGACACCGCTGTTGTACGAGTAACAGAGGTTGTAATCGAAGTAGCCTGAGTAATCGAACTTGTCCTGGTAGGTGGTGTCCAGCACCCCGTCCCCGTCCAGGTCGCTGTAATCGCTGTAGGCCTTGTTGAACAGCTGCTCGTCACGCGACATCACCATCATCATCAATGGCGGCTGGCTCTGCTTGCTGTACAGCGGCTCCTGCGCGATGTCGTAGTCACCAAGCGCGGCCTGCAGCGGAATGATCAACGCGGCAAGGCCGGCAAGCGCAGCAACACCCACACCGGCCCGCAGCCAGCTGGAGGAACGAAGTGGAAGGAAACGGCGCTCGCTGTTCATGGGATGAAGATCGTATCGATGACCGCACTGGCGGACGCATTGGAGGGATCGTCACTGGCAAGCGCCGTGACCTGGTAGATGTTCCCGGTTTCTTCGTTCTGTCGGCCGCCGGTGCGCCGGCTGGACGCTGCAAAGCACTTGTCGATGCGACGCGTATAGGTGGACTTGGTCTCACTGAGACCATCGGCCCAGGTCTGCGGATCGTAGGAGGGACTGCATTCCTCCTGGCTGGCCTTGAAGATGCCCCCGTCAGCCAGCGCCTTCTCGATGGATTTCTCGGTCTGCCGGGCGTCGGCCTCAGCATTCTGGAAGGCAACGTTGCTGCGCAGATAGTTGGCAGCCATCCGTTCCTGCATGCTTGTGACCTGCATGCCGGCGATGCCCAGCAGGGCCATCAGCACCAGCATGATCAGCACGACGTACAGCACCGCGCCGCGCTGGGAACGCGGTGAATGCAGAGAATGGCGGCGGGCGGGATGGGTACGCATGGTGGCCTCAGTTGCCATACAGGCGATTGCGCAGAGCGATCGTGCTCTGGTAGGCGGCGCGCATGCGGCCGTCAGAAGGCGCGGTGTATGTCACGCCGAGCGCGGTCAGCTGCGTACTTGAACTGGCCTGGATGGATGCGGCCGGGTCTGGACTGGACACCACCAGCCCCAGTTGCACCGTGCCCACGCGCTGCCAGCCACGCGAGGTCGGCACGATGGAGGCCTGAACATCGGTCGCGGTACCCTGGCGATCAATGTAGCCGGTCGGCGACACCGTGCTCAGACCGTGATCCTGGCCGTACAGAAGCTGCATGTTCTCCACGCCTTCGACCAGCGCCTCTGCTGGTCCCGCGACCAGGGCAGCACCGGGCTTGGCGGTGAATCGAAGGCGATACAGCGACGATTGCTTGGTCGTAGCGTCGTAGCCCACGTACAGGATGGACGTCTCGGCGCGATACAGCACCGCTTGGCCGGGCTGGTAGTTGCGGGCGATGGCCACGTCGTTGTTGGGTGCAGTGCCCACTGTCACGGTACCGGCCTTTGCGTCGATCGCACGAGCCTGGAAGACCGTGGCGGAAATGCAGTCGGCCACACCGAACAGCCCCGCGTCGGTAACTCCGCTATCAAGCACGGCAAGACGTTTTGGATCAAAACTGAAAACCGGCTGGGCAACCGTTCCGGCTACCGCGGTGACCGGCACACCGGTCGGCACCAGATAGCGCAGGGCGACGATATCGCTGCCATCGACCCGGTTCTTGATGGCCGCGGCGAACTCACTCGGCAACGCCGGGGAGTACTTGGTGCCCCCCGTTGACGGCGTTGCCGCCAACGTCACTGCGTCGCCCGGCTTGGTATTCGTTGCCTCGTAGCCCTGGATCGACCGCGCGAAGTCCAGCGCGGGGTGTCCTCCCGCAGCAAAGGTGGTTGCCAAGGTGCCCTGCGGATCATGCGCCTGATCGTTCACGCAACCGAAGTGCCCCGCCATGCGCAGTTCGCGTTGCAGGGAATCCATCGCGAAACGACTGTTCTCCTGGACCCGCGCAAGCCCTTCAGACAGCTGGTAGGCCGTGCGTGAAGCGGCGAACACTTGGACCACGCCCAGCATGATGATCAGGCCGATGGTCAGGGCGATCATCAGCTCGATCAACGACAGGCCACTCATCGTTTGGCGGGAGCGCATTCTGGTCATCACAGCAGGCTCTCGGCGGCAAAGGTGGTGTCAGCCTTCGAATCGGGATTCCAACGCTCATCGCCCCAGCTGACCGATACCCGTACCCGGCCGTCATTGACAGTCACCGTTCCGGACGCCGAGTCACCCAGTGCGCGGCCGAGGCGACAGCGCCAGTCGCGGGTGAAGTCATCCTTGCCGATATCCTTGCCAATGGACGGCGCGCAGTCCCCCTTGCCGGTGGTAGCAGCATAGGTACCGGCATAGCTGAGCGCGTTGATCCGGTTGGCCCGGATCTGATCAAGCAGTTCGTACCCCAGGTTGGTGGCCTGGGTGCGATAGTTCGCGCTCTGCACGAACCGTACATTCATCGTCTGCAGCAGCGCGAAGCCCAGCAGGCCGATACCCATCACCAGGATCGCGATCATGACCTCGATCAGGGTGAAACCTCCCTGCGCCGCACGGTGCGGCTGGAAGCCGATCCTTTTCATGAGCAACTCTCCTTCAACAGCCGCACCTGTCCCGTAGGCGATATGCGCAGCGTTCGCTGCAGGGGCTGGTCGCCACACTTTTCAGGGCGCAGTGTCACATCGACTTCCGCGTTGGCGCGATTGCGGCCACGGCCATCGAAGCCGATGGTCAACGCTTCGGTTGCGGACTTCATGGTCGGGCGACCTTCGCTGTAGCGCAGCACGTTCTCACCGGAATCAAGCGCCCCGTTGCCGTTGCGATCTTCCCAGACCATCCAGCCGTCGGCCCAGCTGCTGCCATCACACTCTTTGCCCGCTGTGGATGCGCATAGAGCCCCACCACGCGTGTTTTTTATCGCCTCGGAACGGGCAAGCGCCAGCGACGCGATCAGTTCGTTGGTCGTCGTGGCCACACGATTTGAGCGGATCGTACTCTGGAAGCTGGGATAGGCGATGGTGCTCAGGACCGCCAGCACGGCAACCGTGACCATCAACTCAACCAGCGTGAAGCCGTTTTGCCGGCGCAAAGACATTGGACGCTCCCCAGCGTGTTGGTGGCCACGATGGGCCATCGCCCCGCCACCGGCAAGCGGCGGCAGGATGAACGGTCAATCCGGGGCGACGGGCGTCAAAGCCTTGACGAGCCCCCCCCCCCCCCCCCGGGGGGGGGGGGGGGCCCCCCCCCCCGCCCCCCCCCCACCCCCCCCCGGGGGGGGGGGGGGGC